>CP159990.1:0-1419311 GCA_040702975.1 Roseburia hominis
AAGGGCACTGAAAAAGTCTGATTCTAAAAAAGAATTGGGCTTTTTTAATGTATCCATTATAATAGAATCATGAGGAAGGAGGTTCTGCCATGTTGAAAGACCATTCACAGTTGAAACTTTCATTATCACCCTATCAGGGGATTTATGATGCAATCATTCCAGCAAATCATCTTTTGCGTAGAATTAAAGAAAATATAGATTTTAGTTTTGTAAATCCAATGCTCCGTAAACAGTATTGTGAAAATTTCGGGCGGCCGGCGAAAGAACCGGAGATGATGTTTAAACTGCTTTTTCTGAAAAAGCTGTACGATCTGTCCGATGAAACCCTGATCAGCAGTGCTCAGACAGACATGGCATATAAATTTTTTCTGGATCTGGAACCAGAAGAAAAAATGATAGATCCCAGTCTTCTGACGAAATTCAGAAAGACCCGCATCACGGAAGATATTCTGGAGGAAATGCTGAAAGAAACAATCCAGCAGGCTCTGGACAAAGGTCTAATCAAATCGGGAACGATTATCGTGGATTCTACCCACACAACTGCATCCGTCCGAGCGAAATCCCCCACACAAATCCTGAGGGATATGAGTAAACAACTTCGGAAAGAGATTTATAAAAATGCTTTTGAATTATCAGAGAGATTTCCAGAGAAACCATCTTTGGAAGCAGGATTGGACGAAGAGATCGCCTATACGAAGGAACTGCTCCAGGTTCTGGAGGAAGGGATAGAAACCTGTGGAAATCAAAAGATACAGAAAATCTCTAAAGAGATGAAAGAACTGCTTGAGAACGAACAGATCAGAGAGATCCGTTCCAAAGATGATAAAGATGCACGGTTTGGGCACAAAACGGCGACCAGTACGTTTTATGGGTATAAGAATCATCTCGCAATGACAGAAGGCCGTCTGATTGCTGGGATAAGTGTAACAGATGGAGGAGCACCGGATGGTCAGGAATTGCCGAAACTGATAGAAAAAGCACAGAAAAATGGAATAAAAGTAACAGAAGTTATCGGAGATATGGCATATGTCAGTGATGATAATCTGGAAGTTTGCGGAAAAGAGATTGCACTGATTGCCCGAACGAATACAGCTGTAGCGGCGGCTGCAAACGGAAACCTTGCGGAGGGGTTCTGTTTCAATAAAGATGCAGGGTTGCTGCAATGTCCTGCCGGAGAGCTTTCCATGCGAGTGGAAAAGAGAGCTGCCAAAAACGGAAACACCTATTTAAGATATATATTTAGCAAAGTTAAGTGCCGGAAATGCCCGCAAAGAGAAAACTGCCGTGTAGGAAAATCAAACTCAAAAGAACGGAGTTACAGTATCACGCAGGCAAGCGCGAAAAACATGGAAAGGCTTAAATTTGAAGAAAGTGAATACTTCCAAGAGAGAATGAAAATCCGGCATAGGATAGAAGAAAAGAATGGAGAATTAAAAGAAGCCCACGGTTTGCGCAGAGCAGATTCAAGAGGGTTATTTGCTATGCATGTTCAAATGTATTTTACCGCATTTACAGCAAATGTAAAAAGGATAGTAAGATTACAGGAATTGGCTATGGCTTAAACCATAGCATTATTCTGTAATCTTATCGAAAAAGAACTGAAAATCACAAAAAATCGTCATAAAAGAAAAACTCCCACTTAAAAAATGGAAGTTTTTCAGTGCCCTTTGTTTATAGGGGATTCAAGCTAAAATCGAACATATGTTGCTGCAAAACTGTGGGGCGCAAGCTCCTGTTCCTGAAGAAGTAAATTCAGGTTTTCCAATACGCCCAATACACGAAGCACATTCAACATACTATCTAAATAAACGCTTTCCCCTTTTTCCATCCGAACAATTGTTCTAATTGCCACTCCGGATTGTTCTGCCATACCTGCCTGAGTTATCTGCATCCTGATTCTGGTATCCCGGATTCTCTGACCAAGTTCCATCATAATTGTCTCGTTATTTTCATTTCCATAAATTGTCACAGCAATATTCTCCTATCCGAAAATGTCATATCTGTCACTTATTATATCACAATTAACTTTAATACGTCAATTGTGGCATATTATGTTTATCCCCCAGATTTTCTTTTTTATTTCTGCTTAATAAATCATTAATAAATTTTCGATTTCTTTTAGAATCTAATCATATTTTAGACACATTTAGGGGATATACTAATACTCAGATAGTTGATAAAACAACTATCTCCCCCCTCATAAAGTAAAAGCAATCGGGGTGACCCGATTGCCGCACTTTACTCTCATTCCTTTAGATAACTATAAAAAGAAAAGTCCGCTAACCTAAATGGTTAGCGGATTTTCTTCGCATCTCTTTGACCGGATCATCGCCCCGGAACACCTTTTACCTGATAAAATTTTGCGGTGAATAGTTATTAGTCGGAGGAAGACAGGTATGATCTTTACATACATAATAAGTCGTTTTGTCATTCAACAACTTGAATTCCTCTGTTGCTTCTGTAACTATTTTTATATCCGCATATAGAGGCAGTCCAGTGATAATCTTCTCCACACATTCTTCCTCTGCCAACACAACCGTAATTTTCTGAGGAGGATACCGATACAGAAGCCGCGCAATTAAAAACATACTATACCCTGCCGGATAATGCTCTGCCTCTGCAGACATATATGCAAACTGTTTCCTGACCGCCTGTTCATCCTCTTCTTTTTGAACCTCTGCATTCCCTCTCCCTGCAATGTCATCCGGAAGAATCTGCGAAAGTCTGACCAGACAATACGCCATCACGGAATTACCGCTCGGCAGTGCTCCGTCATAGCTTTCCTTTGGTTTTGTGATCAACCCCTCATTCCGGGTTCCATATAGAAAATAGCCCCCATTTTCATCTTCAAACTGCTGCCGGGCCTCATTGCAGATCTGCTTTGCACGCTTCAGATATTCAGGCCTTAAGGTTGCCTCATACAGACTGATTAATGCCGCCGTATAGTAAGCATACTCATTCAGAAACCCTTTCACTGACCGTGTATAATCCCGGCAGCTTACGTAAAGCTGATTTCCATCTGCAAGATGCCGTTCTATAAAGCAGTATGCCTTCTCCGCCGCCGAGCGGTAAATCTGCTTTCCCGTGACCCGGTATAGGACTGTCATCGCACAGATCATAAGAGAATTCCATGAAGTAAGAATTTTATCGTCCAGATGGAGCTTCGCCCGGGTTTTACGATAATCATATAAGGCCTTTTTCTCTCTGTCAAATGCTGCGGAGATTTCATTGCCATTCAAGAGGTTCGGAATATTCTTCCCCTCAAAATTCCCTTCCCTCGTAATCCCAAAATATGCGCAGAATCGGTTTCCGCTCTCCTCTCCCAGAACTTTGCATATTTCACCATAACTCCATACGTAGTATTTCCCCTCTTCTCCTTCGCTGTCCGCATCCTGGGCAGAGTAAAATTCTCCGTCCTCCCCTGTCATTTCCCGCAAAATATACTCCGCTGTTTTCTCTGCCGTATCAAGCAGCCTGTCATCGCCGGACGCCTTGTATGCCGCAGAATATGCCAGTATCAGCAGCGCATTGTCATACAGCATTTTTTCAAAATGCGGCACCAGATAGTATCTGTCTGTGGAATATCTTGAAAATCCATAGCCGATCTGGTCAAAGATGCCTCCTCTGCGCATTTTATCCAGAGTGAACGTCACCTGCTCAAATGTCGTTTTTTCTTCATGAATCTGTGAATACAATGTCAGAAAAATCAGATTATGAGGGGTTGGGAATTTGGGTGCCTGCCCAAATCCACCGCACTCCTCGTCAAAACTCTGCGAAAAAATCGCTGCAGCCTGTTTAGGAAGATTCTCATCGCCATCCCCGGATATTTTATTGTCCCGCGTACCCAGATGCGCGAGTATCGTATCTGCCGATGCTGTCAGCTTTTCCTTCTGGCTATTCCATTTATCCACAATGGCAAGCAGCAAATCCCGAAATCCCATCCTGCCATAATGTGATTCGGGCGAAAAATATGTCCCTGCAAAAAACGGTCTTTGCTGCGCCGTCATAAAAATACTCATGGGCCAGCCTCCACTTCCGGTCAACGTCTGACAAACATTCATGTAAACGCTGTCAATGTCGGGCCGTTCCTCCCGATCTACCTTAATGGATACAAAATATCGGTTGAGAATCTCCGCAATTTCCGCATTTTCAAAGCTCTCATGTGCCATGACATGACACCAGTGGCATGTACTGTAGCCGATGCTTAAAAATATCGGTTTGTTCTCCCGGTTCGCCTTCTCAAACGCCTCATCACCCCAGGGATACCAATCCACAGGATTGTCCGCATGTTGTAAAAGATAGGGACTGGTCTGTTCTTTTAAATGATTGCTCATATCATATCTTCCTCTTTCTTTTCATTTATCTGATATTTTGCA
This sequence comes from Roseburia hominis, assembly GCA_040702975.1. NCBI lineage: Bacteria > Bacillati > Bacillota > Clostridia > Lachnospirales > Lachnospiraceae > Roseburia > Roseburia hominis. The sequence continues at coordinate 4,377 of CP159990.1, forward strand.
CCATCGTCAGCAAATTATGCTTTATTATTTTATGCATCTCCATATGTTTACCAATGAAAACGGTGATCCGCAAGTCCCGGCATTTTCTTTTCCAAATCCTCTTGTAACTTCTCACGGAATCATATAAGATATTCCTTAGACATTATTCTAAAATAAGATAAGAACTGCCGTCTGACCGGCAGTTTCATGGGAGGTTTATGAAAAAGAAAAAGGCTTTGGATCTGACTTCGGGTCCGATTCTAAAAACACTTGCCGGATTGGCACTGCCGATCATGGCTTCTTCTTTTCTTGCGACAGCGTATAACCTGACGGATATGGCATGGATCGGAATGCTCGGCTCAAAAGCCGTGGCCGGTATAGGCGTAGGGGGAATGTATGTCTGGCTGTCGCAGGGGCTGGTCGCACTGGCCCGTATGGGCGGGCAGGTCAATGTTGCCCAATGCTGCGGAAGTGGGGAAAAGCAGCGGGCGCAGCATTACTCGGGGGCCGCGATTTGGCTCACCATCGTGTTCGGCGTCATATTTACGGCTATCTGCCTCACATTCACTGATCCGCTGATTGCTATTTTTAATGTGGGAGATCCTGAAACGCTCACCGCCGCAAAAGTTTATATGCGCATTACCTGTGGGCTTACGCTATTTCCTTTCCTTACGCTAACTTTGACCGGACTATATACGGCTCAGGGTGATTCCCGGACCCCGTTCTTCGCCAATCTGGCGGGACTTGTTGTCAATATGATTCTGGACCCGTTAATCATTCTCGGAATCGGGCCATTTCCAAGACTGGAGGCTGCGGGGGCTGCCATTGCTACGACTACTGCCCAATTCCTGGTACTTGTCGTTCTTGTGGCAGGCGTTTTCCGAAGCGGGGAAGACGCCAATATTCTGAAAGGGATGCGGCTGTTCGCGCGGATTCCTTCCGAATATTTCAAATCCATCTGCCGGATCGGGATTCCGACAGCGCTTCAGAGTATGGCCTACTGCGCAATTTCCATGGTTCTGACGCGATTCGTGTCCGACTTCGGTCCCGGAGCGATTGCTACCTTCCGGGTCGGCGGGCAGATCGAGTCCGTGTCCTGGAATACGGCGGACGGGTTCGGGGCTGCGCTGAATGCATTCGTGGGACAGAATTACGGGGCAAAGAAATCCGAAAGAATTCGGGAGGGATATCATATTTCCCTGAAGCTTTTGGTGGTATGGGGACTTGTGATCACCGTTGCTTTCGTCTTTTTCCCGAAGCCGATCGCAAACCTGTTCTTCCATGAAACAGATGTAATTGAGATTGCGACGGAATATCTGATGATCATTGGTTTCAGCGAGCTTTTGATGTGCGTGGAGCTGATGACCGTCGGCGCGCTGTCCGGACTGGGGATGACAAAGCTTTGCAGCACCATCAGCATTTCCCTGACCGGATCAAGAATCCCTCTGGCGATTGTGCTGGTACATATGGGAATGGGGCTTGCCGGAGTATGGTGGGCAATGACCCTGACCTCCATGGCAAAAGGGATCATCTTCTACCTGACATTCAGACGAATCAGTAATAAACTGGACTAATCTGCGGCCAGATATACCAAAATTTATATTTTTTATTAAAAACTTCTTTAGAATTTTTCGATTTCTTTTATTTTCTGCACATACTTTGGACACATTTAACGGGTATACTATAAGTCAGATAGTTGATAAAACAACTATCTCCCCCCTCATAAAGCAGTGCAATCGGGGAAACCCGATTGCCGCGCTTTACTCTCATTCCTTTAAATAACGATAAAAACAGCAGACCCCCGGGTATAGGTTATCCGGGGGTTCTGCTGTCTTAAAATAATATTTTTACGCTTCATATGATGCCAAAAACTCAGCAATCAACTCAATACAGCCTTCCACATCCTTCTCGTCCGCCACTTCGGCCGGAGTATGCATATACCGAAGCGGAATAGACACGAGCACACTCGGTACTCCCTGGCCGGAAAATACGATTTTATCCGCATCCGTATAGGTCAGGCCGCTTGCCGCCTCTTTCTGCACAGAAATCTGCATACGCGCGGCGCACTCTTCCATGCGCGCATTTAATTTCTTCGCCACGATAGGCGCATTGCAAAGCGCCGGGCCTGCTCCCAGCTTTACATCACCGGACTCTGCCGGATTTACCCCCTCATAGTCGGTACAATATGTAACATCTACCACAACTGCCGCTGTGGGGCGGATTCTTGCGCTGGTCCAGTAAGCGCCGCATTTGGTCGTCTCTTCGCCGACCGTCGCCGCCACATACACGCCAACCTTGCATCCCTTTTCTTTTGCACGTCTTAAGGCTTCCATAATAATAAATACGCCCAGACGGTCATCTAATGCACGGGCAGAGAAACGGCCGTTCATCAATTTGCGAATGCTGGTATCCCGCACGATCGGATTGCCCAGTGCCACTTTTGAAAGAGCTTCTTCTTTTGTACGCGCTCCGATATCGATCAAAAAGTCCGCTTCTTTTAGGTCCTTTTTCTCGAACAGGTCGCGGCGTCCTTCCACTACGCCGTATACATCGCCATTCGCTGTCTTAATTACGACCTGCTGTCCCGGATACGTTCCCTGAATGATTCCACCTCTTCGGATTACCTGAAGGCTGCCGTCCTCGGTAACGTTCGATACCATAAGTCCGATCTCATCCACATGCGCTGACAACATAACCTTGACCTCGCACTCGGGATTCAAAACACAGACCACATCCCCCATTTCATCTTCCCGGATCTCATCTGCAATCCCCGTCATATACTTTTTCACGACCTCCTGCGCCGGTTCTTCATAGCCGGATACAGAAATCTCGCTTAAAATATCTGTCAGAAACTTCTCGTTCATCTTGTCATTTCCTCTCTTTCTCTGCCACCAGTATAGCACCAAGATGAACGTCCACTGGACGTTCACTTAGGTATGCTTGGCAACTGACATCCGGCATAAGACTGCCGGATATTTTTTATTGTAATTCTATTCATTCCTCACTGCCTGTCACACACCCATTCTCCGGCTAACGCTCTCCCTTATCTTAAGTGTAGTCGGCACAGACACATGCATACTAATCTCCCGCTCCGATTGAATCCGTTCAGAAAGCATCCTCACAGCCTGACGCCCCATAAAATTCATGTGCACATGAACCGTCGTAAGCGGCGGCATCAGATATTTAATCATCGAAATATCGTTAAAACCGATCACACTGACATCCTCGGGGATCTTAAGCCCCTTCTCGACGATCGCCTTGTAGCAGCCCACAGCCAGAGAATCATTGGCTGCAAAGATCGCAGTGGGAGGATCTGCCTCCTCCAGAAGCTCCTTTGCCAACTGATGTCCGTATTTCGGAGTATATCCGCCGATCTTCACATACTCCTCACGAAACAGTCCCCGCTCTTTCATATATCTGCGGTAACCCGGCAGCCGGGAATCTTCTATGATATGTCCGTCGGAATCTATCTCGCTTCCTCCGATAAAACCGATCCTCCGGTGCCCCATCTCCCAGAAATAGTCCATCACCTTCCTCATCGAATGATTGACATCTGTGACCACAGAGTCCGTAAGCTCACGGTTCCCGATGGTATCCACGAACACCGTCGGTTTTTGGAATTTCTCAATCCGGTCCATCATGGAATGACTGAATGTACCAAGACATATCAGACCGTCCACCGCAGATACCTGATCGATCCCGTCATCAAGGCTAACAGGTACTCTCTTATTTCTCTCTTCCTCTATTTCCTTTTCTATGGCTACACGCACCGACAGATAAAACGTGTCCTGAAGTTCCTCCTCAAGAGAATACGAACAAATAACCCCGATCTTTAACTTTTTTTTCCTCTTCTTCTTAGCCTTCATCTGATATTCAAGCTGTTCTGCAGCCTCAAATACCTTTTTCTTCGTCTCATCCTGCACATTGAGCGTCTCATCATAATTAAGCACTCTGGAAACCGTCGCAACAGACACGCCTGCCTTCTCTGCGATCTCTCTAATAGTTGACATACCTTTCCCTTCCTCAAACAATCTGCTGTTCTCGTCTTAGTATATCACAGCTTCTCCGAGCTAAAAAGCCGTCAAATCCTCCTTTAAGTATACCTGTAGTTCGAATGCGTGATATACTTCACACCTTTGTTCAGTATATCACGAACCCACTCTATTTTACAACCGCTTTCAAATCAGAAAATGTCTCAAGATTCCATGTGGCAAGCCCGCTTAAAACCGCATCTCCGATTGCAGCACACTCCATATTTCCGGCTTTGGCTGCCTGAACGCCTGCGACCGCATCTTCTACCACCAGACAAGCCTCCGGCGCTTCTCCGATAAAGCCGGCAGCCTTGACGAACACTTCCGGATCCGGTTTGGAATGTGTAATATTATTTCCATCGGAAATAGCGTCAAAATAATCGCCAAGACCTAAGCGCTCCAGAATGAAACGCGCATTTTTGCTGGAAGATCCGATTGCCAGTTTAAGCCCCATTTCCCGAAGTGTATCCAGGGTATCCTTCACCTCCGGGGAGAGGTCTGCCGGGCTCATATTTTTCAACAATTCTTTGTAAATCTCATTTTTTCTGGTAACATAATACAGCTTCTCTTCCTCCGACATTACTTTGTCATATTTTTCCAGAATGATCTCGAAGCTGGCCATACGGCTCACTCCGCGCAGTCGGTTGTTGATGGTCTCATCAAAGTAAATTCCAAGTTCGTCGGCAACCGCTTTCCATGCCTGATAATGGTAACCGTCCGTGTGACAGATCACTCCGTCCAAATCAAAAATAACTGCCTGATATCTCATAATCCTACTCCTTTTTCAAACATATTTATCCCTGTATATTCCCAGGGCAAACATCTTTTTTCGTCTATTTCGCCGTTTTTCGACGCATTTATAGCCCCGTTTTCGCTCATTTAGCCGCAAAAAGGGCCGCTACATCAACAAAAATACCCTTGAAAAATATATTTTGTTTCATGCAGCAGCCCATAAGGCCTAATCTACGCCCCCGCCTGACTTTCGTTCCCTCCTGGCTCCGTGCCCGTCTCCGCCAGATTGGAAATAATCACCGCAGCCAGAATGATCACACAGCCCGCGACCATCCGTCCCGTAATCCGCTCATGGAGAATCAGAATGGAAAATAACGTTCCAAACACGGATTCCATCGAAAGAATAATCGCCGCTTTCGTCTCATCTACATATTTCTGGCTCGCTGTCTGCAGCAGATAGCAGACCGTCGTACTGATCACGCCCAGATACAGCACACTGAGCCAGCCCTTCATCGTCACGTCAAAATGAAGCTCTCCGAATATGAAAAGGCTCACAAGTGACAGTACAAACGCCGTACACATCTGTACAAAATTAAGTACCACCGCACGGTACTGTTTTACGAACTCGCTGGTGAAAAAGATCTGAAAAGCAAACCCTACTGCACAGATCAAAGTAAGCGCGTCACCAAGGCCTAAGGTCAGGTTCTTCTCCAGCGACAGGATTCCCACGCCGACCACGGCCATCACTGCCCCCGCAATGCTTTTGATCCCTACCTTCTTTTTCAGGATCACCCAGGCGATGAACGGTACCATCACCACATTGAGAGCCGTGAGAAATGCATTTTTGGACGGCGTTGTATATTGAAGCCCCACAATCTGCAGCGCAAAGCCGGTAAACAGCGCAATTCCCATCAGAATCCCCGCACGGACTTCACACAGCCTAACCCCTTTTAATCCTTTTATGCTCAAAAGCCCCATGAGGACCGCCGCCAGCAAAAAGCGCACCGTCATGATCTGGAACGGCCGCAGGCTCTCAAGCGCCATATCGCTCGCCACAAATCCACCGCCCCATATCACGGTCACCGTAATAAGTCCGGCAATCGACAGATATTTTTTCATGCCTGTTACCTCCGTGCCTTTCTCATTTCTCCATTCACACATACCGTGATCTCTTCGCCCTCAAGAACGGTAAGCTCTACGCTGCCGTCTGCGGATATCGCAACTTCCAGAGAAGTTCCTCTATGGTGAATCCTGAAGTTAAGTCCTTCCCACTCTTTTGGAAGGTTCGGATGAATATGCAGCACCTCATCTTCGATCGATACTCCGGCAAACCCAAAGATAACCGTCTGCCATACGCCGCCTGCATTTGCCGCATGGATTCCTTCTCTGGTATTTCCCTGAAGGTCAATGAGGTCAAGAAGCGCAGCGCGGCGCAGATACCGATATGCCTTGGAACTATCCCCCACTTTCAATCCCATGATCGCGTAGATACTGGGGCTAAGAGAAGATCCGTGAAGGGTCCGTTTCTCATAGAAGCTGTAATTCAGTTTCGTGGTCTCCTCGTCAAACTCCTCTCCCAGAAGGTGGAGCAGCATCACCACATCGGCCTGCTTGATAATCTGAGTCGACTGGCGCTCTACTGTTTTCAGCGCTTCCGGTTTTATCGGCCAGTCATTTTCATCATACTTCTCAATCACCACCTCCTGGAGGTCAAAATAGCCTTCGAACTGCTCCAGAAGCGGAGTTCCCTCCTTGCGCGGAAGATAAATCTTCCCCTGCACCTGCTTCCATGCGTTAAGCTCTTCTTCCGCAATCTGAATCTTCTCAACCAGCGCCTGATACTTGTCCGGACAAGTTTCGCGCATCACCCGGGCAAGCTCCAGACAGTAACGCAGATTCCACCTGGCCAGATAATTGGTGTAAAGGTTATTGTCGACCGGCTCATGCCACTCATCCGGTCCCGTCACCTGACGAATCTCATAACGGTCTTTCTCCTCCACATACTGTAAGCGGCTCGCCCAGAATCTCGCCGTCTCCATTAAGATCTCCGCTCCGCGCCCATACAGGAAACCCACATCTCCGGTTATCTTGACATAATTTGCAATACCGTAGGCAACCGCCGCCGTCACATGATGCTCATAAACCGCCACATAGCATCGGTAGCAGGTTCCGTCCGGCTCGATAGTCCAGTCCGGGCACTGCTCCGTACCGTCGTCTGCGGATTCCCAGGGATACTGCGCACCACAAAAACCATTTTTTCTGGCGTTCGCCCTCGCCGCGTCCAGAAGGTGATATCGATAATTTTCCAGATTCCTTGCTTTTTCCGGGAATACATAGGCGAAAAATGGCATCATGAACAGCTCCGTATCCCAGAATGCGTGGCCGCCGTATTCCTCGCCGTGCAACAATTTTGCTCCGATATTTACCCGATCATCAAAATCACTCGCCGTACTCATCAGATGGAAAATATTAAAGCGTACCGCCTGATCCAGTTTTTCGTCTCCCTGAATCTTAATATCTGCCTGGTTCCACAGCTTCTCATAAACCTGCGTGTGCTTCTCAAATTCTTTGGTAAATCCCTCGGCGGCAAATTCCTGCACAGTCCGGGAGATAGCCTCTTTGATCTCTTCTTTGCACTTCTCCCGCTCTGTGTAAATACTTACGTATTTCACCACCTCATAGGTCTTCCCCTCTGCAGCATCAAAATCCAGGAATTCCACGGCCTGTTCTCCGAAATCATGGAACAGCACAGTCTTGGTACCCTTCACCTCCACGCGGGCTCCGCAGCCCACATGCAGGTGGTTGTCTCTTGTAGCTGCTTCCAGATAAGCGCCTTTTTCTCCCAGAGCCTCGTTCGCTGTAAGGTAAATGTGTTTTACCTTGAATCTGGGTGCGTCGCAGAAATTGATGACCGATCCGTCAATGATATTCTCTATCTCGATAATTCCACTGTAATTCAGCGGAGTCACATATAGTTTTACAGCCATGCGGTGCACGTCTGCGCGGCTTACGAAGCGGACTCCCTCTACCAAAGTCTCTCTTCCTTTTCTGTCACGCAGATGATACTGCTTTACCAGACATGCCTTCTTCATGTTAAGCGCACGCGCAAAGGAAAGGATTTCACAGTTTTCGATTCCTACCAGCTCTTTTTCCACATAAAGTTTGATTCCCAGCCAGTTCGGAAGGTTGGCAAGCTCCCGCATAAAGGTCTCTGATTTGTCAAATACGCCATTTACATAGGTGCAGGGAATGCTTCTTGTGGTTCCTTCCTCATAGCTTCCCCGGGTTCCCAGATAACCATTTGTCAGGCAGAAAAGACTCTCATACTTCAAATTCTCTTCCGGTTTGTAGCTGTCCTGCAAAATCATCCATCTGTCGTCGTCCAAAAATTGATTCAATCGTTCTGAAAATCTTTCTCTTACCATGTTTAAAACTGCTCCTTTTCTCCTATATGTTAAAACTTACATATATTTTATAGTTGCCTGGCTTACTTCCCCGCCTGCGGGCACAGCCTGCAGGGTAAACGCCAACACAAAATCTTCCCGTTTTACTCTGTATTCTTCTAACTGTTCCTCACCGCAGCTATTACTTCCAAGTCCCGAGTGACGGTGATCCAGGTGAATGGTTACATAATCCGCTTTTTGAAGCTCGAACGGGTGCTTTGCCTGTTCTACCATCTTGTCCGTATAGTTAGACAGATTTATTCCCAGAGGCATTTCCATTTTACAAAGCAGCGTATGCTCTCCGTCTCCTATTCCGAACCACTCCACATTCTCGCGATGACCGTTCTCCTGCGGATAGACATAGTTTGTCCACATTTTGTCCACCGTGTTTTGGAAAACTCCCATGTGGCAGGCGCTCATGGAATCCACATAATTCTCTCCCGGGCCCATTCCGCTATAGATGACGTTCTGAAGGCTCCGATCTGCCTGCATCACAACGCCAAGCCTCGGAAGGAACGGTGGTTCAAGCCCGCCTCTTTGAACAGTCTTCGCATCCAGATTTACCTTGATCTGGCCGCATGGATATATTGTATATTCATAGGTGCATTCGTAACCCCAGGACTGGTTCATGCATCCAAAATATTTTTGAATACGGACCACTGTTTTTTCTTCATCTGACTCCCAGGACATTCCCGCATTCTGTTCGCTGGATTTCTGTATGAAATATTTGTTCATCCAGTCGTCCTTCTTATACATATCGTTGTCGATCGTCGCGCGGTATACGGTCATCTCAGGTCCGCCCGTCAGATATTCTTTTCCCTCAAACGCCACAGACAGAAGCGTTCCGAAAACGGTGTGGAATTTTGCACAGATCGCTTCATTTTCCACCGTCAGAATCTTTTCGTTCTCTGTGACAGCAAGCGGCGTTCCCTGCGGTCTTGCCTGATACACTACTCTTCGTTCATTCATTTCAAACTGTCCGAAGGAAACCTCATGCCCTTCGTCTGCATAAGCTGTTTTCTTCTTTTCACGGACAGATATCTCAAGGTAATACGTAACGTTTGCTTCCGGCTCAAAGGCTTCATACGGAATCGCAACACGCTCCTCCTCTCCCGGAAGTGCCGAAAGACTGTCAATCTCGCCGCTCTGGATTACGCTTTCATTTCCCTTGATCTGCCAGTAAAGTGTCAGATCCTTAAGTGTACGGAAGTCATAATAATTTTTAAGACAAATCTCATTATTGCTGCCTTCCTGGCGCGAGATCCCTACAGGCGCGATCACCTGCTTGTATTCCAGAAGAGCCGGAGAAGGCGTCCGATCCGGCATAAGCATTCCGTCGATACAGAAATTGCCGTTTGTCGGGAAATCCCCATAATCCCCGCCGTAGCGGTAATAACTTTGTCCGTTTTCCTCCGTATAGATTCCGTGGTCATACCACTCCCAGATAAATCCGCCCTGAAGCCGCTTGTAGGTCCGGTACAGCTTCTGGTACTCTAAAAGTCCTCCCGGACCGTTGCCCATGGCATGTCCATACTCGCACATTACATGGGGCTTATTGCCCTTACCTTTTGACTTTGCAATCTCCTCAAGCGGTTTCAGACGGGTATACATAGTGGAATATACATCTGTTACCTCCGCCTCGAAATCCCCTTCATAATGAATCAATCTGGTCGGATCCAGCGCCCTGATCGCTGATGCTGCGCTGCGGAAATTGCACCCGAAAGCGGATTCATTTCCCATGGACCACATGATAATCGACGGGTGGTTCCGGTCCCTTATTACCATGCGGACGCTTCGGTCCACATAGGCCTTCTCCCATGACGGATCGTCGGTAATCCAGGTGTAATTCTCCAGCCACTCAAAGCCATGGCATTCCAGATCTGCCTCGTCAATGACATAAAGGCCATACTCATCACACAGATCATAAAAATATTCGTTGGCAGGATAGTGGGAGCAGCGTACTGCATTGATATTATGCTGCTTCATCAAGATCACATCGGACTTCATCTGCTCGTAGGTGACGCTTCGCCCTTCCTTCGGGTTGTAATCGTGATGATTGACTCCATTTAACAAAATAACTTTTCCATTGACACAGAAATTGTTGTCGATCATCTCAATTTTGCGGAAACCGGTGCGCACGGTTATCCGGTGGGACCCTGACGCAATCCGGACCTCATACAGATTCGGCGTCTCTGCAGTCCAATGTGCTGCCCCCGGAAGCTGTGCCTCTACGTGCGCCTTTCCGCCCGCTGTCTTGAATGTCCCCCTTGCTTCCGGTTGTGTTCCGTCAAAGCTGCATTTATCAGATACCGGATACAATTCCCAGGTTCCCTCACATGAGTCCATGCGCGTACGGATATCCATGCTCAGAATTCCCGTCTCATAGGCATCGTCAAGGCTGCCGCATACTGCCGCATCCAGAATCGCATCCTGCGGTTCATTAATTAACTCTACATCGCGGTAAATGCCGGAGAGCCACCACATATCCTGATCTTCCAGATACGTGCCGTCGGACCATTTGTAGACCCGGACCGTGATATCATTTTCACCCTCTTTTACATATTCCGTGATATCATACTCGCCAGGGAGCCGGCTGACCTTGCCGTAGCCTGCGTGCTGTCCGTTCACCCAAACGTCATAGGCGCTGTCTACTCCGTGGAATTTAAGAATGGTATTCCCTTTTAACCATTCGGTATCCAGATTAAATTTCTTTTTATAGATTCCTGTCGGATTTTCCGTGGGTACAAAAGGTGGATTTACCGGAAACAGATACAGCACATCTGTATAGTGCATCCTGTCATAGCCCCGTAATTGCCAAACAGACGGAACATCGATCGTATCCCATCCTCCCATATCTGTATCCGTATTCATAAACCCTTCCGGAGAAAGTTCAGGGGCCTCTCTGTATAAGAAATGCCACTTACCGTTTAGTGACATCTTCTGTGATGAATCCCTGTAAAACGCAGTACGGGCCTGTCTTCTGCCAATCTGATCAAGTAGCTGATCTTCCCATCTTTTCTTTACTCGTCTTACCATATGTTTCTCCTCTTCCTTTCTGTTATCCACTGCGGCAGCGTACGAATCCGGCATGTTTCCATGCGTATCCGGCGCTGCCGCGGGATCTTATGCACCTGCCGCGCTGCAGCAGACGCCACTTATTTGATTGAGCCGCTCGTACCTTCCACAATGTACTTCTGTGCAATGATGAAGATAATGATCGGCGGAATGATCATAATGATCGTGATGCAAAGCATCGGAATGATCTGGGTCTCGTGAACACCCTTGAAGGATGCAAGCCCGAGAGCCAATGTGTATTTGCTTCTGTCCTGCAAAAAGATGAGTGGTCCAAGATAATCGTTCCACACACTGATCATGTTCAGCACGCCTACCAGAATCAGAGACGGCTTCAGGATCGGCATGAAAATCTTCCAGTAAATCTGGAACGAATTGGCTCCGTCAATACGCGCTGCCTCCTCGAAATCCTTCGGGACTCCCATAAGGAACTGACGCATCAGGAAAATGTAGTACGCAGAACCGAACCATGCAGGAATAATCAGCGGTTTCAGGGTGTTGATCCATCCGAACATCTTGAATTCCATGTACTGCGGGATCATGGTAACGTCCCACGGAATCATCATCGTAGACAGCAGGATCATGAACAGGATGTTTTTTCCCTTGAAATTGAACCGTGCAAATCCATAAGCTACTAAAGAACAGGAAAGAATCTGTCCTGCTGTGGTTCCCACTGTTACCAGAATAGAATTCCACAGATACGTTCCAAAGGGCTGTGCCTTCCATGCGTTCACAAAGTTCTCAAAGAGCCACTTTGCCGGGAAGAGCTTCGGCGGATAGGCGATTGCCTCTGCCTCTGTCTTAAATGCCGTAAAGAACATATATACGAATGGTGACAGGAAATAAACTGCCACAAGGCCAAGCAGGATATAAATAATGACTTTAGAAGTCTTAGACATTTTCATTATTTTTTACCCCCTCTCTTTTTCTTCTTTTCCGTACCGCCGGCCTCTGTCTCATAGAATACCCATGCGGAAGAGGATTTGAATACCAATGCGGTCAGACACAGGATAATCACGAACATTACCCATGCGTTCGCACTTGCATAACCCAGTTTGTGGTGCTTAAATGCATTGTTGTAAGTGTACAGCCCGTAGAAATATGTGGACTTCAGCGGACCGCCGCCTGTCAGAAGCATTACCAGTGTTACCTGCTGGAAAGAACTGATAATGGAAGTGATCAGGTTGAACAGGATCGTCGGTGTAATGATCGGCAGTGTAATGCTGAAAAACTGTCTTGCCGGGTTCGCACCATCAATGGCAGCGGCTTCATATACGTCAATCGGAATATTCTTGATATCCGTATAGAAGATCAACATCATACTTCCTACTCCGAAGGCGCTGGCGATGATAACGGCCAGAAGTGCCCAGGCCGGATCGACCAGCCATTTCGGTCCTTTGATACCAATCAGAGATAACAGGTAGTTCAGAACACCATAATCTCCGTTCAGTATCCATCCCCAGAGGATGGATACCGCAACGCCCGAAATAACGGTAGGAATATAGTAAATCGTTCTGAATATCTTGACACCTTTTACCGGCTGTGTGATCAGCATCGCCAGAAACAGCGCGATGATCATGTTAAGCGGTACAAAGATTGCCGCATATTTCAAACTTATGGTAAGTGATTTTAAAAATTGCTTGTCGCTGGTAAACATTTTAACGTAGTTACCAATACCCACGAATGTCGGGTCTGCTGTCAGCGGCCAGTCAAAGAAACTCATGACCAATGAGAAAATAAGCGGGCCGATGGTAAATACAAGGAAACCGATGATCCATGGCAAAATGAAGAGATACGGAGTCGCCTTCTTCATCAAATTATTCTGCTTCATTCCTTTATCCCTCCTATCGGGGTATGTATTATTGCTCTGCTGCCTCGTCTAATACATCAGATACGTCTTCCATCGCACTCGGGTTGAATACGCGCTCGAAGGACAGAGACAGGTTCTCTGATAATTCTGACCAGCTCTCGATGATAAAGCTTGCTGGTGTGTAGTCCGCGCTCTGCTCAAGCATGGTGTAGAATGCTGTGTATTCCGGCTGCTCCATGATTCCCTCAGACTCAACAACGCTGTGAAGTACAGGAAGCTCTCTTCCGATTCTTTCTTTGTTCATTTCTTCACTTGTCCAGAACTTGATGAACTCCCATGCAGCTTCTTTGTTCTTGGAATCCTTAGACATAGAGATTCCTGATGAGCTTAAGATGCTGACAGAATCGCCCTCGCCTGCAAATGCCGGAATATCAACAACGCCGAAGTTCACGCCGTCTTCTTTCAGAGTGTTGATCGACCAGGAGCCGTAAACGTACATAGCTGTATTTCCGGAACGGAACTCATCGGTACCGCTCTTCTCAGTCGCAACCGCATAGCCTTCTTTTTCCATATCCTGGAACATCTTGAATACTTCTTTTGCCTTGTCGGAGTTCAGGTTGCCGTCAAGGTTGCCCTCTTTATCCGTATAAGCGGTTCCGTTGCTCCACAGATACATCTCAAAATCATACGGGTCCGGTTTCATCTGGAAAGAGAAGCCCTTCTTGCCTTCACATTTTTCGGTGATGGTCTTGGAAGCTGCAATCACATCGTCCCATGTCCAGTCGTTCGTCGGCTCCTCAATGCCTGCTTCTGCGAAAATGTCTTTGTTGTAGAACAGCGCATGTGTGGTAAATCCGATCGGAATACCATATGTTTCTCCGTCCAGAGAGTTGTAGTTCCACAGAGTGTCATAGAAATTGGATTTGTAATCAGCGCCTTCGCTTTCAATGTAGGAATCCAGCGGTTCCAGTCCCTGATAGTACGCCGGGTAGTTCCACATATACATAACGTCCGGTGTATCGTTTGAACCCATGCCGGCACTGATCTTGGTATCGAACTCTCCGCCGTATGCTTCCAGTGTTACTTCGATATCGTCATGCTCTGCATTGAACTTATCTACCATTTCCTGCTGAGCATCTACATCTTCAGCCTCATCCCAGGATGCAAAACGTACCTTTACTTTTCCATCGCTTGTTTTACCATCTTCTTCCTTGCCGCCACATGCGCTAAGAATCATAGTTCCTGTCATTGCGAGTGCAAGTAATACTGCCAACCGTTTTTTCATAACTAAAATCCTCCTCTGATTTTTTACTGGTTTTTGGGAAGTTTTTCGGAAGACTTGCCGGCATTCTTCCGTTAAACGCCCTGTGCTAAATACTACTTCTTTTTACCTTTGTTTTATTTCGTATTTAACTTATGTAATAATCATACACTTTAACTAGTAAAAAGTCAACGTTTTACTAGTTAAAAAACTGTATTTTTCACATAATAGACATTTTCAGGACTTTGATTTTGTCTATTTTTCACAATTTTTTAAGTGTATTCTTGGTTTTTAATTTTATGAAATCGGTTTTATGTTTGGTAAAACTTTCATTTTTTACCTCTTCTCAGGTATGCCCAGCTATAAAAATAACCTTGCCGGAATAACAATATTGTTCATTCCGACAAGGTTATTTTGTACCTTCTCCTTCACCATTTTGAATCCTGAAAGGTATTTTCTCTACGCGTTCCGGCACATTTAAAGTATCTTTCCATCCGCCATACGAATCTGACAGCTATACTTCTCCAAATGCTCCTTCGCAGTATTATGCGTAATTGCAATAATCGTTCTGTCTTCCATCTCCAAAAGCCTGTCCATAATATACTCCGACAGTTCGGTATCAACCGCTGAAAGAGCCTCGTCCATAAGAATCACTTTTCTATTGGAGGCCAGTGCCTTCATGATGATGACAAGCTGTTTTTCCCCGCCGCTTAAAGACTTTGCATTTTCCTGTTGTAAAATATACTGCACTTTGGGGTGGCCGCCCAATATTTTCTTGCTTTCTTTCATATCATAACATCCGAACAAGGTAATATTATCCTCGATCGATGCATCATAAACATGTTGGTTCTGTTCGATGATTTCACAGATCTGCGAAATATCCGTGTTCCTAAGTTCATGCCGGTCGAACCTGATCTTCCCACTTTCGTAGGGCAGCCGTCCCTCCAACACTTTTAGAAACGTGGATTTACCGGAACCGTTTCCCCCGGTAACCGCATATTTTTTATTCTTTTCAAAAACAAATGAGACCTCCCCCAGATGGAACTCCCCATTTTGTGCGCTTACCTGCGATACCTCGATTCCCTTATCAAATTCCTGCGGGATTTCTTTTGTCTCAGGTTTTTTCCGGTTCATGACTTCACCCAGCCCGCTCCAGATTCCTTTGACTGCCATGATTTCCCCAATGCAATTCAGGATATCCCTGACAGGGAAAACGAACTGGTCCACATAGCTTAGTGCTGCAGCGGCCGTGCCGATCGTGATCTCCTTCTGAACCAGGAGAACCCCCACTGCCCCAAAGGTGGCAAGTCCGATCAAAAACATGGTCGTTCCGTTTAGAATGACAGAAAATGCCCTGAATTTCCCGTAATGCTCCATACTGTCCTCAGCCTCTACCAGCTTTTCATCATAATGTTTCATGATATAAGGTTTGCTCTGCCTGTTTACATTGGTAAACGCCATCAGGATATCCTGCGCTCTCTCCAAATACTCTGCCAGTTTATCGAGGCTTCTTTTTTTTCTTGCCGATAATTCCTTTCCCGTTACTCCTGGCAGGAAACTGGCAAGACCGGAAAATATCAGAACGACAACCAATATCCGAACGTCCAAAACTGCCAGACACACTCCGTAAGCCAGAATGTGCAGGGAGGATTCTATGATCATCAGTACATTTTCCATCGCCTTTTGCATTTCCGAAATGTCGTTGTTTAACGTGGAGATATATGTAGCCGTCGATTCCTTCTGGAACTCGGGAAAGTCTAAATCCAGCATGCCGTCAAAAACGTCTCTTCTTATCAGAATATAAAAATTTCTGTCCGCCCGCCACGCCGCTCTTTGCGAAATATATTCGCACACTCCTCCGGCGAGGACAATCGCGAGATAAAGGGTACACAGGAAGATGAGGCCTTTTGCATTTAGGAAGTCTCCGTCCAGTAATAGTTTTATGATGAACGGAATGCCTGCATTAACGATGGAATAGCAGCCACTCATTCCGATTCTTAGGACGATGAGCGGGAGGATTTTTATGATGTATTTTTTCATGGTCTTTCTCATTCCTTTATAAATTGTAAATTTCCTCGTTATTGTTTATTTATAGGCGCAAATGGACAATTTTCTACCATTCGTTATCTGACTCGCTTACATAATCTTCAAGCAATATATTACATAGAAATTGCTCCTTGGACCAGCCATTGGAAATAACGTCTTTTAGGGTGTACGATAAAAGATAATCCTATGTACTGGTTAAAAGTTCAAGAATTATCTTATAGCGTACACCCATAGATTACTTTGTTCCTATCTTGAAACAATTATTGCTCAAAGAAGATACATTGCGCCTTCTTTCAAGCGCCCCTCCGACTTAATGCAGAAGAGCTAATTAATCTTATCTTCCATTACAAGTATGGCCATTGCAAAACCCTCCACGAGGATCAATTGCCTCACCACCCTTTATAAGCGGTTTTTTGTACTCTTTCATGATATCACCTCCTCCAAACGTATTTTTATAGTACACAACATATGGCAAAAGTCATATATACATACTATACGTTTTTAAATGCAACATATATGTATAAAATCCACTCCGTTAATGCCAAAGTCTCCAAGTACATTTATTATCGTTAAAACATTACAAGAATTATTTTAAAACTTTTCTTTCCAAATAACGTACAAGCGCAATTTCTCGGGCCACTGATGAGCATCCATAAATATCATCATCTTCCAACAATGCCAATCCCGGGCATCGGTCGCAATGTTCCTTTACTGTACATTCTTTACACGGTTGCAAATCCGATTTGGTTATATTTTGAATTTTAAATAATAATTCAGAATTATACCAAATATCTCTAAGTCTACTATTTTTAACATTCCCAACACACATATATAAAGAATTACACGGGAAGACATCACCTTTCGCGTCAATTGAAAAGCTATAGCGCAATGTAGGACAGGCTTCCGGTTTGCTTTCATTTCTCTTTATATTGCTTGTAACTATCTCGTCTAAATCCTTCACAATAGTTATCAAATCTTCTTTATTAATTCTTAATTTTAGCGTCTCTTTGTCACCATTACTTTTCGCAAATATGACTGGAGATGACAAAAAAGCATATCCCTTATCTTGACAAAAATCATATATATCTTTATACGCAAATGCATTATCTATCATCAAGGGTGTTTTTATTCTCACGGGTATGTCATATTTTCGTATCAGTTCTAATGCTTCCATTGTCTCATTCCATGAACCACTCTTCCCTGTTATCTCATCATGAACAGAACTGTCCATAGAATATAAGCTAACCGAGAATTCACAAATATACATATCCGCAATTTTCTTAACTAATTCTTCGGAAAGCAGTGTAATATTGCTCATTAATATCACTCTCATATGCAGCTTTCTCGCCCATGAAATAATTTCCAGCAAATCTTTCCGTATAAATATTTCACCACCAGTAAAATAAACAGTTAATACCCCCATCTCTCTTAATTGTGTTAAGATATCAAAAACTGTTTGTTTATCCAGATAATACTGAGCAGTATCTGGTATGTAACAATGCTTGCATTTCAAATTACACTGCGTCAATAATTCTATAATGCATGTTACTGGCCTTCTCTGTTCATAAGCCTTCTCATGAAAAATGTCTAATAGCTCCATCAATCGCTCACCTCCACTAATTCCAGCTTATCCAAATCTGCAATAAAATCGTGTAAATCAGCTCTAATACAGTCAGCGTCAGCGCAATACTGAGCACATAATGCCTGACATATCTTGTCCAAACTTCGTTTTTCTATTGCCAGCCAAAAATCTTTAGCACTATTATCTAAAACATAAACTCTTTTATTTTTCTCATTAATTATGTATACTTCATCATCTAATACTTGCCACGATATAGTGGCGGCATATTCCACCTTCGTCATTAGTGCATATCCTTCCCTTCACAGCAACATTTGCCTATTTTTTATTTCTCGCTTTTATCATCTCTTATCCTACATCATTTTTCCAAAAAAGTTTATGATGTTCCACGTGAATTTTTTTCTCGTGAAACATCATAAACTTCTTTGTAATTTTCATTTAAAATTCAAATAAATCAACACAAATTAAGGAGGTCTTTATGAAACACATTAAGAAAAATATTATTATCATTATACTGATACTCTCTCTTATTAACGGAATTGCATCTACCGTTTTGCCTTCTACTCTATCAGTGTTTACTTATGTTGCTGATAATGGAGGCGGATTTGATCCCGGTAATGTTTAAATTTCTCATAAAAGTGGAACTTCGAACTGGTTATATACTTTTCAACCAATTGATATCTGGCCTCATGCCGGTATAGTTTTAACGAATCGCCCCCTCTTACATAGAATAAGGCGCATTCTTCTTTGCTCTCCTGATCCATCGCACTGGCCATGGTAACTAACGCCCTACCTATTCCATTTCCCTTCCCGGCTTCCATGGCCACTTCTATTCGTTCCTTCGAATACCCAATCGCTGTTTCTGTCTGCCCAAGTTCTTCCAAAGCTGTAGCCAGATTTCCTACTACTAACTCCCATTCCAATATATGGAACACATTCCTTACCCGACCGCTATTTAACGCCTGAAGCTGCATTTTCAACACCTGAGCCGCTTCAGCTTTTCTTTGTTCCCCAAATAAAATTAATGCAATTATACTTAATACGCTGTGCTCTTCTGTCGTAAAGCTTTGCTCAGTCAT
This sequence comes from Roseburia hominis, assembly GCA_040702975.1. Lineage (NCBI taxonomy): Bacteria > Bacillati > Bacillota > Clostridia > Lachnospirales > Lachnospiraceae > Roseburia > Roseburia hominis. The sequence goes on from CP159990.1 coordinate 23,409, forward strand.
TTTTATCTTTTGTAAATCAACCGTTTCTTGCAGTATCTCTGCAAGAATAGCCAAACTTTCTTCCCCACTTATTTCTCCCTTGCAATACCGTATTTTTGTTTTCTCACTTTGTAAAAACTGTCGGTTCTCAGAGTATGACATATCCAGTCTTTGTTCAATTTCTATCAATTTTTCATATGCCTCATCATACTTCAATTTATGTAATTTCCCGAAATACTCTCTTTTCAGTTCCAGCACCTCATAATCCTCTACCATAATGACCGTATGAACCGTGCTGCCCTTCCGTCCCATTTTCTCCAACAATTTACAGATTACTTTATTCCTCGGACTGCTCCTGCCATTTTCTATTCTCGACAAGGCTTCCTGAGTACAGATATCTTCGCACAAAGCCTCTTGAGATATTCCTCTTGACACGCGCATTCTCTTAATTAATTCGTAATCAATCTCAAACCGTCGATTAATATGCTGAAACAACCGGAATTTTTCAAATGAAATTTCGTATGCTTTTTCCGTTTCCAAAAGGCTGGCACGCTCTTGTCTGAGAACCCTGACCAGTTCCGGTCTAATCCCTCGAAACTCCAATATTTTTGCATACTGTCCCAGGATTTTCGGCATATACAGAAGCTTTCCCGTATCCCTCAAAATAGTCAATGCTCTTCGAGTGTAACCTTCGAGATATTCCGCTTCTTTTCTCCAATCACATATTTTTCCGAGAAGAATCACCGCATACGGAAGCACCTTCACGGCCTCGATATCCAGCAGTTTTCTTTCATTAATATACTCTAAAAGCTCCCTTACCTCTTTTTCTGACCTCGCCTCTCCGATTCCAAGGCAGATTTCCCAGCGGAACAATAAGAGCTTGATTTCCTCCGCACTGAGCGCGATTTCTCTTATTGCGTTTTCAAGCGGCATGCTTTGCCCTATCGCTTCCTCGACATACCGCAGAATTGTCTCTGCATTTTCTCCCTTTATCCAACCAATCTGCGCCCGCTCCTGCATGATAAACTGCCGGTGCAGCGGCTTTGCAGCAACCTTCCGTCTCTCATACTCTTTCAAATGTGTTTCCGCTTCCTCTAACCGGCTGTGGCAGATACTTTTCTGAACGAGATACTGCAATTCGTAAATCTCATAGGCGTCCCGAGGCAGAATATATTCCAGACGTTCTGTCGATTTTCCTAATCTTCCGAATATCCTGTCCAGCATAAAATAATCGATTGCCGTCTGATTTTGTTCGATACGCGCAAAATGAGCCACAGAACACAAGCCCTCGCAGACCTGCTTTTGGCCAAGGCCCGACTCCTGCCTTATTTGATAAATGATGTCTCCAATCTCTTTTCCCATAAAATTAACTCTTTTCTTAGCCCTTACAAGATAATTTTACCAAAATCAGGAAAGTTTCTCAATTCAAACCTTGTGAAATGGCCATATGGGATGCCTTATGGTTATTCTCTGGGAACCTGCCTTATCTGCTTTATTTTCTAAAAGGCGACACCTTTATCTACAATCGGCATTGCAGCCGTCTCTATTAAACTTATAAAATTCTACATATTGCTTTTCCGACGCCTGCGGTGTATGATTAATTCACTATCGAGGCAAAGAATTCAAAAGGGTCACAAATTCATGGCTGATCGCCAAAGCATTTCATAATGTCGACAAAACGGAACGGACAGGAGGGGATAACTATGACCTTATAATTTCTTTTTTTTATTTGTAATGTACCAGATGACTATGATACACTTAAGGAGGATACATGGACTATAAACAAAATATCATACCGCTGAAAGACCTGAACCTGACCAGCAAATTCCTTTTTGACGAAGTAATGGATGATCCGCAGACTCATCAGGATGTGCTCAGTATTATTTTCGGGAAGAAGATTCCGCTTCTTGACAAAGCAGAGACTGAAAAGGAGTTGCGGGTGTCGCCCCTGATTCGCTCCATCCGCCTGGATGTGTTTTCTATTGATGAGGAAAATGTGATTTACAGCACAGAAATGCAGGCACAGAAGAAAGTTGACCTGGCAAAGCGGAGCCGGTACTACCAGGCTCTTATCGACACCGGACTTTTGAAACCCGGTATTCCGGATTACAATTTGCTGAATACTTCATACATTATCCTTATCACGCCTTTTGACCTGTTTGGTTACGGGAAGTATCAATACACTTTCGAGGCCAGATGCCGGGAAGTCCCGGAATGTATACTGGAAGATAAGGCTACACGCATATTTCTGAATACACGTGGAACGAACGACGATGAAGTTTCACAAGAGCTGGTGGATTTTTTGCACTACCTGGAAAATACGACGGCCTCCGTGGCAAGCGCTTCTGGCAGTGAACGAATCCACCGGATTCATGAGCGGGTGCATAAGGTCAAACTCAGCGAAGAAATTGGAGTGAAGTATATGCAGGCTTGGGAAGAAAAATATTTTGATCGGGAAGAAGGACGCAACGACCTTTTAAAATCACAGATTAGGAAAAAACTCATAAAAGGCAAGTCCCCTGAAATCATCGCCGATGAAGTAGAAGAAGAACTGGACACTGTCCTGACAATCATTCAGGAAATTACTGAGGAAGATACAAGCAATAACCAATAGGCGACCCAAGAGGAAGGCGCGCTATTTTATGGCACCTTCCTCTTAATATTTTAACTTTTTACATCACTACTTTAACCTCTATCAAACTTATACCATTCTGCATATTGCTTTTCCGGCACCTAAGGTGTATGATTAATTCACTATCGAGGTAAAGAATTCAAAAGGGTCACAAATTCATGGCTGATCGCCAAAGCATTTCATAATGTCAACAAAATGGAACGGACAGGAGGGGATAACTATGACCTTATAATTTCTTATTTTTGTTTGTAATGCACCAGATAACTATGATACACTAAAGGAGGATACATGGACTATAAACAAAATATCATACCGCTGAAAGACCTGAACCTGACCAGCAGATTCCTTTTTGACGAAGTGATGGACGATCCGCAGACTCATCAGGATGTGCTCAGTATTATTTTCGGGAAGGAGATTCCGCTTCTTGATAAAGCAGAGACCGAAAAGGAATTACGGGTGTCGCCCCTGATTCGTTCCATCCGTTTGGATGTGTTTTCTATTGATGAGGAAAATGTGATCTACAGCACAGAAATGCAGGCACAGAAGAAAGTTGACCTGGCTAAACGGAGCCGGTACTACCAGGCTCTTATCGATACCGGACTTTTGAAACCCGGTATTCCGGATTACAATCTTCTGAATGCTTCGTACATTATTATCATCACACCGTTTGATTTATTTGGTCATGGGAAGTACCAATATACTTTTGAGGCCAGATGTCGGGAAGTTCCGGAATGTATACTGGAAGATCAGGCTGTCCGCATTTTTCTGAATACGCGAGGAACAAACGACGATGAAGTCTCAAAGGAACTGGCAGATTTTCTTCATTATCTGGAAAACACGACAGCCTCCGTGGCAGATGCTTCTGGCAGTGAACGGATTCGCCGGATTCATGAGCGGGTGCATAAGGTCAAACTCAGCGAAGAAATTGGAGTGAAGTATATGCAGGCTTGGGAAGAAAAATATTTCGAACGGGAAGAAGGACGCGCAGAAGGGCGCAACGACCTTTTAAAATCACAGATTAGAAAGAAGCTCTTAAAAGGTAAGTCCCCTGAAATCATCGCCGATGAAGTAGAAGAAGAATTGAATACCGTCTTGACAATCATTCAAGAAATCACAGAGGAAAATACAAGCAATAACCAATAGGCTGCCCAGGAGGAAGGCATGCTATTTTATAGCACCTTCCTCTTAATATTTTAACTTTTTATATCACTACTTTAACCTCTATCAAACTTATACCATTCTGCATATTGCTTTTCCGGCACCTAAGGTGTATGATTAATTCACTATCGAGGTAAAGAATTCAAAAGGGTCACAAATTCATGGCTGATCGCCAAAGCATTTCATAATGTCGACAAAACGGAACGGACAGGAGGGGATAACTATGACCTTATAATTTCATATTTTTATTTGTAATCTACCAGACGACTATGATAAACTGAAGGAGGATACATGAACCACAAACAAAATATCATACCGCTGAAAGACCTGAACCTGACCAGCAGATTCCTTTTTGACGAAGTGATGGACGATCCGCAGGCTCATCAGGATGTGCTCAGTATTATTTTCGGGAAGGAGATTCCGCTCTTTGATAAAGCAGAGACCGAAAAGGAATTACGGGTGTCACCCCTGATTCGTTCCATTCGTTTGGACGTGTTTTTTATTGATGAGGAAAATGTGATCTACAGCACAGAAATGCAGGCACAGAAGAAAGTTGACCTGGCGAAGCGGAGCCGGTACTACCAGGCTCTTATCGACACCGGACTTTTGAAACCCGGTATTCCGGATTATAATTTGCTGAATACTTCATACATTATCCTTATCACGCCTTTTGACCTGTTTGGTTACGGGAAGTATCAATACACTTTCGAGGCCAGATGCCGGGAAGTCCCGGAATGTATACTGGAAGATAAGGCTACACGCATATTTCTGAATACACGTGGAACGAACGACGATGAAGTTTCACAAGAGCTGGTGGATTTTCTGCATTACCTGGAAAATACGACAGCCTCCGTTGCAAACGCTTCTGACAGTGAACGAATCCACCGGATTCATGAGCGGGTGCATAAGGTCAAACTCAGCGAAGAAATTGGAGTGAAGTATATGCAGGCTTGGGAAGAGAAATATTTTGAACGGGAAGAAGGACGCGAAGAAGGGCTAAAAGAGGGTTATTCTTTAAAATTAAAGGATTTAATCAAAAAGAAACTCCTCAAAGGCAAGTCTCCTGAAATCATCGCCGATGAAGTAGAAGAAGAACTGGACACCGTCCTGACAATCATTCAGGAGATTACCACAGAAGACACAATTTCTAATCATAACAACTAAACCGAGATGAACGCCCATTGGCCATTCACTTAGGTATACCTAGGGGCATCCCGTATGGTCATTCGGCCGTCTCACAAGGTATACCCAAAGGGCATCCCGTATGGCCATTCGGCCGTCTCACAAGGTATACCCATAGGGCACCCCGCATGGCCATTCGGCCGTTTCACAAGGTATGCTTAACAACAGCAAGAAAGAAAACGGGAGATGCACTATTTTCGGCACCTCCCGTTTTTCTATCCCCTACGCACTGATCGCATTTCCGGTATACAACTGATAATATTTCCCCTTCTCCGCAATCAACTGATCATGGGTTCCTCTCTCTATAATTCTTCCCTGTTCCAGAACCATAATACAATCTGAATTCCGCACCGTAGAAAGTCTATGGGCAATGACGAACGTTGTCCGTCCGTGCATCAATTTATCCATGCCTTCCTGTACAATCCGCTCCGTTCTGGTGTCGATGGAGCTGGTCGCCTCATCCAGAATCAGAACCGGCGGGTCCGCGATCGCCGCACGGGCGATGGCAAGAAGCTGTCTCTGTCCCTGGCTTAAGTTCGCCCCGTCTCCGGTCAGCATCGTATCGTATCCCTTCGGAAGCCTTCGGATAAATCCGTCCGCATTGGCGAGCTTCGCTGCTGCCACCACCTCTTCGTCCGTAGCATCCAGTTTACCGTAACGGATATTCTCCTTCACGGTTCCCGTAAACAAATGCGTATCCTGAAGCACAATCCCCAGGGACCGTCTCAGATCATCTTTTTTAATTTTGTTGATATTGATTCCGTCGTATCGGATTTTTCCGTCCTGAATATCGTAAAACCGGTTGATCAGGTTGGTGATCGTCGTCTTTCCGGCACCCGTGGAGCCTACAAATGCGATTTTCTGTCCGGGTGTGGCATAGAGCTTCACATCATGAAGAACAATCTTCTCATCAGTGTACCCGAAATCCACGCCGTTAAACACCACGTCGCCCTTGACTTCCACATAATCCACGCTTCCGTCCGCCTGATGCGTATGCTTCCATGCCCAGCGTCCGGTTCTTGCCTCGCTCTCTACGAGCTTTCCGTCCTTCTCTGCCACATTTACCAGAGTCACATAACCGTCGTCCACCTCCGGCTTCTCGTCCAACAGCCGGAAAACACGATCCGCGCCTGCCATTGCCATGACCACCGCATTGAGCTGCTGGCTCACCTGGTTGATCGGCATGCTGAAGCTCTTATTAAACGTCAGGAAGCTTGCAAGTCCTCCTAAGGTAAATCCGCCGATTCCATTCAGCGCCAGGATGCCTCCCACGATTGCGCAGATCACATAGCTGATATTTCCAAGCTGCGCATTGATCGGCCCCAACATGTTGGCGAAGGTATTGGCCCGGTCCGCACTCACATACAGCTTTCCATTCAATTCCCGGAATTTTTCCTTGCTCTCTTCCTCATGACAGAAGACCTTCACCACCTTCTGTCCGTTCATCATCTCCTCGATATATCCATTGACCCTGCCTAGGTTAATCTGCTGCTCTCTAAAATATTTTCCGCTCTGTCCCGCCGCTTTCCTGGAGCTGGTAATCATAATCGTGACCATGATCAGCGTCACGATGGTAAGCGGAATATTTAAGATCACCATGCTGACAAATACACTGACTACCGTAAATGCACTATTGATGACCTGCGGAATACTCTGGCTGATCATCTGCCGGAGCGTATCGATATCATTGGTATATATAGACATGATATCTCCATGCGCATGCGTATCAAAATATTTAATCGGCAGCTTCTGCATATGCTCAAACAGATCATTTCGCAGATCTCTTAAGGTCCCCTGCGTCACATTTACCATAATCCTGTTATACGTATATGTCGAAAGCACTCCGATCGCATAGAACACCGCCACACGGGCGATCGCATGTGCCAGCGGTCCAAAGTCCGGTTCGTCCGTCAGAAGAAACGGCGTAATGTACTCATCAATCAGGTTTTTCGTAAACATGGTACCCTGTACGTTTGCCAGAACGCCCACGCAGATCAGGATCGCCACAAGAAAACAATGTGCTTTATATTTCCGGAACACATACTGCATCAGACGTACAAATAATTTTCCGGGATTTTCCACCTTCGGTTTTGCTCCCCGCATTGCCATTGGTCCTGCCATCTTCTACTCACCTGCCTTCTCATCAAAATCTCCGCCGCCCTTGGTCTGCGACTCATATACCTCGCGGTAGATCGCATTTTCCCGAAGCAGCTCCTCATGAGTTCCAAATCCATTTATACGGCCCTCGTCCATGACGATGATCCGGTCCGCATTTTGCACACTGGAAATTCTCTGGGCGATGATCAGCTTCGTGGTATCCGGTATCTCCTCGGCAAATGCTTTTCGAATCTTCGCATCTGTCGCCGTATCCACCGCGCTGGTACTGTCGTCGAGAATCAAGATTTTTGGTCTTTTAAGTAGCGCTCTTGCAATACAAACTCTCTGCTTCTGCCCGCCGGACACGTTGCTTCCGCCCTGCTCAATGTGCGTCTCATAGCCGTCCGGGAGCCTCTGGATAAACTCGTCTGCACAGGCCTGGCGGCAGGCCAGTTCACATTCCTCACGGGTGGCCTCCTTATTGCCCCAGCGCAGGTTATCCAAAATAGAGCCGGAAAACAAGACGTTATTCTGCAATACCACGGACACCTGATTCCTAAGTGCCTCCATGTCATATTCCTTCACGTTATGACCGCCGACAATGACCTCTCCCGCCGTCACATCGTACAGACGGCTGATCAGGTTCACCAGACTCGTCTTCGCACTTCCGGTTCCGCCGATGATCCCAATCGTCTCTCCCGAATGGATATCCAGCGTAATATCCTTGAGAACCGGCTCCTTTGAGTCTTTCCGATATGCGAATTCCACATGCCGGAACGAGATACTTCCGTCCGGAACCTCATGAATCGGGTCTGCCGGATTCTTTAGATCGCTGGTCTCACCCAGCACTTCTGAAATACGTTTTGCACTCGCCGCACTCATAGAAATCATGACGAATACCATCGACAACATCATAAGGCTCATCAGAATATTCATACAGTAGGCCAGAAGGCTCATCAGTTCTCCGGTGGTCAGGCTGTTTGCCACGATCATCTTCGCCCCGATCCAGCTAATCAAAAGGATACAACTGTAGACCGTAGTCTGCATGATTGGTGCATTAAAGACCAGATTACATTCTGCCTTGACAAAAATCTTATAAATATTTTCGCTGGTCCTCTTAAATTTGCTGGTCTCCTCCTGCTCCCGCACGTACGCTTTTACCACGCGAATCGCGGAAACATTTTCCTGAACGGACGCATTCATGTCATCATACTTCGGAAATGCCTGTTTAAAATACTTTGTGGCATTATTCATAATCGCAAATAGAACGACTCCCAGCACCAGGACCGCCACCAGATAAATGCTCGCCAGCCGGGCATTGATGTAAAATGCCATAACCATCGCACAGATCAGACTGGCCGGCGCCCTCGTAAACATACGAAGCAGCATCTGGTAGGAATTCTGGATATTCGTCACGTCCGTTGTAAGACGAGTTACCAGACCCGCCGTGCTGTATTTGTCAATATTGGAAAATGAGAAAGTCTGAATGTTGTTAAACATCGCCTCTCTTAGGTTTCTTGCAAAGCCCGCCGACGCCTTCGCGCCGAATCTTCCGCCTGCAATTCCGGCAAACAGCCCAATCGCCGCCGCCACTACCATCACCGCACCTACCTTGTAAATGTGGTGAATGTCCCCCGCATTGACACCGTCATCTATGATAGAAGCCATCAGAAACGGAATGACCATTTCCATCAGCACCTCCAGGATCATGAACATCGGTGTTGCAAAGGACGCTCTTTTGAATTCTTTAACTTCTTTCAATAAAGTCCGGATCATCTGTCTCCTCCTTCCCATCCGAGCATTCATTTTTCTGCTTTTGTAAGTTATCTCTCAGCTTCTTTGTCACCTGGAAGAAAACCTCCAGCTCCGCATCGCTGATTCCCTCCAGCGTCCTTACATTCAGGTAATTTACCAGGCTTTCAAGCGCCTCATGTGTATGAATCCCCTTGTCTGTCAGGATCACTTTTTTAAGCCTCGCATCCCGGTCCACGGATTCCCGCCGAAGATATCCCTGTTTCTCCAGCACCTGAATCACTCCGGTCACCGTAGACCTGCTCACCTTAAAAAATTTCTCAAGATCCTTCTGGAAAACCTCCTTGTCTCTGTTATCATACAGGTACCGGATAATCCAGCCATGCATCAAGGTGATCTCGTCGATCCCGGCAGCCTTGACATGCGCCGACATGTTCTGCTTAAACATACAGTTCAGTCTCCGTATCTCCATACCGATCCGCCGCTTCTTATCGGTCTCTTCCATATTCTTCACCGTCCTTTTTAATTGTTCTTTTCCAAACTGTTTAGTATTAAATTGTTTGGTTCCGAACATTTATCTAAGTCCATATTCTATTTTACACAAATATATACTATTGTCAACCACCATAAGGAAAGTTCTATAGACTTTTGTCCGGAACCTGGCCGTCAAATCATAGATGGCTGTACGTTTTTGCCCAATACTTCTCCTCCCGTTAGAGAGTACATATAGCATTAGTCGTTCACTTAGATATGCCTGCAAAGCAAAAAAAGAACAACTGCCCCACAAGGTAATTGTTCTTTTCTCTAATTTTTTCTAGTCTTCTTATTTTACAGCTTATTCCGTTTTTCTTCCAGCCATTCCAGGATATCCGTAAATACCGTATCCCGGTCTGTCTCATTCAGAATCTCATGACGATCATTCTCATACAATTTGATGCTTACGTCCTGAATCCCGCATTTCCTGTAAGTGTCATAGACCTGTTTTACGCTCTTTCCGAAATTCCCCACCGGGTCGTCTGCTCCCGCCACCAAAAAGAGCGGCAGATTTACCGGAATCCTGCGAATATTTTCCTTCTTCTGTGCAAACTGGATTCCACGGAACATGTGGTAATATGCATTAACCGTAAAACGGAAGGTACACCAGGGGTGCGCGCGGTAAGCGTCCACTATGCTCTCGTCCTTAGTCAGCCAGTCCTTATCCGTGCGGGCCGGTTCAAATTTCTTATTATAAGAGCCAAATGCCATATTGTCGATCAGCGCGCTCCGGTAAGTCCAGCCCCTGACCGCGGCGATCACGCGGCAAAGCATTCGCCCCGCTCCCAGCACTACCGCCGGCTGCGAGCCGGTTCCCATCACGATCACGCCAGAAAGGCCCTCGCCATATAACTCCATATATTGCCGAATCAGAAATGAGCCCATACTATGTCCCAACATAAAATAGGGAATATCCGGATATTTTTCCTTCGTTATGAGCCGTAGCTTATGAATATCTCCGATCACACATTCATTTCCCCTGGTATCATGAAAATATCCGTGCAACTCCTCGCTTCGCACAGAACCTCCGTGGCCCAGATGATCATGTCCGACAACATAATACCCATGTTCATTTAAAAATCGCGCAAATGCATCATAGCGGTCAATGTATTCCACCATACCATGGCACATCTGAAGGACTGCTTTGATCTCACCCTCCGGCTTCCACTCGATCGCATGAATCCGCGTCGCTCCATCTCTGGATGGATACGTAAATTCCTGTTTCATCGGTATCAGTTCCTCCTCAAATACTTTATCAAACCTTATCGCTGTTCCAATTTAACATAATCCCTGTAAGGTGCCAGCGGTTTATACGCCGGACGTATGATCTTATCCACATTCTTAAGCTCTTCCAGACGGTGCGCACTCCAGCCTACGATACGCGCGGTCGCAAAGATCGGTGTATAAAGCTGCTCCGGAATGCCCAGCATTCCGTAAACAAGTCCGCTGTAGAAGTCCACGTTGGCGTTGACCCCTTTGTACATCTTACGCTTCTCGGCGATGACTTTCGGCGCCATACGCTCCACCTTCTCATATAATCTATACTCTTTATCATATCCTTTTTCACGGGCAAGCTGCGCCACAAATTTCTTGAAGATCTCAGCACGGGGGTCGGAGACTGAGTAGATGGCATGACCCATTCCGTATATCAGTCCCTTCTTGTCAAACCGCTCTTTATTCAGCAATCCTTCCAGGTAATTTCTTACCTCGTCATCGTCGTCCCAGTCTTTTACTACTTCCTTCATATCCGCAAACATCTGCGTCACCTTGATATTGGCTCCGCCATGTTTCGGTCCTTTCAGGGACGCCATCGCTGCTGCAATGGTTGAATACGTATCCGTTCCCGAGGAGGTAACGACATGCGTTGTGAACGTTGAATTGTTACCACCGCCGTGATCCATATGGAGTACCAGTGCCATATCCAGAATCCTTGCTTCCAGCTTACTGTATTTCCGGTCCTCACGAAGCATCAGCAGAATGTTCTCCGCCACGGATTTTTTCGGGTCCGGCGCATAAATATACATATCTTCCCCTCTGCGGTAATTATATGCATGATAACCATATACCATGAGCATCGGGAACTGGCTGATCAGATTCAGACACTGTCTCAATACATTCGGGATACTGGTATCGTCCGCCTTATCGTCATACGTATACAGATTCAAAATAGAACGGGACAGGCTGTTCATCATATCCGGACTCGGCGCCTTCATAATGACATCACGCACAAAAGTCGGCGGCAATGTACGTCGCTCTGCCAGATTCTCCTTAAAACGCACCAGCTGCTCCATCGTGGGAAGTTCACCAAACAGAAGCAGGTAAGCAATTTCTTCAAACCCGTATCTTCTCGGCACCAAAAATCCTTTTACCAGATCCTTGATATTATATCCTCTGTAATACAGATTGCCGGCGCAGGGAACCTCCTGCCCCTTCACAATCTTCTTGGCACATACGTCAGATATATTGGTCAGGCCGGCAAGCACACCTTTCCCGTTTAAATCACGCAGACCTCTCTTGACATCGTATTGCGTGAACAATTCTTTGTCAATCTCGTTGTTCTTCTCGCAAAGCGCCGAAAGCTCTTCAATCTCCGGTGTAATCTCAAACAATAAGGTTTCCAAATCTTTTACTTGATTCATGTGTTTTCCCCTTTCTTTGGTCCTGCCCCCCCAAACGACGAGTTTCTTTCTGGCACAAAGTTCGGCAAATACCTGGTTATTTACGAAACGTTGTACTAATTCCCGGTCGGGAAATATGGGCGGAGCGCCCCTGCCACCGCACTGATCGGCATGGTCTGAAGCCACACATGACCAGGTCCGGTAATGACCGTATTAAATAATCCTTCCCCTCCAAACACAATATTCTTAGCCCCTTTTACAGACTGAATATCCACCTGGCATGACGCACTCATGGCAGCCAAATAACCGGAATCCACAACGATCTGCTGTCCCGGCTGCAGATCATACTCTACCACATGCCCGTCGAACTCTGCGAAAACTATTCCGTAACCGGATACTCTCTGCAGAATAAATCCTTCCCCGCCAAACAGACCGGAAGCTACCTTTTTATGAAAATGTACCGAAAGGCTGACTCCTGCTTCCGAAGCAAGGAATGCCTTTTTCTGGAAGATGTACTCCTGTCCCGGTCCCACCTCAAAGACGCGGACAGACCCCGGGAAGCTGGATGCAAATGCAATCAGTCCACTTCCACCCTGCGCGGTATAAATATTCTGAAACATCTTCTCCCCGGAAAACATACGCCCAAATGCCTTTCCAATACCTCCGTTCGTCGTAGTCTCCATCAGCATGTTCGGCGACATCCACGCCATAGAACCACTCTCCGTGATCATCTTCTCTCCTGCCTCCAACTGGCAGATTACTACCGGCAGCGTGTCGCCCTTGATCTCATATTTCATTTTAGCCCCTCCTTTTCCTGCCGGCATATCCCCGGCGTCTCTCACATCGTGTTATATTATGATATATACTTAAGTACAGATGCAAAGAAAACCTCGCACCTTCTACATAGTACCATAATTCTTCGCATCATAGCCCCTCCGGACATTATACCGTAGTCTTGGCCTCCATCAGCCTCTTTAAAATATCTGCCAAACGTGCGAATTCGGTAAGGTTAAGCGCCTCTCCCCGAATGCTGCTTCCACGTCCAAGCTCTTCGATTGCTTTTTCTATAATCTCTTTCGAAATATTAAGTTCTCTGGAATTCTTAAGCCCGTTGGCCAAAGTCTTTCTTCTCTGATTAAACGACGCCCGGATAATCTGAAACAAAAACGCCTCATCCTGCACCTGGACCGGGGGCTTCTCATGCCGGGTCAGCCGAATGACTGCAGAGCCAACGGACGGCCTTGGCATAAAGCAGTTCGGCGGCACATTCGCCACGATATACGGCTCTGCATAATACTGCACCGCCAGAGACAATGCGCCATAATCCTTGGTGCCCGGTCCGACCTGCATACGGTCTGCCACTTCTTTTTGAACCATGACCGTGATACTTTCCAGCGGTACATGCTTTTCAAACAGCCCCATGATGATCGGAGTCGTGATATAATAAGGAAGATTCGCCACAACCTTGATCGGGCGCCCTTCGTTTTTCTCTCTCACCAATTCTTCGATATCAAGTCTCAGGATATCTTCATTGATCACGGTCACATTATCGTAACCTTTTAGTGTATCCCACAAAATCGGGATCAAATTCTTATCGATCTCAACTGCTGCCACTTCTCTTGCCGCACACGCCAGATATTGCGTCATGGTTCCGATGCCGGGACCGATCTCCAGGACAAAATCATCTTTTGTGATCTCGGCAGCCCGAATAATCTTATCCAGCACATGCGTATCGATCAGGAAATTCTGCCCGAATTTTTTCTGAAAATTAAAGTTATATTTTTGCAGAATCTCAATCGTATTCTGCGGGTTTCCAAGTGTTGGTTCTCTCACTGATGCTCTCTCTTTCTGTCTGTTCTCCAAACCAATATTTCTTTATAATGCCATGATTCTTCGAATCATGGCCCCTCCGGGAGATTTTAGCGCTCACATTTCTGCGGTGAACGCAGAAATCTATGCGCAGTATAATGTCTGGCGACATTATACCATAAAACGCAGTGCGAACTCACGAGCGTTCCGCTCGTTCGTTCACGGGCTTTCGCCCTATCAAAGCGCAGGAAAAGCAATCCGCCTGCAAGCAGTCGATTGCTTTTTCTGCACTTTGGCACTGCTCATTGCTTTCGTGGACATTATACCTTACAGCCGATACATTTTACGGGCATTTTCCTCTGTGACACGGATCACTTCCTCGGGCGTGATTCCCTTAATCTCGGCAATCTTCTCGGCCACATAGGTCAAATATGCTGAATTGTTGCGCTTCCCCCGATATGGTTCCGGCGCCATGTACGGGCAGTCTGTCTCCAGCAAAATCCGATCCAGTGGGATCTCGGCTGCCACATCTTTTAGTTTCTTAGCATTCTTAAAAGTAACTACTCCTCCGATACCGATGTAAAATCCCATCTTAACATACTCTTTTGCCATCTCTACCGAATAGGAATAGCAATGAATCACCCCGCCAAGGCCTTTCGCGTAATTCTGCATGATATACATGGTATCCGCAGCCGCCTCACGGCTATGAATGATCACCGGAAGATCCAGCTCCCTTGCCAGCTCAAGCTGACGAATGAACCACTGCTTCTGCACTTCGTGCGGCTCGTTGTCCCAATAATAATCCAGCCCGATCTCGCCTACCGCTACGACCTTATCCTCCCGGAATAACTCTTTCATTTTTGCAAATTTCTCTTCATCCAGAGCGCCTACCTCATCCGGGTGAATCCCCACCGCCGCATAAATGAACGGATATTTATGTGCCAGGGCAATCGCATACTGACAGGAATCATAAGACGCGCTGACATTCACGATCGTGCCGACCCCCTGAGACGGCATGGACACCAGCAGTTCCTCCCTGTCGTCTTCAAACTGTTTGTCATCGTAATGACTATGTGTATCAAATATCATATTATCTCACCTTCTAATCTATGTCATATACTGTATCAGCATCGTACTTATTAGTATAACACACTTCTACCCTGCTGGAAAATAAATTTTTCACTTGCCCCAAATGCTCTGCTTATGTATACTATAAATAGTACCGGAATAGTTGTCCGACGGACATACTTCCGGCAAGAGTGATAACCAATGGAAGTGTGGGGAATCTTCCAAAAATATGACTGATGCAAGGAGGATATTTGCAATGAAAGTATTTGACAGTGTAAACAAAACAGAGGTCGAGATCGAACTGTCTGACCTTAAGAAGATCATGATTGACGGACGTCAGGTCGATCTGTATTTTGACCATGTAAAGACGGATGCAGACGGATACCTTTCCTGGGACGTAGAGCACTGGTCTTCCATCGACCCGAAACGTTTTATTCGCTGCTACTCCCTGAAGGGGAAAGTACTCAGCGAGTCCACCGGACATAATTTGTATGACCTTGCGAATGAATTCCATCCGGAAGAGGCTACGAAAATCGAGCTCAGCTAGTACAACGGTTCATACCTTGTGAAACGGCCGAATGGCCATACGGGATGCCCTATGGGTATACCTTGTGAAACGGCCGAATGGCCATTCGGGATGCCCTTTGGGTATAATTAACTGGACTTTATGCGCAGGGTATTTTTCAAAGAATGCATATTGAGCCTGTCAGGGCAATAGGACCCGGGTCATTCCCGGCAAATGTGAGAATGCCTGAACATACGAAAAAGTGCTGATACAACTTCGACGGAATCCGCAAGGTGTAGCAGCACTTTTCACTATTTCACAAACTTGTCAATCGCCTGATTCAAAAGCTCAATCGCCTCGTCATCGCCCTCCTCTACCGCATGGACGATGCAATGATTCAGATGATTCTTAAGAACCACTTTTCCGGTATTATTAATCGCAGAGCGGACAGCCGCGAGCTGAATCAGCACTTCGCTGCAATCCTCATCGCGCTCGACCATGCGTTTGACTGCTTCCAAATGTCCGATTACCCGGGATAATCGGTTTATCACCGCTTTTTTCTCTGCGACGCTATGCACATGCTTATAATGGCCGTCTCCGAGAGCCGCCTGAATTTGTACTTTGATTTCTTTATCCACATTCTCACCCTTGCCTTCCAATCCTGCCTCCAAATTATCTTATCAAATCCACCCGGGCAGGTCAAGCTGCTCCGCCCTATTCTGCCGTTTCCGGGTAAAACGCCTCTGACAGCCTCTCCACCGTATCTGCCATACGATCCCCGGCCAGAACGCTCTCCAGAGGGATCACTGCAAAACGCTCTTCCTTTACACAATCCAGCTGGGATAAGGTATCATTTGCCTTGATCTCTGCAATTTTTTCTTCCACAGACGGAGAATCATAGTCATGAATCAGGATCAGATCCGGGTCCCTGGCAAGCACCTCCTCATAGCTGACCGTGACCCACTGCTTCTCCTCCAGATCATCGAACATATTCTTTCCGCCTGCAAGCTCAATCAAAAGCGATTCAAAATTAATTCCTGAACAAGTAAATACTCCGTTATTTCCACTGTCATATACCAGGACCCTGACCGGCTCCTTTCCCTTGGCCCTCTCCTTAGCAGCCTGAATCCGGGTCTTTTGCTCTTCCACGTAAGCCTCGGCCGTCTCCTCGATCCCGAAAATCCTACCGATATCCAGAATTTCCTGGTACTGCTCCTCCAGTGTGACAGCGGCATTCATATAGACCGTCATTCCATAGCTTTCCAGCTCTTCGATATCCAGGGCACTGTCACCGAATTCCCAATCCAGACCATAGATGAAATCCGCTCCGCTGGTAATTACCGCCTCCCGGGTCGCAGAACCATAATTCAGTTCCGGCATATCCCGATACGCCTCCTCATACTCCGGAAGCGGCCCCCGGCTGTGATTGGCAAGGGAAGTTCCCACAATATAATCCCGAAGTCCCAACGCCACAAACAGCTCCGTACAGTTTGGCCCTAAGGTCAGGACCTTCTGTGGTTTTTGGCTTACCTTGACCTCTCTTCCGTAATTTTCCAGGGTAAATGGATACGCACCCTGATCCTCCTTCGTTTCTCTCTCTTCCACGCCTTTATTCATATCCGCCGCAGACTGCACTTTACCGCACGCCGTAAGTGCTGCGACCGTCAGCAGGCAGACCAGCGTCCGAAATACTTTCTTTTTCATCACGCGCCATCTCCTCCTCTTTTCTTCTATATCTGCCCTGCTTCTCCCACGCCTGCCGGCAGAAATGTGATAGTCACCCTTCCCGTGATCGGGTGTTTCATCACGGAACTTCTGACTCCATAAATTTCATAAATATATTCCGGGGTAAAGACCTCCTCCGGCGTTCCGGAAAGTACGATCTTCCCGTCCTTAAGCACATACAGCCGGTCACAATACAGGGCCGCCATATTCAGGTCGTGAATCGCCGACAGCACCGTCACCTTCAACCGTTTGATAAAATCAAAGATCTGCATCTGATAGCTGATATCCAGATGATTGGTCGGCTCATCCAAAATAAAGAAATCACTTTCCTGGGCGATGGCACGTGCCATCAATACCCGCTGCTTCTCGCCTCCCGACAAATGAACATAATTCCTCTTCGCCATATTTTCCATTCCCAGATGCTCCAGCGCATGATGCACGATTTCTTTATCATGAGCATTATCAATATCAAACCATTTTTTATAAGGACTGCGCCCCATAGCGACCATTTCCTCTACCGTAAAATCAAACGGTACTTCGTTCTCCTGTCCCACGACCGCCAGCTTCCGGGCCGATTTTTTATAATTCATCTTAAGCAAATCCTCGCCGTCCAGCCAAATCGCTCCCTCATCCGGCTTTAATGCACGGTAAATATTCTTAAGCACCGTAGATTTTCCGCTCCCGTTTGGTCCAATCAGGCCGACAAATTCTCCCTCTTCCACAGAAAGCGAGACCTTGTCCACCGCATTTTTCCTGCCATAGGAGAACGTCAGCTCTTCTACCTCAAGCCGCATACAAGCTACCTCCCCTTCTCTATTTCTCTCTGCCGGTATTACGCTTTAACAGCCAGATAAATACCGGTCCCCCAATTACTGCGGTTAGAATTCCCACCGGCAGCTCTTCCGGCGCGATCAGCATTCTCGCCGCTACGTCCACCCATACTACCAGGATTCCTCCTAAAAGTGCAGAGATCGGTAATACATTTTTGTGATTCCCCCCTACCAGAAGCCGGGTAAAATGTGGAACCATAAGGCCCACAAAGCCAATCGTACCGCTGACCGCGATCGTCACTCCCGCCATGAGAGATGCCACAAGCACCAACATTTTCTGCAGGCGGCGTACATTTGCCCCCAGCGCACCCGCACTCTCATCTCCCAGCACCAGCAGATTCAGCCCCCGGTAATTGAGCATAAGAACCACCATACAGCCGACCAGCACCACAAAGGGTAGTTTCAGATAAGCCCACTTGGCGCCGGCAAGGCTCCCCGACATCCAAAATTCTGCATTATGAAGCCCCAACGCATTCGGTGCACTCAGCTTGATCACGTCCGTAAGTCCGTCCATGATCATGGACAGCGCCACTCCCGAAAGGAGCAGCTGCGTAATATGGATCCGTCCCCGCACCCGGGATATGGTATATACAAAAATAATCGTAATCGCCGAGCCAAGAAATGCACTGATCGACAGGGAATACGTTCCCAGAAAAGAAAAGGCCCCAAATAGCATTCCCAGTGTGGCAAATGCAGCCGCCCCCGAGGAAACTCCCAGGATAAACGGGTCTGCCAGATGATTGCGGACCAATGCCTGCATCGTCACCCCGCAGACTGCCAGAGAAGCCCCCACGATCATGCCAAGACAGACTCTGGGAAGACGCAGTCCCAGAATCACATTTACTTCCAGCTGCTCCCAGGTACAAGGTATCTTATTCCCGATGACAGGGAGACGGCTAAGAAGAATTTTCGCCGTAGTACCCGGAGCCACCGTGACCGGGCCAAGCCCCGTTGCCAGCACCAGAGACAAAAGCGCTGCCACACTCAACAATATGATGATCAAAACAATATTCGGTTCTTCCCGGTTAAAATGTTTTTTCAAAAACTTCCCCATATGGTTCCTCCCACCTTTCCTGCCGCCGGCCAGACTGCTGTTCATCAAATTTCACTCTTACCTTTTCTTCCTGCCGGTTTTCTCTTTTCACACATTAACAGACGAACCCGGCCCGCGCAAGCCCCTGGGAGGGATATAACGGCGTAAGAAACCGAGATGAAGGTCCACCGGAACTAGGTATGCCTGGCGCCGAGATAAAGATCCACTGAACCTTATTTCAGGTATGCGTGGCAACAAAGAGACGGTACTCCACCTGCCATTTGGCCGATGCGCACCGTCTCTCTTTTTTATAAATAATTTAAAACTTTCTATAAGCCCGCCGACTAATAGACTCCGCCTTATAGCCTTACTATGTTAAAACGAATGTTACATATTCTCCCTGACAGCCTACTTAGACTGATACAGTCCCCAGATAAACAACGCCGGGATAATAAAATCGATCGCCAGAAGCGGATTAAAGCCTGTCAGCATAGTGGACTGTACACAGGAAATCGCGATCATGACCGTGTAAATTCCAATCGCTGCCGCACAGCCTTTGAAGGATTTCCCACTGAATCCCAGTACGCCTGCCACAATCATAGAAACCGATGAAATCAGGCTCATTCCCATGCTGAGCGGAGTGTAGGCCTCCTTTAGCATACTCATATCCACACCCGGAACCTCCAGGCTATTTACCACATAATACCCCGCCAGGAGACTTATAATTCCCAGAACACTAAGTACAATAACGATAATAGACATGACCTTTAATAATTTGTTAGGTATAAACATAACTGTTACCTCCGTTTCTTTTTACTATACCATTAAATCTTATCCCTTACAACCAATATCCTTCTCTTGCTCCTAAACACTACAACTGCCTGAGCGCCTCGATCGGACTGAGCCTTGCCGCCTTCCTGGCCGGGTAGATTCCAAATATAATTCCTACGCTACAAGAAAAAGCTGTCGTCAAAATGACAGACATCGGGGTGATCCGCGCCGACAGGCCACCGATTCCCAGTGCAGACACAAGACCTGCGATTCCCGCGCCGATCAGGATTCCAATAATCCCTCCGATTCCGGATATGATTGCCGATTCCATCAAAAATTGCATCACAACAGAGGAGGTTTTCGCTCCCAGGGCCTTGCGGATACCGATTTCCCTTGTCCGCTCCGTCACGGATACCAGCATAATATTCATGACGCCGATTCCGCCTACCAACAGAGAAATTCCCGCGACAAATGCCACAAATGCGGTCACGCCGTCCATGATCGTCCCCATAAAGGAGAGATCCATCGCCTGTTGCTTGGTAAATAAGTCCTTCCCATCACTCATATGGCGCGCCGACAGGATACGGATCGCCGCAGCCGCCACCTGGTTTTCACTCGCCTGCTCTCCCAGATAAATGCTCAGCGACGATACATTTTCCGCCCCTCTTCCCCAGTTCGCAGATGCCGTATAGGGCATTTCCATCATGACCGGCATCTCCATGCCAAACATTTTCATCGCCTCATCATTGGCCTCCATAAGCTCCACATCATAATCCCGGACACCGCATATCCTCACAGTTTGAATCGTATTTTCAATATGAAGTTCCAGTTCCATTCCCTCCACGTCCGTCGTTCCATAGAGATAAATCGCGCTGGCTTTATCGAGCACACAGACCAGATTCCCATTTGCCACATCTTCCTCCGTAAAGAAATCCCCGACTACCACCTCCTTTTGCGCCGGATCAAAGCGGGCATCGGGCATGGTCATAGATACGTATGCCTGAAAATCCCCTTTCCGGGTCGTAACTTCTCCCACCAGACTGCTGGCGGATACCACCCCTTTACTCAGATCTCCCAGTTGTTCCTTCAAAGCCTGTATATCTTCCTGGGTAATCAGCTCCGTATTCGTCGTCTCCTCCCCATCTACGATAATTCCCACACTCTTTGCATCGCTTTCCGCCATCACGTCATCTTTTAATCCATTTCCAATGGAAATGATCGTGATAACCGAGGCGATTCCGATAATAATTCCCAGCATGGTCAAAAAAGACCGGCCTTTGTTAGAACGGATCGACAGGAGCGCCATTTTAATATATTCTCCAAATTGTTCCATATGTAAATTCCTCCTGATTATGCCCCTTGCGCAAGACTGCTCATTTTTTGCGATTCTCCACTGCCTGATTCGCCAAATTACTTACTTTCCACTTTTTCGGCCGCCCGATTCGCTTAAGTTACTTACTTTCCACTCTTCTCCACTGCCTGCGCACGCATTCCTTCTTTGACGCTTCCGGTCGAATCATAGACCACCTGGTCTCCCTCGGAAAGTCCCTCTTTAATCTCCACTCTGGTACTGGAGGAAGTCCCCAGTTCTACCATCTGTTTTTTCACCACGCCATCGCGAATGACGTAGACAAAATCGCCGGTGGTTCCGGTATTGATCACCTCGCACGGGAGACATAGAACATTCTTTTCCTCCGCCACCAGCATAGTGACCTTGGCATTAACTCCAACATAAATATTCTCGTCGGGATCATCGATCTGCACCCTCGCACCAATCACCGGATTTCCCTTTTCATTGGGAAGCGCAATTTTATCAATAGATGTCAGCGTCCCACTGTAACTTTGCCGGCCAATTTCCACGACCGCGCTGCTGCCCTCCTTCAATTTATCACAATCTCCTGCCGCCACCTCTATTTTCACCGCTACGTCTGTATTGCTGACCAGTGTAAATAACTCTCCTCCCTGAACCGCCTGGCTGCTTTCCACGGCTTTCACATCGGAAATAATCCCGTCAAACTCCGCTTTTATGCCCTCCTTTCCCAACTCTACCAGTTCTTTTGCACTTAAAGCCGCAAGCTCCGCCATGTTTTCGGAGACCTTCATATTTTTCGTCTGTCCCGCAGTAAGCCCCGTCTCCACACTTCCTGTCGCACTGCTTTTCGCCTGATTCAAACTGGACTTTAGAGTGGCAAGCTCCTGCTTTGCCGCTGCAAGATTGGCTGCAAGCGCCGAAACGTCTGCATTTCCCACTGCCGAAAGGCTTTGCTCCAGGCTGCGGTATGTAATTTGAAGCGCCTCCAGCTCTTTGGTACATACACCCGCCGTTTCCACCAATTCCCTGCGGATCTCATCCCGCTCCTGCTGCGTTTTTTCAGGGTACAGGGCGTCAAGATTCTCCATTTCCCGCTCTGCATTTTCCTTTTCCGCTTTTTTCGTATCCTGCTGATTTAAGTTTTCCTGCATCATCGCCTTGATCTCTTCTAATTTTGCCGCATTATTTCCGGCGGCCTGCGCTTCTTCCTCATAAGCGGCCTCCAGCTTCTGGATCTCCTCTTTCTTTTCCGCAACCTGCTCTTCCATATTCCTGATACTGCTCTCCTGGGCTGCTTTTGCCTGGCTGGCCTGCTCGGCACTTCGCCTGCTCTGCTCGCCTGCGTCCTGATTGGCATATTTTGTAGAAAGAACATTTAGCTGACTTTTCTGATTCTCCCGTTCAAGATCAGCCGTGTCATAGGTGACCAGCAAATCCCCGGCTTTCACAGCCTGCCCTTTTTGGGCTTTACACGACGCGATCGGCGCATTGACCGGAGAGAAGAACACCTTCGACTTCTCACTTTCCACCAGCCCGGACACGCGGTAGGTTTCTTTCACATCGCCTTTTTCTACGCGGACCACTTCCAGATTCTTCGCACTGTCTTTGGGCGATGCCAGCAAAGAAATACCCCAAAACGTCAACACCAAAACGGCCAAAATAGGAAGAATCATCCAGCCCGGAAGTTTTTTCTTCGGCTTTTTCACTTGACTGTCTTTTTCCATCTTTTCTATTTCCACTTTTTCTATTCCTGCTTTTTCTTTTTTCATCGTTAAAATTCCTTTCCGTCAATCTGAAAATAATCTCTTTCTATCTTGCCGTCCCTCACGCGGATTACCCGTTTCGCTTCCGCCGCGATCTCCGCATCATGTGTAATGATAATCACAGTGCGCCCCTGGCGGTTCAGTTCTTTTAAAATATTCATGATTTCTTCCGTAGAGGCCGAATCCAGATTCCCGGTAGGCTCATCAGCGAGTATAATCGGCGGCTTTGCCGCGATTGCTCTTGCCACAGCGACCCTTTGCTGCTGACCACCGGACATTTCCGCAGGCTTATGATGAAGGCGCCCCTTTAGTCCCACCAGAGCCAGCGCCTCCTTCGACACCTCACGCCGGGTCTTTCTGTCCACTCCCCGGTAAATGAGAGGCAGCTCCACATTTTCCAGCGCATCAAGATTTGCGATCAAATTGAAGCCCTGGAAAATAAACCCGATCTGCTCATTTCGAATTACGGATAACTGATTATCCGTCATCTGTGAAACGTCCCGATCGTCCAGATAATAGGTTCCGGAAGTCGGCGTATCCAGGCAGCCCAGCATATTCATAAGCGTCGACTTCCCTGAGCCCGAATGCCCTACGATCGCCACCAGTTCTCCCCTATCAATCTCAAGACTGACGCCGTCCAGCGCACGTACTTCGTTCTCACCGGGGTTATATATCTTTTTCAAATTCTCAATCCGTACCAATGCACCCACAATCTTCCTCCTTGCCCTTCGCTTTTGTCTTATTGTGTTACTGTATTATTATCTTAATACAGAATTATACTACCGGGATTTAGTAATTGCAATATGTTTTTGGATAAAAAAGGAAATAATACAGAATGTGTATAGAGGCATTGCAGCTCCTGCCCATGTTAGAAAAGGGACTTTTTGAATACCCGGTGCAGTGTCTGAATGCTGTCTCAGGTAAATGCTATTGCAACGCAGTAAAAGAGGCCAGAAACAATCATGTCCCTGGCCCCATAAACTATTTATTTCCATATGCTGCAAAATCAAAACTATAATCCATATTCTTTCAATAATTCTTCACGGAAATCTTGATCTCCATCTGCTTTCAGGATTTCCTCAACACGATTATCTTTCACCAGATTCGCATACAACTTGCTAATCCGCTGCTCTCCACGTTTCTCCCCCAGCTTCTCTCCCTTTTCCCGAATCAATCTATCCCTCTCTTCCATCTTCATATACGTCACTCCCATCTGCTTACTTGCTTTAATATTCTTCACAATCTCATGCAGATGCTTTAATCTCTCATCACAAACCTCCGGCAGGCACTCATCAGAACTTTTTTCCACATAATGCAGGAAATCAACCATCCATATCTTTCAACATCTGCTCTTTTGTTTCTTCCATATGTATTTCTCCTTCCATTATAATCTCTCCATTTCCCTATTGCAAGAATGAAGGTATTATAACAGCCTTTATCCCTGAAATCCTTTGGTTTTGCGGAGGTTTTGTATTTTTGGAAGTGTTTCACAAAACCTGTCAAAGCATAGGAATAAATCATATTATTTCTTTTATTATTTTTTAGTTCATATTCCTTATTGCGCATCTATACTGGAAGTTTTCGAGCGACACGAAAAAGTTTACCATACGATTTTCGCACTAAATCCCGTAATCCTTTTCTCCGATGGAGAATAATAGATGATTACCGTCCCCATATCATCCTCACTATATACCACCAAAAGTTCATTCCCATACACAAGAATATCCTCCTTAGCGCTTAGCAGTAACTGAGTCGTTCTATTCCTTATCTCAACATTCTCATACGCCTTCATCTCAAAATCTGCTTCCCCTGTATTCCAATAAAGTTCCAAAAAGTCCATCAGTAATGAACCATGAAATTCATCGTCCGGTATTTCCGCCATGTCTTCCCTATCCCCAGGCTCCTCCTCTACCGCCGCATAATCATCCTGATAAAGAAATATTGGCTCTCTCCACTTCTTTATTTCCTCCACCGCAGCCGTTACTTCCTCATCTGTTCCTTTTTCCATATCAGTAGCTACGTTGTGATAATAGATCAGCCCTGAGCCCCCTTCTTCCCACACCATATTACAAATATATTCTTTTCCATCTGCGCCGCTATAAGTATAGTCCTTAAGATACAGGAAATTCTTATCATCTATCTTCCAATTCGGCGCCGTCTTATTCCCATCACTAAAATACGTCCTCTGGACGTTTTTGTCGTATGCTTGGCAACTTGAAGAAGCCGCCGGAGCACCAAAACGCCTGCTGATTTCCCGGAACACCTCCGTCATCTCTTCCTGTTTTCCGTCATCTTCCACTTCCCGGACATTCGCTTCGGAATATCCATTCCATGGCCAGATAAACAGCTCCTCCTCCCCAACATAAAGAGCCCCTGCCCCGGATGTCTTATCATAAACTTTTACCTCGTCCAGATAGGACGGCAACACATAAGAAATCCATTTAGAACTCAATACACCGACCAATAAAATCACCGCTGCCGCCACATAGGGAGCTGACATTTTTAACCTTTTCATACCCCGTCCCCTTCCTCCATTCGAATAGAAACCGTCGTCCCACGTCCCGGGCGGCTGGAGATACTCAGCCTTGCATGGTGCCGTTTGACGATTTCCACACAAAGAGATAATCCAAGGCCCGCGCCTCCTGCCTTGCGCGATCGGGATTTGTCGACCATATAGAAGGGCTCGGTCACCCTTCTCACCTGCTCTTTGGTCATCCCCACGCCGTCGTCGGAAACAGAAAGCAGAATACTCCCATCACGCCGGGCACACCTAAGCCGGACCTCCCCGCCGCTTTCAGATGCTTTCAGCGCATTATCCAGAAGATTGTACAGCAAGGACTTAAACAATTCCCGATCGACGTACACGTTTACCTCCTCGCTGGATATCCGCAGACTGATCTCCCTTTTTTTAAAAACAGGAAGTAAGGCTGTATTTATTTCTGCAAATAACTCCCTCACTGCCACGATTTCATAATCCAGCCTGACGCTCTCCGTCGTGGCAAGCTCCAAGATTTTCCCGGACAGGCTCTTTAGCCTCCCCGCCTCCTTGACGATGATATCCGCATATTCCCGCCGCTGTTTCTCGCTGACTTCCCGCTTAATGCGCAGGATATCGGCAAACCCCATAATGGAAGTGAGCGGGGTCTTCATCTCATGGGCCAGATTATCGATAAACCGTTTTCGTTCATCTGCAATGCCCTGAACCCTCTCTACATGATTCTCAATGGACTCTGCCATAAGATTGACGTTCTCCTCCAGGGTCTGAAACTCAATATTTCCCTTTATTTCCAGACGCTTACCATAATTCCCGTCCGCCATCTTGTTCAGGAACAGATTGACGTCTCCAAGAGGCGCCAGCAGCCTGTAGACATACACCATCAGCACAATAGCAATTCCCGCTGAAAACAAGATGCTGATCATGCCGATGTTCTGAATCTGTTTGCCCCGGGCCGCATAAATGGAAGAAATGTCTGAAACCGAATAAATCTCATACTCCCGCCCCTCCATCGAGATCTTTGTCCCCGCAATGCAATAGATTACATCCTGATACCTTGTGATCATAGCCAGCGTCCCCTCACTTTTGGCGACCTTCTCCCGGAATTTCCGCTTCTCCTCCAGAATCTCCGGCTTATAGGTGTACCATGGTTCCCCTCCACTGTAAAGCTCCGTAAAGCTGCCGGGAGTCTGCCGGGAAGAGACCACATCATTTACGATGGTACGCACCGCATCCTGCCCCAGGACCACCTTATTCTGGCGCAGCCGTTCATATAGCGCCCGGTTTACGATTCCGACCGCTATATCATTGTGGGAAGAGACAATCTGCTCCTCCTCCTGCTCGATGATGGATTTAAAATTACTCCAGGTTACCGTCACAGCCGTCCCTTCCACGGCAATATAGATACCCAGCAGTGAGATGAGAAATATTTTCTGCCAGAGTTTCATGATCGTTACTGCCTTTCCAGACGATATCCCAGCTTGGGAATCGTAATCAATTTCTTTTGAAGTCCCATTTTTCGTCTGACCTGCTACACATGAATATCGACCGTGCGGCTCTCCCCTTCGAACTCATATCCCCACACCGCAGCCAGAAGCCGCTCCCGGGTAAGCGCAATATCCTGATTCTGCAGAAAAAATACGAGCACATCAAATTCCTTCGGGGTGAGCGCAACAGATTTTCCCCCTTTTGTCACAGTATGCTTCTCGATATCCACCCTTATGTCTTCATACCTAAGACTCCTGCTGCCCTTGTGATATCGCCGCAATACCACTTCAATTCGCGCCAGCAGCTCCACCGCCTCGAAGGGCTTCACGATGTAATCCTCCGCCCCGAGCCTAAGGCCTCTCACCTTGTCCGACACATTCTGCATAGCCGTCAGAAAAATGACCGGCACTTCTCTGTGCTGAATTTTCTGTATCACCTCAAACCCGTCCAGTCCGGGCAGCATCACATCGAGCAGGATCAAGTCGTAATGATTCTCCAAAACCTTCCTGACTGCCTCATTTCCGTCCACACTGATCTCACAGTCATATCCCACAATGGAGACGGCCGCCTCTATCATACGTGCAATATTCTCATCGTCTTCCACAATAAGTATTCTGATCATAACTACCTCCCCTTTTTCTTCTTTTCCATTATAAAGCACCGCCCCGCTCCATAACAAGGTTCGCGTTGCAAAAGAAATGCAAACAAAATGCAAATTTTTCCATCTTTGCAAATCTTTTGCATTCTGCGGGGGATTTCATGGCTTCCTCCTTCCTACAATGAAAACGTCAATATGATATCAGGGTCAAAAAGTCATGTATGACTTAGGATTACAGAAGTGCGGGGTAACCCATATATCATAGGAATTAAAATATCTTCTGACCCCTGCATCATTAAAGAATAACAGAAATGAGGGATTTATGATGGACGTACAGATTAGAAAAAAACGACGCCTGCCAAGGCAGATCAGGAGGAAATACCGCTCTCTCCTCCTCGTAAAATGGCTCTTTCTTGCCGGATTCACATTGATCATAGTCTCCCTTTGCTCCACAGTTCTGAGACAGCGTGGCCATACGATTTCCCGGAATTTTACTGAAATAGCAGCAGGCAGTCATTCTTCCGCAGAATCGACCACAGCGAAACATGCCACAAAGAAAATCATTTCAAATGTTCCTTATATAAATCAAACGGATTCCTATCCGAACGGGTGCGAGAGCGTGACAGCCGTCATGGCCCTTAAATACCTCAATTTTCCGATTACCGTTGATGAATTTATCAACAAGTATCTTGATATGGGCGAAGCGCCTCATTATGCTTCCGACGGCTGCCGCTATGGCTGCGATCCCTGGAAACAGTACCCCGGCGATCCCAGAAGTGAAAATGGCTGGGGGTGCTTTGCTCCCGTCATTGCAAACTCACTGAATGCCTACCTTCATGGTACCTCTTATACCGCCATTACGCTGGAGAAAATTCCCTTGCAGGACATCTGCACTACTTATATTGAAGCGGATCAGCCCGTCCTGATCTGGGCTACCACGGATATGCGTGAAACCTCTTCCGGCTCCTCCTGGATCGTCCCGGAGACCGAAGAGCTCTTTACGTGGACAAAATATCTGCACTGCCTGCTTCTGGTCGGTTATGATGATGAGTACTACTATTTTCATGACCCCTTAAGAAGCGCTGCCTTAGCATACGATAAAGGGATTACGGAAACGGCATACCAGGCGATGGGAGAGCAGGCTATTGTAATTTGTAAGACCAAATAACGTGACAATAGTAAATGGCTGAACAAGGAAGTCTCCCCCTTATTCAGCCATTTCATTATTTTCACTTTATCATGCTGTCAGAATCAAGAAGAAATCTATGATTCCCCAATACCTACAAACCTCCTAGCAGATCTCCGCTCCGGCCGGCATCTCTTTTTCCGGCGTCATCAGCGCCAGATTGCCGTCTGCGTCCTCCGCACAGAGCAGCATTCCTTCCGAAAGTACGCCTGCCAGCTTCGCCGGTTTTAAGTTCACCAGAACCATGACCTTCTTGCCGACCATCTCTTCCGCGGTATAATGTGCCTTGATTCCGGATACGATTTGTTTTACCTGGCTGCCGATCTTCACCTGAGAGCAGAGGAGCTTTCTGGACTTCTTCACTTCCTCGCAGGCAATGATCTCACCTACCTGGAACTGCATTTTCCCGAAATCCTCAAACGTGATCTCCGATTTTGCTTCAATGTCGATGACATTTTCTTCCTCCTCGGGCTCTTCTTCCACTGCCGGGTGACGCGCTTCTACCCTTGCCAGCACTTCCTTGACGTCCAATCTCTGGAACAGAATCTCCGGTTTATCGGTTACGTGGCCATCGCCGAGCTGAGCGAGGATCTTCTCTGAAGTCTCCGGCATAAAGGATTCCAGAAGGCGCGCACCGGCAGAAATGCTCTGAATCAGATTCCAGAGAACCGTCTCCAGGCGGTCCTTTTGAGCCTCGTCCTTTGCCAGTACCCACGGCATCGTCTCGTCGATATATTTGTTGCAGCGTTTGAACAGATTGAAAATCTCGGTGATCGCATCTGCCACGCGTAGGTCGTTCATCTTCTTCTCTACCAGCTTCGGCGTATTTTCGGTAACAGCCTTGAGGTCAGCGTCCACCTCGCCGGTCACGCCCTTATCCGTCACCATTCCGCCAAAATATTTATTCGTCATGGAAACGGTACGATTTACCAGATTTCCAAGTGTGTTCGCCAGGTCGGAGTTCATACGCTCTACCATCAGTTCCCAGGAAATCACACCGTCATTTTCAAACGGCATCTCATGCAGTACAAAATAGCGGACTGCATCTACGCCGAAGAAATCTACCAATTCGTCCGCGTAAAGAACATTTCCTTTGGATTTGCTCATCTTGCCATCGCCCTGCAGAAGCCACGGGTGTCCGAAAACCTGTTTCGGAAGCGGAAGTCCCAACGCCATCAGGAAGATCGGCCAGTAAATCGTATGGAAACGAATGATATCCTTTCCGATCAAATGCAGATCAGCCGGCCAGTTCTTATTGAACCGCTCCTCGCTCTCCCCGTCACAATGATAACCGATTCCGGTAATATAGTTGGTCAGCGCGTCAAGCCACACGTAAACTACATGCTTCGGATCGAACTCTACCGGGATTCCCCATTTGAAAGAGGTCCTGGATACACAAAGATCCTGGAGTCCCGGAAGCAGGAAATTGTTCATCATCTCATTCTTTCTGGATACCGGCTGGATAAATTCCGGGTGGCCGTTGATGTGCTCGATCAGTCTGTCTGCATATTTGCTCATCTTGAAGAAATATGCCTCTTCCTTTGCCGGCTGCACCGGGCGCCCGCAGTCAGGACATTTGCCGTCTACAAGCTGGGATTCCGTGAAGAAGGACTCACAGGGAGTACAGTACATTCCCTCATAATATCCTTTGTAAATGTCACCCTGATCGTACAGTTTTTTGAAAATTTTCTGTACTTCTTTCTCATGGTAATCGTCGGTCGTCCGGATAAATTTGTCATAGGAGGTGTTCATCAGATCCCAGAGACGTTTGATTTCCGTTGCAACGCCGTCCACAAATTCTTTCGGGGTGATTCCGGCCTCTTCTGCCTTCAGTTCGATTTTCTGACCATGCTCATCCGTTCCGGTCTGGAAGAATACATCGTATCCCTGGCTCCTCTTATAACGCGCGATCGCGTCCGCCAGTACGATCTCGTAAGTGTTTCCGATATGCGGTTTGCCTGATGTATAGGCAATCGCAGTGGTAATGTAATACTTTGGTTTGTCAGCCATGTTTTTCTCCTTCTTTCTCATTGTTTTCCTTAATTCTGCCGTGCTGCCTTCGCAGCATAGCTGCCAAGTCGCGGGCTGCGCCCTATGTTTGCCGCAAATGGCCCGCCGATGCATGTATACACCGCTGTCCTTTTCCGGCAAACGCACGGCTTTAGCCTAACACGAAAAATACCCGCCTTCCTGTTTTTAAGAAGACGGGTGATATCCGTGTTACCACTTCTACTTCGCCTCTGCCCTCGCGGACAAAAGCCTCGACAAGTGTCAGAATGCTCTCTAACACTCCCCCGCTGTAATGGGCGGACCCATCGCAGCCTTGCATGGAAACAAATGTACTCCCCAAATATACCTGACACCCAGGGCGCCTTCCATGTTCAGTGCGCTGCTCAAAAGCCATGTTCAGCCATTCTTTCCTTATCCCTCTCAGCATATGGGAATTCTCTGTAAAGTTCCAAAAGGCTTACTCTCTTCGTCATTGCGTTTTCTTATTGAACTGTAAAAAATCGTATCACACTGCAAGGTCGATTGTCAAGAGCCTCCTTGCTTTTAGCTTCCCCTTATTTTTATTTTAACAAAACAGCAGTTTCCTGATTGAACAGAATGATATAATTCCCTCTTTTTTTTATTTATCATTTTCTTCAAATGGAGTATATTTCCATTCTATTGATTCGCTCATAATTGTAGCATATTTAAAGCTTTTCCTTCTATATAACTTATATCTAACATTCCCATAAAGTGGCTGGTAGCTTTTGTCAGCTTTATATGTCCCTATCCTTTCCTTTCGAATATAATCTGTCAGCCAGCAAATTAAAGTTCCTGTCTCCTGCACAAATACAGCAAATTAAAATCTCAACATTTAATTATTATCTATGTCAGCGTGCAGTAAAAAACAGCACACTTTTATCTTGACCATCCTGCTCTATTCCAGTATAGTTTTTATGGAACAAAAAAGAGAAAGAACAGCCCCTCCTACAGTTCGTTCTTTCTCTCATACACCAGCATACCTGCCATATACGGGATCATGTCCCACTCATGAGGCTTTGGCATCACTGACATTTATTATGATAAGAAATAATTCCCTGTTTTGCAAGTTAATTCGTATAAAATCTTCATCAAAAAAGCTTTTTGACTCCTTCATGGACGGTTTCCGGCCTGAACTACAGACCTGCCCCTGTTGTGGGGCAAAGGGAGCTTGTTCCGTCCATGCCTATTATGAACGTTCCCTGGCTGATTTCGTTGGTGGAAAGCCTGTCTGGCACAGCCTCTGTATCCTGCGCCTTGTCTGTTCCTGCGGCCATACCCATGCCATCCTTCCGGATTTCATCATCCCTTATTCCTCCTACGGCCTTTTCTTTATCCTCCGTGTCCTGGCGGAATATTTCCTTCGGCTTGCTTCCGTAGAAAAAATCTGCGCACGCTTCTGTATTAACCAAAACCAGCTCTACCATTGGCTTTCCCTGTTCAAAAAGCAGAAGGAAGAGTGGCTGGGCCTTCTCTCTTCCAGGGAGTCCTCCGGCCTCTCTTTCCTGAAAGGCCTTTTTCGGATGCCCGCTTATTCCGGCTTTGCATCCGGTTTTGTCCGCCGCTTCTCTGTCTCCTTCCTCCAGTCCCACAGAAATCCGGCGGCTTACTGCCAACAGCAGTTCGGCCCCTGAACCGTTTCCCAGACACCACATAACACAGGGATGGTCTCCAGGCTGTTCTTCCTATATGCTGATAGAAAACAGTAAAGGAGGATTTTTTTATGCATTACAACACCAAAAACTTTTCAGACGCATCTGCTATGGCACAGTTCCGGCTCGCACTCATTGCACCGGTCATCCATGGCCTTTATCCGGATGCGTCCAGAAACGCCTATTACCAGCGGGTAACGGAAAAACCCCTCACCCTGCCTGACGGCTCTGTATTCCAGTACAGCCCCAAGACCCTCAGCAAGTGGGCCTCTCTTTACCAGAATGGCGGCATTGACGCGCTCATGCCCCGGGAACGTTCCGACAAAGGCTCCACACGCGCCTTGCCGGACACGGCCATTGAAGAGATCTACCGGCTGAAAGAGGCTTTCCCACGCTTAAACGCAACCCAGATCCACCGCCATCTTGTGGAGGAAGCTTTTATCCCCGCCTCTGTCAGCGTCTGCGCCGTCCAGCGCTTCGTGAAAAAGCATGACCTGAAGTCGGCGCGCAATCCATCTATGAGGGACAGGAAAGCTTTTGAGGAAGATGCCTTTGGGAAAATGTGGCAGGCGGATACCTGTTACCTCCCTTATATCACGGAAGGCGGGCAGCGCAGGAGGGTTTACTGCATTATGATCATTGATGACCACTCGCGTTTCCTGGTGGGCGGCGGCCTTTTTTATAACGATAACGCCTATAACTTCCAGAAAGTTTTAAAAAACGCAGTTGCCTCCCACGGCATTCCGGCGAAACTCTATGTCGACAATGGCTGCAGCTACTCAAATGAACAGCTCTCCCTGATCTGCGGCTCCATCGGCACGGTCCTCCTTCATACAAAAGTGCGGGACGGCGCCAGCAAGGCCAAGATCGAACGCCAGTTCAGGACATTCAAGGAGACCTGGCTTTATACGCTGGACATGGATTCCATCACGTCCCTGGCACAGTTCAATTCCCTCCTGCGGGACTATATCCGCACCTACAATACTTCCATGCATTCCGGCATCGGCTGTACCCCCATGGAACGTTACCAGAAGACGCGCTGTGCCATACAGATGCCAAAGTCCAGGGAATGGCTGGAGGAATGTTTCTTAAACCGCATCAACAGGAAGGTGAATAAGGATTCCACTGTCTCCATCGACAAGGTCTCCTATGACGTCCCCATGCAGTTCATCTCATCCAAAGTTGAGATCCGCTTCCTTCCCGACGATATGTCCTCTGCCTACATCCTTTATGAGGGGGAGCATTATCCCATCCGGCCGACAGATAAAAATGAAAACTGCAGGACAAAACGTAACAACACCCCTTCTATTGATTATTCAAAGATAGGAGGTGCCTGCTGATGTTCCGCACTTACTATGGGCTGGCCTTCAACCCTTTTGACAAACAGATGGCCTCTGAGAAGGACCGTTTCCTCTCGAAAGACATCTCGGAGATGCTCTCACGGCTGGACTACCTCAAGGATACCAGGGGCATCGGGCTGTTCACCGCACGCCCCGGCATGGGCAAGTCCTTCGCACTGCGCTGTTTTGCCAAAAGCCTGAACCCGAATCTTTACCACATGGAGTATCTCTGCCTCTCTACCGTCAGTGTCATGGAGTTCTACCGCCAGTTCTGTTCTACGCTTGGTATAGAACCCAAAGGCGGCAAACCCGGCATGTTCCGGGCGATCCAGGAGCAGGTCCTCTATCTCTACCGTGAAAAGAAGCAGCCCCTCCTCCTTGCCATCGATGAGGCACAGTATCTCTCTACCGGCATTCTGGAGGATATCAAGATGCTCATGAATTACGGCTATGATTCCCTCAACTGCTTTACTCTCATACTCTGTGGGGAGCCCCATCTGAACAATACGCTCAAAAAGCCCGTCCATGAGGCACTGCGGCAGCGTGTTACCGTCCACTATAACTTCTCCGGGCTCTCCGATTCGGAAGTCGGGCAGTATGTCCTCCACAAGATCGCCTGTGCTGGCGGAGCTTCCTCCATTATTGACCATGCAGCCCTGTGTGCTGTCCACAGCCACTCCCAGGGCAGTCCCAGGCTTGTTGATAACCTGATGACCAACGCGCTGACACTTGGGGCACAGATGGAAAAGAAGGTCATTGATACAGAGGTCATCCTGGCTTCCGTCAGCAGCCAGAACCTCGGCTAAGGAAGGAGGGGTACTGTTTATGGAATACACCTGTATTCTCAGGCACGGTTCACGGAAAGAATGCTGGACTGGAAAACTTACGCTGCTGCGGAAACTTCCCGGCCAGTACGAAGCAGAAATCAGCGGGAGAGGGACTTACTTCCACATCCTTGCCGGGCGGCATAAATATGGGAATTACCTGTGCATCCCCAACCATGATATCGGGTGCGAATTATCTGATTTCTCCGATATCTTCTGGAACGAAGAAAGGCTCCGCAGTCTGATGCGGAAGGTAGACGCAGTAACCGTGGCCACCGCCCTGGTGTATCTGCCTGCCCTGGCTGATAATATTTGAAAGATTACGAATTTTACATGGGCTGTGGATCCCACAATGGATTCCACAGCTCTTTGTATTTCAGAGCAGTCTCCCTGTTGCCAACAGCGTGCCGCGTTTTTGATAGAAGAATGCATTTGCAGGTTGCACTGCGCAGTCAACGGGATAAAAATCAGAAAAATAATTCGCCGTTTATGTCTCCTTCAATTTGCCGTCCAACATATAATCCGCACCTGGTACATATGAATAGAAATACGTATCCTCAATAGTATCTTTATTCCATTCATATTCTGTTGTCAAACTACTTTCAAGTAACTCCACTTGTTCTTTTGTTGACAGTTTCAAATAATCTTGACTGTTTAAGCTCTTATCTGGATATACTTCACCTAAAAGTACGTCTACAAACCTTTGCACTTGTTCATTTTTTTCTCTCAGCGCAATATTTACCCACTCGTTTGTCTCAGTAATATCTTTGGGACATATAATCTCTATACCAACAATACCATCAATATATTTAGAATCTGTTTCATAGGCTTCTTTAAACAATGTTCTAGCTTTTTCGACATCCGCATGAATTCCTAATCCTTTATAATACATATATGCCATATTATTTATTGCTTCTGGATTGGTTTCAACCTTTTCTATTTTGTAAATATTTATACAATTTCCAAAATTACCCGCATTATGTTCCAGGTATGCTTCATATAGCAATTCATATGTAGTCATCTTATCATAATCTTGTTGCATTTCTTTTAACGTAAAGTAATGCGTTAAACATGCACTGATGCCAACAACTATTATTTCAATTAAGACTGTCGGAAGATATTCCTTTAGCTTTTTATTATTTTTCATAGCTTTCCTCTCTAATTCAGTACGTAATATCTGCCAAAATATCCTCACCGACTCTCAGCCAGACGTTTCTTTATTCCATTTACTATGTCTTCAGTCTGATTGTCATGTCTAGGCTGGAATTCAATATATGGCAAATGCTTGTCCCCAATTTTAGACCTCCCGCCTAACTAGAACTTATATCCCCAGCATCTCAAACATCTCGCGCAGTTCTTTGGCATCAGCCAGGGTGTTCTTCCAGCCATCCTTCTTTAAGTCCACCTTCCACCCTGACTCAGTCTGCTTTACTTCAATCCCTTCTCCCTGAAGAAGCAGTCTCTGCAGATCCGGCGTCTCAAAAGCGTCGACCCCGCTCAGAATTCCGGAGGCGTTCACAATCCGGTGCGCAGGGGTCGCCTCCCCCGCCAGGTTCTTCCTCAAAGCATATCCCACCTGCCGGGAATTCTTCGGTTTCCCACAAAGAAGGGCAAGCTTCCGTAGGTTGCAGCCTTTCCCCGGGGAATTCTTTGGCATACCAATTCCAAACGTTTATAAAAATCCATGTGTCTTATTTTCTCCCACAGCATTTCTTATACTTTTTTCCACTACCGCAGGGACAGGGATCATTCGGATAAATTTTCTTATCCTTCACGATTGGTTTTTGCTTTTCATGCTCTTCCATATAATCCATAAAACCACCGTCAAAATAATCCCCAAACGGATAGGAATCCTCATCCTCCCAGGTATCTTCCGGACCATACGTGAGCGGATCTTCTAACATCTTCCGGAAAAATTCATCACTTTTCTTCTTATAATCTTTCCCTTTTTCCTCATCTCCAAGTGACTCTAGCAGAATACCCGCGCGCATGAACCAATCCTGCGTATTATAATCGCATTCCACGCCTTCCAGAACATTCACGATCACTTCCCGCGCCCTATCCTTCTGCTCTCTTGCCATCCAATGCAGTGCGCTCTCATATGCACACTCAAAATTGTCCGGTTCCCTCGCAAGCCACTCTTCAAACCATCTGTCACTTTCCTCCAGTTTTTTCTGGGCCAGAAGCGCTTTTCCAATCTCAGCATTAAATGCGTTCGGGGCTGTCTCCTTCCACGCAAAGGTCTCTTTCACCTCTTTGCAAAATGTAATCAATTCCTCAAATTTTCCAGCCACAAAATAAGCCGTGGTCATATCCTGCAGCCATTCCTCAAATTCATACTCAAAATCTGTCGCCTCATCTACTTCGAACAGTTCCGGTTTCTTATACGCATTGGCCACATTTCTTTTGACACGCTCCCACACAGGCAGCCATGCTGTCAGACATTTTTCCATCTCATGCCGGTCATAGAACCTCTGCCCTTCATCAAGGCCCTTTCTCACACCTTTCCAGATGTCTTCCTCGTCCGCATATAATTCCCGGTCCCACTTGTCCCCGTTAAGGAAATCCTCATCCAACATAGCTTCAAGCTGTCTGCGGTACTCTTTCTCATCGTACTCTCTCTTCCCGTTTAGCATATCGTACATATTTTCAAGGAGAACTGCGCCGATCTTCTCCTTGGCCTGCCGCTCGCTGTATCCCCGGTCAAGGAGTTCCTCGTAAGCCTCCTTCACAAAGGTGCATTCCTCCATGCCGAGCTGATTCTCTACCACTTCCACAATCGTACTTTTTAACCTTTCATTTTCCATCTGTCGTCCTTTCCTGTCCGCGTATTTCAAACAGTGTGTTATTCTCTTCTAACCTCCATTCTAACACAGCTGTTTTATTATGGCTATGCTTTTATGACTATTGAGAAATACGGTCAAAACAAGCGCCCTCCTCTATGGCACTACCCGGCTGATATCCCTCGGAAACAACGCGGCCAGCCGCACATTTTCCATCGCAAGAAGCCTTGCTGTAAAACGTTCCAACCCAAGCCCCAGACCTCCATGCGGAGGCAGTCCACACTTGTGCGCCATCAAATAACTCTCAAAATCCCGCACATTCATGCTGCGTTTCCTCATTTTCTCTATTTGCCCGGGAAACTCATGAATACGCTGCCCTCCGGTAGTCACCTCAAGCCCTCTGAATAACAAGTCAAAACTGCACGTCACCTCCGGATTTTCCATATCGTCCATCGCATAGAACGGTCTTTTTTCACTGGGATAATGAGTCACAAACACAAACTCGCTTCCCGTTTTCTTCTTCACCAGCTCACAGAGCAGCTTTTCTTCCTCCGGTTCAAAATCCTTCCCATCCCGTATTTTTCTATTATACGCTCTTGCGACCCACTCCTTAGCCTCGGCAAACCGAAGCGCCGGGATGCTCCTCACCTCCGGTACGCGCACATGCAGAAGCTCCAGCTCCCTGCTATAATTCTCCTTCAAGTATGCCAGAGCACTTTGTATCATACAGGTCTCCATCTCCATAATCTCCTCGAAATTCCTGATATACCCCATCTCAAAATCCACACTGGTATACTCATTCAAATGCCGCGATGTGTCATGCTTTTCTGCGCGAAACACGGGTGCAATCTCGAAGACCCGTTCAAAAACTCCCACCATCATCTGCTTATAAAACTGGGGACTCTGCGCCAGATACGCCTCCTTTCCAAAATAGTTCAGACGGAAAATATTTGCTCCCCCTTCTGCGCCTGCCGCCACAATCTTCGGCGTATGAATCTCCGTAAATCTCTCCTGGACCAGATACCTTCTAAATCCCTCACATAACCCTGCCTGAATGCGAAAAATTGCCCGCTCCCTGTCATTTCTTAGCGTAACCGGCCGATAATCCAGTAAATGTTCAAGCGAAGTATCTACCCTTTTCTGGTTGATCACTACCGGTGAGGCCTCCTCCGGGACCGATAAAATCTCCACGTCCTTAATCTGAAGCTCATATCCGCCTCGCGCCCTTTCTTCCGGAACAACGGCTGCCGTAAGGATTACGCAGCTCTCCTGCACCAGCTTTTCCAGAGAAATGTCCGTGTACTCTTCACTGTACACGCACTGCACGATTTCCCGTTTTGTCCGAAGAAGCACGAAGGCAAAACCGCTCATTTTCCGGACTTTGTAAATGCTTCCGTGAATTCTGACGGTATGACCGATATACTGTGTTAATTCCTCCGCCTCAACCTCTCTTGGCGAGACGCACTGCTCCCGGACATTTGTACTTAAAACATTCCCTGCCGTTCTATTTATAACCTTGATTTCTTCCATTTCCATTTTGGTAATCCTCCTGAGATATATTTATATATTCAACGAACATTTGTAAACTGCAGTATATTACCTGCACTATATCTCTAAGGACATCGTCTCTATGTCCCATACAATCACTTCCCTTCCCGGTTCCCGTATGGCACATCATTCTTGATTTTCCTGCCAACTTACTATACCTTGTGAAACGACCGAATGGCCATGCGGGATGCCCTTGGGTATACCTTATGAAACAGCCGAATGGCCATGCGGGATGCCCTTGGGTATGATTTCCGAACCAGCACGCCTCCGCACCTCCTTATAAATAGGAAATTCATATAAAACGGCAATAAAAAACCACACGGGTATATATTCAACTCTCTACCAGTGTGGTCTCCCGCCATCATACCAGGTTCATGCCCGGCATCAGGTGTTCTATTTTTCCACACAGGCACAACGCGTCAAGCACTTGCGCCTGTAAAACACTCAGCCGCAAGTGCTGTCAATCGTCGTCCCTGTTCAGCTTAGTTAAGCAAACATTATGCATCATTTGAAACCAGCCCTTACCTTTCTTTTAGGAATAGGTATTATATTAGCATTGTTTTGAAAACTTTGCAAGGCTATTTTCTAATTATTCTCCTCTTGCCATCTCCCACTCCCGGCTTTCCCCGTCTGAACAAATCTGCGTACACGCCCCATCACAAATCCAATAGCTTTCCCCATATACCTGCGGTTTTCCACCATTTTCATCATCGCGAATCATAATATAGCTCCCATCCGGCAGCGCACAAAAAGTTTTCCCCGCACTATCCGGGTAAATAATATCCTCCAAAACACTTTTTCCATCCAGCATGCAATCCTTTAACATCTGAAAATGCGGCAGAATCATCACCTCCGTAAGTCCCAGACCCGGAAGAAATCTTTGATAATTTTCATCAACACTCTCTCCTTCCTCCTCAGGTGCCGCGTAGACCACCTCCGCACTGTTCATGGTTCCTGCACTGATTCCGATCACAATCCCCTCATATCCTGCTATCCTGCCTTTTAGCCCGATTTCCCGAAAGAAATGGTTCTGCGTAGGCACATGCCCGCCTGCCAGAATCAGCACATCAAAATTGCAGACTTTCTCTCCCATCTCTTCCCGCTTCCTATCGTCCCAGACCTCCATGGAAGCTGCCGGTAGCCCACTCATTTCAAAAGCCTCCCGCAAAATGCTCCGCATACCATCATTCACCTCTATCGCAGCAGGATTTGAACTGATAAGCAAACATTTTGCACCGCTTTTCCAAATATTCTTCAACTTATCCACAAATTGATTCCTGTTATCCAGCTCACAGGCGACCCGCCGCCCCTCCTCCTTATACGAACCACCCGGATTGCTTGTAAGAAATACGACTCTGCCCATTCCTTCTTCCTCTTTCAACATTACTTTTCATCCCCTCCTACCTTATCCTGACCGGCATATTCTTCTCACTGGACTCGACGCTTGCGAACACTGCCTTCATCGCATTCAACACATCTTTTCCATCTATCTGAGGTCTCTTATCCTCCATAACAGCCTCCACAAAGGCGTCAATAATCCCTGATTTTCCCTGGTTTTGATCTATATCGTAGAAAATATTCTCTCCTTCCTTTGTACTGATAGAAATCGCATACCACGGGTCCTCATAAATCTTCATAATACCTTTCGTCCCATAAATACAAGTTGAATCATCATCCTCCCCATAATAAGTCCAACTTGCCGTCATCGTTCCGACCACGCCATTTTCCAGTGTATAAATGCAGATTGCATTATCATCTACTCCTATCAAATTTCCTTCCGGGTCTCGTTTGTCCAATGTAGTGATTTTTGCAATTGTTTCAACAATCCTCGTATCCAGTAAATACTGGATCAGATCTGTTTTGTGCACTCCTAAATCCGCCATTACCCCAATTCCTGCTCTTTTCTTATCAAAAAACCAGTTGTTCGCTCCCCCGCTTGCGCATCCCACTTCCGGTCCTTCATGCCCAAATGTAGTTTTAAATGTCAAAACCTTACCTATTGCTCCTTGCGTAATGAGCTCCTTCGCCCTGACATGCGCTTTTGCAAATCTCTGATTATGCCCAATCATCAATTTTTTTCCATTTTTCTCCGCCGCTTCCACCATATCGATGCACTCCTTAAGCGTAACCGCCATAGGCTTCTCGCACAATACGTGCTTCCCTGCGTTCAATGCCTTAATACTGACCTCTGCATGAGCGCTATTTGCCACACATACGCTCACTGCATCTATATTCTTATCTTTCAGCAATTCTTCCAGTGTCTCAAATGCGCGCCCACCATATTGATTTGCAAGCGCACAGGCTCTGTCAAAATGAAAATCATAATAGCCTGCAATTTCTACATTTACATTCGCATCATATTCCGGTATATGCCTTTCCTGTGCGATTCTTCCACAGCCAATAATTCCTACTTTCATAATTCTTCTCCATTCTGCCTGTCACGAAGGCCTCCTGCCTACATTCTAGCATGTTAAAAATATACTGTAAATCCTGCTCCTATTAATCTATCAGCAATATGTCGGCACATTCCCAATCCCATTACGCATCAACTGATGGACTTCCTCCACATTTTCCGCTATACTACAATTATACTAAACATTCAGCAACACACCACCGGGGAGCGTTCCGCTCTTTCGTGGACACTTAACATCAAATATTTAGGAGGCCCCTATGGAACAAATACTAAATACTTTAGAAGAACGCCATCGCATAGAAATCTATAATGAATACCTGCGTAAGATACTTGAACTTTTGAAACAACTGGAAACAGTCGAGAAAATGTATGAAAAAGCGCTTCTGGAAGAAGAAATGCTGAAGGAAAAGGATACAAAAAACCGCAGCGTGTCCCTGTATGCCAGTCGTTTAAATCGTATTAAACAACAATGCGAGGAACGCTCTGCGGATATTCGGCAGCAATGCCGCCTGATTTTTGAATTAAAAGCCCAAATAGAAGCCCAAAGCTGCGCCTTGAGAAATCTGCAGGGTGCAGACCCCAAAAATTAATTCTTTATTTAAAAATGCGGTAACAAAACGCTATTTCACTTTCAAAACTTGCCACTTGAAAAAGCAAAGTGGATAGTTTATAATCAGTGTAGAAGGTAACGGAGATATTGGATTGTCCCCATTACCCCAGACGGAAACTAATGCAAACGTATTAACGAGTTACACCGGCTATCCCCTATTTGCGGTAGGGGATAGCCATTTCTCTGTCTATTTGTGGTCTTTATGATTATCTATGTATGTCAAAGCTGCAAATACAACCAAGAGCAACGTCAAAATTTCCAACGTATTCATAGCAACCCCCTTTCCGTTTCCGAAAAGGGAACCAGGACTATCCCCATACTGTCTACACTGACTACGAGAATTATAGCATATAGTATCCGGGATTACTATATAAATTAACCCCTCATTTTTAACGAGCCTTTACAGAAATCTACAGGGAAAAGCCGATACCTAACCTTTCTATTTTACAACATCCCTTTCCTCTTTTTCGCTGCGTCTATCAGTTCCCTCGCTTCATCAAATGCCCTGGGAAGGTAGTTCCCCATCCACTCCTTCCCTGTCTTTTCTTTCTGCTTAATGTCCGCCCACTTGGTCAGGACCTCACCGGAATCCGAAACCGTCTCCTCTCCAAATACATGCGGGTGGCGCCGGATCATCTTCTCGGATACTCCCCGAATCACATCATCTAAGGTAAAAAGACCTTCTTCCTCCGCAATCTGCGCATGCATCACCACCTGGAGCAGCAAATCCCCCAACTCTTCTTTCAGGTTATCCGGATTTCCGGTCTTCTCCAAAATCGTAATTCCCCCGATGACCTCCGCTGCCTCTTCGATGCAGGCCGCCTTCAAACTGGAGTGGGTCTGCTCACGATCCCAGGGACACCCGTCCTTGGCCCGAAGCCGCGCAATAACCTCCTGAAATTTCTCTAATTCTGTCATAATTCTCATCTCCTGTCTGAATATGTTCATCAATCTCTCTACAAAAACCGCAAACTACTCTGCGATAGCCTCAAATACTCTGCGACAACTCCAAAATCATTCTCTCATAACATGACCTTACCCGGCCTCTTCCATGGTATCAACATTTTCCTCTACAAATGTAAAATGAATCCCATCCTCAGATTGATAAAGCGCCCTTAACAACTTCCCATTTTCCGCATAATCGCCATCATCACCCTGACCAATCACCATATATACGATGCCATTTTTCTGATACATACTCTCTAGGGAATCGTAAGGATTGTATCCCAGACGTGCGATAATCTCGTCATTTTGCGGCAGATTGCACGACTCATAGATTGCACCGCCGTCCCGGGTCAGATAATACCCCTCCCCTTTTCCGTAGTATCCCGTATTGTCATCTTTCCAGAACACGCAGGTCGCATTGGAAAACAGATCCTGTGGCACCGGAACACTCTCCCAGTTCTCAAAGTCCGCCGACCGAAAGCTTCCATAATAATCGCTGCCGCCCGTACGGTCCAGCGCGAAACTCGCATAACAATACTTCTCCGTTTTCGATAAAAACGTATTTGCCCGATAGCCGCCCGGATAAATCACATTTTGACTCCAATTTTTCCCCTGATCCACACTATAAATCAATATGGTCCTCTGGTTCTGATACCCGACAAAAGCCGTCAGCTCTTCAGTGACCAAATAACTGTTATCCGATAAATATTCGTCATATGTCCCGTTCGGCGTCCCGCAGACCGCCTCATACGCCTCCGGCACCTCGATGAGGGTCTCGCCCCTGTCATAGGTCACATATAGCTTTTTGTCCTGGACAAAATAAGACTGCTCTTTTTCCTTGTCATACGCAAAATGCTGTGTCTGTATTTCTTCTGCTTCCTCCGCAAATTCGGGTGTCTGCATCTGATATTGCACCGGCGACATGACCTTTATTATCTGCCACCTTTTTGCGCCCCGCTTCCACTGCAGGACCCACTGGCCCTCATATTCATTTTTTACGTCCGTACTGATGAGATTCAGATTGCTTACCACCTTTCGGCTCCAACCCGATATGGTCACACGGTAATGTACTTCAATATACCCCTTCGCCAGCTCCTCCAACGAAATAATCTGCGCCTCTTTCACCCGGTAGGCGGGCGGAACTTTCCAGCCTGTATGATCCTTCACCCATTCAGCGAACCATTGCCTGGTGACATTTTCTATTGTCGGCTGTTCCAAATGATCTACGGCAAGCGCTGAGCCGATAATAAATGGTTCCCGATACGCTTTCCATGTAAAGCCGATTACTGCACCGGCAGACAAGGCTAAAATAACAACAACAATAGACAATATTTCCCATATCTTATTTTTCATACGCCTCTCCTTGATGGGTAATGAGCTGTATCAGCACCGCTGCAGCCTGTTCCTACTGTTCCTTTGCGCTGATCATCGCTTTTTTGTCCCTTCTTCTTTCCCACTTCCTCACTATTGTTGAAAGTAATCATAACAGTGGAGACGCCGCTCTGTCAAGTAAGCACATTTTACCTTTAATAACTCCTAAATTGCAAAAGTAAATTCTACTTCCCCTTTAATAACTCTGGAAATGAAAAACTAAAATTTACTTTGTATACCAAATTTACTTTTTCATTTCACACGATAAAATAGTTCTTGAATTGCTGACTCTTCCGGTGTATGATTGATACACTTGCAAGAAATCTGAATGATAAAAAGGATCACAAATCTATGGCGTTTCGCCAGTTTAT
This sequence comes from Roseburia hominis, assembly GCA_040702975.1. NCBI lineage: Bacteria > Bacillati > Bacillota > Clostridia > Lachnospirales > Lachnospiraceae > Roseburia > Roseburia hominis. The sequence continues at coordinate 67,828 of CP159990.1, forward strand.
TTCCATATCAAAGTATGCTTATAAGAACGGAGGGATAACCATAACTATGACCATATAATTTCCCTATTTTTATCTGTTGTGTACCTGAAACCTTTGATAAACTAAAAAAATGGCAACAAAAAACCCCTGAAAATGCTTATTTCATCAACATTTTCAGGGGTTTCCCTATTTAAAATTTCCTTAGCCGGTCACACAATTACGCATCACTTTATTTTCCCATGCTCCAATTCGTGCGCCTATTCTGCCTGTGTCTCCTTCGGAAGCACGATATTCAGCACCAGCGCCATAAGTGCCGCCGGAACGATACCGGAACCTCCGAAAATAAGCTGGATTCCATTCGGCAAATGTGCCAGGATTCCACTGCTGGAGCCGATACCATAGCCAAGTCCCAGTGCTACAGAAACGATCGTAATGCTTCTTGTATTCATCGGTTCCTTCGTAATAAGCTGGATACCGCTGACTACGATAGAGGAAAACATCATAACGGCCGCACCGCCCAGAACACTCTGCGGCATGATGGATACCAGCGCCGCAAGTTTCGGCAGAAGCCCGCACAGAATCAGGAAAATCGCTCCCGTTCCCAGCGCAAACCGATTCACGATCTTCGTCATAGCGACAAGACCTACATTCTGGCTGAATGAAGTATTCGGCAATACCCCAAAAAGGGCTGCGAAGGTAGAACCAATGCCATCGCAGATTACGCCGCCGGAAAGCTCGCTGTCCGTCGCTTCTCTTTCCATTCCGCCTTCCATTACACCGGAAATATCTCCCACAGTCTCCACCGCGGTCACGATAAACATAATCAGGACCGGAAGAATCGCCCGCATGTCAAATACCGGTTTCACCGGAAGAAGTTTCGGGACAGAAAACCAGCTTGCCTGTGCCACCTTATCCCAATTCAGCACCCATGCTTTCGTGTACTCCACTCCATCTGCATTTACCGCAGTAGTCGGAAGCACCATCCCCATGATCGCCGCAACAATATATCCTACGATAATACCGATGAGGATCGATGACGCGCTGGTCATGCCTTTCGTGCCGTGCTTCAGCGCTACGATTACCAGAAGCACAATCGCTCCCAGAACCAGATTCTCGACTGAGCCGAAATCATTTGCCGTATTTCCGCCGCCGAAGGAATTCACGCCGACTCCGATCAGTGAAAGTCCAATGGACAACACGACCGTACCTGTCACGACTGCCGGGAAGAAACGACGCAGCGGTTTCAGCAAAAATCCCAGAACGCCCTCAAAAAGTCCTCCGATAATGGATGCGCCCATAATCGCGCCATACGCAAGTACGCCGCCTCCCATCACCTGTGTTACACTGTTAAATACACCGATAAATCCTGAACTGGTTCCCATGATGATCGGCACCTTACCTCCAATCGGTCCAATGGAATATAACTGTACCAGTGTCACAATACCGGCGATCAGCATGGCATTTTGCAGAAGATCCACCTGCAGATCCGCGAATTCGCTTCCCACACCCATGCCGCAGGCACCGGTGATAATAAGAAGCGGGGTCAGATTGCCCACAAACATGGCAAGCACATGCTGAAGTCCCAGAGGGATCGCTTTCTTAAGCGAAAGTTTTCCATAGAAGTCAAATTCTGCTCCTTTGTTCTCTGACTGATTCATCTTTTGCTCTCTCCTTTTTTTGCATTCTTTTCAACGCTAGAAGTATACCTTATCCTGGAAGATTTGTACAGAATATTTTTAGATTTTTTGACAAAATTACATCTTGTAATTTAAACTTTTTAGGTATATGATTAATACACTTGCAAGAAATTCAATTATTAATGGGTTCACAACTTCATGGCGTTCCGCCAGATTATCTCCAGATCGAAGTGCATTTTAAAGAACGGAGGGGTAACTATGACCATATAATTTTCTACTTTTATCTGTTACACACCAGAAAATTATGATAAACTAAAGGAGAATATATGCACAAAAAACAAAATATCATACCGCTGAAAGACCTGAACCTCACCAGTCGGTTTCTATTCGACGAAGTGATGGATGACCCACAGGCACACCAGGATGCACTTAGTATTATTTTCGGCAGGAACATTCCGTTGCTCAGCAAGGTCGAAACAGAAAAGGAACTACGAGTGTCACCGCTCAGTCGTTCAATCCGCATGGACGTATTTTCTATGGATGAGGGGAATTCTGTTTATAATACAGAACTCAGCGAAGAAATTGGAGTGAAGTATATGCAGGCTTGGGAAGAAAAGTATTATGAACGTGAAGAAGGACGTGAAGAAGGGCGCAAAATCGAACGCCAGGATATGATAAAAAAGAAACTTCAAAAAAACAAATCTCCGGAAACAATTGCAGACGAATTGGAATTGACTCTTGAAACAATTCTCAAGCTCATCAAGGAAATGGAAGCAGAACCGAGATGAACGTCCACTGGACGTTCACTCAGGTATGCTTGGCAACCAACGTTAGGTCCACTGAATCTTATTTCAGATATGCATAGCAACATGAATAGTATAAATGAAGGTCCGACGGACCTTCATTTATATTATATACATCTCATCTACAATTCGCGATACCACCAAGCCTTTACCGAAAGAATCCCTCCCAAATCCTTCCCCTCTCCCCATGTCCTCGCCGCATCAAAAATATCCCGCTGCTGTTCCTGTGAAAGCAGATCTCCCTGCGAGACTACATATCGATACTCACATACGACGCATTTTTTCTGCCCCCAGGGCGCAGTAAGTGCACGCACCAGATGAGACGGCGTGATCACCTCTTCTTTCCCACATTCCAGACATTCACAGGCTCTCTCGTACCTGCAACACGCCTGTGCAAATGTCTGCCCGACGGCACCGGATCCAGCTACGCCGATCACCAAATCCGTCTCCACTGGCAGCACCGGTTCATGCTCCGCGGGAACCTTAAACGGAAGCCTCCTGCTGCCATCGGCCTCTACAAGCACCACGTCGTAGCTCTTCCGCAGTGTTACCGGATATTCCCGGGAAATCCCCTTAATTTTTCCATCTCCACACGGTAGCCCAATCGGCTCAAACCCGTACTTTCCTCCTACTGCCATATGTGTTGTGGTCGTCACTGCCACAGATGCCCCTCTTTCCTGCAATTCCCGCGCCAGTTCGAAAATCAGCGTTGTCTTACCCCCGGCGCCCACTACACTAATGATACGATGCTGCTCTAGTCTGATGCGCAACTTATCTGCCAGCGAAAACTTCTGCATTTCCATAATTCCCTCATTCCAATCACATTCCGGATATTTTTCTTACTACCATGCAGTATACTATGTTTTTCTCTCCCCTGTAAACCCTCGGTATCTATTTCATTTTTCACACTTTATTTAAAAGTTAAATATTCTATGACTTCCATATGTTTTATGTTATAATGGGAATATGGGATCGTATGCAGACCTGTAATCTTAATTCCGATCTCCGTTTTTTTAACTGCAATTATAGAAAGTGAGGATTTATGAATGCCAAAGAAACGCCGTTCCACCAAAAGCCGTATTATCAAGGCTGCCTGGAATTTATTCTATAAACATGGATATGACCAGACCACGGTAGATGAGATCATTGCTGCGTCCAAGACCTCCAAGGGGACCTTCTACCATTATTTTAAGGGAAAAGAAGCTCTGCTCAATACCTTGTCCTACCTGTTCGATGACAAATATGAAGAACTGGCAGGGGTGGTCGACCCGGGACTTTCCGCCTACGATAAACTGCTGTATTTTAATCACGAGCTTTTTTATATGATCGAGACCAGTATTGACGTGAATTTGTTGGCCTCCTTATATTCTTCCCAGCTCGTGACCAAAGATAAACGCTCTCTTCTGGAAAGCGACAGATATTATTTTACCTGGCTCACCGAGACGATCACCGAGGCGATTAGCTCCGGGGAGTTCAAGGACACCAGCACGCCGCAGGAGCTGCTTAAGATTTACGCCATGTACGAGCGGGCACTTCTCTACGACTGGGCGCTCTGCAAAGGGCGGTATTCCCTGACAGAGTACAGCGACAAGCTGCTTCCCCATGTGTTGGATCAGTTTAGAGAAGGATTCTAAATCGTTAGTATGAAAACGAATTAAAGATTCGCCGAATCTTTACTAAGGCACACATAATAGCCAAATAATGGCCAACAGACCATACTTCAGATATGCCTGGCAAATAAAAATACAGTAACGAAACACATTTCCTGCTTCGCTACTGTATTTTTTATGAATACCCTTATGAGTCAAATCGCCCTCAACAAGCAGCGGAATATTTGCCTCTCTACACCATGCACTCATGCATGTCCTCTTCCTGGACTCCGATACCGCTCATCACCTGTTTCAGAACCTCTTTATCGGCAAGGTCTGCGCACCATGACAGGCCGCACCCTGCGGAGATCGCTCTTGGCACCGGAATCAGACGGCCCGGAGCGTTCTGCTCCTTGCAGGCCTTCTCCATCGCCATCGCATCGGCAGTCGTATGGAAGGTCACTACCAGTTTTAATTCTTTCTGTCTCATTATTCAATCACAATTTCAAATTCAGAGCCCTTCTCTGTGGTGGTCGCTTTCTTTCCGCGGTCTTTTGCAAACTTTTCCACGTTGGTTCTCTGGTGTGCTTCGCTTACCAGCACCTTGATCGGCCCTTTCGCGCTTTTTAGCGCCTCAGCAGTCATCATCAGCGGTTCCGGACAGGAAAGTCCTCTTGCATCTACTTCCTTCATATTATTTTACCTTCTTTCTTAGAATAGCATATTGTTTTCTAAATGACCAGACCTATTTTGCAGACTCTCTCTTATTAGTAAATGCGATTACGAACAAGACTACAATACAGATAATACAAGCCACTTTTCCGTTCGTTGATACTGCGCCTGCGACCAGTTCTTTTGTCTCGGCATTAATCGCTGTTCCGCTTGCTGCAAGTCCAAAGTTGTGGCAAAGTGCTGCGCCGAAGAACAAGCCCAGAACAGTCACTGCCGCATCAGAGGAGCCCTGTCCTGCAAGGATCAGCTGGCGAAGCGGACAGCCGCCGGCCAGAACTGCTGCAAAGCCAACTGCATACATGCCAAGAATATTCCACAAATGCTCGGAGTGTGCAATGATTCCCGGTGTGTTAAAGCCTAACACGAACCTGTTCGTCGCAGCGTTGAAGATCAGCATAACAACAAACAGACCGACGATTACACTGAGCAGGTCAAAATTCTTCATCAAAACAACGTCACGGATACTTCCGGCAAAGCACATTCTGGATTTCTGTGCAAATGCGCCGAAAATCAGGCCGCCAATCAGGGACATAATGATCGGAGCATGCATGCTTCCCGGTCCCGCCTGGCTTGCCTTTAAGAGTGTGGTGCAGGTAGCAAGGATCAGGATTCCGACCATGATAGCCGGAAGCACGGCGCCACTTGTTTTGTTCGTCTCATGCGCACGTCCAAGGCTGAAGCCTTTCTTCAGTGCAAAAGCTCCTGTGGATACGCCCAGGATAAATCCGATCAGCGCAACCCACGCATTCAAGTCACCTGCGGACATACGGATCACCATACGAAGCGGGCAGCCCAAAAATACAAGGGAACCAATCATAATAATCATTCCCAGCACGAAACGGATCATCGGTGAAGAACCACCTGTGGAACGATACTCCTTCGTTGCTACGGAAATGATGAATGCTCCAAGGATCAGACCGATAATCTCCGGTCTCGCATACTGTACCACCTCTGCCTGGTGCATTCCTAAGGAACCCGCCATATCACGCACGAAGCAGGCAATACAAAATGCCATGTTTGCCGGGTTTCCAAAGTATGCCAGACAAGCCGCTACTAATCCGCACACCACGCCGGCAAGCGCAAGTTTCTTCTTTGAATCTGATAAATTCATGTTACGTCCTCCTTTTTCTCTCGGCAGAAGGGCAATTCTTTTGTTCGCTTTAACCCTCTCATTTTGTTTTCACGCCATCTAAAAAATCTTATTCTTCTGCCAGTTCTCTCACTGCCCTTATGGCAGTTTCTATTTCCTCATCCGTGTTGAAATGTGAGAAACTGAATCTCACCGCTCCCTGCTCCACCGTCCCTAAGGCTTCGTGCATAAGCGGTGCACAATGCGCCCCCGGTCTTGTGGAAATGCCATATGTCATAAGGAGCTCATCGCTCACTTCTGAAGAATCATAATCACCGATATTTAAGCTCACGATGGCACAGCGGTCTGTCGTCGTAAAATCGCCGTATACCTTCACGCCGGGAATATCCTTCACCCCATTATAAAATCTGGTCATAAGTTCCTGCTCTCTGGCACGAATCTGATCAATGCCTATTTCCATCAGATACCCGATCGCAGCTCCCAGTCCCGCAATACCATGTCCATTCAAGGTTCCGGCCTCCAAAGCCGTCGGCATCTCCGAAGGGTGCTTCTTATTGTAAGTCTGCACGCCGCTGCCGCCGGACTTAAGCGGTCGCAGAGTCAATCCCTCCCGCACGTACAGCCCGCCGGTTCCCTGCGGTCCCAGCAGCCCCTTATGTCCGGTAAAGCATAAAATATCGATTTGCATCTTCTGTACGTCAATCGGAAATACCCCCGCAGTCTGCGAGGCATCTACCACAAACAGGATTCCATGCCTATGTGCGATCTCCCCGACCCGCGCGATATCCACCAGATTACCGGTCAGATTTGAACCGTGCGTACACACAATCACCTTTGTATTCTCCCGGATCTCCTTCTCAAAATCGTCATAGTCTATCGTGCCCTGGCGATTGCTCTTAATAATGCTCAGCTCCACCCCTTTTTCCTGCAATTCGTACAGCGGGCGCAGAACAGAATTATGTTCCAGCATCGTCGTGATCACATGATCCTTCGGCTCCAATACTCCTTTTAGAGCCGTGTTCAGACTTTCCGTCGAATTAGACGTGAACGCAATCTGCTTCGGGCTTACCGCATGAAAAAAACATGCCAGCTTTTCTCTGGCATCATAAATCGTCCGCGATGCATCAAGCGACGCCGCATGTGCTCCCCGTCCTGCATTTCCCATAGAACACATGGCAGCCGTTACCGCTTCGATCACAACCTGCGGCTTCTGCATCGTTGTCGCTGCATTATCTAAATAAATCATATCCCTCTCCTCTTTAACCTGATATCCTAAGATATAAAATAAACAAAATTTTTCCATCAATTCTACTCTTAGTATAGTACCTGGATATCCCCTCGTCTAATTGAAAAGCATAATAAATCCCCTTCATTTATAGATGGATTCTATAAATGAAGGGGATTTATATTTCTTGTCTTTCACACAAAAAACCAGGGGTGCCAAAGCAACTCATAAAGAATTTTACTCTTCCTCCTGCCGTGTTTCATACAGTCCTTTAACTACTTTGATAAAACGCTCTGCCGACGCGGATAACTGATAATTCTTATTATATACCAGATTCAGATCCCTGCCGCCTCCCTTTCCTGATAGGGGAAGCTCCAGTACTGCGCCGGATTCGATCTCGTCATAGGCTGCCAGCCGGGAGAGCATGGCGATTCCGATCCCGGTCTTTACCGACTTCTTGATCATCTCCGTATTCTCGCTGCTGGCCACGATATTCAGTTTATCCACATCAACCCCGGCTCTTCTTAACTGCTTTTCCGCCTCTTTTCGTGTCCCTGAGCCTTCTTCTCTCATAATCACATTCTCAGACTGCACCCAGCGAAGCGAAGTCTCTGTTTCCTTGATCCTTCTATATTTCTCTGTATTCGGAGTCAGTACGACCAGCTCGTCCTTATAAAGAGGAATATATTTGCAATGCTTCTTCTCCAGAACAGTTCCGGTAAATCCTACCTCTACCATATGTCCCACGATCTTCTCCACTACCTGGCTGCTGTCCATCTCCATGATCTTGAACTGCTCATGAGGGTGCTTTTTGCTGAATTCCGCCAGAATGCCTGGAAGAAGATACTGTGCCGGAACCGTAGACGCTGCGATCGTAATACATTTCGTTTCTTTTTTGGCATCCGGGGCGAAAATTGATTCGATTTTCTTCTCTATATCAATCATTTGCCGCGCATACTGATAGAGCGTCCTTCCATCTTCTGATAACGTTACTTCCTTTGTATTTCTCACGAACAGACGCACATTCAGTTCCTTTTCCAGCGTGGAAATATGCGCGCTGACTGTCGGCTGAGTCAGGTAAAGTGACTTAGCCGCTTTGGAAAAGCTGCCGCTCTCCGTCACCTGTACAAATGCCTCTAATTGTTTTAAATTCATTAGTATGCTACCCTTTCACTCTCTGCTCCTAATTTCTTAGTAACCTTGATGCTGTCCATATACTCTAAAATTGGTTTTGCACTTTTACGGCTGGTGGAGAACATATCTCTGACCTGGGCGATCGTAATGACGTCCTCGCCCTTCAAATGCTCCCGGATCTTCTCCTTCGCCGCATTCATCAAATGTGCCATGGTAAACATTTCTTCATTAATTCTGAGCGCCACGCCCTCATCGATCAGCATGAGCAGAACGTCCTCCACCGTTTCCCGGGGGATACCGCCGAAATCAATCTCCGTAAACCTGACGAAATCATACCCTGCCTTCTCAAATGCACCCACAAGCAGCTTCTCCGTCTTCTGGTAAATGGCATCTTTAGGCACAACGTAGTCAGATAAATACAGATATTCCTCTCTCCGCCCGAAGACTCCCTCCGCTGTCATTCGCTCAATGTAGGCGTCAAATACGATCGGTTTGACCTTCTTCATAAAGGTGTTGTGAATCTCCGCCTTCTTCATTCCGTATCGATAGGGGTGCTTCTTATGGTACGTACCAAGCGCCTCCATAATCTTCTGCCGCATGGCCAGCTCACTGTCGCGGTGCCACAGGTATACATCCTTTTTCATAGGGAATTCATAGACCGTTCCCTCCGCTTTCAGTTCTTCCAGATATTCCGTCAATTCTTCTGCCGAATGTGCCATCAGCTTCGCCAGTTCAGACAGCGTGATCATCGTATCTCCATGCTCCTTGATATGAAGCTCCATGACATCGGCAAGTGAGCCGGACTCTTTACGCTTAAGTTCCTCGATGACCTTCTCGTCGAATCTTCTCTTTCTCGTCGGATTTGGTTCCAGAACCACGCCGCCGCCGATGGTCTCCATCGGAGAATAAAAACGCACAACAAATCTGTCGCCCCGTTTTAAGGCAATCTCTTCTTCCAACCGAAGCTGCACCAGCCCGCTCTCGCCCGGACCGATTTCTTCTTTATCAAGAAGGACGGCGCGGCAAAGGATCTCACTGGTCCCGGTGTACAGATGAAGACGCTCATGGTTCGTCACAATCCGCATGGAATCCGGCAATACATTCAGTTTCACATCCAGAAGATCCGTATTCTTCATATTGTTCTTCGGCGCGATCACACACCCTCTGTGAATCTCTTTTTTCTTGATATTAGACAGGTTGATGGCTACACGCTGTCCGGCATAGCACTTGTCCTTATCCTGTCCATGTACCTGAATGCTCCGGATCTTACACTCTTTACCGATCGGATACATCTCCAAAACATCATCCTTGGAAATCGTTCCCGAGAGCAAGGTCCCCGTAATGATCGTTCCAAATCCCGACAGCGTAAACACACGGTCGATCGGCAGACGCGGAATCGTCATGGTGTCTTTTGCCGTCACTTCATCCGCCATCAAATGCTCTATGGTCTCGGTCAGTTCATCGAGTCCCTGTCCTGTAGCCGCCGAGACCCGCACTACCGGTGCATTCTCAAGGAAGGTGCCTGCAAGCTCTTCCTGAATCTCTTCCTCCACCAGCTCCAGCCATTCCTCATCTACCAGATCACATTTATTCAGGACCAGAATGCTTTTCTCAATTCCCAGAAGTCCCAGAATATCCATATGCTCTCTTGTCTGCGGCATGATGCCCTCATCCGCAGCGACCACCAGCATGACGAGATCCATTCCCACGACGCCCGCCACCATATTATTGATAAATTTCTCATGGCCGGGAACGTCGATGATTCCCACACGGTCTCCATTTTTCAGATCGAACCATGTAAATCCCAGATCGATGGTGATGCCCCTGCGCTGCTCTTCCTCCCACCGGTCTGTGTTGCGCCCGGTGAGCGCCTTAATAAGCGTCGTCTTTCCATGATCAATATGTCCCGCAGTTCCTATGATAATGTTCTTCATAACAATTCTCCCAGCATTTCCACAATCTTTTTGAACCACCGCGATTCAATTGTTCTTATGTCCAGATAAATAGTGTCATTCGCCGTTCTCGGAATGATTGGCATCTCCAGATGGCGCATGGCCTCTTCCAGCTTCGGCACACTGATCTGCCGGGGCTTTAATGTCACTGCCATACTTGGGATCCTCTCCAAAGGAAGAGAACCGCCGCCAATCTGAGACTCACATTTCTCCACGCCGATCTCGGCATTAAGCTGTGCATGTTTCAGCATCCTCTGCAGGGTGCGGGCACGCTTTGCGACCTCTTCCGGCTTCTCGTTTATCATTCTCAGCACCGGAATATTTTTCACTGCCTTTTCCTCGGATAAATATTCCATCAGAACCAGTTCCAGCGCCGCCGCCGTAAATTTATCGATCCTGAGCGCACGGGTGAGCTGATTCTTCTTCATCTTGTCGATGTATTTCTTTTTTCCTATAATAATCCCTGCCTGCGGTCCTCCCAGCAGCTTGTCCCCGCTAAAACACACCACATCGGCACCCTTGCGGATCGAATCCTGCACCGTCGGCTCATAGGTGAGGCCATATTTGCTCAGGTCCACCAGCACTCCGCTGCCCAGATCCTCAATGATCGGAAGGTCATGCTCCTTCGCCAGCGGCACCAGATCGTCGATGGTGACCGTATCCGTAAATCCCACGATCCTGTAGTTGCTGGTATGTACTTTGAGGAGAGCCTTGGTCTCCTCGGTGATTGCCTCCTCGTAATCGGAGTAGTGGGTCTTATTTGTAGTTCCCACCTCCACAAGAGAGGCGCCGCTTTGCTCCATCACATCAGGAATCCGGAATTTACCACCAATCTCCACCAGCTCACCGCGGGAAACGACGACCTCGCCGCCCTTTGCCATAGAACTTAAGATCAGCATCACGGCTGCCGCATTGTTGTTCACCGCCATAGCCGCCTCAGCTCCGGTCAGCTTGCACAATAATTGCTCAAAATGAGAGTATCTCTCTCCCCGCCGTCCGGCTTCCAGATTATATTCCAGGTTGGAGTACCCGGTCACAATATCGGCTAACTTGGCAGCATGCGCCTCGCTGATCGGTGCGCGCCCCAGATTCGTATGCAGAATCGTCCCGGTGCCGTTGATGACCATGCGCATATTCGGCGTATGCATCTCCTCCACTTTGCGGCAGATACTTTCAGGAAGCGCCTCCACTTTCGCAGACGCTTCTGCTTCATCCTCGCAGGTTCCGATATATGCACGCAGACTTTCCATCTCGCTTCGGATTGCCTCCATAACGGTATCTCTGCCGTAGTCTGCGATCAAAAGCTGAATACACTCCATTTCCAACAAAACATCTACTTTGGGGATCCTTCGGTATAGTAAATTCTTATTCATTTTCTTCCTCTTCTACTCAAAATGTGATTTCCCTTACTTCAAATAACGATATCTGGCAGTTTTCGTGACTAATGCAAACGAATCAGCTTATCACTCTTTTCAGATACCGTACCGATAATGGATACTTTGGTATCCATATTCTTCTTCTCGAACTCCTCCATGATCGTCTCCACATACTGCGGCGCCACACTGATCAAAAGGCCGCCGGAGGTCTGCGGATCGTAGAGCAGGTCAATGAAATGCTCTTCCACATTTCCCATATCAACCTTCATGTGGGAATAACCACGGTTCTTGTATGCACCGGCAGGCACCAGTCCCATCTTCGCATAGGCGATCGCCTCATCAAAATATGCGATGTCATGGACGTTCAGTTCAAAGGTCACTTCACTGGCCCCGGCCATCTCCACACAGTGTCCCAAAAGCCCGAAACCGGTAATATCCGTGCATGCGCTGACCGGATAGGCCTCTACCACCTGCTTTGCCTTCTTATTCAGTGACGCCATTGCGATCTCCACTTCCCTGATGGCAGCCTGAGACGCCATCTCCGCCTTGATCGCCGTATTGACGATTCCGCTTCCCACCTGCTTGGTGAGGATCAGAACATCTCCCGGCTTGCAGCCGTAGTTCTTAAAGATTCGTTTCGGGTGAACAAATCCGGACACGCAAAGCCCGTATTGGGGCTCGTCATTCTGTATAGTGTGTCCTCCGACAAGAACGGCTCCCGCCTCTTTTACCTTGTCAGCCCCGCCTGCCAGAATATCTCCTAAAATGGACGGGTCCAGACAGTTCGGAAATCCGACAATATTAAGAGCCACCTTCGGCTCCCCGCCCATGGCATAAACATCGCTTAGGGAGTTTGCCGCTGCAATCTGGCCAAACATATACGGATCGTCTACGATAGGGGTAAAGAAATCAACCGTCTGTATCATCGCAATGTCATCTGTTACCTTGTAAATTGCCGCGTCATCAGACGTCTCAATTCCGACCAGTAAATTATCATCATGAAACTTCGGCAGCTTACCCAGAACCTGGGCAAGGGTCTCCGGACCGATCTTGGCAGCTCAGCCCGCCGTTTTTGTCATCTGCGTAAGTCTTACATTCTTACTCATATATATTTTCTCCTGTTATTTTATCATGCAAATCTCTTACCTTAGCTGCCCGGATTATCTCCATACAGCAGAATCCTCCGCAGTTTCAAATTCCAATATCGCTTTAAAACTGCGGAGGCATCTTATTTTACATCTTTATCTGACCGTCGCAAAGCGTCGTGTCAGAATCTTTTATGGTATAATGTCGCCAGACATTATACTGCGCATAGATTTCTGCGTGACCGCAGAAATGTGAGCGCTAAAATCCCCCGAAGGGGCCATGATTCGAAGAATCATGGTCTGATGATCTTGCCTGCTTCAGCCATTGCTTCAACAATGCTGTACATATTCGTCACAGAACCAACTGCCAGCTTGTCCTTGAGATGATAATAATCAAGACAGGTACCGCAGGTCAGAATCTCTACGCCCTGCGCCTCCAGAGACTTCAGATCCTCCAGAGAATCAGAGCCCTCTGCCGTCAAGGTCGCCCCGCCATTATAGAAGAGCATCTTCTTCGGCAGCACATCAAGCTGAGTCACCGCATAAATAAATCCCTTGATCAGGACTTTACCCAATTCATCATTGCCGCTTCCCATGCGATCGGAAGAAACAACTACGATCGTGTTGCCTCTCTTATCCGGTGTGCAGTTCTCCTGTGCTTCTTCCGAAGCTCCTTCCGGCGCGCCCTGCATCTTGACCGTCACCTTATACTCTTTCTCTCCCAGCTTCTCAGAGCTTACCTCTCCGCCCTGTGCAGATGCCATCTTAGACACATTCTGCACTGCGATCTCATTGTCCACCAGGACCTCGATCGTCTCCGGGCCCGTAAGAGCCTGCATTGCTTTTTTTGTCTTAATAACCGGGATCGGGCAGTTATCACCCATTGCGTTTACTGTAATCATTTGTCGATTACCTTCCTTTCTTTGTAAGTGAGCAAAATCCCCTTCTTCACTTATAGAAATATTCTATCACTAAATGCGCCGGTAGTAAACCTCTTTTTTTACTCTTTCGACATTTATATAAAATAGAATGTGCTCTCGTACTCCTCTATGAAATAAAACAAAAGAGAATCCCCAAAACGAGATTCTCCTTCCTGTTATTTTCACCTAAATATATATCCGGATCAGGTCCTTTTTTAGTCCCGGAATACGATCTCCCCGGTCTTTTCATCCATCTTGTCCACGATCGCCAGGGATTCCAAATGAATTCCCTTAGAGCGGATCAGATCGCCGCCGACCTGGAACCCTTTCTCGATCACCACGCCTGCACCCACAAGCTGGGCGCCAGATGCCTCGATCAGAGTCGCCAATCCTTCTAAAGCCTTGCCGTTGGCAAGAAAATCGTCGATAACAAGAACCTTGTCCCCTTTGCCAAGGAATTCTTTGGCAACAATGATATCATAAACACGACCATGTGTGTAGGATTCTACCTTTGTTGTGTAAACATCTCCGGCGATATTCTTTGTCTGCGTCTTCTTCGCAAACACCACCGGCACTCCAAATACCTCCGCCACCACACATGCGATTCCGATGCCGGATGCCTCAATCGTCAGGATCTTATTGATCTCTTCGCCTTCAAAACGCCGTTGGAACTCCTTGCCTATCTCATGAAAGAGTCCCACATCCATCTGATGATTCAGAAAACTGTCTACCTTCAGCACGTTTCCTTCTTTAATCTTTCCATCTCTGCGAATCCGTTCTTTGAGTAATTCCATCTCCCGTATCCTCCACCTGTTTACTTTTAAGACATTATACACCATTCTACCATTTCTGCAAACCTGTTCTCTTAAAATTCTGCAATTTTTCCAGTTCTGATCTGAGCCTTGTCTCTGCTTTTCTGCCTATATTTAGACTTATAAAGTTCTCTCTACCTGGCTGCAATAATCGATATCCCGCAATTCTTTTTCATCCTCTATCGCAAAATACCGCACGTCCTCCGGGTGCGCCTTCAGCACCTTCCGCCCGCCCCGGTCGCCGGAAAGTCCCAGCAGTTCTTCAAAATATATGCGTGAAAACCATGTCGGATTCCCCACTGCATCCTTGCATCGCACGCTGCCAAGCGGCGCGAGGGTCTTCTCCATCTCCATCAGGAACCCTTCCGCACTCTCTTCCGTCAAATAAGGCTGATCGGCCACAAAAAATGCACAGGCATCAGCGTGGCACTCCCGGCTCTCCTCCGCCGCCAGCACTCCGGCCTTTACTGAGTAAGAGGCACCCTTCGCACTATCCGGCGACCAGACAGGCCGGACTTTTCTTCCTTCCTCCTGCATCCTGCGGACGGCCTCATAAATCTTTTGATGCTGCGTCACCACCAGCACTTCCCACCCGGAATGCCTTTCACAGATATGAAGCAGGCGCTCTAAAAGATGGAGATACATCGGTTTTCCCTCTACCTCATACAACAGCTTGTTCGTATCACTTACAGTCTCTCCCGTCTCCCGGTCGGTCATCTCAACCCTTTTGAAACGGCGGCTGTTTCCAGCCGCCAGATAAATCAGTTCTACTCGCATCTTTCCAGAATCCCCATAGCAATTTTCTCACTGGTAACAGGAAGCTGCCCAAACCAGATACCCGTCGCATTTGCGATCGCATGGATCAACGCCGGAGCCGGGGTATTGATCACGATCTCGCCGATTGATTTCGCGCCGAAAGGCCCGGTCGGCTCATAGCTGCTCTCAAATTCCACTCTGAGTTTCCCCATATCCAGTCTGGTAGGCACCTTATACTGCATCAGGGAATTATTCAGCATCTGTCCCTTTTCATTATACTGAATCTGTTCGTAGAGAGCCATTCCGATTCCCTGCACAATTCCACCTTCCACCTGCACCCGTGCAAGATTCGGATTAACCACCGTTCCACAGTCCACGACTGCCACGTAATCCAGAATCTCCACATGTCCGGTCTCCTTGTCCAGCTCAATCTCCACCATACCAACCATAAAGGGCGGCGGAGAAACCGGAGAGGAATTACTTTCCGTCACCTGCAATGCCACATTATTTCCGCACATAGACGCCGTTCCGATCTCCTCAATCGAAACCTCCTCACCAGTCGACAGATTCCTTGCCCTCTGTCCGTCAAATTCCAAATCATCCGAGCTGCATTCCAACATCTCGGCTGCTCTTTGCACAATGCGTTCCTTAAGCGTTTCACATGCCCTCTCGACCGCGCGCCCGGTCACATAGGTGGTACTGGAGGCGTAAGAACCGGAATCATACGGCGATGTATCCGTATCCGCACCGGAAACCGTAACGTTCTCCACAGGACATTCGAGACTCTGTGCAGCAATCTGGGCCAGAATCGTATCACAGCCAGTGCCCATATCCGCCGCACCAATAGACAAGGTATAAATGCCATCCTCGTTCAGCTTGATTGTCGCCGAGCCAACGTCCACACCGGAAATACAGGAGCCCTGCATACCCATGGCAACGCCCACGCTGCGCACTTTTCCATTGCCCATATCTCTGCATGGATACTTTTCTTCCCAGCCGATCATTTCCTTGGCACGCTTCATACAACGGTCAAGAGCACAGCTTGTCGCCGTCTCTCCATAGTACGCCGGCATAAACTGTCCTTCCCGGACCATGTTCTTCATTCTAAGTTCCACCGGATCCATTCCCAGCTTATCCGCAAGTTCATTCACAGCGCTCTCCACCGCGAAAATTCCCTGCGTCGCTCCATAACCACGGTACGCCCCCGCAGACATCACATTCGTATATACTACATCATATGAAAAACGATGCGCCTCAAGCGAGCCGTACAGCGGGATGGATTTGTGGCCGGAAAGCCCTACGGTCGTCGGCCCGTGCTCCCCGTAAGCCCCTGTATTTGACAGCGTATACACATCGAGCGCCCGGACTTTCCCATCCCGGTCCGCTCCCACCTTCACCGTCACTTCCATCTCATGC
Source organism: Roseburia hominis (assembly GCA_040702975.1). Taxonomy (NCBI): domain Bacteria; kingdom Bacillati; phylum Bacillota; class Clostridia; order Lachnospirales; family Lachnospiraceae; genus Roseburia; species Roseburia hominis. The sequence goes on from CP159990.1 coordinate 84,334, forward strand.
CGCGGCGTGGAGGCAGTCTGCGACTCCTCCCTGGTAAATACCATCTTCGACGGTTTCTTCGTCTTCCAGGTCACAAATGCCGGAAACACCTCAGAAACCACGGTCTGCTTCGCGCCAAATCCACCGCCGATCCTGGGTTTGAACGCCCGAATCTTTGACTTGGGGATTCCCAGCGCATTCGAAAGAATCCTGCGCACATGAAATACGATCTGCGTGGAACTCATCACATTCAATCTGCCATACGCATCGATGTAGCAAGCGGTCCGGAAGGTCTCCATCATCGCCTGCTGTGCTGCCTGTACACGGTAGGTCCTCTCCAGCACCACATCGCAATCTGCCAGAACCTGGTCCACATCGCCGGTGCCGGACGTTTCGCTGGCGCAAAGATTTCGTTTGTTATCCGCACCCACCGGACAGAGAGACCTCCAGCTTTCCTCCGGATGCACCAAAACCGCATTGTCCTTAGCCCCATGCAAATCAAGGATCGCCGGAAGCACCTCGTATTCCACCTTTATCATCTTAAGCGCCCGGTCGACACAAAGTTCGCGCTCGCCCGCCACGATGGCCACCGGATCACCCACATAACGCACATGCCTGTCAAGGATCAGGCGGTCATAGGGACTTGGCTCCGGATACGTCTGCCCCGCCATGGTAAATCTCTCCTGGGGCACATCTTCCCAGGTATAAATGTCTTCGATCCCCGGCACCTTTTTCGCAATATCCGTCTTAATGGATTTGATCAGCGCATTGGCGTGAGGGCTTCTCAGCACCTTTACGATCAAACAATCCTTCGGTGCCATATCATCGGTAAATACCGGCTGCCCGGTGACCAGCGCCATGGCATCCTTTTTCCGAATCGGTTGTCCTACTTGTCGCATACGGCACCTCCTTTTTTCCTGTATTCGATAAAGGCACGGATTCCCCGGAGCTGTCCCTCATACCCGGAACAGCGGCAAAGATTTCCTGCCAGATATTCTTTGATCTCATCGTCCGTCGGGTCAGCTATCTCCCGGAACAGGGCAATCGCATTCATGATCATTCCCGGATTGCAGAACCCGCACTGCTCTGCTCCCTGATCTGCAATAAATGCGCCGAATTCCTCGGCCTCCTCCTTAAGCCCCTCCAGCGTATCCACCTTGCGGCCATCTGCACGCGCCGCCAGGATCGAACAGGAAAGGACCGGCTTCTCGTCCAAAAACACGGTACAAAGGCCGCAATTTGAGGTCTCACATCCACATTTCACACTATAGCAGCCATGCTGCCTTACCCAGTCGATGAGCAGAAGGTCCGGGCGGATCTCTTCTGTAATCTTCTTTCCATTTAACTGAATACTAATCTGCATTCTGCTGCCCTCCCTTATCCATATCTACTCCGGTATCTGCTGCAAACCTGTCATGAAGCTCGAAAAGCCCCCGGCGTATCAGAACATTTGCCAGATGCTTTCTATACGCTGCGCTTGCGCGCATATTACTTCCGGTCGGCACCTGCTCGGCAAGTTCTCCGGCAAGCTCTCTTAATTCCTCCGGCGTACAATCTGCATGCTCCAGCTTCTCTTTCCATGCGTCGTCCACGTTCACACACATCGCCCTTAGCGGTCTTGCCCCAACAACTACCCGCGCACCGTCCCGCTCTGCAGCGATCGCCACTGCCAGCACCGGAAAATCTGTCTTAGTGTTTCGATGTGTCAGATACACTTGGCGTCCCGGCGTCTTTTTCACGATCACGCGCACCAGAATATCATTATCGCGCTCCCTCTCTGCGAACTCCTTAAGCGTCACCAGCCCACCTTTAAACAGCTCAACATACGTATCAAGCGCCAAAAATGCGGTCAGAACATCAGAAAATCCGAATCGTCCAAAGAGGCTTCCCCCAATCGTCGCCAGATTGCGGAACTGCACTCCCACAATGTCCTTCACACTCTCCCGGATGATCCCGCTGCTCCACTTGGCGAGCCCCTCATGTTCCTCCAGCTGACGAAGGGTCACCATGCAGCCAATGGAAAATTCCTCTTCATTTTCCTCAATCTGATCCAGTCCCAAACCAGATAGATCGATTGCGGTCTGGATCTGTGCGTCGCTCATCTTCATCCAGAGCATTCCACCCAGGATCCGATTGCTCCGTTTTTGATTCAGCTCATAGGCTTCCTCAAGAGTCTTCACCTTAACATACTCTCTAATCTTAAGCATTTCCCCATTACCTTTCTTTGCTTATTATTGCAAAATGCATTCCTCTATAGTGTAGCGAAAAAAGCGAAAAAAAACAATCCTTTTCCCCGCAAAAAACGAACACAAAAACGAACATCAGCCCTTCATCATGCTTCTGCTCCTACAATACTCTAAACCCTGTCATCCAGTTTTTTCCTGCCCAGACGTACCTCCTCCATATGACTTGCCAATTCCTCATCCATATGGTCAAACAGATAATTCTTTCCCGGCTCCCGCCGCATTTTGGCCTCTTCCCGAATCTGCTCATTCACAATGCGCACTTCCTCCAGAAACTCCCTCGAAGAAATCAGCGTCCCTCCCTGTCCAAGAGTGACAACCTGCTCCACCCCGTCGGAAGTAACCACCGTCACGTGATATTTCCGCCCGATCTCATGCACCACTTTCTCAATATACTGGTCTGCTGTCTCGGCCTCTTTCGTGTAGACTACATGAATATTGTGATATTTTTGTATCTCTAAAGTATCTCCCTGCACCTTATAGGCATCAAATACCAGAATCACCACACATTTTTTGAATCCCTGATAATTGCTGAGAATATCCATAAGTTTCCCTCTGGCCCCTTCAATATTATCCCTGGCCAGTTCCTTTAGATCCTCCCATGCAAAAATCACATTATACCCGTCCACGAGCAGATACTCCGTAACTTCCTCTTCCTTCTTCCTGGATTTCCTATGCGCAGGCACCGTGACCGTCTTCGGTGTGCGGACCGGTTTGCGCTCCACCTTTCCATAGGTGCGGATAAAGATCTCTTCCAGTTCTTTATCCTCCCTGGCATTATAAGAAGTAGGAACCATGGGCTTTTTCTTTCCCGCGTTCGCTCCTGCCATATCCGCTGATCGCTCCGTGCGTCCTTCGGAATCTGCCTGCCTTGCATTCTCCCCCGGAGCATTCGGCTTTCGTCCCTCGCCGTTCCTTCTTGCCGCCAGCACTTTCTCCATCCGGCTCTCCAGATGCATATATGACGGCACTTCCTCCCATGGCACATTAAATCCCGCCCCATGCGCGCAGAAAACGGAGCCCGCCGGATTGTCCAGATCGTGCTCCGGCTCATACCCTGATGCCGCCAGCACTTCCTCTTCGTTATGACACGCTTCATATCCCCGGAAGGTACAAAAAATCCTGCCCTGGCCCTTCGTATACGCGGTCACCTCCATCTGGTAATCCCGCATCGTCGACACGGGCGCTTTTCCGACAATGACCGCCATATCCTGCCGAAGCTTTGGCGATTGAAATTCACCACACATTTTCTGGATATCCGTAAGCGCCCGTCCCACAGACTGGGCCGGAATCTCCATACAAAAATCATAGAATGGCTCCAGAAGCACACTTTCCGCCTGCATCAGTCCCTGCCGCACGGCACGATACGTAGACTGTCGGAAATCGCCTCCCTCCGTATGCTTCAGATGTGCCCGCCCGGCAATCAGCGTAATCTTCATATCCGTAATCACAGATCCCGTCAAAACGCCCCGGTGATCTTTTTCCATCAGATGCGTCAGGATCAGCCGCTGCCAGTTCCGGTCCAGTTCATCTTCACTGCATTCGCTGGCAAATACCAGACCGCTTCCGGGCTTTCCTGGCTCCAGCAAAAGGTGTACCTCCGCATAATGGCGCAAGGGCTCAAAATGTCCCACACCTTCCACCGTATTTTTAATCGTTTCCTTATATACAATATTTCCTGCGCCAAAAGAAACTTCCAGACCAAACCGCTCTTTTATCAGGCTCTGGAGGATCTCGATCTGGACCTCCCCCATGACCTGCGCATGTATCTCCCCCAATTCTTCATTCCAAACAATCCGAAGCATCGGTTCCTCTTCTTCCAGCTGCCTTAGATTTTTCAGCATCGTATGCGCGTCACAGCCGTCGGGCAGAATAACCCGGTAATTCAGCACTGGCTCCAGTATGGGCGCCCTGGAATCCTCTTCTATACCCAGCCCCTGCCCGGGATAGGTATAATTAAGCCCCGTCACCGCACAGACCATTCCGGCTCCTGCCTCCATAGCCATCTCGAATTTCTCACCGGAATAGATCCGGATCTGATTTACCTTCTCTTCCCAATGCTCCGATGCGTCAGCCGCATTTCCCAGCATATCCTTCACCTTAAGGACGCCGCCCGTTACCTTCAGATGCGTCAGCCGATTCCCCTGACTGTCGCGGGAAATCTTATAAACCTTGGCCCCGAATCGGTCTGCCTTGCCGGAACCTGCCCCAAGCCGCGCTTTCTCCCAGCACTTCGCATAACGCCTGAGACCGTCAAGCAGCTCCATCACGCCGCACGCCTTCAGCGCCGAACCAAAATAACAGGGAAACGCCTTTCTTTCCGCGATCAGACGACGGACCGTGTCGTCTGCGAGCTGCCCCTCCTCCAAATACTCATTAAGCGCTTCTTCCTCGCACATGGAAAGGTTTTCCCAGAATTCTTCTTCCTTCTCCTTTTCATCAAATGCGATACAGCCGTCGCCAAAGACCTGTCTCAGCTCCGCAAGCCTTTCATCCCGGTCCGTCTGCGGCTGGTCCATCTTATTGACAAATAAAAAGACCGGAATCCGGTATTTCGCAAGAAGACTCCACAAAGTCCGTGTATGCGCCTGCACGCCGTCCGCTCCGTTTATCACCAGCACTGCATAATCCAGAACCTGCAGCGTCCGCTCCATCTCCGCAGAAAAGTCCACATGCCCCGGCGTATCCAAAAGCGTCACCCGCACAACATCGGACAAGGCGCCGCCCTCACAGTTTCTCGCATCCGCCCCTGCTTTCCCTTCTGCTTGTCCCCCCGAAATCTCCGCCGTAAGGTCAAACACCGCCTGCTTGGAGAAAATGGTGATTCCCCGGCTCCGTTCCAGCTCATAATTGTCCAGAAATGCATTTCCGTGGTCTACTCTGCCTAGTTTCCTTATATTTCCACATAGATATAAAATACTCTCTGATAACGTCGTTTTTCCCGCATCCACGTGGGCGAGGATACCGATACATATATGTTTTTCAGGTTTATTCGATGTAATTCCCATCAAAAATACCCCTTTCTGTTGTCTATGATATCAACATTATCATAACACAGAAAGAGGCGTTGGTCGATAAATTATTCTTTTAGGTAAAATCTTAAATATTATCCGTCTTCTTCCACACGTATTGGCTGACCCCAAATATGATCGTAAGCAATACTATGAGGAATCCACATCCTGTGGTCAAGGTAAAGATTCCAAATGTATCGATCACCTTACCGCCTGCCAGATTACCTACAATACCTGTAAGCGCCATAGAAGCGTTTCTGTATTATTTACAATTTATGGCATTTTTTGTTTTTTATCACTCAAATTAATTGTTGGATTTTAATATATTTACAGGACCTCATATGAAGTGTTATAGAACTGTAAAAAGCTGTCTAAAAATAGAATGTGCGCTCGCACATTCTTCGCGAGCGAGCGGGCTGCGTAGCAGCATTTCCTTCCCGCGAGCTGTGCATTATCGCACGAAGTGCGTTTTATTTCATAGGAAAATGCCACGCACTTTCCTATGAAATAAAAAGGGAAAACCCCCTGCCGCGCAAAACGCAGCAGGGGGCTTTCCCTTACCATTACTAAATTTACTCTTATTTTAAATCATTTTTCAGATTGATTTATTCCATCTTCTCATCAGGGGATTTCCACACTCACTACGCAGTTTTTCCCCTTGTCTTTTGCTTTATACAAACACTGATCTGCCAGATTCACCATTGTAGCTATACTTGTATCTACCATCGTTCTGGCCATGCAGAGGCCTACGCTGACCGTCACCTTCATGACCAGATTGCCTGACCTGAACTCTGCTTCCTCCACAAGGCGCCGGAATCTTTCCGCCGCTTCCTGATAATCATGCTCACAATGCAGATATACGGTAAACTCTTCCCCGCCCCAACGACAGTAATATGTCCGTCTGCAAAAAGCCTTCTCCAAAATTTCTGCAATCCCTTTCAGCACAATATCTCCATTATTATGGCCATACCGGTCATTAACATTTTTAAAATTATCGATATCAATGATCATTACGGCCACTTTTTCCGGTTTTGGATTCTGGTAATCCGCATCCACAAGGGAGTTAAAGCCATACCGGTTATAAACCCCCGTAAGCGCATCGTGGCAGTACAGATGACGAAATTTTTGTTCGGATTCCAGAAGCTGCCCCTGCGTCTGCGCGCGAATGATCTCAACAAACAGTGCCAACAGATAACAGGCCACAAAATAAAACGGAAAACGAAGCATGAACTCATCTGTATAACGGTACCATAACAATTTTTTCCCAAAAGGAACCCAAAACAAAAAGATGAGCATGAGAAAAACAATCGTACTATAAAGTGTTCCGGATTTTCTTCCAAAAATCAACAGTGAAAAGGAAGGAACCAGGCACACCCAGAGGGCACTGAACCCATTCGGGATACCGGAAACCAGAAAAAATGCCAGCAGCACAATCGTTTCTCCCGCAAAGAAAATATATAACATTTTCCCTTTCTTATCATCTCGTTTTGCAAATACTACATTTACAATGCAGGCCACGGAAAAAAACAGCGTACTCATCATCAGAGTATATTCTCTGGTAAAAAAATTGACCACCGTCATAACAAGCGAAACCAATGCAAGAAGGATATTCAGCCATTCAAACATCAGTCTTTTTCTCGTATCATCATCGCGAATTGCTTCTTGCATTCCAGCCATAGTATCATTTATTTTCGTCCTGAACCAATCCATTTTTCTTCCTCACTATACCACCCTGATTTTATAAACCACCCTGCCTGCTATTCGGACCTTTGCATCTCACCATAACATCCAGCACAAAGTTGACCTTGTCCATATAGGCAAAGGCCGGATACCCCTGATATATATAGTTCATTATATTGTAACACTTTTTCTTTCGAGCTGGGAATCAATTTTGTTTCAAATTGTGTTAAATTTGCATATTTACCTTTTTCATAAAAATGAATAGCTGCCTGACGTTCATTCAGGTATGCTTAGCAGCCAAAAAACGTCCACCGAACGTTTTTGTCGTATACATGGCACCAAGAAAGAGGATATCACAAAACTCAAGTGATACCCTCTATATAATGTAATCCAACCCATTTAATTATTTCATATATTTCTTCTTCAGTTCTTCCACCTTATCCGTATAAGCCTTATTCTGCTTTTGCTGGAGAAGATTTCTCCGAATATTCTCTTTCACTTCCTCAAATGGAGCCGTCGTCGCTTCATTTTTCTTCTCGACCTTGATCAAATGATATCCGAACTGCGTCTTTACCGGTCCGACTACATGTCCCACTTCCGCGTCAAATGCTGCATGTTCAAACTCCGGCACCATCTGGCCTTTTCCGAATTCGCCCAGGTCTCCTCCCCTTTGTCCGGACGGACAGGTCGAAAATTCTTTAGCCGCCTCCTCAAATTCCTTCTCGCCTTTTACGATACTCTCCAGAATCTCGCTGCATTTCGCCTCATCTTCCACAAGAATATGCTTTGCACTTACCGTAGCTCCCTTGGAGAACTGCTGCGGATTCGCCTCATAATATGCCCTCGCCTCTTCCGCGGACACCTCCAGCCCACGCATCGCCTCGGCCATCGCCATCTGCGCCAGAATATCACGCTTTGCGCTTTCCAGGATCTTCTTGAAATCCTCCGTCTCGTCCAGCTTCATCTCTTCGCCCATCTGCGCATACAAGTGAAGCGCAACAAGCTGATCAATGCACTGCTGTCTGAACTGTGGATTGGAAAGATAAACTCTCTGTTCCTTTGGCAGATTCTGCGCAAACGCGTCCAGATCCGCCTGGGTGATCTCTCTTCCTGCTACAACTGCTAATACTTCCTGACTACTCATATTTCATAATTCTCCTTTTCCTTCTTTCTTCGGAACTATTTTCCAAAGAAATATCGATGATAATGACTATGAATCTATATTAACATACCCGATATTCCTTGTCACCGAAAGATTTTAGATACCATCAAATTCGGCATCAGCTTTTTCCCCCCCTAGACCTCTATTCCTTTTCCATTTATTCCGGTACGTTTAAATGCACTGATACGAACATCCGACCTTCACTTCGGAACGCCTGGCAGCAAAAATGGCATCTCTACGCCGCGCATACCACGCCTGCCATACAGATACCATTCCAAAACGCACTATAAATTTTCTACTAATCCAACCCCGCCAGAACTTCATGCAGCTCCGTCGCAGACTGCAAAAGCTTCTCTTTTTCCTCCTCACTTAGCGGAATCTCCAGCACCTGCTCCGCTCCGTCCTGGGAAACGATCGTCGGAACACTGATGCAAATATCATTCATTCCATATTCGCCCTGCATCAGGCTGGACACCGGAAGGACCGAATGCTCATTCCGCACAATACACTCCGCAATTCTCGCGACCGCCATCGCAACTCCATAATACGTCGCGCCCTTACGCTCAATAATCTCGTAAGCGCTGTCCCGCACCTGTCTGTAAATCCGCTCCATCGATTCCTCGTGCTCATAATGCCCGCGCAGCTCACAGAAATCATTTACACTGATGCCGGAAACATTTGCCCCACTCCAGACCGCCAGCTCGCTGTCTCCATGCTCACCGATAATATACGCATGAACGCTCCGGCTGTCCACATTCAAATGCTCGCTGAGCAAATATTTGAAGCGCGCAGAGTCCAGAACCGTACCGCTTCCGAACACTCTCTCCTTCGGATAGCCGGAAAGTTTAAGAGCCGCATAAGTCAAAATGTCCACCGGATTTGCAACAATCAGCAGGATTCCTTCAAAATTCCGCTTCGTGATCTCCGGAATGATCGACTTGAAAATCCCCACATTTTTATGCACCAAATCCAGCCGTGTCTCTCCCGGCTTCTGGTTCGCTCCCGCAGTGATCACGATCAGCGCACAATCACTGATGTCGTCATAAGTTCCCGCATAAATCTGCATCGGGTGCGTATACGGTCGGCCGTGGCTCAGATCCATCGCCTCTCCCTCTGCCTTCGCCTGGTTCGCATCAATCAGGACCAGCTCGGAAAATAATCCTTTCTGCATCAGACTAAATGCGGAAGATGCACCCACGAATCCACAGCCAATTACTGCCGCTTTTTGTATATTCATCATATCCTCTTACCTCCGTAATATTTTCCCTGGACTATCTACAAAATACCACCTTACCTTTTAAATGGCAAGGCACATATTTCTAATTATGTGATAACTTTTATCAAATTATTCCCGCATATTGCAAAGTCAATTTCCACCTCCCCTGTATATTCCCCCCAGAAACTGGAAATTCTATAACCAGATACCATACTATTTTCAAAAGGAGGAACCGCAAATGAAATCCATTATTTTAAATGGTCTTTATATGGAAGAACCCGAACACGCCCACAAATATTTAAAAGAAAAGCTCGAGCTTTCCGACGATTACCAGAACAGCATGGACACTCTGCAGGACTGCCTGAATAACATGCAAAACACCCGCATCGAGGTCTACCACAGCGACGGGCAGAGCAAATATTTCCGCGAACTAATCCAGGTCTTTGCTGCTGCCGGAAAAGAAAATGATGATATTATCGTATCATTACAGTAAAAATCCTGACCATTTTAAGACAATTCCAAAGAAATTTGCTGATTACACCAGATAATCCCAATTTCAAGGAATATCGGATAGAGATAGCTTGCCCCGAACGTCCCCAATTTTTTCGGCCCGGTGATGTCCACCTGCTTTTGCTGCAATTCGATCGCCTTGTGAAATGCAAGAAAAACGGTCGCTTTCGTGATCGACTTATCCTTACGGGTAACAAACATTTCATGCCCGCGAATGGAATAAGAAAATTCCAGTTTTTTGGCCGTCATAAAGGGAGTCCCTTTGTACAACTCAATCACCTCCCAAAGACAGTCGTCAAGCGCTGCAGGAACCATTTCCTCTTTACATGCAATCTGCTCACGCACCATTTCCTGCAGGCGCTTCACACTGTCCGGCACCTTCTTCGGCTCTGTTTTCCAAAAACTTTCCCTCTCTTTTCCCAAATCCTGCATGACTACTCCTCCTAATGCCAGCCATTTATTTTATCTACATTCCAGATTGTCGTCATCTTTCGACATCCGAATATTAAAAAATATATGTTTTCATTACACCGCTTCCTTTTAATCTCTCCATATCAAGCACACCTTGCATTAAGTCTACGGTTATAATCAAAATACGTTTTCTTTTTAACAACTATACCCTATCGCCTATTACATTGCAATATCTACGTCATTTCTCTCATCAAAATAACAAGCACTTTCCGTCACATTATTGATGACAATTAACAGCCGCATCCAGCATAAAAAGGTCTGAGAAGACCCCACCCGGAATCTTTCCAGACCTCTTTCCTACCCTTGAGGCAAAACACATTTTACCTCCTGTTTTCTATCTTTTCTTTACGCTCTGCGCTCCAGAAATCCAAAACTACCATCCTCTTTTTCTCATCCTTACGCCAACGGCGGCTCCTGCAAGTGCGAACACCATTAATCCCACCAGCAGCGTAGTCGGCGCGGTATCTCCCGTCTGTACTGTCCTGATCTGGTTCTTATTTTCCTCCGCTTTTGTGGCAGAAGCAGTTCCCTTCACCGTAAAGGTGGTAGAAACAGAACCATCCTTATAATTCACCAGATACGTATGCTTTCCGGCGCTTAATGTGTTCAGATACTCCGGCTTCAAGATCACCGTCGTGCCGCCTGCTTTCACCTCATAGTATTTCTGATCTACGACCTTTCCATCCACCTGCACATTGACAAGATCTGCTGCCTCTCCGTCAGATACGATCGTAAGCCCCTCTTTTGTATCCTTCTTCCAAACACTTTCGGCGCCCTTGGTTATCCGGTATTCCAGCTTATCAAGAATAATCGTTCCCCCGATTCCACACTTCGTACAATGGAATCTTTTAACACCCGTCGTCTTATGTGTAGGTTCCTTCGTCACCTTTCCCTCGTCCCAGACATGACCCGTCTTCGGGATGATTTCCTGTGCCTTCAGAACTTCCTTGCAGACAGAACAATGACTTCCCTCCGTCTTGCCGTCTTCCGTACAGGTACTTTCCTTTGCCTCGTCCTTGACAACCGTATGCGGAAGCTTCTCTAACTCTTCCGTCTTCTTCTCACCACAGACTGTACAGGTAAACTCTTTGCTTCCTGTCTTTGTACAGGTCGCCTCTTCTTTTACCACACCTTCGTCCCAGGTATGCCCCTTCGCCGGAATTACTTCCTGCTCCAGGAGCACATCCCCACACTTCGAGCAATGGCTTCCCGCCGTAATGCCATCTTCCGTACAGGTTGCCTCTTTTCCCGAATCCTCCACAGCCTTGTGCTCCAGTTTCGGCAGAACCTTCGTCTCGGTCTCATCACATAACTCGCAGGTAAATTTCTCTTCGCCCTCTTCCTTACAGGTCGCTTCCTTCGTAATCACGCCCTCGCCAAATACATGCTTACATACAATCTTAAACGTTTTTACACAGGTCCCGGTATAATTTCCAGTACCTTTAATTGTAATCGTCGCCGTGCCCGGTTTGCAGTGATCTGCATATTCCAGAAAATAATCCGTCCCTTCCGCCAACGTCCTGCCTGCTGCCGTAACCGTCGGTTTGGGAGTAACGGCTTTGTCCTTTCCTTCATACGTATATTCCTCTGCATCCAATGTGACCGTCGCATTCTCCAGGGATATCTGATTCACGGTCACCCTGACTTCCACCTGTGTTCCTTCCACGTTCGCCGTAAGTTTGGTACTTCCCGCTGCATTCGCTATGATCCTGCCGTCCGCCACAGAAGCAATGTCCGGATTCTCTGCCTTCCATTTGGGGGTAAATACCTTTTCTTCCGACTGCCACTTATCTCCCAACTTGTAAGTCACCGTAACAGTAGGTACATCCGCCGTCGCGCCAAATTCTATTTCCTTCGTCTGCTCACTGACGCTGACACTTGCCGCAAGACTGGCCTTCAGGATTTCCACCTTAGCGTCCCCGGCAGCATCATTTGCCGCTGTCTCTGCAGAATTCGAAACCTCATCACTAAATTCCTGTACCCAGAAATGCTGTCCGCCATAAATCACATGGCCGATTCCGACTGCTTTGTAGCCTTCATCCAGCATTGCCCTTCTATGTCCCTGTCCGTCATATTTTTCTTCTGTTTCCAGCCATGTCGTAAAAGCGGCTTCAGCGCTTTTTTGCCCCATCGCAATATTTTCCGCCCGTCTTGTGCCTTTTGCCGGAAGCGTACTCCAGGCTGTTCCATTCGGCCGGGTATGCGAAAAGGAAATCGCAAGCTCCTCTGCCCTTTGCATAGCAATCTTTTCCAGATCATAATCATAAGTCAATGTGCCTAATTTCCCAACAAGACTGACTTTATTCTGACTATTTTCATCCCAATGCCACGCTTCGTCGCTTTTGCGGAAAGCATTGACCATCGGAAGCATTTTTCTGGCTTCTGTCTGTCCGTAAGTCACACGAATCGAAATATCTGTCGTATCGCCCTCCGCTGCCGAAGCCTGTACGCAAAAACCAAGCGCCAGAACAAAGCTCGTCAACAAGGCAATTATTTTCTTTCGTTTCATCTTCATATCCACTCTCCTCCTGTCCTGAAATATTAGAATATGCCGCCTCCATAGCGTATGAGCATTTTCACACATATCACTATACTATCTGCAAAATATGTTACTGGTATCTTCTATTATATTTATCCCGATCGTAATGCTGATGCATCCAACAGCTTCGCTATCTGGCCGATTTGCCAGCCACCAGTTTTTCCTCCGTCCGAAAGACAGATTCATCAGCCCGCTTATTTATTGCGGCATAATCTTATTATAAGAATACCTCTTTTTTCCAGGGTATGCAATAAATCAGATGGAAAATTCTAAAAATTAAGAATTTCTAAATAATATTTACAGAATTCTTCATCTTTTTATCATTATCGACGGATTATACCTTGTAAAACGGCCGAATGGCCATACGGGATGCCCTATGGGTATACCTTATAAAACGGCCGAATGGCCATACGGGATGCCCTATGGGTATACCTTGTAAAATGGCCGAATGGCCATACGGGATGCCCTTGGGTATATTTTTTCAAAATCTTACCCTGGATTTTCCAAAATGGAACTCCAGCCTTTTCCCTTCCTCACTCTTTTCCCCTTTTCCAGGATATAAAATGCTGTTTAAAACAGAATTTTCTCTTTTCTTTCTTCGTCCGTTGACGGCAATACTCTTTTCTGATAGCATGATTTGTGTAACCAAAGAATTCGTAAGTTTTGCAAATGTTGTTTAAAACAGCATTTATATTTTTATTATCAATTCTCCCGCTTTTTCGGGGCAAGAGGTAAATCATACTATGAAAACATTATCAAAAACACTTTTAGCATCTACCATAACCACTCAGCGTAAGAAGCTGTCCATGACGCAGGCACAGTTAGCCAGGATTACCGGCATGCACCGAACCATGATCGGCCGGGTGGAAAACGAGGATTATATCCCTACCATCGAACAACTCCAGCAGTTGGCGGAGGTTCTGGATTTTGAGATTATTGATTTATTTATCAACGAAAGCGCTGGAACTCCGACCTATATCAAGCCGGACAAAAAATATAATATCGCGGTAGCCGGTACCGGTTATGTGGGCCTCTCCATCGCCACCTTACTTTCCCAGCACCACCACGTCACCGCCGTGGACATCATTCCGGAAAAGGTAGAAATGATAAGTAAACACATTTCCCCGATCCAGGATGAGTATATCGAAAAATATTTAACGGAAAAGGCGCTGGATCTTACGGCTACGCTCGACGGCGAATCCGCCTATAAAACGGCAGATTTTGTCGTGATCGCAGCTCCCACCAATTATGACAGCAAGAAGAACTTTTTCGACTGTTCTGCCGTCGAAGCGGTCATCGAACTGGTGCTGAAGGTAAACCCGAACGCCATTATGGTCATCAAATCCACGATTCCAGTCGGATATACCAAATCCGTCCGGGAAAAATACAACACCAAAAACATTATCTTCAGCCCGGAATTTTTAAGAGAATCCAAGGCGCTTTACGACAATCTGTATCCTTCCCGGATCATCGTCTCCTGCGACGAAGAGACCGAAGCTGCCGCTTACACCTTTGCGGCGCTTCTGCAACAGGGCGCGATCAAGAAAAACATCGATACATTGTTCATGGGCTTCACCGAGGCCGAGGCCGTAAAGCTCTTTGCCAATACCTATCTGGCTCTCCGCGTTTCTTATTTTAATGAGCTGGATACCTACGCCGAATCGAAAGGGCTGAACACGCAGGAAATTATCACCGGCGTCTGCCTTGATCCACGAATCGGAACCCATTATAACAACCCCTCCTTCGGTTACGGCGGCTATTGCCTCCCGAAAGATACCAAGCAGCTCCTGGCCAACTTCCAGGACGTACCGCAGAACATGATGTCCGCTATCGTGGAAAGCAACCGGACAAGGAAAGATTTCATAGCAGACCGGGTACTGGAAATAGCAGGTGCTTATGAGGCAAACAGCGAGTGGGACATTAAGAAAGAAAAAGAGACCATCGTCGGCGTTTACCGTCTGACCATGAAGAGTAGTTCTGACAATTTCCGCCAGAGCAGCATCCAGGGCGTCATGAAACGAATCAAGTCCAAAGGCGCGACCGTGATCATCTATGAGCCCACTTTGGAAGACGGAACCACTTTCTTTGGTTCCAAAGTCGTCAATGACCTTGACAAATTCAAAGCCCAGTCACAGGCCATCATCGCAAACCGCTATGATACCTGCCTAAACGATGTCGCAGACAAAGTATACACGCGCGATATTTTCCGCCGTGACTAATATAGGAGAACGATATATGCAAAAAATAGAGTTAACAAATAAGACCATTTTTGTCACCGGTGGCATCGGTTTCATCGGTGCCAATCTGATCCTGGAATTATTAAGAACGATAGAGCCGGTCAAAATCGTGTCTGTAGACTCCAGAAGCGATTATTACGACGTATCTATTAAAGACTGGCGTCTGGAAGAAATTAATAAAGAAGCTGCCAAACATGCTTCTTCCTCTTTTGATTTCATCTTGGGAGATATCGCCGACAGTGCATTGATTGGCGACGTATTTACCAAATACAGGCCGGATCTCGTAGTCAACCTGGCCGCACAGGCCGGGGTACGCTACTCGATCACGAACCCGGATGCCTACATCCAGTCTAATTTAATTGGCTTTTATAACATTTTGGAAGCCTGCCGCCACTCCTATGATGACGGTGCAAAAGGTGTGGAGCATCTGGTCTACGCTTCCTCCTCATCCGTTTACGGAAGCAATAAAAAAGTTCCGTACAGCACGGAGGATAAAGTGGACAATCCTGTCTCCCTGTACGCCGCCACCAAGAAAAGTAATGAACTGATGGCACATGCTTACAGTAAACTTTATAATATTCCTTCTACCGGTCTCCGTTTCTTTACCGTTTACGGTCCTGCCGGAAGGCCGGATATGGCTTACTTCGGCTTTACTAATAAACTGCTAAAAGGGCAGACTATTCAGATTTTCAACTATGGAAATTGTAAGCGTGATTTCACTTACGTAGACGATATCGTAGAAGGTGTAAAACGCGTGATGCAGGGCGCACCCGAGAAAAAAGACGGGGAGGACGGGCTCCCGATTCCACCGTATGCTGTTTACAATATCGGAAATAATAATCCGGAAAATTTGCTGGATTTCGTAGATATCCTACAGCAGGAGCTGATCCGCGCAGAAGTATTGCCGGCAGATTATGATTTTGAGGCGCACAAAGAACTGATCGCTATGCAGCCGGGAGATGTTCCAATCACCTACGCTGATACCAGCGCACTGGAACGGGATTTCGGCTTTAAGCCCAGTACCAGTTTGAGAGATGGACTTAGAAAATTTGCTGAGTGGTATAAAGAATTCTACAGGGTGTAAAGGAATAGTAAGGCACAGCCTCTTTTTCTGTGTCTTACTATTAGGGTACCGTTTAGTAAACATTATTTTATTGCTTTATAAAGCATTAGCTATACTTCACTTAAGAAATAACTCCCAGTTCCACAACAGCCCCCGTTCTATATCGAATCGTTATTTTTCTCTGGCCCTCGTTCTGCTCCTCAAAGGATAAGTCTTCTATACCATATTTATCAATCAAATACATGTCAGCAATACGGAAAATGCTTCCCTCGTCCTGAACCTCCTGAGGTACTCCAAAAATAGTACAAAAAAGTCCTTTTTTGTAAGAAGTGATTCTGTAATTCAGAATATCCTGTATGTCCATTCTCATGTTGCCTTGCCCTCTATTCCTTTACCAAAAGTAATATCATCTGATATATCTTCTCTAATTTTCCATTATTCCGTGCATACAGATCCTTTAATGCAGCCTCGTCATAATGCTGATACTGCGGCCCTTCACAGATATAACCAGCGGCATTCAATTTATGACGCATACCATCCCATCCATCATCGCAAAAATATGGCCTGCTTCGAAAAACGGATATGTCCGGCTCCACCGGATACTCTTTATCCTCCAAAAACAGATTCAGCTTTCCTCTCAGCAAATCCACAGACAGCATATCATCCAGAACCAGCCATGGATGAGAAATCCGTATTTTTTTCTCACTTCGAATAACCATCCGCAGCATGGAGACCTGCTCCAAACCACAAAAACGTGCATATAGTAAGTGAAGTTCCTCTGCAATTCCCTCTGCCTCCGGTAGCTCGGAGCAATTCTACCCCTTCCAGAAATGCCCGTGCTTTCCTGAGATATTCTTGTTTCTGTATTTCCAGCTTCTCCTCAAAAGATTTCATTTCTTTATACAAAGTCATTCTCGCCCTGCCTGCCAGCATCTCCAAATGGTTCCGTTCTTCTTCCGAAATATCTTTCGCTTTTAGACTCCTCTGTACCGTCGTATTACACATAACCGGTATTTTGCTCAGCGGCCCTGCGGGTGGCCTGAGCTGATCCAAAGTTGGTCCTCCCAGAAAAATACAGTCATATTCATTTTCCACCAGATTCACCTCAGGATATGACACCTTCGTACATAACAGGATTTCCTCAGACAGCTCATTCTCTATAAATGTAACATGGATATTCTTCCAGGCGTTATCAAAATCAGGGACATCATACATCACAACAAACAACTGCATCCCGGGAATTCCACCCAGGCATCGAAATCTTTCTGCCGGTTCACCTCCCGGCATAAAATGTTCATTCTTACTGTAGTCCGATACAACAGAACATGTCGCAAAATATTCCATCGACAGAACCATTTGCGGAATCAATAACGTTCCATATGCATTGCTGAAATACCGATTCACATCAAATTTGTCAGAAGCCATGTAAATTTCGATGACATTGGCAGCATCAACCTGCAACTTATGATGATAGGGCTTCTCCTTATATTCAGGAGCCCGACTCGCGATCCAATCCGGAATTTCCATCTTTAGCAGCGGTATCGGAAACAATTGATTCGTATTTGGCGCCTGAATTCTTGTTGCCGGAAGCGTACGATACTTTTCTTTTCCTCCCTTTTCCTCATCCTTCAGATGAATTAATACAGGATACTCATGTGCCCCATGATGATAACTCATGTTCACACGCTGCGGATGCTCAACATTCCAAATAATAGGACTTAGCGAAAACAGCCGGTATGTACAGACCTGGTATGGATTTCCTCTAAACTCCAGTTTAATATCATACTTGCAGTCTTCAGCTTTTTGGAAGATCAGCCGGCAGATATCTTTTCCGTGTTTGATGACCGGAATATTGATTGTATTCTTTTTCCTGCTCATATACAGCCGACCTCCCCCTCTTCATGCTCGATTCTCATCTCTTTATAG
Organism: Roseburia hominis; assembly: GCA_040702975.1. Lineage (NCBI taxonomy): Bacteria > Bacillati > Bacillota > Clostridia > Lachnospirales > Lachnospiraceae > Roseburia > Roseburia hominis. Next base: position 102,371 of record CP159990.1, read on the forward strand.
GACTCCAAGATTAAACTCTTCTTTTGAGGACTCTTTGAAAAAGTCAATGCCGATTGGTAATTCCATTTTCATAAAACGCCTACTCCTTTTCCAGATATCCTCGGACCTCCTTCTCAGAAATTCTATATTTTTCGGAAATCTTAGCAATCGCCTCCTCTTCCGCTATTCCCAGTTCCTCATAAGATTCTGCCAAAATCCGGATTCCTTCCGTCCGCGCCTCTAATCTGCCCGCTTCCATACCAGCCTCCATACCGGCCTCCATGCCAGCCTTCATACCAGCTTCCATACCAGCTTCCATACCGGCCTGCATACCAGCTTCCCGGCCTTCTCTCTCGCTCTCCCTGCGTATACGTGCTTCTAATTCCCACATCTTCATATAGCCAAGTTCCACCTCCTCGTCCTGCTTGACTTCCGTCACCAGACGGTGAATATGCTGTAAGTCGTCATTTACAGCATTCTCCTGCGTACTTTCTTCTATATATCTTAGCATATCACGCAATTTCTGACTAGTATTTCCTACCTTTCCTTTCGTATAAAGATAAATCGTTTTCAGGCCATCTTCATACGATACGCTTCTGTCCTCCTCACACTGACTGGATATCGTATAAATCATGCGATCCTTTCCATACGGATCATAAGGCAGAATCATGATAATCGTCACATTTCGCATATCCTTATATTCGACTCCCGTTTTCAAAAGCTTCGTATCCATAAGCGCGTGGTAATATCTTCCTCGCTTCGGCTCTGCCCCCTCTTTATATTTCGTAGGCTCGATATCATAAATATCCGTGTTGATTTCCGCATCGCTTCCGTTCTGCTCCGGGAGTTCTTCAATATAGGCGTCCATCACAATTCCTCGTTCGGAAATCCCCCTTCCCTGCAGCTTTCTCTGGGCAAGGACTTTCACATTCCTGATTGGACGGTCCAATATCGTCTCTAATAAAATCCGGCAGAATTCCGCCCCTTTTTCATCCCTGGATATTAACTCGTTGAATAAGAAATCATCCAGTACATTCAAATCTTTTAGTGTTCTTTTGACCATAGGCATCTTCTCCTCTACTAAATGTATTTTCTATACAGGGATATTCGTGTGCGGGAAAACCGCCTGATTAATATGATAATAAGATTATAAATCATAGAATAGTTCCTGGATAGGTGGATTCTATGATATCATAGCCGACATGGAGTGTAAAGGGAGTTTAGAAAGATATAATAATTAATGAAAAAGCCCTCTGCTGGCAACATGATATGTTCCCCACAAAAGGCTTTTAAAAGATGTCTTTTACTGACTCTACATAAACTTGTACTTCTACGATTCCTACACTGCCTCAAACATTACATTTATATTTACCTCCAATTATACCTATACCGGCTCGAAAAAAGTGTCTGGTCTTTTGGAATCAAAAATCTCGTTACAAGTCATCACCGTCACAAGATTTTCCGTTTCACTCAAATTAACAATATTATGTGTCCATCCGGGAATCATATGGACTGCTTCAATTTTATCTCCACTAACTTCAAACTCAACAATCTCGCCGGTATTAATATTACGTTCCTGAATCAAACCGTGACCGGCAACTACGATAAACAGTTCCCATTTAGAGTTATGCCAGTGCTGACCCTTCGTGACGCCAGGCTTACTGATGTTGATAGATACCTGACCACAATCTTCCATATGAACAAGTTCCGTGAAACTGCCACGGTCATCCACATTCATTTTCAGAGCATATTTAAATTTATCTGTTGGCAGGTAAGTCAAATATAGACTATACAACTTTTTGGCAAAAGAACCATTCGGCATCTTGGGTATCAGCAACGTGTTTGGTTGCTGTTTGAATTGCTTCAACAAATCAACGATTTCACCCAAAGTAACCTTATATGTGACTGGAACACAGCAGTATCGTCCCTTTTCAGTAATAACTGTTTCTAAACCGTCAAATTCACAATGAACTTCCTTATTCTCCAAAAGGTCGAACATCCCCTCCACCAAATCATCAATATACAACAATTCCAATTCCGTAGAACGGTCATTCACTGTAAAAGTCTCGTTATTCGCCACGGCCCAACAAAAGGTTGATACAGCAGAATTGTATTTAGGACGACTATGGCCCATTAAATTCGGGAAACGATAAACAGCCACCTTTGCGCCGGTTTCTTCAGCATAAGAGAAAAATAATTCTTCTCCAGCCTTCTTGGAACGACCATACTCGGAATTACCAAAACGCCCTGCAAGAGTTGCCTGTATAGAAGATGAAAGCATAATTGAAGCTTTATTCCCATACTTTTTCAATAGCTCCAAAAGTTCAGAAGCAAAATCAAAATTCCCCTTCATAAAATCTTCTTGACTCTCTGGACGATTAACTCCGGCAAGATTAAATATAAAATCTGCTTTCTGACAATATATATTTAGTTCCTCTTTTGTAGAATCTAAATCATAAGAATAGACCTCATCAATCTTCAGACTGGGACGTGTTCTATTCTTATGATCTCTTATATTTTTCAGATTATTGACAAGGGCGGTTCCCACCATACCTTTTGCGCCGGTCACTAAGATATTCACAAACTGACACTCCTCTTCTTTTTCCAGTGTGTTTATCAGACATCTTTTCTCCACACCATCTTATTTACAACATTTACATAGCTCTGAATAATACGAACGATCTTCATACTCACGCACTCATCCGTATAATCACCACATGGATGACCGAACACACCATTCTTCTTCATCGTGATTGCCATATCGGTTGCCTGTAGCAACTCTTTCGTGGAAATACCAGCAAGAATAAAATTCCCGGCTTCCATTGCTTCCGGACGTTCAGTAGAAGTTCGGATACACACCGCCGCTATTGGATGACCGATAGAAAGATAGAACGAACTTTCTTCCGGGAGTGTGCCGGAATCGGATACAATAGCCAAAGCATTCATCTGGAGACGGTTGTAGTCATTAAAACCAAGCGGTTCATTCACTCTGACACGAGGATCCAGTTTAAATCCTGACGCTTCCAGTTTCTTACGCGAACGAGGGTGGCAAGAATACAGAATTGGCACATCATATCTTTCTGCCAAAGCATTGATTGCATTAAATAGAGAAGTAAAATTTTTGTCGGTATCAATATTTTCCTCTCGATGTGCAGAAAGCAGAATATAGCCATCTTCCTCCAGGTCAAAACGTTCCAGAACATTGGATACCTTAATTTTGTCTAAGTTTCCACGGAGCACCTCCGCCATTGGAGATCCTGTCACATAGGTGCGCTCTTTCGGCATACCAAGTTCATGCAGATACTTTCTTGCTGGCTCAGAATACGGCAAATTTACATCGGAAATAACATCCACAATACGACGGTTCGTTTCTTCTGGCAAACACTCATCCTTACATCTATTACCGGCCTCCATATGGAAAATTGGAATATGAAGACGTTTTGCAGAAATTGCCGACAAACAGGAATTTGTGTCACCCAACACAAGAAGCGCATCCGGTTTGATTGCTGACATCAGTTCAAAGGAACGAGCAATCACGTTGCCACAAGTCTGCCCCAGGTTTTCACCAACTACATTCAAATATATGTCAGGTCCACCCAGATCAAAATCTGACCAGAAAATATCGTTTAAATTTTTGTCGTAGTTCTGACCGGTGTGGGCCACACAGCAGTCGAAATATTCGCGGCAGCGCTTGATGGTCGCTACCAGACGGATGATCTCTGGGCGTGTGCCTACTATGATTAGAAGTTTAATTTCGCCGTTTTCTTTCCAATTAAAATCATACATCACTGTTTCCTCCAGCATCTTTTCTAGATAGGATTTATTATATCTTATCTGCCACTCATGTTCACCTTTATTAGACTACTTTAAATTGAGTCGGAAAAATTAAGCGCTGAACTTTTGGCTTAGTAGCGATAAAGCTATTATCCCTGACATTATTTATCTCCCAATGCTTCTCTCACATAGTCTGTAGTCAAAATCTTCTTCACCACTCCATCTACATCAAGAAGAGTAGTATTGTGCGAAGTATATGACTCTTCTGCCTCTGTCATTACTTGTCCTTTGACAAAATACTTTTCATAATTTAAATCCCTGTTATCAGCTGTAACACGAAAATACTGTCCCATATCTTCCGAACGCAATCGTTCTTCCCGTGTCATAAGTGTCTCATAGAGCTTCTCTCCATGGCGGGTGCCTATAATGTTTGTACCCGTATCTCCAAATAACTGCTGAAGCCCTTTTGCAAGATTCCCTATAGTGGAAGCATCCGCTTTCTGAATAAATAAATCTCCCGGATTAGCGTGTTCAAATGCGAATCGCACCAACTCTACAGCTTCATCAAGATTCATTAGGAATCGAGTCATCGCCGGATTAGTTATGGTGATTGGACTACCGGCCTTAATTTGATCAATAAAAAGTGGAATCACGGACCCTCTGGAACACATGACATTACCATATCTTGTACAGCAAATTACAGTCCCGCCACGCTCAGCCGCTACTCTTGCATTTGCATAAATAACATGCTCCATCATTGCTTTTGAGATTCCCATTGCATTGATTGGATATGCAGCCTTATCTGTAGATAAGCATACCACACGTTTAACACCTGCATTAATTGCGGCATGTAGAACATTATCTGTTCCTTCCACATTTGTCCTCACTGCCTGCATAGGGAAAAATTCGCAACTTGGAACTTGTTTCAAGGCCGCTGCATGGAAAATATAATCTACCCCCGGCATGGCATCTGCAACAGATTGCGAATCACGAACATCCCCAACATAAAATTTCACTTTACCTGCGTAATCCGGGTATTTTGCCTGTAATTCATGTCTCATATCATCCTGCTTTTTTTCATCTCGTGAAAAAATGCGAACCTGTCCCACATCAGTTGCTAAAAAATGCTTTAAGACAGCATTGCCAAAACTACCTGTCCCTCCTGTTATCATAAGTGTCGATCCATTAAATACTGACATATTGTATTTCTCCTCTGTTCTTAGAAATATATACCTTTTGAATCACCAACATATCCATAGTGTTTCATTAATGCTCTGTCTTTCTCTTCGCCTTTCAAATGTCCAAGATGTAGGGATTCTTTTTGTATTTTTTCGAGATATTCATCAGCTGATTTGATTACTCTTGCCGGAACTCCCACAGCAACAGAATTATCAGGAATATCCTTCGTAACGATAGCTCCCGCACCGATTACAACATTATTGCCTACCGTTACGCCCGGAAGAAGAATAACATTATTTCCAATATAAACACCATTTCCGATAGTAATAGGTTTTGTAATTTCAAGATCGGGAATGAGATGCCTATACAAAAGAGTTCCGCCATCGTGAGTAATGAATTTCACTCCTGTTGTAATGTGGACATTATCCCCAAGTGTAATTATCCAAGGCTCTGTTCCCCAACTAATATCTCCGTATAAATGTACCCCCCCGCTGGGAAATTTACACCTACACATCTAGCATATTTTAGTGGCTTGAACCTATGAAGATATTTTCCTTTAATCTTGCTAATTAACCTTCTAATATTCATCTGTTTTGCTCCTTACCTTTTTTAATTCTTGATAATATCACCTTTGTGTATTCATTCTTCAAACCACATAAAACCCCAAATGCAACAACTACATAAATAAATCCCGATGATAGAATACTAACTATATTGCTGCTAATCGGCAAAAATCTTTGTACTATAATCATTATAATCATCGCCGCTATACATGCTATTACAATTTGTACTATTCCTTTTTTGTCGAATATCTTGTGTCGCTTTATTGCCTCAATACCTCCTGCCCTTTTTATCAGATAGAAACATTCAATCAGGGCACAAATCACAGTAGAAACCGTTGTCGCAATGGCAATACCAAATATCTCCCAGAATTGCTTTAATGTCAGACTCAAACAAATATTCATTACAACGCACAACGAATTAATTATTGTCGGCTGTTTTGTATCACCAATAATATAGAATAACCTTGTGGCAAATTCTTTGAGTGACATAAATAAAAGGCCACAAACATAAATAGTAAATAAAATCGATATTTTGGAAACATCATCTGCCTTCATAGCGCCCCGGTGAAACAGCAACTTAATAACTCCATCGGAATTACCAATTAACAGTAATGTGATTGGAAGTGTCAAAAGAAGCATTATCTCAAAATACCTTCTGAGACTTCGATTCAACCCATCTTTATCTTTTTCAGCATATTGGCGAGAAATAATAGGATAATATATTGTCAGTAATGTAGATGTTACAATACCATTGATTGAATTAAAAATCCTGTGAGCATAACCTAAGCAACTTAAAGAACCGCCTGGCAAATCCGAACTAATGATATTATCCGCAGCCAGATTAATCTGATCAGCCGCAGTTGTAACCATCACGGGAATTGACATTTTTAATATATATTTGAAGTAGGAATCCTTTAAATTAATAATTAACTTATGCTGAAAGAGACGCCCTCTTGACCAGGAATACAGAATTGCCAACTGCACTATCCATGCTCCTGTGCAAATAAATGGATAGGAATAAATTCCAAACACCGGAGCAAGGACTATATTTAATATGATGATAAATATATGATTAAAAAGCGTAAGAAGTGCCGGGAGCACATATCTTTGATTTGCATTGCATAAGTTATTTAGTGTGTATGCAGCAACGGTAAACGGAAATGACATGGACAACAGACATATCATTCTCCTTGTGTGCAATAAGCCTTCTTCTGAAAACCCGGGTGCAACCAGCTTTGCTAAAACAGGTGCAGACACGCTTACTGCTATGAACAGAACTATATTGAACATTACAAAAGCATTCAGAACATTTGAAGTAAATTCATCTGCCTGCTGATTTCCGCCTTCGCTCCGACACTTTGTATATATAGGAATAAACAAAGTAAGCACGCATATTGTCAGGGAATTATTTACAAGATTTGGAATCGTTCCCGCCGCATAATATGCGTCTGTAACAACATCTGTGCCAAAATAATATGAAAATATGATTGTCACAAAAAATGCCACTATTTTTGAAATAACTGTTATTATAAATAATAACAGACTAGCTCTAGCTATTTTACCGTTCATGCATATACCTTCCCCTAAAAAGCAACCAAAAAACAATCAGGAACCATGTAGAAATAAACGAGTCATACCCATGAAACAACTGATTATTTGCAGGTGTAAATAGAATAAGTACAAAAACATTAACAACAACAAGATAAGAAATAATATTATCGTTCTCAATAACCTCTTTCCATGCTTTTGATAAAAAGTACCCTACAAACACAAAGAATATCATGGCACCAATCCAAGTATAATCTGAAGCTAACCAAGGGAAAATCGTGTTCCATGATCTCAAGCCATTTCTTCTAAAGTTTTCCGTCATTCTACTTAAGTATGTTCTTTCATATATCCCTGATATACCAAATTTACTTAATAATCTAGTGAGTGCATATGAGCTGCCTATACCAAACGACCATTCAAATGGCAACTGCATACACAAAGATAACCCATAATATCCCTGAGAAAGATAGCCTGACATAATGCTCGCCATACCAAATCCTAATTTTTCACCAAAAACCTTAAATATAATATGGTTGGTATCAAAATAATATTCTCCAGAAGAATGCAAGTGGAAGTTTGAGGCATTTATCCCCATAGGTTTATATCTCAAATACTGCATATACGAAAACAGAAAGAGCGCTCCAATTAGTATAACAGCAATAATCCTTATAGATTTTTTGCTGTTTTTTTTACCTGCGTGCATCCTCGTAACATAAATAGCAACTGCAAAGTATATTACTATGTCACTGACTCCTTTTTGATTTCCATATCCAAAGAGGAACACTAAAATATATAAAACTACATTGAGAACAATGAGTTTTTTAATGTTTGGTGATGATTCCCTGAACTTATATATTCCCAATGCATTCGCAATCATTCTAAAAGCTGCACACAAAAAACGAATTAAAATTACGATATTTGCATTATCCTCGATTCTCGTATTGTACAGGTTTCCCAGACTCGTCAGACTGAAAGAAAAATGTCCCATTGCAAGAACATATCCGAACTCAATCACAAGAGATACTATCGAAACAGTCAATGCTCTTCTTAAGAGAATTGCTTCTTTATAATTAATATATGTATTGGAATTAAATGTATTAGTCTTTGGTTTCGTATGTTTCCCAACATAATATCCAAAATATAAACAAATACATACCCCCGCCATAAATGGTAATACAAGCCAATATTTGTACTCGCCATTGAAATACTTAATAGGTCCTATGATACTAAGCATCACCGTTGCAATATAATATACCACGGCGACCTTCAAGGGAAAATTTTGTTGTCTTTTGTAAATTTCTGATCTATTTGTCATATCAATCACTTACCTTTATAGACCTGCAATAAAACCTTTTATGGCCTCTTCATATTTTTCGTAACAAAATTGTCTGCTCTCAAAACAATACTTTTTCATTGTCTTTAACAGGGATTTATCACACCCCAAAATCTCTTCTAATTCATCTACAATATTTTCTTCTCCTTTTGATTCGATAATAAAACCCGTTCTCTCATTTAGTATGTATTTGTCAAGATCGCTGGTGTTTGTAGTTATAACAGGTGTCCCACACGAAATGCTTTCTACAACCTTAGTCGGAAATCCAGCCATAGTAGCGCGATTTCTGTCCCTTAGCAAGATAGTAAAATCCGCACAATTCACTGCATCTTGGACGAATTCCATACTTTCTTTTCCATGGAATCTAATTTCATTAATTTCCTGTATTATCTGTTTATCTTTCGGATATGCTGTTAAATATTGCTCTTTTGTAATTCCATATATGTCAAAGTCTACACACACGCCTCTTTTTATAACCCTGGCAATTCCCCGAACAGCTAGATCTAGTCTATCCTTCACTTCAGCCGGACTTTTTATCTTTCTTCCCATTCTGAATGGGATACCAGCATAAACCACTCTAATAGCCGAATTGTCACCGTTATTCTCAGAATAATCCTCAACAATTGGCGGAATAACTACAGTTCTACATCCTCGTTGATAATAATAATCAGAAAGGTATGAACTTATAGCGATTATTCCATCACTTCTTCTATTGTAGATACCTTTCTCCAAAAATGTATCTGTACCTTTGATAAAATTGAAAAAGATATTATCTCCTCCAGAAGGCAACCAGTCTACAACATCGGCTATTAACTTAATCTTTCTATTCTTACAAAATGATAAAAGCCTTCTATCAAATTCCGCTAATCCTGGTGAGCCATATCTTATAATATACCCGGGGACTCCAACTTTTTTTATTACCTTGCTTACATAGTCAATAAAAACTGATGTCTTATACAGACTACATTTTGGAAACGAATAAAACTCAATGTTATCTCCATATTTAATAGGATCATTAGATTCTTCATCATTTTTACTTTTTCCTATAAGAATAACCCTGTATCCCAGCTTATTAAATAGTAAGGTATTACCATATACCCTTTTCCCTGCAGCATTTTTTTCTGGTCTACCGAAATTTCCCAAATATATAATTATCTTATTTTCCATCGTTTCCTACCATCTAAGTTATTGCGAGATGTACTTTTTAATTAACTGATTATACTTCTCCAAATTCTTTTTACTTCCCACAATCATCTTAATGCTCTCTAAATTTAATCTCTTTAAGTACCATTCTAAATTGCGTAATTTCTTTCTTTTATTGATATATGTTGTAAGATCTCTTGATCTCTTTCTTACATATTCGTCACTCGGCACATTTAAGAAGTTCGACCACTCCACAATCTTATCCATTATACTATTTTCTATTTCGTACACTTCACCTTCAAACGAGAATGGAATTATCTTATAATTATTTATAGTATTATTCGAAATATCAACAATCATAACAAAAGATTCTTGATTATCTTTCGATAATTTTACTAGTGGCGAAGTTGATTTTTTTGTATAAACATCATCAAAGCAAAAGTTTCCAAGACTATATGCAATAACACTTTCCCCAACTTCTTCAATTCCTTGTATCACATGAGGATGATGTCCATGTATCAAAATTTTTCGAGCTTTACATAATTTTCTCGCCAGTTCAATATGATCATAATTTGGATAATGTACATGCTCCTGACCCCAATGTAACGAAAGAATTGGAAGCATATTCTTTTTTTCAGCTTCTATAAGTTCTTTTTCAATAATAATAGGATCAAGTACATTTACATATGATTTTTTTACTCCCAGCCCTTTCCCATTAGTAGAATAACAACAATATCCCATAAGAATAATACTGGAATTATCACCCTCAATAACAGTCGATTTGCTGTCCACCCCATACCATTCAATATTATTCTTCTCAAGTACTTGAATTGTATCCATCATTCCCTGAGCTCTATAATCATACATATGATTATTCGCCAATGTTACATGCGTGATATTTAGGAATTTCAACAATTCGACATCCGATGTATTGCCTTTTAGGTATGCAGATTTCCCCCCTACCGTTCTAGTTTGACTCGTTAATGGACTTTCAAGGTTTGCCACAACATAGTCACATTGTTGAAGTAGTTCTCTAATAGTTTCAAATCTTTTATGATATTTTGAATTACTTGTTGTATTTTTCCCAAATAATGCTGTATCTCCCAAAAAAGCAATCTTCATTTTCCCTATCTCACTTTCCGGTAAATCATTTCAACAATCTCATCTGGCACAAAAACAGATTCATCATGCCATACATAATTATCTACATATGCTCCAAAATCTCTCTGAACATTATAATCGAAGTCATAACGCATTTACTATAATTCCCATTAACCATGCAGAATAATTGAAAAGATGTTTTACAATATCACTGAACTTCATTCCTAATCATTCTAAACTTTCCACTGCTTTCCCTTAAAATATTGTCAACAATTTTTATATTTATCTTCATACTCTTACCGAACTTATGTTCAAATTCATCAAGAAGAAGTTCTTCATGTTTTTTATTGTAAACACCTTTTTCCACTTCAAGAAGTACCGTTATTTCATCCATACGTTTCTGGATAAACTGTGCACGGATAACCGCATTCGGAATGTTCTTCAATAAATTAGCAACATTTCCAGCATTGATTTTTGCACCATCCGCTGTATACAAAAAATCAAGCTGTCTACCTTGAATCTCATCAACTATTGGCCCACACAGTCCGCAATTACATTTTTTTAATGATGGAAATCTCATTCTGTCCCCTATCCTATAGCGAATCAGAGGTGTTCCATGTGTTGTAAAACTGGTAACTAAAACTTCTGTTTCAGATTCATCTATATGTTCAAACACACCGGACGCTAATTCCATGTGGAGGACTTGGTTAACACACTCCGTCACAAAAGGAGCTCCTTCGCTGGAGGCGTACTGGTCATATACCTTGCACCCAAATACTCTTTCCAATAATTCTCTGCCAGATGATGTTAATGTTTCTGATGTCGGAAATATTGCAATTGGATGAAATTTGATTGTTATTCCTTTTCTTTCGATATAGCTTGCCAAATCACACACAGAAGTAAAAAAACCATCTAAGGCAATTGGCTGAAATTTATTCAAGCTCTCTACATATGCCCCCATATTCTCTTCCGTCAGATGAAATGATGAATAAATCATCTGCTTGCAGGCTGCATTGTAGCGCCAAAACACCTTCTTCTTTTGATTCGGTGGGACAATATGTTTTCCATTAAAAGTTGCACGGCGCATTTTAAGATGTTCAAACCCGACCCTCGCCTTAAAATTATCCAACATGGCCATGCGTTGGTTCATATCGTCTGCTGTCATCCGTACAATTAAGGACTTTCCTGTAGTCCCTCCAGTATGCTGGATTACTGCACCCTTCTCAGGAATTGTCATTACTGTATCAATATGGCTTCTTAATGTTTCTTTATCAACAACAGGGAGCTGCTTCAAATCATCTATAGATCGAATTGAATCAATATTGATCCCCTGATATAAATCCCTGTAAAATTCAGACTTTTCAACTGCATATTTGATTAATTCTCGTAATTTAGATATTTGTAATTCTTCTTGTTCATTTAATGGCAGTGCATCGAATTTTTTGAAATAATCTCTATATTCCCAATAATTCTTCCCATACCTCTCTCTATGTTGCTGAAAACCCTTAGCTGAACACATGATATTCTGAAAGAAAATTGGTGATTTATCATAAATTTTTCCCAGTGTTCCCATCACAAATTCTCCTTGTACCATTCAATCGCCGCCTTGATTCCCCTGTCAAAGCTCCAATCCGGATCATATCCCAGCAATTTCTTCGCTTTAGATATATCAGCATTACTATGCTTAATATCGCCTGCCCGCTCAGGTCCAAAGACAGGCTCTGCATCGACACCAAGCGCCTCAGTTAAACCATAATAAATGTCAAGAAGATATTCTCGTCCACCATATGCAATGTTAAATGCTTCTCCTGCAGCTTCTGTCGGAGCCAAACACGCCTTCAGATTTGCTTCAATAACATTTTCAATATATGTGAAATCACGACTCTGCTTTCCATCACCATTAATCGTCGGAACCTCACCGTGTAATAGTTGTTTGATAAACTTAGGAATAACCGCAGCATAGGCTCCATTCGGATCTTGCCTGCGTCCAAACACATTAAAATAACGTAGTCCATAGGTATCAAGGCCGTAATGACGGGTATACTGCTTCGCCCATTCTTCATCGGCACGTTTTGATACTGCATAAGGAGAAAGCAAATTTCCTTCCCTGCCCTCTTTCTTTGGCAGATTAGGCTCGTCCCCATAAACAGAAGAACTAGAAGCATACACAAACTTTTTAACTCTATTTTGCCTTGATGCCTCCATCATATTCAACGTCCCCATAATATTATTAGTACAATAAAACAAAGGCATCTCAATTGAACGTGGCACAGACCCCCATGCAGCCTGATTAAGTACATAATCAACACCTTCACAGGCACTCATACATGTTTCAAAATCTTTAATGTCACCTTTAATAAACTCATAGTTAGAATTATCCATAAACATATCAACATTGGCCTGCTTGCCCGTAGATAAATCATCCAGACAGCGCACTTTATATCCAAGTTTAAGAATCGCTTCACAAAGATTCGATCCAATAAAGCCAGCTCCGCCAGTAACCAGAAATAAGCTGTCTTCATGAAATTTTACATTTTGATAACCCATCTATAATCCTCCAATAAATTCTATAAGGACAGATAATATATTATATCTCTCCAGTCACTTTATAATCTCCAGTATATATATCCAGCAGCTTCATACTCTTTACGATTCAGAAGTCCCTTAATATCAAGAAGTACCTTTGTCCCAGTGCCAAAAAAGCTATTCATTTCAGATATTGAAAAATTACAAAATTCGGTATGAGCAACCGCCAAAACAATTGCATCCATATCCTTAATGGTACTCATATCTACAAATTCAATACCGTATAATTGTTTTGCTTCATCAGAATCTGCCTCTGGGTCAGCAATAAGTGGATCAATACCGTACTCATTGAGTTCGCTAACGATATCAACAATTTTTGTATTTCTAGTATCTGGACAATTTTCCTTAAAAGTAAAGCCTAAAATAGCAACCTTTGCCCCTTTTACTGCTTTGTCAGCTGAAATCAAATTCTTAACACAGTTCTCTGCCACATACTTTCCCATATCATCATTAATCCTTCTTCCGGATAAAATAATCTGGCTGTGATATCCCATCATTTCTGCTTTATACGTCAAATAGTAAGGATCTACTCCTATACAATGCCCTCCTACAAGTCCCGGGTAAAATTTAAGAAAATTCCATTTCGTACCGGCAGCTTCCAAAACAGCTTTTGTATCAATACCCATTCTATTAAATATAATTGACAATTCATTCATAAAAGCAATATTAATATCTCTTTGGCTATTCTCAATAACCTTAGCAGCTTCTGCAACCTTAATACTCTCTGCGCGATGAACCCCTGCATCCACCACTAACTCATAAACCTTTGCCACGCATTCTAACGTTTCTTCGTCCATACCTGATACAATCTTTGTTATTGTTTCAAGTCTGTGAACCTTATCACCTGGATTAATACGCTCTGGCGAATAACCAATTTTAAAATCAACCCCACATTTTAGTCCGGACTCTTTTTCAAGAATAGGAACGCATACTTCCTCTGTAACACCCGGGTAAACTGTTGACTCAAAAACTACAACAGAACCTGTCGTTAAATTTCTTCCAAGAATAATACTTGCGCTCTCTACAGGAGTTAAATCTGGCGTGTGATCATCATTAACCGGTGTTGGTACCGCTACAATATGAAACTTTGCTTCACGAAGTTTCGATTCATCTGCAGTAAACTCTACTGTTGTATTGCTTATTGCCCCATCTCCTACCTCATGTGTAGGATCAATTCCGCTCTTGTACAAATCAATCTTCTTAGTATTTAAATCAAATCCTATAACATTAATTTTTTTTGCAAAAGCCACAGCTATAGGCATACCAACATATCCAAGCCCCACCAAAGATAATTTTTCTTTTTTAGTAATAAGCTGATTATAAAGTTTCATTTTGTTTTCTCCTTCTACCCTTTCCAGTTCTTTCTTTTTTAATTTGCAAATTACCTTTGAGCAGCATATTCGATTTCTTGCTTATATGCATTTATAACAATATTTCGGTCATATTCCCTCATCATTTTTTTTCTTGCCGCACCCCCCATTTCCCTACGCTGATTCTGTGTAGTTAACAAAAACAAACGCATCGCTTCAATCAAACTGTCCACACTTTTGACTTCGCAACCATAGCCTGTTATATTTTCATCAAATGCTTCTTGACATCCTGGAATTCTTGTAGCAATCACTGGTCGCCCAGTTGCAGACGCTTCAAGCAGTACATTTGCCATACCTTCATGGTAAGAAGGCAGAACAATGCAATGACATTTGGCATAAAATGGATGCACAATATTCTGACGCCCATAATTTACTATCTCGCCTGCCTTTTCCGCCTTTTCTAAAGCTTTTGAATAATCTTCATCCCCCCATCCTACAATATCCAAAACAACATTTTTATTTTCATTGTGGATAACATGTATGGCCTGTAAAAGTTCTTCTATTCCCTTATCTTTCATTATGCGTCCAACAAATAAGAAATGAATACCTTCCGAATCTGAAGGATATGGTTCCAAACAATATGTATCCAAATTTACACCTGATCCCGGAATCAACCTTGTCTTCCCTTTCACTATACCTTTGTCTTCAAATAGCTTTAGGTTGCTTTTATTCTGGAAGAAAATACAGTTTGCTTTCTTTAATCCAATCTTATATAAAGATATTGATATGGTTGCCAACAGGCCCCCATTTTCAATCGTTGTACCAAGCCCTGTCACATTTGCGATGTATGGAATTCCTTTTCGACCGCATACCAACCCTCCATATACATTCGGCTTAATCGTATAGGTTAACACAACATCAGGTTTAATATTTGAAATAGTTTTTCTGTAGAAATGAACGAGTTTCAAATCTTTAATTGGATTAGTACTTCTTCGATCCAACACATTGCAAGAAACAAATTTGCACCCAATAGCCTCAATTTTCTCCACAAACTCTCCGCCCGGAACACAAAAGTACACTTCATGTTTCTCGACAAGAGTCTCTAGTAGCTCACGTCGAAACTTGTACAAACCCATATCAATATTAGCCAATATCAATATCTTCATAATTACGAATCCTCTCTCAATATCCAAATTAGAAACATTATCTATATTCCTTTTGTGACGGTCTAATCAGTATCTATATTTTGTCTTTTAGGAAGCTCAAACCTCAACATAGCCATAAGTCAAACGTTCATCGTCTCTTTCCTTCTATTCAAAAAATTTGATTGGTTTTGCCGGGCTTCCCAACGCAGTACACCTGTCTGGAATATCTTTAACAACTACTGCTCCAGCACCTACAATACTTCCTGTACCAATCTTTTTTCCCTGAATAATCTGCATCCCGGTTCCCAATTCGCTACATTCGCCAATTTCTACATTACCAGATACATTGACACTTGGATACATAGTCACAAAATCATGAATAATGCCATCATGTCCGATAGTACAATCAAGATTAATAATCACATGGCTGCCTATTTTAATATCTACAGTAATAATTGTCCCAGCACAAATGATACAACCCTCGCCAATTTCTACTCTTTTGGAAACAATAACATCCGGATCGACTACAGTTGCAAACTGAACTTTTCCAGACAACTTTTCAACAATCGTCTTCCTGACTTTTGCAGAGCCCACGGCACAAACCGTATATACCTCTTTTTTTTCAGCTTCCTCTAGCAGATAATCACAGCCACCTAAAACTGGATATTCGCCTTCATTCTTTCCCCACAAAAAAGTGTTATCATCAATGAATCCTTTAAGATTCCAGGTAAGATTAACTTTGTTAATTCTTTCAATCAGCCAGACAACCTCTCTCCCAAAGCCGCCAGCCCCGATTATGTATAAATTTCTCATATCCATTATGCTGCCTCCTTACGCACACTTGCTCCTGGAAGCATAATAAAATATTCTGGATTTACTTGTCTGGAGGAACTACCCCCCCCCCAGACCGTTTTCTTTTGCCATATTCTTCTCCTCCGCAGGAACACCCAAATATATCCCCGCTTTACTTATATTTCTTATAACCACTGCTCCTGCGCCAATCATACAATCTCCGCAGATGCTTACATTATTGCTTACCGTTACTCCTGCACCAATCCAGGTTCTCTCCCCTACATTGACTGTACCTGCCACATGCGCACCAATAGAAATATGAACATAATCCCCAATTACACAATCATGATCGACAGATGAACAGGTGTTGATGATGCAACCTTTTCCAATTGTCGTTTCTGGATTAATAACAGCACCTGCCATTACTACTGTGCCAATTCCAATCTTTACAAATTCCGCTATGACAGCATCCGGATGAATCAATGTGGCAATCTGCACGCCAACATATTCAAGCTTTTTCTGTATTCTCTGACGAATTGAAGCATCTCCAATCGCCACAATCACATCACATTTTTGATAAACAGCTTCTTCACTTTTTCCAACCACAGGATAATCACTGCATTCTTTTACTGATTCGTTATCATCAAGGAAAACGATCTCATCATACCCATTTCTCACTGCAATATCTGCCACGACTTTACCATGACCACTTGCGCCAATAATTACCAGTTTTCTCATGATTGCACCCTCATGCTTTCGTTGGCGGTACTTTTTGTTCCCATAAACTCTTCCATGGTCGCAGAAGTTTCAGAATTAATTCCTTCCCGTTTCAATACCGTCCATACGGTCATGAAAATAATCTTCCAGTCACCAAGAAATGTTATATGATCTACATACTCTACATCATAATCAAACTTTTCTTCCCATGTGATTGAATTTCTGCCATTCACTTGTGCCAATCCTGTAAATCCAGGTCTAACCTCATGCCTTCTTACCTGATGTTCGTCATATAGTTGAAGATACTTAACCAGCAACGGACGAGGACCGCAGACCGACATCCGTCCAACGAGGATCGCCGCCAATTCTGGTAATTCATCTAAAGAAGTCGAACGAAGCATTTTACCGAAAGGTGTGAGGCGCTGTTCGTCCGGCAATAACTGACCATTTTCATCTCTTTCATCTGTCATTGTTCGAAATTTATACAGTTTAAATATCTTACCGTGTAACCCTGGCCTTTCCTGTGCAAAAAGAACCGGCGACCCAATCTTTACCCTTACCAAAATTGCAATAATTAACATGACAGGGCTTAAAACGATGCATGCCAGTAATGCACATAGAAAATCCTGTGGACGTTTTATGTACTTTTCATAAAATCCCTTTTTATGTTCCATTTGAATACCTCTTACATGAAACAATTCCTAATAACCTCAATAACCTTCTCCTGCTGTTCTTCCGTCATCTTGTTATCACTCGGCAGACACAGACCACGATTGAAAATATCCATGCCAACATCGACACAACCACCCTCAATGTAAGCATTTGTTCTTGCCCTGCCATTACCATCCCGAACCACAAATGGATTCATACGGTAAATCGGCTGCACGTGCATTGGTTTCCAGATTGGACGTCCTTCTGCATTGATGCTTGTGATAGCATCCAGAATTTCCGTTGGGCAACTCTTTCCATGCTCTGAGATATAGAGCACATCCTGTTCCCCTCTAACCTGCTTACACATAGCATCTTTATCAATAATCAAACAGCTTAACCAGTAGTTCGGTTCAGAATTCACTTCATCATATGGATTCATCTGCACCGGCAACCCCTTTAAACCTTCTTTGTATCGCTCATAAATTGCTTTCTTCTGTGCAATATGCTCTTCCAGATAAGGAAGCTGACCACGAACGACGCCTGCTATCACATTGCTCATGCGATAGTTGTAGCCAAGTTCCTCATGCTGGTACCATGGTGCATTTTCTCTAGACTGTGTAGACCATTTTCGAACCTTATTTGCCGCATTCAAATCATCTGTCAAAAGCATACCACCAGAAGAACCGGTGATAATCTTATTCCCATTAAAGGAAATTGCATTGAATGTTCCAAATGTTCCAGTCTGAGCGCCTTTGTAAGTCGCACCAAAAGATTCCGCAGCGTCTTCGATCATAACAGCACCGTGTCTAGCACAGATTGCTTTCAGTTCGTCTATCTTACCTGGTGTCCCATAAAGGTGTGCAATAACGACAACCCTCATTTCCGGATACAACTCAAACGCTTTTTCAAGTGCTGCCGGATCCATATTCCAGGTATCATACTCCGTGTCAATAAAAATAGGGATACCGCCTTCATAAACAACCGGGTTAACCGTAGCATCAAAAGTCATATCGCTTGATGCAACATATTGTCCGGCAAGTGCTCCCTTTCCCAGTTCTGGCTTTCCATACATCATCTCACCGGCAAGTTTTACTGCCAGGTGCAAAGCCGCAGTGCCTGCGGACAAAGCAACTGCATACTTACAGCCCAGCTTTTCACAAATAATTTTTTCAACCTTATTTATATTTTCGCCCACAGTAGACATCCAGTTCGTCTCGTAGGCTTCTGTTATATATTTAATCTCCTTACCGTGCATTGTCGGCGATGACAGCCAAACTTTTTTCTCAAACGGCTTCATATCATGTTTTTTGGCAAACATCGTACATTCCTCATTTACTCTAACTACATATTTTCAAGTGGTATAAACAGTGCGAATCCTTGTTCCATTTCGCTCCCCCTTCTGAGCGTGCTTTTAGGCTTTCTTTAATCCGTCTCCAATCGAACCCCCAACAAAATCTCCCTCACTTCCCCCAACAACTCCTTCTCTATCCAAACGCTCCTCTTCCGAAGCCTCTGCCTTACCATACATCCCAGATATTCCCCAAGCGCTCCCTCCGCGGCCACAATCTGCCCTTCCTCATCAACCCGGACAAGCGACCTCCTGACCACATGCGTCTCATCCTGAATACTTTCCAAAAACTCCTGCTCATCCTCCGCCACCCTCAGAAACATCTCACCCTCACTCGCAAGCAACTTACTGAGCTTCGGAATATTTTTCAATTCAAAATACACTTCTTCCGGCGAATCCGTTTGAATAAAAACATAAGCCGGGAACAATGGTTTCAGATAAACCCGATATTCCCCGCCTATTTTAAGCGTATATTCTCTTTTTATATAGAAGCAATCCGCATAACACTCTTTCGAAAGTTGCTTCTTAACCATTTTCACCAGACTGTCCTCTTGGCCGGACATCGTCTGAATCACATACCACACCTCGTCAACTCCTTTTTGGGTATGCTTCGCCATATCCGCAACTTAAATAAAAAAGTTCCGAACACTTTCCAGCATCTCCACGCTCAATATTACTCAAACTAACACACTCCATGGCCCTTACCACAGAACATATTTCCTGTTTCAGTGTTTATTAAAATAACAGAATTACTTCAACTTTTCTCTACAATCTCCAACCCCGCAGTAATATAGTCAGAAGAATTTCCATTTCTCCGCTCCACACGGGCAAGCCTTTTGTGCCTGTCGATCTTTCGGATCTGATTTTCCAACCCTATAAGCGGCCCTTCCGTAATCAACGTGACTCCATCCCGAATGATTCCTCTGGACATTTTCAAATGATGCTGCCTTCCGCAGAGACGCCTTAACATTTCTTCCTCTTCCGGAGTGACCGGTGTAAATGTTGTACTCTCATCCTGAACATTCGCCATTTTCCCGAAATTCCTAAGCTCTTCATACAACTTTCCGGAATCTTCACTCTCCAGAAATACATAGTCTGGAAACATAGGCTTTTTCTCCAAATGCCAGGTGCCCTGATATTTTCGCATCCTATCATACGTAAATGCAAAGATATCTTTCGCCGCCGAATGTGTCAAATGCTCTCTGCACATCTGTATCACATCCTGCTCATTCTCTCTGGGACAATATAATGCATACCAGATAGGAATCCCTCCTTTAGGCCATATAGTATAGGCAAATACTTTCTTAGAACATGTTAATCTAAGAGTTTCCGTTGCCAATCTGATCATGTTTGTGTGAAAGTGAGTTATAAAATTGCTATTATTGCAATTAATTTGAAATTTTTGAGGGGTAATAATCTGCCCATTACATTAAAATTCTCACGCCATTATAAAATTGATATCGTTATAAAACTTGGAAATTCCGCAAAGAAATTGACTTACATACCATAGCATGAAACGATGATGTCATAAAAACGATGACATAAATCAAAAAATATGAATAGATTTAGTTTCTATTATAAAACTATATGGAAAGTTCATGCTGCTTTCACCTCTGCTTGTCAGCAAGGATAAAGATCCACCAAGCTTTCGTTCAATCACGATTAGCAACTAATATTATCAAGAACTTTGACTGAAACAGCAAAAATATATTATAAAAATTTAATATTCGACATTTCAAAAGAAAAATGCTTGTTGTAAAATCGGTAAATGTTAACAAAACGCAACAAAATTGTGGATAGCGGTTGAATTTTCCTATGAATCCCGTTATAATAGCAAATGGAATTACGAAACCTAGAAGATAGCGTTTCCTATATTAACATGCTCTAAGAACCTTTTTCAGCAACCATCCCAAAATCTCCATTTTACGCGATCAAAAGAACCTTCAACTGGACAACCTCACGATATTGACCACCCCATTCCCAGATACACCTGCCAACAAAAAACCTGAGACCAAACCACAGTTGATTCAGCCCCAGGCCCATAACATTAACCCTATTTTTTAAAAATAAACACTGGCATCGGAGGATTATTTCCCCGATTATAATATTCATTCACAATCACGACATATTCCCTTGACGGAAGATTTTTAATAAACTCCAAAATCCGTTCCTTCTCCTCAAATCCCGTATCCCCGCCGCTATAAATGCAAAGACACATCATTCCACCATTTTTCAAAATATCCAGCCCTTTACATATCGCGGTCACACTAGTGTCCGCCGAGGTCGCAATACGGTGATCCCCTCCGGGAAGATACCCAAAATTAAAACAAATGACATCCGCGGAACATCTCTTTACATACTGGTCCATATGTTCATGCCCGTCCTTAATCAAACGTGCCCTTTCCAGACATCCCTGATCCGTAAGCAACGCTTTGGTCGCTTCCAACGCCTGATCCTGAATATCAAAGGCTATGACCTCCCCATTCTTTCCGGCAAGCTCACAAAGCAGCAAAGTATCGTTTCCATTTCCCATAGTTGCGTCGATATAAACTCCCTCTCTGGCTGCCTGCGAACGAATGATTTCATGGCACCAGTATGTGATTTGTGATTGTTTCAAATTTCTCACCCTCTCCAAATTCCTCTCATATTTGTTGCTTATTCCCCCAAATTGCTGTTTCTTTCATTTTGCCTCTCCAAATATAACAAAAATTTACTAATTTATCAAGCAGAACTCCACATTTCTACTTTTTTCGACACCTATGAGCATTCAGATATAAGGCATACCTTCGCCATACTCCGCCTCTTCTGGTCCATCGAAGAATGTACATATTTATTCAATGTAATATTCACATTCGCATGTCCCAAAATCTCGCTGAGTGATTTCACATCCATCCCATTTTCCACACACCTTGTCGCAAACGTATGTCGAAGTCCATGATAATTGATCGGCTTCATCCGGCACTGCCTCAAATAAGATTTAAAAATATTTTCCAGCGTTCGGGGCTCCACAAAATTTTCCTCATCCCCAGACAGTAAGTAGACCGCCTCTGGCAGATCCTCCAGTTTTCGCAGCCGCCCCATCAAAAATTCCGGAATCGGTATATCCCGTTTAGAAGAAATACTTTTCGGTTCCGTAACCACCACTTTTGTTTTCGTTCCCACATTGCCGTTAAAATCCTGAATCCTCTGCATCGTCCCTCTCACTTCCAGAATTCCACTCTCAAATCGAATATGCTTCCTTTGCAACGCGCAGACCTCCCCGATGCGCAGTCCCATATACAGGCTCAACAAAATCCCTGTTTTGGTCAGCTCATCATCTTCCATCAAAAACTCTTCCAAACACATTTGTTCCTTATAACTAAGTACCTGAATTTCCGGTTCCGCCGCTCTCACTTTAATGAGTTCCAGGTGACATGGAAAATCAACATTTTGCCTCCTCGCAAAGAGGCATATTTCTTTTAATACTACTAAAATATCTCGTACCGTTTTCTCGGATAGACCTCCTTTTCCGCGAATTTTTCCATTTTTTAACTTTTCTTCAATATAATCTTCTACCAATTTAGTAGTGAAATTTGAGATTTTGACCTGCCCCAGTTGCGGAAGAATATGTTTCTCCACAAGATTATAATATTTGACGTAAGAAGACTCTTTCACGTGAAATTTTACATTTCCCAGCCATGCCTTCGCAAACTCATCAAAGTATCCTTCCTCACCTCCCCTCTCCTGATATACATTCCTGCGCAAAAAACGAAACATCTTTTCTCCCAATACGTTTTCAGTTGACATAGATCATCATTCCTTCCTTTTTGAATCATTATATATTTGATGTCTTCGCAACTGGAACCAATTCATCAATATCCTTAACATTTGTATCATTTTTACAACCCACCACTGTCTTTCTTGTTAGTACAATCAATAAAAAAGTGCAAAATGTGAGACGATATGATTAAAAATAACAGAGAGGAAGGTAGAATTATGCCAAAACCAAGAACTAAGACCGGAGAAAAGAATCTGATCAGCAAACAGCTCATTGAACTTAGGAGAAAATACGATTATTCTCAAAGAGACCTGGCTTACCAGCTTCAACTGGCAGGCTATGACATGGATAAGAATGTGATTACCAGAATTGAGACAAATAAACGGTATGTCACGGATTTGGAGTTAAAAGCTCTGACGGAGATTTTCCATGTTTCTTATGATTATTTGATTAATGGGGAAGGAGGGGATGACGAAAAGGGGCAGTAATAGATAGTGCATTGTGGGGGTAAAGGGGAGTTCATTTATCCCAACTTGTCATAGATACTATAAAGTAGAACTGGTCTTCACTTTTAATGTACCCAATAACTCATCGTTGAATTGGACGCACATGACTTCCAATTCAACGATAGTGCTTTTTTCATGCAAAAATTACCGCTTTTCAGGATATCCAACCTTTTTCTTTCACAATCAAGGCGATATCTATATAAACGGAATTGCATACAGTAATTTTTCCTGCTCATAATTAGAGATTTCCGTATTTAGCAACTGCGCAATCTCCTCATTGGGGCAATAACCTTCCCGTCCCTTTTTCTGAATTCGTTTTAAGTATCGGATAGCCGGTATATATCCCTTTTTTGCTGCGCTTTCTAAATATCCAATCCCTTTCTGCATATTTCCCTGAATCTTCCGATACCCCTGACAAAGCATTCTCCCATAAGTATAGCCTCCAATTTCCGAACCGTTCTCGGCCGATTTTTTCATATAAAAGAGGCCTTCCTTTTCCTCCCCTTTGTCATAAAAATACAGTCCATACAAGTATTGTGCCACAGCATCCTCCGACTCAGCCATCATTTTAAGCATCAGAACTTCTTCCGACTTCAGCATACGATATTGCTTGTCCAAAGACATTTTGATATAAATAATAATTCTAAAACATGCCAGTTCTTCTTTATTGGGCGTCCTCCTCCCAGACTCTCTGAATTTTTGAAAACCTTCAACCGCATACGCTTCAGCAAGATTCTTCTTATCTTCCATCAACGCCTTCTTTGCAAGATACACATAAACGTTAAAGAAAATTCTATTTACATTATTGACCACAGGCAACCTTTCAAGTTCCCTTCTCATATCCACTGCATGCAGATATCTCGCAGTCGGCTCCCACTCTATTGCCTTCAAAATAACATTCTGAAATGCTGCTGAACCTTGCTGCAGCCTAGGCTTTCCTCCCTGCTTATAAAACCTGATCGGGCATTCTCCCTGTGTCAAAATATAGTACAGACTTGCTCCAAGGCTGAAAATATCACTGTTAAATCCCACCAGTTCCCTTCCATTCAACACTTCCGGCGCTCCAAAAGCCCTCGTCCCATGCGGCGTCACCTTGCTATACTGAAAAGTTAATTCCCTTGCAAGGCCAAAATCCCCAAGAATAAATCTGGGACTTCCTTCAACCCATTTAATAAAAATATTCCCCGGTTTAATATCCCGATGCAATATTTTCCTTTCTTCTAATGCTTCCAGGGCTTTTAGCACATCTATTGCAATTTGGATCAGCAATCCTTCTGTCAAATTCTGTGTCCGAACAAAATCATCCAGACATTGATACTTCTCTTCAAACATAAAAAACAGATTTGCTCTTCCCACCTTCCCGGTGCAGATTTCGCATGAATCAATAAGCCTTGTTATATACTTACAATCGCGCATTTTCATCAAAAAATGGATTTCCTGTCTCAAATATCTGACAATATGCTCATAGTAAAAATCATATGACTTATAACTTCCCTCCATCTTTGACAGGAGTTGGTCAACAGAAACTACCTTAAGTACAGCCTCTTGCCCCATCCCCAATACCTCATATACTTCTGCCATTCCTCCCTTTCCCAGGTATCTCCCTAAACTTAACGTACTTTGAACCTTCTGTTTCAGAATACGTTCAACTTCTTCAGCATACATTCTTTTTCTCCTTATTCAAGTGCATTTATGTCATTTAGCATATCTGCTGCCTGCCTGTATCCGTTCCCCTTATAGTGGCTACGCGCCTTCAAAATAATTTTTCCAAATTCAGTAGTCTGGAAACTGCGCTTTACTTTTCCCCATCCCCATAAAGAATATGGCAACTCCTTGGTCTCTGACAACATTCTGTACAAAACATTTCCTAAACAATACAGATCAAACCCTGCGTTTTCCTGATTCAACTCCCTGGCTCCTTCAAAGCCGCTCAGCACAAAGCAAGGGCTTCCTGCAATACAATCCATCATAATATTATCCTCTCGGATATTTCCATGCAGAATATGTACTTCCTCTAACACTAATAATGCATTCAAAATATCTTGCGCCACCTTTCGGGCAAGCAATTCCATATACAGATACTCCGTCCTCATCTCACTTCTCATATAATCTGCCAGAGTAACATATTTCTCCCGCCTTCTTTTAGCGAATATTGGTCTTTTTTCGATAAATGTCCGAATAACGCTATACCTTTTCTCGATAACTAAAAACATTTTTACCTCTCCGGACTCTTCCATCACAACCTCACAGTCCGCATATATATCAACAATATTTGGACAATCCCCCATTCTTTTCAGAGCGTGTAGAACGCCTCGCATTCTCGCCACCTCAGCCTTGTATCTCCCCTCCATGTTGATACTCCGGTCCACTGATCTTTTGACCAAATCCCGAACTAGAATCACTTTTGCGACAGCCTGCTGTTCCACCCCCTGAAGATAATACTCATAAACGTGCTCTCTGTTCCTTCCTTTTCCATACACATAATATCCAGGCGACATCCTCCATACAATTTGTTCCACGATTTCGGCACTCGCCAGCCGTCCTTCCTTTCCCTGATAATACTTCCGGGGAATAAAAATCGTATTGGTTCTACTTTCCTGTGCAGACACTTCTTCTGCATATATCTCCGGACTCAATAAAACTGCAAGAATCGACCAATCATCAAGTTTTTCCACTTCCAGTTCTGTCATTTGATCCAGAAGCCTTCCAAAATCCACATCATCTTCTACCAAACCGTTCACAAGGAAAGGCAGCAATTCTTTAACTGTCTCCTCTGGATTACCAAATCCTCTGTCTTTAAACATAAGCTGCGGACCATCAGACATCAGGACTGCCATAGCAGGATTCTGCTCTTTCCTATCCACAATTTTAATATAAAAATGCTCATATGCGTCCCCACTCACCGTAAAAAAAGTTTGCTGTGAGGATAACTTATTCTCAGGTCCAGACACAAAACAGATTTTCCCGGCAACATCAGCCATATATATAGCTCCATCCCCGATATGGCCGGTTAGTATAAACCTGCTATTTATAACGACAAATACCAATGTCGCAGAAAAATGTCTCAAATCCCTACACCCTACACGCCGCGCCTGCTCCCCAATATAATATATACATTGACTAAGGACTTTCTGTTTCTGCTCCTCTTTAGAGAATTTCATGAACTCTTCTAATGCAATCTGCTGAAACAGCTCTATAACTGCCCGCACATTACACTCCGATGCCATTTTTGCATACTGTGCCTGACTGGCCCCATCAGACAATGCCAACACTACCATGTCATCTGACTGCATAAAATACTCCGCAGTATCCTGGCACTGAACACCTTTTTCCTGATGGATTGTTCCTTTGCGAATAAACCGAAATATTTTCATCCGCCACTCTCCTTTTGTGAAATTTCCAAAATGCCTCATCAAAACAAATGATGTATAATTTGTTCCATTGGTGTCTCTGTATCAAGAACCGTTGCACCAATCAATTCAAAGAATGATTCAATACGATTCATTCCTGATAGCCCTTCCGAAACACAAACTATGTGGTCACCCAACTCTTTCAATTTGCTCATATTGGCTGATGCCCCACCCTGCCTTTGAATACCAGCCGCTGCAAAGGATAATTTCCGTTTTTCCTCCAATTGTCTGATTTCTTTAGCCGCCATCATATATCTCTCCTCAATCTCTTTTCCAACACTATCCGGAGCTCCAAGCCATGCACTTGGATATCCATCCGTAAGCAAAAACAATTTAGGCTGCCAATACTCTATCATATTCGCTTTATATTCTTTTTTCTTTTCCTCAAGAAGCCGAAGTGCTTCCAACAACGCCCTTCCAGTATCAGTATATCCTATAACGCCCGCTATCATAAGCTGATCTGGCTCCACATTTTCCAACGGTTCAAAATTTACCTTCACTTCCGCTTCCCCATTAAAGAAAATAACCAGCAAATCTACACTTTTTTGAAAATTAGGAGTTTCCTTCAGTTTTTTGATTAGTTTTTCCATTGCCCGATTAATAATTTCCCGCACATCCGCCGTCGAACTACTGATATCCTCCAAAATACCGATTGGTATTCGCTTCGTTGCAGCATAATTCTTTTTTTCTACTCTATACTCATTTGGATTCCATGCCATAAATGTCCACCTCCTATTTCATCGCCTCTAAAAAAATATGCATCCAGTAACCTATACTAAAATCTTTTTTAAATGTAAACGCCTCCACAAAGGCTTTCTGTAAAATCACTGGAACACCTTTCCATTTTTCTAAACAAATTGCATTCACCTCCATCTCCTCATATTCTGCTACCTTATATGGAAATTCATATGTTCCCCAAAATAATCTGTTTTCTGACGCTGCATCCAACGCTGCCTTTTGAAACAGCGGAGAATACGTTCCACAAACAAGAAGTTTGAACATCAAAACTCCAAACGCAAAATCCTGGTATCTCGGCTCAATCATAAAATTTCCCTGCTTTCCTACCAACTCTTTATGCATGTAATGTGGACGCATGCACACACCTGCGCCATAATGCATGAGTTGAAAGCTATCCGTATCTATTAAATGCATTTTTTTATTTTTGTCCAGAATAATATTATCACCATCTAAATCCACTACCAGCATATGGCACAGGTTTAACTCCAACATAACCAATGCCAGATCCTGAAGCACTTCTGCAATATCAAACTCTATACTCGTATCCACCATTGCATCTGTCAGACTGTTACCTGAAATCCGTTTTACGGCAATCCCCACAAGTTTGCCGCCATTATAAAGCAGACCTTTTGGCAATTCCACCTGCTCTCTTCCCCTGAATTTAGCGCCTTGCTGGAGCAACATCAAATATTCCATCTTCTTTAAATGATTAGAAGAAGGATATTCTTTAAATATTTTTAATACGATATCTTCTTGTTCTGAAATCCCATAGACCTTCGACTCCCCTCCTTCTCCCACGCATTCCGCTTTGCTATATTCTGCTATTTCCTTCCCTCCTATGCCTTTAGAAGTAACTTTCTGGACACTATCTATTTTAATTTTCTCTCTTGCACCATTACGAATTGTTTTTACATGACCTACGCAATCTAAAAGTCTGAGCCACTGCCTGGCCACTTTTACCGAAGCAATGCACTCGTCCGAAGAATACTGTGTATGCTCCCAACGATTGTGAAAAAACACATAATAGTTCTCCTTCTCCGAAACATTCTTCAAAAATTCTTTTAATTTTAATTGGTCTCCAAATATAAAAATCAATCTCACAGTTTTCGATGTACCCAATGCTGTAAGAGGTGCCTGAGAATAGTAAAATTCTTCCAGGTTCCCTTCTATATAGACAGCCTTTCTCTTTTTCCCCAATCGAAACACCAGCCCTACTTTTTTCCCAAACACACTTGATTTCCTTAAGAATTGAAGCTCATAATATACATTCTCCGGAAACACCCATTTCCAGGGAATTTCTTCTACGATTTTTTCCAACATTTCATCTGGGAAATTTAATATACTAGTATGAAAAACTAACATACCATTTTCATCTGGATTTAATAAATAGAATTTTTTCAGTTCATCGTACAACATGATTTTTCTCTCTTTGTATTTTATTGAACATTTATCTGAATACGTTCAACGGACAAAATTAAAATATGTAAGCCTCCCATTGGTAATCCGCAAAAAGGAACTACCCGCGGGAGGCTTTTAAGTCCTGCAACTTTATCCTTCTTCAAACATTATGCAAAAATCTTCCCGTAAGGATCATCCATCAACATATCAATATTAAAACCACTTTTTTCAAAATCCTGCTGTCTCTGCCAGCACAAAACCTGTTTCAACTGCTGATAACCAATTGACAGGTTGAACAGCGAAATCTGGCTTTTATTACTCAAATCAGACAGCCATTCATCTACGTCCAGAGGATATATTCTGCAACTATCCAAATATCGTACAAATTCTTCCTTAAACACTTCCAAAGGCAAAAGCAAAAATAATGCCACAACATCTGCGGCGACCTCTTCCAACCCTTGTGGAATGAGCGGTATCGCATAGCTGCTTTCAAAAATCTTATACTCTGAGCTGATAATCCACCGTCCAATCGCATGCGCGATTGCGTAACGCTGCGTCTTATAGCTCACAGAATTATCTACAGTAATTGTAATACGATCCCCTCTGGTAAAAATCTTCCCCAACATGCGACTGTAACGCTTTTCTCCCGTTGAGTTCAATTCCTCTCGCTCCACATGAAATCCATGCTCTCTCGCTATCATTTCGATATCGATAGGGAACCTCGGTTTTCCGCTACCTGTTTTTTCATACACATCATTTACTACTTTCTCAGCTGCCAGTGCCGCTTTTAAATACGTTCTGGTGATATTTTCGATATTCTCTACCGAAATACACCCATTAAAATAATCCCTTAAATTATTCATGAATTTCTTCCTTCTCTGCCTTTTTTAGTCCAATATTAGTGATTTTCTTAATAAATTGATAATTAAAATGCTGCTCGATCTGTTTTCCTCCTCTTTCCGTCAAAATTTGCTCGCTTTCCTTCCAGATGGCCTCATAATTTTCCTGAATTACCTCCTGATCATTGCCATTCATCTGTGCAGTCCATCGGGACAGATTCTCTCTTCTTGAATTTTCATCCCAATCCCGGATTTTAATCCTTTGCATTTCTTCCTTCAATACTGCATCTTGTATTTTTTCTATTTTCCTCCACCATATATAACAATAATCTGTCAATTCATCCAACAGCCGGAACATTTCCTTATTTTCCATGATCTCATCCCGAAAATATCCTACCGTAAAATAAGCACTTTCATTCAAAATTTCCGTGTAAATTTTCCTGCATAACTCATTCAAGTCAGAAACAGGCGGCAATTCTTTTGCTTCATCTGTCCGCGGCTGATAAACTTCAAATCTCTTCTGTAAGACCATATCAAATCCCAAACGAATCTTATCCCAAAATCCTCCTGCCTTGACTGGACGTTTCACACTATTTAAATGCGCTGCATACCTTTGATTAAATAAGTTCATAAAATCTTGATCATCTTCAAATAAATACATATCAATTTCCACACATTTTTCCAGTGCTTTTCCTTCATTGATAATTTGTGGTGTGATTTCCTTTTCCAACAATTTCGTTAACTCCTGTATCGTATTTCCCATATATGGCAACACCATATACCCTCTATTTGCATATACATATTTCTCCGTAATACTACATACATCTTCCTGAACCTCATTCACCATGAGCGCCTCATACCCTTTCCATACAAAAGATGCAAAACGGTCCGCATTGCTTTTCGTTTTCCGCTCGGCCATTTTTTTCATAAGAAGATATTTTGCATTTCTATTATAAAAGATACTGTCCAGAGGCTTACCTGACAGCACGTGAATCCTTTGATTCCCTCCAAAATCAGCAAATATTCCTACTACCGGGACATATTTCATCAACCATTGGATAAAAGAGCTTTGTGCTGCTGACTGGTCCTTAACAATACCCACAATATTTTTCAAGACAATTACCGCCCACTGCTCCAGACTCTCCTGCCAACACCTATCTCTGTTTGCTCCAAATGTCTCTTTAGCAATTTCATCAATAATATCCGGTTTCGACTCCTTGGAAAGCATCACCAGATAATTGACCCAAACATCTCCTTCATAGCGCCTGGTCGAAATTACCACAAAACGATTTTCACGGTTGAAGAAATCAGCCACTGCTATATCCGCTCGCGAACTGATCTGGCAGATATTTTTCTCCGCATCAATAAACAATTCATCCACCTTTATCTTTCCCGCTGTATCCATCACTCCGTGATCCGCCAGCTTCTGCCGATAGTCTTCCATTATTTTACCGACTTTTTGGATTGTTCTGTTCCATCTATTATCTTCTAGCCTATCATTTGTTGACAAATATTTCTTCCGCTCCTTCCCCCGCTCCAGCATATAGAAATGATAAAACAAACTAATCCCCATTAGCTGGCGCTTCCATCCCAGGTCATTCTCATTCTTTTTAACTGCCCTTTTTATCATTCTTTCCAGATTATTGCCTACCGCCTCAACAAAATCCCAGTTCTTATGATTGCCACTGTCTTCCTCAGGATTCTCCTCACTTCCTCTGTTATCGTATTTGTCCTCTTCCAGCACAAGCCTTTTCAACGCCTCAAATAATCCCTGGAAAATATCTGGTACCACGGTTTCCTGAATATATCGCTCGCCTTCCTCCGTAAATCCATTCCGGCTCAACTGCAGAAAGCTTTTCGTACTCCTATGTCCCTGGATATCAATATGCTCCAATAATTCAGCGTCATTTTTAACCTCCATGGACTCAATCCATATTCCTTTATAATACACTTTACATAGTTTTTTCTCACCGGAATTACCTCTGCCTATAATTCTACCAACACCCAGTTTGGCACTCACAGCCCGTTTTTCCAGCCACAAATAAACATCCATTTTAGTCAGATCTACCATACAGGTCCCATTGGTCAGATTGTACTTTATAATATTTTTCCCAGAATAATCTGCTTTTGAATTCTCATCAGAACACACCTGATATGCAGAACCTTCACCCGAATTACACTTATAGATCCAACTGGTATATTCTCTCAAAATCGATTCTTTATATCGACGGTTATCTTTCGTATTATCGAATACAATGTTATGGATTTTTTCTGCCAGCTTGGAGCTATAATTTCCTTCCATGTCAAACTTAACATAGGCATAGACCGGAAATAATAGATTCTCTAATTGTCTGTCAATGTCCAGCAAAATCTGTGATGTCAATTCCACGATGTCATGCTTCATCGTATCCAGCTCATACCCATCTTCAAATGGATCGTAGCCCGGCCACGCTTCCATGAATTCCTTTCTAGGCTTACATTTATCGTAACCAATAAATACCCGGAATTCTGTACCATAGGCCATCGGATTATCCAAATCATCCAGTGGCTCCACGTTAATATAGCCTTTATCTCCATTTGCACCATTACGGAATTCAATCCGGTAATGCTCTCCATTGCGCACATAAGTCTCACACAAAAACTGATCCGTGACAAGAAATACTGACTGTAAACCGATACCAAATTCCCCAGTAGGCCTCAACCAATCCGGCATCTCTCTTATCATCCGCTTACGCCCCTGATAACTGGTTCCCACATCCGAAATTGACTTAATAGTCTCTTTATCAATTCCGGTTCCATAATCACGAATACTGAACAAAATTCCATAATTCTCATTTTCATCACATTTCTCCGGAATATCTTCATATTGAATTGGACTACACACATTATTTGCATCCTGATGTGCACACTGAATCTCAATCTCAATAGGATATTCAACCGGATTAATAATCGTAGAAATATTTGTAATGGAAGGTTGCTCCTGCTCTTTTTTGTATCTCAACTTAGAACTGGATTTGAAATCACGATAGCACTGTATCTTCGTAGAATCAATCGCATTCTGCACCAATTCCCGCACGAAAGGAAAACGACCAGAGTAAATATTTTCTCCCTGAAGCAATGTAAATGCTTTTCTCTGGGAAATCTGGAACCGCATCATTGTAAGCTCCAGCGGAATCGCTTTCCCTTTTAGTAAAAGACGTGGCGCCTTAAGGGATGGCAGCGCGCCGCTAAATCCCCTCGGAGCAATACTGGACCAGTGATAACTTGCCGATTTCAGCAAATCTTCCAGCGCATCACATTCACTTCTCACCAAACGCATTGCTTCACGACTCTCACAATCGGCCTCAATCACCACTTCTTCCGGCGTTATTTTCAGCGTACGAATCGCCAAATGCTTATCATAATGCGCCTGAGACTGCATTGGAAATCTCCCTAAAAACGCCTGTGCAAAAGGATGGAAACGATCATTGTCAATATCAAGTGCATCCCCAAGCTGCAAAAGCACCGCAACAAAACGAGGATGGATCATATCCTTCTCATATCCATTTTCCTCATCAGGCAAATCCATCACATGCTGAAATTCCCAATCTGTATGCAGACTAGCACAGTCCGCAATCCGGAAAAAAATTCTCATTGGAATACCGGACATAGCGAATTCCGACTGGAGCATATCCTTCCCTTTGATCCAATCCTTTACCTTCGTTGCTACATTTTCTCCGTGCTTCCTGCGCTGGTACTCCGAAAGCATTTGAATAACAGCATAGTATGTATCCAGTTTTTCAGCATAAAGCTTCTGCTGTTTTTCATAATACTCCCTTCCACCATAATCTACCGTTTCCTCCGAACGCTTTCTATAGCATCTTTTCTTTAACTGCTGCGCAGCATACCGCATATCCTCGTCCGCACTATTTTCCAGATTATCTATCATATCGGCAAACTCGTCACTTTTAATAATATTCTCCCTGTCGCTTGCCAGCATAGCCATCCCGATATCATGGACGTATACTGTATGTAAAATGGCAAAGCAATCCGTAGCCGAAAGTTCTTTAATCCGGTTTTCTCCCAGAATCCGCTCAATATTATATAACACTGCTTCCGCATGAGAGGCATTGTGTCTACTGTAAGACGGAAAGGACGCTACCGTAAGCTCCAGAAGCCGGGTAAGCCACCCTTTATTCTGCCGCCACGCATGCCACAAAGTCGCGCTGCGCTCACTTTTTTCCGGATGCCTTTCATACATCTGAAGCTGCCCTTCAATCGTTAACCTATTTGGCATATACCTTTTACTCTCCCGCTGATAAATCATCTCTTCCTCACTCATAACTTTATCCTCGCTAGTATCGTAAATTTTACATATTTTCCTACTTTGCATACTTTCCCAATTACTATGTATATGCTTTACTATTTACTCTCATGAATATCCTTTTCTTTTTCCCGGACTACTTCGCACCATTTTCTCGCTTCATCGCTGATTAATGCCTCTATATTCATAACAAATTTATGAAATCGTTTCTCCTTTTCCGCATATTTTCCACTCCCTGTTGCATATATTCTCTGTTCCCTCCCCAGTTGATTATAAGTGTCACGATAAATAATCCACTTTTCACGTGTACGCCACATTCCCATAATTGACTCCACCAGCAAACAAATAGAGGAGGCCATTGCCGCGATCCATGGCCTATCCGCTGTTACATCAATCATTTGTATGATCGGAATGGCTGCAAGCGCAATAAACTTGATAATATTGAAACCATAATATTGATATTTACATCTCTTTGCACGTCTTGCATAATATCTAATATAATTGTTAACAACTTCAAAATATTCCTCTTCTGTTGACTCATGGCCTTTCATAAAATATAGTTCTTCTTCATAGGTATTTTTTGATTTCCCCATTCCACATTTCACTCCTGTTTATTGCTTAAACGGCTTTCTATTTAGCAACGTCACTGCCAAAATGGCTACATACTTATTAAACATTAACACTAATATAAGTTTAAATCCTTCCTATTCTTTGGGCAAGCGCGAACCTTGTCGCAATTTGTCGAACCGGAGATATTTTGCCTTCTTTCACCAGTAGGACTAAACGATGATGCTCTCATTTTTTAATATGAAATTACCCTTTCTACAAATTTCCTAAAACCAAGATCGTGGATGACGGCGGAATCAAATCCCAGACAAGCTATAAAAATGCAATAAAAATTTATGCAGCCCCGACTATATTCATATGATTCCGCGGATGCATTTCTCTCAAAATTTCAGCCTGTTTTTTCGATGCAATATGTATATAAATCTGTGTCGTTTTAATAGAACTATGCCCCAAAATCTGTTGAACACAACTCACATCCACCCCTTCCTCAATTAAATAAGTGGCAAACGAATGCCTGAACATATGAGGCGTAATGTTTCTTTCGATTTGTGCCAGTTTCGTATATTTTCTTAACATCAGCCGAATGGATTGCTCCGTATACCGATTTCCTCTATTGTTCACAAAAAAATACCCACTCTCCTTGATTGCCTGCTCGTTTTGCGCATAATACTTTCTCAGAACTGTCAGAACAGCATAATTTCCAATCTGAACATATCGTTCCTTCCCGCCTTTCCCCATAAGCCTTATAAGTCCCGTATTTAAATTGATACTATCCTCCCGTATATTCGAGATTTCATATACTCTCGCCCCAGTTGCGAAAAACATCTCTACAACCGCCGTATCCCGCAGCATGCATTTGCGGGATATCGTATTATTTCCATTTAAACATTGATACATCTGATTCAAAAGCTGCTCGATCTCCTCCCGCGGAATGATTCTTGGAAGGGTTACATTTTCTTTAAATTTAACTCTTATTTTCCGAAATGGATTTTCGTCAATGATTTCTGCCTCTTCCAGATAATTATAATACGCTTTTATGGATGCTATTTTCCTCTTTACAGTCTTCTGCTTATAATTTTTATGTAGTTGTGTAATATATTCTTCTATTTTCTCCTTTTCAGGCCTCTCCGCACCAACAAATGCAAAATACTGATGCAAATCAATGCGATACGCCTTTAATGTTTTCTTATCCAGTTCCTTTCGATATTCACAATACTCTAAATACATTTCCAGCTTATTCTCCAAGTTCATCTTTCGTTTCCTCCTTCTTTTGTCCGTAATTTGCGAGGTGCTGAATTCGCTTGTCTGACGGATTTTGGCCGTTTGTAATTCAGATATCACCTTCTTTTATTTAAACATGATACTACTTATTTCGACATTATTTTTAATGAAAATGCGAAATTTGGCATGAAGGGGGGACTTAAGGATTTTTTAGATGTTATAAATGGTAGAGTTCATTTGTTGTTGGTGAATGTAAAAACTATTCGTAGAGTTTTATTTTGGAGTGGCTTTAGATTGCACAGGATAATGGTGGATAATTAGCAGTTATCCGTTATTTGATAAATCGTTAAGGAAAGAATCGAAGATGGTGCAAACGAAAAAGCAGCCTTGAACTCTTTGATAACTGCCCTTTCGTTTGCATCAATTTCGATTTTTCCTGGTTGAACAAAGCGCATCCGGGCGGCCGCTATATATGGGCTTTCAATTCTGACGCTCTTTGCAAAACAGTATATCGCATGCCTGTGCAGATGGAGAAAAATCCCTTTAAAATCATTTCCAGAGCACCACGAATAAGCCTCCATAGGAAGCTTTTTTGAAAATATTCAGTTGCAGGTGTTTAACATAATAGGTGTGGCTCAGGCCTTGTGTAATACCTGCCAGACGGCAGAGGAATGATGTTTCCACCGCAGGATGAGCATTTGCAGACATCCTTGTTATAGAGCAGTTTGATAATAGCGGGCGCATCAAGATCTTTAAGTCTGGAAATGTATTTCTTACAGCCAAGCAGATTGCGGCATAGTATAATCTTCTTGTTTTTATTCCGAGAAGAAAGCAGGCCGTAATGCCGAATCCGCACAAAACGTTTTGGAGGAACATGCATCAGAAATCTCCGGATGAATTCTTCCCCAGGAAGTGTAAGTTCCTTCCACTGGCCTTGATTTTTGTAATCCTTAACAGTAAACGTAACCGTGGAATCCGTCATACCCTTTATTCGGTAGTTGCTTATGGCAATCCTGTGAGTATATTTGCCAAGATATTTGATAACAGACTCCGCACCACGGAATGGCTTCTTGCAATAAGGAATCCATTCTTTGGCATAGCAGGTGTCCAAAAGTTCCATGAAGGCATAATGATTTTTGTAAGGTTCCGCTGTTCCATGGAACTCCAGCTTTCCATCCGTCCATAGCTGTTTTAGCCCGGCAAGATACTTGCCCCGAAAAACCCTGGAAATGACTTTGACAGGGAGAAAAAAATCCTCACCGTTATCTTTCCAGTGGTTCTTGGCATCCAGCCCTCCGCCTAACACGATGGTGTGGATATGGGGATGGAAATTCATCGCACTTCCCCAAGTGTGGAGAATACAGATATAACCGATGTCTGCCCCAAGGTATTTTTTATCTCTGGCAAGTTCGCTTAAAGTATCTGAAGCTGCATGATACAAGGCATTATAGAGTGACTTCTGGTTGCTGTAAATGACAGGATTTAATTCCTCAGGCACAGTGAAAACCACATGAAAGTATGGGGCGTCCAGTATATCCTCCCTGCGGGCATCTACCCACTTTTCCTTCGGAAACTCCTGACACATGGGACAACACCTGTCCCTGCAGGAATTATAATGGACGGAGATACAGCCGCAGTCCTCGCAAACACTTACATTAACACCAAATGCACCGGTTTTGCAATTCATGATGTGATAAGCTGCTTTTCGCTGTGCCGCAGACAGTTCATGAGTTTTCTCATAGTCAGAATAAAAGCGGTTAAACACATCCTGTATCGTGCAGTTTTCGCTCATGATTCACCGCCTTCCGGAGCATCAAAAGGGCTGCGGATACCAAGAAGAGTTTTGTTGCTTACATGAAGGTATATATCCGTAGAGCGGGGATCAACATGACCAAGAAGGGACTGGATATATTTGATATCCGTTCCACTTTCAAACAGGTGGCTTGCAAAACTATGGCGGCACGCATGGGAAGAAACACGGCGGGTAATACCGGCGCGTCTGGCACTTTCTTTAAAGAACTGGTTGATACTGTTCGGCTCAAGGTATCCACCGGTCCATGAGCTTGGGAAAAGAATGCCTTTCGGACGGCCGCACTGATACCAGTACTCTGTGAGAAGATCCAGATTTCTCCGGGAAAGGATCGTATACCGGTCGATCCTTCCCTTTGTCTCACGGACATGAATGGTCAAGTTGGTACGGGAAATATCATCATAGTGGAGATGGATCACCTCGGATACGCGCAATCCAGAGGAATACATGGTCGCAATGATGGCTTTATGCTTCAGGTTCGTTGTTGCATCAATGATGGCATTTATCTCCTGATGGGTAAGGACTGTTGGAAGATTACGTTCCCGCTTCATTGCAGGAATTTCATCATCGTCCCAGCGTATCTTCAATACTCTTTTGTAGAAGAACTTGATTGCTGAACGATAATGATTATGTGTTTCCGGCGATCTGCCTTCCAGACGTTTCATGGTAAGAAAGGCATCTGCATCCTCGAGTGTGAGGTCAGTAACAGGCTTATTGGTGCAGCGCAGGAAATAGCTGACATCACTGCAATACAGTTGAATGGTCCGTTCTCTAAGGTTGCGTTTTTCCGCAGCTTGGCGGATGGAATTAAAAATATCTTCGTACATTATAAAACCTCCATGAATAAGTAGTTGTTAATAGTGGCAGCTACCTATCAAGGAGGTGCATTGGCATCATAATTCCGATTGCGGAAGACACCAAAAAGTGCTATTGTATTCATAGGCAGTGGGAGTCTCCGTGTTTGATTGTTTTGTGTGGTAACTGAACAATACCGTATTACGGGAGATTTTTCCACTGCTTTTTATTTGTTGTTAAAGAAAAACTGCGCCCCAGCCTTGGCAGGCCATCGCGCAGCGATTTTGTTCAATCGGGGATAATACTTGATTATCCTTAATCGGACTGCAGAATAATGCCCCATTATCCTTTATTACAAGCAGAATATTACCCGATATGGAACATGGAAAGAATAGCTTTTTCATAAATTTCTGTTGCTATATTCCTGCCCAATGGAACTTGCTGAATAAACTGATCCATTGCAACACCGGCATTAATTTCCAACACGGTTAGATTGCCATTTTCTTCTTCTATTATATCAATAGTTGCAAAAGATATTCCTATGGCATTGGCAGATTTAATGGCAAGATTGCACAGTTTTGAGCGTAAATCAGATTCCTCTATGATTTGGCAAGATGCTCCTTGCGTCAAATTAAATTTCCAGTTCAAGATTATCTTTTGCCCTACTGGATGGATAAGATTTAACTCTTTATATAATTGACGATTTATCATTTCAAAATCATATGATTGCCCAACAAGCAATTCCATTAATGTAGATTTGCCGTCTGCAATAATATGAGGTAAGCTCTTTCTATAAACAAGAAGTATAGTTCCATTCAAAAAAAAGGTTCTATATTCATTAACAGCATTTATGTAAGGTGTAGCAACTATAAATTTATAGCTGGAATATATTGATTGAAGTGCTTTTTCAACTTCTTTCATTGTGGAACAGCGGCATACATTTTTACCCTCGTAGGAATTATTAGGTTTAATTACAATGGTTCCGTATTGCTCCAACAATTTTCTGCAAACACATAAGTTGCTCTCCGGGTTATTTTCGTATTCCTCTGTTCCAATACGAGACAGTTTGTGGCATTCTACTACAGGAATATTACAGGCTTGCAATACTATAGATGTTTCATATTTGTTATCTGCCAGACGTGAAGCTATGGCAGAATTCAAATCAAATCGCCTGCTCCATATAAAATGTTGTTCCTTTTGGTATAATAGGCGCAGAACTGAAGTGTTATCGAATGAGGTTATGCGTATGGAATGTTTTTTGCATATCTCATTAATTATCTCTAAATAGTCTTTTGGGTACATGACAATTACCTCCGGAGGTTGATATTAATGCAAGAAGCTTATAAAAATCGCAAAAAAGAAATTAACGATGTTGTCGATTTCATTTTTTCTGCGGACAGTCAAATATTGCTTTATGAGAGTGCTAAAGGTGCTGGCAATACAGCCTTTATAAGTAGAGCTATATATATGATGCGGACCACACCATCTGTTCAGCTTT
Organism: Roseburia hominis; assembly: GCA_040702975.1. Classification (NCBI taxonomy): domain Bacteria; kingdom Bacillati; phylum Bacillota; class Clostridia; order Lachnospirales; family Lachnospiraceae; genus Roseburia; species Roseburia hominis. Next base: position 142,382 of record CP159990.1, read on the forward strand.
TTAGTGCAGAATTATCAACAGATGTAAGAAATCCGATACAGGCTATCACTAATGGATTAAGCAGTAAAAACAATCAACTTTATCAACAACTTCAAATGTTCACAGACCAAGAATATGGTACTTATGAAGTGCCATTACTTTCGTCAGTCATTAAGGATATTAGCCAATCAGACACACTTGCAGCTTTGTTTCAGCCTAAATCAGCGCTACCCATTTATGCGGGTTTCTATCAGAGTCGTTTGAAAGAGATTTTTTTTATTTTAGTTGATGAAATAACCAAAACAAAAACACTTGTTATTTTTATAGATAACATACAATTTATGGACAATGAATCTATTTATGAATTACAGGCACTTTTAAATAACCCCAAAGTAAAAATTGTATGTTCTAAGTCTGATACAGGAGAAAATTTTGAAAAGTTCTACCTGGAGACCAAATATAAGTATGCCTATACAGAATTGTCTTTTCCAATGCCTAATATTAGTTATGTAAAAAAACTGGGTGAAATCTACCATAAAAGCATGTCCGACAAAGAGGCGGATATGATTTTATTCAAATCAAGTGGAAATATCCGCAAAATCCTATTTCATTTAAGAGAACCATTAGGAAAGCAGTCTGTTGATTCGATTAACTTACAAACTTTAAAAATCATATACCTTTACAATGATTTTATTACAAGCAAAACATTGCTGAAAATATTAGATGCTAGTCCATATAAAAAAGTTTTCCCTATCGGATCCATACCAACAATGCTTAATTCATTGGAAAAAGAAGGTTTTCTTAAAACACTGATCGATATTGATGGAAGGATCAAAAGTTATCGCGTAGATTCTACTTATATCCCTGAATTAGATATTGCTGATCGCCTGATAATTTCTAAATCTCTCTTAGCATACTATAAACAGTGTAAGGAGTTGTCCTATCAGCATCTATTACAAGCATGGGATTTTGCTATATTACTAAAGGATCAAAAAAGTAGTCAACAATTTGCAATTTCCATAGTAAGAAACGCTCTTCAAATGGGCTATGTTGTTAATGAAGATATTATATCTGCTGCACAAACAAGTGAGGATGATCAGATACAGTTACTTATAGCCATTTTCTTTTTTTGTAATGCAAGATACAAGCAAGCCAAAAATATACTGGACAAATTTATTTTAGACAATACAAATCGTGCTATAAATGTAATATATGCAATTACCTTGAACAGATGTAGGGAGCATCAATTAGCCCAAGAACGATTGCAGCGTCTGATAGACACATCTACTGATGTTGATGAACTTGCAATATTAATTTCGTTTTTAATAAGCAATGATGTTCATAGCGGTAAGCTATCAGACGCTATAAATATATATCAGACTTTTGATAAACAACTAAAGTGCAGTAAAAAGTATCCATATTTTTTAAGAAATGCGGCCACTATATTTGTACCCTCAAAAGCTCACCAACTTCGAAATATGGCAAAATGTATATTTAAAGAAAATGGGGACTTATTCGGGTATTATAGTACAATTATTAATCTGACTTCATACAATCTCAAAAATGCCTCTATATCTTACGCATTAAGTCAGGCATTAATGGCATTTGAAGGATTACAACAATTCGGTGCAAGCCAGATTCACTTGGCAGCTAACAATCTTGGCATCTGTTATTTGATGGATAATAATTACATTGAAGCTATAAAGTATCTAACCTTGTCCATTGATATTGCCAAAACAATCATGCCAATTGGATATGCTACATTCAATCTTGCTGCGTTGTATATAAAAACTGGAGAAACTCAAACCGCCTATGAGCTGGTTACTAATTTGCAACAACGTGTACTTTCCTCTGGTCTGCCAAGATTGAAAGGGAAATACTATCTTTTTATGGCTGTTATAGAATATGTACTCGGCAATTCTGATAATTCGCAAAAATATGGGCACCTTGCGTTAAAGGAATCTAATTTTGCTCCAGGCACAAAACCTTACAGTGTAGTATCATTTCTTAACAAAAAATGCAACGCATCCTGTCATTACGAATTTGAACAATGGGAGGATTTGTATGCACCTTGCTTTTTGGAATATTGGACAATTAACTCTATTGATATTTTAGCAGATGAGCTTTTGCCGTTTTAAACTGTTCCTAAGTATTTGTGTTACTAAATCGGCTTGCGATAACCCTACATTGTTTGCTGATATACAAAAAGCAGATTGCCGTCCAAGATTACAACATACGTTAAATTCAATGAATTCAACTGTTTTGGATGATACCATAAAATCGATCCTTGTATAGTCAATCGGTGTAATCAATTTTAAAAAAGCATCCGATTGACGCACAAGTTCGACTTCAAGTGTTCTATCTAAATTAATCGTTCTGGTCAAACCGGAATCTAATTTCCTTTTCTGTCGGTAAGTAACTACGTTTCCTTTCAGAATAGACTTTTCTTTTACCGATGGTAGATGAATTGCAACAGAATCGTTAAAATAAACTGGAACACTATAAAATATGCCATCTACGAATTTTTCCACAATAACATCAATGCCGTACCGTTGTAAATCGATAATCTTTTCTCGGGCGTCTTCCCAATAGTTGGCAATGGAACTTTCATCAATATAAGCCGAAGATGCCCCAAAACGCGGTTTTACAAAATAGGGCCCCGCAAATGGTTGTTTAAATGAAATGGTATCATCTGCGTCGATGGTTATCCATTCTGGTGTATTTAGTCCCGCATACTTTGCCGCCATTTTAGCAAGATGTTTATCCTCTGCCAGCGCTCGTATATTAGGTCTAGCACCTAAATATGGAATATTAAGATATTCCAATAAAGCCGAAACAAATATTTCTGAATTTCGGTAGGGTGCACGGTTTAATAATGTAAAAACATAATCATATGAACTAGACTTTTCAAAAAGGAAATTGACATCATGACAGCAAACTGTCTTGGGGCAAATACCCTTTAAAATCTGATAAATGTCATAGTGATATTGTGCATATATTCCATCAGATTCTTCTGTTATTAATGGATAATCCTCCCCTGCATTAGGGGCAAATTTTGCCAGAAATATAATTCGTAAATCCTTTTCTTGCATAACTTTTCCTCCAGATTATGGGAATCACATTTGAACTGTGATTTTGTGTTGTCAAAAAATAACAGATAATGGGGCATTATTCTGCAGTCCGATTAAGGATAATCAAGTATTATCCCCGATTTATCAAATAACGGATAACTGCTAATTATCCACTATTATCAATTATTAAAAACATTTCCCTATTTTTCTACAATAACAATTTCTCTATTCATATTTTACTCATCTTAAACTACCCCTGATATAAGTTTATATGCACCTCATTTTTAATGCAAGCGCTAACTTTGTCTAAACATGTCGAATGCTCCCTTCGTAACACTAGAGGGCACCCAACAACCGGAAATTCATCCCCTAACTTCGTTCGATTATACAATTATATTGCAGCACGCACCGATCATTTGTTCAATCAACTTTTCACAATCTTCTATTTACCAAAATATGGAGTCAAATTACATTAAGTAATTATTTTATCTTAGTTCAATTTCCACATTTTTTCCGCAAAAAGCCACTCCATATTTCAAAACAGACCTGACCCCTGCTTTTTCCAGCATTGCTTGGTACTTCTTTTCCTCAATCTGCCAAATAGCATCTTTTGCCAATTCTTTCAGTCCGCCGCTGTCTTTTGAAGCTTTCAGCTCTATGAGGATGCCCGGCAGCCCTTCTTTTCTCGGTTTCATGCAAATATCAAATCGCCCTTCTCCGGATTCTCGATTTGAAGTAATCTCATAACAGTTATCCACGATAGCACACAAGCCGAGCACAAAACCATGATAGAAGCTTTCTTTCGCCACATCATAGAAACTTGCGGACTGTAACAGGAGTTTTTCCAGTTTCCTCTTTAACTCTGCGGCGTCTCCTGTGTACAAGGCCACCTGAATATCAATTGCAGTTGCCTGCGGAATCATCGGACTCATCCGCTCCAGTATCTCCTTGTTATACACATAGGTAATCTCCCAGTTCGGAATCGCAAGTTCACACATATAATCCCCATTAAAGGAAGCCTCAGTTTTAACAGTTTTCAGATACCCAGCTACCAGGAGGAAGCTGTATACAGAAGAAGGCCGCTCTTTAATCTGTGGATATATTACATTGGTATCGATACATGCGGTTACGGTTCTTCCCTGCAGCAATGACCGGAGGCTCTCATAGATTAATTCCTCTACACTTTTTAGCATCTCGCCGATGATATCATTACTGCCCGTTGCAATCCAGAAGGCTCTTGGTTCACAGCTATTGGCGAAGTAATAGCTCACAGACCATGGATTAAAAATGTCGACATTGCCAAACCGGTATCCGTCGTACCATTCACAGATTTCCTTGTACTTGCTGCTTGCTTTATAATAGGCCGCCATCTCCTTCACTTCATCAGCCGTAAATCCAAAATACTCACAGTACTTCTGATCAATAACAGAGTTAATCTTGAGATTATTAAGACCACTGAAAATAATTTCCTTTGAGCTCAAAATACCTGTCATAAAACCATAGGAAAGATGAGGGTTATCCTTTAACCCCCCTGAAAAGAAATTTCGCATGAACAGCACCGCCTGATCATAAAACCCTTCGGTGAAGCCCTGTTGAATCGGTGTATCATACTCATCAATAATAATGATGGGAGACACACCATAATGCTTATCCAGCATTCGTGATAGGATTAGTAATCCCTGAGACAATTCCACTTCACTGGCTTTTTGACCTGCGACCTTCTGATAGTATTCCTTATCAAAAGCATTGACCTTCCCGCTATCCATCAGCTCCTGGTGTCGGAGGAACTCTCCTGAAAGCACGGATGCAATATTGGCAAGTGAGTCTTCCCAATTCTGATTTTTGATATCCTTAAAGGTAATAAAAATCACAGGATACTTTCCCTGAAAATCCCGATACTTCTGTCCACATGACCAGATTTTCTTATCACGAAACAATACAGACGTATCCTCCTCGCTAATTTCAAAAAAGGTTTTTATCATATCCATATTCAGCGTTTTGCCGAATCTGCGGGGTCTTGTAAAGAGAGATACCTTCGCTTTTTCATCCAGAAATTCCTTAATCAGCAGGGTCTTATCTACATAGTAATATTCTGACACGGCAGTCTTATAATCCGACACGCCAATCGGCAGCGGCAAATCTTCCGGTAACTTTGTTTTCACATATGCACCGGTTTTTACCCTCTTATCCCCCGGCTTTGCAGCATCAGCAGGAATCAGCCAACACTTATTTTTAATCGCACCTGGAATCCTTCCTTCCCTGCAAAGCGTTGTTATTCTCCGTTCTCCGATTCCCCATAGAATGGAGGCTTCTTTTATCGTCATCACATCAGGCATAGCTTGGATCTCCTTTGCATTTTTGGTCTTATTATACTCCAATATAAGCAAGGAGGCAACTTTATACGGAATAATATTTTATATTTTTGATATTCTGCTGTTTTATTGCCCAATCATTTAAAACATTGGTACTATCTATACCCATAAATTTTTCTCAGCATTTGCACTGACTCAATCAGTTGATTTTCTTCGTTATATGAAGAATAGTCCGCTCTTTGGGCAACAGCCTCCATTTCTTTGAATGTTCTTCGCTGTTCGTTTCTCATATCATGTGACTGCGCATATTCAAGCCTTGACATAAGCAGCCCGAAATACCCTTCCTGGAACTCAATTTCTCCCGGATACTGCAAAGACCACTCTTTTGCCTGTGCTAATAGTTTGTCCGGAACATTGCGATAGTCCGATGTTTTTGCAAATGCATAGTTGCTGACGGCGACATAAGCCGAGCGTATTCTCATGGAATCGGGGAATTCTGAAAAATATTTTCTTATTTTATCATATTCTTCAGCCAGCAGCTTTCCTTTCTTATATGAAATTGCATAACTGTTTATGGCACATAAAGCAGCCACTTCCGCAACTTCCTGCAATCCATTCCTCTCATACAACCGCGTAAGCTGTTCTTCCAGATTTCTTATCCGCTCTACGCTACCGCCAATCAGGGTTCCCAGATAATCATATGCTGCTTCCATGCCTGTCCTGCACATATCATCCTGCCAGCCATACTGCTCTATATAATGCAACACCTTATCCCACTCAGCCCCAACATTCGCTTTCTTATTGTGATATAGCTTTAGATGGCTAAGCAGACTGTAATTCTGACAAAGAATATATCCCAACCGTTGGTTTTCCGGGAGTATTTCAACAGCCGTCTCTATCTTCTGTAGGAAATCAGCATATTTCTGCACTTGACTCGCATTATGAATGCCTATGCAATACGCCTCTATTACATCAACCGCTTCATCCCGAATGGGAACAAAATCGGCACTACACCTCATATACTGGATGAAATGCACCCCGCTTTCATAAAGCCGTTCAACATCATTCCTGTCCGTGAGAACAACGGCGATCCTTCTCCACAGTTCCATCTCATATTTCTGAAAGCAGGGTTCACTATCAATAAGAACCTGTTCAACCGCTTGAATATCCTCCACCGCATCTATTCGCCTCAGCAGGCTGATATAATATTCAAAATAATTCAGCATCTCTGCCGGCGGCGTGACTATCATTTTCTGGAAGCCTTTATTAGCCGGCCAATCATCCAGCGCAAGCGACAGAAAATTCCCAAATCCCAAAATAGAATTGGATCTTGCCAGTTTTGTAAACCGACCGATATCTCTGGCATTTACAGTATATGTCACTATGAACTCTTTAATAATATCCGGAAACACCGGCTCAATGATCCATGCATGATCCGGAAGTGCCGCCACATGCCAAATCCTGTTTTCCCGTACTCTGTCAAGCTCCGCAACCTCCTCGGCCTTTGCCGCACCTGCCCCTACCTTCATCTGCAAATACACTTCCTGCGGATCGGCGTGCAGTTTAACATACGGTGTGAAATAAGCAAACCTTTCAACCTCATCAAGGGTTCTGATCACATTGATATCTTCCTCATCTATCGCCCCGTTCTCCGGATTAAAAAATGCCTCGGCAATCGTATCTTTGCCGGTATCTTCTACAAGCTCATCCATGGAAACGAACAAATCAGAAAATACATTGTCAGCTCCCGGTTTTCCGCTTTCATCATCAAAAAATTGTGTTAATCTCCTGCAGTCTTCTTCCAGATAATTTTCTCCATAAACATCCGCAAGATTAAACCGTTCAATCGCACACGCCATCGCCAAAAGCCGCATGTAAGAATCCACCATAGCCCCATCGCCAAGGATCTTCCTCCATCGCCCCATTTCCCGATGCAGGTATTCGCCCAGCAGTTCTTCAGCCGACGACAAAGAGAGCTCTCCTTCCTTACTCAGCCACACCTCAATGAAGATGCTCAGATACAGTGGTCTGTAACAAGCAGGCTCTACGGATGTTCTGAAAGCTTTCTCTATTTCGCCACTTGCGCTTTGAATATTTGCTTTACAGGTTTCAATAAAATCATTTGATTCTACAAGCGGCAGATACGCAGAAAGATAATTTTCTACATACCTGATCTCATGATCAACAGATAACGCTTCTACCATCAACGCCTTATCGTACACTGCGCTATCAAACAACAGTCTATCTTCCGCATAGAATGCTCTTTTTATTATTGTCAGCCAATCAGAATCCTTCGCTCTTTGCTCTCTTTCGACAAACAGGATACGCAATTTGTACGAAAATGTGCTGAAAATCTCCCGAAAAGCCGCTATCATCTCTGCGCATTCATGTTCTTTTCCAAGGACATAGTCAAATACGATTATAGTATCCGTGAACGGCTTAAAATTCCTGGCTTCTTCCGGGTTCTTCCGGGCGAAGAAACCAAACCAATTGGCTGGTGCATTCCGCAGCCATTCCAGAATAAGCCTGCTTTTTCCAATTCCCCCGTCACCAAGAACCGTCCACCAGGAAAAACAAACATCCTGCTCCAAGAAATCGTTTAACTTCCGTAATTCTTCCTCTCTCCCAACAAACCTATTAAATTCATTTGAAAAATGCAAACGTCCAAACGCAGATGTAACTGTCGGAATATTCTGATAAGGGTTTACTGCCATAATACTTCTCAGCTTTGTTCTTTTGCGCAGGCGCAAAGCCGATAATTCGGCAAGAAATATCGGAAGGTCTCCATAGTCATCCCCATAAAAGACCGATACCGCATTTGCAGGCAACGCCGGCGCCAAATCGCCGTTTTTTAACAGACAGAAATAAGGAATATCCGTCACGCCCAGCTTCTCTGCCACAAAAGACAGAAATCCTGATAGATTCGGATCTTCCATCGTCCCGCCGCACCCAACAATGATTAACGGATGTGTGCTGAGCAGATTTTGAATAAATTGAGCCCCTGCATTGGCAAGAATGCCCTTATACTGCGGATCATCAGCAACGATATCATCGACTCCATGAAGTTTATCATACACACCATGGAGATGAATAACCTTGTTATCCGCATCTCCCCGGATAATCGAGAGAATTTCTGCCGGTACGGAATAGGAAACAGGACTTGCATGCAGGCTTTCCTCAATCTGTAAATCATAGTTCGTAGTTGCAATCAGGTCGCCTGCTCTCCATATTCTACAGAGAGCGGCTTTAAAATCTGGCTCTATCGGATGGAGAGAACCAATCGTTTTGTCCATGAAGGCAGTATAACAATTCGAAAGCTTCAACTTCTCTAATAGAAATGTTACAGCATCAATCAGTTCTCCCGCAGACCAGGAGCCGATACGACGTTCCAATTCCTTCCGGTCATCAGGGTTAAGGCTGTTTTTCCCCGCCATAATCCAGTTCGACCAGCTTAATCCGTGACCGCCGAGGGACATGGACGCTCCTGCTCCGAACAGATATACAATTTTCTGATTACTTTCTAAGATAGATAGTAGCTGTGGATAATCTGCTATATGAGTTATAGCCATCTTTTTCATCGCCTTTCTACTGTGAAGCTTTATAGCATGAATGCGGAGATTGTCACTAAAGCAATCGTTTCCCTATGGTTACTCTTTTCAGTTTTCTTATTTCATATTCTTCAGGCAGAAATTCAGAGACTTTATATGGATAATCTTGATGTCAGGTAAAATACCGTCAAGAAGGATCTCCAGTGTAATTGCATAGGAAACCGACTTTTTACCGTCTTTGCCTATAAAGATTTTCAGCTCCAAGCCTTTCAGCCGGAACTTGATTTTTGAAAAATCTATAATCCCACTGGAAGCATCATTCCCCGAGATGTACACATCGTTTTTTATCGCTTGCAATACCTGTCTCTCATCGAGCTGCTGTTCTTCAACAAGCTCATTAAAATCTGCGGTCATTGCAGAAAGCGTAATACTCTCTGCCGATTCAACTGCATCTGACGAAAACAGGATTGTCATACCCTCATCCGAAACCATATACTCAGCAGTCAAATCAGCACCCATAAACTCAAATTCTAAACTCACAGACATCTGCGGTGCATGAATAGTATTCATATTTTTACTTCAACCTCCAGTCGTTTAAATACAACGATTACGTAAAATACTGCCAATCTGTTCTGAGTCGACCTGGCCGCCTGTTATAATTGTCAGGAACAGATTCCCAATACAAGTCATTTTCACAGATCCGCTTTCATTTTGACTTGTGAACAAGACCGATGCATTTGCAAATACACCGTCAGGTTCAGTAAGTTTCAGGTCACTCGAGGAAATACTACTCAGCATTTGAAGCATTACCTCATGAGCCATACCTGGTTCACTGCACGGAACAACAATCAGTTCAATGGTATTTTCAGGAATGTCATCATGAATGTATCTGTTATGATAGGAACCGGCTATACCTAAATATGCACTTGTTTCTATCAGCTTATATTCATCAAATTGAATCATTGAATCTGGCTTATAAAAAGCAGATTGACCACATGCTTCAGCAGAAGCCCATTTATCATATTTGTAATAATCCCTTATTTCCTGAGATACACTTATCTGTCTGTTGGCATTGCTCTTAAAATACGGATTATACACATTAGCTCTCATATTGCAGATACCTATTCCATCCTTCCTGTTTGCCGCCAGGTGTTCTCTGTATGAATTTTCGGGAGCTGCCGGCATTGGCAGCGGCGGGATAGCAGATAGCGTTGAAAATGGCACATTAACAGGAAGAAACGGTACTCTTTGAGCATCATCGGCATTATCCCATGGCGTATCCCTGTTATCATATTCCAGACACGCATCATAAACCATTAAATCTTTGTCACTTGGTTTAGAGATTTTATAATCGAAGTTGGCGGCAACCGCATGAAACCTAAAACCACCCTTAAATGGTAAGCCCCAGCTTCCGGTACCGATTGCAATTACTTTGTTAAGCTTAAATCCTACGCCGCCTTTTCCTTCCATTCGTCTGACTCTAAGCGTGCAGCCCCATAAATTACTAAATATTGCTACCATGCATGCACAATCTGAACAATTGATTTTAACAGGAACAGATAGAGTTCCTGAATTCTGTAAATCATTTAAAAGCCTGTTATAATCAACTCCTGCCGCACCAGAAACATACCTTGGTGCGCCGCGCATGGTTTCATAGGAAAAAACATCATGCATTGAATTTATCTTAGACGTAATTCGTCCGGCAATCTCTTCGCATGTACTTGCTCCTTTGACCCAAGGATAGGAAAGCTCAATAAACGGAATGCAGGGCAATGTACTGCCAATCCAAGGCACATCGGGCAGTCTGGGGATGACATAAACTGTATTTTGGGATACGGCAAGCCGTATCCAATCGTCTTTATTTTCCAATTTTACCTGCCACTCCAGAACAAGCTGAAATGAATTAACCGCCGACCTGATTGTGTGTGCGGGAAAATCAACTGAGAGAAACTGCGTTTCCTGTTTATATCCATTCAATTTTATAGACACTTCATTGCTGTTTCCAAGGCTTTCGTCACCTGCAGTTCTATCTATAGCCCTGACAAATGCCTTGCCGACATAATCGCTTTGTATATTCAGCTTTATCTTTACAGTAATTTTCTTTACCGTTGGATTATTAGCAGTATTATTATATATGTCTGTTATGCAATACAACAATGGATAAGCGATATTTCTTCGTTTTCTCCATTCTGCTTCAGCCAAATCGGACAAATCGGAGTCGCTGCACATAATTGAGCCGACTGTATTGGAGGTTGAATGAAAGGTAATCTCTTCAAGTGCAAACGGAGTACTTGAATGTTTTGCAAGATGAAGTGCGACAGTAACCGCAAGCGAGGCAATTTCTGCCAGTAAGCTCACAACGCCGCCTAAAGCTCTGGCAATCAAAATAATACCGATTTTGATGACTGTAAATAAGTTCACAGAAAACATAACGCGCAAAAGCGCTTTAAGCACATTTTGATGATACAGTTCCAGAATAAAGTCGATACATTTGGCTGCTACATTTTTCTCTGTCGCGCCCATGAATATTGATCCCAGGCTCGGTATATTCACAATATTCTGACGAATATAACCAACGATTGCCTGTCCGGAAGCGGGACTTAATCCGAACAGGATAAAACAAATGCCTCCAACAACAATGATGATAAGCTCAGTCATCCAAAGAATGTATTCACTATCCGGATCGTCATCATTTTTCACCATATCTGAAACTATATAGGATTCTTTTGCCAGATGAATAACAAAATATATTTTTTCGTCCTTCTCAAAATGATCGACTGCAAAGAAATGTTCCGGTACGGCTTCAATCACCGTACCATTGACCTTCTGATGCTGCTCCAGATACTTCTGAATCGCAATTGTACGAAGTTCATTGGGAATCTCCATATCGGTATACGGATTTTCCGAAGCAGAATCATCCATGCCTCCCTCATGCTCACCTTTTTGCGTAGCTTCCGGCTCTGTCATGCCAAGATAAACTCCGCGCATTCGACCGGCAGGAATAAAATCGATCAGATCAACAAAGCTGTTCTGGAAGAAAAATGCATCTTTCGGATTATTTCCATCCGAAGCAGTGTCCGGAAGCTTTTTGGAAAATTCAATTAATTCATCCTCTGAAAGTGCCTTGTCCCAGATATCAATCCTTGAAATTGCTCCCTCAAACACATCGGTACCGTTTTCCGTACCACCGTTTACCTTAGAGCCTATATAACATATCGGATCATCAAGTTCTGAAGGAATGGGCAAAAGCCCGGATTTTAAAAGCGCAAGGCTATTATCAATATATATCCTACATGTAGCTTTCTCAAATACTGCCGCAACGTTTACCCACTGTTTTTGAGGAATTGGCGTAGTACTTTTCAGAAAGTTTGATTCATATGTAAACATTCCATGCCGCAGACACAAATAAAATTCAGCGTCTCCCTTATCGTTCAATTCACGTTCGACAGTGAAAAGCACGCCGGTATCATTTCCGATATTTGTGTTATGAAGAATGGTACAGCAGCCGGTAGAATCAGAGGCATCCAGATAGATCCACGCCTGAATCGTATAAGGTACATTAATATTGCCGCCGGGATTTGCTTTACTGCCGCTTTCAATTTTTAGATACCCCTGATTTTTAAACATAGCAGCTGTAGCTGTCTTTACAATATCCGCCAGACCGTCATAATTAATTTTCAGGTTATTTACATGCTCAATTGCAGGATTTGAAGTGAAATCATAATATGCGGCAGCATTCTTAACACTGAACATATAATTCTTTAAATCATCAGGCGTTAAAGCTGAAGAATAAAGTACGGCGTTTCTGATATATCCATTCAGGTTCCGACCAATAATCAGATTCCCGGATAAAGATACCGTATTTCCGTTCCCACTAACAAATGTCAAAAACTCACCATCACAGTAAAACCGATAACCTAATATATCAAAAACAATTGCAATATAATGCCACTCTTCGCTCGTAACAACATTCTTCGATGTCGCTATAACATTTCCGTTCAGTCGAATCAAAAGCTGCTGATCGTCCACACCAAAAGTAAAATCGTCTCCCTGAGAAATTACTTCCTTCATCCCGGCATAGTCCTTCATGTATATCCACGCTGCAATGGAATATGCAGAATCACCAGCAAAAGATATTCCTGCAGGCATATCCGAAAACGCATTGCTTGGACCTGCAGTTCTCATCTGAAAAGAATAATAAGGATAATTCATAATAGTCCTCCTTGTCAAACAAATCTTGCAGCACAGATTCTTGGCAAAACAAGTCTGCCATATGCGCTGCTGCTGTCAAAAACAGATATCTTTACAGAGCGAATGCACTGAAAGGCTGCCCGAACTAATATGACAACGCAGCTACATCAAATGCAAAATAAAACCTCACATCAATATTTGCGTCTGAGGGCCATTTTCCATCAGGAGTTTTTGCAGTTGTTACAACATTAGAATCAATACCAGGTTCAACCTCTATAAGAAATTTGGGCTGCTCCTGGGGATCGTATACAAACTCCTGATCAAAATGAAGTGGTGTACATTCAACTCTTATTTTCGTTCCCTTTGGAATCCGGTTTCCGGTTACAGTAATCAAACCGACTTTGACTTCAAAACCCTCACCAGCAATTCTGTCAGCTCTTACATAACGAGAATCAGGAAAAATTTTAACTGCAGCCAGACAAAATTTGCCGTCCTTGTTGCTTGCCATTTTACCCCCCCCCCCTGAATTCTTATGGATCATATGATTAATGTAGACTTGCATATCTCTATCGCACCTGATAGCAGAATTGCCTACCCCTAATATAAGTTTATATACACATTATTTTTAATGCAAGCGCTAACTTCGTCTAAACCTGTCGAATACCCGGCAATCCGAAATATCCTTCAACCGCTTCATCCCAAATGGAAACAGAATCAGCCCTGCACCAAACGCAGATTTAGCTGTCGGAATATCCTGATAGGGGTTTACTCCTCTTCCTGAAAAAGAAGGGAAAAAACGAAGATCCAGAACTATGGATGCCGAGCGTTTCAAAGGCATTCCTGTGACGAAGGAATATTTTGATCTTTCTGATGAGGATAAGATCTGTCCTGTCTGTAATACTCCTCTGGTAAAAATAGGTGAAGAGTTTGTACGCCGTGAACTGGTCTTTATCCCGGCGAAACTGAAAGTAATTGAAATCTATAGTATAAATTATACCTGTCCGGAATGCAGCCGTCGTGATCTTCCAGTTATAAAAAAAGGGAAAGATGGCCGTCCCCATATGCTTCATGGGATGGCTTCTGCCGGTACGGTTGCATGGGTAATGTATCAGAAGTTCTGTAACAGCCTGCCTTACTGCCGACAGGAAAAGGACTGGAAACAGTATGGAGCTGCGATCACCAGAGCAACCATGGCGAATTGGGTGATCCGTAATTCAGAAGAGTTCTTCCGCCCTATGTATGAATACTTTCACCGGAAGCTGCTGAAGCGTGAATTCGCAATGGCAGAAGAAACGCCGCTGCAGGTACTGCATGAACCGGAACGCCGTGCCCAGACCCAATCTTATATGTGGCTTTTCCGCAGTGGTGAAGATGGTGGTCCGCCGATCATCCTTTATAAGTACTCGGAAACCCGTGCCGGAGACAATGCAGCTGAATTCCTTCATGGATTCAAAGGCTATCTAATGTGCGACGGCTACAGCGGGTACAATAAGATACCTGATGCAAAACGAACAGCCTGCTGGGCACATATCAGGAGATACCTGACAGATGCGATCCCGAAAGGAAAGCAGCTGGATTATACCCAGCCTTCTGTACAGGGCATGATGTATATCAATCAGCTTTTCCATCTGGAAGATGTGATCAAAGCAAAGTATTCTTCCTTCGATGCTGTCAAAAAGGCTCGTCTTGAGAAAGAACAGCCGATAATCGAGGGCTTTTTGTCGTGGCTTGATAAACAAAGCCCTGTCCGTGGCTCTAGAATGGATAAGGCAGTCACCTACATTCAGAACCGACGTCCATACCTTACAACCTATCTGGAAGACGGACGATGCAGTTTTTCAAATAATCTCAGCGAGAATGCAATCCGTCCATTTACAGTCGGGCGTAAAAACTGGCTGTTTTGTGATACTCCCAAGGGAGCCCAGGCCAGTGCTATCGTATATACGATGGTAGAAATGGCAAAAGCAAATGGAGTAAACGTCTATCACTATCTGACCTATCTGCTTGAGAAACTGCCAAATGATAGGATGAGTGATGAAGAGTTAGACCTCCTGGCACCCTGGAATGAGAAGGTCAAAGCCGAGATTGAGTATCGGGCGACAAACTCAAACCAGTGATCGATCATATGTGAATTGTCAAAGTACTCCGGCTACAGAAAGGTAGTCGGATATTTTTTGTCAACGGCTAAAAATTAAGCGCTTACGATTGTTTTATATGTAGAAAGGCTCATCGGTTATTTGTAAATAGAAAAGGCAGGAATGGTAACGCTTCTGAAGCGCCCATTCCTGCCTCACTCCTATTCCGTTGGCATTTGTATTATTGACAGAAAATCCCAATTCTATTCCAGAGGTCGGGTATGGACAGCGCCCATGAAAAGAGCAATAAGCACAATGCCTTGTTTGTCATGCAAAAAATC
Source organism: Roseburia hominis (assembly GCA_040702975.1). Taxonomy (NCBI): domain Bacteria; kingdom Bacillati; phylum Bacillota; class Clostridia; order Lachnospirales; family Lachnospiraceae; genus Roseburia; species Roseburia hominis. Next base: position 157,899 of record CP159990.1, read on the forward strand.
AAAAAAGATGTATAAAATCTTGCCAAATGGTTATACTTTAACGATTCGACAGCAACAAAGGCATGAATTCGACAGCAAAATATTACATATCTAATTCTTATCAGAAAAATTCATTTTTGTAGACACAAAATTTTTTACGCCCTCAATTCTACCGTTGCAATTCTCGGCTCAAAGCAACAAGTGGGACGGACACAGACAATCCGCACACCAGATGCTCTCTGTGGACCGACCTTCATGAAGGTGGCAATCACGCTCGTGTCCCCACGCAGGCCCAGAGGTCCGATATTCGCCTCGTTCACTCTCCTGGTAATCTCTTGCTCCATCTTGCTTTGGACACCGTACCTTCCGTCCACCTGCGCCTGGAGCATCATGGACGTCGCCTCGAAATGCGATCGGCCAATGCCGACAGCCAGCGTACAAGGAGAACAGCCCAACTGCACCACACCCTCAATCGCCCACTTGACAATCTCATCCAGGACAACCTGTGTGTTGTGCTTGTGGAACACGCAACAGGTCTTTGCTCGGATTGCCGGGCCACCGCCGAACATCAGGATATGCAGGCGAATCACATCCTCCTTACATCTCCGCAACAGAATCGGTGCCGGCTCCACGCCGGCAGAATCTGGATTGAGACCACCGCTCTGGTCAATCCTGTGGCTGTCATCGCCCATAATGCCCATAGGACGTCCGGGAAGCTTGCGTAGGCCCTGAGTCACCCCCTCTTTGATGGCATCGAGCATCCGTCCCGTTACAGCGCAATCTTCCCCAACTTCCAGAACCAGATGCGGGATACCCGTATCATCACACAGCGGACTGTGATTCTCCTCCGCAGTTTCCGCATTGGCAAGTACCTGTTCCAGCACCCATTTGGCTTGGTCATTCCGCTCAGTGTTTATTGCTCTGCGGTACGCTTCCTTCTTATCTTCTCTGAACGTGCTTCCAGCTTCCACCAGTGTGTCCCGCACAAGAGCAACAATTTCATCATAAGTCTTAGTCATAAATACTCCTCCCGTGCGCCACACCGATAATAGCGGGATATTTGTCAACCTTGATTAGATGCAGCGCTTCCATGCCCAACTCCGGGAATGCCATGACCTTTTGCTCTGTCGTCTTGGCGCCTAGTAGCGCCGTCACTGGCGGTATCACCGCAAATACGGCGTTATACTTGTCCAGTGCCGCAATCGTCTCGGGGTGAAGTTGCCCCTTACCAAGGTGCAACTTGATGCCCGCTTTACTGAGTGGTTCTATGCTACTCTCGATTTCCAGTTTATTGGAGCTTGTCGGTCCTACTCCCGCAAGGCTTACCGCCGTGTGAAAGATCACCTGTCCGCGCAGATCCACGCCAAGGTCTCCCACTGTACCATCCTCAATCATCTTCAGCACTTTCGGAAGCACAGCATCACGGCCGCAGAGAATATATCCACTGATCTCCACGGTATCACCTACCTGTAGTCCGGCTGCAGCTTCTTCTGAAATTGGTGTGGTTAACTCAATCATAGTTCTTTCCTCGTTCTTCATCTTTTTACCTATCACCTAACTCAGTATCTTTCATTTATATTAATATGCGGCTAGGATGACAAGTAGATATAAGCTATACTACTCGTTCACCGCAAACAGTTTTACATAACCACTCTCGTTCTTAATGACACCAAACGCTCTCGCCCGATTGTAAATCTTCTTCGCCCAGTTTGTATGAGGTTTAATCTCATTCATCTTATTACCACCGGAACCTTTTACTACACCACCACCGGTGCCAAGGATCTGGCAGGCATCATCGTACTCTTCTTTTGTGACGGCCATCAGCGCATTCACAAACTTGACATGTGTCGGGTGAATAACGGTACGCCCAACAAATCCGTTTGCCTTGTCCAAAATCACTTCACGGAGCAGTCCGTCAATTTCATTATTCACTAACGGTTGTCGCCTCATCAAATAATCCTCTATACCATGATGCGGAAGTTCTTCAAACATCATCTCTTTGGGTGCGCGGAAATATTCCCAGACAGGACCGGATATCACATAGTCGTTGTTTCGTCCACAGACATTGATTATATCAGACAGGCACTCACGGACAGTCAAAATATCGTAAAGGCTGTATTCCACGCCACGCCTTACTCCAAACACGGAACTGAAGTCCGTGCCACCAACGCGAACCTGCAACACCAGATCATGATATTTATCCAGTATCTTTTTTATGCCTGTCAATTCCTGCATTCGGCTCTCTTTATAGGCGACTTCCGGGTCTTCAATGATAGGCATACCATAAATGATCTCACCAAACCTGTCATTCAAATCTTGTAAATAGGCGTAATATTCATACCCATTCTCCGCATTGAACTTTGGAAAATTGATGCCGCATAAAGATTTAACCTCCTGCTTGGTTAGCTTTTCCCCGAATGCTTTGAACTGGACAAGATTACGGATACGGACAAAAATCAAAGGCACATGGTCAGAATCCAGTTTTCCATTTTCCGCAGCTTCTGTGACAGTCGCCAGCAGATGATGAACATTCTCCATCGCCTCCGGAACCTTCTCCTCCGGGCAGGCGTCCTCAAAGCAAAGAACCATTGTGGTAAGTCCCGGCATAGAATGATTCAGGATCTTTGGTGTAAAATCCTTGAAGCCAGGCATATACATGGTAGCACCAAGACAGTATTGCAGGAGCTCACGATCCGTATATTTATTAAAATGTTCGGGCTCAACTACAAATTTAAAATCCGGATTATATAAATGGTGTCTCATACCTAAAAACTATCCTTTCTTCTTACAAACTCCCCTTCGGGCTCCATATTGCCTCCGGGTAATACTCATCAATCATTCGCTTAACGAGGCTGCACTGCTTTGCACGTTTACGGGCATCATCCTCTGTACTGTCCCAGGAATGGGTAGCCGCCACGGAACCGCCGGTCTTCAGATAGATTGGCGCGGCAATCCGAATCATCTCCGGCACTTCATAATGGCGAATAAATCCTCCCGTAGACTTCGGGTTCTCAGTATGAATATCAATAGGACAATCAACCGCCTGGCGCATTGCCGCAAGCATCTGAAGCTGAATATCCCGTACCGGGTTAATGGAATCTGCACCGATGCTTTCCAGCAGCTTTGCAGAGCAGGGATTCCCGTGGCCGGCGTGGGCAGAAACCTTAAAGTGGCAGTCCTCTGGAATCTCCCCCGCTTTTCTCATCTCGTTCAGAATCCACAGGCTGCCCTCATCGTACACCAGGAAACCACGGCATCCCAATCTCGCAGCCCTCTTGACATCCTCAACGGCCCTGACAATCTGCTCCTGACCACGCAGACGATAGCCCATGCGCACGCCCTCTTCGGTATGTACAGAAGCGGATGTATCTGTGGTAGCACGCGGGCCGATAGCCAGAATCAAATCAGTCTGCCATTCATGAGCCAACTCCACCATCTTGCTGATTTCTTCATCCGTCAATCGCATAATTCCCTGCGTCTGGGTTACGCGATGCAGATATAATCCATAGCCGTCCATCGCCTCCAGTAATGCTCTCATCACCTTTGGTCCCTGGATTCCGGGCACTTCAAAACGATACTGCCCTCCATCCTTAAAGCGTTTCTCAGATGTCGGCAAATCATATGCGTCCCCACCGGGTAATCCAACAGATTTCAAAAAATCTCTTGTCCTATCCATACTGTTCATAATGCATTCCTTTCTCCGGTTTTTCCGGCAAGTAATATTTTTTATTTCTGCACTCGGATTCTTAGTTGCTCAAGTTTTCCATCAGTGCATTAATAGACTCTCTATGGTCAAAAATAATAGGCGGAAGTTTGCTGTTCAGTCCTTTGTGTATACGGCAGTCTATAAAAGACGCTCTGCCGCAGTCCTTCAATTTTTCAACCGCTTTTACCAACTCGTTCTCTGTTTCTACGGCGTTTCCAACTGTCTCATATCCGCACGCCCTTGCAATGGAAGTGAAGTCGATCAGATGACCAGCAGATGGCTGGCCTCCAACAGACTCATGCGCCCCATTGTTGAGAATCACATGCATAAAGTTAGGAGCTTTCAGTTTGCTCACCATCGTCATAGCGCCCATGTGCATCATAGCTGCCGAATCACCATCCAAGACAACCACATGTCTTTCAGGCTTCTCCAGTGCTATACCAAGTGCCACCGAGGAAGCATGCCCCATCGAGCCGACATTCAGAAAGTCATGCGCTTTCGTCTCATTCCGCTTCTCCCGCAAGAAGAATAATTCTCTGGTTGCACGACCGGTCGTGGCGGAGTAGATTGTATCATCCGGCATGTGGTCAAGAATTACCTCGATAGCCTCTTCTCGGCTCATGGGGTAAGTCGCATCCACGTTGTTGGGCTTGTCCGGATCGGCCATGACGCCTTTCGGTGCGATAAATGCATACACGCCTCTTGTCTCGATGCAGTACTTCACTGCTTCTTCCACAGTCTTCTCGAACTCATCATTATCATCGATGAGAATAGTGTATGGGATGTGCAGGATGTCCAGAAGGCTCGTGGTAATCTCCCCTTGCAACTTATGCTGCGGATGATTCGGCTCGGTGATTCCCTGTCCTCGCCAACCAATGAGCAGGAGCATCGGAACGGCATACACATTCTTATCTACAAGGCTCGCCAACGGATTGATGGCATTCCCTTCTCCGCTATTCTGCATATAGACGAGGGGAATCTCTTTCGTTGCCAGGTAATGCCCCGCCGCAAGCGCCACCGCGTTGCCTTCATTGGCTGTGATTACATTCCGGTCGCCGCATTTTGCCAAGGCATAATTGCAGAAGCCGTTCAGGTAACTGTCTGGCACGCCGGTGAAGTAGCTCACACCGTGCTGCCCCAGCACTTCAAATACTTTCTTCTGATCTAACATTCTTTCGCTCTTCGCCTCCTGTCACTTCTTCTCTCCGCCAACCGAGCCTTTGCCCTTATACAACGTAAAGTATTCCGGGCTGTCTCCTTTTGTGATCTCCCACGCCATTTCAAACGCATCGACCACATTCTCAGGCAGCGGGCCCGCTTTCACTGTTTCCATGTTCTGAAGCAGGTGGTTCAGCTTAGATGCACCAATCAGGATTGCGTCTCCACGCTTTTCATCCAGCATTGAGTGGTATGCCAGCCAACGGTAAGTCGCTTCAATCGTGGTAATGCCGTGCTTTTCTGCTGCTGTTTTTATTGTTTCGACTGCTTTGAAATAGCTTTCTTTCCAGTAACGCTTCTGGTAGTTTGGCCGATGGGTAAAACGACCATCAGTAGGTGTAGCGTCAAAGGATGTATAACGGCCAGTCAGCAAGCCGCCGCACATGGGGTTATAGGCATAAAAGCGCATGCCGAAGTTATTCAAGCAGTCATTCAGTTCCACTTCCGCTTTACGGGTCAGCGGATTATAGACGCCCTCAAAAACTGTTGGCTTGACCCAGCCGTGCTTGTAGCAGATATGCCAAACATCCGCCAACATCCATGCGGGGAAATTAGAGAGTCCCAGCTCCCTAAACTTTCCCTGATCATGCATATCAGCCATCGCGGACAGCACTGATTCCACCGGCGTTGCGGGATCAGGGAAATGCAGGAACACAGTGTCCACACTGTCCAGGTTGAGCCGGGCGAGGCTCTCATTCACCTGCTTGTAGGCCGCATCCGCATCGAGCTTCCCGGAGATTCGAGGATTGACCTTCGTGGCAATCTTGAAGGTTCGGTTCAGTCCCGGCAGCACCTCGCCCAGCAGTCGCTCACAGTTTCCTTCGTTATAGACATACGCCGTGTCCAGTTCTTCTCCGCCGTTTTTCAGAAAAGTGTTGATAAATAAACCAACATCAGGAGGAAACACACTCTCTCCAAATGTCATCGTTCCGAGTACTAATTTCATTATGATTATGCCCCTCCCTTTAATACACGCATCGGATTCTTGAACTTCTCTTTACCTTCGATCTTTTCTATTGCCTGGACAAGTCCCATAAGTGCATCTTCGTCAGCCTGACCTTTTGCACAAGTCCTAAGTTTACCGATAATGTCATCTCTCATCAGTGGCTTCTCCGGATCTCCCTTGGGAACCAATACCGTCTCCTCATACCTTCTACCATCCCTAAGTACCACCTCAACTCGTGTACCTCTGATGCCCTTACTCCTATCTTCCATGGATAAATCCGGAACCAGCTCCGTCTTCGTTATCAAGTCCAGTACTTCTTTTGTAAGCCTCGGCGGGTTCATATCCGCAATGCCATAGGAACCATTCAGAAGTCCACAAACCAGCGTATACTGAATAGAAAACTTCGTCTCATTCTGATCTTTAGGAATTATGATCCCAGCCAGTTTGATGGCATTGGGGTAGATATACACATTAATCTTCTCTATCTCTTCCGCCTTTACTTTTCTATGTAAGGCAACCGCAGCATCGATCCCGCAGTGCGTGTGGCGGCAAGATGGATAAAGCTTGAAATAACAGTCATGGAGCAGCAGGTGGTCGCTTCCTTTCAGATATTTTTCATGAAACTCAGCGGTCACAGCATGAAACCAGCCGTTCTGCCCTTCCAATGCTTCTGTAGGTCCTTGCACACCTTCGTTTGCCAGCATCGCCGCAAACACACCATTCTCCGCCGCCTTACCGGGATTTAGCGGTTTGATTGCCGGCCGCGAATCACCATAGGAGAGCAAACCTCCGGTCATTGTGGTTGCCAGAGCGATAGCGTCCTCGATTCCCTGTGCATCCAAGTGGTACAGCCTTGCACAGGCAGCAGCACAGGCAAGTGTACCGGCCATCCCAGTTGAATGGAATCCTCTACTCACTAATCCTGGCTGCGCAGCGGAGGAGATCCTGATATACGCTTCGTATCCTGTGGCTAATGCCACCAATACATCCTTATTGCTGCTCTCCAGCTTATCCGCCAAGGCAAACACGGCAGGGATGAGATGGACACCAGCATGGCCAGCAGCCTTTTTATTCCCATCGTCCAACTCCGCACCGTGGCCGTAGACAGAATTCATGAAAGCAGCCAAACGTGCCGGATACCTTTTCTCCTGCAGGAACACTGTGCTCTCCTCTGCTCCGCCCTGCAGATACACGACCTTCTCCACTTTCTCATTAAAATTCCGGTTCTGCTTGTACCCGGCATAGGTAGCCGCAAAGAAATCGATTAAAAGCTTATGTAGTTGATTAACATCTTCCCTCTTAAGTTCTTGTATTCGAAATAAATCCTGTGCAAGATTTGTACTAATCCCCATACTGACTCCTTCTATAAATCCTATAATCTTTTGCCTATAGCTAAGATAAAAATCAAGGTTCGAGCATCTTGTGCATCATTTGCTTCAATAAAACTACAGCCTCGGGCAAATATTGACCCTTCCGGTACATCACTACGATTTTCCTCTCCGGTATTATCTCTTTAATGGAGTAATACGAGATACCTTGCATCTTTTTCACCAGACACCCGGGAATGAAAACTGCACCAATGCTTTCCTATACCATTTCCACAAGAACCTCCAGATAAAAGCACTCCACCTCTTTTCTCAAATCCAGCTTATACTTCCTGACCAAACCATCCAGTTCTCTCTGCATCAAATGTTCCTCATTTAGCATTGCAAAGGGAATGCCGTTCAGAGCAGTGGAACTGATCATCAGGGACTTGCAGATTTAATCGTCCTCAGCTTCTATTCGCAGTGTTAAGGGCACAGCAACCACACTATCTTCCACAAAATGTGTCTCATAGAAGGAAATGTTATCATCCACAGAGAGATACTATTACCAGATCAAACTCTCCATGCGCAGATGCTTCCAGAGGATTCTTTCTTTTTCACGCTTCATTCTGCAATATAAAGTCTGGATAGAGAGCTTTGAAGACTCTCACTATCTTCGGCATTAGCGCCACAGATCGATGAGCTGAGATTCCTATGGGCATTGTCCCGACTTGTATGCTGTAATATCAGATATCTGCTCTTCGATCTGGTGCTCTAGATCCAGCACCTTCCGATCTATGCAGAGAATGTGTGTGCATCGGCTAATGTGAGGACATACTTAAGTTGTTTAAGGTTCATGCGGGTGCCATTATATAGAGTTTCTTCTGCCTTTAGCAAAGTCGCCGTAATAATCTGATCCATATCGTAGTACTTGTACTCGCCGATTCAACCACTTAATGAAGAGTCCACAAATGTTCCATCATACTTCTAATCTCATCTTCCGATTTCTGCTTTACTACAATATTGGGACTCTACCCAAACACGATGCAGTTGTCAGGAATGCTCTCATTAAGCAAGTATGCATTTGCAGAGACGATGACATTACTGCCAATGTGTGAATCACCGAGAATCTTGCTGTTGGCGTACATTAGTATAGAATCACCCAAGGTAGGATAACTGAGTTTCCCATTCTTACGGTTCCCGCCGATAGTGGTTCCTTGATACAAAAACAGATACTCTCCTATTGTTGCCCTTCCCACTACCGATCCCAATGGGTGCTCGGCAGACCAGATGGACGGAAACTGAACAGCATAAAACCAATCAACAGAATTCATAATTTTGTTAAGGTAATATACATTATCCGCAGCATCCTGATACTCATCCAAATAAAGCTGATTCGCATAGGTGCACAGAAAAACAGCATACTGAGCAGAATGCGTTACATGAAATGCAGCCTGTCCATCTGATTGAAAGATGGAACCTTTTCGATGAGAGAAGTTGTATTCTGTGCGTATTAGAGCTTTCTTAAGCGATGAGTATGCTTCTTCCGGTACCCCTCCCGATAGCCAAAAATTGCTGATCTGGTGGTTTACCAATTCAAAAATCTCCTGGTCTGTATATTCACAAATCATGTCAGCTTCCTCTTCATGAAGGCAAACGCGGTAGAAAACTCATCTTTATTTTCAAACAGATATTTCGCTATTACCTGCATTAATTCAAAATCGTTCTCGTGGTCAAGATCAAGAATCCCCGTATCGTACATCTGAATAATCTCGCAATATCCGTCCAGTACGCCTTTTCCTGTTTGGAGAAACGCAGGATTGTAAGCATACAATGAAGCATTCATATCGTAAACGGCAGGAGCCTGCTGCCTTGCCACAAAGTCAGAATTCAGGACTTTCTTCACGCCCTTCTCACTTTCTATGACCATGTTAAAATAGGGGTTCCTGCGAGAGCCCGTCACAGAAAATGTTACATCAGCGTTTACCTTCTTTTGCTTCTCAACTAATGCATCAATGTCTTTTGCAGTGCGAAGCGGAGAGGTAAGATCAAGGTCGACTACCATCACATAATGCCGTCTGGTCTTCTCCTTCATTTGAAGAAAAGTATCCAATATAACTGCTGTTTTAGGAATTCTGTCCTCGGCCAACTCTGCCTTCCTGTCTATCACAGACAGATCTATGAAGGGATTCTCCTCGGCCATCTTAATCAGTTCAGAGCTGTCGGTATTCACCGCTACATCGATATGGTCTGTCGCATATTCCTCAATATATTGCGCGATTGCCGCAAAAGTATAATATGGGAGCGGATACCCGAGAAACTCCCGGATATTTTTATTCTTAATCCCCTTTGAGCCGGCTCTGCCGCATACAGTAAATAAAATATTCATCATCTGTCACCTGCCCATCCTTGTGTCAACTTCATCGTATTGATTGCATCTTGAATGGAATTGTCTGAATCTCCTATTTTCATCAATTCCAAGAAATGGATAAGCTCTCTTTTCTGAAAATCATTTCTATGATCCCCAAAATTAATTACTTTCCCGGATTTCATAAATGTAATTTTGCCGGACACAAGGTCACCTACAACCGTATCGTCTTCGGTAAACAGCATAACCTCCCGGATTGTCTTTCTTCCAAAATAATCCAGATGAAGCTCTACAAACTTATCCGCATATTCAGCAATATAAAGTGCAGTATCCTCACAGTTCAGTTCGAGATTAGATTTCTTACCACTCTTATATATGACATCTGTGGGCATTCCAAACAAATACTTCAGATAATCCCACTCATGAATGAGGTCTATCGAAACTCCTCCGCCAAGTTCCTTATGCGAACTGTAAGTATCCCGGTAATCTATCCCAGGTCTCCACTCTGGCAAATAGCTGGAACTGATACACCTCACGCCTATGACTCGGTTTTCTTTTACAAACGTTTTCAAATACTGGATCACATTTGTGTATCGCAGAGGACACGCCACATAATATAGGTTATCTTCTCGTATGCAAAGATTCTCTGCTTGTTGTAGCTTACGGACAGAAGTCACGGGTTTTTCTATAAAAAAATTCGATGCTTTTCCGTTCACCTCAAAAAGAGTATCTAAATGAAAATCCGTAGGATTTGTAATAAAAATTGCGTCGTAGTTCCCTGGCAAATCATCTGTTGAATGATAGACCGTATCAATTCCTATATCCAAGTCCCAGCTATTTGATCTCCTGACGGCATCGACCAGCAGTGCAAACCCATGCTCTTCCGCAATCTCTTTCAGATTACTTATATGACGTTTAGCTATCGAACCGATCCCAATAAAACAGATTTTCATTGGATACCCTCGATTCTATCCAACCACTTAAGTGTAGTCAGATCTTTTTCAAAACCATAAGTCTGATCCTTGTCTCCCCGTACAACGGCAAAAAACTCCTCAATCTCATTTTCATAAGCATTTTCAATGACAGTTGCTTGGTAACCATCCATGTGTTCTATGCTTCTATACAACTGAATCTGATTTAGTGTCTTTGCCTCAATGTTATATTCTTCCAATCCTTGTGGGGTTCCATCCCATGAGAGATATAAGTTCTCCGAATACACTTCAAAATTGCGGATTGCTTTCCTGCATACCACATCAATAATCAGCGATCCCTTATTGCCATTCTTGTGAGTAATCTGAATCATATAGTTGTCATCATAATTAAGGCCGAGACTGCTCATCGTCCCATGGATCGCAGCGACAGAATCTATTTCTCCGAATGCTTCCGTGAGCCAGGGCATCTCAATCGCCATAATCTCCCTACATCCATTTGTCCGCTTGTTGCCAACAAAAAAGTTTTTATAACTTTCCCATGGATGCCAATCCGGTAAATACTGACCTATATGATAGATGTAATTGACAGGGGCGTTTTGCGCTTTCACCTTTTCAGCAATATATTGTGTCTCCTCACGATAAAGGAAAGTGGATGACAAAAACAGGTATTTCCCTACCATGTTTGAAAGCTCAATATTTGCTTCATATCCATCTGAAACTAAATTAATCTCCGTAAAAACATGAAGCTTGTGTTGAAGGCATTCATAGATTATGGAATTGTGGCTCAATGGTGATGTACATACAAATGCGCAGTCAAATGCATCAATTTCAATTGCCTTCTGTATACTCTCTGCGGTTTCAATTCCATACAGTTGAGTTACCTCGCTCCTTCTTTCCGGATTGGAATCCACACCAATGATTTGATCCACATCTCCTCGTTTTTTTAAAAGCCTGATCCTGCGCTTTCCCATAGAGCCAAGGCCAATCAAAATAATTTTCATCATACGCACCTCCTTAAGCTGCGAGGTGCGCACAGGAGGACACAAATGTTACTTTTCTGAGTACCCCCCCCGAATTAAAAATTCGGCATATTCAAAATCCTCAATTGTATCAATATCTACGCTTCTATTTCTATTCATAATGTAGGCGTACTCCTTACCATCTAATATTTTTATTGCGCCTTCCTCATATACAATCTTTCGGATATAGAGAGCGCCATTAATTCTGTAGTATGTCATGAGCAGCTGCCTTGGCACTTCCGCAAGCCCTCTCCGGAATTCCGTTAAAGACAAACTCTCATCCAACGTCATGGACCACAGTGGTGAATGATCCATCTCGCAAACTGCGGTGATCGCATCTGCATTTTTATTTTCCAATTCACGATAACCTGCAACAATATCTTCCGCTGTCCTTAAAGGTGAAGTTGGCTGGAGCAAACATACCGTATCAAATCGATCATGATATCCCGACAAAACTTCTCTTACCACATCCCAACTTCCAGCCTTGTCGCCACTAGTTTGTGCTGACCGTAGAAACGGAACTTCAGCGCCATGCTTGCGTGCAATTGCAGCATATTGCTCATTGTCTGTAGATACCATGATGTGTGTAAATTTGCCGGATACCTTGGCCGCTTGGATACTATAACCAATCAGTGGTACTCCATTAAGCTTTCTAATGTTTTTATCCTTCAGCCCTTTTGATCCGCTTCGAGCTGGAATGATTGCTATATTATTCATACTCATCCCTCGATGTCATAAAAGGTTTTTCTAGGAATCACCGAGCCATTCCCGAAAACATCCTTCAGCTTTTCAATAATCTTTCCTGATGTGTTCCCGTCTCCATAGATGAATGAAGGATTGTGCCTCATTGAAGCCGCCTTCTCCATTGCTTCTATTATGTTATCTTTCTTTGTCTCACAGCAGATGATCGTATCAGCCATCAGGCGTCCCTTCTGCCGATTCCCGATATTTACTGTCGGAGTTCCAAGTGAAGGTGCCTCAATGATTCCGCTGGATGAATTTCCAAGCACGAACCTGCTGTGTTTAACAACGCTTAAGTATTTCCTCATGCCAAGAGACGCAACAAGATTCACCTTGCCGTTTCCTGCAGCAAATTGACTTAGAGCTTTATTTATCACCTCTCCACCCGCATCGGCATTTGCTTTCGTGATCAGGTAATAATATTGGCTTTGTTCTTTCATGGCCGCAATAAGTTCTTCAACCTGTTCTAATTCACTTCCAGCTTCCATAGTGACAGGGTGAAAAGTTACTAGAACCATCTCTATGTCTTCCGGAATGCCGATTTCTGACCTAACCTCTTTGTTTGAAAGAAGCGGAACGTGAAGAATGTTTTCGACACCTAATGCGCCGACATTGAACACACGATCCGGAGTCTCACCCATTTGAATGATTCGTTTACGGTATATTTCAGTTGACGGGAAATGGAGATAACTCATCTTGGTGATCGCATGACGAACACAATCATCGACCGCACCTTCGGTAAGTTCTCCGCCATGAAGGTGAGCGATAGGGATACTTGCATCCATTGCAGCTGCGCAGATACCAAGCATCTCAGTCCGATCTCCTAAAACGACAATACAATCTGGCTTTTCGGTTTCAAAGTATTCCGCAAAGCCTATGATGGCATTGGCCATGATTTTTGAAACCGCTAATGCGGTATCTCCCTCTATAAGGATTGGGATTCGCTTAAAGATGGGAATACCGTCTTTCTCTATCTCTGCTTGTGTATTACCATATTTCTCGCTGAGATGCGTCCCCGTGACCAACAATTGAAAATCAATCTCTTTCTCCTGATTAAGTTTCAGAATCAGTGGCCTTAAAATTCCATATTCTGCTCTTGTGGCAGTCACAACTGCTATCTTCATTTCAGTGCTTCTCCATTGATGATTTCATCTTCTGCGTAATCCTTGTCGGCAATCTTTCCGATAACTTCATACCACCTCATCGGATTGATACCATTTCCAGGACGTTTTACTGTGATATTCTCTTGAGAAAACTCCTCTCCCTTGGAAATTTGAACTCTTGCCACGATGCTCTTCCTGGCTACAGAAATATTTTTTGCTTCCGATACAGTTCTTCTTTTGATCCCATCCCCAAGTCCCGCTTCAACATGTCGGATAGCGAACACCATCCGTTTCAGTTCCTCTGGTTCAAGGCTCACTCTGTGATCAGGACCATCCATGGTTTTATCTAAGGTAAAATGCTTCTCAATGACTGTAGCTCCAAGGGCAACAGCCGCAACAGGGATCTCTATACCCACAGTGTGATCAGAATAACCCACGGGCATCTGTGTCTCCCGTTCGATATGCAGCATAGCTTTTAAATTTACATCTGAAAATGGGGTAGGATATTCCGTATTGCAATGAAGAAGCGTTAGCTTTCCAGCACCGCTTTCTCTAAGGACTCTAAGTGCATCATGAATTTCCTGCATTTCACACATACCGGTGGACATGACTATATCTCTTCCCGTTCTTCCTATTTTCTCAAGATACGGAAGATTTGTGATTTCCCCTGACGGCACCTTCCAGAAGTCCATGTCCAGTGTTTCCAAAAAGTCGATACTGTCCAAATCAAACGGTGTCGAAATAAATCCAATTTCAAGAGACTCACAATAATCCTTTAACTCACGAAAATCAGCAAAGGTAAGAGCCAGCTTCTCAAGCATCTGCAGCTGTGACTGGTCTACCCCGGTTGTCTCTTTCTGATATTCAGCTTTATCTGCATAACGTGATACGAGCTTTTTCGGTATGAATGTCTGGAACTTAATATAATCCACGCCGGCATCCTTGGCTTTTCTAACCATTTCCTTGGCTAATTCCATGCTGCCATTATGATTTACTCCCGCTTCTGCGATTATCAGAACTCTGTCCATCCTTAACTCCTTACAAGCTTAGCCGGAACTCCGACCACTTTTTCAAAATCATTTATATTGTTTAGAACAACTGAACCAGCGCCTACTGTCGCATTATTCCCAATTTGTATACCTTGTATCACTGTTGAATTTGCACCTACCAAACAATGATCTCCAATAGTCACTTCTCCACATATCGTTGCTCCTACCGCAATATGTGAGAAAGATCCTATCCTGTTGTCATGCTCAATGATTGCCCCCGTGTTTATGATGCACATTTTTCCTACAGTTGCATTGGCATTCACGACAGCTCTCTTCCCAACAAAAGCTCCTTCATTTATTATAGCATCGATAGCGACAGACGCCGTGGAATCAATTATAGCCGGAAACAGGAAGCCTATATTTTTCGCCTTTTCATAGATTCTATCTCTAATCAGAGATTTCCCCAAAAATCCAATTCCAAGCACAGCATTGGCCACACCACTTGCAAATATCTCTTCCAGTTTATTATCTGAGCCAAGATAAGTGATGTTATCCTGTTGTTTGTCTTCATTATCTGTGTAACCGGCGATTTCATATTTCCCCTGCCTGATTATACTGTCAGCGACACTCTTGCCATGACCACCATATCCTAAAATTACAATTTTATCCATTTCTCACTCACCATAGAGTCTTTTCCTCATATTTTCCAATTCTGGAAGTTGCCCCATATCCAGCCAGTCATTTTCGCTCACTGGATAGATGGCTACATTCCTTCCCTTATCCTTCTGTTGCTCTACCACATCCGGGAATCCGATTGATACACCATCTTCCATGTCATCCAAAACTTCCGGCTCCACAACATAAATCCCCGTATTCGTCAGAAACGATAACTGAGGTTTTTCTTTCATTTCCTTGATAACACCATCGATTCCCATCTCGACTACGCCATAAGGGATCTGAAGATTTTTATATGCGCAGATCATCGTGATAGCATTTTTATGTTCCTTGTGGAAACGGATAATACTGTCATAGTTCGATAAAAGCAGATTGTCGCAATTTGTGAAAAAGAAGGTCTCATGGAGTGTACCCTTGAGTAATGTTAAGCCGCCACCAGTATTGAGTGGTTTTTCTTCTTCATACCATGAAATGTCATACTCTCCTTCCTTTTCGGCAAAATACCCCTTCATGATTTGCTTTTTATAATTCACTATGATATGAAATCTATTGCAATCATACCCCATGAAGCGTTGCATTATATGCTCGATAACGGGTAACTCGCCTACCGGAATAAGCGGTTTGGGAAGTACTCTGGTATAAGGGTCCAGTCGTGTACCTTTTCCGCCAGCATTGATGACAACAGGTATGTTTAAAGAAACTTTCGGAACTTCAATCTCACCATTTCCAAGATAAATACTGACAATCTTGTCTTCTTCATCAAGGACAGGAATCGCTATATAGTTTTTTTTGTGAAACAAAGATATCGCTTCGTCAAATGTACGAGCATATTTGGGACGCTTATTTGCGGCTTCTATGACATTCCCATCAAGCCGTCCTCCAGAAAGCAAATATCGCCTGATGTCTCCATCGGTAAGACAGCCAACTAATTTCCCATCCCCATCAGAAATCATCAAGATTCCACATGTATTGGCATCTATCTTCTGCATTGCCTCAGACACTGTCATTGTGGACATTCCTATAAATTTTTGAAGCTCACAATCAATCATTTTGCCAACTCCTTAAGCGTAGCCATTACTCGCTCTGCTGCGTATTTGATATCATCCTCTGTTAACTGTGTACTGGAAGGAACGTTTAAAATACGAGTGGCGTAATATGGGCCTTTCTCCAGTTCAAAGCACTCTTCCTTTATATATGGAAGCTGCTCATTGATCAAGCCCCAGATTGCACGGGTTTCTACCCCGTCACCCTGCAGCTTTGTGATAATCTCCCTCATGGAAGCACTGACTTTTGTGCGATCAATCAGCAGTGAGTAGAACCACTGGTTGGAATATGTACCAGAGCGATAAGGCAAGAGCATACCAAGTTCAAAGTTGGAGAACAGGTTCTTGTAGAGATTATAGTTCCTGTGCTTCCGCTCTATGAACTCTTCAAGTTCCTCCATCTGAGCCACACCCAAAGCCGCCTGAATATTTGTCATCCGATAGTTATAGCCCACTTCATTATGGATGTAGTAATGTGGATCGTTCTTTGCCTGGGTGGAGAGATAACGGATGTGGTCAACAACTACTGTTTCATTTGCAGTGACCGCACCTCCACCTCCGGTTGTAATGATCTTGTTTCCGTTGAAAGAATATGCTCCAAAGTGACCGATTGTTCCGGCATACTTCCCGGTATATCTGCCTTTCGTGTATCTTGTTCCGAGAGCCTCTGTGGCATCCTCAATCACTTTAATGTTGTGTTCTTCAGCAACATTCATAATGCCTTCCATATCCGCCATGTTGCCAAAAACATGAACGACAACCAAAGCACGGACAACTTTACCGTTGTGAGTCAGATGCCCGTCAACCATCTCACACTTCTCTTCGCAAAAGCGCTTTAATTTAACCGGATCCATACAAAGACTATCGTCACAATCAATAAATACAGGCTCAGCGAACTGATATTTCACCGGATTAACCGCCGCGATAAACGTCACTGGTGGGACAAGCACGATATCTCCGGGCACAACACCTGCTTCAACAAGAGAAAGGTGCAGTGCGGAAGTACCGCTTTGACAGGCACATACATTACCCGTATGGAGAAATGCCGCCAGTCTCTTTTCCAGCTCAGTGATATACGCACCACCAGTAGAAACCCATCCCTGGTCGATTGCATCATCCACATATTTTCGTTCGTTTCCTTCAAAATTCGGAATCGAAAGCGGAATAAACCTTCCCATTGTACTATCCTCCTGTAATTCTTTACATTTTACTATCAAGCGATTTACCCTTCTCCATATGCTCAAAATTAGGCAAATACGCTTTCATGATCTTCACAATTTCTTCTTTAGTGGTTTCTGACTTAAATGCAGCAATCAACTGATTAAAGAGTGCCGCAACCTTCTCTTTATTGGGAATCTCCTTATTTGTGACTACTCCCAGGGAAATGAGCCGATCCAGATCAACTGTTTCCGAATCAGTGTAGAACTCTTCATACGATTTCTCTCCGGATGTATCCGAAATGGAATAATGTACAGGATAGAGCCTACTGTCGGATTTCAAATCTTCAGCTTTGTCGATAGCCTCAGCATCAGAATTGCAACGCAGAACCTCGTAGCCCTGAGATTCCAACAATTTGGTGGCAATCTCATCAAAACTCATCATCTGTGCTTCTTCCAGCTTTGGGAAGAATATCTCCCGGTTCTCTCCCAGCATACAGGCAAGAAGGCAAATCTGTCCTGATTCCTCCGGAGAAACAAAGTACCTGGTAACATCAGATGGTGCTGACAAAGGTTGCAGCTTCTGCATTCTCGCTAGGAATCCTGCCGGCAGTGAACCATTAGAGAATGCAACATTAGCAAACCGCGCCGTCTTAACCGGAAAACAATCTGAATAAGTGAAAATAACATCCTCCATGATACGCTTAGAGGCGCCCATGATATTTACAGGATTCGCAGCCTTATCTGTAGATACACAGAAGTATTCTTCTGGTGGGAACTCAGATAGTAAATCCAGAAGAAGTTTTGCATGCAGAACATTGTTTTGGAGCAATGCTTCCACAGAATAGATATCTTTTTCTGACCTGACATGCTTATGTGCAGAGAAATTACCCACAACATCAAACCCCCCTCTTGCCCGGAACATTTTCTCAAATACCGGAGAGGCAAAATCCATAGGATAGGTAATGTACTCATCCGGTACAAACATCCCTTTTGTAGAACGCAGATCCCTTGTTAGTTCTGCCAGAGCATTCTCGTTGTAATCCACAACAACAAGGGTTGCTGGTCTAAAGGGAAGCAGGGCACGAATGAAGGAAGACCCGATAGAACCAGCTCCGCCAACCACCAGTACAGTCTTTCCGGCAATCTTCTCAGATAACTTAGCCTTGTTCTTTTCTATGTCTGGATAAAACATAGATGATGGCCTCTTGATTACATATTTATTTATAAACTGATCTAGGAAAAACATATTTACTTACCTCCGATTCTCTTTTAATACCTCTTATTCCTTTTTTAGAATCTTAAATATAAGATTCTTGTGCTTATATAGTTCAAATACAATGATCGCTACAGCGACAACAACTGTGATATACCGCACCATTTGCTGCTCATATAGATGATTAATTTCTAAGGTCATTCCGCACATCACCACAACTAGAGCAATAACAAACCGATTGTCAAAGGTCTTTTGCATACCCATTCTCTTGACCAAGAGCATATGTACTGCCAAAAGAAATACGTAACCGGCTAAAGTTGTGTAAGCAGCAGCAATATAACCATACCGTGGTATAAAGTAAGCATTCAGACTGTAGTTGAGAAGAGCTGCACCAACGCTGGCAAATGCCATACCTACGGTTTTTTTCTTGAATTGTTCGACATTAACATATAATGAATATAGGAACTGACAAACGCACCCCATTGCAACTGGGGGCATAACATATTTTGCTTCCAAGTAGCTTTTTCCACCCATAATCAGCAAAATCTCGGGAGCAAGGAGCATCATCACTATGGCAAGAGCGGAAAACATTAGGATATAATACCTGGAAATCTTTTTAATGCTCTTGTAATCCTTTTCGTTAAGCTTATCTCCCAACCATGGTGAAAACGCACTGTTCATAGATGTCATAAGCAACGTAACCATATGGCCACATGAATAAGCTATGGTATACAGAGCATTATCCGCAGAACCGCAAATTTGGGTAATCATGATCCTGTCTACAGAGTTCAAAACTTGTAAAGACAGCAGATGCGGAATGTATGGGATACAGATTTTCAGAGCATACGGTATTGCGGAAAAAACAATATCCTTACCATCTCTTATAAAATAAGAAAGCAACAACAAGCCAATAACAGCAATCGGTAAAACTGCACCTAACACTCTGCCGGTCAGCTTATCCTGCATAAATACTACTAGCAGAACGGAAACAATTGTAGTGCTCACAGCAACAGTTAGTGCAACAAAAACAGAACGTTTGTATTGATACATATACCTTTCATTGATTTGAAAGATATTGATGATTGCATTAAAGAAGCAGTACAAAAGAAGTAAGTTTGTGTACAATCTTCCGAATCCTAACATGCTGCTAAAGGTTCCTGAAAAGAGGTTCAAGACAATTGCCCATAAAGCAACCATCACAGCCGTCAGAAAAACTATAGTCCTATTATATTTGTTTAAGTTGTCCTTAAAATCAAATTTAGCACTAATTAGGCTAGACTCCATTCGCATCGTTACAATTATCACAGCAATGTTCATCCACGATTGGAAGTTGCTGTAATCACCATACTGTTCATGGGTTAGAAGTCTTGAAAATATCGGTGTCGTTATCAATGTCATCCCACGGACAACGAGATTCGATAAAATGTACCAAAATCCCGATTTTAAGGCTTTTGAATTATTATCCATTCAACTACCTCTCGCACAAGCTCTCACGCTTAACCATAGTGAAAACATGTGCATCACAACTCTATCATGCTTAAGAAAGACATTAGTTGCTCCTTCGTTGCAGGTGCTACCACTCTTTCAGGATTCTTATATATCCTCTTAAACTTTTCAAAAATAGGTTCAAAGATCTCACTACTTCGAGTATGAGAAAGAATTCTATGAAGACTAATAACAATTGGTTCCTTATCAAACAAGATTACTGGTGTGAAAATCGCGGTAGATGTATAAGAAACCAGTATTCTGTTTTCTATATCTGACATACCACTATATAAAACTTCCATTGGAAGCTCTTGTTTCTTATATAACTCTATCTCAACATTTGTCCTCTCAACACTTCTTGGATGAGGCTTGCAAACCACATTTGTTTTTCCTATATATTCAGTGATTAATGAATAACATTTATCAATTTCATCATAATCGGCGTCAGTTAAATCCTTAAAAGGCCGTAGAGTATCAAAAATAATGCACTTTTCATTAATCTCGTCATCTTTCCCAACTGAAAAGATATCAAGCAGCATATGTCTTGTCTCTTCAGTAAAAGCAAGTCTAGGCATCTGCGTGACTGGCAATATTCCCACACTTTCAGGTGGTTCTACCAAAGGAGGAACATTTGCCATCATGCTGGTTCTCTCTGGTATATCCAATTTCCATCCCAGAAGCTTTTCTGCTGCTAATTTCATCCTGGTAGCATTGAGAGGATGGGAATTCGCTGCATAGGTTCCGAGACCATCCTCATATACAACTCGTGTCATATCTGAATTTCTATCCAACAAAACCTTATGAAGGATCGTTTTTGGAAATGCCCTGCTGGATGAATAGTATGTTTTATAGGCAATATTCTTAGGCAAGAAAGGAGATGCCATTCTGTGTGCGAATAGCATCTGGAGAAAACCTTGTACTCTCCCGGGCGCTCCGATCTTTGAGCAATCAACAGGAATAACTTTTTGAAAAATTTTGTACTTTTCAAGTCTTTTAGCAACTTCCTCATAATGGGGGAACATCCCAAAGATGTAGAGATCTGCTTCCAAGCCCAAACAAAGAGTAATGCTGATTGCTCCAATCACCTGATATGGAGTCGTACACGCAAAATATGCATCTTTTAATTCATAGTTTTGTCTTTCCATTTTATCTCACTATTCTTCTATAAATTCTATTATGTTATAGTCTTGTTCTCCTATTGCTTTATACTTTTCACATACGACTCCATATAAGGCCAAAGGACAAGATAAAGCATAATCGGCATGCCGTACTGGCCAAATATAAATTTATCTGTCATTCCTCTTATTATTACTGATATCATCGCAATTGCTATCAAATGCTGTCCATTCTTAAATTCGTATATTAAACTCTTAATTGCTACAATCAAAAATGCTAACAATGCTATCAAACCATTACATGCGTGCAACTGTAAAAAGCTATTATGAGTATTATAATTATATGAAACTATTACTGGTATGTACTTAAGTGGAGTTCCGAAAAATAAATACACAATGCTTTCTTTTGTTTTATTGAAATAACTTCCCCAGATTATCTCACGTGCCGTATTATCTGTACCTCTAGACTGCCACTTTCCAAGATTCATGAAGCTATCAAATATATTAACATTCCTAAAAGACATTACAGCAAGAAATATAATAACAGCAATTGCCATTATAATGTAATTTCGAGTACTCTTTTGGGCATAAGATCGTAAATAATATACTAAAATAAGTACTAACAGAACCGAACAGGATAGGATGCCTCCTCTCCCTCTAGCCCAAATCGAAAGCAAAAAACTCAACATAGCCGGTAATATATCAAAAATTCTAAATTCATGGTTTGAATTTTGTATGCATAAATAATAATAGGCACATGACAAAACAAGTAATACGGAAACATAATTTCCGCTACTTATCAAAATCGTACTTGCATACCCTCCTCTAAAATAGACTGTTAGGAAAACGAAAGCGCTCACATAGAAACACACTAAACCATTCTTATATGTCTGTGGATATACAAACATTGCAACTAAAACACCAAAAAGGAGTAAATCATTAACCAAATCACGATATCCTACATTTCCTATAATTATGCAATTGATTAGTTCTGTAAAAATATATATAACAATTGTAAGTGTTAGTGCAGAGTTTAAGATTTTTTTATCAAAAACAAGTTTCACAAGTCCTATAATTCCAGTTACATACAAAACCCCTAAATAAATAGTCGTTCCATGGTCAGTCATCCTATAAAGGTTTACTACCCAAAAGAGCACAGGTAACCACGACAACCAGTCTTTCTTCATAGGTTTTGTAATTAGAATTTTAGATCCTTTAATTTGCATCTTCTTCCATTCCTTATTAACATTATTTATAATAATTATTCCATCTGAACTTCTTTATATTGTCTGTTTCCTTATCTATTTCTTCACATAAAAATTGGATCAACTCGTTAAATATGATATATTCTCTGAATCATAACTTTCAGATATACTATTTTCATTCTCATCTTGACATATTTGTTCAAAATTCATATTTTCTATATGTTTTGTTTTCTTTAATGTTTAATGTTTTCTCTTTGCCATATCTTTCTGATAAGTCATCACATGTTCTATTGCATAACTAAAGAAAGGAACCGGATCAGCCCATGAAAAAATATAATCTTTCTGCTTAAAGCAGTAAAACCATGACGGATGAACTTTGAACCTATCAGGGTTTTTTATGAGCCACATAAAATCCGTGTGAAAATAACGGAGAGCCAAATGTTCCGGGATAGGTTTAGTCATGGGAACTAATCTTTTCCCATAAGCCAGGTCGAGCATATTTCTAACGGGCTCCGTTCCAGCCCATTCACAAATTTTTATACTCGCAGGAATACGTCCATTAATTTCCATAACCTTAGGTGTTTCATCACGAGGATCCATGATAAAACCTATATGGCCAAAGCTCGTCCATCCTAAAGCTTCGAGTAATCTATTTGAACTATCAATCATAACTGGATGGTTGATTGTTCTGATATAACATCCTGGACCACCATCAATTGGAAACCATCTGCAAGATTCAACGACAAGCGTTGCCTGGGGCTTGTGACCCTTATCCATCATCACATAACCACCATATTGAAGGCCACCCTTTGGAATAAGCTCTTGTATAACATATTCCTCCGGGACAATCGTTCCGTCAGCTATATATCTATCCAGCTCATCTCGGTTCATAATCCGTTTAAAACCAGCGGCACCACTGCCTTTTCTGGGTTTCGCACAGATCGGAAACGAAACTTTGGACAAATACTCTTCCATCGTTTCATCATCCATTTTGGTAATAGGACAAGGAATTCCATTTTCCATGCAAGCTTTCATAGTGAGTTGTTTGTCGTAAGCTTTAAGGAAAGCTTCTCTAGGGGCAGCGATGATTTTAAGTTCTGGATACTTTTCCTGTATTTCCCCACCGATACATATATCAGTAGCTCTCTCCAAGATTGGAAAAAGCATATCATATCCATTTCCCAACTCCTTTTCTATTGCTGTGCGATAAATATCTACATCTTCCCTTATTCCATGAACTACAACTCTCTTGCTCGGATAATGAGACGTATATCCCACATCCAGCTTAGATTCACACATCGTAGTAACTTTGCAACCAAGTCCATGTAATTGGTGAAGAAGACTTGGAATCTGTCTGCCATAGCCATCTAAAAGAAGGACTTTTTTCCCTTTATAACTCGATTCTGCCACTTTATTCGCTCCTCAACGGATACACCGCTTTATTTAATAAGTAAGTTTTTTCATTTTCACCAAGGATTCCTTTAAGCACTGCATAACTAGCATTGACAACCCATTGAGGAATCCAAAGAACCCGCTTGGCTCGACCTTCAGCTTTTTCCGCCAGTATGTACGCAACTGTATCCATCATCACATTATCCTTGATAATCCTTATATCATTCTTTGGCTCTTCTTGACACCAATCAACCATTGCGTTAACTGCATTGTTTATATTAAGAATTTCAAACTGCGTTCCTTTCCCAATCTTGTAGGCAAGACTAGGATATTTCAGGTAGTACCTCTTCTGTATATCTCTCTTAATCGTATCTGTATATACAGGAGAGAATCTAAAAATAGTGTGATGGGGAAGCTTTCGACACTCGGCCTCTGCTAATGCCTTACTCTTCCCATAGTTGCTCACAGGATTAAGTTTTGTCTCTCCATTCACAGGCTTCTTTCCATCGTAGAAACCATAGACATCAACTGTACTAATAAAAAGAACTGGTCGGTCGTTTGCTACTTCAAATACATTTTTTGCGCATTCTACATTAACATGATAATAGCAATCCCAAGAAAGATCTGGTTCATCCTCTGTGTGTGCCAATGCGGCAAGATGGATGAACCGATCCACTTTATTGCTATCAGCGATTTCTTTTAATCTTTCTTCATCTCCAAGATCTGCACTATAGTGGTAATAGTTCCCACCACAAGTCTGATCCCTGCTTCTATCTATTCCAACAACAGTATGCCCCGCATTAAGAAGTCCTTGAACAAGCTGAGATCCAATCATACCACTTGATCCAGTAACTAAAATAGTCATCTCTTCACCTCTTCCAGTGCCCTTCTATCACCATTAACCGCATCAATGAGTTCTTCTAAAATGTCGACTGGTGTATGATGCGTAATCGTTCCCCAGATGCATCTCACCGTTTGCCAAATCATCTTGATGTCATATCCTATGGCTTGCTCACCTACATAGTAGCGGTCGAGAGCTAACCGTGTAGGCGCAACCTTATCCATGTATTCTTCTTCGTCCTCGATATCGTCGCCATAAAGATAGTCATAGAGAGCTGCGGGAGATGCTAAACCCGGTTTCAACAATGCCACAATTGCATTCTCCCCACCTCTAGTTATCGGAATCTGATCAACTGCTGCAGGACGCGGACCAACCACAGCCATGTCACCCTTCAATATGTTAATAAGCTGGGGCAGCTCATCAATTTTCAGCCGCCGAATCAGCTCTCCAAAACGAAATATGCGGTTTGTATCAGCTCTCAGGCTTTTCTCATCTGCGTTCTTATCCACTCGCATGGATCGGAATTTATACATCAGGAACTCTTTATTGTCTTTTCCCACTCTGTGTGCCATATAAAATACTGGCCCTGGATCGGAAATCTCAATCCCCAGTATGGCAAAAATCCAAATAGGAGACGTCCCGATGATTCCGAGTAATGAGCAGATTATATCAAATCCTCTCTTTACGGATTCATATACTGGTTTTTCTTTAATCCTGTAATGGTGTTCCATCTCTTCTATCCTCTCTTAAATGCGCATTCAAATGCCTCCGCATAATTGCAGCCTGCCTGTACACCACGGTAGGCAGCCAGCCCTTCCAGTGCTTCCACCGAACGGGGATGAGGATATGGCCGCATAACACCTTTATAAGCAGATAAAGCCTTAAGCTTAACGTCCACACCTGTTTTTCCAATCTCCACAAAATAATTTGGAGTAAATCGGTTTGCAGATGTATCAAAAGACCATTCTGTAGAAGAAGGGACTTCCATATAAAGCAGTTCCTTCAAAGCAGAGATGCTACCCCTTCTCTGGAACAGACGGCATGCTGCCTGCACTGCATAAGAAGTATTGACATGGTCGTTGTTTGTGTCCGACGGATGGTGCGTGATAATGGCCTCCGCATTCCAGTCCGCAATACAGGATTCAACAAACTGAACTAACTCCAAATGGGGAACCGTGTTCATTTTTATATTTGGAAAGCTGGCATGATAAGTCTTTTCCACACCAAGAAGAGTCAGCGCCTCTTCCTCGTCCGAAGATAATGTGGACGACAAATCTTTCCTCGCCGCTACCTGTGAAACCATGATTGCCACAGCTACTTTATGTCCTTCATTAATGAACTTATGTATTGTTGCGCCTACACCTAAAACTTCATCGTCCGGATGTGCTACTACTACTAAATAATTCATTTCTATCTCCCCATCTTCAAAGCCTAAAAGAAACTGACTTCTTTTCCTGTCGCTTCCCTATATTCCTTTGCAAAATCAGAATTACTATCGGCCGGTTCCACCATTGATTTCACCGTTGGTTCCACTGTCGCTTCCACCACCGGCTTTACGACCCTCTCCTGGTATACTAGCACCATACCCCCGGCTTCCAACTTTTTCTCGCTTTCAACTTTACCTCCGGCCTTTACGATTGCTCCGGCATTCACATGAACACAATCGCCTAGTATAACGTCATGATCAACAATCGCTCCGATTGAGATAATGCAGCCAACACCAACCTGTGTATTTGCATTCACAATCGCTTGCGGCTCAACTATCGTTCCTTTTTCTAGATGGCAGTTCTTGCTCACATAAGCAGTCGGATGTATAAAAACAGGTATCTCATATCCGATAGTCTTCAATTTATGTATCAATTCATTCCGCAGATGGTTATCTCCAATTCCAGCAAAAGCAGAATCATATATTTCGTGCAACCGCTCCAGATCAGAAACCTTTCCCACAGCAATGTCACTGCGGTCATCTACAAAATCTATCCTGTTATACTTTCCTGTCGCCTCGGCCACTTCTTTTACAACTCTGCCGTGTCCGCTAGCTCCCAATATCAGCAAATCCATCTGTGAGCCTCATAAAAATCTATCTGTTATGCGCGTGTGGACATCCACACAGCTGCTACTTCTCCAAAATTTATGTACTTTTCCACCCATTTCTGTCCTCGAACATTTGGTTGCTATTATCTCAACATCAAGATACTTTCTTCTCAAACGGCTTAATCCCTGCAAAGCACTTTGCCTCCGTTCTATTTATCATTTATCTTTCTATAATTTCCTCATAATCACTGCCAAAATAAATATCCATCGAATTATTAATCAGTATATCTCCCCAATTAAAAAAAGCCCCTTCTCCTCCAGGACTTTTTCCACTCACACCTTCTATTCTCTTTTCTCCACGATCTCCAACCCCACTTCAATCTTCTGCTTTCTTCCAAACATCTCCACTTCCAGATAAGCCTTTCTCTTATGCCTGTCAATCTTCCGAATGCAACCTTCCAGCCCCATAAGCGGACCTTCCTTCACAATAATCTGCTCTCCTTCGATAATTCCTTCCGACATCCGAACAACCTGCTCATCCCCGCCAACATCTCTCAGGAACCCAATCTCTTCCTCCCTAAGCGGCACAATCTCATCTCCCGTACCAATCAGCTTCGTAAGTCCAATCACCTTCTCAAGCTGCTGATACATCTCTTCCAATTGTTCCGTAACAACAAAAACATATCCGGGAAAAAGGACCTTCTGATTCACGGTCCATTCACCCCGGATACGTTTCTTCTCTTCATAGTAAGGGATAAAGCAGCGTTTCAGCACATCAGAATTCACATTCTTCAAACATTGCTTCCGAATGTTCTCCTCTGTACCCGTGCGCACCTGCACAACGTACCACATGTCTGGTCTCCTTATTCGTTTTAATCCCTTGCCTAAATAAATATTCTTTTAATGCCTAATTCCTATTACATTTTTGCATATTGTAAGATTACTGTTCTAGCATCCTAACTTACAACTTACATCCTTACACTTAACACCTAAAGCTTTATAACATACACTCATACAGAATAACCGAGCCTGCCTCTTCATCCAAAATGGCAATGCTTCGCCATTCTGTCTTTATTCAGGCAGACTCTTTACTCCATATCACATCCGGCACTCCCAAACGCGGCAAGGCGACGATTTGGAAATACAGGAATTTGCCCATCTCTAATCTTCATGTATTCTAACATGAACCATTATAACTGTCAACTCTTTGTTGCCGGTTCTTTTATAAGCATTCTTCTATACAACAAAAAGTGTCCTTCTAAACTCCACTCTCCTGTTTTTTATATCGATAAGTCGGCACAACCTCCGAAACCAGCGTCCGAATCTCATCCGAATCCTGCCGGCTTGCCGCATCCAGCTCCTCCAGCTTACCAGCAAACCACTCATCATCCATTTGAATCGGATGACCGATATAAATCAGTTTATTCTCTGTTTCCGTAAGACCTTCTTCATCCATCAGAAGCTCTTCATAAAGCTTCTCCCCCGGCCTTAACCCAGTATACTCAATCTTAATATCCACATCCGGCGTTAGTCCTGAGAGTCTGATCAGATTCCGGGCCATATCATCAATGCGGACCGGCTCACCCATATCCAGCACAAAGATTTCTCCGCCGTTTGCATAGCAGGCTGCCTGAAGCACCAGTGCCACAGCCTCGGGTATCGTCATAAAGTACCGGATAATATTTTTATCCGTAACCGTGACCGGACCGCCCGCTGCAATCTGCTTCTTAAAGAGCGGGATCACGCTGCCGTTGCTTCCCAGTACGTTTCCAAATCGAACTGCCTGGAAACTTGTATTTTCATATTTGCGATTCATCATCTGTATGATCATCTCGCAGATTCGCTTGGAAGCCCCCATCACATTGGTCGGATTTACTGCTTTATCTGTGGAAATCAGTACAAAACGCTTCACGCCTGCCTCAGCAGCGGCCATGGCAGTTTTATATGTACCCATTACATTATTCTTGATCGCTTCATTTGGGCTGTCCTCCATGAGCGGCACATGCTTATGTGCGGCTGCGTGGAATACAAGGTCTGGTCTATATTTCCGCATAACCCAGTTTATCCGATGTGTATTGCGGACCGAGCCAATCAGTGCTTCCAACTTCAGATTCGGATATTTCCGCTTAAGCTCCTGCTGAATCTCATACGCATTGTTCTCATACACATCAAAAATAATAAGCTGTTCCGGACCTTTTGCCGCAATCTGCCGGCAAAGCTCACTTCCGATAGAACCGCCGCCTCCGGTAACCAGAACCCGGGAACCTTTAATCAGCTTCGTCACATTCTCATCATCGATCTTGACCTGTGCGCGCCCCAGCAAATCGGATATCTCAACTTCCCGCAGGCTCTTGATGCTGACCTCACCATTTACAAGCTGATATACGCCCGGTACGGTCTGCATCCGACATTTTGTCTCTTTACATATATTTAAAATCTCTTTACGATTCTTTCCTGTCGTAGCCGGGATAGCGTAAATAATCAGGTTAATATCGTACTCTTCCACCATTTTTACGATATCATACCGATTACCTACGATCGGGATTCCTTCGAGAAATCTTCCCTTTTTACTTGGATTATCATCGATTACACAGCAAACTGTTGAATGCAAATGGCTGCTGTTGATCAACTCCTTGATCAACACTCGTCCTGCCGCACCACCACCAATGATCATAATCCGGTCACCGGTACGTCCTCCATGCTTTTGTTTATTTCGGTTTAAGAAATTGCGCATAAACCGATAGGAAAATCGCAGTGCCGTATGAAGCATAAACGCAACAATATATCCAATCAGATACCAGGCTCTCGGCATATGAAGGTGCATAAAAGCTGCTCCTCCCAAATAGCAGGCAAGAAGAACAACATATGCCTGAACCATCTTATTTAATTCTTCCACACTGACAAAATGCCAGATACTATGGTACAACCGGAACATATAGAAAACAACGATGGTCACAACACACCAGTAGGGCATAGCCCAGATATACCCTTCCATATATTCATGCGGAATCTTTGAAAAAATACAGTCAAAACGCAGCCAAAGTGCAAACAAATAACTGAACGCTATAATCAGAATATCCATGAATACGATAATCGCAGCTCTCTGTGGCCACACTGACTTTAAACTAACTTTTCTGTTCCCCTTCTCTATATCGCTCATTACTCATTCTCTTTTCTTTCCGTAATATAATTAAAGTCTGTTTTATTTTACAGGAAAACGAAAACACTTTCCTTCAAAATAAATAATCACGATATGTACCTTGGCAGTCCTGCTAAAAGGCTATATTTCGTTTAATAAATACGCCAATTCCGACCGCTCCGGCCACGATTGGCAAAATCACTGCCCTCTGCATATCTACTGCCATAGTCTGCCCCAGTTCAACGTCAACGCTCTGTTGCACGAGCATGCACACCGCGACAACTGCTACAAGGCCTGCTACAACCCCAAAAATCACCATCCAATATTTTTTCATTTTCCTCAACTCTCCTCCTCATATCCATAATCATTTACTTCGCAGACGTAAGCACCGCCTGCATCTTCCTCTTAATATCGTCCACAGAGGTATTATCCGGCTGCATTACATACAGAATCTGACTTCCGGATGAATAGCATGCCTGCTTATCTCCAAGACCGGTCGCATTGACAGAGACAATCTCCCAGCTTGCCCCATCATTAAGCTGCATCTGAATCAACTCACTGATCTTGTTTGACGGCATATTAGTCTCCAGGCAGCTGCTTACACTGCTCAACAGACTGCTTGCGTTCGTGAGAATAGCCGGCGACATCGCTTTCTGAATCATCGCAGTAAGTACCTTTTCCTGATTCTTACCACGCTGGTTATCTCCATCGGCAAAACTATGTCTCTCTCTTACAAATGCGAGGGCTTTCTCCCCGTCCAGGTGGTTCATTCCCTCCGTGAACTGGTATTTGCCCGCACTGAATGAATAATCGGAAGACACATCTACTCCGCCTAATATATCAACAATTTTAATCAAGGATGTAAAATTCACCCTTGCATAATAAGGAATCTCAATATCATAAATCTGTTCCAGGGTCGCAATAGAAGTATCTATGCCGTAAATACCTGCGTGGGTCAGCTTGTCTTTCTGCTCACCTGAAACTCCCGGAATCTTGACATAGTAATCTCTTGGCGTTGTTGTCAAAAGAATCTTTTTCGTTTCCGGATTCACTGTAGCGATAATATTTACATCGCTTCGGCTGTTCGTTGTGATCGGACCGGAAACATCGATACCACTGATATAAACATTGAATGGTTCTTCCACAGATACGTCTTCTACTTCCAGTTCTGTATCAATTCCATAATGGTAAATGATCTTCACCTGAGACTGATAGTCCGGAATCGCATCTTCAATAATTCCTGTGAAAGCTTCATTATAAATAGCCGCTTCCACCGAACCACTAAGCAGAGCCTCAGCAAGCTCCTGAATCGTATTATATTCCGTCATATGCACATCCCGGCCGAGAATCTTATTCACTTCCTCGACCATCAGCTTTGTATTCTCCTGGTCTACCATCGTCTGCGTTCCATAGCGATAGTTCTTCATATCCAGAAGCGTCTCTACAGGTTTTCCTTCTTTTACGACCACGATCATATTATCCGTTTTATAGTTGGCGCCGCCAATGTCTTGCACCGCCTGGCTTGCCTGATTCAAGTACACGATTCCGATTACCTGCAAAAGGCTGATCAATACGCTGATAATAATACCGACAATATATACTTTACTTTTTACATACTGCAATCCAAACGTGAGTCCGCTCAACACGATCAGCACAACTCCGGCAGCTATCAGATATTTACCCGGTATCAGTCCGCTGTTCCAAAGAAATCCTAACAGAATTACCGCAAGCAAAAACTGAAGCACTGTAATCAGCTTACCGACAATATTTCTCCCCGCAAGCGCGCTCTTCTTTTTTCCATGATGCCTCTTGTTATTCGTATGACTCATATCTGACTGCTCCTTACTTCCAGCTATAGCACCTGTTTACTATAGTTATCATCCTTGCGATAGCACGAGATTCACAGCTGCTGCTTATCATTATGTATCCACTTCTTACTGTACGATCAATGTAAACTCTTCTACATTAGACTCGTTTCCATTGCTGTCCACCACATAGTATTTCAGGACGTAGGTCCCCGGCTTATTGGTGTCATACGGTACATCCTGGCGAATATTGCGATAAAGTGTGTCTCTGCTGTCTTTATCATCCACGATATTCTCAACTGGAGATACAACATCAAAATATTCTCCCACTTTAATGGTTCTTGTTTTCTCTTTCAGACGAATTGCCGGAGAAGCTCCATTGGGAACTAATTCCTCTTCCTTCTTATCTTCTGTTTCCTTCTTATCCTCTGACTCTTCTTTACCGTCCTCAGACTTTTTGTCCGAATTCTCTTCTGATTTTTTCTTGTCTTCTCCTTCAACCGAAGCCAGAGTCTCTACTGCACCGTCATTTCTGATATAATTAATGCTCCGTCTCGCAGTCCCCACATTATTCGCAGAATCGATAACTGCGTACTTCACGATTGCCTTGCCCTCACCTGCATTGGTGGTATCTATAATCTGGTCTATAAATACTTTATCTGTCAGATCTCCATCCTTGTCATCTTTGGCTGTCACACCTTCCATTAACACAGTCGTATCTTCACCTTCTGTATAGGTGATATCCGCTTCTTCTACTTTAATCTCAGGTGCTGTCGTATCCTGACCGGCCCGAATAACAAACACTACTACTGCCAGTCCCACACAAGCCACTGCCAGTAATCCAGCTATTATTTTTTGCCGCATGGTCGTATTCCTCTACTTTTCTCCACTTTTCCCGTAGTTTCCATAATATTTGCCGTAGTATTTTCCATAATATTTGTTCTGCTTCATGTCTACTTTATTCAGCACAACACCCAAAATCTTGCAACCGGACTTCTCCATCTGGTTTTTGACAACCCGGGCATAATTGTAACTGACTGTCTTCGCCGCAATAACGATCACTGCCGCATCACTATTCTTTGCAACGACTGCACTGTCGATTACGCTGCCGAGCGGCGGGGTATCCACAACCACATAATCATACGCTTTTCTCGCCTCTTCAATCAGCGCTGCAAAACGTCCGCCTCCCAGAAGCTCCGCCGGGTTTGGCGGAACGGGTCCGGCAAAAATCACATACATTCCTTTTACATTGGTCTTGCAAAGCGCCTCTGCAATCGTACACTGACCAGACAGGAAATGGCTCAGCCCCATAATTTCCTGATGAATATGATATCTTCCATATAATACAGACTTTCTAAGATCCGCATCTATCAGCAATACCTTTTTCCCGGACTCGGCAAGAGATGCCGCAAGTGATACAGCCACTGTACTTTTTCCTTCATTCGGTGTACAGCTCGTGAGCAGCAGCACCTTATTCTCTTTGCCGGAAAACTCGATATTGGTACGTAAGGATTTATAAGATTCGTTGGTACGGTAATCCTGACCGTCCAGTATATTTAGTGTAATCTCTGGCATCTCGCTTATCTCCTCTTTCTTGTATTCGATAACTTCTTGGCATCACGTTTTCCTGCGCGTCTGCTCTTGTCTTCCCCTTCAGAGATCGGAATCGATGCCAGGACATTCAGATCCAGATAACGTTCCACATCCGCCGGTGTCTTGATCGTGTCATCAAGCAGGAAAATCAAAACGAAAATACCTGCCGCAACGATCACGCCCAGAAGTCCGCCTATCACCGCGTTCTTTTTAAGGCTCGGTGACGCCGGTGATTTGGGAAGATTTCCTTCCTCTACCGTATTGACCGCATCCGCATCCATAACTTCCGTAATCTGAATACTTACCGCTTCACGCACCGCATTTACAATATCTCTCGCCTTCTTCGGATCCTCGTCCACAACGCTGATACTGAAAATACGGGTATCTCCGCTCGTCTCTGTCGTAATTCTTTCTTTTAATTCCTCCGGCTCCATATCCAGATTCAACACGGAAATTGTCTGCTCCAGTACCGGCCGGCTCTTCACCAGTTCCATATAGTCCTTTACAAGCTGTGTACCTGTCTGCAAATCTGAATATGTAACCGATGCCGTATTATCCTGCTTAGATAAAACATATACCTTCGTCACAGACCGGTACATCGGTGTAAGAAGCATCTTAGTCCCTACCAGCGCAAGCAGCGCAGTAAAAACACCCGCCAGCAAAATAATATGAGCTTTTCCCAACAATACTGTGAACAGCTCTAACAAATCAATCGTAACTTCCCCGTCTTCTCGGCTTTGCTTTATGTTCTCCATCTGACCCTTTTCCTTTTTCCCTTTTGTTCTTTTTCATTTTCAGATTGGTATCTTCTTATTTTTCAGCATCATAACTGCATTCTTAAAGAAAATCCGCTCCGCGTATTCTGCCCCATAATGTTTCTGTACATAGGAGGCTGCTTCCTTCATCTTAGGACGCCTCCGCTCCATGCTGTGGGCATCTGTCCCCACAAAATGTACATAATGATTTTTCAAAAGTTCTTTGGTGAATTTCTTCACCGTCCTCCCACTGTCTCCGATGATACTTCCAGAGTTTACCTGAATATAGGTTCCCATATCTAGCAGTTCTTCCGTATAAGCAAGCTCCTCTAGCATGCATTGATAACGTTCCACATGAGCAAGCACTACCTGATAACCTTTCATCTGGACCTTCTGTACTGCACTTCTTATATAAGAAAATTCATCGCTTGGTGAAAACTCCAGTAAAATATATTCAGACTTACCCATGGGCTTAATCTCGCCGTTATCCAACTCTTTCAGGATATCCTCGCCAAAAAAAACCTCCATACCTAAAAAAAGGCGCAAATCCTCCCCGATTTCTGGAATTCTTTCACGCAATCTCCTAACCTGTCTCTTTAATTCTCTAAGTCCTGTACGACCCCTTCTCGGATGATGATGAGGGGTAAGTACGATAATGCGAATTCCTTCTTCATACGCCATTCTTAACATGCCGCAGGCTTCTTCCAATGTCTGCGCACCATCATCAACTTCCTGCAAAGTATGACAATGAACATCTGCTAATGTTTTGATATCCATCCCTCCTTCTGCTGTCCATTGTATTATGCAACATTTTGATAGCATTGTCAATTAGATTTGCAATTTTCCGCATTTTTCCGGCGTTTTTGAGAATATATATCAAGGAAATTATTTGGATTTTACAGTCACGAGCGTCGATTTTCGTCGAATCATTATGCACTTATATTCATCCCAATTAAAGTCGCCTTTACTAAGGAGCCCTACTTAATAAATGCAACACCTCTAGGCATAATCAAAGCCCTAAAAGATTTCTCTCCCAAGGCTCTATTTCATTTTGCTTTCCGCATTATACAATATCATATATATTCCATGACAATCTACGACATTTGCACGCAATTAGGCAATAGCATATTTAATTTTTAATTTATTCAATGCAGTTTGATACGTCAAGTATTTATCCTGTTGAAGTCTTCCAACTACAATTCCAGGAATAATTCCGATCTTAGCAGCAAACGCACGAATAGAATCTGCTGTAAATCCATATTGGTTTGACTTTATAAATCCTTCGTATTCAGCTTTAGGTATCAATGTATCTTGTGAAAACATATCAGCTTCATACTCAAGCCTTTGCGTTAAACCATCCGTTTCAAGATCAGCCTTATTTTTTTCACTTACGAGCAGGACCTTTATTCTTTGTTGAAAAACATGCCCTAATTCATGAAATAATGCAAACCAGAATGTGTCCGCATATTTTCTTCTATCATTCAATGCCAAAACAACTTTATCTTTACCGAGCCATTTTACAGCACCATTCACTCCACAATTTTTGAGATTAGGAATTAATACAAGAGCAACTCCACAGCTTGCAAGTAATTCTTTCAATCTAGGATAAAAAACCGTTGGATCCTGCACCGTCATGCTGCGTATTTCTGGTATTGCTTCTGTAAGCTTCTTTTTATCATAGGACTTAACCTCAACGGAAGAGCCAATATTTATTGCTGTTTGTACCCATGCATTTGCATTAATTACATTGATATCCGTAACCTCAGAAACACTCGTTCTGTATTGAACCAAAAAATCTCTCTGACTTAATACGCTTAGTGAAGACACTTTAAAAAATCTCTGAAGTTCTTGAACCTTTTCTCTTGCTATCCGCGTCGCTTTGACGAGCCCTAAATCAGCCCAAAACTTATAATCCATTTGGCGTACGATTTCACACTCTGCCTCAAGCTGCATACGAGCTTTAATTTCAAGCTTCTTCTCAATATACTTCTGATTTAAATTCAACCACATTGTTGTAGAGGTCCCGAAAACAATAGAAAGTTTCAGAACCATCTCATCTGTCAGATTAATCCTGCCATTCACCAAATCACTTACATACTTTGGAGTAACCTGAAGTCGCTTTGCCAATTCTTCCTGCGTAATGCCCTGATCCTCAATATAATCCTTAACATAATAGCCAGGGTGGAATGCAATCAACTCTTCATATTCAATCCTATTCATAGTGATTAGACACCTCCCATGCAACAATTATTTCTGTTGATTTATAGACAACATTCACATCTTTTTCTTTCCATTTCTTTCCATTTAAGTCCAAAGGAATTACAATTAAACGATAACCTACTCGTCTTCCAGCAATATCTAAAGCATATAGTCCTTCCCTGTCTCCATGCAGCGGATGCAAATGATAAATCTGCATATTTGCAATATCCTGAAGGTTAACCGAACTCTCGATAAGGTTGATAAGGGCATGGAGTTTTTCCGCAACACTTACAGGCATTTCTTTTTTAGCCTTTTTTAAATCTGTACACAGCTTTTTCACTGTATTATCATGATATTGTATCCTGATAGCCACTCATCCTCCCTCAAAAAACAATTACTATTTTGGTAATTATTTTTCTTTATAATAACACTAAATATTCCTTCTTTCAACTGAATTTTAACTTACAGTTGCATTTCAAATAGTATTGTATGGTGTATGTATGGAAGACATCTTTCACGCAACTTTTTTATTGCCTTCCTGACGAACCTGTCGAAAATTCCGGCAGGCTAATTATTCGTCCAATTCCCCCTTTTTATAAATGTCAACTCCCGCTTCCACAAAGAAAAACACATCCTCTACAGATACCTGAAATTCCTTCGAGATATCCATAGCCAGCTTCAAAGAAGGATTGTACTGCCCTTTTTCTAAACGGACAATCGTTTCGCGCCGCACCCCCACCCTATCGGCTAACTCACTTTGGCTCATGGATAATCTTTCTCTATACACTTTCATTCTTGTAACTAAGTCCGACATTTTTCCCTCCACCCGTATAACGTGTGATAAATATATCACTTTCCATTAACGGTGTCAACCATATTTTCATGTAACAATCACAAATGATAAAGCTTGGTCATATTTGGAGCAAAACATGCTCGCAATCTCCAAAAAATCAGAATATAAAAGCGGAGAACCTTCACGCTCTCCGCCTCCCACGATCCATCATCTTACAAAACACGATCGCCACCCCCGTGCTCACCGCCGTCGCCATGATCCCCGGTCCCACGATCGCCGTCGGATTCACGCTCCCATACTGGCTCCGGTAGGCGATCACATTCACCGGTATCAGCTGCAGCGACGAGATATTGAGGATCAGAAACGTACACATCTCATTACTGGCCACTCCCTTTTTCCGCACCGGTCCCGCCAGTCTTCCACGCCTTCTATCCTCCTCCAGCTTCCCTAATTCGTCCATAGCCCTAAGCCCCGCCGGCGTTGCCGCCCAGCCAAGCCCCAGCACATTCGCAATGATATTTGCCGCGATCGCCTCCTGCGCCGGGTGGTCTTTGGGAAGCGATGGGAATAGAAAATGAATGAACGGTCCCATCCGTTTTGAGGTCGACTCCAGCACTCCCGCCTTTTTTGCAATCTCCATAATCCCCACCCAGAAAGACATCACCCCCATCATCGTGATACATAAGGTCACCGCCTCCCGGGAAGAATCCAGCGCCGCATTCGTAATGTCCGGCATTTTCCCCGTAAACGCCGCAAAGACCACACCTACAATAATCATTCCTGCCCATAAATAATTCAGCATACTAAAAATCTCCATGTATTTCTTCTATATAAAATATATGGCGATTCCGGGCATTCATTCCTGACAACCGAATATAATTTCTCAGGAAAGGAACAGCATTTATTTCCACGAGATAATCCATTCCTGACAACTAAATAAAGTTTTTTCTACCTCTCCTCAGCACCCCTTGTCATTTCCCTAAGTCTCTCGGCCTGCTCCTCTCTAAAGATCTCCTGCATCCGTTCTACTTCTTCCTCCGTGTACTCCTCCACAGAATCGACGGTAACCCTCTTGATCCGCTGCTTCTTCAGTTCCAGGTACACCACTTCCCTAAACAACGTATATACCACCGAAACCAACGGGATAAAAATCAGCATTCCCACGATTCCCATCAAATTTCCGCCAATCGTAACGGCGGCGAGCACCCAGATTGACGGCAGGCCCACCGAGCCGCCAACTACATGCGGATAAATCAGATTCCCTTCTATTTGCTGCAATACCAAAAACAGAACGACAAAAAATACTGCCTGCCGCACATCCACCATAAATATCAGGAAGGTCCCCACCCCACAGCCGATAAAACCGCCGAATATCGGAATCAACGCTGTAAAAGCGATCACAATTCCGGTGAGCAGTGCATAAGGCAGTCCAAGAACCGTCATGGAAACTACGAACATACTCCCCAGGATCACCGCTTCCACACACTGCCCGGTCAGGAAACTGGAAAATGTCTTATAAGTCAATGCACAGATCTCAAGCCCTACCTCAGCCTTCCTTTTTGGCACAAATGCAAAAATAACTTTTCTTACCTGCACATGCAGTTTTTCTTTTTGAATCAAAATATAACACGCAAACGAAAAAGCGATGAAAAATGTCGCTACGCCGCTAATGATAGAACCAACCGCAGCCACCGTGGTGTTCATCATATTGCCTGCGCCATTTCCCAAAAATGACATCGCCCACTGAATAATCTTGTCCGGATTGAATTCGATCTTATCAACATAATTCATGATTTCCTGATTATTATTGGTAAAATCCTGAATCCATTTCTGAAACTGGGGAATAAAAGCCGCAATATTCTGCCCCAGGCTGGAAAATGTTTCCCCAAGCTGCGGTACCAGAACAAACATGACCAGCACGATGACTCCCAGGACCAGTACAAGCGTCAGCACCAGACTCAGCGGCCGCGCCAGCTTCTTCGCGACCTTCCCACGCTTTTCCTTCTCCGCCCCAAAAATCTTCTTTTCCAGAAAGCTCATAGGAACATTGATGATAAACGCGATCGCTCCCCCTATCACAAAGGGTAAAATAATTCCCCACACGAATCCCAATACATCTAAAACAATATCGAATTTCCAAAGTCCTACCAATATTAATATGGTAAATACGATCAGTCCCCTGATTTTCCGAAATGTCACCTTGCTCCAGTCCATTTTCTACGCTCCTTCTCTATTTTCAATTTAATTTTACCTTTTTATTCCCTGCTATATAATCGCAATATTCCCAAATCCTTCTTATCACACATGATTTATTTTCTGCTTTACTACCTTTATTTCCAACTTAATCTTTATTCATTTCCACCAGTATATACCAATTATTCCCACAAAAAAAGCTCCGCCGGACAAAAAGTCCGGCGGAACCGTAAATTTTATAAATTCTTAAGTTTTAAGCCTTCTGACTAGTTGGTGATTGTCAGCTCAGTCTCTTTATCGAATACATGAATCTTATCCGGATCAAGAGCAAATTTAACAGTATCGCCTGTTCTTGCAGTTGTTCTTGGATCAACTCTTGCAGTCATGGTAGCTCCTTCGTAATCGAAGTGCAGGTAAACTTCAGCACCAAGCATCTCGTATACACGGATAGTAGCCTGGATAATGGTGTTCTGATGTTTAGCAAGGTAATCCGGCTCATCATGTACGTCTTCCGGACGAATACCAAGTACAACAGTCTTTCCATCATATCCGCCAGCGATAAGCTTTTTAGCTTTTGCTTCCGGAAGTTCGATCTCTGCCGGGCCAGCCTGAAGAACAACTTTGTTGCCTTTTACTTTACATACAGCGTCTACGAAGTTCATCTGCGGAGATCCGATGAATCCGGCAACGAACAGGTTGCACGGTGTATCGTAAAGTACCTGCGGAGTATCTACCTGCTGAACGATACCAGCGTTCATAACTACGATTCTGGTACCAAGGGTCATAGCCTCTGTCTGGTCATGTGTTACGTAAATGATGGTTGTGCCCAGTCTCTGATGCAGTTTGGAGATCTCAATACGCATCTGTCCACGAAGCTTAGCGTCCAGGTTAGAAAGCGGCTCGTCCATAAGGAATACCTTCGGGTTACGAACGATAGCACGTCCCATAGCAACACGCTGTCTCTGTCCACCGGAAAGAGCCTTCGGTTTACGATCAAGCAGTTTCTCAAGGTCAAGGATCTTAGCTGCTTCACGAACCATCTTATCGATCTGATCCTTCGGTACTTTTCTTAACTTAAGACCGAAAGCCATGTTATCGTATACTGTCATATGCGGATACAGAGCGTAGTTCTGGAATACCATTGCGATATCTCTGTCCTTCGGCTCTACGTCGTTAACTACCTTGTCGCCGATGCGAAGCTCGCCGCTTGTGATGTCTTCCAGACCAGCAACCATACGAAGTGTAGTAGATTTACCACATCCTGACGGTCCTACGAAGATGATAAACTCTTTGTCTTCGATTTCGAGGTTGAAATCTTTAACTGCTTCAAATCCATTCGGATAAGTTTTGTTGATATGTTTCAATGATAAACTTGCCATTGTTCTTTTCCTCCTAAATTTGTACGGCCCCGGCCGCTGTTTTCTTTCTGACACTAAGTATAGTAGAGATTTAGGAAAGAATCCATAACCGACTTGAACAAAGATTTTCGAGTTTCATGTACAAATTGACGAAAAGAAGGATTTTTTCCCTTTCAAGTATCCATGGCGCCGGGATGAATGTCCACCGTACCTTTACTTAAATATGCCCGGCAGCAAAAAGGACGGGCATAAGCCCGTCCCCTCCACAGCCAATTAGCTATCTTTGCGGATAACTCCCTTCTGCAGGAAAATGTTCCCATACACATCTCTTTCTCCGGTGCCGATCACCAGATCAATTTCCTTTGAAACAGCCCAGAACTCCGGATCGTCCAGATACTGAATTCCGTTCGGCAGTTTGGAATATTCCTCACTGTTTCTCACAATTTCCTCATAATCCTTCCACACATCCGGCGCCGGAATTCCATTCTCCGTATTGCAGATGCGAACAGAATTATCAATATAATCATCTAACGGAATCAATTGAAGGACCGCTTTTAGAACTTCAGCTCCTCCCACTCCGTCAAGACGGACACGATAAGCCCTGTCATGTCCCACCGTATTGATATCACAATTTCCATCACAGATCATAATCTTAGAGCCGTGTCCAATGGCACACAAAGCTCTTAACAAATCCGGCGACATACAAGTCGGTATATTTTTTAACATACTGATTTCCTCCACAATATATAAATAACTCTTAATTTTTCATGCAGCTCTTACTGTTTTACTATTTTTACACCTCTTACTGCCAACACAATGTATCGCGGAATATCTGGTGGTATAATTCTAAACGTCAATGATACACTAGTCATCATTACGAAACGTAGCAGTAAAGCTGCAAATATCTGCACGGCTGTATGTACGTGAAAACTCAACTACACGGTGATCTGTATCATAACTTACACACTCAAACAGCATCACCGCAAGCTCGCTGTTAATTCCAAGCAGCTTCGCGTCGCTTTGCTCAAGCTGCGTCAGTTCCAGCGTCTGGTTCGCCGTTTTTATCTCAATATTATAGAATTCAAAGACTTCATCTAATGAAAACACGGTCAGGTCCACATCGTCCAGATTCGGCAGAACACACTGCGGAACATAAATCTCATCTATAGAATATGGCGTGTCATCAGCAAGGCAGAGACATTTAATATAGTAGATATTCTCCTCCGGATCTATCTGAAAAATATCTCCGAATTTGGTTCCTGCCCTCCGAAGCCCCTTCGCAAGAATCCTTGTGGCGGGCTTCATATGCCGGTCCTTCAGTACCTGTGTAAATCCTCCCAGCGTGTCCAGGGTCCTCTCGATTTTCTCCCCCATGACAAACATGCCTTTTCCCTGAATCTTTTTAAGAATTCCTTCATTCGCCAGAGTTTCAATCGCACTACGCACCGTAAGACGGTTGAGTTCATATGTTTCTGCCAATTCCTT
Organism: Roseburia hominis; assembly: GCA_040702975.1. NCBI lineage: Bacteria > Bacillati > Bacillota > Clostridia > Lachnospirales > Lachnospiraceae > Roseburia > Roseburia hominis. Next base: position 199,687 of record CP159990.1, read on the forward strand.
CTCTGTCGGTATTGCAGTCCCCGGCGGATACTCGCCGGACTCTATTTTATTCCGTATAACCTCCCGCAGCTGCAAATACATCGGGGATTGATAATTGATATCACTCATATGACTCTTCTGCCTTTCCTAACTAACTACCAGGCGCCCTTGTACCCAATAGTGATCGTACTGTTCTTCGCTCCTGCCTGCATACACTCTTCGAGGCTCGCTCCTCTTAAGACCCCATCCAGGAAGCCCGCGATATAACTGTCTCCCGCTCCCATGGTATCTACCACTTCACAAGAGATAATTCCAAATTTATAAAACTGATTGCCGTCATAAGCAATACTTCCGTTGCTTCCAAGGGTGGCAATGACATATTTCGCACCCTGAGCCTGCCTTCTGCGGATAAATTCCCTTGTCGGTTCATCATCCTCATCAAATGCAAAAAATGCATAATCCACATAGGGCAACGCCTCATCGATGATCGGATTATCCCGCTCCGTAGAGAAATCAAACGCGATGATATTCTTTCCGGAACGCATCTTCGGCAGGTCAGATTCTATGTGACTCCAAATGCTGCTGACGATCAGGTCCTGCTCCCTGCAAAAAGCAAGATCATCTTCAGAAAGCCTGATGTCCGCAAGAACGCCCTCGTCGTAATCTTTGAATACTCTGTCATTATTTACCAGCTCTACAATAGTAATCGCTGTCTTACCCGGCAGAGTTCTGACTCTGGAGGTGTCGACGCCTTTTTGTGCAACGGCCTCTTTCAGCACCGGGCCGTATTTGTCATCCCCCACCACTCCAATATAAGATACCTCATGCTGATATCTCTTAAAATAAACCGCAACATTTACCGGATTTCCTCCCGGAAACGCCTGGCCAAGCTGCTCATAAACATCCATACAATTATCGCCAATTGTAGTTATTTTCATTTTCTTCACCTCATTTTGCAATCCATATCCCAGGGACGCCGGATTTGCAATAGGAGCGGCTGCACATTAACAAACGGTTATTCTCTGTTTTTCTTTTCTTTGGGGATTTGCTTTAATATACTCATAAAACAAATCTTGTCCGCTCTGACAACAGACCTGCAATACTCAACAGGTTCTCCATCGCTTCCACAGATCACACCGCTCACATAAATCACCGCTGTCTCTTCCGGAATCCTTAACAATTCAGACTCCTTCTTCGTCGTATACGTGATACTGACCTTCTGCTGTCCCTGAGTAAGTTTCGTTCCATATATATTTTCTATTACATGATAAAGTGACTCCTGCGTGAAATCGTGCTCTTCTATGCCGCGAAAACGCCCGGCGTCAAGATAAGAAGTCTCGATCCACCCGGGACTATCGTCCACTAATCTCAATCGCGATATCACAAATATCTTATGTCCTAACGGTACATGTAATTTCATAGAGATCTGCTTTGTACACTCAATCACAGATGATGACACGAGAACTGCCGTAATCTTTCTGCCGGACTCCTGCGCTTTACGCTTCATGCCCAGGCTCTCGATATCCTGAAGATTTCGCACATATTTCGGAGGGGAAACATAGGTGCCGCTTCCCACCACGCTATACACCTTTCCCTCGATCTCCAGCTTCCGCACCGCTTTGCGCAAAGTGGTACGGCTGATATCCCACATCTCACACATCCTGCGCTCTGCAGGCAGACGGTCGTGCGGCTTCATATGATTCTCTTTTATATAACATTCCAGCAATTCAACTGCGATATCTCGCGGTTTTCCGCGGTATTCAGACTGCATTACACTTCTCCCTTTTCTGATTAATATAATCCAGTATAGCATACTTTTGCCGGAATTGTCATAAAAATCAATATGATGCGCCCCTGCAATTACTCACCATCTATAAAAATTTTTATCATGCGGTTGGCTGGTCCGTCGAACTCGCAGAAGTACACATCCTGTGCCCCTCCCTGAATCAATTCGCCATCTATCACATAGAAGTGACAGTGATTTCCTGTTAAATAGGATTTCAAATGACCCGTAGGGTTTCCGGCAGTTGAACCATAATCATGCAACATTCGTGCATGGGAATATGTACCCTCCTCCGGGGCATTTTTTTCAAGCATATTAGCAATATCACTTTCCAGGCACTCCAATGCTTCATTCACCGCAATACCCGTTGTGGTATGCATTGTCATAACGGTTGCAACTCCATTTTGAATCCCGCTCTCGCGGACGGCCTCACGAAGCTTATCCGTCACAAGGATCATCTGATTATACTCCTTTGTGAGTATCCTATAACTATACATCCGTATCATAACAATCCTCCTATACACCAATAAACTCAAGTGCGTTCTGTCCTTTTATCAGCTCCAGAGTACTCTCTCTAAATCCCAGGTGATCCAGCGCCTTCGCCATCCTCATCTGTTCAAATCTTGGAGCGTCACTTCCGAACATGACCTGATGACGGAGACTACGGTCGATCCATGTGACCGGAATATCCTGGGTAAATAGTTTTTTGTAAAATTCCAGAGCACTATCAAAATAGAGTACGCCGGTATCAGCATATACATTCGGATATTTTACCATCAGCATCGCCGTTTCCCCAGTCCATGGCCATCCAAAATGCGCCAGGCATATCTTCAGATTAGGATGCCTTTGCACCATTTCCTCGAATTCCATCGGGCGGCAGTATTTTGCAACACAATCCGGCTCCCAACTCAGACCACTGTGAAAAATAATAGGTTTTTTCCTGCTTTCACAGAATTGGTATACCGCTTCCAGCCGTTCATCGTCCGGATAGCAGTGAAGCCTTCCCAGATTCAGCTTCAATCCTTTTAGCTTTAACTCATCAAAAGCATATTCCAGTTTCCCGCAGGCGTCATCCTTAAGCGGATCCACCCCTGCAAAACCGATAAATCTCTGCGGCTCCATAGCTATCAGGCTTGCAATCTCTTCATTCATAACCAGCGCTTTTCCATCAACACTGCTTACATCCATTGGTAACAGGCAGAGTTTGTCAATTCCCGCGCAATCCATTTTATTTTTCACATCATCAAGCGGTGCCGCCGAATTTCTGTGAATCTGCAGCTTTTCATGACGCATTCTGACCATTTCCGCATCCTGGCAGATCGGTTCATAAAAAGCCGGATGAACATGCATATCGATAAACATTATGCCACTTCCTCCTTAGAATCCCGCCTCTTTCATGTAGGCTCTTACATTGTCAATGCTTCTTCTTGCATACAGCCTGGGTTCATTGATATATCCATTTACCAGCTCCAAGGTGGCAGTCCCTTGATATCCCGCCTCTTTTAGCTCCATAAACAACTCGCGAAGAGGAATGGAACCCTCACCGGGGACAATGTGGCTATCTGTTCCCTGCTCTCCATCAATAATATGGAAATGATACATTTTTTCACCAAGCTTGTCCAGATATGCCAAAATACTCTCATACTGCACAAAAGGCGGCACAAGGTCACACATTCCCACCACATAGGGAGAATCAATTTTCTGAAACAGCTCCACCGCGTCATTGGCGCTTGTAAATACATTGCTTTCATAAGGCGTCAACGTCTCGACCACCAGCTTCACGCCTGTTTTCTCTGCGTGCTCGCCTAACTCGCGTACCGTTTTCTCCATGCGGTCCCAGATTTCCCGGCGAGTAGCCAGATAACCTGCATGAGCCGGGCTGATCAACATGTAATCGGCTCCCAGTTCCTTTGCCATATCCAAACATATCTTCAAATATTCTATGGCATCCCGTCTCTGCCGTTCACTACCGATCATAAAATTATATGGGTAGGCATTATGCTCCGGGGTATATCCCAAAACCGGCATCTCGTATTGATCAATGAGGCGTTTTACCTCCCCTATTTCTCCGGCTTTCAGATCCGGTGCAAATGCGTGGGGACGTCCTCCCCATAGCTCGATGAAATCATATCCAAATTTTTTCGCATCCTGAAAACAGTGTTCCAGCGGGTTTCTCTGATACCCAAATGTAAACATCCCGATTTTCATTCCATTTTCTCCTGTTCTATTATGCCTCTCGTAATATCTGGCAGCGCTTCATCTACCATTCCTGCCAGGCCGGTATCACCGGACAGCCTTGCCACGGGCCAAATACAGATACGACCTTAGCCGCCACTTGTGCCCCCTTATCCAAAGCCTGCTCAATTGATCCGGACATGCTATATTCGTAGATAAAACCTGCAATAAAGCTGTCGCCCGCTCCAACCGTATTTACCAGATTTGCCTGCACAATTTGGCCTCTGTAAAATCTCGCGCCGTCATATGCCAGGCTTCCCTGATCTCCAAAGGTTGCAACGGCGACTTTCATTCCTCTGTCAACTTTATCTTTTAAATACTGTTCAATATAGGCGTCTCTGCCTGCCGGGTAGGAAAAAAATCCATAATCGACGAATGGAAGAGTCTTTTCGACCAGCGGATGCTCCAATTGATTTGAGTAATCAAAGCTGATCGGAACCTGCTGCTTTTTTATATGTTCCAGTGTATTTTCTGCCATTCCCCAGATAGCACTATGAACCCAGTCGTGTTTTGTGCAAAAAGAAATATCCTCCTCATCAAAGCTCATCGTTTCCAAAACGCCTTCCAGATATTCTCCATGCACCCGGTCCAGTCCGTTCATATCCATATAGGTTACGGCCGTTGCCCCATTTTCTACTTTTAAATGGCTCACATCCAGTCCGGCCTTTTGGAGACTCTCATACATCCAACGCCCATGAAAATCACTGCCCGTCGTTGAAATCACTGAAACAGACGCTCCCAGTATTTTAAGATTGACTCCTGTGTCTACAATATTACCGGTTGGATATTTTTTATCTAATTTCGGATAAATATCAATACAGTTATCTCCTATTACCGCTATTTTCATTTCTCAATCTCCATTTTTTCAGAAGGGAGCAGGCATTTTCCTTCCTATCACTTTCCATGCCTGCTCCCTGTACTCCGGTTCTTCTTAGTAATCCAACTGACGATAATATCTGCGGATAGAAAGCGGATGGCAGTTCAGCTTCTCTATGTACGCATCGATTCTCTGCGTCACGCAGTGCATTACCATATAAGAGATCAATCCTCTAAATTCCGGGCTGATTCCCTTCAGCTCATAGTCTTTGGTGTCAATGATCGTATAACGTGAGGTAATCTGCGGCAGGAAACGCGCTACACGTTCACATAACGGACGTTCCTCATCTTCTCCCATGAACAGTGTCACATTCGTATCCCGATCGATGATCTCCAGTGTTCCATGGAAAAATTCGGCAGCATGGATAGATTTTGTACGCAGCCACTCCTGCTCCTCTACGTAGCACATTGCATAAGAGTAGGTAGCACCCCACATATTTCCCGCGCCAATGTAGTAATGGATCGGGTCGTCCTTATGTGCGATCGCGAACTGCTCGCCAAATGCATCGGCTGCCTTCTCTACTTCTACCAGATCCTCTGCAAGATGCTCATCCAGTTCTTTATAGAAACGCTCATAATCATCAAACTCTCCGTTTCTGTACATCAGACGATGTGCCAGCATGAACAGCTTCATCTGCTCATTCTTCGGATAAGAGAGCAGGTAGTCGGACATTTCCGCCAGCGGTGAATTTGCCTCTTCAATAAATCCTACAACGGTTGCGCCAAGTTCTTTTACTTTTTTCACGGCTTCAACCATTTCTTTTGTTGTTCCGGTAACAGATGCGATCACAACCACAGACTTATCTGTCAGACGTTTATTTCCATTTGTCAGATACTCTGCTGCGCTCTGTGTATAGAACGGCAGCGCTGATTTTCCGATGGTTCCGTCTACTACCTGCATACTGGATGCCAGAGTTCCTCCCATCCCCATAAAGTACATGCCGTCAAAACCCTTTTCAAAAAGCTCGTCTGCGATCTTTTCTACCTCGGGACGCCGTACAAGCATCCCATTTACATTGTCAAGCTGCCACTGCTCATCAAATTTTAACATTTCAAAATCCCTCTTTCTTCTTATTATAATATTGTCAGATTATGATTAACCTTTCATTGCTGCCTTCTTATTCTTGCTTTCCCAGTAATAATATACCGGAAGTCCTGTTCCAACTACGACAACCGCCGCGATGATACCCGGAATCGGTGCCCACATAAATGTGGAAACAATCAGGGTCATGGTAGTTCCCATAGCCACTACGATCATAAGCCCCCATGCCGGCATTCTCCAGGTCGGCTTGTAATCTGCTTTTCTACGTAACAGAAGAATACTTGCAAAAGTCATAAAGTTTTTCACGAGCGCTACCAGTGTAAAATATCCCAGCAGATCGGAAAGTGATCCCGCGAATACCATGATGATCGCTACTGCACTCTCGATAAACAATGCTACATACGGTGTTTCCCACTCTTTATGGATCTTGCCAAAAGCTTTAAAGAAGAGGCCGTCTTTTGCCATTGCATATGGCATACGTGCGGAAAACATGATCTGGCTGGATAACACGCCAATGATAACGATTACCGCGCACACGCCGGTAATAGTACCTGCCGCTTTTCCGATCATCGGAATCTGGGCTGCCGCGTCAGCGATCGGAGCGCTGCTGTTCGCCAGCTCATCGATCGGCAGAAGACCCGTTGCAACAAATGACAGTAACAGGTAAAGCAAACTTACTACGCCTACTGAAATAATTAAGGCGCGCGGCATATTTTTGTGTGGATCTTTAATCTCGCCGCCCATGTAGCAGACTGCACTCATACCATCAAAGGACCATGTCGTTGCCGAGATCGCACCAAGTAAGGTTGCAAAGCCGGCGGAAGCTCCCGCCGCTGCCGGCGCTGTGATCAGATCGCCTTTTATGTAGAAGATTCCGACTCCAATCAAAAGAATGAACGGTAAGATCTTAAAAGCTGTAATAAATGTCTGGAACTTTCCGCCGCCTTCTACGCTTCGTGCGTGTAAAAACGTAAATCCAACAATCAACGCAACCGCAACAAACTTCAATACAATACCGTCCCACCCCAAAAGAAATCCAACATAGTTTGCTGCTGCAAGCGCCATAACTGCGATTGCATTGGAATCTGTCGCCCAGAAACTGATCCAGCCGGTAAGGAACGCTAACGGTCTGGAACCTGCCTCGCGGAAATATACGTACTGCCCGCCGTCTTCCGGATAAGCCGTCGCCAGCTCTGCATAACACAGATTGGCCGGAACATTGATAATACCTCCGATAACAAACGCTAACAACATGATAATCGCTGTGTGGCTCGCTGCCGCCACCTCGCCTAATGACGAGAATATACCCGACCCAATCGTACTGCCTACACTGAGGGCCACTGCTGCGCCAAGCCCTAATTTTCTCTTCAATTCAACCTGATTCCCTATCGGCTGAACCTTTTCTTGTGTTTGTGCCATCGCACTTTACCTCCTTTTATTTAGATGAGTTTGCGTGATTTCGGTACCAAATCTGATTACATATTAATCTTATAGATGAATTTTGTCAATATAAAACCAATTATTTTCTGTTTTTCAGTTCATTTCCACAAATACACCGTCTCTGTTTTATAATAATTGCACAATAAATTCCTTCTTTTCAAGCCTTTTCTCCCCTTCAAATCAATTATTATATAAATAACATTCCTAAAAAATAAACCAGATAACTTCCTCTAAACTTGATGGATTCTAAAAATCATATACTTCCTTAGCATAATCCAGATGATTTTTATACCAGTTACCCTTCTCTTTTTTATGAACAACTTATATTTTCTTCCATTTTGTTCGAAAAGTATACCTTTTCCGAGTCATTTATTATACAAAATTCCAAGTTATTTAAACCAATCCACTCACCATTCGGTATAACGTCTCACATCTTTCCAGGTTTCAAGCCCAATTTGATATGTTGACATTTTTTTATAGATGTTCTAAGATGATACTTAGACGACAAAATATACAAATTTGAGGAAAATCTGCTATGAAAATAGAATATCAAAAGCCTCGCGATGAGGCTATCGAAAAAATTGAAAACTATATTATAAAGAACGGATTACAGGCAGATGATCAGCTTCCTTCGGAGCGGAAGATGTGCGAAATGTGGAATTTCAATCGTACGACGCTCAGAAGTGCAATCAAGCAATTGATCTCACAGGGAATAATTTATAATAAGACCGGTTCAGGCACCTATGTAGCAAGGGAAAAAGTAATACGCAATCTCCGCGATATCAAAGGGTTGCACCAGGCTGCCGTCGAAGCACAAAGAGAAATCACAAGCCAGATACTTGGTTTAAAGCTTTGCGAGACCTCTAAGAATATCGGTCAAAAGATGAAACTGCCTTTGGGGCACAAAGTCTGGCGGCTGGAACGGGTCAGAAGTCTTGATGGAGTACCGGTAACGATATCCACCATTTTTCTGGACGCGAAACGTTTTCCGGGGCTCGATGAACATGATTTATCCAACGCCTCCCTCTATACGATTCTCAGACAATTTTACGGGGTAGAGGCGCAGAGCGGTTATGAAAAGTTAAGCATTTCCAGTTGTGATGAGAGAGAGGCACAATATCTGGCGGTAGAGCAGGGGAGCCCGGTTATATACCAATCGGGCGTTACCAGCGACAGCGAAGACCGAATCTTTGAATATTTTAAGGAGATTACCAGATCCGAGTACGTTTGCTTCGCCAGTGAACTGACTCGAAAACCGGCCACTTCATAGACTTAGTACACCACCAACATACATTCAAAAAGGAGGCGTTTATTTTGTCAGGAATAACAGAAATCGATTATCAGGCTCCGATGTACGTACAGCTCCGCGAAGTTATACGTTCCAAAATAGAAGATGGAGAGTATGCACCCGGAACAGCGATACCCACGGAGAATGTACTCGCAGAGACCTACGGAATAAACCGCCTGACGGTTCGCAGTGCGGTCGACACGCTGGTAAAGGAAGGGCTGCTAAAACGTGTCCAGGGAAAAGGAGTCTATGTATTGTCCAAATACGAACGGGATCTGGAAGTGCTGGGCGGTTTCACTCAGACGATGAATGAGCAGAATGTCCGTGCGGGCAAAAAGATCTTATTGCGCGGGCAAAGGCGGGCTGGTGAAAAATATGCCTCAATCTTTCAGATTGATGAGGATGATGACATTTATTATATTAAACGTTTAGACTATGCTGATGATGAGGCGATTGCCATTCAGGAAATCTATATCCCATACAATTTAGTGCCGAATATAGATGACATCGATATTTCCGTATTCAGCATGCTCGAAATCTACAAATTTTATGGGATAAATCCCACCAGAGCATGGCAGGTTCTGGATTTGGTACAGTTGGCTCAATCAGATGCGCGAATGATAAATATCACGAAAGATGACACGGTATTTCTGTTCTCCTGCACGACATATGACGAAAACAAGCGGGTTATCGAATACTCAAGATCCTATACTCGGGGAGATAAATGTAGTTTTACCGTTCATTTTCACAAGTAAAATTCCTTAAAAATACATATAAGGGCAACCTTTGGTTACCCTTATATGTATCGTCATAGTTGCTAAAACAGCAAACTGCCTTACAAAAAATCAAAATCCCCTGTAATCAGAATCTGTAAGCCAATTTATTCAGCCAACTCATTTTCTATTTCTTCAACCGTCGGCAAGCTGCTCTTAAATTCCTCACGAAGCACCTTTGTCAATTCATATTCCGCGATTCCGATTGGTTGTGAGATATCATCAAGAGCATATTCCGCAACAACATCATCTTTATCTTTACAGATAAGTATACCTATTGTTGGATTGTCCTGTTTCGTTTTCATCTGTTTATTAACGGCGGTTACATAAAAGTTTAATTTACCCGCAAATTCTGGCTTGAATTTCTCCGTTTTCAACTCCACGACAACATAGCAATGTAGACGGACATGATAAAAAAGTAAGTCCATATAAAAATCACTTTCTCCAACATGCAAATGTACCTGCCTGCCCAAATATGAAAATCCTGTGCCCAATTCCAACAGGAACTGTGTAATCTGGTTAATGAGAGCAGCCTCTAATTCTTTTTCATTATACTCTTCACGCAATGTCAGGAAGTCAAAATTGTATGGATTTTTCAATGTCTGCTCCGCCAAATCAGACTGCGGCTCTGGTAACTTTAACTGGAAATTGGTAATAGCTTTCCCCTGTCGGCTATATAAATCACTATCTATCTGATGCTCCAAGACAGTCCTGCTCCATCCGTTATCCATTGTTTTTTGCACATAGAACAAAGCTTCTTGGATATTTTTACATTTATACATAATCCTCTGATTATGGCCCCAAGGAATTCCTTTTACCATTTTTTCAATCAGTTCCATTTGGCTTACAGCCTGTAAGCCATTTTCATCGGAGTTGTAAAATGTGTACCAATAACGTATGCTTTTCAAATTTTGCACGGAAAAGCCTGACATATCGGGAAAAGTTTTCTTCAAATCCCTGCTCATTGTTGTAAGAAACGCATCACCCCATTTGGCATGTTTCTGTTTTGTAACAATATCTCTGCCTATATCCCAGTACAAATCAAGCACCTCATAATTCACTTTAACAGAAGCTTTTATCTGACTATGCTTTATCTTATTCTTTATATTTTCTATCCATGTCTTGTATTCGTCATCCACAACAAAGCCGACCTCTCTATCTGCCACGTATATTCCTCCAATCAGTATATCCCATACAGAGTTTGCATATTCGGTCTTTATTGTAGCATACGACAATAAATTTTTCCACTCTGCAAATGGTTAAAGACGGCATAAGGGACACTTCCTTATGTGAAGTGCCCCTTTCACAGCCACTTTTTATAAAAGAGCCTTATACACGTCTCTCTTCCCCATTCCGCGGTCCTTTGCCACCTGCTTCATGGCTTCCTTCTTCTCCATTCCCTGCCCCAGATAATATTCCATATGCTCAGGAATGCTCATTTTCTCCCATTCGTCCCGCTTTTCCTGCACGATCTGATCCCGACTCTTTCCCTCGATGACCAGAACGCATTCCCCTTTCGGTTCATTACTCTCATAATAAGAAAACGCCTCTGCAAATGTGGTGCGAAATGCCGTCTCATGCTTCTTCGTGAGCTCCCGGCACACGGTAAGACGCCGTTCTTCCCCCAGCACTTCCCCCAGTTCCCTAAGCGTTCTGACCAAACGGTGCGGCGCCTCATAGACTATCATCGTCCGGGTTTCCTCCGCAAGCTCCGAAAGTACCATTTGCCGCTCCTTCTTATCTGCCGGCAGAAAGGCTTCAAATGCAAACCGTCTGGTAGAAAGTCCCGATAACGTAAGCGCCGTAATACAGGCAGCCGCCCCCGGAAGGGAAGTCACAGGAACTCCCGCCTCATAGCACATCTGCACCAGTTCCTCCCCCGGGTCAGAAATCCCCGGCGTTCCGGCATCCGTGATCAGCGCGATATTTTCCCCCGCAAGCAGACGCTCCACCAGCTTATGTCCCTTCTCGATCCTGTTATACTCGTGATAACTCGTCATCGGCGTTTTAATTTCAAAATGATTCAGCAGCTTGATACTGTTTCTCGTATCCTCCGCCGCGATCAGATCCACTTCTTTTAAGGTACGGATTACCCGAAACGTCATATCTTCCAGATTCCCGATCGGGGTCGCACATAAATATAATGTTCCTGCCATCTTATACTCCTCCGGTCCCGTCCATTCCGTAATGCTCCAGCACTTCCTTCGTATACCGCCCGTCCTTCTCATAAATGATCAGCGGCGGTTCCACCGTCATACGCGGTTTCCCATTCCGGATCCCTTCCACCAGAACCATATTCGGCTCCTTATCCACATACGGGTACACCAGCCGCATGCGTTTCGGCTCCAGATTCACCCTGCACATTCCTTCCAGAATCTCTGCCAAACGGAACGGACGGTGCACCATATAGAATCTTCCCTGGGGTTTCACGATTCTGGCGCTCTCCCGCAACACATCTTCCAAAGTACACAGGACCTCATGCCGCGCGATCGCCTTGGCGCTCTCGGGATTGGCCAGCCCGTGGCCTCCAATCATGTACGGCGGGTTCGTACTTACCACGTCAAAAGAAGAACCGCCAAATAGTTCCGACGCCTCCCGTATATCCCCCGTGACGATCGACACACGCCCCGTAAGCCCATTATGCTCTACGCTCCGCCTTGCCATGTCTGCGCTTTCTTCCTGAATCTCCAGCCCGGTAAAATGCTCTCCCGCAGTCTTTGCAGCGAAAAGAATCGGGAGAATACCCGTTCCTGTCCCCAGATCAAGAACACATTCTCCCGTCTTCACTCTGGCAAATGCCGAAAGCAGCACCGCGTCCATTCCAAAACAGAAACGCCCCGGGTGCTGGATAATCTCATAACCCTTTATCTGTAAATCGTCTAACCTCTCTCCCGGTTTCAGATTAGTTGTCATCTAACTTTGACGCTCCTTCACCTTTTTCCAGAGCCGCAAGCTCCTTCATCTCCTGTTTGGAAAGCTTCACATCGTTCTTCCGCCTTCTGGGCCTGAATTTCAGTTCACCCGCTTTATATTCGCGAATCTCCTTCTCGTCGTTATCCAGGGTCACCACCACTTTCACCTGCTGCCTGAGCACGCTGAGCGACTGCACTTCCCCTTTCAGTCCTTCCGGCGTCGTGACCGTATCTCCCACTGACGGCAAATGACTATTCAGCTCTTCATAAGTCTCTTCCTCATTGGTCAGACAGCACATCAGCCTTCCGCACACACCGGAAATCTTGGACGGATTCAGGGACAGATTCTGTTCCTTCGCCATCTTGATAGAAACCGGGGCAAACTCCGACAAATAGGTATGGCAGCAAAGCTCCCGCCCGCAGATGCCAATACCGCCGCGGATCTTCGTCTCGTCCCGGACGCCGATCTGCCGAAGCTCGATCCTGGTGCGGAACACCGCCGCCAGATCCTTCACCAATTCCCGGAAATCGATTCTTCCGTCCGCCGTAAAGTAAAACAGTACTTTATTGTTATCGAATGTATATTCCGCATCGATCAGCTTCATCTCCAGACCATGCTTCTGAATCTTCTCCAGACAGATCTGAAACGCCTCTTTTTCCTTCTTGCGGTTCTTCTCCTCTATTCTGCGGTCGTCGTCAGTAGCGATTCGAATGACAGCCTTCAGCGGCTGCGTAATCTCCTCGTCTGCCACTTCCTTGGTGCCCAAAACTACATTTCCAAACTCAACGCCCCGGGCAGTCTCTACAATTACCTGTTCCCCCTGCTTAACCTTCAGTTTTCCCGGCGAGAAATAATACACCTTCCCTGCCGTGCGGAACCGGACTCCAATCACTTTTGTCATCGTCTAATTCTCCTTTATCGTGAGCAGCATCAGCTCCATCACCAGTTCAAAATTCACATTCGCTTTTAAACGCGCCTTCGCTTTTTCTATGCCCTGAAGAATCGTCTCGATTCCCTCATAAGAGCTTTTCCTTGCGCGCTCCCGGATATATTCAAGCTGCTCGCCAAAAATCACTCTGTCAATATTCTTTGTCGCTTTATAAATCAGAACATCACGATACCAGATCATCAGGATATCCAAATAATCCGTGATCTCCAGCTTATAGACCGAAATACGCTTTACCGCATCCATGAGATCAGGAAGCTCCATGGTATCAATAGATTTCAGAAGCAGAATCGCCTCGTCCTTGATCTCATTAAAATGCTCGGAATTCGCCAGCATGATCGCTCGTCCCACATTACCCTGCGCAAATGCAGTACACACATCGGCTTTGTAATCCGGCACTTCCAGATGCTCCATAAGATATTTCTTCACTAATGTATCTTTAATATTGCGCAGCTTCAGCATCACGCACCGGGAGCAAATCGTCGGCAGCAAGCTCTGTGCGTTCTCCGTCAGCAAAAAGATCACCGCATAGGCCGGCGGCTCCTCGATGGTCTTCAAAAGAGCATTCTGCGCCTGCACCGTCATCATATCCGCATCAGGAACAATATAAATCTTATATTTTCCACTATATGGCTTTATCTGGATATCTTCGTTGATCTGTACTCTGATATCGTCCACGCTGATGGAATTCGGCTTCTCATGTGTTACCCGGATAATGTCTGGGTGATTACCGCTTACCGCCTGACGACAGGAATGGCATTCATAACACGGATCTTCCGAATTATTCTCGCACTGAAGCGTCATAGCGAACAGCCTCGCCAGAAGCTTCTTCCCGCTTCCTCTCTCCCCGTTTAATATATAGGCGTGGGAAACTTTATCCTGACTGCATGCTGTCTGTATATATTGTATGATATCTGTATGTCCTACGACATCTTTAAATCCTGACATATCCTCACCCTCTTTATCTGTAAAATACCTAATATCATTTTATTAGTATACCACATTTTCCTCTGAATACCTAGTCTAAATTCTCACACAAGTTTTGAATTCTTTCTGAAATTTTTCTTAATGTCTCGTTAATTTCTATATTTTCAAAGCGTTCCCGAATCCCCAGGCGTTCGATGTTCTCTTCCGCGAAATCCTGGGTGTCAGCCAGAAATCTGCGGCACATCTCAGCATACTTCGGTTCTCTCTGCTCCCGCTCCCGCCTAAGTGCGCGGCTGAGGCGCTCGCCGTCCTCCACTTCAATATAGAGAGGAACCATCACCTGTTCCCCGAAATACTCCCGCATCTTTTCATAAGACTCCAGCGTTCCGATCATCAGGAAATCCTCATGCGCAAGGTCGAACTGTCCGTCGTCTACTGTAAAATATTTCCAAACGCCATACACAGTATCATAGGCGCGAAGTTCGATCACCTTTCCCTCATCCAGAAAAGCGTCCAGCTCCTTCTCCCCCACAAAATGGTACTCCACCCCTTCCGTCTCCCCTTCCCGGATCGGACGGGTGGTGTAGATCGTCACCGTCTTTAGCTGCGGCATCATTTCCCGCAGTTCTTTATAGATTGTATCTTTCCCTGATGAACTTTTCCCCATCAGATAAAATATCTTACCCATTTTTCCACACCCTGATATAACCTTCCCGGCAGATTCCCTCAATGCGAAAATGCTGCCGCTCATAATATGTAAGAAGCTCCACCGCTTCCCTCGCAATCCGCTCGCCCGGCACGATCACCGGACTTCCCGGCGGATAGAGGTAAGCGAAATCCATGGAGATCCTGCCGGCACTTTCTTTCCACAAGATTTCCTCACACTGGCCGGCAAACTGCATTTCCCGTATCTCATACGGGGTATAGATCTGCTCCTGCCTGCATATGCGGCCTGGTATTTCCTGGCAGGATTTCCTGGCTATTTTTTCCGGATTATACGTACCCGTTTCTTCTGGCATTCTCCCAAGCTCCCGCAAATTTTCTCCCCCAACACGCATTAGTTCTTCATCAATCTCAAACAAAGCATGTTTCAACCGCTCGAACCCTTCTTCCGTATCGGCAATCGATGTCATTGCCAGTACGTAGCTGCCCGCTGCCATTTCCATCTGCAAATGATAGTCATTTAATAGTTTCTCATATAACGCATGACTTGTCAATTCCGTTCCAGCCACAGAAATTACCAGTTTAGAACGGTCAAAATGTTTGGTCTGCACAAGGTGCAATTTCCTAAGCCCTCCAAGCTCTTTTCTCAGCCCCCCAAGCCTGGCGGCATATCTGTCAAACAGTTCCCCGCTCTTTCTTTCCAGCAAGTCCACACATGCGTCCAGGCTCGCCATAAAAATATAGGACGGGCTGCTGCTCTGCAGCATATCCAGATACATACGGATCTTCCCCCGGTCTGCGTATTTCCCATTGAGGTGCAAAAGCGCCGTCTGCGTAAGCGAAGGCAAGGTTTTATGCAGACTATGAATCACCACATCTGCCCCGAGACGGTTCGAATTCTCGGGAAAATAAGAATGGAACCCAAAATGTGGCCCGTGCGCCTCGTCCACGATCAGCGGAATTCCATGGGCGTGAGCGACCCTCGCTATCCCCTCCACGTCCGACACCACGCCGTCATAGCTGGGCGAAACGATGACCACCGCCCGGATATCCGGCTCAGCCACCAGCATATTTTCCACGTCCTTCTTCTGAATTTCCTCATTAATCCCCGATTTGCCGTCAAACTCGGGATAAAGATAGCGGGGCACAAGTCCATTCAGGTAAATGGCATGGTAGATCGACTTATGGCAGTGCCGCGCCACCAGAATCTTATCTCCTCTGCGGGTGCAGCCCAGAATCCCGCTCAGGATTCCCACCGTACTTCCATTTACAAGGAAATGCGTCTCATCTGCCCCAAATACTGCCGCCGCCCGTGCCTGGGCTTCTTTAAGGATTCCATCCGCATGATGCAGATCATCAAATCCTTCTATCTCCGTGATATCGATACTATAGGGAAGCGAAATTCCCATCACGTTCTCATTCCGTTTATGGCCCGGCATATGGAAACCATAGTAGTCGGATTTGGAATATTCTTCTAATTTTTCATATAAACGTTTCATCGTAATTTTTCCCTCGATAATATATTGTTCACTTTATCGCTCATTTTACTGCACCCCTGTTAAATTGTAAATAGCGTCAGCAAAATGTTGCTCTATTTCCAACACAAGTGCATCTTTTAGATATACAAAGCAATAAAAGAGTGTACAGATTGTTGCTCCAATTTCTGCCCACTCTTTTCCCCTATCCGCTATAATTACTCAGTTTCTCCTGCCTTTGCCACTCTTTTTTCATTATGTAATAAGTGTTTTAAGTGCACTTCTACTTTTAATTGCCTTTAATAGTTTTTCTTTTTCTTCTTGCGATATTTTCTTAGAGGATGTTTGAATCACATTTTCTATAATCTCCATAACTTTATCATACTTTGTTTTTATAGTGATATCTTCTATAAATGCGACAGCTTCCTCATGTTTGGGATTTAATTCAGTTCTTTCCAAAATTTCTTTTTTTAACTGTTTTAACTGTTCTTTATTACCTATAATACACATGGAATTAAGATCCTGACTTAACATATCCTTCCTTGCTTGAGCCGACATAATCCCTTCCCAATCTGCTGTTCCAACCCGCGAATACATATTTCCCACTAACCACCCCAATTTAGCTTTAAATTCATCTGTCAACTCTATTCTTTTTGCCCGCAAACACTCGTCATAATGTTCATTACTTTTTAAAGCAATTGACACCTTTAAATAGGCAACCATAGATTCAGGAAATCTTAATGCTTCTTCTTTATAAAGAAAAAAATATTCAGGCTCAGTATTATTATACAATCTTTCAACAACCTGATATGCTCGATCTTTATTTTTTTCATCCATTAGCAAAAGTCCATGATTCTTTTCAGCATATTTTCCTTTGATAAGCATTCTCTCTAAGAAATCTGTGTAACTTCTAATAGCCGCCAGTGTAATATATGGAGTTTTACAGGGTTTCCCGTTTCTTCGCACTAAGTCGCAACTTTGGGATAGAACCATAAAATATTTATATTGTTCATTTAAAAAATACGGGTGAACCTCCTTTAACACTAATGACAATTCCTCAGTAATTGCTAGAATATCTCCTTGGCAAAGGGAAGACATGTCAGGTTCTGTTTTGTAGGTAAAATGGATATTTTGGTCTATTTTATATCCTATTGTTTCTTTTTGCAAAGACATTAGTTTCCTCCTAACATCTTATTAATTTTCTGATATGTTTCTTTCACTTTTTTTTCTGCATAGTTTACTTTTCTGTAACCTGAAAACGTTTTTTCATCAGTTCCTTTCTTTATCATTTTTATTACTTCAATTCTTTCTTGTCTACTTCCTTGGGTATTTTCTTCTGTTTCTTTCCTATTTTGAGAATATACCGTCCTTCCAAATTCTACTTTAATATGCTTCGTATTTATCATTATTCATCACCCTCTATTTCATATCCTAACCCACGTAAAATACCGCAAGATTCTTCAATAAAATTTTTTATATCATCTATACAAAAATTAGGTTTATTTTCCCCTGGATTATGATGTTCATTAAAATGTACCATCAGATTTTTGTTTTCTAAATTACAATCCATATTGATAAATTTATCATCACGTTTTAAAGTCCTACTGATTTTTGTTGAAACAACTTCATATCCATTCTCCACAATATCCCTAGTGTCTGACATTGAATCAATCACCTCAGCAAATAAAATACCCTCTTCTTCCAAAAAATCAGCATTTAGTCCATAAGCAAATAATTGTGGTGTATATGCTTTTTCTACAAAATTATTTATGCATTGGCATAATTTATTTAACGTTTCATCATCTGTATTGATAACAGAGAAAACTACCTTACTCTGTCCAGGGGAAACTACAACACCATTTTCTCTATATGACACTGCAAAATCAGACCCTTGCCCATTAATTCCTATCTCAATTTCTTCTTTTTCAAATACATTATTCGCTACCCAATCTGGTTGAATATATAGTTTATTCCAATCACCAACTAAAACTATAGTTAACGAGTCATTAATAAAAACCATTTTTTCTCCTTTTCTCTTAAATATGTATTATTATATTCTTTATCATTACCATGTTTCACATTTCTATAATATAATTACTGCGTGTTCTTTAAACCAATCGCTTTCACTAAATGATAGCCTTTGAAATTATAATGCATCCTCTAATTCATATTCTGAATAGCCACACATATAATCTTCATCTTTACCATGTGAAGCCCAAATTAGTGCAGCTTCATCAACTGGTAGACATTCACTACTATAATAATCTCCCTCATATCTAGCAATTTCATCATCATCAATAGAAGACTCGCAACCACAATTAGGGCATCTCAACATCTTTTCGTCCAAATCCAGTTCCATGTCAACACCACATTCACAACATTCATAACTTGCCATAATCTTTTTCCTCCATTTTGTACCATTACCTTTGTTTTCAAAATGAACCTCTGCATTCTTATCTAATACCCTATTTTTATAGTACCCAACCACATCGTCGGTACCTGATTTGAAATTTTTCTTTATTCTACCGGCACCCGTTTTCGTAGTATGGATTTTATCAATATTATCTAACAGCATTTGTTTCTTTTGCATTGCGTTTTACCTGTAAATTTCACTATCTCTATCATATAACCATTTTATCAGAAACCATTTCTACTTTCCACATATTTTCAAGGAAATAACAAATCCCCACCCACTCGCCAAGAGTAAACTGAACATCTACACTACTCTCGTCTAACTGGCAGGGATTCGTTTCATGACAGCTAAGAGGGCTTTAAACATCTCTTTATCCGTAGGAATTAAGCAATCTGATTACACCGGCTTTAAAAGACGGAACGGATTGATTTTCAACCCGGAATGTTGCCAAATCGTTGCCGATACTTAGATAAATTTACTTGAAACCTGTATAAATACTTGGTTCTCAAATTCTATTTCATCACTCAAACTCAGAGAGCCCCAGCGCCTGCTCCACATTCGTAGCCGTCACCCGATTGACCATCTGGGAGCCTTCAAGCTGCACGTAATAATACGTCCCCGTATCATCTTTACTGCCCACATAGAAGGTAATCTCCTTCTCCTCGTCAGAGTCCACCGTTTCTTTGTAGGTCAGCACCACTTTCGTCCGTTTTCCTTCCGCTAATCCATATTGCCCCAGGGTGCCATCGGTCACATGATAATCGATGCAATCCGTAAAATAGAAGCTGGCAAGTCCGTCGCACACGGAAGAAACTCTGGCACTCTTCTCATCTTTTACCTCGTCGTCAGCCGATTCCGCATTTGCCTCAGCAGACTCAGTATCCGCATTTACATCTTTATTCGTCTCTTGATCCGCATCAGATTCTTGTTCCGTATTTTCGCTGCTTTCTTCCTTAGTATCTTTATCCGCAATATCATATACCGATTCTGTTCCATCCGGCATAGTCACGATTTCCTTTACAAAATTATTTTCCGTGACAGAGACAAATTGATCCTTCTTCGCCACATCAGAAATCTCCCAGAGCAGCCCGGAAACCAGGGCAGATTCCACCGTATATACCGTTTCCTGCCCTTCCTCCATAAAGTAGTAATTTTCCCCGGCTGCGTCACCTACCAGGAAGGTATGCGTCTGTTCGTCCTCCCCGGAAAGCCGGAGCCGGTACTGCGGCTCCTCAAGACCATAATCTGCCAATGCATCCGGACTCTCAATCGTTTTCAGAGCCGTGATATCGGAAAATGTATTTTCCAGCGTTTCCATGGTATCCTCTGCGAGCCCTATCGTCTCGTCAGCCCCATATACCCATTCGCCGTCCTTTTTGGAAAATGACATCACTGTCCCGTCACTCTTCTCATACTCCATGGCGGCCAGACTGTCTGCTTCAAAAATGTGAACCTTTTGGGCCTGCCTCTTTGCCTCTTCCTCCTCGTCATTGGATTTATTCCAGGATTTTAGTCCTAAGAAAATGGCAACAAGCAGAGCAAAAATAAGGAGAAGAATCCATAACGTTTTCGATTTTTTCATCATTTTTCTATGCCTTCCTCCTTCTCATCCAAACCACAAATCCGAATACAAGCACTGCAAGCGGAATCACAAATATCACGATCAGGCTGATGCTGCCTGCGTGCATCGGCGTATTTTGCTCGGTGGCGAGGCTCTTCGCCTCAATCGCCAGATTCTCCACATCATCAAAATTCTCCGTCACCGAATTGACGAATAACGTCAGGTTATCCAACGTCGTGAGCTGATCCGTGATTTCTGAATTGATCATGGAAGTCGATGCAAGAACAGTCAGCCTTGACTCGCGGGGTTCCTCCGTATCGTCGATAGAAGTACTCGAATCACTGTCAGACTCTGTATTTCCCTCGGCGGAATCATCACCCGACTCTGCAGCGTCCTCTTCCGTTCCATCTCCTGCATTCTCCTCGGCATCGTCCCCCGAACTATCCTCACCATCTGCGCTCACCGCCTCTGTCGCAACTGCCCCCAGAATATACTGCCCTTCCGCTTCATCATTCTCCGTTACCGCATAAGCATTAGAAGACGTCTGCATGAACGGCGAAACCATCAGACTCTCGCTATCTTCTGTGTCCAGTTTTTCCATTCCCAGAGAATTCACCAAAAGAACCATCTCATTGCTGATTCCCGTCCCCAAATCTCCGCTAAGAGAAAGCTGCGGGAAAATCGCGTAGTAATTTCCCTGATAATTTCTCTGCATATCAGCGATATAACCGTCCGCCTTCCTAAGACCATACCGTTCCATCACCGCGTTCAGATTCGGAGTCGAATTTGCCGCATCTCCGAGAATCAAATACACATTTCCGCCATCTGCCAGATAATTCAGAATCAACTCTTTTTCATCATCTGTAATATCCGAGGTCGGCCCATAGAGGAACAACAGATCACAATCCGACGGAATCTCCGGATTCATGCTTAGATTGATCTCCTCTGTCTCCAGATTATTTCTGGAGAACAGGTCCGTCACTGAAGTGGAAAATGTCTCCTCGCCATGACCGCTGGTCCGGTAAATCTTCTTCACGGAATCACTGGTGACATAATTCACCGCGCCGGTGAGCTGTCCTTCTCCGTCAAAGGAAGTCTCGCTCATTTGCCCCGTCGTATAATAGGAATACTGATCGTATTCAATAATGCTGGAAAATGGAATCGTCGTACTTTTCCCGGTCTCCTCGCAGGAAACCACGATCACGTCTCCCTCGGTATCATTCTCCTTGAGTGCAGACGGGTGAAGCACGCTGTCCGTCCATTTGACCTCGATCTTCCCTGAGAGCGCCGCATATTTTTTCACAAATGTTTCAATCCTGTCATCTATGGAATCCAATTCGGCGATCACATTCATCGTGACCTTCTGATCCAATTTCTTTAACATATTTCTTGAAACATCACTGATTTCATATAATCGGTTATCACTGATGTCAACATTTTTCCATTTTTCCGGGAGCTGGGAAACCACCAGATTCACCACGACCGCAATCGCGATCACGACCGCTGTAAGCACCAGACTGTATGTACCGTATTTGGAAGACGCGCTCTTCCACATTTTTTTGATTCTATCCATGCTGCTTCCCTCCTAACTCCAGCGTCTTTTCTGAATTGACTGCATAGTCAAAAATACAAACACCACAATCAAAGTCAGGTACATCACAATGCCTTCCGTATCAAATAGCCGGTTGATCGCCACATTTTCAAATACTTCCCCGATATAAAGCCTGTTCATCAGATTCACCAGAAGATTCTCGAACACCTCTCCCTTCACGAAACTCACGATCACAACGGCTGCCACGCCTGCCACTTCCAGCACGCCCGCTATGATCCAGTTCTTCGTCACCTGGTAAATGATTCCCGCCACCAGGGTGACCAGCACCACGATACCGACCATGCCGCTGACCTTAGAGGTCGGCATAAAATTCACCAACCCGCCCCAAAGGTAAATGACGAGCAGCGCGCCCACCGTCGTTACCGCAGCAATAATCTGGCTTTCTGTCAGTGAAGAAAGAAACATTCCAACTGCAATATACACGCACCCCATCAGATAAAATGTTAAAATAGACAAATAGTCGACCTTTAAATATGCCGTCCCAACACTCTTTATGATCAGCGGAAATATGCAGTAAATCGCACACGGCAGCGCAAATACCGTCGTCATGGCAAAATATTTTCCCAATACGATATCTTTAAGTCCCACTGGAGCAGTCAAAAGGAACTGATCTGTTTTATTTTTTCTCTCCTCCGCGAATGACCGCATCGTGAGGAGCGGAATTGCAATGATTAATATGTAGTTAATGCTCATCAAAACGTAGGAAAAATATGGGTAACCGGAATTCAGGTTATATGCCATAAAATAAATGCCGGTAAACGCCACCATGAATGCGGTCAGAACATATCCGATCATGGACTGGAAATACGCCTTAAGTTCACGCTTATAAATCGCTGTCATCTGCGGTCACCTCCTCTGTTTGGTCTGCCTGGTCTATTAAATCGCTCACTAAATTTTCTGAAATTACATTTTCGATCAGAATATCTTCCACTTCGGACTTGCCTACATTTCCCAGCTCGTGCTCGCCTGTATCTTCTATCCCAGTCTCGCCTGCCCTCTTCTGTGTCTTATTCAAGATCGGCGAACTCCCCTGTGTCAGCTCCAGGAATACATCTTCCAGCGTACTTCTGCTGTGCATCAGCATAAGCAGCGGACATGCGCTCTTTGCAAACGCATGGAACACATTTTCCCGAATATCTTTGCCTTCTTTTGGAGTCAGACTTACGTGAACAGTACCTTCTTCATTTCCCGGCTCATATTCTGCACGCTTGACATCAGATACCGTTTCCACAATAGCTTTCACTTCTTTTTCCTTGCCCTTAGCCAGGATTTCTATGGTCTGCTGCCCCTCCAGCATTCTCTCCAGGTTCTCAGGGGTATCGCTTGCGACCAGTTTTCCCTTGGAAATGATCATGATATAGTCGCAGACTTCCTGAATTTCCGCAAGAATATGAGAGCTTAAAATGACGGTATGCTTCTTCGCGAGTTCACGGATCAGTTCGCGGATCTCGATAATCTGTTTCGGGTCCAGTCCCACCGTCGGTTCATCTAATATGATGATTTCCGGAAAGCCCAGAATCGCCTGCGCCAGCCCTACCCTCTGCCGGTAGCCTTTTGACAGGTTTTTGATCAGGCGGTGCGCCACATCGGTGAGTTTCACCAGCATCATTACGCGCTGCACCTGGCTTTCCCTTTCTTTCCTCGGTATTTTCTTCAGTTCTGCCGCAAAATACAGATATTCCTCCACGGTCATTTCCATATAGAGCGGCGGCATTTCCGGCAGATATCCAATCGAGCGTTTTGCCAGCTCCGGTTCTTCCAGAATATCATGCCCGTTCACGAGCACCTGCCCCTCAGTTGCCCCCAGATATCCGGTCATAATGTTCATTGTCGTGGATTTTCCGGCGCCATTCGGTCCCAGAAATCCGTAAATCTGTCCGGATTGCACGGTAAAATTCAGATGATCTACCGCCATGTGAGAACCATATTTCTTCACAAGATTTTTCACTTCAATCACTGCATTTCCTCCTCTTCGCTATTTGCACCAGCCATTTTCCCTACTCCAAAAAGCCTGTTTCTGCGGCCACAGAAATACTCCCCCTTGGCAGATTTTGACCGGAGAACAATTTACATGCATATTACAGTATAGGAAGGAAGTGTGAAAAATTTGCGGGAAAATTATGTTTTTTCTGTGTGTTTTGTGTGTTTATTTTGTGATGATATTGACTTGCTGGTCATGAAAGCTCCGTAATAATTGACTTTTCCCCCTCCGTTCAGTATAATATTTCTAATTTCAGTCAAAGGAGATCTCGTTATGGAAAATCAAAAGCAGCGCATTTATGACGAATTAAAAAAATTAGGAATCAAATATGAAGTAGTAGAACATGAACCCGTTTACACCATGGAAGATATGGACAGGCTTGGACTTCCCGCCAAAGGAACCCTCTGCAAGAACCTGTTCCTGCGCGACTCCAAGGGAAAACGTCATTTCCTCGTTACCTGCGATGAGGCAAAACGGGTAGATCTAAAAGCGCTCGCCCATAAGCTTGGAGTGAGCGGTGTAAGCTTCGCTTCGGAAGAACGACTGGAAAAATATCTCGGGCTAAAGCAAGGCAGCGTAACTCCTTTTGGTCTGATCAACGATACCGATCACGCCGTAGAATTCTTCATCGACCGCGACCTGACCAAATGTAAGAGCCTGGGAGTACACCCCCTGGAGAATACGGCAACCGTATTTCTTTCCTACAAAGACCTGGATAAATTTTTGTGGGAACTGGACGTAGATGTCATGCAGATACGTCTGTAACTATTCGAGTCAAAATAAGGTCCACCCGCCCTTATTTCAGGCATGCTTGGCTACCGGACATTCACTTAAATATGCCTGGCAACTTTAAAAGGACAATAGCAGCAAAAGCCACACACTTTCCTTTTTACTGCTACTGTCCTTTATTTAATGTCTTATATCAAACTGGAAATCCATCAGCCTTTCACTGTATACACCTGATTACCAAACTAAAATTTAGCCAGTCCCTTCACTCAGTCAAACAGTTCCCGCCTTAACCAATCATCTTCCAAGCTCAGGTCTCATCAGAACTCCTCCTTTTTACGTAAGAAATTCCTCCAAAATCTCCCGGATCCTGGCCTCTTTCGGTACGTCCTGCCTGTCATGCTCTGCGCGGACTGCTTCCTCCGCCCCTCCGGGAGCTTGTCCGTAGAACCTTCCATTTTCCATACCGGCCCCATCTTGCCCGTATCCTCCGGCTGCCTGCACATATCCGCTGCTTACCGGCTGCGCCTGCACGGCAGCCTGTCCCTTCTGACGCAGCACATCTCCCGCCTTGCGGCGCCCTCCCCGGTCCTTCCTGCCCTCGGAAGACCGGTTTCGTTCCTCTCTGATATCCTGAGAATTCGCCTCCGCCGACCGGTACTGCATATTCCGTTCTCCATACGAATCTGCTCTGTAGACATCTTCCCCCTGATTCTGAAAATATCCATTTTCCATGCGCCGTGCATTTGCATTTCTCTGAGGCACTGCCCCCGCCCCGGAAGGCATGTCCCCTCTTGTTCGCGCATACCCATAATTCTCAGGCGGCAGATCCTCTCCGTCCTCCATTCGCAGAACCACGCCCCCATCCGTCGGATGGCGCTGCGGAGATGTCGGCGGAAGTGGCGCCCTCTGGGGAGACGGCTCCCTGACCGGCATATTTTTCTCCGGCTGCACCATCGGATCATTCATCGGCGGAACCTCCTGGGGCCTGGGATCTCCATAAGGAACCTCCTGCCTTTGCCTATCCGCATAGGCCGCTTCCGAAACCCCGGCATTAGCGTAGACCACCTCTCCGGGCCGTTCCTCTGCCGCATCTGACGGCGCTCTCTGCACAGTTACCTGGAATCCTTTCTGCTGATTCTTCTCATACCGGTGTGCATATGTATTTTCCAAAAAATCCACCATATACATTCGCGCGGCCTGAATCTGATATTGCTCGTCCGTCAGATTATGAACGATGAATAGCACCAGAACCCCGGCGCCTCCCACAATTCCATACTGGTACACATTTCTTCCCAGCCCGTCCTCATAATAGGCCAGTCCTGCTCCGACCGCCGCAAACAGCGCGCATAGCCAGATTGCCGCCCGTTCCAGCCGTTTCAAACTATGGAGCCTAAGCCCCAGCACCCGATACTCATACACATACTTGTCCACAAATGCACCCACATTTTGCACCCTGTCGCTCACCATACATGCATGTTCGAACTTTGCCCTCACCAAACGCATCAGCGAATGATTGCTTTTGCTCATGTTACTTGCCGCCTTCACAAGGCGTTTCAGCGAAATGCCGGCCGTCAGCTTTGCTATGATCCCTATTGCAATAGCCGCTCCGACGAAGTAAAAGACTACCTGTCTGTCTACGATTGTCTCCAACATAATAGAGTCCTCCTTCTCGCGATTCCTTTGGAATTTGCCGCGCAGCGTCCTGCCCGGCGCGTTACCTTCATGGATATTCTACACCATGTTTGCGAATTTGGACTCATAAATCGTTCCTCAAATTACGACAAGGAAAATAGGGAAAATGCGTTTGCTGTCGTTTTCCATGCTAAAAAGAAACGGCACATTAGACCTTTTTCAGGGTATGCTCGCCGGCCGCAAAAATGTTCCACCGGCTGTTTACCACTGCCAGTCCGGTCACTTAAATCCTGCCAAGCAGATTGCGGACTAATTTCACACTGTGCGCGATCGCCTGACGCTCAAAAGCAGGATAATCCACCACCGCGCTATTGTCAGCTTTGTCCGAAATAGCCCGAATAATGACATACGAAACATGATTCAGATATGCCGCCTGCGCGATTGCCGCACCCTCCATCTCCGTACACTTCCCGCCGTACAGACTTACCAGAGTGTCCTTCACAGCCTGATCCGCCACAAACTGATCCCCGCTAAGCACTCTTCCCGTAAACGTGTGGATCTCCGGATTTGCCTCCTCATTTGCCGCCACTGCCGCCTTTACCAGACTCTCATCTGCCTGAAATGCAAATGTATCCAGCCTCGGGATCTGTCCCATCTCATATCCAAATCTCGTCGCGTCCATATCGTGCTGTACCGCATCGGTGGAAATCACAATATCCCCGATATCAATGTCAGCGTCCAGAGACCCCGCGATTCCCGTGTTGATCAGCGTATCCACGCCAAACCGGTCAACCAGGATCTGCGCACAGATTCCCGCATTCACCTTACCGATCCCGCTGCGGACCACCACAACGTCCTTCCCCTCAAGCTTCCCCTTCACAAATGTCATAGCCGCCGCCTCGAGCGTCTCCTCTACCTCCATCTCAGCCTTAAGACCCGCAACCTCTTCGTCCATCGCACCAATAATTCCGATCATATCCAATACCTCCGTAAAATTCATTATGTCTTCCCAAAGTATAGCAGATTTCCACCCGGAAACCTAGTGGAATGTAAAATATTAAGAGTTACGCAGACCTTCAAATATAAAAATAGACAATAAATTGACGCTTTCTATTAATATTATCTATTGTTTTATGTCTGGTATTTCCTACACTGATTTGTTATAATCTCTTTGATAAATATATAAGTATGATATAAAAAGGAGGATTGAATCATGGATTATAAACCACATGGGGTCTGTTCAAGATCAATTCACGTAGACGTAGATTCAGAAGGCTTTATTCACAATGTCAGCTTCCTCGGCGGCTGCAATGGAAATCTTCAGGGAATCTCCCGTCTCATAGAAGGCATGAAAGCGGAAGAAGCCATCAGCCGTCTTGAGGGAATCCGCTGCGGCAACAAAGCTACTTCCTGCCCGGACCAGTTGGCTCACGCATTGAGAGAAGCGATACAATAAGATTTTACCCTGATTATAAAGCACTGTACTTTATAATCAGGGTATTTTTCAGGATATTAATGCTCTTTATAATAATGTCCCAGAGCGTTTGCTGCCATAATAGAATTATACACAAACTCTACCGTAACTTTAAACGGCTCAGCATAAATCAGCTTATTATGATTTACAACCGTATCAGCAATAATCATAACATTTTCCTCTGTCGGCTCTACATCCAGCTCCTCTAAGGTAGTCGGAAGACCAACCTCCTGACAGAATTTCATTACTTTTTCAAATAAATCCTTCGGAGTGTTTTCCATGACCATCTGACAGATCACTCCAAATGCCACCTTCTCGCCATGGAGATATTTGTGTG
Source organism: Roseburia hominis (assembly GCA_040702975.1). Classification (NCBI taxonomy): domain Bacteria; kingdom Bacillati; phylum Bacillota; class Clostridia; order Lachnospirales; family Lachnospiraceae; genus Roseburia; species Roseburia hominis. The sequence goes on from CP159990.1 coordinate 227,766, forward strand.
TGGAGGGAATCTGGGTCAGTCCTGCATGTATTCCATGTGCTGCCGCACAGCTGGTATTTTCAAAGCCTACTCCACTAAGCAGAGTATTCGCCTCGATCACATCCTCGACAGCATCGGTACATACGCCCTGCTTCAATGCATTCAGCGCTATCACACCTTTTTCCATCAAAATTTCAAACGATAATTCTGCCAGGGCCACACCGGTATTTGTGCAGCGATATCCTTTTCCAACATAGTTCGGGCTAAAGGAAGCGCGGTTTGCATGACCTTCAAATACGGTCGAAAGCGCATCTCCCATCCCTGAAACAAACAGGCGAACCGGTGCTTTGGTTACGATGTCGGTATCAACCAACACAATTTCCGGATTTCTCTTATGACGAATGTTATGTATATATTCTCCGGTATCCGTGTACATAACGGACATTGCGCTGCATGGTGCGTCGCAGGATGCAGAGGTTGGAACAATAATAACCGGAACTTCCATCTTGTCCGCTGCCGCTTTTGCAGTATCCAGCGTTTTTCCTCCGCCTACTCCAACCAAAACCTGTGCCTTGGCTTTTTCAAATTCAGCAATCGTACGGTCAACCTCCGCGTAAGAACACTCACCGCCGAATTTTATGGCCTCAAAGGATGATTCCGTATTTTCAAACGCTTTCTGAAGCCTCTCCTTCAATCCTTCATACAAAAATCCATCAATAGTAAAGAATGCCTTAGCGCCAAACATACTGGTGTAGTTTTCCAGCAAATCAAATTCTCCGATTCCCTGAAAATATTTTGACGGGCATGCAAACGCCCTTGTTCTTGTTTCTGCCATTGCCATTTCTTTATACCTCCAAAATTAAAAATATTCTATTTCTCCAAGAATCATTGCCTGTAACAGCCTCGTCGCCTCATCCCGCGAAATACTGCGCGGGTTTTTCTGACGATAGTATCGGTTCAGAAGCGTATCAGCCAGATTCGGAATATCCGAAACCGTATACCCTAAATCTGACAATGACTCCGGAAGCCCTGTTTCTACGAACAGCTGCTGTATTTTTGCAATCACCCTGCGTCTTAGTTCCTCACTTCCTGAATGCCCGAAGCAGCGGGCACTCAGGTTATCTAATAGGGAGTGTATTTGTGATTCATTCATTGCCAGCGTATATGGCAGTGCCAATCCACATCCCAATCCATGAGGTGTATCCTTTTCAAGTGTAAGAATATAGGAAATGCTGTGCGCATAGAGACCGCCACCCATCACATAAGACAACATTCCCATAACAGAAGCAAGCGACAGATAGTATCTTGCTTCTATATCTTCCCCGTCTGCCAGAACCCTCTTCAGATAAGTGAGTATCAAGGCAGTACTCTCTGTGGCCAGGCATTCCGTATACGGATTTTGGCTTGCCATGCTTCCTTCCAGCGCATGCGTCATCGCGTCAAACGCTGTGGCCGCTGTCGTTCGCGGCGGCATCGTTACCGTAAGAAGCGGGTCCACAATAGCAACATCGGGCAGAAAAGCCGCCGATGTATAGAACTTTTTCGTTCCTTCGACCGTAAGTACCGTATAAGGACTGACTTCACTTCCTGTCCCGGACGTAGTCGGAAGCAGAATAAGCGGCAGGCGGGCGTTCGAGAAATCATTTGTCATAATTTTTTCGATTAGCCTGCCATCAGCCCCATGCGCGGCAAGCTTAGCCATATCAAGCGAACTTCCGCCTCCTGCGCCAATCACCGCACCATAATGATTTTCGTTCATATGGACACTAATATGTACAGCAACATCAAAGTGCGGTTCGGGATAAAGCTCCGAAAAAATATCGAATTCCACTCCCGCTTCACTTAGAGCCTGACAGATCACCCTGCCTGTCTCCTGCTCTCTGACATGCCTGCCCATCACGAGAAGAACCTTTTCATCAGTCAGCTTCCTGACCTCCTCACCCAGGGCCAGAGCGGCCCCATTGTGCATACGGGTTTTTCCCTGAAGCGTTGTCCCGGGCATCTGCCATACAAGCGGTTTCAGAAATCTTTCATCTGATTTCTCTAACAGTTCATGATAAGCCACTTTCTATTCCTCCACTCCCAAATACGCTTTTTGCACCATCTCGTTTTCAAGAAGGTTTTTGGATGAATCACTCAAAATAATTTCTCCGGTCTCCAAAACATAACCTCTGTTCGAGACCTCAAGGGCAAGATATACATTCTGCTCTACCAGCAAAATGGGCGTCCCGTCCACTCTGTTGATTTCTTTAATTACTTCAAAAATAGCCTCGATCACCTGCGGTGCAAGTCCCAGGGACGGCTCATCCAGAAGAAGGATCTTCGGTGCCTGCATCATAGCACGCCCTACCGCAAGCATCTGCTGCTCACCGCCTGACAGGCTTCCGCCTTTTTGTTTCCTTCTCTCGCCCAGAACCGGAAACAGGTCATACACCTTATCAAAATCTCTTTTTACACCATCTTTATCCTTACGGTTAAATGCTCCCATTTCCAGGTTTTCCTGAACCGTCATACGTGTATAAATTCCACGCCCTTCCGGCACCATGGACATTCCCATCTTGGATACTTTATACGCCTTCGTTCCTGAAATCTCCTCATCAAACAGCTTGATGGAACCACTTGCAGGAGTGACGATTCCCGTAAGAGCCTTCAGGGTGGAGGATTTGCCTGCGCCATTGTTTCCTATTATAGATACAATCTCTCCCTTCTCAACATGAAAGGAAATATCACGAACAGCCTTGATTGCTCCATAAGAAACACTTAAATTTTCTACCTTAAGCATTCACATTTCCTCCTTCCTTTTTACTTCCCAGATAAGCGTCAATAACGACTGGGTTATTTCTTACTTCATCCGGCGTACCCTCTGCAATCTTAGTCCCATGATCCAGAACCACAATATAATCAGATACGTTCATAACGACCCTCATATTATGCTCGATAAATATAATCGTCTTCTTAAGGTCCGTATTGATCCAGCGGATCAGCTGTAAAAGGTCCGCAGATTCGTTAATATTCATACCGGCTGCAGGCTCATCCAGAAGCAGAAGCTTCGGATCACTGACCAGTGCCCGGGCAATCTCCAGACGCCGCTGCTGCCCGTAAGAAAGCGAACCACCGTAATCAGAATACTTCTTGTCCAATCCCACGATACGCAGAGCTTCCATACTTTTCTCAAGGATCTTGGCCTCAATTTTTCTGGAACGTCCCGGAATAAAAGCCTCAAAATCCTTTGCCTTGATTTTACTATGCATACCCGTCATAACATTTTCCAGAACCGTCATCTGCTTGAACAGCCTGATATTCTGAAACGTACGTGCAATTCCCAGGGCGTTGATCTCATAAGGCTTCATCGTATCGATCTGCTTTCCGTCGAAGGTGATCGTTCCCGACGTGCGGGTATATGCCCCTGTAATCAGGTTGAACAGTGTAGTCTTGCCTGCACCATTTGGGCCGATGATACTGAATATTTTTCCTTCCTTGACGCTCGCCGATACATCATTTGTCGCTACAACTCCGCCGAATTTTTTCGTAACGTGATCAATTTCCAATAACATCTGCCTACACCTCCTTTTCCTTCTTTCCTTTTTGTTCACCCGGCTTCATAAGCGATTCCAGATAGGAAATACGCGTATTCATTCCGCCCAGAATTCCATGCGGCCGTATCTGCATCATAATGACTACGATAAGTCCATAAATCAACATACGATATTCAACAAAGGAACGAAGAAGCTCCGGCAGAATCGTCAAAAGCACAGCTCCCAGAACCGGGCCGATTACCGTGCCGCCGCCTCCGATAAGCACCATAGTTAAAATAGTAATAGAATCATTATATACAAATGTATCCGGACTGATATAGCAGATATAATGTGCATAAAATGCGCCCGCGATACCTGCGATCAGACCACTGATTGCAAATGCTGCCACCTTATAGCGGGAAATACGGATTCCCATAAATGCAGCCGCGTCCTCATCATCCCGTATTGCCATAAGCGCACGTCCGAAGAAGGTACGCGGAATATTGTAGACAACCAAAAAGATGATTACTGTTACGAACAAAATGATGTAGTAATAAACGTTTTTGTTTGTAAAATCAAGTCCGAACAGCACCGGTCTTGCAATCCCTGTAAGCCCTCTGGGACCGCGGGTAAACTCTCCGCCATTTACCAGGATCAGTCTGAAAATCTCCCCGAATCCCAGCGTCGCAATAGCCAGATAATCCCCTTTTGTCCTGAGCGCCGGAAGCCCGATCAAAAGTCCGAACAAGCCCGCACTAAGAGCAGCTATAGGAAGGGTTACCCAGAAGCTCCACCCTAAATGAATGGACAGCAGTGCCGATACGTATGCACCCATCCCATAGAACGCCGCGTGACAAAGCGAGAACAGATCCGTAATTCCAAGAGCAATCTCAAGCCCAAGGCTCAAAATAATGTAAAGCAGTACCAAAATCGCCACATGCATCACAGACGCATCTTTCACGAAAATCGGCAGGAAGAATGCAGCCACCAGAACGATTCCGAATTGTACCCGGTTATTCTTCAATAATTTCTTAATATCCATCATTCTCCCTCCTTATACTCGATTTGAATGCACGTCTTCTGCGCCAAACAGCCCCGTCGGCTTCACCAGAAGAACAACTATAAGAACTGCAAAAGCGATAGCCGGTCCCATACTGGATGAAATGTATGTTGTACCAAAGCTCTCGATCTGTCCGAGAATAAGTCCGCCAAGCATTGCTCCCGGAATACTTCCGATACCGCCCAGAATTGCCGATGTAAACGCCTTCATACCTGCCATATATCCCATAGTAGAATATACCGCATCGTAATAAATACCGATCAATAATCCCGCCGCACCGGCCAGAGCCGATCCGATAAAGAAAGTAATACTGATGATCAGGTTCGTATTAATTCCCATCAAATTCGTTACGTCCATATTCTCAGAGGTCGCACGGATTGCTTTCCCATATTTTGATTTGCTTATGAACCAGTTAAGGACGATCATAAGAACAATCGAACACCCCAGAAGAACAAACTGCAGACTGTTAAAAACCAGATTTCCTACCGTATAATATTTCGTTTCAAAGAAAGCCGGTACCGCATACGTCTCTGCTCCGACCACTACACGCGCCAGATTTGACAATACGATCGATGCGCCAAGCGCACTTGCCGTAACTACGACACGGGGTACATTTCTCAGACGGCGATACGCCAGAAATTCTACTGTGACCCCCAAAAGACCCGTACAGATCATGGTCAGGATTAACGCAACGGGGAACGGGATATTTCCTATTCTTGCGAAAATAAGTCCGAAACAGGCGCCCCACATATAGACGTCACCATGTGCAAAATTGATAAAACGCAGACTGCCGTATACCATGGAGTATCCCAGTGCAATCAACGCATATGTGCATCCTAGTGTAAGTCCGTTTACAATAATTTGTAAAATCATACCTATCCTCCAATCTACATACACTGGTGTCAGACAGGTCCGCCGCATCCATTTTGCTCAATACGGCGGACCAGAATCTGACGATTATTTTATCTTGCGCTCCAATTATTCCACTACTGTAAATTTGCCATCTTCTACAACCAGACGTTTCAAAGATTCAAAGATCAAGTCATGCGTCTCGTTGAAGTTAACGGTACCGTAAATTGCATCGAAAGTTGTTGATTCAATATACTCAGCCATCTTATCCGGATCAGTACCCACATTCTCGATTGCCTCAGCGATCATCTTAACTGCTGCATAGCCATGTCCTGAGAAGGTTCCCGCAACTTTGTCATCGCCGAATTTTTCTTTGTAGGCAGATTCAAATTTCTGAATGGTCTCAGACGGATCATCCGGAACAAGTACGCCCTGTACCTTTGTACCTTCTGCCGCATCACCTGCCGCATCAAGGAACGCTACCTCAAACATAGAGGAAGACGAATAGCACGGAATATCCATTCCAAGAGACTGGCGCTGTTTTACGATCAACGCACCCTCTGTATAGGTTCCTGCAAGGAAGATAGAATCCGCACCGGAGTTCTTGACCTTCGTTAAAATATTTGTGAAGTCTTTGGTCTCGCCCAGAATATATGCCTCAGAGCAAACGATCTCAGCCCCTGAATCTGTAAGAATCTCACTGATAATCTCTTCCTGTCCCATACCATAATCTGTACTTTCATAGAGAATTGCTACTTTCTTACGTCCATCCTCTACCATCCAGTCTGCCGCATATACTGCCTGCTGCTTATCTGACGGCTCTGTACGGAACCCGTACTTCTGATTCTGCTCAGAAATGTCAGGACTGGAACCCGTAACGATGGTTACCAGTTTTCCTTCATTTATAATAGGAAGCGCGGAAAGTCCACAAGAACTGTTATAATATCCGATAGAAGCGACCACCTTTTCGTCTGCCACGAATTTTGTCGCTATCGTTGCGGCCTCTTTCGGGTCTGACTTATCATCCTGTATAGAGAGCGCCAGCTTCTTACCGTCAACTCCGCCTGCATCATTGATTTCATCAATGGCCATCTGTGCTCCGTAGGAAAGCTGCTCGCCAAAGCTTGCATTTACGCCGGTCATCGGGCAGTCCAGTCCAATCACCAGATCGCCGTCCGCTGTTTTGGAACCGCCATCATCAGTGGACTCTTTTGCGCCACAGCCAGCCAACAAGCCTAAGGTCATGCAAACTACTAATGCCGATGCTACTTTGCTCTTGAGATTCTTTTTCATACTTTTTTCCTCCTTTAATGTGGTTTGTTATTAATATTTCCATCTGAATTATCCCCTATCCGTGACATCTGCTTCTGTCATAGAATTTGCAGGGTGGCGTTTACTTCCGCGAGCAACGGGCCAAGCAGGCATGCTCGCATGACTATTTGACTTATGAACTGCAAAGGTAAAATTCAGATATAAATATTCTAAATTTATTCGTCTAATTTGTTAAGTATATCGTCAATCTTGTCTGAAATATGTTCATAGTGTCCAAAACTGTCGTCGAATAGAGCGGAACCAATCGTAAAGCCCCATGGTTTCATGTTCTTAACAAACTCCAAACGCTCATCATTACTGATACTTCCGGTAACGATCATCGGTTTGTCAATACTATTAACAAATTCCATCGCCATCGCTTCCGGATCTCCATCCTGGTAGCGGTATACGGATAAGCAGATTCCTTCAACCCCGTCATAAGAAAGAATACGCTTTGCATCGTCGATGATCTCCTGATGTGTTCCGTACAACATTCTCGGAATTCCGGCTCTTCTTCCACAAGTCGGGAAATATTTAATGCCGGTTCCCATCAGTTTTTTTGCTACGCTTTCATAAAATGCCATCCCGATCACATACTCAAACTTACAATCTATTGCAAACTGAGCAGCCTCAAGGCACTCTTCCTCGCTCTCCACCAGCGGTTCCATAAATGTTGTCTTACCTTCCGCCTTCATACTTTCAACTAACTTCCGGGCCTCAGAAAGCTCAATGCCAATATCCTTAAATCCCCAGCAATCCGTTTTTGTCATTTTATTATTCTCAAAGACCTGCGTCGCATCCGGCACCGTTTTGTCATGATTGGTAAGCATGGCAATCAATTTCACGCTCATCACAAATTTCCTCCTTTGTTTCTTCTATATTTTTCTTACATTTTTTGTGTTAAACACTTAGAACCTGTACATTAAGCTCTTATAATTTTTTATAGACCGGCTCTAATACATCATGAAGCTGACGGTAGATCTGGAAATTCTTCTGGTAAATCTCAACCATTTCCGGATTTGGTTCTACTCTCTCCTTCAGATGCAGTCCCTTGCTGACAGCTTCCTCATGGCTTCCGAAAATACCTGCGCCTACTCCGGCAAGAAGCGCCGAACCATAAGAGGAATCATCATTCTCAAATTTCAGGATCGGTCTGTTCAGGACATTTGCCATGATCGAACGCCAAAGCGGGCTCTTTCCGCCGCCTCCTACGATTCGCACTTCTCCTATATCGACCGTATCTTCGATCAGCGCAAAATTATCTTTGATAGAGTAAGCAACGCCCTCTAAAACCGCACGGTTGAAATGTCCTCTTCCGTGATGAGCCGTTGCCCCGATAAAGCTGGAGCGCAGCTTGGTATCCCAATATGGAGAACGCTCTCCCATCAGGTACGGATGGAAGAAAAGTCCTTCACTTCCCGCCGGAACCTTTTCTGCCTCCATATCCAGCCTTCTGTATGTACTGATGCCGCCTTTCTGCTCCATTTTCCACTCTTCCTGGCAGAAGGTGTCACGATACCAGCGAAGGCTCTCTGCCGCAGAAGAAGTTGCAAGGCAGGTATACCAAAGTCCATCCACCACATGGGAATACGTAAGCGCCTTCGGGTTCGGATACGGGTCCGGGCGGAACAGGTAAATCGTTCCCGATGTAGCAAGCTTCGTAACGCAGCTATTCTCTTTGATCGCACCTACACAATAGGCCTCAAGCGCGGTATCTGTCGCTCCGTTGATCACCGGAACTCCTTCCGGAATACCGGTGATGCGGGATGCTTCTGCCGTTATATGTCCCGCAATATCCGTCGGCTTCACGATTGGCGGAAGAATCGAGATCGGCACATTACTCATCCGGCATAATTCCTCGGACCAGCACCAATTCACATTGTCAAACAGAAGGCTTCCCTGCGCCTCTATATGATCCGTTGTCCATGTTCCAGTAAGCTGATAACGCACATAATCCTTGACGAACATTGCGCGCTCGGCCTTCTTTAATACTTCCGGCTCATGGTTATTGATCCACATCAGCTGAAGCATCGTCCAGGTAGGGCTTGGCATCTGATAGCCAATCTCAAAGATCCGGTCCTTGTGGTGCTCCATCATATACGCGGTCTCCTCCACACTACGGGTATCCGTCCACATAATAGTTTTTCGAAGCACATTGTCATTCTTATCCAAAAGAACAATATTGTGTGCAGACGCATCAAGACTGAGGGCTACTACCTGATATGCGCCCACGCCGCCTTTTTCCAGTGCAATACCAAAACTGCTCATAAATGCCGGGAACCAGTCCGCCGCATCCTGCTCAGACCACCCGATATTCGGATGATAGGTCGTATACTCCGTATAGCCGTCACCGACAAAATTACAATCCGTATCGATCAAAGTTACCTTACAGCCGCTTGTTCCAATATCAATTCCAAGCAAAAGTTCTTTTTTGCTCATAACAAACCTCTTTTCTCCGTAAATTCCGGTTATTTTTAAAGTTGTACCTGCCCGCAGGTAATCGAAATATTGCTTCCGGTAGTTGCCATACTAAGCTCACTACAAAGGACTGCCGCCCAGTTACCTACCTCCTCGATTTCCAGCAGACGATGGGTCGGAAGCATATCTGCGAAATATTTATATCCGCCATCCGTATCTGTACCTAACTCCTCAGCCTTTCTTGCGATGGAATTCACCATCATAGGAGTCATAACATAGCAAGGACAAAGCGCATTTACCAGAATATTGTCCGCTGCCAGCTCATTTCCCCAAATACGTGTCAGATGGGAAACCGCCGATTTTGATGCCGAATATGCACTGTATGTCTCTGAGGTAAGGAATGCCTGAGAAGAAGAAATATTGACAATTCTTCCCCATCCTGCCTTTTTCATATAAGGAACCGCATGCTTCGTACAAATAACCGTGCCGTGAAGGTTGATATCTATTACATTCTTAAAGCGGTCCAGCTCCAGCTTGTCTACCGGATTCTTATAAATAATGCCTGCATTATTGCAAAGGATATCCAGCTTTCCGAAACGCTCTGCAATCTTAGCAAAAACCTCTTCCACTTCCTCTTCCTTCGTGACATCCATGATCATCTTTTCAATTCCGTCACGAAGCCTAAGGCGCTCTTCCTTGCTCTCTTCCCCAAACCGAATATCCGTAGCAATTACCGTAGCACCTGCATCAAATAATGCGTTGGCAATTCCCAGTCCATTTCCCTGAGCTGCTCCGGTAACTACCGCAACATGGCCACTCAGATCAAATAATTCACCAAAACGATTTAAATTCTTCATAATGAACCTCCAAAATAACTTTTAAAAATTCTTTCCATTCCAGCCCCAACACGGGGTCATAGCGTATTTGATGTAAATATGTTCCTTACTGATGTCAAGCTCAGAACTTACAATTTGCATCAATTCTCCTGTCAATTGATTCAGACTCTCCTTTTCAGGCTGTCCGTAAATACCAACCTCCAGAAATGCAAGGCGCTCCTGCCTGCCCTGAAACCACATCTCGCATGTAGGATGAAATACACACATAAGCCATTTTTCTGATTTCCCGGGTATCAGTTCAATCGCTTGCCCAAAACGGGTCTTTAATGTTTCCTTTTTCTCCTCCGAGACAGTTTGATTCGTGGACATTTGAATACACGGCATATTAACACCTCCTGTTTTTTATTAATCAGCCTCTGTGCTATTTTTAATAAATCGCTGCAGCTCACACAAAGCACTAATCTCATAATCTGCGGGTTCTATGTCAGGAATCCAGTTGTCCATCACGTTAAGCCATGCTGTCTTCATCCCGGCATTCCTGGCCCCCTCTATATCATTGATCGGATTATCTCCTACATATAAAATCTCCTCCGGCAAGATCCGAAGTCTCCTGGAAAGTTCTAAAAATGCATCCGGCTCGGGCTTACATCCCACCCCGCTGTCCAGGTTACAGACAATACACTCTTCCACATAGCCCTCCAGCTTCATACTGCGAAGCTTTCTCTCCTGCAGGCCCGGATGTCCATTTGTAATAATCGAAGGATGGAAACCGTTTTCCCGACACCATACAAGGACGTCATAGGTGTCCGGATAAGGAACAATCGCATCAGGAAAATATTGACAAATAAATGCGTAGAACTTCTCGAAGCTCGCCCTCTCACATAACACCTGCGTTTTTATAAGCTCTTCAAGCATCCCTCTCCAGCTCGTCTCTTCATAAGTCGATCTTCGATCAGCCGACTTTAAGCTCCTTAAGATTTCTACCTGGGACAGGGGTGGATTCAGTTCATCATGGAAGGTAGTTAAAAATTGGGGTAAAAGGTTGTCCCAGGTAAAATCTCTGTTATATAAGGTGTGGTCTAAATCAAAGGCTATGGCTTTTATCATGTTCCGCTTCTCCTTGTACCTGTTTGCTTATCGTTTTAATCCATAATCTAAGCTTCAACTATTCAATTTCTTTAATGTAAAAACAGTATCCGCGAAATATTGTCTCTTTTTTTAACGAATTTCGTTTGTTTTTTAACATTTTTGGGGTTCTATTTTTATTTTTCAAAAAATTCTGTAAAAAATTATATTTTTTTCTTGTTTTCTATTATTTTACTATGGAAATTATAATGAATAAAGTTTATAATATTTATATTAAATATGAAAAAATTTAATGGTAAATTGTACTTTATAAAACGGCCGAATGGCCATACGGGATGCCCTTTGGGTATACCTTGTGAAACGGCCGAATGGCCATACGGGATGCCCTTTGGGTATACCTTGCAGATTACAAGAAAGGAAATACAAAATGGATATTCAAAAATTTGACGCTCTACTCATTGCCATTGACTCCGGAACGATGACACAGGCTGCTTCATCCATGGGATATACACAGTCGGCAATCAGCCATGCCATCAGGACCTTAGAAGATGAATTTAATGTAAGAATCTTATCAAGGGGACGATCCGGTGTGGAACTCACACATGAAGGGCAAATTCTTCTGCCCTATATCAGAAATATAACGAATTCCTTCCGGGAATTTGAAAATAAGGTGGCCGAAATCAACCACCTCCACTGTGGCACCGTAAGAATCGGCACCTTCACCAGTGTGGCGGTCAATTGGCTCCCGCGGATATTAAGCTCCTTTCACGAGCTTTATCCGGCCATTACTTTTGAGATCAAACATGGAAATTATGCAGAAATTGCCGATTGGATCGCACAGGGGATTATTGATTGCGGTTTTACAATTACCCCCTCGTCTGCCGGACTCAAAAACAAGCTATTGTTTGAAGACCGATTATTTCTAATCTATCCACCGGATCACCCTCTGGATAAATTAGAGATAGTAAAACCTGAAGATTTGGTAGAATATCCGTTCATTTTGGTCGATGAAGGAAAAGACCCCATTATACGCCATTTCTTTGAACGGCAGAACATCAAACTTGATATACAATACCGGGTAGTTGATGACTATGCGACCATAGCAATGGTAGAAAGCAACCTGGGTATCAGCGTGTGTCCGGAGCTGTTTTTCTACAGGCTTCCTTTTAAGGTACTGCATCGCCCCATCCACACAGATTTCAGGCGTAGAATCAGTATTTCCTATAAGGACCACTTCACGCTGTCGCCAATCGTAAAAGAATTTATAAAGCATGTACAAAAATGGGCTGGAGAGAATCTGTCGCCGTTACCATGTGACAAGGAATAGGAGAAGCTAATCAAGAGTGGATATTGGAAAACAGTAAAACACTAAGAGTTACGGCCCCCTGGCTCTCGCACATTTTAATCTTTCCCTTAGCTTAACTCTATGGTAAGATATAAATAACATTTGCGAATGCCTAAAAAACACAATGACACATTGATAATGTGTTTACCAAGGCAGCCGGGGACGTGCTGCCACCCACTCTGAGTCTTGTCAGAGGGGGTGGTAATTATGAGTACATATGAGGAGCTTATGATTATACTGACAACCGCCAGTCTGATTATATCCATTCTGAAATATACACATAAAAAATAGCCGTCCTACCCTCACAAAGTAAACGGCTATTTTTTAATAACTAAAAATTTTGCCAGGGTGGGTGAATAGCGGCCACCCTCCGGCTGTCTTGTTAAGCATATTATAATCAAATATGCTTTTATTGTCAAACTTTTTCTCGCTTTTTGAAATTCCATTTTATAAATAAAATTAATCAAACAACGCCGTAGAAAAATATCTCTCCGCCGTATCCGGCAAGATTGTCACGACCGTTTTGCCCTTCCCCAGCTTTTTCGCCAGCCGCAAAGCCGCCGCCACATTCGTTCCGCTGGAGATTCCGCACATCAGCCCTTCCTGACGCGCCAGTTCTCCGGTGGTTTGAAGCGCTTCTTCGTCCGTCACGATTACCACATCATTGAAAATATCCTGATTCAGAATCTTCGGTATCAGACCATCTCCGATTCCCATCTGAATATGGCTTCCCACACTGCCGCCGGACAAAATAGCTGCATTCTCAGGTTCGACCGCCCAAACCGTCATATCCGGATTCGCTTCTTTCAAGATCTCGCCCACACCGGTAATCGTTCCTCCGGTTCCAATACCGGAACAAAAACCATCAATCCGCTTTCCGGCCTGCTCCAAAATCTCTACCGCCGTCGTCTTATAATGCGCGCGGGTATTTGCCGGATTCTCAAACTGCTGCGGCACATACACCTTCGGGTTCTCCGCCTCCATCTGCGCTGCCAACTGAATACATTTCTGGATACACTCTCCGATGTCCCCGTCATCATGTATAATCCGAACCTCAGCGCCATAATTCTGCACCAGCTTCCGCCGTTCCTCACTGACAGAATCCGGCATGATAATAATCGTCTTATATCCCTTTACAGCCCCCACCAGAGCCAGACCAATTCCCTGATTGCCGCTGGTCGGTTCTACAATAATACTATCCCTGTCAATAAGTCCCTGCTCTTCCGCCTCCGTAATCATATTAAATGCCGTCCGGGTCTTAATGGAACCTCCAATATTAACCCCTTCGAATTTAACCAAAATCTCCGCCATATCATCTCCGACGAGCCGATTCAAACGAATAAGCGGCGTATGGCCAAGCGCTTCGAGCACATTATTATATATCATGGTTAAAACCTCTTTTCTTATTTATTATATTTCTCTATCACACACTGGTGAATTTTATTTGCTTTATCATAGTTGATTCCGACCAGAAGAAGCTCTCCACCATAGTTCTCAAGAGCCTTCACATATTTCCGTTCTTTTATTTGAGAAATTGCCCCCGCCACCGTCTTATTCCACTTTAACTCCACTATAATTGCCGGTTTGTCAGAATACCGATGAGGTAAGAATACAATGTCAGCAAATCCATTTCCCGCCGGCAACTCTCGAATTAAAGTATAATCTGCGCGAGCACTAATATATGCAAGTGAAATAACGCAGCTCAATGCATTTTCATCATTATATGAAAGCGTAGAAACCGAAGCCAGATGTGCCTCCTCAACTCCTGCCGCAACCGCTTCCTCATCTTTCCGGAGCGTCGCCTCCAATAACCGCTTTGAATTTTCGAAAATGGCTGCAACTGCCTCCCAGCCTCCGCCTCGCACTGCTCTTACAAATTCTTCCCGTACTTCTTCATTTGGAATAAAAACCTCTTTGTACTGTTTCTCGTATGCTAAATATCCCAGATGCACAAGTAAAGTTAGAATATCATCTTTCGTCCTAAACGAAGTCATATCATTCTGAAACGAACCAATATCTATTTCAAAATGTCCGCCGCCAATCATATAAACAATCGCATCTTTCAAGCCGTCAAAATTCATATCAATGTATGCTCTCAGGCTCTCATAGGTCTCCGTCTGAGTCCAGTAATTCTCATATTCTCCATTCAACATTGCCTGAACAATAGACCTGGGATTGTAAATATGCGTCGACCTACGAAATCTATAGCCATCATACCATCGTTTTGCCTCGGCAAAATCCATCTCATAAACTTCACAAAGCCCTTTCACCTCTTCCTCCGTGAAACCTACATATTTCGCAAGAACTCCCGGATTGGTCATTGTATACTCATCAAAATTATTTAACGCAGATTCTGTTCCATATTTCTTAATAGGTAAGATTCCTGTCAAATACGCCAAATGAATACATTCTTCCGCCTGAACTCCCTTAAAAAGGCTTCTAAGAAATGCAACATACTCCTTTTGCATCTCTATATTATTCTTTTCTTCTCTGAACACACAATCCCACTCATCTATGATAACTACGAACCTTCTGCCCGTCAGCATCGTAATCTTCTGCAGTATTCCCGCCAAAGACCTATCCTCCTCGGAAAGATACTGCCCATATTCCTGCCGAAGCTCTGCAACAACCGGTCTCTGAATATACGATACAATCTGTCCGTTAGCTCCTTCACCCTTCGCCATATTCCATACGAGCTGAATGTCCAGCCGGATTACATCATATTGATTCAAATGCTTTTCAAACGAGTCCGCCCTTCCGATTTCCAGATTCTGAAACATTTCCCGCGAATCACAGCCACAGCTGTAATATGCCGTCAGCATCTTTGCCGCCATGGATTTTCCAAACCGCCGGGGGCGACTGACACATACAAATTTATCTTCCGTGTCCAACAACTCATTCAAATAGCGAATCAATCCGGTTTTATCTACATAAATTCTCGAGCGCAAAGATGTCTGAAATCCTGTATTTCCAGGATTTAAATATAGACCCATACCCCGAACCCCCTTTCCAGGACTCTTCTATTACGATACCGTAAATGTAAGCAACAACATTATCCTATAATCATACTCGAACCATTCAGAAAAGTCAATGTAACCGCGCATAGTGCCAGGGTTGTTTCATGAATCTTCCCAAACAGCTTCATTTGTTATAACCCCTCTATTATTCAGATCAGAATCTTTCTAAACGCATCCTTTGCAATTCCTTACCCGCATCCAAGATGTTTGCCCTCTAAAAAGGCGCAAAATATCCCTATATCTTATTTACACTTTTTTCAAAATAACTTATACTTATTTTATATCAATAGAAACTGGCTATCCCGTTGAAGACATATTTCTTTCTTAAGAATGGATCATCACTGAACTCGTCCATAGCTTCTGTCATGATCTCCGAACAGTCCCCGGCCAGCATAGCTATCCGCAGGATGTTATAGGCAAACTTCCTGATCAGGGCCAGATTGATCTTTGATTTTTTCGCCGGGGACCTGTCTTCACGGAACGTATCGTCTAACACATGGTGAAGTCGGTTTTCGACCGACCAGTGCTCCCTTTTTATACGTCCCATTTCTTCCGCTGTCAGTTCCATATCCGAGATCATTCCTGTTTTCTGTATATCCTTTGGCCTTTCCTCATCCTGGACTGGTCTGGGCCTTCTTCTTGAACCCTTTTCCAGAAATGTCCTCACATCTGGTGTGATATCATTTCCCTTAGGATCCCGTTCAACCGGTATCCGTATCTGACGGGCTAATCCCACTGTTTTTACAAAAGGCCATTCTTTCTGTGTCTTTGTCAGGAGGCTGCATTCCCCACAAACGCTGTACCATCGGTATTCCTGCCTGTCACGGTTCCTTTCCTGCTGGCACACTTCCTCATATTTTTCCTGCATTTCCGGATACCTTGCCCTGTAGTTACTGTCTTTTTTCATCTTTTTGTGGTCTTCTGCCATCTCTCCGAAATATTTCACGATCTCATCATAGGACTGTGGCTGGTTCTTTTTTACCATCAGCACAAAATGTCCCCCCTGGGAAAGGATCTGCTCCATGATCTGCGTCTGTGTCCCAATTGCATCTGTTGTGACTGTACTTCCCTGGATATCAAGCAGTTTCAACAGCTCCGGTATCGCCTTAATCTCACAGTCTTTATTCTGAATGGGCATCTGCGCGATCACCAGTCCCGTTACCGCATCTATCGCATTCAGGATCATCGGGGTCCTGAAATCCTTCACTTTCTCCATTGCTGCCCGCAGTGCCTTTCCGTCAATTGATATATGGATTCCTTTCGTGCTTACAATCTCCCCGATCCATTCCATGAATGCCAGCGCAAACAGTTCCACGTCAATCCCCCATAGGATCCGGCATGCTGTTGCCGGGGATGCGATACCCTTCTTTAATAGAAGATATTCCCGCAGCTCTTCCAGATGTTTGTTACACCATCTAAGGCTCCTGCGTATAGTTGTCTTTCCTGCCAGAAAACCGGTCACCAGACATACCAGCACTTCCGCAGAGTCATGCTTTGTCTCCCGGCCGCATCGTGGATCCGGCACCATCCTCATATATTCCAGAAGCATTTTTGTCCGAAAGCCATTCTCAGCACACGGAAAGTTCCACCCCTGTTTTTTCTAACAGTTCCTCCTGTTCTGTACTAATCTTTGATATCACCCTTTCTTTTTCAAAATACAGCAGATAAATACTTTTCAATATCTGCAGTT
The DNA here is from genome assembly GCA_040702975.1 of Roseburia hominis. Classification (NCBI taxonomy): domain Bacteria; kingdom Bacillati; phylum Bacillota; class Clostridia; order Lachnospirales; family Lachnospiraceae; genus Roseburia; species Roseburia hominis. The sequence goes on from CP159990.1 coordinate 244,872, forward strand.
TTTGAAGTTCTACTCCGTGCTCTTTATAAATCCGTCTGCTCAGGGATGCTGCCTGGGCATTAAACTGATAGTGAAATTCCTGCTCCGTTTTTATCTCTCTTTCTTTCGCAAGGTAGGTCTCTGGTGACCATTTTTTCAGAATAACCGAAAGGACATCCTCCCAGTCATTCCCCAGAGGTTTCTTCCATCCCTCCGGGCACAGCTGCCATACTGCCCTGGAGAATCCATACTCCCTCACTTCTATCCCTCCCAGGGATATTTTTTTCTTTTCACTTTTTATGACTCCTTCCGGAGTTATGATGCCGATATAAGTATCTACCGGCTGTGGGTATTTTTTCCCGGGAACACGCCTGGAAGTGCGTTTATAGAGATAATAAGTATCACCTTTCTTTTTGACGGTGGTTCCCCTGGTCCGTTTCTCCTGCACCCAGTCAGGATATTTTTTCTCTGTTACTGGCATAATATCCTCCTTTCTGTATAGGTAGAGCATACCTATACTATATAGACATTATACCTCTACAAGAGAAAAAAGTCGAGGGTTATGAAAAAAATGTATAATTTCCATAACCCCCGTAAAAACAGTATGCTTAATCATTTGAATTATTCTTCATGAAACAACCCTGGCATAGTGCCTTTTAGATTTCCCGACACCAATTTCATTTCTAACCTTTCGCATAATAACCAATAGCATATCTTACATCGGCTTTTTCTGTTTACGTAAAACTTGAAACACTATCATCTATAAATATAGAACCTTCCCCCAATACTGTACAGATATCTCTTAAGTTTATTCAATGTAAGGCTTTTATTTTTTTCTATTCCTTAATCGATATCTGTACAGTATTGGAAGAAGGTTCTTCTTAATACTTTCATTATTCAGTTGTAAATGTTTAATTTGTATGTGTGTGCTTTGAGGTAATTTTAATCTGATGATAGTAATTTTGTCCTTCCCTCACTACTACACAAAAATCTTTTTCAGACTATTCAATGTAAGGAATTTTTTATTATTTTTATCTTCCAGCGACTTTTGTGTAGTAGTGGGGGAAGTAATAATTACCCTAATAAATTACTTTCTATTTTTTGGAGTTATCTAAATATAAATACCATTTGTACAAGAAGTACTTACATCAGAATTCGCATAATGTGTACAACGAACCCTATAATAATACCCTGTGGCTACTGTCTTTACCTTACTTGTACTTACATAAGCTGAGTTATAATTAGTAGCTGACCAAGAACTTCCATAAGTATACCATCTTCCATTTTCTAAGCGCTCAACTTGAACCACAACTGTTATCTTACTTACAATTTTCTGGCCAACTGTATCACCACCTGCCCCAATTTTTCCTGTACCTTGCTTATTAATAATGGATGTTCCACTCTTCAAATAAATGCCTCTACTAACAGCTCCTACTGTCACTTCAGATGAATCATCATTAGTTAAATATGACCCGTCAATACATTCCTCATTTTCTACCGCCATCGCTTTATTGCCCATACCTAAACAAAGCATAAAACATAAAATTACAGAAATCAACTTTTTCATTTGTTTCTCCTCCCTATACTATAATAACAATTAAACCCGAAAAAACTAACGCGCTTTTTAAAAAAAATTTAAATTTTCTATAATTTTTAAAAACTCTGTTTCGTTGATGGGTGCGTTCAATATATAATATACATTCTTATATTTAAATTCAGCTACCATTTGATACGTTTGATTTTCAAGAAGTAGGTATCTTTTTATCTTAATAGGCACATTTAATACTTTTAACTCTTTTTCTTCAACTAACGTATCTTCAACATCATATCCTGCCGATTGTTCCAAATAATTCAACATAATCTTATATTCAATTATACTGTCTTGACTTTGATACAATAAACATACTCGTTTCAATGTCATATCTAAATCACTATTTAAAAAAGTAGTCTTATCCGGCAAATACTGCATTCTAACCACATCAACCCCAAATGCCTCTTCTATCGCATCATAAGCTCCACTCTCTTCATCTTCTCCAACTAAATTATTCTCCCCTTCTCTAGCCGAATCTATCTGAACAATCTCTCTACTTCCAACATTTAACTTCCCAACCTTCGTATACATCGGCGTCTCACCAAAACTAGTTACCCCCATTGCCATAACCATCACCGCAACAATCGCCACCATAACATAAGCCATACGCCGTTTCTTCCTGAAAAACACAACCCGTTTTCCAGTTGTATCCTCAGCTTCCGTCGCATCGTCCATTTTACCGTCATGATCCGCACTTTCACCCACCTCGCTGACCACTTCATCCTTATCCATCTCTTCCAACTCCCGAAGGACCTGCATATCTTTCCCAAGCCGCAACGCTTCCCTGTCTTTTTCCGACAACTTGGCGTACACTTCTTTTTCTTCCTCAATTTTTCGCATCCGTTCCATCATGCGGGCATCAAGATCATCGGGAAGCTCAATATGTTTCAGAGATTCATCTGCTTCCAACTCAGCCAATATCTGATCTGCTTCTTTTTTCAATTCCTCTTCTAAGAGCTTTTCTAAATTATCCTGTCTGTCTTTCATATTGCTTCCTCATTCTTTTATTTATTTTCCCTTTTTCTTGACCTTTTTGCGCTATCTGTTTAATATATTTATAGAGAAAACGGGAGGTTAAAATCATGAAACGTATTATCTTAACCGGCGGAGGTACTGCCGGACATGTTACACCGAATATTGCTCTTCTGCCCCGTTTAAAGGAGCTTCAGTACGATATTCATTATATTGGATCATATAACGGCATGGAGAAAAACCTGATTGAGAAGCAGGGGCTTCCCTATCACGGAATCTCTTCCGGTAAATTACGCCGTTACTTTAGTCTTCAGAATTTTACGGATCCTTTCCGGGTTCTGAAAGGATTTTCAGAAGCTAACAAATTAATCAAAAAACTGAAACCCGATGTGATTTTTTCAAAAGGTGGTTTCGTCAGCGTGCCTGTTGTCATTGCTGGGAAACGCAACCATGTGCCGGTCATCATTCACGAATCTGATATGACGCCGGGACTTGCCAACAAGATTTCCATACCATCTGCGGTCAAGGTCTGCTGCAATTTTCCGGAGACCTTAGAAGTCCTTCCCAAAGATAAGGCTGTACTTACAGGCTCTCCCATTCGCCAGGAATTGATGACGGGGAATAAAGAAGCAGCCCGTGCTTTCTGTGGTTTTAAAACTGACAAACCTGTCATCCTGATTATAGGCGGAAGTTTAGGAGCCGCCGCCGTCAATGACGCAGTCCGTGCCATCCTTCCTGAGCTTTTAAAGGATTTCCAGATTATCCACCTCTGTGGCAAGGGAAAACTGGATTCTTCCCTCACAAATCTGGAAGGCTACGCACAATTTGAATATATACAGGATGAACTCAAGGATCTGTTCGCCCTCACCGATATCGTAATCTCCCGTGCCGGAGCAAACGCAATCTGCGAGCTGCTTGCCCTTCGTAAGCCCAACCTCCTGATTCCGCTTTCCGCCAAATCTAGTCGTGGTGACCAGATTCTGAATGCCCGCTCCTTCGAACGCCAGGGCTTCAGCATGGTGATGGAGGAAGAGGAAATCACGAATGAAAAACTGGCAGCTGCTATCCATCAGCTTTATGCATCAAGAGAAGACTTTATCAAAGCCATGAATCAGTCATCACAGCAAAATCCGATTGAGACTATTATAACACTGATTCAAAATGCATCGCGACATTAGGAACAGCATCACACTTTTTTCGACATAATTCCAAAGTTCTTATGCGAATTTCGCAACGAGTATTGCAACAAATATCAAACAGGTGTCGTTTCGGCACCTGTTTATTTATGGAATCGCTGCGGACTATTCTTTTTCATTATCAAAATCATCATGTTCTCTAATCCATTTTCTTGCTCTGTACAATACACTATTCAAAACCTCCGGGCTGATTCCCATCTCATCTGCTACATCCTTTTGTTTCTTTCCCATAATGTAGACCATGGTGACAGCAGTGTACCAACGCTCATTCACTTCATACAATTTTCCAAGAATCGTGTCTGACTTAAACTTCGTCTCTTCTTCGTTGAACCTGCGCATATATACATCTTCTGCGCTTTCCTCTGAAACATTCAAATCCACAGTCAAATCGATGTTTTCATCGAGAAGCTCCCAAGATGCTTTCTTCATCGCATTGATCGTTGCATTTCTTGCAGTAGTCATCAACCAACGAGTAATACGTTCTTTATCAATAGTGTCGAAATGTCTATACAAAATCTCGAACACTTCATTCGTAATATCCTCTGCCAATGAATAGTTATTGTAAGAGTAATGCATGGAAACCCGAAACACCTTTTCTTTTAACGCATGGTAAATGCGCAAGAATTCTTCATCTTTCTTGTTATGAGTATCCACTCTCATATCCCTCAGCTTTACTCTTTCTCTTTTGTAATTAATTCCATTTATACCTTTTGAAACGGCCGAATGGCCATACGGGGTGCCCTTGGGTATACCTTGTAAGACGGCCGAATGGCCATACGGGGTGCCCTTGGGGTATACTTTAGCAAACGAGGTCCTTTCATTCCCTCTTAAGCATTCAGTTTTGCAAGGATCTCATCGCGATCTTCATCTGTGAGCTTGCCCATCTTCCAACCAAACCCGCACTGATCTCCTTTATAACGCGGAATCAAATGCATATGGAAATGGAAAACCGTCTGGCCTGCAGCCTCTCCGTTATTCTGCACTACATTATAGCCGTCGCATCCCAGAACCTCAGTCAGCCTTATCACCATCTTTTTCGCCAGTTTAAACGCCTTTGCTGCCGTCTCGTCATCAATCTCATACAAATTTGCATAATGATTCTTAGGCAGGATCAGGGCATGTCCTTTTGTCGCCGGTCCCAAATCAAGAATTACACGAAAATCCTCGTCTTCGTATAACGTCGCAGAAGGGATCTCTCCATTTGCAATTTTACAAAAAATACAGTTCTCATCTCTCATGTTCTACTACCTTCTTTCTGTTTTTCTGTTATTTTTACAAAATACTTTCTTTACTATTCTTCTCATCAATGCTACACTATCCTCTGAAAACTTTGAAAGGCGGTGCTTTTATGACATTTTCTTCTGACGATTACGCAAACCTCCAAAAAATTATGGAAGAATCCCCGGATAACCAGAAACTAATACAAAAACTTCTGGATTACCAGCAATATACAATCAGCAAGATCAGTCATGAGATCCGGAATCCTCTGGCACTTGTTTACAGTACACTCCAATTGATCGAATCACAACACCCGGAAGTCCAGACCTTCAAACACTGGAACGAAATGCGGGAAGACATTGAATTTCTGACCTCGCTTTTGCAGGAATTATCAACCTACAACAACGGAGAACGCATTCGTCCTACCACCTTCTCTTCCTATGACTTTCTGGCACGGATCTGCCTGTCATTTGCTGCCTCCTGCACAGATACCGAAATTGAATTTACATCCAGACTTTCTCCGACTCTTCCCGACATTGCAGGGGATAAAATAAAACTGCAGGAAGTTTTCCTAAACCTGCTGCAGAATGCAAAAGATGCGGTAAACTCCTCTGGAACGATTCGTCTGGAAGCTTCCGCAGATTCCAGTACATTGAAAATCACTGTTACTGATAACGGCTGTGGCATTCCACCGGAACACCTAACAGATATCTTCAGCCCCTTCGTTACTCATAAATCAGGCGGTACCGGACTGGGACTTGCTATCTCACAAAGAGTAATAACTGCCCACAACGGCACGATATCCGTAGATTCTACACCCGGAACTGGAACTACTTTTACCATACTTCTCCCTGTTTCCCAATGATTTTGGTTATACTCAAGCTTATAGCTAAAGCACTGAGAGCCTGACATCAGGCTCTTATGTGCAACGCTATAAGCCGTTTGCTATTTTTTATTATATGTAACACGCTCATATTTGACAAGTTATTTTTACCAAAATTTGGAATAGTCGCCAAGGCCATCAGAGCTGTCACTCTCTTCGTCATCCAACATTCTCCCGTCGCGTTCCCAGTTTCCCCGCCTTTTTCTGCGTGTCCGACGGCTTAAAAATTCCAGCACGCCTTGCCGCTCTCTTGCCACATGCCCGGTCATTTCCTGCTGCTCCGCCCAATCATCCAGTATGATATCCTCTGCCAGTTCATAAGACTCCTGCCCGTGATCCACTCTCTTTTCTTCCATCTCTTTTTCTTTCCTTTCCAAGATATTTTCCAAAATCTGCTCAATATTATAGTTTTCCTCCATAGATGCCTTATGCAGCTCATACGCCAGATAAATTCCCTCTTTCTCCTGATAATCCATCTCCCGGACAAAATATTCCGTCAAAGTATGGAACTCCTCCCTAATATCCCCCTCATACCCCGGACAATAACAGAAAAAATACTCCTCTCCCTCCCTGTATATATGCTCCGGCTTAAGGCTTAAACAATTTACATTCAACAAGTACTGGTTTATTGTATATAGGACCTTAATAAACTGCCTCATAAAAAGCTCCAGTTCCTGATAATTCCACAATTCTTTTTCTCCCCGCGCCTTGACCGACACCTTTCCACTGATATCATATCTATATACACTATGTTCATCGCGTCCCTGCCCATGTACCTTCAAAATACCCGGAATGTTATTTGTTCTCAACATGCGCATCTGATAATCCTCTTTGTATAACTGTTCTATCTCCAAAACCAGCCATGTATGGCGTAAATTTCTCTCAAATTCCGTCTTCATTCCTAGCTCCCTGCTTTCTATCCCAATTGAATGTCAACTTGTTTATTCCCGCGAGTAACGGGCCGCGCGAACATGTTTGCGCAGCTATATAGTTACTTGAATAGGTCTTATAAACTTATTTATTGCGCAATATCTTCCACGAACTCTTTACCCGATTTTATTTTCCGAATCCGCTCCTCGGGCACTGTCACCGCAGCGTTCCGCTCTGCTGAAACAACAAGCCACCTTCTCACTGCCCTGGCCTTTACTGACACCTTACCTTCTTCACTAGTGATCTGAACCTGGACACTTCCGAAAAAGAGCAGCTTTCTATATATGCGCTTTCGAAAATAGGCTTCCATTTCCCCTTCCGGAAGTTCATTCTTTTCGTGCAGAATCTCACTTGCTGTTACAGCCGTCTCATATGCTGCACCGCCTACTATATTCTTGTCATGATAATAAAATAATGCAAAAACAATCAGCATCCACGTCAAAAGCACGACCGGCATCAGATATGCCATCTCCACAATGGTACTTCCTTTAATGCTTTTTTTCACATCTAGCATAGCAACGCCCCCACATACCCGGCTAATAGAAACGGTAAAAAAGGAATTCTTGTCTTTCTTCCCCACTTTCTGATCTTTACCCCTATCAAAGCTGCTACAAGCATCAACACAAATGCACCGGCAAGAACTGCAAACACTTTCCAAATCCCCAGCAGCATTCCGAGATTTAAGATCATCCAACTGTCCCCATAACTGATTCCTTCTCCGGAAAGTCTCGACAACATAAGAAAACACACGCCGACTGACATTCCCAACACCCATAACATCCATCTCTGGCGAAACCAGATCATCTGGTACAGCACCACCGCCAGCGTGAAGAAAATAAGATAGACCACTGGAACCTTTCTGCTACGCACGTCCCAAAATGCCCCCACTGCCAGCATCACCAGAAAAACCGCCTCACCTATTACCCGCATTTTGAACACGCTCCTCTCCCTCGTACTTCTGATATCGGAACCGCATAGACTGTACGTTTGATTCCGCTACATTCCAGCGTGCTATGATAACGATTCCCATATTCCGTAATATAAACCATCCCGGAAGCCCCATGCCTTCTCATACATCTCTCGCAGGCATGGTATTTCCCCTGACTTTCGTTGCGCAGTCCTTCCACTGCATCAAGAGGAACCATACGAACAGACGGCTCCAGATAGGTACAATGATAATTTCTATGATACACGATTCCAGTCTCCGTAATATAAACGACAGTCGGATCGCTGCGCTCCATAAAGCCCGCTTTACTGTATCCATTCCACCCTTTTATGCGCATCGTCTCCTGATATTTTATGGGCTCTATCACGAACACCGGAATCGGCAGCCTCACCTGATAGACTACCTTGATTTCCAGAATCCCTGTCCCCGGTATCATATAAGATTTCCCGCAGTCCAGGCCACTGCTGCCTCCTTCTACCAGGCTCCGGTCAAGTCTCTCTGCGCCGATAGACGCGACAATATCTCTCTGAAGCTGTACCGGCATCATCACCGGTATCTCATATACTTTTTCGGCCATTCGCTTTCCGGCTTCCTGCATTCCGCTGCGTACCGCATCCTGAATAGCCAGTATTTCCAACAGCCAGATCAGACAGATAGCCGCATAAAAAAACAGTGGTACACAAAAGACGGCCTCAACCGTGATACTTCCGGCAGAATATTTCTTCATCAGACATTCTCCATGGCATGTCCGGCGCTGCATTGAGGCAGATACAGATGCCTTTTCCTTTTGACAAGAAATGAATAGGTTTTGGGTCACAAATCCGTTCTCCTTTCTAAGGTATTCTTGGATCAGTTCTAGTATAGTATTAGTTTTTGAATTATAAACGAGGTTTGGAAAAGGCATCTGTATCCACCCCCCTTTGCCTTTTTGCACTACTGATACATGAATTCTGTCTTGAAGTGGTATTTTACCCCTCTTCTTAGCGAGCTGGTCATCTCAAATCCGGCTGCTGTTACACATTGGTCTGCCTGAAACCAGGTAAACCCTTTTCCCACGCGCAGATTCTGTTCCACTAAATCCAAAGCACGCATGGTAAGTACTTCCTTCTTCTCCAAAAATAGCAAAACCTGCAAATATGTTTCATATGTGTATCCACCTTCTGCATTCCTCCCATCCTGTAAAGCCCCTTCTTCCCCTAATTTCAGCAAAGCGCTCAGTGACAGCTGCCAGGTTTCCCTGCTCTTTACCAAAGGTACCTTTTTCCCGTCAAGCAAGGTCCTCACATCCAGCACGCTCTCCCCAAATGCCCAAGCCAGAAGTAATGCCTGCTTCACCACCGGAATGATCTCCGGCGATACAAAGAGCATGCAAAGAGCGCCCGCTAATGTCTCCGCTTCAGCCTGCTTCTCGGCATCGGTAAGTAAATACCCATAATTTGCTGCCATTCTGAACAAACACAACTTCTTTGCCACAGCTTCCAGGTTTGCTTTATCACTTTCTTTGCCCTCCAGCAGATATTCCAATTCATAATCCAACGCTCTTTCTTCCTTTGGAGCCGTTGCATTTCCAAACCGATCGAGAAGATAGAGATTGAAAAAAATGGTATCTCCGGTATTTCCGGCTTTCTCCTCAAACACGCCATATCCCTTTTTTAATGCTCTATGAGATACAAGCTGCGCCTTACTGACAGCCTTTTGGGACAATGAAAACCCGTCCGGCAGCACGATTCCAAGCAGGGAGCCCGTCTTTAAATCAGATATCTGTTCCAGAGGGTTGTTCTCCGCGGGAAGCCCGCTTTCTTCCTGCTCCAGCAGATGATCCAGTTCCCGACTAGTCCTGTCATTTTCTTTCCCGTATTCTTCCGCCTGTTGGTCCTGCTCCTTCCACACAGATAGCTTCCCTGTAAATTCATCCAATACCGAAGCCCCGGTCCTTGTCCTCTCAAACTGAACCGCCTGCCTGTAGAATTCCCGTCCATTCTCATCTGTCAAATACTTGATTCTTTCTATGTCCTTCTCCATATTTTCTGCTCCATACAGAGACAGTCGGTTTAAAATATTAGATTCGGACATATCCCCGGTCTCATAACTGCCTTCCAGTCCGAAGATTCCATATTCCTCAAGCAAATCTCTTTGATATTCTGCAAATATGGACTCGGTCGCCCTGCCTGCATCTGCCCTCTTCTCATTCTTCAGCACCTGAATGGACGCGCTTTCCAGCACTGCCCCCACAAGTCCTAAAAGTAGAAGAAAAACAAGGCTCAAAAAAACAGTTATTTCACCCATTACCATTTTTTTCATCTCTCTACTCCCAATCTCTGTTATAAACTAGATACCGGCACTCTCGCTTGTAATCTTAGAGAAAATAGACTCTACCAGACTGGTAAGCTGTGACTTAAATATAATTACCAGACCGATAATAACGACCAGCACCAAAATCAACTCCACTGTTGATATTCCCCGCTCTTCTGCAAGCGTCTCTCCTACCCGAAACTTAATCCGGTACATAAAATTCCTTAATTTGCGCATCCTCTCACCTCCTGACTACCTTATATCTGACATTTCTACAAAGATGCGGAAAGAAACGCAGGTACGATAACAATGGTCAGCACGATGATCAACATGAGGAGCATGGGCAATAACAGCTTTGTTCCGGCCTCTTCTCCCAAACGCCGTGCCCGGCTTTTCTGTTCTTCCATCGCTTGAATCGCTTCCATAATCAATAGTTTTGCCGTCCCCTTCGCACCCTTCCTCAGATTCTGGGATAACAAAGCTCCCAGCTTCATATACGGTGCTGCCTCGCACCGCCTTGCAAAACGTTCATAGCACTCGCTTTCCGGAATGCCGCTCTGCATTTCCGTCAACGTATAAAGCATCTCTTCATACGCTGCCCGCTCTCTTCCTGTACCCGCTTTTTGCTCGCTGTAATCTCCGGTCACCTTTTTCCAGGCATTTTTCACCGTAAGTCCTGCTCCCATGAGCATCGTGATCTGGCTTACAATCTCAGGATAATCCAGAAGCATCTGTTCTCTTCTCTCCTTTCTGCGCTTTTGCTCCTCCTGCCGTTTCAGGCAGATCAGAAGGATACTGCCTATGATTCCCAGAAAGATCAGTGGCAAGGCAATTGGAGAAACCGGGCGGTGCCAGGTCACTTTCCGGCCTTCCAGCTCCTGGGGAAGCTCTATGAAGGCTGCTTCTCTTGACTCTTCCTCCAGCTTTCCTACTGCATCCATCACCTGTCCGATCATTCCCTTTTTTTTCTCTTTTTTTGCGAAAATCCGGACATCCATGTTGTATGCCGCTTCCTCTTCCTTGTATCTTAAAATCCCGGTCACTGTTACCAGAATTCCCTGTTGCTCATCTGCAGCCGCCCTTTGTGCTTCTTTCACTGCCTCCTGATCAATATGCCCTGTCATATCCATCACATCATACCGGCTCAGTCCCCAGATAATCGTGAACGGAAATCCTTCCAACTCTGCCGGCAGACTTAAATCTTCCTCCACACAGTCTGCCGATTCATTCTCCCCCAGCACCACATCATCCAGCCTTTTTATTGCCTGCCGGAATAGAGCCTGCACCTCTTTGTGACTGTATTCTCTGGGAGAAATCTGAAGCGTGACTTCCTTTTCTTTTTCTCCTTCAATTTGCAGCTTCAGCGATTCTTCCTTTTGTCCTTCCCCGTACCCGTTCCGCTGAAGCTTCCGAACTCCTTCCCCGGCCTCCAGCCTTTGAGAAACCTCCAGAATCAGAGCCAAAGTGCAGATACTGACCATGATTCCAAAAATCTTTCTGCCGAGTCCATCGCCCCAGCTAAAGATCTTCTTCTTTCTTCGCTCTGCTACATATACTGCTGTAAGCAGCAAGTACACGCCCGCGCATATCCACATACACTGCCTCCTATGGTTTCTATCGAATGCTTCCCTGCTTAGGCACAACCTGTCACACCTGAATATCTACAATCCGGCTTCCCAGTTTCCAGGCTGCCAGATAAAGACCTAGACAAATACTCATAAAACAGACTCCAAACAGGTTACCGTAAAGCAGTCCCATAAACTCCGGAAAACTAAAACGCATATACCCAATAATTCCAAAAGGGATCACCGACATGACCTGAAATTCCAATTTCTTTGCCGCAATCACGGTCTCGATCTCCCGTTTAACGTCGGCCTTGTCCGTCATCTGCTTTACTGCATTCCGAATAATCATGATACTGTCCCCGCCGCTTCGTTTTGCCTGAATGAAAATGGTAACAAACCCGGATACTTCCGGCAGACACACCCTCTTTTCCAGATCCCGCCAGGCCTGTTCCGCTGTCACATTCAGATTAAGCTGCCGAACCATATACGTGAACTCCCTGCAGATCAGGGATTGCTCGGAATACATGACCCGCAGATCATTCAGCACTTCCTTTACCGCGTTCTCCATGGAGTAGCCTATATTCAGCTCCGCAGACAACGATTCAAGCGCGTCCCGAAACTGCTTCTCAAAATCCTGCCGTTTTTTACGTACACACTGTGCGACACATCTTCGATAATACAGTACCCCCAGCGGAGCCGGAAGAATCAGCCACCGGATATCACCGTAAAACAGGAAGGTAATGCCTACCACCACCGCTGCGCCCTTTACCGCTGCCAGGCTATATTCCCGCCTTGTGATTTCCTGCTGCCAGTAGCTTTTCCCGGTGTGTAAGCTCTGCACATTTCACCCATGTACCTTTGATTCTGCCATCTTTCGTCTCCTTCGCTTCCTGAAAGGAAAACAACGTTTTAAGCTGGATTTCTCCTTCTTCATATCCCAGTACCTCCATAATCTCCAGTATCTTCCTGCTCTTATCCCTGAGTCTTCCGATATGTACCATAATGTCTATTCCCGACGCAATCTGCCTCTGAATCGCCGGAAGCGGAAGATCCATTCCCATCAGCACCATCGTCTCCAGTCGGCTTAACATATCCCTCGGACTGTTGCTGTGTCCGGTGCACAGAGAGCCGTCATGACCTGTGTTGAAGGCTTGCAGCATATCGATGGCTTCCTTTCCCCGGACCTCGCCCACGATAATTCTATCTGGTCTCATTCGCAGGGCCGTGCGAATCAAGTCGCGAATAGAAATCTCCCCTATCCCTTCCACATTCGCATTGCGCGCCTCCAGCCTGACCAGATTAGGCAGCGTTCTGATCTGAAGTTCCGCATTATCTTCAATCGTAATGACCCTTTCCTCTTTGGGAATATAGTCTGACAATGCATTTAAAAACGTAGTCTTTCCGGAGCCCGTTCCTCCGCTTATAAAGATGTTGTACCCTGCCTGCACCAGCCGCACCAGATAATCTGCAGCTTCCCGGCTGATCGCCTGAAGCTGTATCAGCGTCTTTAAAGTAATCCTGCCCGGCGGAAACTTTCTGATCGTAACAATCGGTCCATCTATGGCTACAGGAGGAAGAACCACATTCACACGAGAACCATCTGCCAGCCTTGCATCCACGATTGGCGAGGCCTCATTTACGATTCGGTTACAATCCGCGACCATCTGCTGCACCACATCCTCCAGCTTTCCCCGACTTAAAAACCTCTTGTCAGACTGGTAGATCCTTCCACCCTTTTCAATAAAAATACAGCTTGTCCCGTTAATCATAATCTCGGTGATCGTCTCATCTTCAATTAGTTCCTGTAAAATATCTAATTTACGAAACGAGTTGAATAATTCTTTTCCCAAAGCTGCTTTTTCCTTAAGCGGTATGAATTCCTCTCTGGATTTTTCCTCTAATAGCTGATGAATCAGATTCAGAAGTTCCTCATCCTTCATCTCATGAGACATATCCATTCTTGCCAGTATCTGCTCATGAAGTTGTTCTGCGCGAAGCATTCTTTCGCTCCTTTCCGGCTCTGCCGTCTATTCGTTCCAATGTTTCCCGAACAGCCTGACGCAGCGTTTTTTCCATATCTACATAAAGAGTTCTGCCCTCCAGTTCCTGATATCCCAGCACCTTCTGCATATAACGGTACTGGCTGATCTTGGCTTTCGCATAGACATCCTCTGCACTGGGAAATAGAATTCTGTCACATCTCTTTAAAATCTCAAAAACCGATACGACCGCATTTCCCAGGTCGACCAGAATCGCATCGTAGATACTTTCCTTCATAAGCCATCCAAAAAGCAGCTCCCAGTCCTCAATCGCTACCGCCTGCAAGTCTGTCCACACTTTCATCGGCGGAATATAATCCAAATTCCCAATCTGTTTCACGATGGAAGAAAGCCGGATACTGATATTCCCGTCATCCTGCTTCACATAATACAAAAGGTGGGATAGGTCCTGCTCGTCCTCCTCTTTGAAAAACCCGCCTATTCCGGCATAAGTCTCCAGATTCAAATACAGTACATTCTCTTTTTCCGCCAACGCCTTGCCCAGCTTCAGTGAAAATGTTGTTTTCCCGATCCTATGTATCGGGGAATAGACTGCGATGATTTGCCTTCTCCTGCCGCCTGGCCGGCCGTACAGCCGTGAATCTTTCTGAAATGCCTGCATAATTCCTGCAGCAAGTACATCAACCGATTGGTATTTGGGAAGTTCCTCTTCCTCGACTCCCAAATCCCGGCAATGACTTTCCGTTAGTATGATCCGTCTGCCTTCAAATACCTGCTTTCTTTCATCATATGGAAATTCCTCGCTGATCAACAGAACCTGATTTTTCCCTATTTCCAGCAGCCTCTCCAGCATCGAAAGTGATGAGCAGGCTCGCACCCCTGCTGCCACTTCTTTTTTCAGAAGCAGGACCTCCGACAAACGTTTCATATAATCTTCTTCTTTGTCACAAATAATAATTTCTCTGTTAATTCTTCACCCAAACTCCTTTCTGACGGAAATGTCATCCGTTCTCTCTCTTTTTCTACTGGTTTCTTTGAATAGTTTATGCCGATCCGGCATCTGGAGGAATGTCGTCACATTCCTTCGATACAGCCCTGCCCCTGACGACAGGTGCTGCAAAAAAATTGATTTTGATTAGTGACCCTCGTTATTTATTTCTTGTAGGGTGTATTATAGACTTGAATTTTTTAAATGTCCATAGGTTTTTTTCAGGTAAATTGGTTTTGTGAAACACTTACATAAATTGATAAAACATAATCCCGTAAAGCATGCAGACCCCGGGAATTCCCAATGTTCCGGTTGTCAAAAACGAAATCAGATTAAGGCCAACAGAAACAGGAATGTTTCTAAAGTCCAGGTATTGATTTACAAAGAATATGACTGCCATACCCAAAATTGCTCGTATGACAAAATTCACAATAAACGGTGTCTTTTTCTCCATTCCCGCTTCCTCCATATCTGTCTGCAACCCCTTTGTCCTTACTCAAATATATACAGATATCCGAAGAAATATACCTTGTATCAGGAGAAAGTCAGCAGACCTTCATTTCAGACGGTCTTGACGACCAGGAGAATATCTACCGGCTGTTCTCTTAAGTATTCTTGACTCTTAAAAATATTCTCTGCACTCTTTTTCAGATATATTTTGCAACCAAGATGAACGTCCACTGGACGTTCACTCAGGTATGCCTGACATCAAAAAATGCTGCCCCCATTAAGAAAGCAGCATCATCTTCACACTTTACACCTTTCCTTATAACTCAATCTCGATCTTCCGTCCCGTCCGGTGATAATTGTGATAACGCACCCCGGCGCAGTCAAACATCCGTTTCGACGCCATGACCGAAGTCGTATCCGCATATTTATCGCTGTCATAAATCACTTCTTTGATTCCACTTTGAATAATCGCCTTCGCACATTCGTTACACGGGAACAGCGACACATAGAGCTTCGCCCCTTCCAGACTTCCCCCGCTGTAATTTAAAATAGCATTCAGTTCGCTGTGCACGGTATACACATATTTCGTCTCCAGCGGCTCGCCTTCCCGCTCCCACGGAAATTCGTCATCCGAACAGCCTCTTGGCAGGCCATTATACCCCATGGACAAAATCTTATTATCCGCACTTACAATACAACAGCCCACCTGGGTATTCGGGTCCTTCGACCGTCTGCCCGAGAGCATCGCAACCCCCATAAAATATTCATCCCAGGAAATATAATCGTTTCTTTTGCCACTCATATCCTTTTCTCCTATTCTGTATACACTCTATATTTGCACTTTGCTTCCTCATTCAGCTGGTCCGCCAGTTTCCTGACATTCTCCTCTATTAACATGAACATACGATCATATTCCTCCTGGGGCTGTCCGTAGACCTGTGGCACCTCGTCCCCGCTGCCGGTAAATTCTCCCAGTGTATAGACTTCTTTAAACTTTGGATACTCACCAAGAATCTTCTGCTTCTGTGCCTGCTCCATGGTAAGCACCAGCGTATCCTCGTTCAGAATATCATCTGAAAAGGCGACTGCCTCATAACCTTCCAGTACGATCTGCCGGCTCGCCAGCAATTCCTCCGCCCGCGGGCTCAACGGTTCGGGAAACAGCACCACCATTCCCCTTGACGTGATCTGGAACTCCTGCAAAAGCGGCTGCCTCTCCATCAACGCAGCTGCAATCGGCGCACGGCAATTATCACTGTTGCTGACAAATACGATCCGATGATACTTCTGAAGGCAGGTGATGGCCTCCGCGCGAATCGTCTTATGTCCCGCAGCCTTTCCAAGACGGTTCATGACCGCAGTCCCGATCCCCACCTCCGGAAAGACCTCACTATAAATATATCTTACATTTTCCTCATCAAACTCACGCAGAACCCGGTACAGACTCCGCGCCACCGTGCGTTCATTCTCACGGGATCCAATGCTTTTTACCACGCCCGCAGTATAGGATCCGACAGACTCATTCGTCGCGATGATCCCGACCTTTTCGCCCATACGCACCTGCTCATAGGCGATCTGTTTTATCGCCTTGACCGCTTCCCTGGGCTCTCCTTCTACCAGAATCATCTCCGCTTTCGGCGCATAATGACGGTATTTCATGCCCGGGGCTTTCGGTGCCTGTGTACTGTCCTCGGATAGCAGCGTTATATCAACCGCCACCTCTCCGACGATCTCCTCCAGCATCTCTTTTGTGACCGCTCCCGGCCTTAAGATCATCGGTGGGGTCACCGTCATATCCACGATTGTAGATTCTACTCCAATCTCTACGCTTCCGCCGTCCAGAATCATCTCAATCTTGCCCTCTAGATCTTCCTCCACATGCTGTGCCGCTGTAGGGCTTGGCCGCCCGGAAGTATTGGCACTGGGTGCGGAAATATACCCTCCCCCCGCCAGGATCAGTTCCCTTGCGATCTCATCGTCCGGCATACGGACTGCAACCGTATCCAGTCCTCCCGTCGTCCCGTAAGGTACGCAGGCACTTTTGCGGAAAATCATAGTCAGCGGTCCCGGCCAGAACACCTCTGCAAGCCCGAACGCCTGAGGCGGAATCTCTTCGACGATCTCTTCCAGATCAGAGGTTCTCGCAATATGAACGATCAGCGGGTTATCGGAAGGACGTCCCTTTGCAGCATAGGTCTTTTTCGCTGCCTCTTCATTCAGCGCATTTGCCCCGAGTCCGTAGACTGTCTCCGTCGGAAATGCCACCAGTCCGCCCTGTTTTAAAATAGTTCCCGCTTCTTCTATGAAATCTTTATTTATATTCGTCCTGTCAATTTTTCTGATTATCGTTTCCATACCGATAATTATAGCATTATCTGATATCTATGGCAAATTTATTTTCCGCATTTGCCTCTCTACTGCTTATCTTTCTTACCCTTTTCTTTGCCTCCTTTTCCCAGGCATTCCATAATTCCGGTGCACACTGCCTCTGCCACCTGCTCCTGATATGTCTCGTCTGTCAATCTCTGCGCCTCTTCCCAGTTACTTAAGAACCCACATTCTACGATTACCGTGGGTACCTCCGTCCTCTTCAAAAGATAATATGTATCGTTGGCCTTCGCCTTCCGGTGATTCTCGGTATCCAGAACCTCCAGCGAATTTTGAAGTATTTCCGCCACCTCTTTTCCCTCAGTAGAGTGTGTAAAATAAAACACCTGCGCGCCTTTGATATCTCCGCTCGGGTAGCTGTTCTGATGTATGCTGACGGCAAGGCGCGGCGCCGTATCGTTAATAAGCTTTACCCTTGCTTTCATATCCTCCACCTTTTTATTCCGGCTTCCCTCCGGCTCCAGTCCCGTATCCTCCCTGCGAGTCATCAGAACGGATATCCCCTCTTTTTTCAACATCTTTTCCACCTTCAGGGCAATCGCAAGGTTGATATCTTTTTCCAAAGCCTCATTGACGCCGATCTTTCCGGGATCATCCCCTCCGTGCCCCGAATCGATTACCACCTCTATCTCCCCTTCCTCCACTTTCTCAGATACCACATAGCGGCTCAATGTATAACTTCCGTAAATGATCAAAAGCAGACAGGCAAGCGCTGCCACCCACTTCAGTTTCGTTAAAACAAACTGCAAAAAAAGCCCTCCCTGCATACATTTTATTAAAATATATGCAGAAAGGACTTTCCAATATACACCGGTTAATTCACATATTTGATAATCAATTCCCAAATATCCGAAGTCTCAAATCCCAATTTCCATGCGGCGGTTCCAGCAAGCTGGTAATCCTTCATCAGTCCCAGCTTCGCCTCCAGAGAAGATGCGTCCTCCAGCCAGATCTTATAGACGGCTCCATTTACATCTGACCACTCCGCATAGTTCTGCTTCGTCACATCATCCCACTCAGCGGTCGCGCCGGCACTGCTGACACGTTTTGCTCGCAGCCTCCATTCCCAGAGCTTCGCTGGTAACATTTGTCAGGTAATTCCCTTCTTCGGTTCCCTCCTGCTCTGCCAGTTCTTCCTCTGTCTTGGGAACCTCCTTCCACAGACGGGTATAGAACGGAACACCATTGATCAGCTTCTCGGCAGGAACATCCTTAAGGCTCTCTTCAATCCCTTCCTTTACATAATTGTAAGACGCAACAGAACCCGCTTCCAAAGAGCCGCCAAAATGTTCATCATATCCCATAATGATCACATAATCCGCTACAATTCCCTGTTCCTTCTTATGATAATGTTCATTATATCCCTTCGGCACATAGTTATCCACAGAAAGCACAAGGTTATTCAATCTGCATTTTACAGAAAGTTCCCGGATAAACTGAATGTAATGCTCGCCTGCCGCCGCCGGTATCTGCTCAAAATCCACATTAATTCCGTCAATCCCGCTCTGAAGTGCTGCAGAAATCAACTGATTGACCAGATTCTCTCTCGCCGTCGTGTGGCTGAGCAGCTCCATCTGATCTACCTCACTTCCGAAGTTGTCCACAAGCGCCCACACTTCTATACCGGACTGATGTGCATAATTCACGTAATCTGAGCTTGCGATCGAAGTAATATTTCCGGCGTTATCTGCCACACTGAACCAGGTCGGGGAAATCGTCGTCAGACCCTTGGTCTTTGCTATGGTCTCCAGTACCGTAGAATTAGCGGCCTGACTCGTCACCTGATGCCACGCAAGATTGATCTTGTAATCCTTGTGAATACTGGTAAACTCCGGCTCCGTGAATTCACGTGAAGACTGGATCTGCTCCGTCTTTTCTTTCCTGAGCGCCGTCTTCTTCACATATCCGATCAATCCGTCCTCTGTGCGGACTTCCTTCCAATCACTGACATCTTCAATCACCGTGACCTTATCGCCTTTTTCAAGCTCTGCAAGTACCGGGCTCTTCACTCCGCCCCGATAGCGCACCTGCGTGTCACGTTTGACCACAGCCGTCGTCACATCACCCCAATCGGTCACGATCATCAGCCTCGGCGTTCCCTCTTTATCATGAACCGTATACTCCAGATCTGTATACTGCTGCACGAAATCCAGTGCAATATATGCCGTGCTGCCATCTGTCTTTAAAATTACATAGTCTTCACTCTTGGTTTCCTTTGAAATCGTGTATTCTTTACTTCCCACGTCCACACGGACCATCTCCGTCGGCAGCGTGTAAAGCAGAAGATTCTCATTCGGGTCCCAGTAGAACCGGTCATTCAGATAATCCCGGACCGCCTCATAAGAGACGTATGCCCGTTCTTCCTCCATCAGCCCCTGGGCACCGATCACCTGGTTATCCACCGTCACTCCCAGCTGTTTATCGGACGTAATCTCAAAATAAGTGTTCAAATCATATTTTTCCTTTGAAGGGCCGTACTTCGTCCAATAAAAGGCGCCTCCAAGCAATCCGGCGATTGCAAAAAACAGAATAAATGTTGTCAGAATCACTCTGAGGACTTTATTCTTTTTCTTTGGCTTTTTCACCGGTACACCTCCATAAGCAGCCGCCCTGGCCGCCTGCTCCCTGGCACCGCTGCGGCTGTTCCCCGCTTTGCGGTCTGACTGTATATCTCTGGGGCTGCGTACCTGACGCTCTCCGGATAAACTGCGCCCCGCTTCCGCCTGACGGCCTGTCCCTGTACTGCGCGCTTCAGATGCTTTTCTTTTTGGCACCCGCTCGCCTGACATTCTTCCTGCGTCAGAGCTACGCTCACGGCCCGCCCCCGCCGACACACTGCCTGTGCTTCCCGCAGGTCGTCTGTTTCTTGCTGTCCGCCCTGCGCCGTCTGCCGCTTTCTCCCGGGAAATACGGCTCCTGTCTGTACTTCCTTCCGCTCTCATCGGCGTATCCAAAGGCCGCTTTCCCGCCGTCCGCTTCCTCTCACCGGTTCTATCGCCCGATGTTCTCCTTACGGCATCTTCCTCTGTTCTGCCTTTACGTGATCTGACTGATCTTTCTGTATTCTCACCTGAGTTTCCCCGTTCCTCCGATGCACGTCTTCTTTCGTCCACACCGCACCTCCTGTTGCCTGTTTTCTGCTGTAAAACATTACTAAAAAATATATTCTCCCCAGCAGTCAGGAATAATGTCATAATTAGAATAAGTATAACATATTTTGCCCTATTTCACAAACAACACATTACACAATTTCAAAACTTAATTTTTGTCTTAGACGAGGGGCCGTCCTGCACATTATTCTTCTGAATCTTCCCGGCGTCCTACCCGGTAAAAATCCAATTCCTCGACTACGCCTTTCTCATCCATGATGTAATCCCGCATATACCCGCTGTCCTCGCGCAGCATATGTGCCGATACAATCTGCATCGGACTGGCAGGCATGCCATCAATCTGCATACGAATACCTGAATTCTCGTATCTGGTCAGCTCCGCAAACAATTCCTGATAACCCTTGTCTGTTCCCATAATTCCCCCTTTGGCCCCAACATCCCATTTTACGGCAAAAAGCTGCCATAAGTTTGCGTTTGTGATATACTCTTACTCCCATACTTTTCCCGACGGCAAGAAAATAGCCGGGACACAGGGGCTTCTGATTCCATAATACACAGGTTCTGCTGATAAATTGTCTGATTCGACCGATTCCAAAATGATCTGCCAGTGTGCGAGCTGCATCCCACTTTGGTAATGTATGCCTGAAGAAAGATTCCTGAAACATCCTTCGGCAAAGACGATTCCTCAATTTGAAATAGGAACGGCCAAAAGGCCATCTATTTTCTTGTAAAGCCATTATAAAAAACTTTGTATTTATTGCAAGTATTTTTTTTATTTTGTTTACATCCTTTTATTTTTTGTTTATACTAGTATTGAGTTACTGGTTTCACTGATATTTTACATCAGTGTTCTGGATTATAATGCGATAGGAAGTGATAAGACATGAAGATAGAGAAGATCAATGACAACCAGATACGCTGCACGCTGACAGGCGCCGACCTGGCAGAACGCGAATTAAAGCTCAGCGAGCTGGCATACGGAACAGAAAAAGCAAGATCACTTTTCCAGGATATGATGCAACAGGCCGCATACGAATTTGGATTCGAAGCAGAGGATATCCCGCTGATGATTGAAGCCATTCCAGCCTCTTCCGATTCCATCGTGCTTATTATTACAAAGGTGGAAGACCCGGACGAACTGGACACCAGATTTTCCAAGTTCTCCCCCTCACCCGCAGGCGATGTGGATAAACGCAAAGCCTCCATGCTGGAACGCCTGAAAAAATTAGAAGGAGCCGATGAATTCTTAGATCTCCTCAGACATATGAAAGATGCCATCTCCGCATTGCCGGAGAAGCCGGACACTGCGAAAACGAAACAGGAAGCAAAACCAGCTGCGGCAAAAGAGCATGCCAAAGAACATGCCCCCGCTGCTCCGGCAATCCGCCTGTTCTCGTTTACCACACTGGACGGTGCGATCCAGGCATCCGCACTGCTTTATGGAATGTATGACGGCGCAAATACTTTATATAAGGATGACATGGAAGATATGTACATTCTGGCACTTTCACAGTCTGAACATACCTCCGCAGATTTTAACCGGATCTGCAACATGCTCTCCGAATACGGATCTTCCGAACCGAGTACCGGAGCGAATCTGGCATTTCTCGAGGAACACTGCGAGATTATTGTTCCCAAGACAGCCGTTCAGACCTTAGGCAGTCTGTAGAATCTTCATTTTCCAAATATTGTACAGCAGCCCATGATATATGCTGTTTTGCATGTCTTACTGCTGTATTATACCAAGTCAATCCCCCAGCAAGCCTGTTTTTCCGGCTCATTGCTCGCGGAAATAAGTCAGGAGGTACGCGCAAACCATTTTGCGCAGCACCTCCTTTTTCATACCTAAGACAGCCAAATGAAGAAAATTTCACCAGGCAGACCCCGAAAAATCCATCTTTCACCAGCGGATATCTCTATATTTTCCGCTTCACAAACCCGATCCCAACTACACCGCATGCAGATTCTTGAGCGAAATATCCAGAATTGGCGCCGAATGCGTCAGCGCACCACTGGAGATATAGTCCACGCCCAGCGACACAAGCCGCTCAATATTTTCCTTCGTCACATTTCCGGAACACTCCGTCTCGACACGCCCGTCAATAATCCTGATCGCCTCGCGCATCTCTTCCGGAGACATATTATCCAGCATGATAATATCTGCCCCCGCCTCAACGGCCTCCCTTACCATATCAAGGTTCTCGACTTCCACCTCGATTTTTCGGACAAACGGCGCATACTCCCTGGCCATCTCCACCGCCTTCTTCACACTTCCGGCAGCTCCGATATGATTATCCTTCAAAAGCACCCCATCGGACAGATTATATCTATGGTTATAGCCGCCGCCTACACGAACCGCATACTTCTCAAAAATACGCATATTCGGCGTTGTTTTTCTGGTATCCAGAAGTTTCGTCCCGCTGCCTGCAAGAAGCGACGCCACCTGATGCGTATAGGTCGCGATCCCGCTCATTCTCTGCAGATAATTCAGCGCAACCCGCTCGCCGGAAAGAAGCACCCTGATATCACCTCTCACAACGCCCATCAGCTCCCCTTTCTTCACCCCATCGCCGTCCTGACAATAAAATTCCGCCTGAACCTGGCTGTCCAACAGTTCAAATACCCGTTTGAACACTTCAAGACCCGCAATGATTCCATCCTGTTTACAGATGAGCTGAACCTCACCCTCCACCGCTTCTTTCATGACAGAATTCGTTGTAACATCTTCACTGGAAATATCCTCTTTAAGTGCCTCAAGAATCAAATGATCTGCCTGCAATGTCATCGTAATCTTATTCATAATCGTCTACCTGCTCCTTTGTTATATAAATGAAATTATTTTGCAATCTTCCTCGCCGCCCGCTTTGCAAATACCAGGCTTTCCAGCAGAGAATTGCTCGCCAAACGGTTCGCCCCATGCACGCCGTTACAGCTCGTCTCGCCCACCGCATACAGACGCTCCATGGAGGTCCTGCTGTCTGAATCGACCCAAATACCGCCCATAAAATAATGCTGCGCCGGAACCACCGGGATACATTCCTTCGTCACATCATACCCTTCTTCCAGGCAATGCCGATAAATATTGGGAAAATGATTCAAAATCGTTTCTTTAGAAATTGCTTCCATGGACAGCCACACATAATCTGTCCCTTCTCTTTCCATCTCTTTGCGGATTGCCTCCGTCACCACATCCCGCGGGAGCAATTCGTCCACAAATCGTTCTTTCTTCTTATTATAAAGGACTGCCCCTTCCCCGCGCACCGACTCAGAAATCAGAAATCTCCGTCCGGGTTTTTCGGAGTAAAGCGTCGTTGGGTGAATCTGCACATAATCCAGATGCTCCAGCCGTATTCCATGCTTCTTTGAAATATCCAGTGCATCTCCTGTCAGATGTGGGAAATTGGTGGAATGCCGGTATCTGCCTCCGATTCCTCCACTCGCCAGGATCGTATGATCCGCCAAAATCCTGACCTCGTCTCCCTCCTGCGTTTTTGCAAGGATTCCTGCACAGGCACCATCCACCTCTATGATATCTGTCATAGTTGTATATTCATGCATTTCGACATTATTTAATTTCTTTACCTGTGCCAGCAGCTTACTGGTAATCTCTTTTCCCGTGATATCCTCATGAAAAAGAATCCTCGGCCTGGAGTGCGCACCTTCACGGGTATACGCAAATTCTCCATTCTCCTTCGCAAATTCAACCCCATATCCGACCAGATCATTTATAATCTCGCGGGAGCTTCGAATCATAATATCCACAGATTCTTTTCTGTTCTCATAATGCCCCGCCCGCATCGTGTCCTCAAAATATCCGTCATAATCCTCCTCGTCACGAAGCACACAGATTCCTCCTTGTGCCAGGAAGGAATCGCTGCTCTCCAAATCAGACTTGGTGATCATCACGATCTTTTTCTCCCGGGGGAGATTCAGCGCAGAAAACAGACCGCCTACTCCTGTTCCGACGATTACAACATCTGCCCTAATATCCATTACTTCCTCCTCCATGCTTATCTCGCAAGCTCTAACATTCTCTCAAGAGGCTTCCTGGAATTCTCTCGGAGCTGCTCGGTCACATGCACTTCATTTTCTCCGGTCTTCAACACGTGAAGAATCTTCTCCAGTGTGATTTTCTTCATATCCGGACAGATTGGAACTGTCTCCGTAAAATAAAACTGCTTCTCCGGATTATTCTGGCCCAGCTTATACGCCACGCCCTCCTCCGTACAAATAATAAACTCCATGCAATCACTTTCCGTCGCATATTTGATGATTCCGGACGTACTTCCTATGTAATCGGAAAGCTCCAGGACCCCCTTCGGACACTCCGGGTGAGAAAGCACCTCCGCCTGCGGGTGCTCTTCTTTTGCCTTTAAAATCTCCTGCACCTGCATTCTCTCATGAGTCGGACAGTATCCCTCGTTAAATACAAAATTCTTTTCCGGCGTAAGCTCTGCAATATAATGTGCCAGATTCCGATCCGGAATAAAGAAAATGTTCTGATTTGGCAGTGCTTTCACGATCTGAACTGCATTTGCCGAAGTTACGCACACATCAGAACATTCCTTCAGCTCTGCAGTCGAATTGATGTAACATACTACCGCCAGATCCTCATATTTCTCCCGCATCGCCCGAATCACCTGCGGATCTGCCATATGCGCCATCGGACAGTCCGCCTCTGCGTCCGGCATCAGCACCGTCTTGCCCGGATTTAAAACCTTGGCGCTCTCGCCCATAAAGGAAACGCCGCAAAACACGATGGTCTGCTCCTTAAGTCCCACCGCGACCTTGCTCAAATAAAAGGAATCGCCAATATAATCGGCAATTTCCTGTACTTCCGGATTTACGTAATAATGCGCCAGTATCACCGCATCCTTCTCTTCTTTTAATTTCTTTATCTCTTCTGTCAATGTCATAACTTTCACCTTTCACACCGGGAAATCGCTGCTTCTTGCCGCTATCCCGGACTTTCTTTTGACACCCAGTATATCATATATATTTACATATGACAAGACAGATAAAAATGCTGACCTTTCTGATAAACTATCATATATTAGGTGTTGGGGTCAAAAGGCATTTTGCAGGTTCCAAAATCATGTATTGACATGCGAGCATGTCATACATAACCTTTTGACCCTGATATCATATATTAAAGTAAAACACCAAAAGGATATGTAAAATGTATATACTAGGTAGTTCTATTTTTCTGATCTGTATCCTGTTCCTTGTACTATTTCACTATAAACGGCATCAAATCATACGCAAAATCTGCGAAATGGATCCGTGCCAAAAAATATACCTGCTGGATAATCTGGCCAAACCGTTCGGATTTTCCTACCTTCCCTGCCCGGATATTATGACCTCGCAGGTAGATGCATGGCAGAGAGCCTTCGGCTACCAGTCATTGTTTGATCAAAGCGCGCCACATTTTAATATGGTTCTCGACTGTGAACCCATCTATTTTGACTACGACGGGAGAACCTGGCTGATCGAATTCTGGAAAGGCCAGTACGGACTGAGCTGCGGAGCGGAGATCGGTATCTATGCCGCGGACGAGGTCCTCCGCCCATCGCAATACAAGACGGCACATTTTCACAGTGTGAAAGATGAAGAAATGCTGCCGCTTTCCATGGAATTATTCCACAATAACTGCTGCCTGTTTTCCATAAATCGAATTCACTGGTGGCTGACCGGATTTTGTGTGGGAAAATATACCGTACCCGAAGATCTCCGTCTCCGAATTACACTCACCTTCCCTTCTTCCACTATGTTGAAAAACTTCATCGAAGCGCTGCTAAGCAAGGGATATGAGAAATATGATTTATGTATTAGAAACTTATCCATTTCTTTTACTTTTGTCACTCCTCATTCTTCCCAAAATGTATCCCACTTTCCATTCCGGCGCCTCCTCGCAAAATGCATGGACAAATTTCTCGTCCGGCTTTACTGCCATTTCACACGTCCCTTTACCTGTACCTCGGACCGGCTCCTATATTTATACTATTTTCTTCCATCTGTTTTCCGCCGCATCTTATACTTCTATAAGAATAAATGCGTAAAAAAGAGCCGGCCAAAATGCCGGAATTTTTCCGGAGAAAGGGGAAGGCTATGAGCAGTTCCACACGTATTTCCAAAGCCTTCGAGCATGCGCCCGTCCTCCCGCTTGCGGCGTCCTCCAGGTATATTCTGCTCAGCGACTGTCATCGGGGGATCGGAAACGCCAACGACAATTTTTTGAAAAACGAAACCTTATACACTGCCGCTCTGGATTTTTATTTTCGTCGGGGATTCACCTATATTGAACTGGGAGACGGAGATGAATTGTGGGAAAATCGTTCAATTCGGAAAATCAAAGAAATGCACAGGCGCAGCTTTGACGCGCTTGCCAGATATTATGAAGAAGGCCGCTTGTATCTCCTATACGGAAACCACGATATGGTCAAGAAAGATTTTCATTTCCGTGAAAAGAATTTACGCACCTATTACTGCGAACGAAATCTTTGCGAACGCCCTCTTTTCCCGGGCATTACCTTTCATGCCGGAATCATTTTAAGCACAGAACTGCCGGATTCGGAAAGAAACAGCTCCATATCCGCCGGAACCGGGGCTCCCAAACTCTACCTCCTCCACGGTCACCAGGCAGATCCGTTAAACAGCACCTTCTGGCAGCTTTCCCGGTTCCTGGTGCGCTATGTCTGGCGGCCTCTTGAAAAACTGGGAATCCCTGACCCTACCAGCGCCGCAAAGAACAATCGCCGCAAAAAGCGTTCCGAGGAGATCCTGACTCGCTGGGCGACTGAAAATGGAAACATTCTGATCGCAGGCCATACGCATCACCCGATGATCGGCACGCCAGGGTCTCCCTACTGCAACACGGGCTGTTGTATTCATCCAGGGAGCATCACCGGAATCGAGATTGAAAACCTATGTATGACTCTGGTAAAATGGAGCGCCTCGGTCCGCCCCGATATGACGATGTATGCCATGAGAGAAGTTCTGGGGAAAACGGTGTGTATCAAAGATTATATGTAAGTATTTGGCAACAGAAAAGGAGCTTCGCTGACCAGCATTTTCAATCAGAAAACGGCTTGTTTGAGCGAAACTCCTTTTTCGCGATTATTCCGGCAGATTAGATTTATTTACTATTTTGTAACCAATTCAACCTCAACCGGCATTACTTTTTCCACAGTCTCACCTGCAATCAATTTCACTGCGGTCTCAACGGCTGTTGCACCCATAAGATCAGGCTTCTGAGCAACTGTTGCTGCCATTTTTCCCGCTTTGATCGCTGCAAGTGCATCGTCTGTCGCGTCAAAACCAACAACTACGATATCTTTATTTCCAATCGCTTCCACGGCTCCCAGTGCCATCTCATCATTATGAGCGAATACGCCCTGGATATCCGGATTGGACTGAAGCATATTTTCCATAACGCTCATACCCTCGGAACGATTAAAGTTTGCTGTCTGCTTTGATACTACATCCAGCTTCGCATCTGCCACCTGGTGGAAGCCTTCCCCACGGTCAATCGTAGCGCTCGCTCCGGAAACGCCTTCCAGTTCCGCTGTTTTAGCGCCCTCTCCAATAAGGCTTACCAAATATTCCGTAGCCATCTTCGCACCTTCCACATTGTCAGATGCAATCGCACAATCCACATCGACGCCGTTTACCACACGGTCAACGGAGATTACTTTAATTCCTTTTGCAATCGCATCCTTGACCGCCGGAGCTACCGCATCAGAATCAACCGGATTTACGATCAATACGCTGATATTCTTTGAAATCAGATCCTCAATATCGCTTGCCTGCTTTGCAGCATCGTCTCCTGCATCTACGACCGTCATATCAACTCCCACTTCTTTTGCCTTCGCCTCAGCTCCCTCGCTCAAGGTCACGAAGAACGGGTTATTCAGAGTCGACACGGAAAATCCGATACTTCCATTACCTTCTTTTGACTCTCCCTTTTTATCAGAGCTTCCTCCCTCTCCGTCTATGGAGCAGCCCGCAAGTGACAGGGCAAGCACTGCTGCCAACGCAATTCCTACAAATTTTTTCAATTTCATTTTTTTTCCTCCTACTGATTTTTGGTAGTGTCAAAAACTACCTGTTTTTTTGTTCCAAAATCTTATAAAAACCTTGATTTTTAGGGAAATCTGCAATAAAAAGAGCATTGACCTCCCTTTTTCGTGTATAATGTCATCGACCAAAACAACACTCACGAAAGGAGCCAATGCTCATGGACATTATACAATACCTACTCTCTGTAATTCAATATCTTTACCAACAAAACTGCTGGTTAATTAACTTTATCTGCAAATATATTCCTCTCAAACAATGGGCTTTTGATGATTCCCACTCTCCTAAATACCAGAAGTTCAAAACAGACGAACTCCCCCGCATCGGCTACCGACAGGATGAATGGGACTGGCAGCTCCTGATCCCTTACTTTGAACACAGATATCACAAAATGATCAGGCCTGTTGCACGCCGTAAGGTATGCGATATCTCCGAAGAATGCAAGTGTCCGGCCTGTAATGCCCCACAGCCTTTTCTCTACCGTAATAACGGTAAGAAAGGGCAAATCAAATGCAAGGTCTGCGATACTAAGTTTTCTCCCGATGAGAACCGCTTTTCAAAGCAGTATACTCTGCGTTGTCCTCACTGCAGCAATGCTCTGGTTCACAAGAAAGACCGAAAACACTTTATCATTCACAAATGTGTGAACCCGAAGTGCCCCTACTATCTCCATAACCTGAAGAAAGTTGATAAAGCTCATCTCGAAAAAGATTATGGCAAGAACGAATATAAGCTCCATTATATCTACCGTGAGTTTACGATAGATTTCTTTAAGATGGACTTAAATTCCCTTCCGAAAAACGCCTCTTCCCTGAAATTCAGCAAGTTTGATTCTCATGTCATGTCCTTGTGCCTGACACTTCACGTGAACCTCAGCCTTTCCCTCAGAAAGACCTCCCAGGCTCTCAAAGACCTGTATAACATCCAGATCTCCCACCAACAGATCGCCAACTACTGCAAGACAGCCGCCATCTGTATCAAACCTTTTGTAGACAACTACGATTATGATACCGGTGATACCTTTACCGCTGATGAGACCTACATCAAAATCCGCGGGATCAAGACCTATATCTGGTTCATCATGGACGCCGCCAAACGTTCCATTATCGGCTACCGGGTGTCTGATAACCGTGGTGTCGGCCCCTGCATCATGGCGATGCGCATGGCCTTCCGACACTTAAAAGAACTTCCCAAAAACTTCCGTTTTATTGCTGATGGTTACAGTGCCTATCCCTTAGCAGCACAGCAGTTCTTCCATGAATTCGGTGATGCTTTTAAATTCAACATCACTCAGGTGATTGGACTTACCAACGACGATGCTGTTTCCAAAGAGTTCCGGCCATTCAAACAGATGATCGAGCGGCTCAACCGCACATACAAAGCATCCTACCGGAAAACAAACGGATTTGACAACATCGACGGCGCCAACTATGACCTGGCTTTATGGGTTGCTTATTATAACTTTCTCCGTCCTCACAAGCACAACAACTATCATGTACTTAACGAAGTGGATATGCTGAAAGGCGCGGACAATATGCCGGGAAAATGGCAACTCCTTATCTTCCTCGGTCAGCAGACAATCCTGAATCTCCAAAAATCGGGAACTGCATAAACGGAGCGGAACTGTTGTCAGGTGAACCGTGGAATAATGGGGCAGGGGCCCCGTTATGCCGCGAAAGTCGCTTGACATAAGGTTCTCGGATTATCCTGTACAGCAGAAAAGGGGGCAAGCGCGCCCTTTTCCTGCCTTCCGGCGAGGACGGGTTCGGGCAGAGCCCGAAATGAGTCAAGGAACTGGCCCCTTGCGGGTTCTTAGGGCAGAGCCTCGAGCCTTCGGAGGGCTTACCGTGAGATATATTTGCAATTTTCAAGGTTCATTCAAGCCTGTTTTTTTCGACTCGTTTTTTCATAGATTACTTGACACTACCTGATTTTTATTTTTCATTTTCACACATTTATCTCAACACCTGCCGGTGTAATTTTATCGTTTTCTATCCGATAATACCGCGATCAGGATTACGATTCCTTTTACTACATCCTGGTAATAAGAAGATACGCCCAAAATATTTAATCCGTTATTTAAAACTGCAATGATCAGAACACCTACGAAGGTTCCCCAGATTCTTCCGCGTCCACCATTCATACTGGTTCCGCCAAGGGCTACGGAAGCGATGGCGTCCAGTTCAAATCCCTCACCAAGAACCGGCTGTGCAGAGCCCAGACGAGACAGAAGAATCAGACCCGAAAGCGCTGCCATACATCCTGAAATAGCATACGCTGCAAGTTTGGTCCGGTCAATGTTCACGCCTGCCAGCTTAGCCGCCTGCCAGTTGCTTCCTGTCGCATAGATGCGTCTTCCAAATGTTGTCTTTTCCAGAACAAACATAAAAATCCCAAAAATAACAACGAACAAAATGACCGGTACCGGAATTCCGGCGATATTTCCTTTACCCACAAATTTCAGTAAATAGCTGTCACCCAGATTAGAAATCGGTTTCCCGTCCATATAGATCATCGTAAGTCCCCGGAAGACGGTCATGGTAATGAGTGTCGCAATAAATGGCTGGAGCCGTCCTTTTGTTACAAAAATACCACTGATCATTCCAAAAACAATACCCAGCACTAATGCCAGAAGCATTGCCGGCGCCACAGGCATTCCTTTTGAAATAAATCCCGCACAGAGCGCCGTAGTCAGAGCCAGAACAGAACCAACTGACAGATCAATTCCGCCGGTCAAAATAACACAAGTCATACCAAACGCAATAAATCCATTAATAGATGACTGTCTAAGCAGTGACAAAAAGTTTCCTACTGTCCTGAATTCCGGACTGATAATTCCGATTACTACCACCAACAGGACCAACGCAATCAATGCGCCGAGATCCTGTAAAACATTACTTAATTTTTTCTCCTTCATTATAGATTCCCTCCTGTCGCCAGAATCATAATATTTTCCTGATCCGCCTCTTCGCGGCTTAATGTGCCCCTAACTTCTCCCTCTCTGATGACCATGACCCGGTCAGACATACCCAATACTTCGGGCAGCTCGGAAGAAACCATGATAACCGCAACACCCTGGGAAGCCAGGTCATTGATAATGTTATAGATTTCTTTTTTTGCTCCGATATCCACACCTCTGGTCGGCTCATCCAGAATCAGGACCTTTGGATTCGTATAGATCCATTTTGCAAATACTACTTTCTGCTGATTACCACCGCTTAGGTTATTACATTCATGCTGTGGTCCAAAACAACGAATATGTAACTCCTCAATTCCTTTCTTTACCAGATCCTGCTCTCCTTTTTTATTAAGAACGCCCATCCTGGAAATACGCCCCAGATTTGCAAGGGAGATATTCTTCATAATGCTCTCTTCCAACATCAGGCCTTCCACCTTACGGTCTTCCGTAATAAATCCAATTCCATTCATCATGGCTGTTTGCGGATTCTTATTATGGATTTCCTTGCCTTCAAGGAAAATACTTCCGGTCACATGCGGCATATTTCCAAAAACAGCCTGCATGATCTCTGTTCTTCCGGCTCCCATAAGCCCTGACACACCGAGGACCTCTCCGGCGTGTACCTGGAATGAAACATTTTTGAAAACTCCCGGACAGGTGAGGTCCCTGACCTCAAATATGACATCTCCCACTACGTTATTTCTTGCCGGATAACGCTCGCCGATCTCACGGCCGATCATCATTTTTACGACATCATTCATGTCTGTCTCGGCAATCTTCTTTGTTCCTATATAAGAACCATCCCGAAGTACCGTAATCCTATCGCACAGTTCAAAGATTTCCTCCATACGGTGGGAAATGTAAACGATAGAAACGCCTTTTTCTCTGAGTGAATTCACTACCTGAAAAAGAACCTCTGTCTCACTCTGCGTCAACGCCGCCGTCGGCTCATCCATGATAATGACTTTAGCGTCCACCATAAGAGCCTTCGCGATTTCAATCATCTGCTGCTGCCCTACCGACAGCTCACTCATTCTTTGAGCCGGGTCGATACTGACTCCCAGCCTGTCAAGAACCTTTTTTACTTCCCGGCGCATAGCTTTCTTATCACATATGCCAAGTGCTCCTTTGATCTCTTTCCCAAGGAACATATTCTCCTCTACTGTCAGATCGAACAGGACATTCAGTTCCTGGTGAATAAATACGATCCCGGCCTTCTCAGCCTCCTGCGGATTCTTATAGCACACTTCCTTGCCGTCAACAATTACGGTTCCGGCATCTCTGGTATATACACCTGTTAAAATCTTCATCAGCGTAGATTTACCAGCTCCATTTTCGCCCATAAGAGCATGAATTTCTCCATGATCCAGTAGAAAACCGGCATTTTTTAAAACCGCATTGCCTCCAAATGCCTTGTCAATCCCACGCATCTCAATCTGCATGTTTTTCCCTCCTTTTAGAAAATACAGCCGGACTGAAGAATGATATTTGCATACGGCGTTGTCTCGCCCGTTCGTATAACAGCCTTACATTCCTCTGTCATTTTCTTTAATTCCACATGAGATACAAATTCCACTTCCGGTCTGAAACCGGTTTCAGAATCAGCAAAAAAATTGTATATCCTGCTGAGTATCTCAGGGTTCTTCTCCTTGATTTCTTCTGCCAGAACAATTTTCTCAATTGCCATATCCCGGCAGACTTCCTCCAATACTTCCATGAAAGAGGGCATACCGAATTTTACGGCAAGGTCAATCCTCTCCGTTTCCTCAGGAATCGGAAGACCGCAATCACCGATGCAAATCCTGTCCGTATGTCCCATATAGGATAATACCCGGGAAATATCACTATTTAAAATTCCTTTTCTCTTCATTCCGGTTACCTCCCCAGTTCCTTTTCAACCTCCCCAGCCGAGGGCATTCCACTTTGAGCGCCGAATTTTTCCGTAGACAGACTCGCTGCGGTATTTGCGTAAATGAGCGCCTCCCTGATGTCTGCGCCTTTTGCGATCTGCACGGAAAACGCACCGTTCAGCGTATCTCCTGCGCCTGTGGTGTCTGCCACCTTTGCCGGTCTGACAGGTACTTTCAGCACTTCCCCTGATTTAAGGCAGGTGGAAACTCCTCTTGATCCCTGTGTAATGACCAACTTTTCCGGATACTTCTTCAGCAGCTCCTCCGTTGTCAATTCATTTCCAAAAATCAGAACTGCCTCATGCTCGTTCGGCGTCACATACGTAACCTTTTCAATAATATCCATCGGTACTGCCGCTGCCGGAGCAGGATTCAAAACAACCGGGATCTTCTGTTCATAGCAGAATTCTACGATATAGTGGACGGTATCCAGCGGAATCTCATGCTGCAATACAACCATATCGAACTCCTTTAATTCCTTCTTAATGCCGTCTACATAAGCGCGGTCCACCAGTCCATTTGCACCCGGCACCACAACGATCGTATTATCGTTATCGCCTACCGTAATCATGGCAATTCCGGTCGGAACACCTTCAAGGACCTGAATGTGGGACGTTTTTACACCGATCTGGTTCAGATTATCCAGCATTTTCCTGCCATTTGCATCATCACCTACACAGCCGAACATCTCCACCTCCGCACCCAGTTTTGCCATCGCAACTGCCTGGTTCGCTCCTTTTCCACCTGGAATGTAGCTGATAGAATCGCCCATCAGAGTCTCGCCTTTGAGCGGAATCCTCTCTGCCGTAACGGTCATATCCACATTGATACTTCCTACGACTGCAAGTTTCATACTTACTTCTCCTTTCTTCTTGTAGTCTGACGTTTCACCAATGAAACATCAAATATATTTTCTTTTTGAAACGGCAACCCATTTCCATAACGCATGATAATGTGAGTCGCCAATGTTCCCATATCAGTAATCGGCTGCCGGATCGTCGTGATTTCCGGCGTCATAAGCCAACTGGATCTGACATTATCAAATCCTATGAGTTGAACATCATCGGGTATTTGGTATCCCTCTTTGTCAAGAATCTTGTAAACAGAAATTGCCACCATATCGTTGCAGGCAAGAATCCCATCTACATTGGGATAGTCATGCACTAATTTCTTCGCCGCTTCAAGACCTGCTTCGTAATCATAAATACAGTCGATATACTGTTCTTTGATATCATACTGTGCACACACGTCCCGATAACCACGGTATCTCATAAAACCACTGGAGTACTCCTGAGGACCTCTCATGCAAACAATATTCTTACAGCCACACTCAAGCAGATGTTCCATCGCCAGTTTGCCGCCCTTGTAATGATTGGCCTCAATATAGGCGATCTCGCCACTGCTCTTTAACTTTCTGTCCACTACTACTACCGGTAAATCAAACCTGGTAATTTCCTGCGCCGTATAATCACTATTTGTAATAATAATGATCCCGTCTGCATTCATTCGATTCAGCATCTGAATGTTCAGCATCTCTTTTTCCGTATTGTTATTAGAATTGCAGAGCAGAATCCTATAACCATTCCTGTATGCCTCCTCTTCCACAGCCTTTGCCAATTCACTGAAAAAGGGGTTTTCTATATTCGGAACAATTACTCCGATAATTTTAGATGATTTCTTATATAAAGCTCTTGCCAATTCATTCGGTTTGAAACCCGTTTCATCAATCGCCGCCAGAACCCTCTGCTTTTTTTCTTCATCAACCCTGGCAGTCCCGTTCATTACCCTTGATACGGTGGACGGGGAAACGCCAGCTAATTTTGCCACTTCTCTTATGCTTGCCATTTGTTCCTCCGCTCTGTTTCTTGAAACCCGTTTCATAACTTGATTTCATTATAGATTTATAGAGCACTCCTGTCAATCCGTTTTATTATTTTTGTTATTTAGTTACATTTTTTCACTATGGTTTTTGTGCATTATGCCAGTGTATTATGCCATTTACTTTCAAATAAGTTAATTCGAGTACGATGTACTAGTTATAATACTGTATGATATAGCTGAAAAAGGACAGACCCTCGAGCCTGTCCTAGATATTCACATGCACATCTTATGCATTTGCAGCTAAATACGCATTGATCTTCTCAATTAACAAATCTGAATCAATTCCGTGAACCATAGCTGCTTCCTCTAATGACTCCATCTGAGCAGATGGGCAGCCAAGGCAATGCATTCCGATCTCCATAAGAATCGGTGCTGCCTGAGGTGCAGTCTGGAGTAATTCTCCGATGGTCATTGTTTTTGTAACCTGTACTGCCATTGTGACGCCTCCTTTATTTTTCGTACTCTCTATTATAATACCTCTTTTTTTACTTGGCAACCATTATCCAAAGAATTCCCTCGAAAATCCGTATATGTTGTAGAGATAAACTTTATCTGCCCTGCTTTTTTGACTTGATGGTAGATGCTTCGATATTCCGGCAAATCTCATACACATACCTACTCAGCCTGCCCTAGTCCCTGAGTCTGTTGCTTTAGCGCATCAATCATTTTCTTCAGCTCATCTATTGTTCCCTTCAACTCATCTATTATCTCCTTCTGACCATCTATTGTTTCCTTCTGACCATCTATTGTTTCCTTCTGCTCATCTATTGTCTCCTTCTGACCATCTATTGTTCCCTTCAACTCATCTATTGTCCCTTTCTGTTCATCTATCTCATCTTGCATCTCATCAATCATATACTGCACCGTGTTCCTGTCCAATTCCAACAATTCTTTCGAAAACATCGTCATCACCTCTTCGATATTCCGGCAGATCTCGTATACATGTTCATATAACTCTCGGAATTCTGGATAAGCTTCAATGATTTCCTCTATTACTTCCGGGGAGTCCATACACAAGAATGCCAGCCACGCGTCCAACCTGCTGCTTATACCTTTATTGTGATAACATTCCTGAAAAATGTCAAGCGGAATCAGGTAAAATTCCTGCAGGAGCGGCAGTTCAAGCCCCGTATCCGATCTCTGCCTGAAATGATGTCTGTATTTGTCTTTATATTCCTGAAATTCCTTCGTGCTCCTCTCAAACAAAACAATCGTGTACACACCGCGAATATCCTTATAACTAAACTTTTTCTTTCTCCGGCTCTTCACTCTCTTATACTGCCGAAGTAGCATATCTGCCGAATAACATGCGCATCTCTGCCCCGGAAATTTATATCCTATCTTCTGAATTTCTAGATTTATCACAGATCCATCTTCCATCTCTACGATAATATCCGTAATCAATAGCGACCCTTCATCCGCCAGCCTCACCGAATCATTGGGCAGCACCTGCAAAATGCGCACTCTTCGCCCAAACACCTCTGATACCAGATCCTCCAGCCGTTCCGGCGTACTCTCCGGGTTCAGGATCTCCTTAAAAAATGAGTCATACAACATTTTCACGCCCCGGGCTCCTGTACAAAAATCCAGAAACTCTTCCTTCTGTTCCAAAGTCCACGACTCATATACCGCTTCTAAATCCTTCCTTTTTCCAATTTCCTCCAAAAGTTCCCTGCGCTCGCGAATCATAGGGAAATATTCTTTTAACCTTCCAGCCATCTAACCATTCCTCCTTCCAGATACTTAAGTTCCTAGAAGTATACACCCTTTTTTCCCTATTGCAAGCCTTTCGATGAACTTAGATAAATATCGGTTATTATCGTTATTTTTCATCGATTTTCATTAATCCCGACCTCCTACTTCACTCTTACTTTCCCTTCTCATAACAAAACATTTTCCCTTTACGCCTCCACAGTGAAACATTTTCATTTCTCACTATTGTCTGACAATTTATCATCGTACACCCTAATTAGCCATTCATTTTTATACAGTTTTAGATTACTTAAATGTCAACATTTTTTTCAAAATGAATCGACAAAAAGTGATTTTTATATATTATCTCCAAAACGTCTGTTCTTTTTTTATTCCGAGTTGTCCACCAAAAACATATGTTTTTGTGTGGATAACGTGGATAACTTGGATTTCCAAACGATTTTTCCACGTTTTTCAGCACTTTTTGTGTGGATAACTTGGATAACCCATTTTTGATAAAATCTACAGCTTTTTACGTTTTTAGATATTTTGCTCACTAATTTCGACTATTTTTTTCCATGAAAAAAATCCGGAATAATTTTCCCGGATTTTTCTGTCTGACATTTCAAACTTTTGTTAAAACACATTCTTCCTACAAGACTCTTCTGACTGCCAGTATTGTCGTATAAGTGGCGGGTGAAATTCCAATTCCCTGAGCCGGGTTCATTGCATTTACAATCTGCCCATCTCCGATATAAATTCCAACATGTCCGTCATAGCAGACTACGTCGCCCGGAATCGCCTGATCATAGCTGACCGCGACCCCTGCACTTCTCTGTTCATAAGAAGTCCGCGGCATACTAATTCCAAAATGTGCAAACACGGATTGAACAAAACCGGAACAATCCGCACCGTTTGTCAGACTTGTACCTCCCCACACATAGGGATTCCCTATGAACTGACAGGCATAATCTACAACCGCCTGCCCACTTGATGCTTTTTCTTTTGCTTCCGCCTCTGCTTTGGCCTTCGCCTCTGCTTCCGCCTTGGCAGCCGCCTCTGCCTCTGCCTTTAATCTCGCTTCCTCCTGCTCTCTGGATTCAGCATAAGTAAATGCCTCCTCCTCGCTTCCGGCCTCCGCTACCAGCTCGTCCGCAATTTTCTCAGACTCGTTGCCTACGGTGATATATTCCGTCTTCACATACCCGGTGACCTCCCCGGACTGAATCGGCGTCCATTCTCCAACCGGACCGATGATCTTCGCCGCATATCCCGGATAAAGTTTTCCGACATATTCACTTTCTTTTGTAGGCTGGCTCCTTATATACAGGAAGCTCGTGACATTGGCAAACGCCATATCTAAATACTCACCCTTGTTTGTCGGTACTAAATAATCTTCTACTTTTATATTTTGATTTTGTGAATAACAGTCGTTTAGTACCGCTTCAATCCCGACTCCCGGCATATTTCCAGCAAAAATATCTGTCTCATCTGCCGCATACACCGGAGGTGCCGTAATTGACACTGCTCCCAAACATGTAACCAGGAACAATCCCTTCCTAAGACTTGAATGCATAAATCTCCCTCCTTTATGTATTCTTATCTTTTGTAAATATTACAGAATTGTTACATTTGTTACGATGATATTATATCAACTATATTCCATTATGTCAACATATTTTCTTTATTTTCGTTCGTCACAAGAGCTGATAACTTCCCAAATATCGTCAAATTGTCGACATATTTGTTACAAATTGTTACAATACCTTTTAACAGTATTGACACATTTACGAACTTTATTCCATTTTACCTCTGTATACTGCAAACTAATTTTACAATACAAAAATTTAGAAAAGCTCTTGACAATAAATCATTTTTTCGCTATCTTGAATATAGTAACTATTACTATTATCAGCAGAAAGGGGGATCTCCCGTGGCAAATTTAAAATTCAGCAGACAACGCGAAGCAATCAAAGAGTATCTTGCATCTACCACGGCCCATCCTACCGCAGATACCGTTTATCTGCACGTGAAGAAGGAATTTCCCAACATCAGTCTGGGAACCGTTTACCGTAACCTGAACCTGCTTGCAGATATCGGAGAGGCCATGAAGATTACCGCACCAGACGGCGGCGACCGGTTTGATGCAATCACCGATCCACATTCGCATTTCTATTGTAAATGCTGCGGCAATATTCAGGATATGTTCCTTGACAATATGGAAGAGATCAATTCAATGGCTTCCCAGAATTTTGACGGAATTATTGATTCCCACACAACTTTGTTTTATGGGACCTGTGGAGATTGTATTAAAAAATCCTGATTATGATTGACAATTCCTGACCTGCCAACGCTCAGGAATAAGATAAAAATAAAAAATGTGAAATAAAAATAAATTCTCATTAATCGGTTGACAATGAATACAAAGTATGCTAAATTAAAATCAGTAACTATTACTGATTTTAAAAAATAAAATATAAAGGAGATCAAAAACATGAAAAAATTTGTATGTACTGTATGTGGTTATGTTTACGAAGGAGAGGCTGCACCGGCTGAATGTCCGCAGTGCCACGTTGGAGCTGACAAGTTCAAAGAGATGAGCGGCGAGAGAACATGG
This sequence comes from Roseburia hominis, assembly GCA_040702975.1. Taxonomy (NCBI): domain Bacteria; kingdom Bacillati; phylum Bacillota; class Clostridia; order Lachnospirales; family Lachnospiraceae; genus Roseburia; species Roseburia hominis. The sequence continues at coordinate 284,515 of CP159990.1, forward strand.
GCTGCTGAGCACGTTGTAGGTGTTGCTCAGGGCGTTAGCGAAGACATCATCGCTGATCTTCGTGCAAACTTCGAGGGCGAGTGCTCTGAGGTTGGTATGTACCTTGCTATGGCAAGAGTTGCTCACAGAGAAGGATATCCGGAGATCGGATTATACTGGGAAAAAGCTGCTTACGAAGAAGCTGAGCATGCTGCTAAATTCGCAGAGCTCCTTGGCGAAGTTGTAACAGACAGCACCAAGAAGAACCTTGAGATGAGAGTTGAAGCAGAGAACGGCGCAACTGCTGGTAAGTTCGATCTTGCTAAACGTGCAAAAGCTGCTAACCTTGACGCAATCCATGACACCGTTCATGAGATGGCAAGAGACGAGGCTCGCCACGGAAAAGCATTCGAAGGACTTCTTAAGAGATACTTCGGATAGACCACAGGCGATATACATATACTGAGGATAGATGTCTACTGAACATTTACTTAAGTATACATTAAAATGAAGGAAAGAAAAGTCATACCCCAAACAAAGGGTATGACTTTTTTCACACTGCGGCGGCTATCGCCTTAATAATAGAAAAAATAATTGCCAACCTCGCTAACCTCCTGCTACAGAAGGAAATGCGGTTCATCATAAAGATAGCGGTAATCGAATACAGTTCAATCAGTTCTCAATCTCACGAATAATACGCAGCGCCCTGCTTATCTGCAAAGCTTACCGGGAGCAGTAAGGGTCTTTCCCTCCATAACATTGAGGTATGCATCCGATACGATTATACCTGTATCTTCGCCACTTTGGTAAACCGCCGGGGCGTAGTCGCCTTTGCATATCAACACCCGATAGGTTCCGCTTTCCTCCACGGGTGTTCCGTTTCGGAGAACGGCTGAAACAATGCGGCCGTCTTTCATCTCTGCGTCCATTCCCGACCAGTAGTAGTCGAATACCGCTGTTTCACTGCCCTCCGTAACGCTGTGGCCGCCCTCCAGCAGTGCAAATAGTTCCCTGCCTGTCAGGGTAAGGCGCATTATGCTTTTGTTTAGCGCGCCGGGAATATTGATATTGTAAGACGACTCCTGATAGATGTCCCCGGCAAAAAGCCGGCCGCTTACCCCCGTGGTGTTCGCTACATTGCCGATAAAGGTTCCGTCCGAGACGACTGCCACATCCGCCCCCATCTCATACAACAGATCCGCCATCACCTGCACCGTCTGGGGATGGGTCATATCCTCCTCGACCGTAGCCAGCGGCTGAACTAAATCTTGATCCGTCAGCGCTTTCTGATGAAGCTCATCCATATCCCGGGCAATGGATTCCAGAGAGCCGTTCCCCAGTATAGCTTCCTTCAGCTCGCTGCCGCACTGCACCCAGATGTCGTAGTAGTCTGTCATGAGGTAGGGCAGGCAGTCTCCGCCTTCCACCAGCTCCCACACGTCAGCATACGGCGTATTTTCCGCGGGAGGCGTTTTTTTGCCCAGCGGAGATACGTCTGTATCCAGAACAGCCAGCTCCTTCTGCCCCTCCTCGGAGGAAAGAAATGCCATGATATCCAGTGCCTTCGCCAGCTTTTGCTCGTTGCCGCTCTCTCCCAGGGCCTTACTCAGGCCAAAGTTGAAATTCATAGAGGTAGTCAAAAGGCCGCTGTCCCGGTCCTCCCCCAGGAAGGGGAAAGCTCCGATCTTGTCCTCGCAGTCTGCGATTGCCTTGCTCAGACTGGCAAGCCCGCCTACGGTGTATGCCATGGCTGCCTCCCGATTCATCAGCTTCGCGTACGAATCGTTAATACTGGATGTCCCATCTGACGCATCCAGCACGCCGGCATCCTTCCAGCCCTGCATCATCCGAAGGGCATCGCCAAAGCCTGTTTCAAAGGATACTTTCCCCTCACGGAATGCCTTCGTCCATTCCGCCCCTTCCGACGTGCTCAAAAAGCCGCTCTGAGCCAGCGCGCCCAGCATCCGCCAGTATGTGCCCACAGCAAAACCGCAGTGCGTGACGGGAATGATATCCGTTTCCTCACGAATCTGCCTGCACAGGGCGGTAAATTCGTCATTGGTGGTGGGAACCGTCCAACCCTTTTCCTCAAACAATGACTTGTTGTACAGCATGGAAAAGACAGAATACGTCCCCGGCAGCATATAGAGCGCGCCATCAATATCCCTCTGGTTCATGATGGACACACTGTACTGACCGGCAAAGTCGTAAGAAGACAGATCCAGCAGGTACTTTTTTTGCAGCTCTTCCTTAAGAAGCGCCCCGGAATAGACGATGTCGGGGCCATTGCCGCTTTCAAGGAGTCGGTCCACATACCCCGAACCATTATTGGGCGCAGCATAATACTCAACCTGCAGCTTCACATCGGGAAAATGCGCCTGGATCACCTGGATGAAATTCCGTGAATAATCTGTGTTGATGCCCAGCACGCTCAGGCACACATTTTCTTCCTCAGAAGGTGTGTTGTTCGGGTCCGACGTAGAATCACATGCCGTGAAGGAAAGAACCAATAGGACCGTCAGACAGAAAGAAATCAGCTTTTTCATAGTTCACTCCTTATCTGCACAGCTTCTCCGGAGCAGTAAGGGTCTTGTCTGTCATAAACTCCAAATAAGCTTCCTTTATGACAGAGCCTGTATCTTCTCCGCCAGCGTACGTTTCTGCGTCATAGTCTACGGAAGAGATCATCACCTGATACTCGCCGTCTTTCTCAACCGTTCTGCCGTCCGAGAGAACAGCAGATGTGATTTTGCCATTTTCCATCACCGCGTCCATGCCCGACCAATAGTAATCAAACACAGCGCTTTTCTCTTCATAGATCATCGTTCTGCCGTTTTCAAGCAAACGGAACAGTTCCTCACCTGTGAGAGTAAGTTTTACAAGTGTGTTTCCAGAGTTGCCTGGAATGCAGGTGCTGTAGTTATCATGATCCAGCTCACCTGCGAGAAGTCTGCCGCTTACGCCGCCCGTGTTAGGTACTCCACCTTTCGCACCGCCGTCTGAAACAACAGCCACGTCGCCGCCCGCGCCTCGCATCAGATCCGCCATTAACTGAACGGTCTGCGGGTGAGTCAGATCTTCAGGGACTGCCGCCACATGAACGGGCGCGTTGCTATCGCTGCCTGTCGCCTGCCTGTGAAGCTCGTCCATCTTCTCGGAAAGCCCGTCCAGACTGCTGCTGGTGAATAACTCGTTCTTGACGAACATGCCGGCTTCTACCCATATGTCCTCATAGCCTTCGAGAATGTAGGGAGCGGCTGAACCGGAATTAAACACATCCCATACGTCCTTATAAGGCGGAAATGCTTCGGACGGAACGCTGCCGGCTAACGGAGAAATATCGGTTACCGCCACATGCATAGTGTTTTGTCCCTCCTCCGTAGAAAGATATTCCATAGTCTTCAGAACTGCCTCCAGCCTTTTCTCATTGCCCGGCTCGGAAAGCTTCTTGCTAATGCCAATGTTGTTCACGGAAACATTAAGGAACTGCTGTTCGGGAGTGTCGCCGAGGTACGGGATACCGCCGATTTCGTCCTGGCAGTTCTTGAGATTCTCCACCAGGTAAGGAAAACCGCCAATCGTAAAGGACATGGCAGCCTTGCGATTCAAAAGGTTGTCGGTCACATCGTTGTTTTTTGCTTCCTTATCCGCAATATCAAACGCGCCTGCGTCGATCAGTGCCTGTAGCTTATTTATGGTGTCACCAAAGCCTTCCTCAAAGGACGCCTCACCCGTAACAAATTTTTCCTGCCAAAGCATGCCGTCCTGAGTACCCAGGAAACCGCACTGCGCCATTTCGCCTATAAGCCGCCAATAGGTACCTGCCATAGAACCTGAATGGGTGATGGGTATAAGCCCGGGCTCCTCCTCGCGAATCTGCCTGCACAGAGCGACCAGCTCACTGTGCGTAGTGGGGACCTTCCAACCGTGCTCTGTAAACAACGTCTTGTTGTACAGCATACAGATGATCGAGTAGTTGGCAGGCACTGTGTACACCGCTCCGTCGACGTCGCGCTGATTGACAAGGGAGAGATTGTAATTCTTCAAAAAATCATAGCCGGAAATATCCAACAGGTATTTCTTCTGGAACTCCTCTGATGGCGTACCGCTCAAATAGACAATATCAGGCGGATCCTGACTCGCCAGCCTCTGATTGATGTAGCCCGACGGATTTGAGCCACTGTAATACTCAATATTCATCGGCATATCAGGAGCGCTGCTTTTGACTGCCTTTGTGAAATTCCGGAAGTAGTCGTTATTGACTTCCAGAAGATTTAAAGCGACTGCTTCATCATCACCGCTGCCGGACGAATTCGGCGTCTTGCCGCCGCAGGCAGTAATGGAAAGCAGCATTGCAGCGCACAGGCAGACCGCCGCTAGTTTTTTTCGTAGGTTGTTCTTTTTCATGTGTTTTTTCTCCTAAACGTTAATTTGATGTATGGGCATACTCCTACGCCTTCGGACGATGGTACAGTTCACCAAGTGTCCGGTAGAGCAGGTCGGTATCAATGGGCTTTGCCAGGTGATCGTTCATTCCCGCCTCCCGGGCCCGACGAACATCCTCGTCATAGGCATTGGCAGTCATAGCTACAATCGGAATTGTTTTGGCATCCGGACGATCGAGTGCGCGGATGGCCCTTGTGGCATCCAGCCCATTCATGACAGGCATCATGATATCCATCAGTATCACGTCAAAGCTCCCCGCCGCATGGCTTTGGAACAGCTCCAGAGCAAGCTGGCCGTTTTCCACGCAGGTAACGGTAATACCAACATCCTCCAGCATGAACTGGGCAATTTCCATGTTGATTTCATTATCTTCCACCAGCATGACCCGCATCCCCTCCAGATGAAGCTCGGTTTCCTCCGGCGTCTCGGCGGCGGAAACGGCATGCTGGTCAATGTCAAAGCTGAGATCAATGCCAAATTTACTTCCCTCATGAAGCCGACTCTCCACGGTAATGGTTCCGCCCATCATGTCCACAAACCGCCTGGTGATTGCCATGCCCAAGCCGGTTCCCTTGTAGGTTGTCCGATTTCCGCCGTCCTCCTGCGCAAAGGGCTCCCAGATGTGCTGCAGGAACTCCTGCTTCATGCCGATGCCGGTATCCTCTATTTCAAAGTGGAAGTGCGCCCTGCCATCAGCACTGCCGGTTTCCTTGACGCGGAAGTAGATCTTGCCGCCATCCGGCGTGAATTTCACCGAATTGCCCAGGATGTTAATGAGTACCTGACGCAGGTGCAGCTCGTCTCCGATGAGATTTGGATGCGCAAAGCTGCCAAATTCCCGAATCAGCTCTACATCGCGGCCCAGAAGCTGGCCACCGATAATGGAGGCGCATTCGTCTGTGGTGGCGCCCATGTTCATGGGTGCGGAGTTGACGGTAGCCTTTCCGCTCTCGATTCGGCTCATGTCCAGCACGTCGTTAATCAACGACAGAAGATGCTGTGAGGAATTGCGAATCTTTCCCAGGCAATCCTGCACCCACACGGCATCGGATACGTTTTTGAGTGCAAGTTCCGTCATACCCATAATACCGTTAATGGGAGTACGGATGTCATGGGACATATGGGAGAGGAACTCGCTCTTGGCCCTATTGGCGTTGCGTGCTTCCTCTGCCGCCTCTTTCAGTATCCGGTTGGACTCCTCCTTCTGCTCCATGAGCTTGCGGTTGCGGTTATCAGTCAGGTAGAACACCAGGCACGAGAAATCAAGGATCAGCAGCACTCCCAGGACAGTGAAGAATCGGCGGGTGCTCTCCAGCATATGGTCGGCGCTGTCTCCCAGGACGCTTGTGGGCACAAACATCAGGGTACTCCAGCCCTCGCTGCCGACGCTATGACAGGATACGAAATAGTCGATCCCATCACTGCGAAATTCCAGCACAATCGACTCGATGCCTTGGACGGTTGACCGGAAGTCCTCCACAGTGCCGCCATGGATGAATTCCGCGTCTTCAAGCGCATTGACGATATTGTATGCCTTGAACCGACTGTCGGCATCGTCCGGGACAAAAAGTGCGCGGCCGTCACTATTTACGATATATGTATAACCTCCGCTTCCAAAGGTATTGACAGAAAAACCATCGTTAATCGAGTGGATATCCACCGCCAGCATCACGTAGGTGATAGATTTGCCGGTTGCCTCCAGCACAAGTTTCTCAGGCAACTGCTTCAAAAAACAAAGGTAAGTAAGAGAGCTGCTTTGGTAGGGCAGCGTTGTGATCAATTCCTGAGTCTGGCTTTGGTTTTTGATAATCATGGGAAGCTCTCTCCAATAGCCCTTGCTGCCGTCCGAGGTATAGTAGCGGAAATCGTTGTCAAGCAGCAGAAAGATGTTGCCCTGGGAGGCACGGAAACGGCTCATGTCTTTCAAACGCTGCATAAGCTCGTCCTCAGTCCGTGCCTGGCCCCCTTCCATAGAGAGGAACTGCTCCAGAGTATTCACACTGTCCCATGATCTGGCAATGGTGATGTCATAAATATCAGCAACCTTCTCCGTAATTTCCTGAAGGTGGTTGCTTCTCTCGACAAACAGTTGGTTGTCCAGCTCCACATAATAAAAGTGAATCATCACAAATATAAGGACGACTGAAACCAGGAGCAGTGCTGACATAGAGGCGCCCCGCAGCCAGCCTGTTGGACGTTTGTTAGATACCGTATTCATTTCCTTCTGATTTTGCACAAGTTTTCGTCTAATCATTTCAGTTCCTCTTTCTATTGCGTTCTTGAAGGTTGACAGCAGAACAATTTTTGTTGGAGCCTCAGGGCGCGTCAGCACCCAGGTTTGCCCCTTCCTTCTTCGGGGTAAGGGAGCTATCGCAGAAGAAAACACTTTATACTAATCTTCATTTAAAAGCAGGATAAAATCCAATCGCGACCAGTAATACTTTTGATAGCATTTTTAGATAATGAGCATATAGCATCGCAAAGCCTGTCAACAACTTTAAAACCGACTCTTCTGATCTCTTTCCAAATTTGTTCAATTGGATTCATCTCAGGAGTGTACGGCGGAATAAAAATCAGTTCAATATTAAAAAACATTCATAATTAAAAACATTCATACAGTTGGTGTTGCCATAAGGCATAACAAAAAACAGCTTTCGCCGGTAAACGGCTCAACTGCACTATAAACATATCTATATTTTTCGATTATATCACATAAAATCATACCAGACAACAAACTAATCAGAAAATATGCACCTGTTTTTACTTCCTTGAGAGTTAAAAGTTTGTACCACTAAGAAACCAGCGAGTCGTCGTAGATTCCTGATTTATCCTGTTTTTACTGAATTATTTGCGTTATGCGTAACTCGGGACTTTGCCCCAAAAGGCGAAAAAATGTTTCCGCAAATAATGCATGATGGCGGCTTCTGACATCCTCCCCCTGAAAGGTGTCTTCTTGTAACGGTTCAGTTTTGGCATGTCCCCCATAGAGTTCAAACTCTGTTTCCTGAAATTTTTCTCTGTAAATAGCATTCCAGAAAAAAAGAACGGTATCTATTCAAAATGATAAATACCGTTCACTTTTTTCAAACCCGTATCTTAAATAAATGGTAATATGCTTTTGCGGTCTGTTTCAGAAACACCCATCGCATTCATTGCCTGTTCTGCTGTCAGCCCTAAATTATCCATCAGATTTTTAATTGATTGCAGCAAGGTTGATATTAAATCTGATCCGCATTCCGCACCGTCTTTAAACGGTGGGCAATCATGATAATGGTCTTATCCCTTGTCAGCGTTTCGACGGCCAAATCTTATATTTTCCATATTCCCTCGTCCTCGCGATACGCAAAACTTCCCTGTTCTTGTGAAATATTCTCATTAATTTCCGCTTACCGTTTATTCGATTTTCTCCAAATCTTCTGTTCCTCCGCCGCTTTGATCAATTCATCCCGGAAATCCGGATGTGCAATCGAAATCAGCATCTCTGCCCTCTCCCACGTACTTCTGCCTGCAAGATTCACGATTCCATACTCCGTCACAATAAAATACGCCTGGCTTCTCGGGTCCGTAACGATATCTCCGCCGAAATGCGGTAAAATCCTTGATTTTCTCTCGCCTTCCCTGTCTATAAAGGAAGAAGTCATACATATAAACGCTTTCCCGCCTCTTGCCATCGACGCCCCTGTCAGATAGTCCAACTGGCCTCCGGTTCCGCTGATATGACGCATCCCCGCACTCTCCGCGCACACCTGTCCATAAAGATCCACTGCAATACAGTTATTGATAGAGACCATATTATCAAGCCTCGCGATGACCTCCGGCGCATTGACATACTCCAGCGGTGCAATTGCAATTCCCGGATTTTCAGCGACCCAGTCATACAGACATCCAGAACCAAAAACAATTCCTGCAATTCCCTTCCCCCGGTGAAGTGTCTTCCTTCGGTTGGTCAATTTTCCGCTCTTAAACAACTCATAATACGCATCCGAACAAAGCTCCGTATGCATTCCCAGATCCTTCAGATCCGATTGGGCAATCTTTGCTCCGATCACGTCAGGCATCCCGCCGATTCCGAGCTGAAGCGTCGCGCCGTCCTTGATCATCGGCACAATAAGACCCGCTATTTTCAAATCCTCCTCTGTAGGTGATGCGATTGGAAATTCCGGCAGCGGCTCATGCTCTCCTTCCACAATATAATCCACTTCAGAAATATGAATACTCTCGTCAAATCCGCCGAAAATCCTCGGCAGGCGTTCATTTACCTCCAGAATTACAATATCCGCCTTCTCCAAAATTCCTTTCGCAACTCCCGTAGCCGAGGAAAGATTGAAATACCCGTGCCTGTCCATCGGAGTCACACACATCATCGCCACATTCACGGTAAGGAAATGCCGATAATACGGAACGACGTTCCTGAAAATCATCGGAATATAATTGCACAGTCCCCTATCACAAAGCTTTCTCTCATATGCCGAGCAATGCCAGCTGTTATAAAAAAAATGTTCCCTTGTCGGATCGCACTCTACCGTCTGAATCGGTCCAAACATCAGGTTCCCTCTGATCTTTACGTCCCACAATTCATCCCTGCGCTTTGCAAGCGCTGCATCCAATAATTTCGGAAATCCGATATTCGTAGAATAGTCGACCCAATCTCCACTCTTTATCACTTTTACCGCTTCTTCCGGCGTTCTTAATTTACTCTGATATTCACTCCTATAATCCATACCTTTTCCCCAATCCATAGAATTAGCATTTGCTCTCTTACTGCCACTATCGCATTCCGGGCTTCTGCATTCCTACTACATATGATAACCTAATACAAACGGAATTGCGCATAGGTGGAATCGTAACACTTAGCATTCCTACTACATATGATAACCGAATACCCTGTTTTATACAAGGAAGTTTTAAAGTCTGCCTATCACTGACAGGCTTAGACCTATTATCTTGGCTGTTTGACAAGTCTCTCTAAGTACAAATCCCTACACTACTACACCAGGAAATCGAAACATTTATTATATTTAATTTAGCACTTGCATTTTATACATAATAGGTGTAATATACACATATACTAAATGTAGTTTTAAATACTATATTTAAAAGTATCGTTAACTTCATCATGTTTTTATGATAAATAAATAGATATTTCAGCAATTAGCACAAACATTTTTACTTGTCAATCAAAAGAAGAGCTACTTTTCTTTATATACAAAGAGATTCTTCGCTTAGGTATGCACAGCGATAAAAAATATTCATACCCTAACCAAAAAGGAGGTAACATTATGAGTAAACATATTAAAGACCCCGGAAGTGCCATCACACATTTTATCGGAATGTTAATGGCCATCTTTGCAGCCGTACCTCTTCTGATCAAGGCTGCACATGAGCCCAGCAGACTATATTTGATCTCACTTACCATTTACGCAGCCAGCATGATCCTCTTATATGCGGCCAGCACGACTTACCACACCTTCGACGGCTCTAAAAAGCTGACTACGATTTTGAAAAAAATAGACCACATGATGATTTTTGTATTGATTGCAGGAAGCTACACACCGATCTGCCTTCTGGTACTGGAGAAGAGGACAGGGTTCATGCTCCTGGCTATCGTATGGAGCATCGCAATCGCCGGAATTCTGATCAAGGCATTCTGGGTATACTGCCCCAAATGGGTCTCTTCCATTTTGTATATCGGCATGGGCTGGACCTGCGTACTGGCGTTTGGACAGATTTTGAATAATCTGACCACCAGCGAATTCGGGTGGCTTCTGGCCGGCGGCATCATTTATACGATTGGCGGCATCATTTATGCACTGAAACTTCCGATTTTTAACAGCCGCCATAAGAATTTCGGCAGCCATGAAATCTTTCATCTGTTCGTTATGGGTGGAAGTGCCTGCCATTTTGTTGTAATGTATTCATTACTTTAGTAATTATAGTACCATGATTCTTCGAATCATGGCCCCTCCGGGGGATATCAGGGTCAAAATACCTTTTGACCCCAACATCATTTATACAAAGAGACTATCTTTCCCATGTCAAAACCAATTCTACTTTCTTAGCCCGGCTCAGCTGTTTAATCGCAAATTCCCGTTTCATCGCCTCTTCCTTTGTCGCAAACTTTTCCAGATAGACCAGCTCCACCGGACGCCTTGTCTTCGTATACTTCGCACCCTTACCGGAATTATGTGCCGCAATCCGTTTTTCAATATCATTCGTCCAGCCAGTGTATAAACTGCCGTCACTGCATTTTACGATATATGTATAATTCACCTGACATGTCCTCTACTTTCTACCTGTAATACCGCCAAATCTTCACTTAAACTCACTTGGCAGTCATGACAAACCTCCACAAAGCGTTTACCCAGGCATATTTGACAATTTCAAAAGTCCCATCAGCCAGTTAAAAGCTGCGGGACCTTTGAAGTTTTTAATCAACAGATATTACTATTCCTTTTTTTCGGCAAGAAGCCTTCTCAATTCTTCTATCTCTTTCCTTTGCCTTTCCAGTTCCTCACCTTGCTTCTGATTTGCTTTTTTCTGCTCTTCCAGCTCCTCACTCTGCTTTTGATTCACTCTCTTCTGCGCCTCCGCTTCCTTCTTCTGCGCCTCCGCTTCCTTCTTCTGCGCCTCTGCTTCCTTCTTCTGCGCCTCTGCTTCCTTCTTCTGCGCCTCTGCTTCCCTCTTCTGGACCTCTACTTCCCTCTTCCACTCCTCTAGTTCCTTCTTTTGCTCCTCAATCATATATTTTACCGTATTCTCGTCCAATTTTCTAAGAGCATCTGAAAACATTCTGATCGCCTCCTCCGGGTGATACCGAAACTCACATACTTCCCGGTACATCTCTGCAAATCTGGGACGGGCTTCTATCACCTTCATGATTTCTTCCGGCCTGTCCGAGCCGATAAAGTAGAGCCACGCCTCCAAATCATTTTTTATTGATAGTTCATTTTCATTATGCTTCATTTCAAAGAAAACATCAAGTGGGATAAAATAAAATTCCTGTAGAAAATCCATCTCTATTCCGGTATCAAAATGCATCTTTCCCCTGTGAACATATTGCCCCGGCAGCTTTCGGAATTCTTTGCTGCTGTTTTCGATCAGGATAATCGTATACACTCGTTTTAAATCTTTATAAGTAAAGTCTTCTCCACGAATACTTTTCTCCCTTTCATACTGCCGCATCACCATATCCGATGCGTAACAAGATGCCCTTTGCCCCGGAAATAAATACCCGAGTTTTTGAATTTCGACGTCTCCTATTTCCCCGGTATCGAATTCCACAATAATATCCAATTCCAGAAGTGACCCGGCTTCTGTAATACGGCTATGCTCCTTTGGCAGAGCGCGTTTCACCGTAAGCGGACGCCCTATAATCGCCGACAGCATTTCGGAAAGCCGCTCCGGGTGAGCCTCGGCATTAAAAATACGTTTGAAAAATGTATCATACGTCATTTTTATCCCCCGGACACCCATACAAAACTCTATAAACTGTTCCTGATACTCTTTCCTCAAATCTAAAAATACCGGATACACCGACCGATTACTTTTAATTTCCTGCAGCACCTCTTCTCTTGTTTTTGAATTTCCCAATACGTTTGTTATACTTTTTTTCATTTCCTCATGCTTCCTTTCTGCTTATGCATAGAAAGCGCGGAACTAGCTTATACCATCAAAAAAATATGTCGAACCGACATGTATGACTTGCTAAAAGAAAACCGAAATCTTTTAGAAAATACCTTTTTATCATACTTAGAAACGCCTCTTTTGTCAATATGAAAAACCCCATCAAAATAAGGTTTTGCCCCACAGTATTTTCTCCCAAATATTCTGCAAAGCAAAACCCTTCTTCTACTCTTCTGCCATATAATCCATCGGATTCACAGGCTGTCCGTCTTTACGCATTTCAAAATAAAGGTTACAGCCCTCCACACTATAATATTTCGTAGGCTCACTCAAATATCCAATTACCGTACTTGCCGCCACATAATCTCCGACCTTCACCGGAACCTCTTTCAACTGACCGTACAAACATTCATACCCATTTCCCATATCGATCGTAACCGTCGTGCCGACCTGCGGTAATACATCAATGGATTTTACCGTCCCCGGAGCCGCGGCGATCACATTATCCCCAACTGCACCGGATAAGATCAAAGCCGGATTATATTTGTACTGGTCCAGTGTAGAAAAATAAACCGTTTTGTCCATGGAAAAACTCATCAGAACATTTCCGTTTACCGGCCACAAAAGCTGGCTGTTCTCTGTGAAATTTACCTGAGATGTATTTCCTGATGTCTGGGCAGAGCTGCTGTCCGTCTGCTCATTTTCCTCTGTATTCGTCTCCTCCCCGGCAAATGGAACCTTCTCCTCCGTGGCGGGATCCTGCGTATCTTCTTCCTCTTCCTGTGCTTTTTTTGCATCTGCATTTGCCGCCTCCGCCAGATCTTTGGCAGCCTGCTTTCTTGCCTCCAGTTCCTCTTTCGTCTGTTCCATCTCCAGCTTTGTCCTCTCACGGTAATTACTCCATGTATAGACTCCTGTAATTGCCACCACGGCCACAAAACAGGTCACAAGACCAACAGCGGCGCGTCTTTTTGCTCTCCCTTTGGACTGCTGTTTTTTGTTGTTATTATTATTGTTCATGTTCATCACCTCTGACCATATTTTTGCCAGAAAATGAACGCCTTATTCTGATTCGAAGACATTTTTTATAATAGTCAGATGCCATTGTAAACTACTTACATCAATTACCTATCATATATGATGTTGAGGTCAAAAAATATTTTGACCCCTATGATATACGGATTACTCCACCCTACATCGTCACAATCTCCGCCACTTCCTCCAATGTAGTCCCTTCAAAAAAATAATTCAGAATCTCTTCGCATGTACTCCCGTCCTGTGCCATTTTCGCCGCTGTATACTGGCTCATTCCCAGACCATGCCCGATTCCCTTCACAGTCACCCGAATCTGCTGATCCATCACCTGCAGAGTAAAGCATGCCGATGTCAGATGATAGGTATCCCTGAATTGCTCCCCTCCCACCGTTTCCTTACCGCATCTTATCTCCATCGTATACCCCGCGCTGTCCGTCTTCGTCACTTCCATATCAGTCCCCTGAATCATAGATGTCGTCATCGCACCTTCCGCCTCAACATCGGCGGGACAATCCTTCATGACCAGATACGGATAATCCTCCGTCCCGAACACCTCATTTCCCACTCTTGTCTTCCCGTTACTCAGCTTATGATAGGGGGTAAATGCGAGACTGCCGTTATACATCAGCACCTGTCCCTTCGTATCGTCCCAGGCTTTTTTCAGTTTCTCATAATTTTCCCCGTATTTTCCCTCTCCCCAACCGGTTTTCATCTGACTTCTTGTCCAATACCCTTTCGTCAGCACCGTGTCGCTTCCTTCCTCCTGGATACTTTTATAAATGCTTGTACGAATGAGCACCGCCTGAGCCTTCAAAGCCTCTGCTCCCACTTCCGGGTCGATTTCCTTTGCCAGCACCCCGATCCCATACTCGTCAAGCGGCAGCCGCTTCTCACTCTCATTTCGCTTTACTGTTACGTAGGGACTGTTCCCGTCCTGACTCACACTAATTCCGTTTCCATTCATGAACACCGTGACCACATACGGAAGTAATAAAATAATAATCAGGAAATATCCTGTCTGCTTCAACATTTTCTTCATAAATTGTAAAACCTCCCATACCAATGTATGAGAGGTTTTGTAAATTTATTCGAACTTCACAGTGCAGTAAGCTCACAATACCGGCTCATTTGCCTTATGAAAATTCAATCTGACAAATCCGCCTTCTTTATTTTTCATACTGATTCGGTTCCACCGTTACCCGATCCAGTTTCCAGATATCGTCCACATATTCCTGAATGGTTCTGTCAGATGTGAACTTGCCGCAGGAGGCAGTGTTAAGAAGCGCCATTCTTGCCCATCTTTCGGTGTCACGGTATGCTTCTTCTACCCGTTTCTGGGCGTCAGCGTATGCACGGAAATCTTTAAGGATAAAGTACATATCCGGGCGCGGACTTCCCTGGGTGTTAAGGAGTGAATTATACAGGTCGCGGAACATCTCATGATCGCCGTGAGAATAGGTTCCGTCCATAAGCTGGTCGACAACTCTCTTAAGCTCCCAGTCATTGAAGTAGATTTCCTGCGGATTGTAACCGCCATGGTTCTCGTAATTGATAACCTCATCAGAACTGAGACCGAAAATAAATGCATTTTCGATTCCGACCTCTTCCACAATCTCCACATTTGCTCCGTCCATGGTTCCCAGTGTCGGCGCACCATTTAACATGAACTTCATGTTACCTGTACCGGACGCCTCTTTCGATGCAGTAGAGATCTGCTCACTCACGTCTGCTGCCGCAAAGATCATTTCCGCATTGGATACACGGTAATCTTCGATAAATACCACTTTCAGTTTTCCGTTAATGCTGCGGTCATTATTTACCACATCAGCTACAGAGTTGATCAGCTTAATGATCTGTTTTGCACGGATATATCCTGCAGATGCCTTTGCGCCAAAGATGAAGGTTCTCGGATAGAACGGCATCTCCGGGTGCTCCTTGATCAGGTTATACAGATACATTACATGCAAAATGTTAAGCAGCTGACGTTTATACTCATGCAGACGTTTTACCTGTACGTCAAAAATAGATCTCGGATCGACTTCAACCCCATTATGCTCCAGGATATAAGCAGCCAGACGCTCTTTGTTCTTGTACTTGATATCCATAAACTCCGCTCTTGCCTTCGGATCATCTGCCAGCGGTTTCAGCTTCGCCATCTGAGACAGATCTGTGATCCAGCCGTCTCCGATATGAGCGGTCACCCAGTCAGCTAAAAGCTGATTTCCATGAAGAAGGAATCTTCTCTGTGTAATACCATTCGTCTTATTGTTAAATTTCTGCGGCATCATCTCATAGAAATCTTTCAGTTCCTGATTTTTCAGAATCTCCGTGTGCAGACGTGCCACGCCATTTACGGAGTATCCCGCAACGATAGCCAGATGTGCCATCTTGACCTGGCCGTCACGAAGAATTGCCATCTTGCGGACTTTCTCCTCATTGCCCGGATACATCTGACGGATCTTTTCTACAAAACGGCGGTCGATCTCCTGAATGATCTGGTATACACGCGGCAGAAGTCTTGAAAACAGGTCGATTGGCCATTTCTCCAGAGCCTCAGCCATAATCGTATGGTTCGTATAAGCGACCGTTTTTGTGGTAACCTCCCATGCTTCGTCCCACTCCAGGCCTTCCTCGTCGATCAGAAGACGCATAAGCTCTGCAACAGCAACAGTCGGGTGGGTATCATTCATCTGAATGGTCACCTTTTCATATAATTTGCGGACGTCGTCATGTTTCTTCTTATATCTTGCAAGGAGTGCCTGCAAACTCGCGGAAATAAAGAAATACTGCTGTTTCAGACGAAGCTCTTTTCCTGCATAATGATTATCATTCGGATAAAGGACCTCAACAATATTCTTAGCCAGGTTTTCCTGCTCAATCGCTTTGTGGTACTCGCCGCGGTCAAAGGAATCCAGGTTGAACTCTGTGATCGCTTTCGCGTCCCAGATACGAAGCGTATTTACCACATGGTTGCCGTAACCTACAATCGGCATATCATATGGAATCGCAAGTACGGATTCATAATTTTCCTGAATGAAGTTATTTCTCCTGGTCTTCTCGTCATATTCAATACGAATCGTTCCGCCGAAACGTACTTCCTTCGCATACTCATCACGGCGCAGTTCGAACGGATTTCCGTCTCTCAACCAGTTATCCGGAGTCTCCACCTGATAGCCGTTTTTAATTTTCTGCTTGAACATACCGTAGCGGTAACGGATACCGCAGCCGTATGCCGCATATCCCAGAGACGCCAGAGAATCCAAAAAGCAGGCTGCCAGACGTCCCAGACCACCATTTCCAAGTGCAGCGTCCGGTTCCTGATCCTCAATCGCATTCAGATCGATTCCCATCTCATCGAGAGCCTCTTTCACTTCATTGTAAGCGGTCATGTTGATCAGGTTGTTTCCCAGCGCACGCCCCATAAGGAACTCCATAGACATATAGTAAACAGTCTTCGGATCTTCCTTCTCATACGTTTTCTGCGTATCCAGCCAGTCATCGACGATCGCTTCCTTTACCGCATAAGAAACCGCCTGGAAAATCTGCTGCGGGGTAGCCTCATCAATATCACGGCGGTAAAGGGTACGCACGTTATCCTTTACTTCCTGTTTAAATGTTTCCTTTTCAAATCTTTTGCTCATTTTATACATTTTTTTTATTCCCTCCGTATCGTTGCCTAATCATGCTGCCTGATCTTGCATAGGCTGCGTTTCAAATGTTTTATCATAAAACAATCTATTTTCGATCAACCTATCTTACGACACCCATATTTACAACTTCGCCGTTAATCTTCCACTCTTTCACATAACCTGCCGGCTCGGCCTTCGTGACGCTTACTGCCAGCGTCTCACCGCCGATCTCCTCAGCAAATTTTGCAAATACAGCTTCCGCCTTCTCGCTTCCGTCATAGGTCACCTTAATCTTGTCAGTCACTTCAAAATCAGCTTCTTTACGCATGGTCTGGATCTTGCTGATGATCTCTCTTACAAAACCTTCCTCCAAAAGCTCTTCTGTCAGATTCGTATCCAGGACAACGGTGATACCATAATCGCTTTCAGATACGTAACCCTCTGTCTGAGCCATATCGATCAACAGGTCTTCCTTAAATAAGGTTACTTCCTGTCCGTTAATATCCAGCTTCAGAGAACCATTTGCATTAAGTTCGTCCATCGCCGCATTGCCGTCAAGACTATTCAGCGCATTCTTGATGCCTCCAAGCAGCTTTCCATACTTCGGTCCAACCGTCTTAAGCTGCGGTTTGAAGGTATAAGAGGTAAATGCTCTTACATCTTCAGTAATTTCCATCTCTTTCACATTCAGCTCATCGGTGATGATATCCTGGTAAAACTTCTCCAGAGCCGGAATACCTTTTACAAACATTTTCCCGATCGGCTGACGGTTCTTGATATTTGCAGTGTTACGGCACGCACGTCCCATAACGACTACCTTCAGGACAAGATCCATATTTTCTTCCAGTTTTTTGTCGATGTAAGCCGTATCTACTTCCGGGAAATCACAAAGATGAATACTTTCCGGAGCGCTCTGATCCAGGCTTCTCACCAGATTCTGGTAAATCTCTTCTGTCATGAACGGAATCATCGGTGCAGCCGCCTTGGAAACGGTAACAAGGGCGGTATACAGAGTCATATAAGCATTGATCTTATCCTGCTCCATTCCCTTCGCCCAGAAACGCTCACGGCTTCGTCTTACGTACCAGTTACTCATATCGTCTACAAAATCCTGAAGTGCTCTTGCAGCCTCCGGAATCCGGTAGTTGCCCAGGTTATCGTCCACTTCCTTCACCAGCGTGTTCAGCTTGGAAAGCAGCCATTTGTCCATAACGGATAATTTCTCATAATCCAGCGTATATTTTGTCGCGTCAAATTCATCAATATTTGCATACAGCACAAAGAACGCATAGGTATTCCAAAGTGTACCCATGAACTTTCTCTGTCCTTCTACGACCGCCTTGCCATGGAAACGGTTCGGCAGCCACGGTGCACTGTTCACATAGAAATACCAGCGGATCGCATCTGCTCCGTAGGTCTCAAGAGCCTCAAACGGGTCAACGGCATTTCCTTTGGACTTACTCATCTTCTGTCCGTTCTCGTCCTGTACATGCCCCAGAACGATCACGTTCTTATATGGCGCCTTGTTAAAAATCAGGGTAGAGATAGCCAGCAGTGAGTAGAACCAGCCACGGGTCTGGTCTACGGCTTCTGAAATAAAGTTCGCCGGGAACTGCTGTTCAAATAATTCCTGATTTTCAAACGGATAGTGATGCTGTGCGAACGGCATGGAACCACTGTCGAACCAGCAGTCAATGACCTCCGGCACACGATGCATCGGTTTCCCGCACTTCGGACAACGGATCGTTACCTCGTCAATATACGGACGGTGCAGTTCAATATTATCCGGGCAGTTATCGGACATGGATTTCAGTTCTTCAATACTTCCGATAGAATGCTGATGTCCGCACTCGCACTCCCAGATATTAAGCGGGGTTCCCCAGTAACGGTTACGGCTGATACCCCAGTCCTGAACATTTTCCAGCCAGTCGCCGAAACGTCCCTTACCGATACTCTCCGGAATCCAGTTGATTGTGTTATTATTTGCGATCAAATCCTCTTTTACATCTGTCATTTTGATGAACCAGGATTCTCTTGCATAATAAATCAGCGGAGTATCGCATCTCCAGCAGTGCGGGTAGCTGTGCTCAAACTTCGGCGCATCGAACAGAAGGCCGCGGCTCTCCAAATCCTTTAATACCTCCGGATCCGCCTTCTTTACAAATAATCCCGCAAATGGAGTCGTCTCTCCCATATTTCCCTTCTCATCTACAAGCTGTACAAACGGGAAATCATATTTACGTCCGACCTTCGCATCGTCTTCACCAAATGCCGGTGCAATGTGAACCACGCCGGTACCATCTGTCAGAGTTACGTAGGTATCACATACAACATAGAAGCACTTTTTATTCTGTTTTGCGGCACATTCATAAGCACACTGATAAAGCGGCTCATATTCCTTGTATTCCAGGTCCTTTCCTTTGTAGGTTTCCAGAACCTCATACGCTGACTTTCCGTCCTCGGCGAGCTTTCCAAGCACCGTATCCAGAAGCGCAGATGCCATATAATACGTATAGCCGTCTACACATTTTACCTTGGCATACTCTTCCTGGGGGTTCACACAAAGGCCGATATTGGACGGCAGGGTCCAGGGCGTGGTCGTCCATGCCAGAATATAAGCGTCCTCGTCCTTTACCTTGAACCTGACGATAGCGGAACGCTCCTTCACATCTTTATAGCCCTGCGCCACTTCCTGAGCCGACAGCGGCGTACCACATCTCGGGCAATAGGGAACGATCTTAAAGCCCTTATAGAGCAGGCCCTTCTCCCAGATCTTCTTAAGTGCCCACCACTCAGACTCAATAAAGTTATTATCATAGGTTACATAAGGATTCTCCATATCTGCCCAGAAACCGACGGTGCTTGAGAAATCCTCCCACATTCCTTTGTATTTCCAGACACTTTCCTTACATTTGTCAATAAACGGTTCCAGACCGTATTCCTCGATCTGATCCTTTCCGTCAAGCCCCAGGGCCTTCTCGACCTCCAGCTCTACCGGCAGTCCGTGGGTATCCCACCCTGCCTTTCTCGGCACCATATACCCCTTCATGGTGCGGTATCTCGGGATCATATCTTTAATTACACGCGTCAGGACATGCCCGATATGCGGCTTTCCATTCGCTGTCGGGGGTCCGTCATAGAAAGTATAGGTCTCCCCTTCCTTGCGGTTCTCCATACTCTTTTCAAAAATCTGATGTTCTTCCCAGAACTTCTCTGTCGCTTTCTCACGGTCTACAAACTTCAGATCCGTGGACACTTTCTTATACATCGACATGGCTGTACTCCTTTCTACTTTATTTTCCGCCTGCTGTTTGTAGTCCTATAGCGGAAAATTCCCCAATCTTATCTTATAATGCTTCCACATGACCATATCCGATTGATGGGTAAACATATTTAGAAAACACAAGTTTTCTGTAAAATAAAAAAACTTCCGTCCGTAAAAGGACGAAAGCATAGCATCTTCGTTTAACCACCTGTTACTGCATACCATCATATGAGTTCCCTGTAACGGGGGAAGGGCCGTCAGAATTTAATCATCGCGGTATCCATAAAAAATTCCCTATATAAATACAATCTACCGCAACTTTCAACATCTGCAACTCAGAAGTGATATTCGTCTATATCCTACTCGCACCGGACTTGCACCATCGCCGGCTCGCTTGGCCTTTCAAATATAGCTACTGTCTCCGTCAAAGTCTTTTCGTATTCTTTGCTATTATAATAAAGAAACCCTTGTTTCGTCAAGGGTTTCTTATATTTTCGGTGATTTGACGGATTTAGCATAAAGTTTCCGTCATTATTCAGATAGAATTATAGTTTTAGTATGCAATTACATAGCACAGATATTTACAAAGCGCTATACATTCTTACCTTCTTCTCCTCCGTCTCCGCATTTCTCTGCGCTTCTGCCTCTCTTTGCGCCGTTTTTTCCTGATGCAAAATGCAATCACCAGCCAGATTGCCAAAAGTCCAATCAATATTCCAAAACCTTTGAGTACCCAATAAACCCACTCTGGAATACTCTCCTTCACCTTCTCCACGACATTCCCAGCATTCTTTTCCGTCTGATCTTTATCTTTTTCCACTTCTTCCGGCGCATTTTTCTTCAAATATGCTTCACTGAACGCTACCTTCACACTTCCCACCGGATTTCCCTCATAAGTATAAATGGCCGTTCCTGTCGAAGCATTTTCCTCATCTGTCACCAATTCCATTTTAAGACTTTCAAACTCTATCCCGGAAGGAAGCACCACATAAGCCCCCTCCTCCATGCTTTCGATATCCTCAGATTTTTCTTTTCCTGCGATTTCCACCTTCTGAAAATTGTCGTACCCATAATCCAGTAAATTCTTGGTATTCGGATAAACATTTCGCCCATGCGTTTTCAGCACAACACAGATTAATTTCATATTTCCATCATCAGTGCAGGTCACCAGCGTATTCAGTGCATCATCGGTATACCCCGTTTTTCCCGCCACTACGCGGGAATCATAGCTCTCACACCAGTCATAGAACATCTGATGCTTCTGCTGAAATACTCTCTCCTCCGACACCAGATTCGTCGCCGGAATCCGGTATTCCTTCGTCTGGGAAATCTCCGAAAATTCCTTATGATTTAATAATAACTCCCGGGTGATCAGCGCCATGTCCCGGGCTGTCGTATAATGCTCTGTATCCTGAAGACCGTTCGTATTCACAAAATGCGAATTTACCGCCCCCAGCTCCTTTGCCCTGGTATTCATCTGCTGGAGAAACCAGTCATAACCCTCTCCCGTATTTGCTCCAATCGCATAAGCCACCTCGTTCGCCGAAGCCAAAAGAAGGGCATAAAGCGCATCATTTAACGTAATCTCCTCGCCCGGAGTCAACCCGATATGCGCATCTCCATATTCCAGAAAATCAATACTCTCCTGTGTGATCGTAATCTTGTCCTCTACATTTTTATTTTCCAGAGCGACAAGAGCCGTCAAAATCTTCGTGATACTGGCCGGATAAGCCTTTCCATCTATATTCTTAGAATATAAAATAGCCCCGCTTTTTGCCTCCAACACGATTCCTGCTTCTCCATACGTCTGCGGTCCCTTGGGCCAGCCCGTTAACTCATTGGACTCAACCTTCATCTCATAAGCTTTCTTCGTATTCTCCTCCTCTTCCTTGGTTTCCTTCGGAACAGGTGCTGCTGTCGTATCAAATGATTCTTCGTCCACGGCTTTTGCGGTCCTTACCGGAATTCCTACTACAGCCAAGACAACTGCCAGTATCCCAGCCAGCCATCTTACTTTCTTTTTCATTACAAACCTCCTATTTCAGGAAAATATGAAACATACCCACTAAAGTATGCCTGGCAATCGAAAAAAACTTCTTCTATCAAACAAAATTACAGATAAAATCCCCGATATCTGTTCAGACACGCGTAAATGTCCTGTTTTCGGATCTGCGCCATGCCGACCGGCAGATAAGACCCCTGGCACAAAGAAGCAATTCCTTTATCCTGAATCTGCTTCCACAGGTTTTCCACCATACTATCCACATTCTGTTCTCTTTTCTCCATCTGCTCTAACAGGTTCTTCAAACAATAGGAAAGGGCCGTAGTCTGCTCACTGTCCAAAATCTGTTCCACATATTTCAGATCCACCGTGTCTTTTCCGATAGAAAAACTATCCTTCCCGAACTGTTTAATCTTGACCTGATCATGCTTTCTGTCCAGCTTACCGGCACGAACGAGTCTCTTTCTCCCTTCCTTTGAAAAAATCACATCTACCGGTATCTTTAAGTCTTCCGTCTCTTCCTCTCCCGGAATACGGCTGATCACATTTTTCACTTTCTCCGTGATATCAAAAGTTCTGTAATTATCCATCTGTAAAATGTGATCTGCAATATAAAAATACGATCCCGAACTGCCTGCGACCAAAATAACCGATACGTCCTGTTCTTCATACAGTTTCCGCGCCTGCAGCGTAAACGGAGTGATTGGCTCTTTATCTCCCGAAACCACAGCCTGCATCAAAGAATCCCGAACCATAAAATTCGTAGCGCAGGTATCCTCATCGATCAACAGGACCTTAGCTCCCGCCTGTACAGCCTCCACAACATTGGCCGCCTGAGAAGTAGAGCCACTGGCATCTTCCGTACTAAAATCCACCGTATCCTTCTTATTCGGCAGATCATTGATAAAAGGAGAAATATTTACATGAGACACCGCACGACCGTCCTCAGCCCTGATTTTAACAGCCGTATCCGATGTGATAACATATTCCCTGCCATCGCCTGCAATATGGTTGTAAATCCCCTGTTCAAGCGCTTTTAACAGGGTAGATTTGCCGTGGTAGCCGCCGCCTACGATCAACGTAATCCCTGCCGGTATTCCCATGCCGGTAATCTTCCCCTTATATGGCAGATTCATCTCAACCTCCATACTTTCAGGAGACTTAAACCGCACTGCATTCTTCATGGGCTTCTGGGAAATCCCGCTCTCCCTGGGCAATACTGCGCCATTTGCCACAAATGCCACAAGATTCCGTTTTTTAAGCTCCTCCCTGATCGTATGCTGATCCTCGGAAAGCTCTACGACCTTTCTCACCTCATCAGCTCTCAAATTCTTGTAGTACAAAGATTTCCTGACCGCCTCGGGCAGATACTCAAACAAGATCTTTTTCAATTCAAATGCATTGATCGTACGTCCATTTGCCGGAAAACCAACCTCAAAACGGACCAAAAGGTCTCCCCCCTTAATCTCAAATGCCGTCCTCTCGAGAATTTCCTGACCGCACCGGCTGATTCCGATTAAACCGCTTTTTCCCGAACCTTTCGCCTGAAAAGTATAATTCCCCACTGCACGATAAAAAGCCCGCGTAAGGTAGTCCTGCAAAGCCACACGGCGATAATTTACCGCGTACATCTCCTCCGGAAAACCAGCCTGCGCCTTCTTCACCAAAATACTCAGTTTTGACGGCGCTGCAAACGGATCCCCCTGCACATGATCAATATTTAACTGAAATCCCGGAAACTGATAATTTCCCCGCAAATCTTTATATGCCGGATAACTCTTCCGATTAATACTCATAAGTAATTTTTCCAAATCTGTTGATGTTTTCATATACAGCCTCCTTTTTATATTATAAAAATAATCAAATCTTCGCTAACCTAAAAATACCTTATATTTTAATAATTAAATTTCTCATATGAAAAAAACGCAAATCCCAATGTATGGATTTGCGTTATAATCATGAAGCATCGGGGATTCGAACCCCGGACAACTTGATTAAAAGTCAAGTGCTCTACCGCCTGAGCTAATGCTCCATCCGAGTTATTTACTTGTCCCGGTAGACAAGATGCCCAGAACCGGAATCGAACCAGTGACACGAGGATTTTCAGTCCTCTGCTCTACCGACTGAGCTATCTGGGCATGAATTGCGGGGGCAGGATTTGAACCTACGACCTTCGGGTTATGAGCCCGACGAGCTACCAGACTGCTCCACCCCGCGATATTCAATTAGGTTACATTATTCAAATGTAAATGGGCGGAGGTGGATTCGAACCACCGAAGCAATTTGCAGCAGATTTACAGTCTGTCCCCTTTGGCCACTCGGGAATCCACCCATATTTTATTATTACATCACTTATGTGATGTACAAGCCGATGATCGGACTCGAACCGATAACCTGCTGATTACAAATCAGCTGCTCTGCCAATTGAGCCACATCGGCATATTAGCCCGCGCCAGCTTCGAAGAAGCTGTGTGCATCGGTGTGATAACACCGCCGTCACATTTTGCGATCGGCTAATTGCGATTACATAAACTGCTTTCGCAAAATGGGACCAATAGGGCTCGAACCTATGACCCTCTGCTTGTAAGGCAGATGCTCTCCCAGCTGAGCTATGATCCCATATTAGATTAAGGAACATCTTTTCGCAGAGCTCAAAGATGGACTTTCGCACTAACCGCGAAAATACCTCGCTAAGTGCGAAATGTCAACGACCCGAATGGGACTCGAACCCACGACCTCCGCCGTGACAGGGCGGCGCTCTAACCAACTGAGCCATCGGGCCTAATTAAAGGCTTTATGTACCTTCAAAACAGCATACAAAGAATCATCTTCCATCCACTACTACCTATCCTACCTCTTGGTTATGCCCTCGACCGATTAGTAACAGTCAGCTCCGTACATTACTGCACTTCCACCTCTGTCCTATCTACCTTGTCGTCTTCAAGGGGTCTTACAACTTGCGTTGGGATATCTCATCTTGAGGGGGGCTTCACGCTTAGATGCCTTCAGCGTTTATCCCTTCCTGACTTGGCTACTCTGCCATGCCTTTGGCAAGACAACAGATACACCAGCGGTCAGTCCAGCCCGGTCCTCTCGTACTAAGGCCAGCTCCTCTCAAATATCCTACGCCCACGCCGGATAGGGACCGAACTGTCTCACGACGTTCTGAACCCAGCTCGCGTACCGCTTTAATGGGCGAACAGCCCAACCCTTGGGACCTACTTCAGCCCCAGGATGCGATGAGCCGACATCGAGGTGCCAAACCACTCCGTCGATGTGAACTCTTGGGAGTGATAAGCCTGTTATCCCCAGGGTAGCTTTTATCCGTTGAGCGATGGCAATCCCACTTTATACCACCGGATCACTAAGTCCTACTTTCGTACCTGCTCCACCCGTCGGTGTCGCAGTCAAGCTCCCTTCTGCCTTTGCACTCTTCGAATGGTTTCCAACCATTCTGAGGGAACCTTTGAGCGCCTCCGATACCCTTTCGGAGGCGACCGCCCCAGTCAAACTCCCCACCTGACATTGTCCCCCAGCCGGATCACGGCTGCTGGTTAGAAATCCAATACTGCAAGGGTGGTATCCCAACAGCGGCTCCATGGCAACTGGCGTCACCACTTCACGGCCTCCCACCTATCCTGTACATACAATATCGAATCCCAGTATCAAGCTGGAGTAAAGCTCCATGGGGTCTTTCCGTCCTGGCGCAGGTAACCAGCATCTTCACTGGTACTTCAATTTCACCGGGTGCATTGTTGAGACAGTGCCCAAATCATTACGCCTTTCGTGCGGGTCGGAACTTACCCGACAAGGAATTTCGCTACCTTAGGACCGTTATAGTTACGGCCGCCGTTTACTGGGGCTTAAGTTCAAAGCTTCGCCTTTCGACTAACCTCTCCCCTTAACCTTCCAGCACCGGGCAGGCGTCAGCCCATATACTTCACCTTACGGTTTTGCATAGACCTGTGTTTTTGCTAAACAGTTGCTTGGGCCAATTCTCTGCGGCCTGTCGCCAGGCACTCCTTCTCCCGAAGTTACGGAGTCATTTTGCCGAGTTCCTTAACAATGCTTCTCCCGTCGGCCTTAGGATTCTCTCCTCACCTACCTGTGTCGGTTTACGGTACGGGTGCAGTATGAACGATAGCGGCTTTTCTTGGCAGCTGGCTCACACACTTCCCTACTTATAGTTCGGTACGCATCACGTCTTCGGATTGAGGAACGGATTTGCCAATCCCTCTCCTACCTCGCTTGCCCCGGGATTCCATTCCCGGTAGTGCTCTCCCTCTGCGTCCCCACAGTTCTGTCATACTGCAGTACAGGAATCTCAACCTGTTGTCCATCGGCTACGTCTCCCGACCTCGCCTTAGGTCCCGACTTACCCAGAGCAGATCAGCTTTACTCTGGAAACCTTGGGTATTCGGCCGGAAGGATTCCCACCTTCCTCTCGCTACTCATTCCGGCATTCTCTCTTCTTAAAGATCCACAGCTCCTTCCGGTACTGCTTCGTCTCTCTAAGAATGCTCCTCTACCAATCTACTTTGTAGATTCCTGAGCTTCGGTAGTGTGTTTCAGCCCCGGACATTTTCGGCGCAGGACCTCTCGACCAGTGAGCTATTACGCACTCTTTTAATGTATGGCTGCTTCTAAGCCAACATCCTGGTTGTCTTTGAAATCCCACATCCTTTTCCACTTAACACACATTTTGGGACCTTAGCTGCAGGTCTGGGCTCTTTCCCTTTTGACTGCCCAACTTATCTCGTGCAGTCTGACTCCCATGAATCATCTTACTGGCATTCGGAGTTTGATATCCTTTGGTAAGCTTTGACGCCCCCGCGGGAATTCAGTGCTCTACCTCCAAAAGACTCTCATGAGGCTAGCCCTAAAGCTATTTCGAGGAGAACCAGCTATCTCCGGGTTCGATTGGAATTTCTCCCCTATCCACACCTCATCCCCACCCTTTTCAACGGATGTGGGTTCGGACCTCCATTGCCTTTTACGGCAACTTCATCCTGGACATGGATAGATCACCCGGTTTCGGGTCTACTCCGACTGACTTCACGCCCTGTTAAGACTTGGTTTCCCTTCGGCTCCGCACCTTGAGTGCTTAACCTCGCCAGCCAGCGTAACTCGCCGGACCGTTCTACAAAAAGTACGCGGTTCATCATATATAGATGTTCCACAGCTTGTAAACACAGGGTTTCAGGTTCTCTTTCACTCCCCTCCCGGGGTCCTTTTCACCTTTCCTTCACAGTACTATGCGCTATCGGTCACTAAGGAGTATTTAGCCTTACGGGGTGGTCCCCGCGTATTCCTACAAGGTTTCACGTGTCTCGTAGTACTCTGGATACCGCCATGCTGGTTCATCTTTCGCTTACGGGGCTTTCACCCTCTTTGGCTGGCTTTCCCAAAACCATTCTGCTAAACTTACCAGATCATTTATGCGGTCCGAACCCCGTGGTGCACGCACCACGGTTTGGGCTCTTTCCATTTCGCTCGCCGCTACTTTGGAAATCGATGTTTCTTTCTCTTCCTCCGGCTACTTAGATGTTTCAGTTCACCGGGTTCCCCTCCATACGTTATGGATTGGCGTATGGATACTGGAGGTCTGCTCCAGTAGGTTTCCCCATTCAGATATCTCCGGATCGTCGGATATTTGCTCCTCCCCGAAGCTTTTCGCAGCTTATCACGTCTTTCATCGGCTCTTAGTGCCAAGGCATCCACCCTGCGCTCTTTCTAGCATAACCAAACGCTTCCTCTCACGGGAATGAGAGTCGGCTACACATACTAGCGTGTATGTGTTGGCATTCAGGTTTGTTTTTTTACTTCGTTGTCTCGAAGTGTCAGTTAATTGTTATCCTTAAGAACAACAATCACCTCGGATGTCTTTCTCTTTTATTTGAGAATTGATTTATCTTTGTATGCAGTTTTCAAGGTACATAGTTGATGTAACAAAGATTTAAGTTACATCTGTTAGATAATAAAGAGCTTGTTTGTTGAATGATTTAGTCCGCAACCGAGACTTCGGAACAAGTTCCTCAGTCACGGATATTCTTTGAATATCCTTCTGCCTTCAGCCATGATCCTTCGCTCAAGCGAGCTTGGCTCAGGCTTCTGTCTTCAGGCATCGTCTGCTCTCTTCATTATCTGCGTGGAGAATACGAGATTCGAACTCGTGACCTCCTGCTTGCAAGGCAGGCGCTCTCCCAACTGAGCTAATCCCCCGTATGGGTATGTATTAAAAATATAGATTTTTTAATAATGGGCTTAAGTGGGCCTTACCTCCTCAGACTCACACTTACCTAAATGAATCTGATTCGTCGGCTCTCTTAAAACAGTGGGCTTAAGTGGACTCGAACCACCGACCTCACGCTTATCAGGCGTGCGCTCTAACCGGCTGAGCTATAAGCCCTTTCTTTCTGAATCTGGCGGCCACCTGCTCTCCCACACCGTCTCCAGTGCAGTACCATCGGCCGCTTAGGTCTTAACCATCGTGTTCGGGATGGGAACGGGTGTGTCCCCTAAGCGCATCGCCACCAGATATCTCTCGTTATCTCTTCGATAACTAAATAACAGACAACAACTTTCCTTACTTCTTCTTCCTTAGAAAGGAGGTGATCCAGCCGCACCTTCCGATACGGCTACCTTGTTACGACTTCACCCCAGTTATCGGTCCCACCTTCGGCAGCTCCCTCCTTTATGGTTGGGTCACTGACTTCGGGCGTTACCAACTCCCATGGTGTGACGGGCGGTGTGTACAAGACCCGGGAACGTATTCACCGCGACATGCTGATTCGCGATTACTAGCGATTCCAGCTTCATGTAGTCGAGTTGCAGACTACAATCCGAACTGAGACGTTATTTTTGAGATTTGCTTGGCCTCGCGGCTTCGCTTCCCTTTGTTTACGCCATTGTAGCACGTGTGTAGCCCTGGTCATAAGGGGCATGATGATTTGACGTCATCCCCACCTTCCTCCAGGTTATCCCTGGCAGTCTCTCTAGAGTGCCCATCCTTAATGCTGGCTACTAAAGATAAGGGTTGCGCTCGTTGCGGGACTTAACCCAACATCTCACGACACGAGCTGACGACAACCATGCACCACCTGTCTCCAGTGTCCCGAAGGAAAGCAGACATTACTCTGCCGGCACCGGGATGTCAAGACCAGGTAAGGTTCTTCGCGTTGCTTCGAATTAAACCACATGCTCCACCGCTTGTGCGGGTCCCCGTCAATTCCTTTGAGTTTCATTCTTGCGAACGTACTCCCCAGGTGGACTACTTATTGCGTTGGCTGCGGCACCGAATAGCTCTGCTACCCGACACCTAGTAGTCATCGTTTACGGCGTGGACTACCAGGGTATCTAATCCTGTTTGCTCCCCACGCTTTCGAGCCTCAACGTCAGTCATCGTCCAGCAAGCCGCCTTCGCCACTGGTGTTCCTCCCAATATCTACGCATTTCACCGCTACACTGGGAATTCCACTTGCCTCTCCGACACTCTAGCTGTATAGTTTCCAAAGCAGTCCGGGAGTTGAGCCCCCGCCTTTCACTTCAGACTTACACAGCCGTCTACGCTCCCTTTACACCCAGTAAATCCGGATAACGCTTGCACCATACGTATTACCGCGGCTGCTGGCACGTATTTAGCCGGTGCTTCTTAGTCAGGTACCGTCATTTTCTTCCCTGCTGATAGAGCTTTACATACCGAAATACTTCTTCGCTCACGCGGCGTCGCTGCATCAGGGTTTCCCCCATTGTGCAATATTCCCCACTGCTGCCTCCCGTAGGAGTTTGGGCCGTGTCTCAGTCCCAATGTGGCCGTTCACCCTCTCAGGCCGGCTACTGATCGTCGCCTTGGTGGGCCGTTACCCCGCCAACAAGCTAATCAGACGCGGGTCCATCTCATACCACCGGAGTTTTTCCCACTGAGCCATGCGGCTCCGTGGTCTTATGCGGTATTAGCAGTCATTTCTAACTGTTATCCCCCTGTATGAGGCAGGTTACCCACGCGTTACTCACCCGTCCGCCACTCAGTCACTAAAGCTTTCATCCGAAGAATCCGTCTTAAGTGCTTCGTTCGACTTGCATGTGTTAGGCACGCCGCCAGCGTTCATCCTGAGCCAGGATCAAACTCTCGTTAAAAGTGTTTGTATCCAGTCAGAATCACTGCTAGCAATTCTGTTCCTGTTTACTGTTCTTAGGTTTCGAATCTTGTCGATTCAACGTTCTTGAAAATCTCTTTAAAGAATTTTCAGGGTTGTTGTCTATTATTTAATTATCAAAGTTCTTTGTGTTAATCACTGTCGTTCGCGACAGCTCTAATAGATTATCACATCTTTCTTCGTTTGTCAATACTTTTTTGAAAGTTTTTTAAAAAATTTTTTCAAACGAAACGGAGAAAGAGGGATTTGAACCCTCGCGCCGGTTGCCCGACCTACACCCTTAGCAGGGGCGCCTCTTCAGCCTCTTGAGTATTTCTCCATAGCCTGAATCTCAGTCCTTATTCTATTGTATTGTACTACTTTTAAGCAGTATTTCACAACGCATTGATTATTATATCCAAGAATTTCTGTTATGTCAATGGTTTTTTTACATATTTTCCTCTTTTATTTTTTAAATCTATATATAGGAAGAAACTCATTTTTTCAACCTATATATAGACTATTTTTTTACTTTATATTGATTACAAGATTCTACACGAATTTCTTTAAACGTATATAATCCTTTTTATAGTGACAACATACAAAATGATGTCCTTCATACTTCTCCAGTTTTGGTTTTTCCTCCCGACATTTTTCAGTTGCATATTTACACCGTGAAAAAAAACTACACCCCTTTTCGATTTTTTCTTTTTTTATCTCAACTTCTTTTTGCTCTTTCCTGTCTTCAGGAATCTGTACCGGAACCGATTCCATTAACAATTTTGTATATGGATGTACCGGATTCGAATATATCTCTACACTTGTACCACTTTCTACAATTTCTCCCATATACATAATCATTACATCATCACAAAAATTTTTTACGATATCTAAATTATGAGAAATAAAGAGATATGTAAGTCCACTTTGTTCTTTCAAATCTAATAAAAGATTCAGAATCTGTGACTGTACCGACACATCCAGGGCCGATGTTATTTCATCGCACACAATGAACTTTGGATGCAGTGCAAATACTCTTGCAATTGCAATTCTTTGCTTCTGCCCTCCTGACAATTCGTGCGGATAGCGCATAAGCAGCGTTTTATCAAGGCCACACTTTTCCATTACTTCAATACAATAATCTCTCATTTCCTTTTTATCACAGATTTTATGCTTTTCTATTCCTTCACAAATAATCTGCTCAACATTCTTTCTCGGATCCAGACAAGAGGCCGGATCCTGAAATACAATCTGGATTTCCCGTCTCAGTTTTTCCATTTTTTTTCGTGAGATTCTCGTGTTTTTTTCTATATCATACAAGCAGTTACCGTCGAATAAAACATTTCCTCCATTTACCGGAATCAGATTTAGAACCGCTTTAGCTACCGTAGATTTTCCGCATCCTGATTCACCAACTAATCCCAGAATTTTTCCTTTTTCTATCTGAAATGATACATCATTAAGTGCTTTTAGGACATTTTGTTTTCCAATCAGTCTCCCACTTCTTCCGCTGTACTCTTTATTCAGATGTTCTACTTTTAAAATAATTTCAGACATAGATTTTATCCCCTTACTTAAACATTCCAGCAGGCAGCATAATGTCCTTGGCTGATTTCCTTTTCTTCCGGCATTTTTTCTCTGCATTTATCCAGACATTCATCACATCTTTCCGCATATGGACATCCTTTCATTTCTCCATAATTGTTACATATACTTCCTTTGATTGTATAATAGCGCCCATCAAAATTAGAAGGTCTGGATGCAATCAGGCCTCTCGAATAAGGATGCAATGCATTATGAAAGAATTGTTCCACTTTGCATTCTTCCATTTTCTTACCACGGTACATAACAATCATTCTGTCCGCGCATTCCGCAACGACTCCCAGGTCATGTGTAATAAGCAGAACCGTGCTTCCCATATTTTTTGCTGTCTTTCTCAGAAGAAGTAATATTTCTTTCTGCGTTGTCACATCCAGAGCAGTTGTAGGTTCATCTGCAATGATAATTTCTGGCTGGCATAAAACAGCCATCGCTATTACAATTCTCTGTTTGAGTCCCCCGCTTAATTCAAACGGATATTTCTTAATCATAGCATCCGGGTTGTTTATGTTCAGCATGCGTAATGTTTCTTTGATTTTCTTTATATTCTCGTCTCGGTTTCCTATCTCGTGGATTTTTAAAATCTCTTCCAACTGCTTTCCTATCTTCACAACCGGATTCAGAGCCGTCATAGGCTCCTGGAAAATCATTGCTATCTTTAATCCACGTATCTTACAGATTTCCTTTTCCTTCATCTGCAAAATATTTATCCCGTGATACAAAATATCCCCCGTTACCTTTCCCCCTTCTAAAAGGTGCATAATTGCTTTTGCCGTAACGCTTTTCCCGCTTCCGGATTCCCCGATCAAACCAAGGATTTCTCCACGTTTAACATTAAAATTCAAATCCGTCACCGCCTTAAGTTCCCCATTCATATTTCGGAATGTGATATTCAGATTTTTTATTTCCAGTAATTCACTCATTTTTATTCACCCGTGTACAATTTACTCTTTGCATCCAATGCATCCCTCAGCCCATCTCCCAGGAAATTGACTGCCAGTACCATAAGTACAACAACCATTCCTGCCGGTATCCACATCCACCACTGATGCTTTAAAACAGACATATTCTGGGCGGCTACCAGCATGTTCCCCCAACTCGGCGCAGGCGGATTTACTCCTAATCCCAGAAAGCTAAGAGTTGCCTCCATCAATATTCCATTCGCAACAGCCAAAGTTGATGCAACTAAAATGGATGACAGGACATTTGGAATTACATGATGAATGATAATTTCATATGAATTAAGCCCTAATGCTTTTGCTCCCATAATGTATTCATTTTCCTTAATAACCAAAACTTCTCCCCGCACAATTCTGGCAATTCCCGGCCACATTAGCATTCCGATTATCAGCACAAGATTTGTCATACTTCCACCGATTACTGCTGCTAAAGCAATCGCAATTACGAAAAATGGAAAACACATGATAATATCTACCAAACGCATAATGACTTTATCGACCAGTCCTCCAAAATATCCAGCTACAGTTCCTATCGTCACACCGATTAACATTTGAAGAAGCATAGAAGTCAAACCGACCGCTATCGATATTCTTCCCCCGTAAAGAAGCCTCGAAAAAATATCTCTCCCCAAATCATCCGTTCCCAATATATGAACAGTATCAGGACATCCCCTTATATTTAGAAGATCTGTCTCATTTGGTTTCTGCTGTGTAAAAACAGGCGCAAAAACAGACATGATAACTATCGTAATGATAATCACCATTCCAAGCACTGCCAATTTATTACGAAAAAATTTTTTTCTTGCTATCTGACCGGCAGTTAAAATAATTTTTGTATTTTTCTCTTTCTTCACTATCATCACCATCAATTTTCATAACGAATTCTTGGATCTACTATCATATATAATATATCTGCTACCAGATTACACACGATCACAATTACCGCAATTAAAAGAGTAATTCCCATGATCAAAGGATAATCCTGCTTTAAAATGGCCTGATAATTCAGCAGGCCAATTCCCGGCCACACAAAAATAGTTTCAACAATCAAAGCTCCACTCAATAAATCCGGCAGACGGTTACATAACACTGTAATAATAGAAATACGTGCATTTTTCACGCCATGCCGTATAATAGCCTGCTTTTTAGTAAGCCCCTTCGCCATCGCAGTCCTTATATAATCCTCCGATACCGTCTCCAGCAAAGAAGATCTTGTGTATCTTACCAGCGTCGCCGTCTGCGTCAATGCCGATGCTATAACCGGTAATACCAGATGCTTTCCAATATCAATTACTCTTTCTATCCCTTCATAGTTGGTTCCTATCGTCTCTATTCCCGAAAATGGCAGTAATTTCAAATCATATCCGAATACCTTAATCAGAAGCAGACCAAAAAAGAAAACAGGGATAGACACCCCTACGAAGGACAAAAATGTCATCACATGATCCATGACTGAATTCGGATAAAGAGCTGATAGAATACCTATTCCAATGGATATCACTGTACTGACCATAAAGGATGCCATTGCTAGTAAAAAAGTATTACTGAACCGGTCTGCGATTAATTCTACAACCGGAGCATTGTATTGAATAGAATATCCTAAATCCATATGCAAAGTCCTTATCAACCATTTTCCATATTGAATCGGTAACGGATCATAATAGCCAATTTCAGTAAGTTTTGCTTCAAGAAACGCAGGATCCGTATCAAACTGTACCATACTGAGAAATGGATTTCCCGGTTGCAGGCGGATAATGCAGTAAATGATCATTGTCACTCCAATTAGCATAATGATTGCAGTTCCCACTCTTTTTGCAATATATTTTCCCATAATTCTCCTCGATAAAGAAATGGAATATATGCGTCATATATTCCATTTCTTTATTAATTAACTATTTACTAAATTTCCAGTTTCTTACATTATAGAATATATTGAACGTTCCAGGATTGAATTCTTCCAGATTCGGATTACACATAATTTCTCTGTCCTGAACATACAGGTAAATCATCGGGGCATCTTCATTAATCTGTTTTGCAACATTCAGATAAGCTTCCTTTCTTTCATCCTGATTCATTGTATTTAAACCTTTATTAATGTTCTCATCAACTACATCACTCTTATAAGAACCAAAGTTGAAACTTCCTACACCTGGTTCATCAGATGCTGACTCAGAAGACCACCACGGATATGGATCTGGATCCTGACCGAAGTAACAGTTTAATGCATACATTTCGAAGTTATGATTATAGATACAATCCTCAGCTACCACACTATCTTCTTCAATTGAAACTTCAACCTTTATTCCTACTTTTTCAAAACATTCTTTTACATAAAGAACAGCATTTTCTCTAGTTTTTGAATCATTTGAGCATCTTAAAGTGAATTCCAGCTTTTCTCCCTCTTCATTCTCACGGATTCCGTCACCGTCACTGTCTTTCCATCCAGATGCTTCCAGCAACTCAATTGCCTTATCTGGATTATACGCATAATCGTTAAGCTCATTCTCAGCCGGAGCCGCCCATCCTGCCGGGATGAACGGTGCATTAATCAGGCTTCCGCGTCCTTCTACAATATTTTTCAGAATGCTTTCTCTGTCGATTGCATAGATCATCGCCTGTCTAAGATTCTTATCCTGGAAAATAGGCATACGCATATTGAATGAAATATACTGATACATATTATCAGCGATGGAATATTTCTTAAATCCTTCTTCCTCCAGTTCGTCTACTTCTGTTTTCTTTAATTCTTTTACATCAACAAAATCAATATTTCCACTCGTCAGTTCAGCTACAATAGCATCCTGATTTACTACTTTCAAAATAAACTTTGAAATCTCCGACTTTCCATTGAAAAATTTATCAAAAGCCTCAAGTTCAACGGATTCACCTGAATTATATTTTGTAATCTTATATGGTCCGCATCCAACCGGATTGTTCAGCAGTTCTGTATTTTCTCCCCACTGTTCAAACGGTATTTCTCCCCAGATATGCTTTGGAATGATTCCAAGTGTTCCTATATTGTTAAGCAGAGGAGCATAAGTCTCCTTTAGTTCCAGTTTTACTACATTATCAGATACAGTAATACCACTGATTGTATCACTTTCACCATCTCTGAACTCCTGTGCTCCGACAATTCTTGAAACCTTCCCGAAATCATCATCCGTCTTTGCTACGGACTCCAATGTAAATGCAATGTCATCTGCAGTAAATTCTTCTCCATCCTGCCAGACAATATCATCTTTCAACTTAAATTCAATCGTCTTTTGGTCCTCTGACACCGTATATTCTTCCGCCAGATAGCCTTCAAGACTTCCATCTGGTGTAATGGCAAGCAACGATGCATAAACCAGATTATCAATCAGATTATCGCTTCCCATGTATGCAAGTACAGGATTAAACGTTCCTCCCGGCGCCGTTGGCGTACCATATACAACTACATCCTTTTTCTGTTCTGTTTTCTCCTCTGTCTCCTTATTCCCCACACCACAGCCGGCAATCATACTAATTACCATAACTGCAGTTAAAGCCAGACACACCAATTTTCTCTTTTTCATTTTACTTCCTCTTCTTTCTTTTTATTTCAACTTGCATTCTGCAAATTGTTTCTCCTTTTTAAAATAACTCTTTTTTATATAATTTTTCAGAATATTTCATATCCTTTGCATAGCTTGCATATACTTTGCCAAATTCCAAATCCAGTTTCATATCCGGAGTATCTTTTATTCTTTCTTCCAGTTCCTCCTTACGGTTATTGTCCGTAGCCGGATTTACCGTCTTAATTACTCCTTCAGCCACATCCCTGAATAAATGAATCGGCATACCTGCCCCAAGTTCACCATCGTCCGCATGTGTGTTCATACGTGCCCCCATGCATAAAACAGATATATTCATATCATTCATCAAAAACGGCCGTGCTACTAAATCGGAACAAATCCCCTGATTTCCTATCATACCAATATTCTTTGCCATTCCATGATGGTATGTATATCCTTGCACTACACGCATCATCTGCCACGCATTACACAAAAACATGACGACATCCGCATCCTCCATCTCTTCCAGAGGACCAGCTGCTACACCATAAATCTTCTGATCGATAAAACAAAGTTCATTCTGTACCTGTCTGGAAACAGCTAAATCTTCATAAAGTCTAAACGTTTCAAACTGCTTTCCCGACCGTACATAGTTAGGAACTTCCTTCATCCCCAACATTTCAGGTCCTCCCTGACAACCGAAACTGTCATATTTTCCTTTAATGATTCTTCCTTCCATTGCCTGAGCAGTCAATCCACAAAATGAAGATTTTCCTTTCAATTCTTCCGCATTAAAATCCTGATACTCTTCCTGAATGAACAGAAATTTAATACCAATGACTTTTCGATTTAGCCCCAACACTACACAGAATTTTTTCAATAATTCTTTTTCCATTTTTCACATTCCCCCAATGATTTATCTATAATTCATTATACTTATAAGTCTAATTTTGTCGAATTGATATTTAGAATAACTAATTTTATCTATAGATAGCTTCTATTTATTTGCATATTATCTGGAATTCAAAAACCGGCTTGTGAAGAAATCCAATTCACTAATATTAAGAACAAGATAAAAAATGGTGAATCAGCAAATAAAAAGACAGATTGTTCAGCTTCTCAGCTTCAACATTCTGCCTTTTTATTTCGTCTTTTTATTTTTAGTATTCCGCAATCTCTTCATCAATCCGTCTTTTTACTTCTTTTGCAATCTCCGGAGTCTTCATATCCTTATATTCATCATAATACATCGGTTTCAAAAAATGTACTTGCACTGTTACCGGCGAAACACTGCCCGTATCAAAAGGTTTAAAAGAATCAATCAATGCGAGCGGCACAATCGGACATTTCGCTTTCGTCGCTGATTTAAAACTACCGCCTTTAAACTCCAGGGTAGTATTTCCCTGCTTTGAACGGGTACCTTCTGCAAAAATCAGGTAATTTCTTCCGCTCTTTACTTCTTTTGTAACATTTACAATAACCTCCAGCGACTGCCGAATATCTTCTCTGTCAATCAGATACGCTTTCATGCAGGCAAATGTCTGTTTTAACAGAGGAATGTTTCCTACTTCTTTTTTGGCCACCACTGAAAATGGAACAGGACAGGCCTCTACAATCGCAAGAACATCGTATAATCCTTGGTGGTTCGGATAAAACATAAATCCGTTCTCTTTCGGAATATTCTCTTCACCATATGTTCTTATAGTAACATTTCCTCCTTTATTTGCCCGCTTTACAATATATTTTAAAAGAGCGTAACGTTTTAATTCCGGATACTTATCCACGTGTGATGCATAATAACATAATTTTATCCACATATAAGGTACTAACAAAATATTGCGAAGTACCATCATTACAATTCGTTTCATCTTTATATCCATTCCTTTCGCGCTGCTCAAGGCACAAAACGTGATGAAAAAACGTTGGACTCTCGCAGCTTTCTTTTTATAATAGTTTCCATAGGGATACTCAGTACACTACAAATCACGGGGAGGTGAGTGGGCTGTCCGAACTATTGGGTGACCGTATTTTTATATGTGTAGAATGCTTTTTCAAGTACAAATAAGTGTGCCTCGAGCACGTAACCTTATCTTTGTTAAAACAACTCTCGTTTTAATCCTAAGCATTCAGTCAATGCTGTTTACTCCCTATAATTCTATCGAACCTATGGTTCTGAAAGGTGGCCCTATGGCTTTAAAAATTGTGTATCAAATTTGTTGTGGTATCGATGTTCACAAGACTTTTGTTGTTGCCTGTATCGCTTCCACTAACAAACAAGGTGTTACCACCTACAAGCGCCATCGTTTCTCAACCTTCACACAAGGGTTGAAGGAATTGTTACAGTGGCTGCTTGACAATCATTGTAAGGATGTCTGCATGGAATCTACTGGCAAATACTGGATTCCAGTTTACAATGTGCTCGAAAAAAGCTGTACAATTGTACTTGCTCATCCCAAATATGTTAAGGCTATCCGTGGTAAAAAAACTGACAAGAAAGACGCAAAATGGATTGCTGACCTCTTCAAGCATGATCTTGTTGCCGGTAGCTTCATTCCCTCTGTTGATATCAGACAACTTCGTGACCTGATGCGCTATCGTTTCAAACTGACCTGCTTTATGTCCAGTGAGAAGAACCGTTTTCAAAACTGTCTCACGGTCTCCAACATTCAGTTGGCTTCCGTTGTCTCGGACACTTTTGGTAAAAGTTCACAACGAATTCTGGATAAGATTCTTGAAAATCCTGAAGATACTTCTTTTGATATTGGACCTTTAATTCATGGCTCCATGAAGAAAAAGCTTCCTGAACTGGAGCTCGCCATTGATGGTTTTATCACACCGGAACAGGCTGGTAAATTAAAGATCATCAAAAAGCATTTTGAAGATTTGGAATCCCGGAAAGCAGAGCTAGAAGAACTGATTCTTGCGCTCGCCAGTCCCTATCAGCAAGAACTCGACCTAATCCTAACCGCTCCATCATTCAAAAATAAATTTACCGCTATCGGAATCATTTCTGAAATCGGCGTGAATATGGAGGCTTTTCCTTCGGCGAAACACTTATGCTCATGGGCTGGACTTACGCCGACCAACAATGAAAGTGCAGGGAAGAAAAAATCTGTCCGGGTTTCCAAAGCCGGATGCTATATCAAACCACTTTTGGTTCAATGTGCCAACTCTGTGGTTAAAAGTGAAAAGCACCCTGAAATCCGCAACCGCTATCTTCGTTTAAGAAAGCGCCGCGGCCACAAGAAAGCAATCATTGCAATAGCAAGAATGCTTCTAACAGCATTATACAACATGCTGAAAAATAAGGAACCCTATAATGCACAACTTTACCGAAAAAGTGATGTTCTTCCTGTCAATCGTGAAATTACAATTGAACAGGCAATTTTAATGGCTCAGTTTCATGGTTATAAAATCAAGTCAGTTGCTGAATAAACCTTAACTTTGCTACATATTCAATTTTTAAATAACCACCGCAAGATGGTCTGTTTGTGATGCCTAAAAAAATGGATATCCTCTACTATTCTTTTTCAACCTTCTACCTGACCTTTCCCCGATAAGTCATGTTTATCATTAGAAATTTGTAAAAAAAACTATTTATATTTCCTGGTATTCTTTTATTGCGGTTTCATATAAATTATTTCCCTCACTGTCAATTACTACGATTACCGGAAAATTCTCTACCTCCAGCTTGCGGATAGCCTCAGTTCCCAAATCATCATAAGCGACCACTTCGGATTTTTTAATACATTTTGACAATAATGCACCAGCACCGCCGACTGCGGCAAAATAAACTGCCTTGTTTCTTATAATGGCATCAATGACAGCCTGGCTTCGCTTTCCTTTTCCGATCATAGCTGCCAGACCAAGATCCAGAAGTCTTGGTGCGTATTTATCCATTCTGCTTGCTGTTGTAGGCCCTGCGGAACCGATCGTGCGCCATTCTCTTGCCGGAGATGGTCCCATATAGTAAATTGTCTGTTCTGCTACAGAAATTGGAAGTTCGTCTCCCGCTGAAAGAGTCTCGTCCATCCGCTTATGCGCAGCATCCCTCGCCGTATA
Source organism: Roseburia hominis (assembly GCA_040702975.1). Classification (NCBI taxonomy): domain Bacteria; kingdom Bacillati; phylum Bacillota; class Clostridia; order Lachnospirales; family Lachnospiraceae; genus Roseburia; species Roseburia hominis. The sequence continues at coordinate 324,782 of CP159990.1, forward strand.
AATGGTTCCGCTTATATATACGTAATCGCCTGCTTTTAACTCCTGTGCTTTTTCTTTTGTGATTGGTGTTTGAATATGTATATCCATTCCTTTACCCCTTCTCTTCTCTCAGTATGATCTCTACCAATTTTTTTACCGTCATTTTTACAATAGTATTTCCATATCTAATCTCATTTAAAAATACTCCTGATCGTATTTTTAAATTGTACGCACAACATGTCTGTTTACATGGCAGCAAATATTAATTCCTACCGGAAGTCCTGCAATATGCGTCGGATAGGTATTTACATTTACCGCTAAAGCAGTCGTACTTCCCCCCAGACCTCCCGGCCCGATTCCGAGCTTATTGATTTTCATAAGAAGCTCTTCTTCCAATTCTTTTACATATGGTATATCAGAATGCACACCCACTTCCCGTGTCAATGCTTCTTTTGCCATCAGTGCACATTTTTCAAATGTACCCCCTATTCCTACTCCTACTACCATCGGCGGACATGCATTAGGACCGGCATCTTTTACTGCAGTAAGTACAGCGTCTTTTACGCCTTCAATTCCATCAGCCGGCTTTAACATAAATACACGGCTCATATTTTCGCTTCCGAATCCTTTTGGAGCAACTTTTATCTTTACTTTATCACCCTTTACTATCTTATAGTGAATAATTCCTGGTGTATTATCTTTGGTATTCTCCCGAATGATCGGATCCTTTACCACAGATTTTCTTAAATATCCCTCTACATATCCTTGTCTTATTCCCTCGTTAATGGCATCTTCCAAAATTCCTCCCTCAAAATAGACTTCCTGTCCCACTTCGATAAATACGACTGCCATTCCGGTATCCTGACAGATGGGAATCATGTCTTCTCCGGCAATTTGCAAGTTTTCCTGCAACTGATTCAGAATTTGTTTTCCTAAAGGAGATTTTTCGGTTGAAATTGCATTTTTCATTGCAAAATCCATATCTTTCGAGAGGAAATGATTTGCTTCAATACACATTTCTTTTATGTTTCTTGTAATTTCTTCCACATTCACTACACGCATGACTGCTACCTCACATTTGATTATTATTTCTAGTGTTGTTGTTAAGGCTACACTGAATTGCAACTATATCATTTATTTGTATATTATTTAATAAACATAGTTATTTTTTTATTGCTAATATGGATTAAATATCTACTCAAACTAACCTTGTATTATGTCTGTGCTATCTTCCTGGATCTCCACTCGCTCTATCTTACAACGATGTTTTTTCTTTTCCTTATCATATCCAATGCCAACCAGCAATATCCTCTGTATTTTTTTATCTATCCGTCTTCTTTTCCAAAAACGTAACAGATATTTTTTTTCTTTAATCTGATGGATTGCCTCTTCCGGGGAATGATTCACCTTCAACTCCAGAATGATACCTTCTTCTGCTGCAGGTGTCTCTGGATAAAAAATGAAGTCTACAAAACCTTTTCCCGCTTTTTCTTCCCGCTCTACCCGGTATGCATCTCTTGCTGATAAATAGACCAGGTTTACTACCGCACTAAGCTCCGTCTCATGATTATAAGAGAGAATTGGCGTCTCTGTATCATGTGTCAACTCCAGAATTTGCTCCATTGTATTTGTATCACCGGCAAGTGTCGCTCGCAGCATTTTTTCTGATGCTTTGGCAAGCTGATATACATATCCCAAAGAAGCTTCCTTTTTTAGCATATCGGAAAACTTATCCATTAGCTCTTTGTTAGGAATAGACACATTCCCGTTTTCATAACTTAAAAAGCCATACACAACCATCGCCGACAGAATCTCCTCCTTTGTCCGAAGACTCTGGGAAGTGGCTGCATACTCCTGAATCTTTGCAGGCACGCACTGACCGGATACCATCAGGACGAGGTCATCACGCACGGAATCTACATTGTTACGGATATAATAGAATATTTCATCATAGGGCCCGGAGCTGGTCCAGTAATTGTCCAGACTGTTATTGCTAAGTGCCAACACAACAGAACGCGGATTATATAGACGTATTCCGGATGGCGTAGCATACCCGTCATACCACTGTTTTAATGCCTCCCTGGAAACCAGAAACGACGAATCATGCACTTTGCAGTATCTTTCATAGAGCATATCCACTTCTGAATCAGAAAAGCCAAAATATCCGCCAAACATCCGACTTTTTGCCATTGTATACTCCACGAACATATTCAGTTCAGAACCACTTGAATACTTTGAAATTGGCAAAATTCCTGTCATATAAGCCAAACGCACGTAAGGACGGTCTTTTAACAGACTTCTTAAAAACGCAAGGTATGCTTTTTTATCCGTATCCGTTACAAAATCCTGATGGAATATAAAATCCCACTCGTCCATTACAAATATGAACTGGATCTTTGGATGTTCCATATAAAGCGTCATAAACATGTCCCACAGAGCATCCTCCGAATCAAACTCCACATCTGGGAATTCTTTTATAAGGTCTTTTCCCAGACGTTTCTCAATCCGCTCTATATACTGTTCATAAGAACTACAATCCCTGGGAACATCGTTAAAGGAAATGTGCACTACATTATATTTATTTCGATAGCATTCGTACTCCTCTGCATCTGCAACCGCAAGCCGATCGAAAAGTGTTTTTGAATCACAGGCTTTTGAAAAAAATGAAGCAATCATATTTGCCATAATCGTTTTTCCAAATCTTCTCGGACGTGTCAGGCAGATATAATTGTTTCCTTCACTTATCAACGGAAACAGTTCTTTCAACATATGCGATTTATCTACAAAATAAGGCTTCTTTGATTCATTTTCATATAAGGTATACGCTGCCATGCTGTTTAAGTAAAATCCCATATCTGCCCCTCCTTTCCTTTTTTATCTTACCATGAACCAGAATATGAAGCAAGCAGGCTTCTCCATTCTCTTACTGTTTTACTATTTTTACAGTATTCACTATTACAGCTTCACAATCGGCTGTAATAGTGAATACTGTATCCGTTATTTTCACGGGGTGGGAAAAATATATTTCCCCACCCCGTAAAAAGTAACTATATTCATTATAACCAATATGTACAGCAAAAAGAAAAATAGCGTAATTCATTTCAATCCATTCAAATAAGGAATAATCCAGAGAAAGAGCAATACAGATACAACAGTCAGGCTCAGAGGCAAAGAAAATATCGAAAATACTTTTGTTTTTTTTACTTGCTTTTTATCAAATTCACTATCTGGAATGATAAAGAGTTTACTTCGAGCTTCTATCTCTGCTTGTGTTATCTTTGAAGTTTTCGATCCTATTACAATTCCAAGTATACTGGCAATAACACCTATAAAAAATGGATCAAAATACATTGGCACACTTAAATCATTGATAACCAGGAAGGATTTCATTGAAGCACTGACAAGAAATCCTAGAAGCATTCCCCAAAAAGCTCCTTTTTCTGTTATCCGTTTACTCCATACACTTGCCATTGCAACAGGAAGCCATGAACTGGCAATGATTGTCGCCCCAAGATGCGTAATCCAAAAAATCTTAGGCGGACTGAAAATACATAGCAGGGCAATAATTGAAGAAACAACTATCATAGACAGCCTGCTAATTCGTATACTCTTATCACCAGACTTAATATTTAGAATATCATTCGCTACATTTGATCCAATCAACGACAAAAAAGTAGTTGCCGAAGAGATTCCAGCAGCGAGCACACCTGACAAAATAATAATACCAAATACCTTTGGTATAACATTCATTGAAGCCCAGATCAGAGCATGAGAAGGGCTCTCCAAATTCGGATTTATCTTGTGTGTAAATACCCCTGCCATGCACATTAAAAATTCTATCATAAAAACACTGACAGTAGCAAAAATTGACGAGCGGATAACATCATGCTCACTTCTCGCCATAAGATAGCGGCTGGACTGCCAAGGAGCTACCATTAAAACTGCCATCCATGCGATGCCATATCCAAATGCCCAGATAAGATTCTCTATTCCGCTACTGTAATTATAATTCAAATTACCATGCCAGGAAAGGATATCAGTAAGTTCTTCATATACCGCCATAGATGAAACAGTATTTATCCATCCTCCTGTCGCCCTCGAGATAAATAGTACCCCGATAATCGTTGCAATTGAAAAAACGCCAAACATAATCGTATCCGTTATCAGCACTCCTTTAGATCCCGAAAAAATAGTAATCAAGGTAAATGTAATCGTAGTAAGAATAACACAGATTTTGTAATCAAGCTGAGTCACAGCTTTCATTAATCCCCCTATACCCTGAACACATGAAAGCATGTATACCATCATGATGAATACACTTGTTATCGTGGCAAGCATTTTCATTCGTTTTGAGTGAAAACGTGTTCCAAAAAATTCAGGTATTGTAACAACACCACTTCTTCTGAGGTATCTTCCAAAAGCTATAGAGCCTACCATATATCCAATAGAAAGTATTCCAACCGCAAGAATGATTGGCCCGAAAAATCCGCTGTAACATTCGCCCACATCCCCCATGAATAATCCAACGCCAATAAATGATGCAACAAGCGAGCCGGTTATCAAAATAGCTGGGGAATTTCTTCCTGCAACATAAAAGTCTTCCGCATCTTTTACGCTTTTACTTATAATTAATCCAATAATAATATAAATTGCCATCGTTATGCACATTCCAATAAAAAATATGTTCATTCTCTACCCTCCTTGCTTTTTCTAAAATCATACCCATGGGCATCCCGTATGGCCATTCGGCCGTTTCACAAGGTATAATCACGAAATACAGCATTAATAACAAATAGATTTGCCATTGTAAACCATAATCCAATAAAAATAACGATAAAATATTCCATTGCTACAAACCACCTTTCTGCGAAAGACATCGGTAAAATTATGAGCCATTCTCCCGATAATCTTTTGCCTTTTGTGTCTCATTTCTTATACTCTTCCGAAAATAGATAATTCCGCAACCGATAATACTTTTATGATTCGCATTTTTTCAAATACATTGAAATTCCCTGTCCACCGCCGATACACATAGAAATCATGGCATCTTTCTTATCTGTTCTTAGCAGCTCATAGAAAACCTTTGTCGTCAGGACTGCACCTGTGGCGCCAAGCGGATGTCCGATGGAGATACCTCCGCCGTAAATATTCACCTTTTCCATATCAAGCCCCAAATCCCTTGCAACTGCTACGGACTGGCTTGCAAACGCTTCATTGATTTCAAACATATCAATATCCTTCACATCCACACCAACTTTCTCTGCAAGCTGTTCACTTGAGTACTTTGGTGCATATCCGAAAAGCTCCGGCTCATTTCCTGCAATCAGAAAATCTACAACCTGAAGCTGTGATGTAATATTAAGCTTCTCAGCCACTTCTTTTGACATTACGACAACTGCAGAAGCCGCATCATTCAGGCTTGAGGAATTGCCGGCCGTAACGGAGCCTGTGCCGTCTGTAACAAAGCACGGGCGGAGCTTTTTCAACATTTCCATACTCTCGTCCTCACGTGGCCCCTCATCGGTGTCAAATACAGTAATTTTTCCTTTACGCCCCTTCACCTCAACCGGAACAATCTCTTCTTTAAACTTTCCGGCTTTGATAGCCGCAACCGCCCGTTCATGACTGCGAAGTGCAAATTCATCCTGTTCTTCTCTGGATACATTGTATTTCTTCGCTACATTTTCGGCGGAAACACCATTGTGTTGTCCATTCAACGGCCATGTGAGAATATCGATGACGCCGTCTTCAAAAGTTTTGTGTCCCATTCTTGCACCCCAGCGTGCGTCCTTCACGTAATACGGAAGCTGAGACAAGTTTTCCGTGCCTCCTGCTACCACGATATCCGCATGACCGGTCTGGATTTCCATCATCGCATCTGCAATTGCCTGAAGCCCGGATCCGCACTGACGATTAACAGAGTACGCTGTTGTCTCCTTTGGCATACCTGCCTTCAGACTAATACTTCTTGCAATAAATCCATTCTCAGCGACCTCTCCGACATTACCGATAATAACTTCGTCCACGTCCTCCGGCCTAATTCCTGCACGCTTCACTGCTTCAGCTACAACAATCGCTCCCATGTCAATAGCAGAAACCGTCTTAAGTCCACCTCCGTATGAACCAACAGCCGTTCTGCATGCACTTACTATTACTACATCTTTCATTGAAAATTCTCCTTTCTTTTATACAATCATTCCGCCACCTACATTAATCACTTCAGAAGTGACATAAGCAGCCTCGTCAGAAGCCAGAAATGCCACCATATTTCCCACGTCCTCCGGTTTTCCGGCATATCCTGCAGGAATGCGCTTCAGCATGCTGTCCCATGCTGTACCGCCATTGACTTCTTTTAGCTTCATAGTCATATCCGTCTCAATAAATCCGGGACAAATGACATTGCAGGTGATTCCTTTGCGGGCATTCTCCCGCGCTGCCGTCTTCGTAAGCCCGACTACGCCAGCCTTTGCTGCCGCATAGTTAGCCTGTCCGACATTGCCAAGCCAGCTTCCCGAAGAAATATTGATAATGCGGCCATACCCCTTCTCACGCATGTATTTTACGGCTTCCTGCGTTCCATAAAATGTTCCGGTCAAATCAACATCGATGACTATATTCCAGTTTTCCACTGGCATCTTGTGAAGCATCCCATCCCGATTAATCCCTGCATTATTCACCATGATGTCTAAAGTGCCGTAGGTGTCGACCGCAAATTTTACCAAAGCCTGCATTTCCTCTTGTTTTGCCACATTGACTGTAAATGCACATGCTGTTCCGCCATATTCCTCAATTTCTTTTACCGTCTCATCTGCCGGAATCATATCGGCTGCAACTACCTTTGCCCCTTCCTTCGCAAGTTTTACAGCAATACCTCTCCCAAGACCTCTTCCTGATCCTGTCACAATCGCAACTTTATTCTCTAATCTCATCATCTGATTCTCCTCCCAAAAATCTGTACCTTATTCATCATTTTCCTTCGCCATAATCATATCCTTCATTCCGACCGGTCCGGCGCTAAACAAATTCACATCCATGAGTTTGAGATTTTCGGCTATAATCGGTCTGAAATCCATCATGTCCAACACCTGAGTCTGTAGATCTACACCCGGCGCGATTTCAATCAGTTCTACACCTTCCGGAATTAACCTAAATACTGCACGCTCTGTCACAATATATACTTTTTGCATTTTCTCTCTGGAGAGTGCTCCGTTGAACGAATACTGCGCCACACGAGATACCATTTTACGGATTCTGCCTTCCCTTACAATATTCAGTTTTCCTCCTTCAAAGGAAAACTCACAGCCGGCTGCAGTAAAGGTTCCACAGAATACAACCTTCTTTGCATTTTGTGTAATATCAATAAATCCGCCGCAGCCCGTACATTTCGGTCCCATTTTTGTGGCGTTAACATTCCCCTCACCGTCCAGTTCTCCAAAGCCCATGAAGGTAATATCCACCCCCGCGCCATTATAATAATCCATCTGCTCATGATGTCCTATCATGGCATATAGGTTCCGCCCAATACCAAAATCAATCCCGCCAGCCTGTACACCTCCGTAAATGCCCGACTCCACGGTAATCATAATCTCGTCGTTGATATCCTCCTCCGCGCTGATATTCCCAATGACATCATTAGGAATTCCGGTTCCCAGATTGATTACACAGCCCGGATAGACTTCCTCAATCGCCCTTCTGCCGATAAATTTTCGAACATTCATAGGCAATGGTTCAATCGCATTCTGCGGCACTCTTGCCTGGCCACTATAGGAAGGATCAAATACCCATGAAGATGTCTGCCTGTGATCGATTTCCGGATTCTCGCAAATCACAATTCCGTCAATAAATACACCGGGCACAGTGACGTTTTTAGGATTCAGCGTACCGGTCTGGACAACTCGTTTTACCTGTGCAATAACCTTTCCTCCATTTCGTTTTGCTGCCATGACTGCCGGAAGCACCTCCAGCTTCATAGCTTCCTCCTCTGTCGTGAAATTGCCCATCTCATCACATTGTGTGCCCCGGATAATGCACACATCAATCGGAATCTCTTTATAGAACATATAAGGCTCTCCGTGATAATCCAAAATTTCCACAAGGTCTTCCAAAGATTTTGTACGTCCATTCATTTTCCCACCCTCGAAACGCGGATCTACAAAGGTTCCAAGGCCAACCTTTGACATCTTCCCCGGGAGGCCGCAGGCCATACTCCGATAGAGCTGTGCGATTTGTCCCTGGGGCAGACAGTATGCTTCTACTTTATTATTGGCAATCATTTCCATCCATCTTGGCTGTAATCCCCAATGGGATCCAATGATTCTTTTCACAAGCCCTTCATGAGCGAAATGCTGAATTCCGTCCTTTCGGTCGCTCTGCCCACAGGAATGAAGCAGAGTGATTCCCCTGGGATGTCCTGTATCCAAAAATGACTGTTCGATTGCTTTCAATATGGACTCACTGGCACTTACCAATGTCATGCCAATCGGGCAGACAGTCATACCGTCCTTAATATACCCGGCTGCCTCCTGTGGAGTAATAAAATTCGCTTTTATCATTCATCAATCCTCCATTAGCATTTTCCTGATCCTGATTTTATCTGTTTTTCCATTTGGCGTTTTTGGCACCGTTTCCACCATCCTGATTTTCACCGGTACCTTATATTTCGCCATTCTGCCATACAGATACTGCTGTATTTTTTCTACTGTTAAGCCGCTTCCCTTTTTGAGCCGTACGATAGCTGCGGCAACCTCCCCGTACATCTCGTCCGGTATACCAACAACTGCGGAATCCAAAATCTCTTCCATTCCGGCAATCGCATTCTCTACGTCATAACACCAGATTTTTTCACCACCTCGGTTAATCATATCTTTTTTTCGATCTACTACATAAAGATAATTCTCTTCGTCGAAATAACCCAGATCCCCTGTATAAAGCCAGCCGTCTGTCAGATTGTCCGTCTCCTGCTTATAATAACTATCCAGTACGACACTACCACTTACCGCGATTTCCCCTACCTGGCCACAGGGAAGTTCCTTATTATCTTCATCTACAATCTTAAATCGTATCCCCGGAATCGGGAGGCCGGAGGACCCAATACGTCCGCTTACTGCTGCGTCATCCGGGAAAATCGCAGCAGGTGAACTCGTCTCTGTCAGTCCGTATACCGTATGAAACTGTGAATTCGGAAGCCATCTGTGCAGACTCATCATCTTGTCTTTTGGCATATTTCCACTTCCACAAGCGAAAGAAACCAGACCCGGAATTGCAGGAGTATGCTCCCCGGCCTGCAAAAGCAGATAAAATACAGTCGGCGAGGCATGAATAAATGTAAACCCATATGTTCTCGCATCGGCTATGACTCGTTTAGCATCAAAAAATTTATGTAAATGCAGAGTGCCCCCGGTATAAACAAATAGTCCTAACAGGGCAACAAGTCCTGTAATATGATAGATTGGAGTTGCAATCACTGATATATCCTTCTCTGTGATGTGAAGAATACGCCGATATGCTTCTACTGCATGCATGATATTGTAATTTCTAATCTGCAAAGCCTTACTTTTTGACGTAGTTCCGGAGGTAAACATAATGAGGGATATGTCATCAGAACCTCCTGATGAGAATTTGTTTACTTCCGCCACATCCTTTGCACGGCTTGCCCAGTTTTTGTAAACCTTCTCATATCCGCAGCAAATGCCGGATCCGGAGATAACCAAAACCTGTTCCTTGGGATACATTCCCTCAAACCAGTTTGCATAGGCTTCATCACAGACCACAAATCCCACTTCAGCAAGTTTTGCAAGGGAAAGTACCTCGTCTCGTTTAAACTTACTCGGAAGCGGCACAGCCACCGCTCCAAGCCTGATCAAAGACAGAAATGCGACACAGAACTCCACGCTGTTGTATAGGAGGATTCCTACATGACTTTGTTTTCGTATCTTCCGTTCCTTATACAAATATGCCGCCAGCTCCTGGCTGTATGTAAGCAGCTGCCAGTATGTACAGACGTTCTCTCTGTCATCCACCAGAGCAATTTTCTTCGGATACAAAGAAGATGTTTTCTTCAGAGCTTCATAAAGATTTTCCGGCATATCTGTAAATGTATCAATCTCTTTTCCATCAAATACCTGCCGTTTTTCCATAGCTTTTGTAATCTCAGGACTCCATAAGGCATTTCCATCTACCATGATTACACACTCCCTTCTATTTCCCCATAAATCCTCCGTCTACAGGAATAACTGCTCCGGAAATATAGGCGGCCGCATCGGAAGCCAGAAAAACGACTGTTCCCTGAAGATCCTCCATATTTCCCCAACGCCCCATCGGGATTCTGGAAGTAATCTCCTCATACTGTTTTGGATTCACTTCCTTCATATTTGCCGTCAACTCTGTCGCCATATATCCCGGTGCAATCGCATTGACAGTCACTCCGCTTGAGGCCCACTCATTAGACAAAGCTTTTGTTATCTGTGCTACGCCGGCTTTGCTGGCACTATAGGCAGGAATCAACACGCTCGCAAAATATACCGTCATAGAAGCAACATTGATGATTCTTCCATAATTCTGTTTCAGCATAGTACGTCCTGCAAGCTGCGACATGTAGAATACTGCGCTCAGATTAATATCCAGTATTTTCTGCCATTTATCTGCCGGAAAATCAACTGCCGGACAACGATACTGAATTCCCGCGCCATTCAGGAAAATATCTACTCGTCCCCCCAGCTTTTCCAGACATTCTTCATACACATTTTTCAGTGTTTCCGGCTTGGACAAGTCACCCTTTACCGCATGGACTTTGGCTCCAACTGCACCCATTTTGGCTGCGGATTCCTCTACCATGTCCATAATATCCAAAAGTACTACCTCGGCACCTGCATCATGTAGTGCCTGGGCCATTCCATTGCAGAGCCCCCTTGCGCCGCCGGTTACAATAGCTTTTTTTCCTTCCAAACTGAATTTGTTTATAAATATATTCATATCGCTATTATTCTCCTAATTCTATTTCCTTTGCCTGTTAGCTTAAGTGACTTTCACAGCCCAACTCTTCGCTGATCAGGCGGCTGTACTTTTTCATACAATGTACATACTTTTTTATATTTTCTTTTGTCATCTGCTCTTTCGGTACAGAAATTCCCAGACAACTATTGACATTCCTGCCGTAATGGAAAATAGGGACTGCCACGCAGCACACTCCCTGCGAAAACTCTTCGTTATCCAGTGCATAACGCTGTTCCCGTATCTTTTCCAGTTCTTCCTTTAACTCCTCATAAGTCGTAATTGTGTTAGGTGTGTATTTTTTGAATTCGTAGTCATGAAAGATTTCTTCAATATAGGATTGTGATTTAAAAGCCAACAGGCATTTTCCCACAGAGGAACAATGCCACGGCTCAATCATTCCGATTTGAGCCGAAATATTGTACGGCTTGTGGCTCAGAATCTGATCCGCAATATACATCTTACGATTTCCCAAAGTTGCCAGATGAACGCTTTCCTTTACCTCATCACAGATCATATGTATATAAGGCCGCGCCACATTGACAATATTAAAATCTTTCTTGACTCCCTCGCCAAGGTACATCAGCCGAAAACCCAAACGATACTTTTTATTTGACGGATTAATGCTGACCATATCATACTGCATCAATGTTGACATAAGCCGGGAAACCGTGCTTTTATCAACATCAAGAACTTCAGCAATTTCAACGATCGTCGCACTTTCTCTTTTCTGAAGTAACAACAGTATTTCAATACCTCTTGCCAATGACTGTACCATATAGCACCTCTCCTATTTCGTATTATTCAACAATTCAAATACCTTCTTTGCCTTTTGTGATCCATCTTTTAGGACCTTCATAAATTGTTCGCAATCTGCAATTGTTTTCAAAATTTCCGGATCTGAATCTTTTAGGATATCCATAAAATCTTTGTGAGAAATTCTCGAAATATCAGACAATATACGGCGACTTTGCTGCTGACTTTCTGCTCTTTCCTTCGGATACCCTCCTTCTGCAGGATCTGCGAACAATTTTTCAAAAATGTATCTTAAATTGACATTTCCAGCCCATCCATACCCTTTATTCAAGGGCAATGAGATACAGTTTCCTCCGTTAATCTGTGAAAAAAGCCAGGCGTCCAACGGGTCGACAATTAATCCACATGTCACTCCTGGAAATTGCAGAACAGCGTTTAGGAATCCCTGCCCGGTTCCGCAGCCGCTAATCACAAAATCACAGCATCCGGTATTTAGGAGGATTGCCGCTATGTAACTGGTATGAATGTAGGTCAAAGACGGCGCCTGCTGCGGACTCTGCATTCCAATATTGATTACCTCCGCGTCTGTAGACTGATGCAGTGCATTTACAATATCCTCATTCTTAGGTGAAGCACTTACTTCATTGATAACTGCTATCTTCATATTCTCTTCTCCTTCTGAATTCTTATTACTCTATTATTCATACATGATGCCGAAAGAAATGGACTTGCTACGGTTTAGCGGGCAAAATTCGTATAAACGCGCTCTTCGGGGCAGCCGGACAAGACGGGCTGCTTTAACATAACCGCCATATTCCGTCCCAAGGTCCGCATCACCTGTAACCCCTCCTGATCCTGCTCCACATCTTCAGGATTTAACCCATGAACGCTGTTCCAGTATACAGATGGAACTACCGGCATCTGATTAATCGTAAAGTATTTGTTAAGCCGATCAAACGTTGCACTGGCTCCACCCCGCCGGCAACTGACGACTGCACAGGCAGGTTTTCCTGCAAGCATCTCACCAGCGGAAAAGAATACCCGGTCAAGCAGAGCACAGAGGCTTCCGTTAGGTCCCCCATAATATACTGGAGATCCGACTACCACTCCATCAGCATCCTTTAACAGATTCAACAGATTCAGATAAACTTTATCCCGGTATACACACATGCCTTCCTCACAAGCGCCACAGCCAGTACAACCCTGCATCGGTTCTGTACCTAGCAGAAAGGTCTCCGTCTCTACACCATTCTCCCTGAGAGTTGTTTCTACCTCTCGTAATGCCCGTCTTGTGCAGCCTTCAGAATTTGGACTGCCACATATAAGAACAACTTTTTTTCCCATATCATTTACCTCACTTTGTTCATTTTAAATATCGATATGAGGATCCCTGCCCCAACAAATTGGCAGTTATCTGTTTCATATTGCAGGGATCCTCAAGGAAAGATAGGCCTGCTAACTGGGTTTAGCAACCATCAGAACTTCAACTTCGTCTCCTTCTTCTTCAACTTCCCCTTCGACCTCTTCCCAACCTCTTGGGACATTTATGTTCAATGCTGTCAAGATAATATTGACAATCGGAGGAATATAGGCACAAAAAGCAAACGGAATCCATCCCCAAGTCCATTGACCATTCATTAATAAAGAAGTTGCATATGCGCCAGTAGCCCCCCAGGGAACCCAAATGGTTGACAACGAACTTCCTTCAGCAACAGTACGTGCAAAAACTACCCTGGAAAGATTATTTTTCTTGAACATATTCCTATAGATTTCGGTAGTCAGAAGAACTGATACATAAGAGGAAGCGCTAAGGCAACCTGCAAATACACCGGAAATAGTACAAATAGTAACAAGTGCAACAGGCTTGTGAATATTTTCCGTGATGCCTCCCAAAATCACCTCAAGCATATTCATTCGGGAAATGGCTCCTGCAAAAAGAAATGCCATGAACAACATAATTACCAATCCACCATTAACGGTAAATCCACCCTGTGACAGCATCTGGTCAATAAATTCATTGCCAGTGTGAGCTATATAGCCATTCCAGCATGCGCCTAATGAAGTAAGCAGATCTTCACCCTGAATACTTACACCGAGAACCAAGGCCAACATGGAACTAATCACATAAGTCGGTACCGGATCAATTTTAAAATACAGCAACACGATAAAAATTAGCAGAGGTAACAATACTATAAAACTAAGGTTAAAATTAGAACTCAATGAAGACAAAATTGTAGAAACATCGCTGATATCTGCTTCAACGTTGACTTCAATACCCATACCGACAATCGCAAAAAGAATCGTAGAGACAACAAAGGAAATTACAGAAGTAGGGATCATATTGACCCATACCTTGACTGGCTGTGTGCGCGTAGTTGCACAAATAAGATTGAAGGTATCCACCAGAGGAGACCACCGGTCAGAACTCATACATGCACAAATAATTGCAGCAGCAGAATAAATAACCGGAACTCCCAGCGCATTACCTACATTAACCAGCGCTAGACCCATTGTAGCCATTGTTCCCCAACCATTACCAGTCATAACAGCAGTTAAAAAACATGCAACAAAAGTAATCGGAAGATAAGTTGCCGGAGTCAGAAATTTCAGGCCGTAGTACATAAAAAACGGTACTGTACCGGACATCATCCAAGTCGCCTGAACCACGCCGCACAATAAAATAATATAATAGATTGGGAAAACGGAATTTCCCTGTTTTAAAGCAGAATTCCAAAAATCATCCCAGGAATAACCCAATACAAATATACCGTAGAGAATCAACAATGCAGCAGCAATAGCAAGCCCCATTCCGGTACCCAGCCCCCAGATTAAATTATTAACAACCAGAATAATAACACTCAGCAACAGCAGAATAATTGCCTCCAGTTTAGTGATTTTTCTGTGTTTTCTTTGTTTGTCAGGAATATTTTTTTCGATTTTCCTTTTCTTATTCAAAATGCTCAAATAATTCACCTCCATACAGTGTGATTAACCATAAACAAAATTCAATTTTTCATTCCAGTGATTTTTCCAACCCTATATAATTTTGATAAAATACTTTTATCCTCAGGTGTAGATTACCATGTAAACTACGCCTCAGACAATTTTGTTATTTTCGCAGTTTTCTGCCCTCAATAACTTATTTAATCAAGTTCCACATATTTTCGCCCATAATTTTCTCTTTATCAGAATCAGATATTTTTGAGTTGTTCATCACAAGGTCAACATGATATTTAATATTACAGAGTGGCTCTGTAGGATAATCAGTACCAAATAGAATCTTATCAGCACCAATATATTTCACTGCCTTTGTCAAAAGATCCATATCTACCAGTTCTATTTCCTTTAATGCCGCAATACCCACATAGACATTCGGATTTTTCCATGCAACGTTCATGGCTTCCTTAAACCACATTCCAAAAGGAAAACTACCCATATGCTCAGCGATAATCGTCAGGTTTTTAAAACGGCTTGCTACTTCATCAAGATAGATCGGATTGGAATATTTAATCAGACCGCCATTCTCGCCGCCAGTATGAATTACTACCGGAACACCCAACTTTTCCGCACATTCATAGAATGGATAAAGGCTTTCATCATTCGGATAAAAGAATTGTGTAGGAGGAGTAATCTCTCCAATTCCCTTAAGACCGAGCACTTTAATAGCATATTCCATCTCTTCTATCGCCTTTTCACCCTCGGTAGGATCTACAGCAGCAAATCCAATAAAACGTCCATTGGATTTTTTACAAAAATCTGCAATCTCTTCATTAGAAATAGTAAATTTAGCAGTCTTAAGCCCAAGTAATATGCCTTTATCCACACCGCCTTCATCAAGTGCGTGGATCATCCCCTCCATTGACAGGTCAACATTCTGATACCATTCTTTCTTTGCTCCTTTTGCGCCATTTACCCAATCGGCCGGAATCTGTTTAAACGGGTGAATATGAGCATCAATAATCATAATTTTTTCCTCTCTTTCTTTCAAAACATTGAATCATCATTTTCCGATAATTATAATTAATATTTGTCGGTAGCTTCACTAACTTTAACTACACGGTTTTCTGCAGCAGATTGATAAGCGGCCTTGATAACTTGAAGGAGCTTTTTGCCGTCCTCTCCACTGCAACTTGGTTCTCTATCTTCAAGCACAGCATCTGAAAATTCCTTATTCTCGAACTTAAATGCAGCAGTATATCCGCATTCAAGATTCTCATAAGAGATAGATGTTCCATCTTTATAATGAATCAATGGTGCTTTCATTTGGAGTCTTCCCTCAACTCCATTAAGCCAGATTACACCTTTGTCTCCGATAATTTCTACACGATCGTCGAACGGTGAACCACCTGTTTTTGAAATGCTTAACGGAGCTCCGAAATGCTCGTCGAAGCTGCCGACTGCATACGAATCAGCATATTTAAAAGCTGTGACCGAACAATACTCTCTGTCTGTGACTCCATCATTTGCATATTTGATTATGCAGGAAATTTCCTCGATTTCTCCTCCCAAATACCTGGCAACAGCAAATCTGTGATGCCCACAATCGTAGAATCTTCCTCCACCCATTTTGCAAGAATCAAATCTCCAATCACCGGTAGCTGTCAGTTTGTTAGCCAAGCCATAGTATCCGTGGAAAGCATCTGAGAATTTCTCCGGATCGTCCGGAAACATTGGACCAGTTCCTTGTCCGAGAGTTACCCGGACCATCGTCAAATTACCAATTTCACCATTTTCAATCAATTCTTTCGCCTTCATAACAGACGGATCAAACACACAGTTTTCAAGAAGCATCAGTTTTACATCTTTCGCTTTAGCTGCTGCAATCATCTCATCTGCATCAGACAATTTTGTAGCAAAACATTTTTCAACGCCAATATGTTTTCCTGCATTTGCCGCATCAATTGTCATTTGCCGATGAAGATGATGAGGAGTAAGCACAAACACAGCATCTACTTCATCATCACCAAGCATATCATGATAATCCGTATATAATTTTGATATGCCTGTAACCTTACCCCATTTCTGTAAAAGTTCTTCTTCTGTATCGCATAATGCTACCAGAACACCATTGATTTCTTCAGCGTGATCCATATAAGCTCTGATATGATGCTTTGCAATCATACCTAACCCAATTAGTCCAATACGTACTTTTTCCATCTTTTCTCTCCTATTTTTTTCATTTTCTATTTTCAGTTTTACATCAATTAGAAACCTATCGTATGCTTGAGATTTTGAACTCTCTCACACCAATTTCCCACATTCCAATCTCCAAAGGTTCCAAGACCTCCCATCTCATCCCTGCCGAAATATACAGGAACATGTACCAAGGACAGTCCATCATACTCGTATGCCTGTTCCAGAGCTTTTTTCAATTCCTCCACAGATTCCCCGCCATAAAAGCCTTTTACTCCTTTAATAGACTCTGCCATCTTCACATAATCTACTACGACCTGATCGTCTGTCCTGAATTCTACGTCATACTGATTGTACTGAAGGCTTGTGATAGCTCCCATACGCCGGTTGTCAAAAACGACGATCATACCCTTAAGTCCATACTGAGCTCCATCTATCAAAACCTGCGGATTCATCATAAAACTTCCGTCACCGCTGAAAGCTATCGGATAATCCCTTCCTCCTGCAAGTGCAAATGCAAGCGTCGAGGATACTGCAAATCCCATATAGGAAGACCCCGTGTCTGTGATTGTCTGCTTGGGTTTCTCATCAGTTACAATCTGAAATCCATTTGCCTGAACGTCTCCTGCATCAAAT
Organism: Roseburia hominis; assembly: GCA_040702975.1. NCBI lineage: Bacteria > Bacillati > Bacillota > Clostridia > Lachnospirales > Lachnospiraceae > Roseburia > Roseburia hominis. The sequence continues at coordinate 342,275 of CP159990.1, forward strand.
ATCTTCACACATTCATGAGAATCGGCAAAATCCACTACTGTCTTAATCGCAGCAGGTTCTGTGAGAATCAGTTTCCCATACTTCTCGTCATATAGAACAGGGTTGTCATATCTTAATTGTTTGTATGCCTCCCACTCTACGCGTTTCTTCATACATTCTTTCAGCCACTTTGAATCGGACGCTCTATTTTCTGCTGCCTTCAAAAGTTCAATCAGCCGCAAAAGGACTTCTTTTGCATCTCCTTGTATCCGAATCGAATTACTATACTGCCCCAGATCATCATAATCGCAGTTAATATTGATAATCTTCTTAGATTTTCTAAGCGCTGTTCCTGAGCTGTCCCACTGACAGACACCTCTGGCCCCAACAGCGATAAACAAATCACACTCGTTCATGGCAAAGTTTCCGCAAATGGAGCCTTTAGAACCACCAACACTCATATGACGCTTTTTAGAAGCCGGATACAGTCCCGGAACCTGGAGTCCCTGCACATAAACGGCATCCGTAAGCTCTAAAAACTCCTCCCAAACTTCCTCAGGAACATTGGAAGCTCCACCTCCTGCTTTTACCGTAATTCTGGAGGCATTACAAATAGCATTTACAGCAGCTTGATAAATATCCATATCAACGCTTACAACCTTTGATTCCTCAGACTTTTCCGGAAATTCCAACAAATTGCAGCCTTTTATGATTTTGGGCTGGATATTCATCGGAAGCAGCATATAGAACGGGGATCGTTTAGCCTTTCCATTCACTGCAACATCGCCTCTCTTCAGTGCGGTAAACACAGCTTCCGCAGTATGCAGCGAATATGCCGGGCCAAAAGTTGACAAAACCTTTAAAAACAGCTCCTGCTCCCTTCTTGGAATCTGCTGCATGTTTGGCCCTTCACTTTGACTGGTTTCATCACCCATCAAATAATAAATACCAAGGCCATTAGACAATGGAACCAGTGATCCTGCCGCCGCCTGCATAGCTCCTGGCCCTATAGATGTAAACACTGCAGCGGCTTTTCCGTATTTCCATCTCAGCATAGATGCCACATGAGAAGCCTCTACCTCATTTCGAACATTGATCGTTTTTACCACATTTTCTTCTTCATATATACGAAGCACTTCTCCAACATCCGTCGTTCCATGTCCAAAAATACCTATAAATGTTCTTACATCCTGATTTGCCAATCCAAGAATAACCGCCTCACTAAGGCTAATATCCTGAAATTGTTCCAAGCCGCCTATTTCCACAGCTTTTCGGATTGTACCATAAGTTTTAATCCCTCTGGCACGCTTTCTTCTTTGTTCAATTTTTTCGTCCATTATTTTTTTTATTCACACCTCCCTGACGTATTTTTTCCCGGGAAATACATCTCCTTTTTTCAATTTAATTATATATTGAGGAAAACAAATTACACAATTATAATTGCAACCGCTGTTGCGCATAATACAACACATCTTTTTTTTCAACAATTTAGACAAATACTTTTTGTTCATTTTATGCAATTTATCCAAAAAAGGAAGACTCTGATAATTTATCAGAATCTTCCTTCCTATTTCTATATATTACTTTTACATTTTAACTATCTGCACTTTCTTTTCTTAACAAAGCAGATTGCCGCAATAACACATACTGCTGACATCATGACAATAATCCATCTATAACTTCCAAAATCACCCGTATTAACTTTCTGATCTGACTTTGAAGTAGTCGATGAACTACTCTGATTGCCCGGTTTGCTGTCACTTGGTTTATTGTCCCCTGGTTTATTCGGATTGCTCGGGTTGTCCGGCTTATCCGGGTTGTCCGGCTTATCCGGGTTGTCTGGCTTATCCGGATTGTCCGGGTCATCCGGCTGACTACTCTTCCCGTTATCCTTCATCAATTCAATTTCAGATACCAGCACGGCATTTTCACCTGAAGTAAATTCGAAAGTCAGATTCTTAGCCTTTATGATTTCTTCAAAAATAATCTCATTAAATCCGGCTTTTAACTTATCTGACGCCAGAGTCATAACTTCTTCATCGCCATTTTTAATTACAAGTTTTGCAGGAACTCCATTTTCCTCAAATGCAATATTGATGAGGCCAATTTCTTTCAATTCATCTAATTCAACAAAGACAGAACCCTTCTCTCCATCGTAACTCCAGTTCCAATCATCATTTACCAACCCATTATTAATGCTGTCTATAGACGCTTCCGGAATGGTAAATGTCTGATAACGGCTATCCTCTGTATAAGCTCCAACGCCGTATCCCGTCTTTCCGTTCGTCTCAAAACTGTAATCCACAACCGGGGTATCAGAACCTTCTGCATAGATCTTAAGCCATCCGGTTCCGAGTGCCTCAACATTGAAGCCGTTAATCACGTCATAATTATTATCATGTCCTGTTACTTTACCAAATGTTTCATTTGACGCTGCTTCCACATTTTTACTCGTTACAAATCTCCAGTGTGCCTGGCCGTTATTATTGTAATCTCTCTGTGTCGCAAGCAACAGTGCATATTTTTTACCTGCCTTTAACGACGCCTGATTTCCGTCCTTGTCCCGCATTTCTACTTTGAACAGCTTTTGCAGTTCAGCCGAATTAACTGCGTCTTTCTTAATCACGCCTTTAGCAAGATAAGCTCCTTCCGGTCCTTTTCCACTCGCATCTGTCTCATAAATGTAAAGCTCCAGATCATGAATGTCGCTCTCCCAGAGACTCTTGTCATTTACAGTTCCCCAAATCTCCACGGCATCTAATGTAACGTCGCTTACAACCGTAGATGTTATCACCGGAACAGAATTTTCCTCGTAATCCAATTCCGTCATATAATTCTCTGTGTTAAATGCATGGAATCCGTAAAGTGCAACCGGACTATGATCCGTTGTATCAAATTTTACACGGATCTTATTTGTCTTAATCCTGTCAAATGTGACCGTATTACGATTTGACGTAATCGTTCCCATCGTGGCTTCCGGCACGTCCTCCCACTTGCCATCCACTTCGTACTGGGCGACTACTGAATTTGCAATACCAGTGTGTCAAGGCTCGGATTTCCTACCGGCTCATAATAGAGATAATAGTCGATACGGTCCACATAACGCTCTGTTCCGAAATCTACGCCATACCAGATATCTTCATCTTGCTCTGCAGATTCCCATCTCGCCTGAGTATTCAGTGCATTAAGATACCGCCGCCATGTGTGAAATCATTATTGTAAATAGAGTTATAATTTGAACCTGATTCAAACAGGGAACTTGTTGAATCCCGCGCATGAACTTCATCATATACATCGATTCGGATACCCCAGCTAAAATCGTTATCCTCTACGGTATTGTAGCTTGAATTATCCATTTCCAGACAAACGTCCGAAGCAATCGCAAAGCTGTTATCCTTGATCGTATTGTTATTGCTTTTCCGCATGATCAGGGCATTTGCATTGTTATTTGCATTATTTCCGCTAATTGTACTCTTACTTACTCCTTCCATCAGAAGAGCTCCGCCTTCCTGGTCGCCCCATCCGCCTTCCGGATTCGTATAGTTATCAGAAAAATCACAATCTGCTACTGTAACTCCTGAACAATTAACAAGTTTTGCCGCCCAATAGAAGCCGCTTACCGTAATGCCGCTTATGGAAGAACCTTTCACTTTCTCCATCACGATACCCGTTCCTTTGAAAGCACCTGTATCAATTGTACATGCCGTTCTGTCAAACGGTTTATTTCTCATGGAATCCGAAACAGCAGCTTCATCGTCATAGGACATATCCCAATAATAGAAAGGTTTTGCTTCGCACAGATCGCTGAATGTACGCACGCCATCTTCTGAAACCTGAACCTTAAGGATACCGCAAAAATGTTTTGCTTTTGAGTCAAAACTAAGCTTAATGGAAGATGCACCGGAAAGCACCAGAGAGCGCGCCATGTTGTAGAAGTTTTTCCGGACACGGCATTAAGCTGATATGCATAAGCTCCTGTTGTCGTATCAGATACGAATTTTTCTTCCTCTGCATTTACGATCTTTACATAATCTGCTTTTACTTTTACATTGTCCGCACCGATCGTAATTCCTGTCTGTGCCCCTCCAAAATTATAGATACCCGGTTTTAACGCCGTATCTTTCTTTATGACCATGCCAGCCGTTGGTATGGTATAATCCTTGCTCTGATCGTAAACGTAAACATCTACACTTGCGACAGCACTTCCGCTCTGCACGGAAATTTTGGCAACTCCTTCTTTTGCGCCTGTAACGACAGCTTCGCCATCTTTTGCATTTAGAGTTACAGCATCGGAATCCGCAGAAAATTCTATCTTAGAATCCGTGATCTTAGCGCCATTTTGATCCAGAACCGTTGCCGTGATCTTAGTTGTTCCGCCGATTTCCAGAGTATCCTGATTGCTTACTTCAAGGGTAATATCATAGGGAACTGCCCCTCCAGGCACCGGTGGAAGATCCGGACCTACCGGCCCCTCCGAGCTGCTTCCCGGTGTATAATTGACCTTCAGATACATTGTGCCTACTACGGCCGTCTCATCGCAGGTACCCCTTACTCCAATCTGACCGGCTGCTTCTGTCCTGGCCGCCTCAATATTTTTGCTGCTTACCCAGTCGTATCTTCCATTTGTCTTTGTCAAATTATCTGCCAAGGGATCCGTAGTAAGTACAACCGCATACTGCGTATCCTTTTTCAAGCCTTTCACAGAAGACAGATCAATCGTGGTGACGCCTTTATCCACCACATCCGCCCCTGCTACCGTCACGGAACCAATCTGCTTATCCGGTACGCCACCGGACATAGAATAGACTGATGCCACCAGATCGGCCGTATTTCCACCTTCATCTGTTCTCTTGATCAGCCATACTTCAACAGAATTCAGATTTCCGTCTTCCGGCATGGTAAAGCTCTGCCAACGACTATAGGCATCCAAAGAGCTTCCAAAATCAAATCCTGATCTTTTGCCGCTCGCGTCATGAGAATAATCAATTGCCCCTGCCTTTATTTTTTCGTAGGTGACCTTAAGATACATGGTTCCTACTGTAGTTTCTGCAGCAAATCCTCTGCCGTTATGTTTTCCGGCCACATCACCGCTTGCCACCACGGTCGTTTTATTACTCACCCAGTCATACTTCCCATTTGTCTTTTCAAAACTGGTAGTCAAAGTATCCATAGTAAGAAACAGCGCATACTGCTTTCCTTCCTCCAGTTTTCCCACATCACTGAAATTTATCGTAGTAATTCCTTTATCCGTAACGTCTGAACCCTTTACGATTACCTCCCCGCCGATCTGAGTGCTGGGAACGCCGCCTTCCATCGCATATAAACTGGCCTTTATATCGCTTGTCCCGCCACTTTCATCTGCTCTCTTGATCAGCCATACATCTGCTGATTTTAGCGTGCCTTCCTCCGGCATGGTAAAACTCTGCCAACGGCCCCACGCATCTAGTTCATTTCCAAAATCCAACCCCCAGGTTTTTCTACTTGCATCAAACGTGTAATCAACGCATGACTCATCTGACGCATCTTCTGCGTGAACGACAGGTACACTGCCTCCGAACACCGTCGCCACCAGCATGAAAAGCGTCATGATCATACTCAAAAAACGCTTTTGGTGTGTCGAAATCTTTCTCATTTTTTTCCTTCTTTCCGCTTACATTTCAATAAGCTTATCTAGTATTTCCTTTGCCTTTACGATATCCCTTTTCTGTTCTTCGCCAGAAATTTCCCGTTCGATCGTGATATCGCCGTCATATCCGATTTCTCTTAATTTCTTGATAAAATCCGGATAATTTACCTTTCCCTGTCCGAGAAGTACTTCTTTTCCAAGATAGTGCCCATCCGTAGGATACAGCCCGTCCTTACCGTGAATGCCGCGCACATATTCGCCAAATACGTCCAGCGCATCGATAGGATTTGCCTTACCGTACATGATCAGATTCGCCGGATCAAGGTTAATTCCAACATGCCCTTCTCCAAGCTCCTTTTCAATATCCTGAATCGCACGTTTCAAAGTCACCGGCGTTTCCTGCCCCGTCTCAAACAGGAAAATCTGCCCATTTTCTTTACATTTTTCTACAATACTCTTGCATGCCGTAAGTACTTCCTGATATTTGGGATCGTAAGGATTTTCGGGCATATACCCTACATGCGTTGCAAGCTGGAGACATGAATTTTCTTTGCAAAATCAGATCCTTCCATCAACATTTTTACACGCTCGGCACGATAATCGGCAGGAATCAGGCCCAAGGTAAGCTGTCCCTCGTAAAAATCCCATACCTTTCGTCCCTCCCAGCCACACCAGAAGGCGCTAATTCCTACGTCATACTTTTCGATTGCGGCATTTACTGCTTTTGCAGCAGCATCATCATTTAAAATTTTCCTGTTCCAGCAGACCAGCTGACAACTTTCCAATCCCATCGATTTCAGCTCTGCAAAACGTTCCTCAATATCCAACCTTGCTCCTGTGGAAACCGGGGATGCCTGGAATTAATGATCGGTGAGAATTCTCTTAGGAAACGGGTCCTGAAGCTTGACCAGCATTCCGGACTGGCGCAGAATCAGGTCGTTACGTACAGTGATTTAGGTTCTGCCTCTCTATATGGCGATATTTGTGCGCAGACGGTAATTCATGATATAGCCGGAGATTTTTCAAATGCCCTTCGCAATCTTATCTGCCTTGTGCGTCCAAAGATTGTAATTATCGGCGGAAAAAGCAAGAATCTGGGACCATTGTTTCTCGAAGAGGTTAAAAAGAATCTGAATACTACCGGATTCCGACAAATTATAGATTCAATGGATCCGATCAGATATAGTATGTTAGATTCTGCAGCCTATTATATTGGCGCAATGAAATATTTCTTTGATATACACTATGATTTTACGCAGAATTTATTCGATAGCTTCTTTATTGGATAAATTCGCAGATTGGAGAATTATGAAAAAATTGAGAGTTGCCCTTGTAGGATGTGGCCGTAATATCGAAAAAGCGAAATCGTTTGCAGACAAATTTCCCGGGTGTAAATATACGGCCGATTTTGACGAGATACTGGATAACAAGATCGACATTGTTCACCTCTGTCTTCCTCATTATCTTCACCCTAAGATGGCTATAAAGGCCATGAAAGCCGGAATTCACGTTATGACGGAAAAACCGATTTCCATCACTTTGCAGGAAGCTGACGAGATGCTTAAGGTGCAGCGGGAAACCGGAATGAAATTAGGTGTGATCTTCCAGACCAGATATACAAAAAGTGTAGAAACTTTGAAAGCTATGATCGAACGCGGAGATTTTGGAAGGATTCTGTCTGCCCGCTCTTATCTCACCTGGAACCGCCCGGCCAGTTATTATGAAGACAGCGACTGGAAGGGAACCTGGGATAAGGAAGGCGGAGGCGTTTTGATTGACCAGGCTACCCACAGCGTCGACAGAGTACGCTACCTGGTGGGAAGCGATGTGGTGTGGATAGACGGAGGTATTCACAATTATGTACATGATTTTGTAAAAGTTGAAAACACTGCACATGCAATTATGATGTTTGAAAATGGATGCCTGTACAACTTGTACGCATGCAACACTTACGGACTGGATTCCTCGATTCTGATTGAGCTTGTCGGTGAAAAGGGCCGTTGTGGCCTAAAGCAGGATACCGGCTTCTATGAAATCGGTGATACCTATGAGGAAATTTATGACGCCTACATACCGGCAAGTGTCGGTCCTGTCTATTGGGGAAGCAGCCATTATATCCAGCTCCGTGATTTTTATGATTCCGTGTTATTGGATAAACCTGTGGCGGTTGATGGGTTAGAAGGACGTAAGACATTGGAGATTATTAAGGGAATCTATCTGTCTTCTGCAACTGGCAAGCGGATTACTATTCCTTTTGAAGATGTTTCATATGTAAATATTAATAAAATCGAAAAAGATGGGACTGCCGAAAAATAGATATTCCTAAAGAAAATAACTGTTATATAAAGTACCAAGATGAACGTCCACCGGACATTCACTTAGGCATGATTGGCAAGAAGAATAGACGGATAAGAATCTAATCGTTTCTTATCCGTCTTCTTTTTTCAATAAAAATATATCGAAAAACAATAAATTTATATTGCAATTCGAAAACCATTCAAGTATAATAGAACAAAATCAATAATGAATAAAAACTCGGAGGACACTACCATGGAATATGAAAAAATTGCAAAATTTACAAAATGGATTCTTGATTTTATGTTTTTTGCCGGAATCATTGTTGTGATTACCGTGCCGCTCTGGCTCAAGTTTGGGGGGCTGTACTACTCAAGGGAGATCATGAAGCATTACTGGCTGATGCTGATCGTATTCGTATTATCCGGTCTGCTTGGAATATTTATCTTGAATGAATTGAGAAAAATGATGAGGACTGTATTGGAACAGAATTGTTTTGTCATGGAGAATGTGCTCAGTTTGAAAAAAATGGCAAGATATAGTATTGCTATCTCTATATTTTTTGCCATTAAAGTCGCATTTTTTCCTACACCTGCGACCTTGATCATCGTACTTGTATTTTTCATAGCTGCACTTTTCAGCCTGGTCCTTTCCTGTGTATTTAAACAGGCCATTGATTACAAAAATGAAAATGATCTTACAATTTAGGAGGTGAGTCTGATGGCAATTATGATAAACTTAGACGTTATGATGGCAAAGAGAAAGATCGGGCTCACGGAGCTTTCCAAAGAAGTAGATATTACGATGGCCAACCTGTCCATATTAAAAAATAATAAAGCGAAAGCCATTCGATTTACAACGCTGGAAGCAATCTGCAAAGCCCTGGACTGCCAGCCGGGAGATATTCTTGAATATATTCCGGATAGGGAAAATTAGAAACATTATTATGTCAAATATTATTGATATATTACACTAAGACACCCTTAACAAAAAATAAGCAGAATATATAACCTGATTCAAACGAAAGGAGACCAAATATGATGTATGAAATGAATACGAACCCAATCCAATCCCCTACTCCATTACCACCTGCTCCTACTCCCCTTCCCACACCTAAGTTTAACGACAGGGAACTAACAATCCGAAATGAAGCCTTTTACTTTATAGGTATCAGCATTCTATACGGTATTCTTTTTACATTCTGCATGTACAAGAATTTATTTGGAACAACCTTCTTATTATACGCAGCAGGAACAGTCGGAGTTTTATACTTATTTTCAGAAAAGATTAACTTAAAAGTAAATAAAGAAACTAAAATATACTTCATAGAAATTATTTTGTTTGGTTTATCTACATGCATCACTGCGAGTAAATTACTGCAATTTTTTAATTGGTGCTTCGTGATCATGCTTCTCCTTCTGGCGATGATCAGCCAGTTTTTTGAAAAAAGGCAGTGGAACCTGGGTTCCTATTTTATCTATCTTGCGAAGTTGTTTTTCTCTACTATAGGTTATACCTTCCTGCCGGTAAGCGAAGCATTTACCTCTTTAAAATCCAAAAAGAAAGCGGATCATAAGAAAGTAAAACCGGTAATTTTCGGAATAATTGCGGCAGTTTCGGCGTTATTTATCATTTTTCCGCTGCTTCTCAGTTCGGATATGATTTTCAGAACTGTATTTGCTAAAATGTTTTCTCCGTTTAACCTGATAGAATCCTTTTCAAATATCGATACAGTGATTGGGATTTCTATTACCTTTATCTTTGGTTTTACGCTGATTTACGCCCTTTTCTACGCTTCCTGCCATGCTCAGTATCCAGAGCAGCCAAATAGAAATATGCCTTATTTTCACCCAATTACAGGCATCACTTTTTCCGGTATCATCGCAGGAATTTACCTTCTGTATTCAGGTATTCAGATCACGTATCTGTTCATGGGCGCCGGGCTTCCCGCGGGAATCACTTATTCCGAATATGCCCGCTCGGGCTTTTGGCAGCTGATGCTGGTGGCATTTATCAATGTGTGTTTAGTGCTTGGTTGTATGTATCTGTTTAGTGAAAATAAAGGACTGAAAATCCTTTTGACCGTTATATCATGCTGCACCTATATCATGATCTGTTCAGCGGACTGGAGAATGTATCTGTACGTGAAAGCCTATCATCTGACTTTCCTTCGGGTATGCGTATTTTACTCCCTGGTTATTCTGGCAATTCTGATGCTCGGAGTGATCATCAGTATCTATGTAAAAAAATTTCCGCTGACACATTATATAATAGGCGTCATTACATGTGGGTATCTGCTGTTTTCCTTCGCTCAGCCGGACTACTGGATTGCTAAGTATAATGTCAGCCATATCCAGCATATGAACGTCTCTGACCTGGATTATTTGCTCTATGGTCTTTCCTTAGATGCGGTTCCTGCAATCAGTGAGATTAAAGCTGAACAACTCTCGGGAGAGGGATTTGGTTTTCAAAGCGAAGGTTCACTTATTTATTCAGATATGATTGACAGGCAAAATGACTCATCTACGCTTGGAGAGACTATTGTTGCTGAACAAATTAACAGCAATATTTATGATTATTACAGAACGATTTACGATAATAATAAGGATCTGGCTTTCCGCAAAGCCAATTATTCCAGAATACGCGCAAAGAATATTGCCTATGATAAATTAAAAGAACTGAATAAATAGTTGGCTACTACATTTTGCAAAATCGAAAGAGTAAACGTTATAAAAATAGTAATAATTATGTAAAAAGTTAAGACCGAGATGAACGTTCACTAAGATATGCTTGACAACTTAAATTTTCCCAAAGCCATGTTTTTATAAAAATATAAAATGCATGGCCTTGGGATTTTTATTTTTTTATTTATAGAAGCTATATATAAATCTCATTAACTTATTTACTTTATCTATTTGACACTGTATTTCACCGATTATAGAATGGACTTATAATGTAACTACAGGAGGTACCTGCTTTGTTTGTTGATATGCATATGCACGAATTAACCTATTCAACGGATAGTTTTTTAAAGCTGGAAGAAATGGTGGAAATAGCTAAAAAGAAGGGACTTGGCGGAATCTGTATCACCGATCATGACAGCATGGGACTTCGTGATTACGCCGCTGAATATAGTAAAAAGACCGGATTTCCTATTTTTACCGGTATTGAATTCTACTCTCTTCAAGGAGATATTCTGGCATTCGGAATCGATGACTATCCAAGAGAACGCATTGGTGCTCAGGATTTCATTGATCAGGTTCGTGCGCAGGGTGGTATCACGATCAGTGCTCACCCGTTCCGTAATAACAGACGCGGCCTGGAGGAACATCTGGATATCGTGCAGGGATTAGATGGAATCGAAGTGCTTAATGGAAGTACGCTCCCTGATGCAACTGCAAAGGCAGAGGAATATGCAAAAAAACTGGGACTTGCCGCTACCGGCGCGAGCGACTGCCATGTACCGGATAAGGTAGGCGTATATGCTACCTATTTTCCAAATGAAATACGAACGATGGACGAGCTTATTAAAGCTGTCAGAAATCATGAATGTCAGCCGGCATATTATAAAGATGGAATATATCATATTTATAAATTTTAAACTTTATAATGACACAGACCTTTGAGAAAATGGGCGGCAAAGTATAAAAACTCTGCCGCTTTTTCAATTCCAAGCATACCTGAAATAAGGTCTACCGGACCTTATTTTGGTCTTGAAAATATTCTATCATTTTATTAAGATTTCCCATTTATTCAACATTATTAAAAATTTCAAAGCCTAATATCTCTATAATAAATCCATCATCGTATGGTTTTACCTTTCCCTCCTTCTCCATTTCTTCTTCTGTAATAAGTGAATGAACCTTTGAAATTTTATATGACAGTGATTTATATTCCACAGTACCTCCATCTTTTAGTTGGTGTCTTATTGGAAATAATAAAATTAACAAAATAATTATTATAACTACTATGGCTAACTTCTTTTTCATAGTGGCGCATCTACCTTTCAAATTATCTCATTTCTGTTAAAAAAATGGTCCATCAAAAAATACGATTGATGAACCATTTTTTAACCTATTCTTTAAATCTACTCTTTTTCTTCCGTTTCTTCCACGCTGATTTCCGTTTCATCTTCTACTGCATTCTCCGTCTCAGAAACCTCAGCTTCTCCTTCCAGTTCTTTCGAAGCATGGCGTACCTTTGCGATACTTGCCACTTCCTCTTTCTCCTTCAAATTAATCAGCTTCACACCGGAAGTAATTCTTCCCAGCAGGGAAATTCCCTTACATTCCATACGGATCACGATACCGTCCGTGTTGATGATCATGATCTCATCTTCTACATTGACCGCTTTCGCGCCGACGACATTACCTGTCTTTTCCGTGATCTTGTAGCATTTTACGCCTTTTCCGCCACGATTTTGTGCTGTAAACTCTTCCATACCGGTACGTTTACCCATACCCTTTTCTGATACGATAAGTAAGTCTTCTCCCTGCACATCGAGCTGCATCGCTACCACTTCATCGCGGTCACTCAAATTCATTCCGCGGACTCCCATAGAAGTTCTTCCCGTAGCGCGGACGTCGCTTTCATGGAACCGGATACATTGTCCATATTTGGTGACAAGGATAATATCTCTGTCATTATCCGTGAATTTTACTTCGATCAATTCATCATCTTCGCGAAGAGTGATTGCCGCAAGTCCGGTCTTTCTCACATTTGCATATTCACAGATCGGAGTCTTCTTCACCAGACCCTTTCTGGTGGCCATAAACAGGTATTCTCCGTCTTTATATTCCTTGATCGGAATCATCGCCGTAATCTTCTCATCCGGCATAAGCTGCAACAGGTTGATGATCGCCGTTCCTCTTGACGTTCTTCCCGCTTCCGGAATCTCATAAGCCTTCAGGCGGTATACACGTCCGGTACTGGTGAAGAACATGATATACTGGTGCGTATTCGTCATGAATAACTCTTCTACATAATCCTCTTCCAGAGTCTGCATTCCTTTGATTCCTTTGCCGCCACGATTCTGGCTCTTAAAGGTATCGTTGCTCATACGTTTAATATAACCCAGCTTCGTCATGGTGATCACAACGTCTTCCTTTGGAATCAGATCTTCCATGGTGATATCAAACTCGTCGAATCCGATGGCAGTTCTTCTCTCGTCGCCATATTTCTCTGCGATGATCAGGATTTCTTCCTTGATCACGCCGAGAAGCAGTTTTCTGTCAGCAAGAATTGCTTTTAACTCGTCGATTCGTTTCATAAGCTCGGCATATTCTGCTTCCAGCTTCTCCCTTTCCAGACCGGTGAGTGCTCTCAGACGCATATCGACGATTGCCTGAGCCTGTACTTCTGAAAGCTCGAACCGCTTCATCAACTCTTCTTTGGCGATCTGAACCGTCTTGGAACCGCGGATAATGCGAATTACTTCGTCAATGTGATCCAGCGCGATCAATAACCCTTCCAAAATATGGGCGCGTTCCTCCGCCTTATTCAGCTCATACTTTGTACGTCTGGTCACGACGTCTTCCTGATGAGCCAGATAATGATTCAGAATCTCCATAATGTTCATGACTTTTGGCTCATTATTTACCAGAGCCAGCATGATCACGCCAAAGGTATCCTGAAGCTGTGTATGTTTATATAACTGATTCAAAACAACATTTGGATTTACATCACGCCTGAGTTCAATGCAGACACGCATACCCTCACGGCTGGACTGATCGCTCAGATCCGTGATTCCGTCGATTTTTTTATCTCTTACCAGCTCTGCGATCTTCTCGATCAAACGCGCTTTATTTACCAGATACGGAAGCTCCGTCACTACGATCCGGTTCTTGCCGTTTGCCATAGGCTCGATATTTGTCACGGCCCGCACACGAATCTTACCGCGGCCTGTCCGGTACGCTTCCTCGATTCCCCTCGTTCCCAGAATCGTTGCACCTGTGGGGAAATCCGGACCTTTTACAATCTGCATGATTTCCTCAATGGTTGTCTCCTCTTTATCTGCGATCTGATCATCGATGATCTTCACCACCGCGCCAATGACTTCCCGCAGATTATGAGGCGGAATATTGGTAGCCATACCCACCGCAATACCGGAAGCTCCATTTACCAGAAGATTAGGAAACCTTGCCGGAAGTACGGCCGGTTCTTTCTCCGTCTCATCAAAGTTCGGGTTAAAATCGACCGTATTTTTATTGATATCCGCCGTCATTTCCATGGAAATCTTGCTTAAACGCGCCTCTGTATAACGCATGGCAGCCGCGCCGTCCCCATCTACCGAACCAAAGTTTCCATGACCGTCTACCAGTACATAACGGGTAGACCACTCCTGCGCCATATTGACCAAAGCTCCGTAAATGGAACTGTCTCCGTGGGGGTGATATTTACCCATGGTATCGCCGACAATACGCGCACACTTACGATGCGGTTTGTCAGGACCATTATTTAACTCAATCATAGAATAAAGAATTCTTCTCTGTACCGGTTTTAGACCATCTCTTACATCGGGGAGCGCCCTCGATGCGATAACACTCATGGCATAATCGATATAGGATTCTTCCATCGTTTTTTTCAAATCCACTTCCTGGATCTTATCAAAGATATTATCCTCCATCGTTTATCTCCTTTATTTTTACTAACTATACATCAAGATTTTTGACAAATTTCGCATTCTCTTCGATAAATTCACGTCTTGGCTCCACCTTATCTCCCATCAGGGTCGTAAAGGTAAGGTCAAGCTCCGAAGAAGTTTCTTCGTCCATATTTACACGCCGCAGGATTCGATGCTGCGGATCCATGGTCGTATCCCAAAGCTGTTCCGCATCCATCTCTCCCAAACCTTTATACCGCTGAATCTTGTTATTATTGTCACGCCCTACTTCCCGAAGAATACTGTCAAGCTCTTCGTCGCTGTATGCATACCAGACCTTCTTATTCTTCTCCAGCTTATAAAGCGGCGGCTGCGCCAGATAAACATGTCCTTCTTTGATAAGATCAGGCATAAAACGGTACAGGAAGGTAAGTAATAAGGTACTGATATGAGCGCCGTCCACGTCGGCATCTGTCATAATGATGATCTTATTGTACCTCAGCTTTGAAATATCGAAATCCTCATGGATTCCTGTGCCGAATGCCGTGATCATGGCTTTGATTTCCGCATTGCCGTAAATCCTGTCAAGCCTTGCCTTTTCTACGTTCAGGATTTTTCCCCGAAGTGGAAGAATCGCCTGCGTTGCACGGTCACGGGCCGTCTTTGCAGAGCCGCCCGCGGAATCTCCCTCTACGATGTAGATCTCACAATTTGCAGGATCCTTATCCGAACAATCCGCTAATTTTCCCGGAAGGGACATTCCCTCCAGGGCAGACTTTCTTCTGGTCAGATCTCTTGCCTTTCTCGCCGCTTCTCTGGCCCTTTGCGCCATCACGGATTTATCTACGATGGTCTTTGCGACCGAAGGATTCTGCTCCAGGAAAATCTCAAGCTGGGTACTCACAATACTGTCCACCGCACCTCTCGCCTCGCTGTTTCCCAGCTTCTGCTTCGTCTGGCCCTCGAACTGAGGATCCTCGATCTTCACACTGATAATGGCAGTAAGACCCTCCCGTATATCCTCGCCGGAAAGATTCGGCTCACTGTCTTTTAATAATTTATTCTTTCTCGCATAATCATTAAATGTCTTTGTTAGAGCATTTCGGAAACCTACGATATGGGTTCCGCCCTCCGGAGTCGTAATGTTATTTACAAATCCATAGGTACCGTCGGTATAGGAGTCATTATGCTGCATGGCAACCTCTACTTCCACATTGTCCTTGTTGCCCTGACAATAAATGATATGCTCATATAACGGAGTCTTGCTCCGGTTCAAATACTGAACAAATTCCTTGATTCCGCCTTCATAGTGGAATACCTTCTCCCGCGGTTCCTCGTCTCTTAAATCAGTCAGACTAATTTTTAAGCCCTTTGTAAGAAAGGCCATCTCACGAAAACGCTGCTTTAATACATCATAATCAAAAACAGTATCTTCAAAAATTGTATCATCAGGAAGGAATGTGATTGTTGTACCGGTCTTTTCCGGCTCACATTCTCCAATTATTTTCAATTTATAGACCACATGCCCTTTTTCATAACGCTGTTTGTAAATCTTACCTTCACTGTAGATCTCAACCTCCAGCCAGTTAGAAAGCGCATTTACAACGGAGGCGCCTACGCCGTGAAGTCCGCCGGATACCTTGTATCCTCCACCGCCGAATTTGCCGCCGGCGTGAAGTACGGTAAATACGACCTCCACCGCAGGAAGCCCTGCTTTGTGATTAATCCCGACAGGAATTCCACGTCCGTTATCAATAACAGTTATTGAATTATCAGGATTGATAAAAACCTGGATATGATCACAATATCCAGCCAGTGCTTCATCAACAGAATTATCCACAATCTCATAAACAAGATGATGAAGACCCCGTGAAGATGTACTTCCGATATACATACCCGGTCTCTTTCTTACTGCTTCCAATCCTTCCAAAATCTGGATTTGATCTGCACCATACTCTACACTCATAGAAAGCCTCCTAAAATATTTTAATATATATTAACTGTTAAACTTACTCTCCCACCGGTTCCGTGACATGTCCGGCCTGGACATGAAAAACCTTATTGACGGAAAACCGATGATTGACAAACTCGTCCAATCCGGTACAGGTTATCAAGGTCTGAATATCTCCTATACTCTCCAATAAATAGTTTTGCCTGTGTTTGTCCAGTTCAGACAACACATCATCTAATAAAAGAACCGGCGTATCCCGTATGATCTTCTTTACAAGCTCAATCTCCGACAGCTTCAGCGACAAAGCCGCCGTTCTTTGCTGCCCCTGGGAGCCAAACTTGCGGATATCAAGATCTCCCACCTTAAAACAGATGTCGTCCCTGTGCGGGCCGGCCGAAGTGCTTTTCATACGGATATCTCTTTCCCTGTTCCTAAGCAGCGCCTGCTCCAGAGAACAAACTCCGCAGCCCGATTCATAAGACAACCGGATCCGCTCTCTTCCACCGGTCAATTTGTGGTGGATATGGTAAATGATTTCATTTACCTCATCTATGAACTGCCTTCTTCTTGTAATAATTTTGTTCCCATATGTGACAAGCTGCATATCCCACACGTCCAGAGTATCGATCAGATGCTCGTCATAGTACGCATCTTTTAAGAGCTTATTTCTCTGGTTAATAATCCGGTTATAGCTTGAGAGATCTTTTAAATACACCTTGTCAAGCTGCGACAATTCCAGGTCCATAAAACGCCTTCTCTCGGAGGGTCCATTCTTGATGATGTTCAGGTCCTCAGGAGAAAAAAACACAAAATTCATCAGCCCGAATAGTTCACTTGCTCTTCGAATCGGGACCTTATTGATCGCGATTCCCTTCGGGCTGTTCTTTTTCAAATGCATATCAATCTGCCAGGGAACCCCCTTCTTCTCAATCTGTGCCTCAATATGAGACTCCTCACATTCGAACCTTATCAAATCCCTGTCCTTGGTCCCTCTGTGTGATTTTGTCGTTCCCGACAGATATACTGCTTCCAGTATATTCGTTTTTCCCTGGGCGTTATCGCCATAAAAAATATTGGTGGCTTTATCAAATTCAATATGCTGAAATTCATAATTTCTATAATCTTTTATTTTTAATGATTTGATAATCATAACCACACCAGCTTATTTTTCAATTTTAATCTCTTCCCCGTCGAAGGATACCACGTCGCCCTCATAGAGCTTCCTGCCCCGTCTGGTGTCGACCTCTCCATTGACCTTCACAAGTCCGTCTACGATGACCTGTTTTGCCTCTACGCCGGAAGAAACCAGGCCGGCAGCCTTGATTGCCTGACCCAGTTTAATGAACTCTTCCCTTAAATGAATTGTATACATAATCTATCCCTCTATCTGTTTACGCGATTCCGTTGAAGTTGACCGGAAGAATCAGGTAAATGTAACTCTCCTTCTCATCTTTGATGAAACAGGGCGCTTTTGCATTCATGAAATACAGATCCACCTCTTCATCGTCAATGACGCGGAGCGCATCAATCAAAAACTTAGGATTAAAACCGATCAGAAGGTCCTTCCCGTCTTTTGTAATCATAATCTCTTCGTCCATCGTTCCAAGCTGAGACTTAATCTTAAGCTCCATCAGCTCGTCCGTGATATGAATGATGATCGGTTTTTTATCTCCTTCTTTTACCAGCAGGGTCGCTCTGTCGATACAGCTAAGCATCTCTTTTTTGTTAATGCGCACCTTCGTCTCATAATCGTTCGAGAGCATCTGATCAATTCGGAAATATTCTCCCTCAATCAATCTGGACACAACGACTGTCTGGTCAAATTCAAAAACGATATGATTATTTGTAAAATATAAGTTTACGTCATTATCGACTTCGCCGGAAAGAATCTTGCTCACCTCAATCAAAGTCTTTCCAGGAACTACGACCTTCCTGGGATCATAAGAAGACTTTAACTCGATCTTGCGAATGGAGATTCTATGACCGTCCAGAGAAACGACCCTCAGAATATCTCCGTCCATCTCAAAAAGCTCACCGCTCATTAATTTATTGCTGTCATTGTCTGCAATAGAGAAAATAGTCTGTCTTATCACTTCTTTTAAAGTAAATTGTGAAACAATAACAGGTTCGTCTCGCTCAATATAAGGCAGGTAAGAAAAATCTTCCCCTGACTTACCCGAAATATTAAATTTGGCTTTCTCACAGGTAATGAGAGTCTGAAGACTGCTCGGATCTGCTTCAATAACAATCTCATTATCCGGCAGCTTTCTTACAATGTCGGAAAAGATTCTGGCGTCCAACGCAATAAGTCCTTTCCGATCAATCGTTCCTTCAATCACTGTCTCGATACCAAGTTCCATATCATTTGCAGTCAGCTTAATGATATGGGTGGTAGCATCGATCAGGATACATTCTAATATCGGCATAGTCGTCTTTGTAGGTACGGCTTTTGAGACAATGCTGACGCCTTTTACAAGATCTGACTTTTGACATCTGATTTTCATAATGTGTATAACTCCTTTCGAGGTGCAATATAAATAAATATATTAAAAATTATCCGCCTTATCCTTAATAGGGGGTGTGGATATGTGGATAAGTACTTGAACCCCTTAAAAACAGAGGGATTCAGAAATGGATAAGCCTGTTAATATCTTAAGAATTAACTGTTTAAGCCGTTGGGAAAACTTTTAAACAGGGTTAATCTTTTTCTTGATGATATCAATAGTATTCCGCAGTGTCTCACTCTTTTCCACATCACGAGACACTTTATCCACACCATGATTCACAGTGGAATGATCTCTTCCCCCAAGCATAATGCCAATGGTCTTTAAGGGGGTATCCGTCATTTTCCTGCACAAATACATCGCAATCTGTCTTGCATTTGCAATGTCGGCGTTCCGTTTGGTGCTCTTAAGGTCAGAAATCGAAATGTTAAAATGTTCGGATACAACATCGATGATTAGTTCCGGGGTCACTTCCCTGTTATCATCGGGAGAAATCATATCCTTCAGCGCTTCGGCTGCAAGTTTAATATCGATTTCCTTCTGATTATTATTGATCCGGTAAAGTGCGATCAATTTATTCAAAGAGCCTTCCAGCTCTCTGATATTCGTTTTAATATTCGTCGCAATATATTGAATGACTTCATTCGGTATATTGTATCGTTCTAACTGGTCAATCTCAATCTTCTTATAAAGTATGGCCATACGTGTCTCATAATCCGGGGCGGAAATGTCTGCGATCAGACCCCACTCAAAACGGGTGCGCAGTCTGGCCTCCAATGTCTCCATATCCTTCGGAGGTTTATCACTGGAGATAATAATCTGTTTTCCTGCATTATGTAAATGGTTGAACGTATGGAAGAATTCTTCCTGTGTACTTTCCTTACCTATAATAAACTGAACGTCGTCTATGAGCAGTACGTCGTTGTTGCGGTATTTGTCACGAAAAGCCGTCATGGCAAGTTCGTTCCCTGTCTTACCTATACGGATTGCATCGATCAGTTCGTTGGTAAATGTCTCGCTTGTTACATATAATACTTTTTTAGAAGAATCCTTTTCCAAAATATGGTGGGCAATGGAATGCATAAGATGCGTTTTGCCAAGTCCGACGCCTCCATATAAGAAAAGAGGGTTGTACACCTCGCCGGGAGATTCCGCAACGGCGAGAGATGCAGCATGAGCAAAGTTATTATTCCCGCCAACCACGAAAGTGTCAAACGTGTATTTGGGATTAAGGTTTGCCTGTTCTGCAATATTATTCATCTTTTTATGACGGACTCTGGGTTCTTCCTTTTCCTCCTTATGACGAAAAATGTCCAGATCCGGATTCGGGGCGTCTTTGGCGATAAAACGAATATCATATTCATCTCCGGTCACTTCTGCAATACATACCTTTAAGGGCAGAAGATATTTATTCTGAATATGTTCGATGCTCGCTTTAAAGTTAATGGAAAGGTATAATATATCCCCGACAATATCATACACTTCAAGCGGGCGGATCCAGGTCTCAAAAGAAATATTTGATAAAAAGTATTCCACCTTTAATTTTTGAATAATCTCTTCCCATCTTTCTTTAACGGCATTCATCTCAATTTACTCCATTCTAAGCATAATCATACACTTATATTCTACATTAAAATTTCCGCAGAATCAATGAAAAATAAGTTTTGATAACTTTTCCACATAAGAAAACGACGTATTATAGGCAAATGTGAGGTTAAAAAAAATATTATAAACGAGTTATCAACCATATTTTGAAAAGTTATCCACAAATTGTGGATAAAGTAAACACAAAAAAAGTGCGGTTTTGCTTGACTACACGCGGTTTTTTGCTTATAATTAAAACGATGTCTTAGAATGTAAATAAGTTCTATCTTAATATAAGAAGGAATTGGATAGGAGGTGGATATCAATGAAGATGACATTCCAGCCGAAAAAACGTTCCAGAGCGAAAGTTCATGGATTCAGAGCAAGAATGAGCACCGCAGGTGGAAGAAAAGTTCTTGCGGCAAGAAGAGCTAAAGGAAGAAAAGTATTATCAGCGTAGGCCGCAGATATGTGGCCTTTTCTTCTAACGTAGATTGCGCATCGGCGCAATCTATTTTTATATCATAGAGGTCAAAATGCTGTCGGCTCATGAGTAAATGCCGGCAGAAAACAGGAGAATGGTATATATGAAATTTTCCGAATCATTAAAGAAGAACCGGGATTTTCAGACTGTTTACAGACAGGGGAAGTCCTATGGAAATAAGTATCTTGTAATTTATTTGTTAGCGAATAGTCTGAATAAGAACCGTGTAGGTATATCTGTTAGTAAAAAAGTGGGAAACAGTATCGTAAGACATCATTTGACACGGCTTATAAGAGAGAGCTACAGACTACAAGAAGACCAATTCCTTTGTGGATATGATTTGGTAATAATAGCAAGAGCAGCGGCAAAAGGTAAGACATATCATGAGATTGAGAGCGCTCTCGTCCACTTGGGAAAACTTCATAATATATATCAAGTAACTTCGGACTGACCGGAGGGTATCTCGTATAGTCATTTTACAAAATATGATTCCGAATGTGAGATGTTCTGCAAAGGTCAAGTTCAGCATATCAAAAAGATGGATATGCAAAATGAGGCACATAGAGAATATGAAAAAAATATTGCTATCTTTGATTCGATTTTACAGAAAATATTTATCACCTATGAAACGAAGCTGTCACTGTATTTACATTCCGACTTGTTCTGAATATGCGTTGGAAGCGATTGAAAAATACGGCGCGCTTAAGGGAGGACTGCTTACGGCATGGAGGATTCTGCGCTGTAATCCGTTTGCAAAAGGTGGATATGATCCGGTGCCTTAGAGAGAAAAGCCCAAATTTTGGGGCGTAAATGGAGGAAAGATTATGACAGGTATTTTAATGACGCCAGTCAGCACTCCGATCATCGGACAGGTTGCCTGGCTGCTTGGTAAGATCCTTGACGGAGTTTACCATGTTCTTAACGGTGTGTTTGGAATTCAAAACATTGGTGTTTGTATCATTTTATTGACAGTTATCATCTACATGCTTCTGCTTCCGCTGACGATCAAACAGCAGAAATTTTCAAAGATGTCGGCTGCCATGAACCCAGAGATTCAGAAAATTCAGAAGAAATATCAGGGAAAACGTGATCAGGCTTCCATGCAGAAGTTGCAGGAAGAGACCCAGATGGTCTATGACAAATACGGAATTTCTCCGACAGGCGGTTGTCTTAGTATGTTTATCCAGCTGCCGATCCTGTACACGATGTGGTACGTGATCCGTAACATTCCTGCTTATGTTTCACAGGTAAAAGCAGTTTATATGCCGCTTGTTGAAGCTATCCAGGGGTCAAATGGCTGGCAGAAGATCATGGAAGGAATCGGTGAGGCACAGCCGGTCCTGATGGATCCTTCCAAGTATGATTATACCAAAGCAAATACGATCATTGATGTATTATATAAGTTCCAGGAATCTACCTGGAATACACTTATCGATAAGTTTCCGGCACTGGAGTCCACGATTGAGTCCACTATGCACCAGCTTCAGAAAATGAACAGCTTCCTGGGACTTAACATTGCAGAAGCTCCGCTTACCATGATCAAGAGCGGGTTCAAATCAGGTGCTTACGGAATGATGATCGTAGCGCTTCTGATTCCGATTCTGGCTGGTCTTACCCAGTATATCAGTGTGAAAATGGTTCCGCAAAGTCCGGGTCAGGAGCAGAATAACCAGATGGCGTCTACGATGAAGACAATGAACATTATGTTCCCGCTGATGTCTGTGTTCATGAGCTTTACACTTCCGACAGGTCTTGGAATTTACTGGATTACCAGTGCGGTAGTGCGTACAGCTCAGATGTTCTTTGTCAATCGTAGTTTAAGTAAGATGCCTATGGATGAATTGATTCAGGCTAACATAGAAAAAGCTGAGAAAAAGCGTAAAAATAAGAAAGAAATAGACGCAGCTACCGTAAATGCGATGGCTCAGAAGAAAGTTAAAAATATCAAAGAACCGAGATCAGCAGCAGAAGAAAAGGCACTGGAAGAGAAGCTCGAAGCGGCAAGAAAGAGAAGCGAGGGCGCTAAAGAAGGAAGTCTTACTTCTAAAGCTAATATGGTAAAGAGATTTAATGAAGGTAATAGGAAATAGGGGGAATAGAGTTATGAATGAGATTACAGTATCTGCTAAAACGTTGAATGATGCTATAACAGAAGCTTCTATTCAGCTTGGCGTTACCAGTGATAAGATGGAATATGATGTGATAGAAAAAGGCAATACAGGCTTTTTTGGAATCGGAAGCAGACAGGCGGTCATCAGAGCATGGAGAAAGGTAGAAAAAAAAGAGCCTGATTTTGACGATATTAAGTTGTCTGCTATGGCAGAAATTAGGGAAGAGAAGCTGGATAAAAAGGTAGATAAAGAAGAGAAGGCTTCTGAGAAGAAGGAAGCAAGAGAACCGAAGGAAAATAAAGACAATAGGGAGAACAGAAAAGAATTCAAAAAGGATCGTAAGAAGGATTTTAATAAGAATCGTAAAAAAGATTTTAAGAAAGATTCCCGCAAAGAATACCGCGATCCGAAGCCAAGTGTGAAGGAGGCAGTGGAAACGGTGGCTCCCGCAGCTCCTACAGCTCCGGTCAAGGAAGAAGTAAAAGAGCCTCGCAGGGAGATTGAAATTGCGGTCGTAACAGAAGAGACAAAGAAAATCTGTGAAGCATTCCTTGGCGATGTACTGAAAGCGATGGGAATGGAAGGTGTAGAATTTACTTCTGAAGTGGATGAAGACGGAGCTCTTTCTATTGAGATGAAGGGTGACAATATGGGTATCCTGATCGGCAAGAGAGGTCAGACTCTGGATTCTCTTCAGTACCTTACGAACAGAGTGGCAAATAAGTCTCAGGAAGGTTATGTGAGAGTTAAACTGGATACAGAGGATTATCGCAGAAGAAGAAAACAGACACTTGAGAATCTGGCTAAGAATATTGCATATAAAGTGAAGAGAAGTAGAAAGCCGGTTTCTCTGGAACCGATGAATCCTTATGAGAGACGGATTATTCATTCGGCACTTCAGGGAGATGACAGGGTGTCTACGCATAGTGAAGGGGAAGAACCTTATAGAAGAGTTGTGATTACGCCTAATAGGAGATAGTGGTTTTGGGGTGAGAGGGACGCCACCGAGTTGTATTATATAATCCGGGACTCGCTCTCGCTCGGAAAAAAACGAAGCGGTACTAACTGCCAGGGCGTCGCCTTGATGGGCGACTTCTGCCAGTAAGTGCCGTCGTTTTTTACGGTCCCGGATTATATAATACAACTCGGTGGCTGGCTTCTCAAAAACGCACCGGATGAAGTTGTCTGACGGGCGCCAAGGCGTCTCCCCTCACTTTGTGAGGGGGACTGTTGGCTTGGAATTGGATGTTTTTTTGGAGTGAGAGAGATTGTTTTTTGAATAAGTGTTGTGATGTATATTTTGGAAATTGAGAGAGATATTTTGGGGGTTAGAATTTGTTGTTTTGTAAGAGAGTATTTGATAGAATTTCAGAATATTAAGAGATATATTTTTGGAGTTAGAATTTGTTGTTTTGTAAGGGAGTATTTGGTAGAATTTTAGAAGATTTTTAGATATAGATATGGTTTGTGGGAAGGGTGATTTTTGTGTTTAAGAGGGATACGATTGCGGCTATTTCTACTGGGATGGGGAATTCTGGGATTGGGATTGTTCGGATTAGTGGGGATGGGGCGTTTGAGGTGATAGATCGGGTTTTTCGGGGGAGGAAGGGGAAGGTGCTTTCCCGGGAGGAGAGTCATACGGTTCATTATGGGTTTATTGTGGATGGGGAAGTGACGATTGATGAGGTTCTGGTGATTTTGCTGAGGGGACCGAGAAGTTATACGGGGGAGGATACGGTTGAGATTGATTGTCATGGCGGGATGGTCGTGATGAGGAAGATTTTGGATACGGTGGTGAAGTATGGGGCCAGACCGGCTGAGCCCGGGGAGTTTTCTAAGAGGGCTTTTTTGAATGGGAGAATGGATCTGTCGCAGGCGGAAGCGGTGATTGATATTATTAATTCTGAAAATGAATATGCTTTGAAGAGTTCGGTGAGCCAGCTTAGGGGATCGGTTAAGAAAAAAATTAGTGAAATTAGAAATAAAATTGTTTATCAGACGGCTTTTATTGAGTCGGCTTTGGATGATCCGGAGCATATCAGCCTGGAGGGTTATGCAGATGAGCTTGAGAAGGTGGCAGGCGAGCTTATTAAGGAGATTGAGAAGCTGCTGGATACGGTGGAAGATGGAAGGATTATGCGGGAAGGGATTCGGACGGTGATCGTTGGAAAACCGAATGCGGGGAAATCTTCTCTTTTAAATGCGCTTCTTCGGGAGGACCGGGCGATTGTGACGGATATTGCGGGGACCACGCGTGATATTCTGGAGGAGACGGTTCAGCTTAAGGGAATTACTCTTCATATTATGGATACGGCGGGAATCAGAGATACGGAAGATGTGGTTGAGAAAATTGGTGTGGATAAAGCGAAGACAAATGCGATGGATGCAGATTTGATCATTTATGTAGTTGACGCTTCGATTCCTTTAGACGATAATGATTATGAGATTATCAACATGATAAGAGGAAAAAATGCCCTTATTTTGCTGAATAAAACGGACTTATCCACAGTAGTGGATAAAGTTATGCTTCAAATGTTGATAAATAAGCCTATATTTGAGATTTCCGCAAAAGAAGAGACGGGAATTGAGGAACTTGAGGATAACTTAAAGGAAATGTTTTATCATGGGGATATCTCTTTTAATGATGAAGTCTATATTACAAATGTGAGACATAAGGCGGCTCTTCAGGATGCTAAGAACAGTTTAATGAGGGTTAAGGACAGTATTTTAAATCAGATGCCGGAGGATTTCTTTACGATTGATTTGATGGATGCGTATGAAGCGTTGGGAAATATTACCGGGGAGACAGTGGGAGAGGATTTGGTCAATGAGATATTCAGCAAATTCTGTATGGGAAAATAAAGAAGAATATGATGTAATCGTAGTGGGCGCCGGACATGCAGGGTGTGAAGCGGCTCTTGCGAGCGCCCGGCTTGGGTGTAAGACTCTGATGTTTACCGTCAGTATTGAAAGTGTTGCGATGATGCCTTGTAATCCGAATATCGGAGGAAGCTCAAAGGGACATTTGGTTAGAGAAATCGATGCGCTTGGCGGGGAGATGGGAAAAAACATTGATAAGACTTTTATTCAGTCTAAGATGTTAAACAAGTCCAAGGGACCGGCTGTGCATTCTCTTCGGGCGCAGGCAGATAAGAATGGATATAGCCGCGCCATGCGCTATATTTTGGAAAATCAGGAAAATCTTGAGTTAAAACAGGGAGAAGTTGTAAATCTTCTGGTGGAAGAACAGAAAATTGTAGGCGTTCAGACCTATACAGGGACCATTTATCGCTGTAAGGCTGTCATTTTGTGTACGGGAACCTATTTGAAGGCAAGATGTATTTGTGGTGATGTAAGTACAGCTACCGGTCCAAATGGACTTCAGGCGGCAAATTATTTAACAGATTGCCTGAAAGACCTGGGCGTTACCATGTACCGTTTTAAGACGGGAACGCCGGCCAGAATTGACCGGAGAAGTATTGATTTTACAAAGATGGAAGAGCAATTCGGAGATGAGAGGGTAGTTCCTTTTTCCTTTACTACGGACCCGGAAAGAGTACAGATTGAGCAAGAGTCCTGTTGGCTTACTTATACGAATGAAAAAACGCATGAAATTATCAGGGAAAATATCCACAGATCTCCACTATTTTCCGGTATGATTGAAGGAACAGGGCCTCGGTATTGCCCTTCTATAGAAGATAAGGTCGTTAAATTTGCAGACAAGAACCGACATCAGGTATTTATTGAGCCGGAAGGTCTGGAAACAAATGAAATGTATGTAGGCGGAATGTCCAGTTCTTTGCCGGAAGATGTACAGGTTGCGATGTATCGAAGCGTTCCGGGGCTGGAAAATGCAAGAATTGTGCGAAATGCATATGCGATTGAGTACGATTGTATTGATGCCAGACAATTAAATCCCACATTGGAGTTTAAAAATATAAAAGGACTTTTCAGTGCCGGGCAGTTCAATGGAAGCTCCGGATACGAAGAAGCGGCTGCGCAGGGAATCATAGCAGGTATCAATGCAGCCAGGGAGGTGCTCGGAAAAGAGCAGATCGTAATTGACCGTTCTCAGGCATATATCGGCGTTCTCATCGATGATCTGGTGACCAAAGAAAGCCATGAGCCTTATCGAATGATGACCAGCCGTGCAGAATACCGGTTGCTTTTGAGACAGGATAATGCAGATCAAAGGCTCACTGAAATAGGATATCAGATTGGACTGATTTCCGAAGAGCGTTATCAGAAATTATTGGAGAAAAAGAGAATCATCAAAGAAGAAATAGGAAGGCTGGAGCATACAAATGTAGGTACAACTCCGGCCATGCAGTCACTTCTGGAACAAAATGGAAGTACCCATTTGGTATCCGGATCGACTCTCGCAGAACTGATCAAAAGGCCGGAGCTTTGTTATGAGGCATTGGCGCCTGTCGATCAGGAGAGAAGGCAGGATTTGAGCGAAGAAATCAAACAGCAAATTGATATTAATATAAAATATGATGGATATATTAAACGACAAATGAAGCAGGTAGAACAGTTCAAAAAGCTGGAGACGAAGAAAATACCTGAAGATATGGACTATGATGCAGTGCCAAGTCTGCGGATCGAGGCAGTGCAGAAATTAAAGGCGTATCGGCCGGTTTCCATCGGGCAGGCGTCACGTATTTCGGGAGTATCTCCTGCGGATATATCAGTTCTTCTGGTCTATATGGGAAAATAAGGTGGATTATGAGTAAAATATTTGTAGACAAATTATCTGCTTTAGGAATTCAGCTTTCCGAAAAGCAGTTGGCAGATTTTGATAAATATTATGAGATTTTGGTCGAGTGGAATAAAGTGATGAATTTGACCGGGATTACAGAGTATGAAGAAGTGAATGAAAAACACTTTATTGATAGCTTATCTATAATGAAAACTATAAATATGAGTGATATTCATAGAATAATCGATATAGGTACAGGCGCCGGGTTTCCGGGAATTCCTCTGAAAATAGTATTTCCGCATTTGGAAGTCACGCTTTTGGATTCTTTGAATAAGCGAATCCAGTTTTTGAATACGGTGATTGATGAATTGCATTTGACGGGAATTGATACGATTCATGGAAGAGCAGAGGATTTTGCGAGAAAACTGGAATATCGAGAAACATATGATTTATGTGTTTCACGTGCTGTTGCAAATTTGTCTACACTTTCTGAATATTGCATACCATATATACGGGTAGGGGGTATGTTTATTTCCTATAAATCCGGCGAAATTGATCAGGAAGTTGTGCAAGCTACGAAAGCAATTAATATATTGGGTGGAAAGAAGGCGGAAGTGGTGAAATTTCAGCTTCCGGGAAGTGATATCAACAGATCCTTTGTAAAGGTGGAGAAGATTAAACAGACTGGAAAGAAATTTCCAAGAAAAGCCGGGTTGCCGGCAAAAGAGCCAATTAAATAGGAAAATGAAAACCTTCAGGCGGTGGTAAATTTGCCTGAAGGTTTTTACATTATTCATCAAGAAAAACATCTATAGTGTTGATAAATTCTTCGGCTGCCTCCATATGCGGTAAGAACTTCGTGTCTGGAATCGAAGTTGTCTCTATCGCCGGAACAGCTTTCTTATATTGTTCAGCAATCGTTGCATTTTCCGGAGTTGCCTCGCCGTATACGATGTAGATACTGTTATTTATCCTGGTAATGCAAGGAAGAATGTTTGCTTTAGTATATCTCCCTTTTATACTGGCAAGTAAATATTTTGAGCGCAATTTGTCTGCATGTGCAGCTTCGCAGTAGGTTCTAATCATTTTTTCTTCAACTTTATACTGGTCGAAGAAATATTTTGTTTCAAAATCCTCTTCTATGAGATTTCTTGCCTCCAGCATATTGAATAGTAATGTTCCGATTAGTGGAAGTTGGAGTAAGAATTTCAATGTTTTTGTTTTCTTCGTAGGAATCTTAGCCAATTCCGAAAGAGAGGAGGGGTTTACCATAATAATCTTTCCTATGTTCGCATTGTCAATTGCATTTGCCATAACTACAAAGGAAGAGGATTCTCCGGTTGCGATAACATCGGTTTTTTCACCAATCACATGCTTGATGAAATCATTTATCATTTGAACATAAAGAAAATTGGTGTATGTAATGTTCGGTTTTTCCGAACGTCCACAGCCTAGAAGATCAATGGTATATACCTTGCGTTTCTTCGCCAATAATTGTGCAGCTTTTTTCCATTCATATGAAGAACTGTGTGCGTTTAAGTCATGGATCAGAAGCAGAGGAGAGTCTTCACCTTGGTTTTCAGAGTTATGTATATCCGAATGTAGATTCGCTGGACTCTCAACTTTGTAATAAATTTTTCCATAGCGCCAGTGATAGTAGTTCTCGCCTGATGAATGAAGCAAATTATCTATGGTGGATAGATAATATATCACTTTATTTACAAAATAGATTACGAAAGCAATAATGCATGTCAGAATCGCAAAAATACTTATTTTTTTCTTCAAATATAACACCTCTTTTTTATGGTTTAATTTATTGAGTAACGAGCCAATTACCTATGTTCGTATGGATATTGGCAAATATCATGAAAATCAAAGCCCTATGGTTATGTGATGTTGCAAATCAGATATTCTTTAGTTTGCTGCACAAGATTTTGATTGTCGGGATATATAGATTTAGTATAACATATATGTGGCTTGAAGGATAGGTTTTATGTGAGATTTTGCTTTTAATCTTTTTGGTCGGAAGCTCTTACTGTTTCACTATTTTTACAGTATTCACTACGTTTTATAAAATATTGATTAATTCAAGTTTAGCCCACATTTTTATTACGATTACGTTTCAAGACATATTTATAAAATATTGGTTGATTTTAGAATCTGTTTTATATAGAATAAAAGAAAAATATATTATAATTATTTAGTCAATATCGCGTAACTTTTACTGCTTTACTATGTTTATAGTATTCATTGCAAAAATAGTTAAATAGTAAGAACTATGTAAAAGAGTGAAATTTTAAAATTATATAAGGAAAAATAGAGATGATACAGGTTAAATTCTATGATTATGTGAAGGATGAGTTACTCAAATTTGCCGTAATAATAGCGAAAAGCCAGAATAAATATGTCTTTTGCAAGCATAAAGAAAGAGATACATGGGAAGTACCCGGAGGTCATCGAAAAATCGGAGAAAATATTATAGATACAGCAAAGCGTGAACTGTACGAGGAAACAGGTGCATTAGAATTTGATATAAAACCTATATGTGTATATTCTGTTATAGATTCTAATGGTTTTGATGATAAGGAATCCTTCGGAATGCTATTTTTTGCTGATATAAAGTGTTTTGAGGCAGAATTGCATAGTGAGATTGAAAAAATTATAGTAACAGGTGAATTTCCAGAGAGATGGACATATCCCAGTATTCAACCTGTTTTGATGAAGGAAGCAAGGAAAAGAAGTTATTTATAAGGAAGAAGATAATTATATCCCCTTTAAAATGATATAACAATTTCCTTTGAGAGGGAATCAGTATGGAATTTATATTAGAATTAGCTTTTGAAGGCAGTATAGAAATAAGTAAAAGTAGAAAAGTACCTAAATATATTAAGTACCCGTTAATCGTAGTAATAATTTTATTTTTTGTCAGTGTTATTGGAATTATATTTTTTACAGGTATTATATCATTAAAAGATCATTTATTATTAGGAATACTTCTTATACTATTTGGAATATTTATGTTGATAATGAGTATTATAAAGTTTAAGAAAACATATTTGACTAGAATTGATAATTAGTGATAACAAATTTTATTTTTAGGTTTAAATTTTCGCTTTTAAATGGAGAGTAAATTGTATTATAGTTATTCATTCTTATAATTTGTTATCCACTTATTTGCTATTTTAGTCTTAATAATGTTTCACGTGAAACATTATCAGTAATGATAACCTTTTTTATGAGAGTAAAAGGGTCATGTATGACATGTTTACATGTATATAAATGACTCTTGAAACCTATAAAATACCGAAAAAATTTAAAATAAATAATTTCTATATTCTATTCATTCTATTATATTCTAAGAAAGTACAATTTACAGCTATATTTTGAATAGTATATTCATAACTCTGTTAATTAACAAAGCCTACCAAGTCTTAAGTAAAATTTTCTTTACCATATAATCACCAACAGAAATAATCATGAATAAATTCTACTATGTTTCACGTGAAACATTTACACAAATTGTGTAAAGTGCTAAAAAGATGTTTCACGTGAAACATTGGTGGATTTTGAAAAAGATTGGTGTTACAATATAAATGTAGCTCGTGTTTTTAGATGAAAGGGGTTTAATAAATGGGAAGGATTATTGCAGTTGCCAATCAGAAGGGCGGTGTAGGAAAAACTACTACAGCAATAAATTTGTCTTCGTGTTTAGCATCTTTGGGTCAGAAAGTGCTGGCAGTTGATATGGACCCGCAGGGCAATATGACAAGCGGCTTAAGCGTTGATAAAGACGGAGTTGAATACACGGTATATGATTTGATCATAGGGGAGGCATCTATAGATCAGGTCCTCTGCAGAGAAGTGTTTGAAAATCTGGATGTTTTGCCGACAAATATTGATTTATCCGGTGCGGAAATTGAACTTTTAGATGTGGAAAACAAAGAATATATTTTGAGGAACGAGATAAATAAGATACGAGATAATTATGATTTTGTTATTATTGATTGTCCGCCGTCACTTAGTATGCTTACAATCAATGCAATGACGACCGCCGATACGGTACTTGTGCCGATACAGTGCGAATATTATGCGTTGGAAGGATTAAGTCAGTTAATCAGGACGATTCAGCTTGTGAAAGAAAGATTAAATGAAAAGTTAGAGATCGAGGGCGTTGTGTTTACAATGTATGATGCGAGAACAAATCTTTCATTGCAAGTTGTTGAAAATGTAAAGGATAATTTGAATCAAACAATCTATAAGACAATCATACCCAGAAATATACGTTTGGCAGAGGCACCAAGTCATGGGCTGCCAATCAATCATTATGATCCGAAGTCAACTGGGGCGGAAAGTTATATGTTATTGGCAGATGAAGTGATTCATAAAGGAGAAGAATAATAATGGCAATAAAACGTAGCGGATTAGGTAAAGGATTGGACAGCCTGATTCCAGATAATAAATCTGTAAAAAATGTTAAAAAGGAAGCAGAAAAACAGGAAGAAAAGCAAAATTCCGGCCCTGTTATGATGAAAATCAATGATGTTGAGCCGAACAGAGAACAACCGAGAAAAAATTTCGAAGAAGACACTCTTCTTGAATTGTCGGATTCAATTAAACAGTTTGGGGTACTTCAACCGTTGATTGTTCAAAAGCGAAAAGATTATTATGAAATTATTGCCGGAGAGAGACGCTGGAGAGCAGCTAAGATGGCAGGAATCAAGGAAGTACCTGTAATTATCAAGGAATATACAGATCAGGAAATTCTGGAGATTTCTTTGATTGAGAATATTCAGAGAGAAAACCTGAATCCGATTGAGGAAGCTATGGCATTTAAAAAACTGCTCCATGAATTCAATCTTAAGCAGGACGAAGTGGCGGAGAGAGTTTCAAAGAGCAGAACTGCTGTTACGAATTCCATGCGTTTGTTAAAATTGGACGAGAGAGTACAGCAGATGATCATTGATGATATGATTTCAACTGGACACGCACGGGCGTTACTTGCAATCGATGATGGCGAACTGCAGTACAATCTGGCAAATAGAATATTTGACGAAAAATTGAGCGTGCGTGAAACAGAAAAACTGGTAAAGGATATCAAAAACCCGAAAAAAGAGAAAGCAAAACCGGAAATCAAGAATTCGTTTGTTTATGAGGATTTAGAAGAGAGAATGAAACATGTTATAGGGACAAAAGTACATGTAAATCACAAGGCGAACGGAAAGGGAAAAATTGAAATCGAGTATTATTCAGACAGCGAATTAGAACGTATATTCGATTTACTGATGACAATACGTGAAGGAGAATCATAAATATGGAGAGTAAAATCTTATCAGCACTGGGGATAGACCCGGCATACATTTTTATTTTGCTGATTATGTTGATTATTTTGATGTTTTTATTGTATGTAAATGTAAATATGAAATATAATCGGTTAAAAAGCAGCTACTCATCGTTTATGCGAGGGCGAGACGGAAAGAACCTAGAGCAGAGTATTCTTGAAAAGTTTGATGAATTAGATGAAATTGCCGCTATTTGTAAAAAGAATCTTGCTGATATTAGGGAAATCTCTCAGGGAATTAAGGGAACCTACCAAAAGGTAGGAATTGTAAAATATGATGCGTTCAATGAGATGGGTGGAAAACTCAGTTTTGCATTAACTCTTCTCGATGGAAATGACAGTGGCTGGATCATCAATGCAATGCATAGCCGGGAAGGCTGCTATACATATATTAAAGAGATTGTCCGCGGAGAGAGTTATATCGAGCTTTCCGGAGAGGAAGCAGAATCCCTGGAGCAGGCGATTTATCAGGAAGTATACGATCCGGAAGTACATGGAGCTATTATGCAGAAGTAAAATCAAAAATCTTTTGACTATGTTTTCTGAATATAGTATGATTGATAAAATGCGAATAAAAATAAAACTAAGAGTAAAAAATAAGAGTTTTGTGAAAACTAAATTTGAAAAATTGCGATTATTTGATAAAGATTATGGGAAACTTGAATAGAGAAGGAGAATAAATTATGTTAGATATTAAATTTGTGAGAATGAACCCAGATGTAGTAAAGGAAAACATCAAAAAGAAATTTCAGGACGAAAAGTTACCTTTGGTAGATGAAGTCATCGAATTAGACAAACGCAATCGTGAAATCAAACAGGAAGTGGAAGCGCTGCGTGCTGATCGAAATAAGATTTCCAAACAGATTGGTGCATGTATGGCTCAGGGAAAGAAGGAAGAGGCAGAGGAGTTTAAGAAGCAGGTACAGGCAAATGCTGCTCGTGTAGATGAACTGTCTGCTGAGGAGAAAGATGTAGAAGCACAGATTAAGAAAATTATGATGACGATTCCGAATATTATCGATCCTTCCGTACCGATTGGAAAAGATGATAGTGAAAATGTAGAAAACGAAAGATTTGGC
Organism: Roseburia hominis; assembly: GCA_040702975.1. Classification (NCBI taxonomy): domain Bacteria; kingdom Bacillati; phylum Bacillota; class Clostridia; order Lachnospirales; family Lachnospiraceae; genus Roseburia; species Roseburia hominis. The sequence continues at coordinate 376,529 of CP159990.1, forward strand.
GAGCCGGTTGTACCGGAATTCGAGATTCCATATCATACGGAAATTATGGAGAAATTTAATGGTATTGATCTGGAAAGCGCAGGAAGAGTAGCCGGAAATGGATTCTATTACCTGATGGGAGATATTGCCCGCCTTCATTCCGCAGTGATCTCTTATGCAAGAGATTTCATGATTGACAGAGGATTTACCTACTGTGTACCTCCGTTCATGATCCGCAGTAATGTTGTAACAGGCGTTATGAGCTTTGCTGAGATGGATTCCATGATGTATAAGATCGAGGGTGAAGATTTGTATTTAATCGGAACCAGCGAGCATTCTATGATTGGTAAATTCATTGACACGATGTTGGAGGAGGAAAAACTTCCGCAGACACTCACCTCCTATTCTCCGTGTTTCAGAAAAGAGAAAGGAGCTCACGGTATCGAGGAGCGTGGTGTATACAGAATACATCAGTTTGAAAAACAGGAAATGATCGTTGTATGTAAGCCGGAAGACAGCATGGATTGGTATGAAAAAATGTGGAAAAATACAGTTGATCTGTTCCGTTCTCTTGATATCCCGGTTCGTACGCTGGAATGCTGCTCCGGTGACCTAGCAGATCTGAAAGTAAAATCTTGTGATGTGGAAGCATGGTCTCCGCGTCAGAAGAAGTATTTCGAGGTGGGAAGCTGCTCTAACCTGGGAGATGCGCAGGCAAGACGCCTTGGAATCCGCGTGAAAGGAAAAGATGGAAGCAAATATTTTGCTCATACTCTGAATAATACAGTAGTGGCTCCGCCGAGAATGCTGATCGCATTTTTGGAAAATAACCTTCAGGCAGACGGCTCTGTGAGAATTCCCGAAGTGCTTCGTCCATATATGGGTGGAAAGACTGAGATAAGATAATTGTCTAATAGAAAAAACAGCTAAGTTGCAGAAGCTAATACTATAAAATTGTCAGGTAGTTAAATATGCACTGACATAAATATAAAGAGGTAAATTGTGCATAAATTTTTAAAAGCTATTGGATTTCATAACATAAATTCAGAAAAGATTTGGTTTGAATTTCTTCGTGATGCAGAGGAACATTTTACCGGATATGAAAGAATTTCTCTGGAAGAAGGGCTTGATTTCTGTGAGCTGCGTAAGGTTTGCGGGGTCAGTATCGGAATTTTCTCTTATGGAGTTATAGGTGATGATGAAATTTATAGCCGGGAATATTATCTGCCCTATTTTGAGGGAAGCGGTGTCACGTCTTATGCCGATATTATTGTGGAGAGGCGAAGTGACAGGAAGGCATATGTGGGAATTTGTGAAGATGCCAAGGTGGGAGTCAGCCTTATTTTTCATCTGATCAATGGAATGGAATATGCGAAGGAGCTGCAGATTGGTAATATTCCCAAAAGCTCTACCTCTGTAACACTTTCCGGGCTTGCCTGTTCGGGAACGATCCTGTTTCCGGTCATGAAGAGCAGCCAGCAGGTACAAGAGAGCCGTGAGGAATCCCGCAATCGAATGATGCTTATAAGCGCTGCCAGGGAAGGAAATGAAGAAGCAATCGAAAGTTTGACCATGGACGATATCGATACATATTCCGAGGTGTCCAGAAGGCTGCAATATGAAGATGTGTATAGTATCGTCGATACGTATTTTATGCCGTATGGCGTGGAATGTGACCAGTATTCAATATTGGGTGAGATACTTGATATGGATACAGTGGAAAACAAATTGACTGGTAAAACAGTTTATGTGCTTACTCTGGAAGTCAACGAATTGCAGTTTGATGTATGTGTTCCGGTAGAAAAGGTTACCGGGCAGCCGGAGATCGGGAGAAGATTTAAGGCGAATATATGGTTACAGGGGAGAATTAATTTCTAGAAATAATATGTTGAGAAAAATGCTGCAAGTGTGGAAAATGTGTCTGCGCTTGCAGTGTTTTTGTTGTTATATATGTCTAAGTGAAGATTAGCTGGTTATTCATTTTAGTTGTCAAACATACTTAAAATTTGGAAGGATTAAATTCAACCCCAAGGTGGAATTTCGGATTACAAGTAATATACCTGAAAATAGTAGATTTTATTTATTGACAAAAAGCCTATTAAAAGGTATCATATTATAGTATTAATAGTTAAGTGAAGATTGGCTATAAGCCATATCTTTCAAAAGTCCATAGAAAATATGGAATTCAATTAAATTCATATGCATTTCGCATATTTCTCAAAAAATAAATAATAGGTTCCCTTAGTTAAATGGATATAACAAGCGCCTCCTAAGCGCTAGTTGTGAGTTCGATTCTCGCAGGGAACGGTTTTAAGAACAGCCTTTTCCAGAGACGGGAAAGGCTGTTTATTAGGTATCAAATATACCTAAGTACACACAAATAAAAGGACAATATATTTCTACACACGATTCTTATGATACATACTATGTATTTTAATTCCAACTTTTAGATTCTTTGTTCCACCTACTATTAAACGATGAATCATTTCGAATAGCTTCTGCAATTGGCATAAGTAATGATTTAATCAGGGATATCGTATTTTTAAAATCCACTTGCATAAGAGCCTTCTTCTTTTTAATGAAAGATTTCCATCTGCTTTGCCTTGTAGCATCTTCTGTGAAATCAGCTTCGAAAGCTATAATATCATCAAAACCAGTTCCTCTATGACAGAATGTTTCGACAATTGCATTTTTCAGTTCTGATCCATCAAGAACATACCTATCTGCTAAAACATAGATATCATAAAAATCTTTATATCTGCCATTCGCAAGACCAAGTGATACAAATGCTTCAAACTTCTCTGCTATTACAGAATAGATGGAATAAGCATACACTTTGGGCATTTCCATATCTAACAAAACAGGGAAGTCCATTTTCATTCTTTCAGGATAGATCACATCACCAAAGCCTATGTCGATGGATACCGGCACTTTTGTTCTATCTAGATATCCCATGATAGAAACATCCACTCCATGGTATTCTTTAAATTCTGTTATATTAATCACTTTTAGTGTATCTAGGTCAAATCTAATGGCATCATCACATTTAATCAAAAAGATATCTTTGAAAATCTTTTTCATTTCGTCTGCATTGTTGGGAATATGTTGAGCAAGCAGATCGATGTCCATTGTTGCGCGTGTATATTCCCCATCAAATAATGCATATAGAAAAGTGTAAATCGTTCTGCATATAAAGAGACAGATATCCTATAGATGGTTCTCTCCAAACCAAAGGTTACCAATTTATCCTGCATGGTTTTCCCATCCTTTACAGCCTGATTCTTTAATCTAGCTTTTACTGATCTCGCATTTGTCATACAAGTACCTCCAGATATGATTTCATAACATCTCCACATTTCAGCATATTTGCATATCGAATAAGCCGATTCAAATTGCGGTCTTTTCTATGCAAATACGTAGTAAGTACTTCCTTAGTTTCTTCAATTCCAATCTTTTCACGGTAAAAAACGATATCTACAACTGTTTTCTCAATATTATAGATTCTGAATTGATTGTTTCCGTTTTTTACTGTTTCGATTCCTACATCAAAACGTTCATCTGTAAAATAGCACACATTCAGCTCTGGCCAATCCGGAAGAGTAGAAACTTTTGATTTTCTTGGAATTGCAACATCGATAGCTTCCGGTCTGTACGTTGACAGATTATAATATACAGCTGCGCTCAGCAGGCATACTACTCCGCCGGGAACAAAGGCATATGCATAATAAAAATCCGACTCTTCACCTTGAAAGTTTGCGTTTTCATAGAATTTCTTATTTAGTTTTATTAGTATGCCCTGATTCACCATCTGATTTATCTTATAATAAGAGAAACCCTTGTCTTTTAGTTCTTGCACCGAAAAGATCATCTGATCATCTGGAATTATGGCTGCGTTCTGCATATCTCTCACCTCAATTTCAGTATATCCAAAATTACAATAAATATTTAAATAAATTTCGGCATTTTAATATTCCGCCGTATTTTATTTAAATTGTACAAATCACATTGTGATTTGTCAATAGTATTTTGCTGAGAATATGATACGATTAGCTACCGAAGCTTTGGTGTTATAAAGTAGGTAGCCACAGTTGTTTCAACTATCTGATAATCACTTAAATTAAAATCGCGAATTTCTATTATAAAAAATGCGGAAATAATGAAATGAAACAGGAGTAGAAGATATGGTGCTGATAGCGGGGTGTTTCTTTCCTGTGACTGCGAATGCAAAACGATAGATAATGAAGATTGGGAAAGACAGATAGAAGAAACTTCAAATAGTATTATATTCATTGATGAGGGTAACAGGTTTCTTACTTAGAAAAGAACCTATATAGAGAGATATCTGAGCGGGATAGCATTAATCCCCAATTTGTAATGTAAGCGTTTAATTAAGCGCTTACGTTCAATCTAGCTTTTATTGATACCGCATTGTCATACAAGTACCTCTAGATATGATTTCATAACATCTCCACATTTCAAATAAAGTTATCCCAGTAACAAAAGATAAGGGAATGTACACTATGCATAAAAAAAATAAAAAAAATAAATATATTATTGACATAAACGATAAAGAAGTATACAATTAGTTTAACAGACAAACTAATTATGATAAACAAGGAGTGGTGAAATGGAATATGATTTTGACAGAATTGTAGATCGGAAGGACACTTTTGACATGAAGTGGCATTCTAGAGCAGTAGAAGATTATATTGGGAAGAAGATTCCGGATGACATAATTCCGATGTGGGTGGCAGATACGGAATTTGCCTGTGCTCCGATTATTGTAGAGGCAGTAAAAAAGAGAGCAGAAAAACAGATTTTCGGATATTGTACGTTACTTCCGGAAGTGTACCGCACAATTTGCTTTTGGCAGAAGAAACGTTTCCATTGGGAAATACAGTCGGAGTGGATTGCGGCTTTGCCATCGGTTGTAGCAGGAGTTAACATAGCAATCCGATCTTTTTCGGAAAAAGGAGATGGAGTGATTATTCAAGAACCGGTATATAATCCGTTTGCTAAAATCATAAGGAATGCAGACCGAAGGGTAGTGAATAATGGTTTGAAATGTGTGGATGGATATTATGAAATGGACTATGAGGAGTTAGAGATGTTGGCAGCTAAGCCGGAAAACAAAATGATGGTTTTGTGTAGTCCGCATAACCCGGTTGGAAGAGTCTGGATGGAAGAAGAGCTACGAAAAGTTGCAGATATTTGTTTGAATAATGAAGTAATGCTGATTGTTGATGAAATTCATAGTGACATTGTGTTTGAAGGGCATCGTCATTTGCCATTATTGAGTCTTGATCAAAAATATAGAGAGAAATTTATCTTACTGAATTCTCCGGGTAAGTCATTCAATATATCCGGATTAAAATTCAGTATGGCTATCCTTCCAAATGAAAGCATAAGGAAGAGATTTTGTGAGATGCAGATTCGGATGTCTCTGGATATCAAAAATACATTTGGTCTCGAAGCTGTAGTTGCAGCATACACAGATGAAGGGGAAGAGTGGTTAGAGCAGGAATTATCTTATATGCAGGACAATGTAGAGTATATGCTGAAATTTGTAGAAGAAAAGATGCCGGGGATTAAGATGGTAAAACCAGAAGGTACATTTCTTGGATGGTTGGATTTTTCGGGAATGGGACTGACTGAGGAAGATATTTTTCGCAAAATATTTTTGGAGGCCGGAGTAATCGGCGTTCCGGGAGCATGGTTTGGAAAAGGAGGGGAGCAACATTTAAGAGTAAATTTCGGATGTCCGAGGTCGCTTCTTGTTCATGCGATGGAAAAAATCAGAGCAGCATTGTATTGATATTTTTTTACACTAATAGTTTAACAGACAAACTAATTGAAAAACAAAATAGGTTGACAAGGCTTTACATGAGTTGTGTTAATGAAGAAAATGAGGAGGATATTTATGAATGAAATTTTGAAACTAGCGAATGGACCGGTAATGTGGGCGTTTTCATTGATTACAATCGGAGTAGCTGTACTACAGTCGATATTAATATTTCGGCAGACACAAAAGTATAATGAGAAAACCAATATGTTAACGAAAAAAGAAGTGAAAGCAAGCTTAAAAGCAGGTGGAATTGTTGCAATCGGACCGGCAGTATCTGTATTTGTTGTTGCATTAAGTATGATTACATTGATCGGAGCGCCTATTACATTGATGCGTATCGGAATGATTGGCTCTGCAGGATCTGAATTATCGGCTGCAAGTATTGGAGCACAAATGGCAGGAGTAACCCTTGGAAGCGAAGAATTGACAGGAAAAGCATTGGCGGCAGCACTATGGTCTATGGCGTTGATGAGCTGTGGATATTTGGTTCTAGTACCTATGATCGCAAGAGGATTGGGCTCCACATTTGATAAAATGTTACAGAAAAATTCAGATGGAAAAACATCCGTGGGCGTTTACATTTGTAGTGCAATACTTCCATTTGTGATTTTTGCCGCGCTTTCATATTTTCAGGCAAAAGAAAGTGTAGCGCATTTAATCGCTTTGATCGTAGGTGGAGTACTGATGGTAGCTACAAATGTACTTGCCACGAAAATGGATAAGCAGTGGTTGAAACAATGGGCAATGGGTATTTCTGTTTTGGGTGCGATTATTTCTGGTGGAATTGTAAATAGTTTGTTTTAATATAGGAGAAAGAAGAAATGGAAGAAAAAAAGAAAAATAATGTAAATGCAGAAAATCTTTATCATAAAGATTATATTCCAAAGGTTCATCGTATTGGAACATTCAGTATGCTTTTCCTTTTAGTATTTAGTTTTGTTCCGGCACTTTGGTTATCTTTTGGGATGGATTTCCATCCAGGATGGGATGTGGTAGCAAAAGCCGGTGCAACACAGTTTGGAATGAGTATTTTTACATGGATATTAGAACCGGTAATCTACTTCCCGATGATTGGAATTGCTGGAAGTTATATCGCTTTTGTTGCAGGAAATGTAACTACAATGAGAGTTCCGGCGATTACAGCGGCACAGAATGCAGTAGAAGCAAAATATGGAACAAAAAAAGCAGAAATTGCAGGAGTATATGGAATCGTATCATCCGTTGTAGTGAACTTCTTTTTCCTTGCAATTGTAATTCTTTTTGGTTCGTACATTGCAAATATATTGCCGGAGGCAATTAATGATTCATTGAAATTCGCACTCCCGGGTGTATATGGAGCACTTTTAATTACATTTGCGGTTCGGTTAAAACGTTAGGAGGGAGTTTACGTGAATTATATTGATTTTCATTGTGATACGTTGATGATGTCTTATCTGTTTGGAAAAAAAGATATGTTGGAACTTCCAAACGCAATGGTTGATGTAAAACGTCTTAGGAAAGGCGGAACGAAAGCACAGTTTTTTGCGATTTTCATGCCGCCGGACGGAGCGGAGAAAATGATAGGGCGTCCGGTACCTAAAGATGATGATTACATAGATGCTCTTGTTGAAATCATGAATACGACTGCATCGGATCAGTCTGATATTTTAGGAATGGCATATAATTATGAAACACTAAAACAGAATGCCGAGAAAGGAAAAATATCAGCATTTTTAACAATCGAAGACGGAAGAAGCGTCAATGGAGACTTGGATAAGTTAAAAAAATATTATGATAAAGGTGTAAGACTTATGAGCCTTACATGGAACAAAGAGAATTGCTTTGGCTTCCCGAATTCGAAAGATTCATCCGTAATGGAAAAAGGTCTCACTTCATTTGGAAAAGAAGCGATTCCATATATGAATCATCTTGGAATACTCATTGATGTATCCCATTTATCGGATGGGAGTTTTTGGGATGTAGCCAATCTTTCTGAAAAACCGTTTATTGCATCACATTCCAACTGTAGAAGTATATGCCCGCATCAGAGAAATTTAACAGATGAAATGATACGCTGCATTGGAGAAAAAGGCGGTGGAATCGGAGTGAATTTTGGACCGGAATTTTTAAATCCAGATGTATCATGTAAAGAGAGCACGGTTGCAAGGATGTGTGAGCATATGGATCACATGATTCAAAAAGGCGGTGAAGACTGCGTAGTGATCGGAACGGACTTTGATGGAATTCGAGGAAATTTTGAAATAGCAGGTCCAGATTATATGGGATATTTATTTGAGGCTTTGGAAAGAAAAGGTTATTCTTCTCAACTGATCGAAAAGATTGCATATAAAAATGCGGAGAGAGTTATACGAGAAGTTTTGAAATAACTGAAAGTAAGAGAGAAAGGCAGGCGATATACAAATTGAAAGCTTATGAGAGAATGTTGCGATATATTAAAATTCCAACAGCAAGTAACAAATCAGCCACGACAGTCCCATCCTCAGAAAATCAATGGAAATTGGCAAACATGTTGGCTACGGAATTAAAAGAACTTGGCTTGACAGATGCTGCTATAGATGAATCTGGCATTGTATATGCACACCTTGAGGCAACGGATGGATATGAGAATTCGGTAAAATTGGGATTTATTGCACATATGGACACAGTTGAGGAGGTAACGGGCAATGAGATCAATCCGGTGTTTCATGAGAATTATGATGGAACAGATATTCATTTACCATATGGGAACAATTGCATTACGGTAAAGGATTTCCCACATCTTCAGGATATGAAAGGCCGCACAATTATTACGAGTGATGGGACTACGCTTTTGGGGGTTGACGATAAGGCTGGAATTGCGGAAATTATGACCATGCTGGAAATCGTCCAAAAGCATCAAATTCCGCATGGAATGCTGTGTGTTGCATTTACACCAGATGAAGAAATTGGTACTGGAATCTTTCAATTTGATATACAAAGATTTGGAGCGCAATACGCATATTCTTTGGACGGTGGAGCAGAAGGGGAAATCGAATATGAAAACTTTAATGGAAGCAAAGCGATTTTTGATATTCATGGAGTAAGTGTTCATCCGGGTGCAGGGAAAAATAAACTCCACAATGCAAACCTGATTGCCATGGAAATCAACGCAGCAATCCCGTTAGAGGATATTCCGTTTGCTACAGAAGAATATGAAGGATTCTATCATTTGGTGAATATGAATGGAAGTGTGGAGCATGCCACATTGGAATATACAATACGGGATCACAATCAAGAATATTTTGAATTCCGTCAGGAGTTATTGCGACATATTGAAAAGAGAATCAATGAGAAGTGGGGAGACAGCACGGTAGAATTAAAAATAACAAAACAATACCCAAATGTGGCCGGAATAATTGAAAAGGAGAAACACTTGATTGAAATAGCAAATCAGGCTTGTGAAAAAGTCGGGGTGAAACCAAGAATCGTGCCAATCCGAGGAGGAACAGATGCTTGTTATTTATGCCTCAATCATGTTCCTTGCCCGAATCTAGGGACTGGGGGTTTTGCATATCACGGTCCGCTTGAACATACTTCGATTGAAGGAATGGATTATGTGACGGAAATCATTGTCGAGATCGTGAAGAAGTATTCCATGATGCAATAAATTTTAGGATTTTGAAACGCCGGATATAGTATTTTTAATACATGGCACCGGATAAATTTTGGGTATGAAAATCATTTTCTTATATGGTATAATAGACACAAAGTGCGTATTATACCATTGTGCATGATGCGATGCAATAAATGAATCATGGCGAAGAAAGAGGGATAAAATGTCAGTTAGTACCGAAATTTATCATTTGATTAATCAATTATATACAGTAGAATTGATTATGAAGGCGCTGCGTGTTAGGCCGAGAGACTATTTGGGCGAAGAACTTTATGATAATGAGTCGCATACATTGGAAATGATCGTTGAGAATGAAGGAATCAGTCAGGCAGGACTTACAGAAAAGATGTTTCGCACGAAAGGTTCTACTTCTGTAATGGTGGATAAATTGATTGAAAAAGGACTCGTGTTCCGTGAAAAGCTGGATAGTGATCGCAGATATTGTGTATTGATTCCGACTGAAAAAGGACGTAAAGTGAATCAGGCACATATCAAACGGGATATGGAACATGCTTCTATAGTAGCCGAGAGTATTGATCTGTGCGAAGAAGAAGTAAAACAAACGAATGAATCTTTGGAAAAATTAATCGGATTTTATACCGAATTTCAAAGAAACTATCATTAATGAGAGGGGGCGTTGCAAATAGGTGAATAATCACTTATGGAGTAGCGCTCCATTTTTGTGTTGCCAAGCATACCTGAGTGAAGGTCCGGTGGACCTTTATCTCGGTTTAAAAAAAGGAGATATTGAAGAAAGGGAAAGGCGGGAATAAATATGAATGTATATGCCACATATTTCAGTCCGACAAGTAGTACTGAAAAAATAGTAAAAATAATTGCTAATGAATTTGGAAAATATCAAGAAATTGATTTGAGCAAAAGAGAAAATACATTCCAACAAACTTTTGATAAAGAAGATATTTGTATTATCGGCGTTCCATCTTATGGCGGCCGTGTACCAGCCATTGCGATAGAACGAATGAAAGATTTCCATGGAAATAATGCTAAAGCTATTTTAGTAGTGTCTTATGGTAACAGAGATTATGATGATACGCTGAGAGAATTGACAGAATGTATGGAAAAGAATGGATTCTCTTGTGTGGCTGCTGTTGCAGCAATAGCAGAACACTCTATCATGCATCAATTTGCTACTGGCCGTCCAGATGAGAAAGATAAAAAAGAACTTGTAGAATTTACAAGAAAAATAATGCATAAGATAGAAAATGATTCATCATGTGAAAAAATAAAATTACCAGGAAATTATCCATATCGAGAATATAAAGGGGTACCGTTAAAGCCAAAAGCAAAAAAAGGTTGTACGAATTGTGGACTATGTGCGAAGGAATGTCCAGTAGGAGCTATTTCATTAAGAGAACCTCAAAAGACAGATAAAAATGCATGTATCTCATGTATGAGATGTGTGGAAATTTGTCCAAGCAAAGCAAGGAAGGTCAATTCGTTTCTAGTTAAAATGGCTTCAAAGAAAATGAAGGCAGAGTGTGAAAAGAAAAAAGAAAATGAACTTTTTATATAATGGGAAAGCAAATCAAATTTCTTGGTGTTGAAGTGGAAAATTGGATAGTGTATTAAATCATATTCAGAATGATGATGATTCATTAAAATTGGGAATATTTAATGCTATTTCGTTTGACGATGTTTTTTATTAATTGGAATATATTATGAAAAGTTAAGCAAACAAATTTTCTGCCTGTTTATATGACACCGTTTTTGTAAACGCAATAAAAATCCCGCGCGATACGATATTATTTTGATTTCCGAAAGCTCCCGGCAGACATTCCCACAACTTTCTTAAATACTCTACAGAAATAATTATAATCATTGAAACCAACATTGTCTGAGATCTCATGTACGGACAGGTTGGTTTCTTTTAATTGACGCTTGGCCTCAGCGATACGAAGGCGTTTGATATGTTCAGCAATCCCGATATCCATGTAGCGGCTGCAGGAATCGTAGAGTTTATTTTTGCTGATATGAAATTCTCTCGTAAGGCGGTCCACAGACAGATCTTCTGACAAATGAGCAAGAAGGAAAGAATTCAAATTCTGAATAAAATTCTTTTTTTGCAGTCGAACAATATCCTTGAGAAGGACATAAAAAGTACATGCCTCAAGAATTTTTGCGGCGGCCTGAATCTGTTCGTTTGTTTTTACCGTAATGTCCTGTATAGAAAAATCACTTTTAGCATCTCTAAAATGGTACCTTGAAATTACATTCTGCAGCAGATTCGAAAGCTTGGCCGAATCAGGCTGATCTGTAATCTGTCCAAACATAATATAGCCGATCACGTTTTCGCTATCAATCAGCGGTGCAGTGGCCTCGATTAGCCCTGCATGGCAATGGAATATTTCCAGTTTTTTGGTTTTCTGACATCTTTTGAAGGATTGTTCATTGCTCTTTAAGCAATGTGCTTCGCCATTTTTGTCAGAGCGGATAAGGGAACAAAAAGCACAGTGGATTTCCGGATAGGATAATATTTCATTTCCTGCCGCATCAAAAAGTGCGATTTTGATGCCGGTCAATAAGTGGAAGTCACGCATGAAATCAAGAAGTTCTGTTTTATTCAGATTAAGTGTAAAAGAGTCCATACTTATTCTTCTCCTCATTAAAAAGTATAATAGCATTAATAAAAAACAAATTTACAGTATTTAGAAACAGAATACACTATATTCTATCTGAATACAAGTATATGCTTATTATAAATAGAAAAGGAGAGACGAGAGATATGTTAGTTACATTAAAAGAAATTATGAAGATTGCCGAAGAGAAGAGAATCGCGGTTGGCTCTTTTAATGCGCCTTGTCTGGAGGCTGCTGAAGCGGAAATTGCAGCAGCACAGGAGCTTGGTCTGCCGGTCATTCTTCAGTTTGCACAGTGTCATGAACCATGGATACCGCTTACGACCATAGGGCCGATTCTGGTGGAAATGGCTAAGAAAGCGACGGTTCCGGTGTGTGTTCACCTGGATCATGGTGAGACGTTAGAATATTTGCAGCAGGCGCTGGAGATAGGGTTTACAGGTATTATGTATGATGGTTCTGTTCTGCCGTATGAAGAAAACCTTGCAAATACGAAAAAAGCAGTGGAGATGGCAGAAAAATACGGTGCGTCCGTGGAGGCGGAGCTCGGTTCTATGGGAAAAAGAGAAAGTGGCAGCGGCGAGGCAGGTGCAGAAGATGAGACGAAGATCTATACAGACCCGGAGCTGGCATCTGCATTTGTTGAGGAGACGGGCATTGATGCCTTAGCATGTTCCTTTGGGACGACGCATGGGATTTATCTGACAGAACCGAAGCTTGATTTTGATGTGGTGAAAAATGTAAGAGAAAGGACGAACCACATTCCGGTCGTCATGCATGGTGGTTCCGGTGTAAGCCGGGAAGATTATGTGAAAGCAATCAAGGCCGGCGTGCGTAAGATTAATTATTTTACTTATATGGATAAATCAGGGGGAAATGCAGTTGTAGAATATCTAAACAGCTTAAAAGAAGGAGAGCCGGTATTCTTTTCGTCTATTTACATGGCAGCAAGAGAGGCCATGAAAGAGAATGTTAAGGGGGCTATGAAGGTCTTTGGACTGTTGAAATAATAGGATATCAGGGTCAAAAGGTCATAATATTTACAAAAATAAGCGAAATGAGGTAGAAAAGATGATGAAAAAAAAGATGACATTTGCATTGGCATTTTGTAACAGGGGATTTATGCCCGGGGAATTAATCTATGGAGCAAGGGAGGACATGGTCCAGGCCGTCACGGATGCAGGCTATGACTATATCGCCATGGACCCGGAGCTTACACGCTTTGGCGGGATTGAAACGAGGGATGAGGGAAGGCTTTATGCAAATTGGTTAAAGGCGCATGAAGGAGAATATGACGGTGTGATTTTTTCCATGCCGATTTTTGCAGATGAGAATGGTGCCATTACGGCACTTCAGGATGCAGGCGTTCCCATTCTTATGCAGGCATACCCGGATGAGATCGGGAAAATGGATTTTGCACACAGAAGAGATGCTTTTTGCGGAAAGTTTTCCGTGACAGATGTATTTACCCAGTATCAGGTACCGTTCACCGTGTTAAAACCGCATGTGGTACACCCGTTAAGTCCGAAGTTTCAGGAAAATCTGAGAGATTTTGCGGCAATCTGCAGAGTAGTGAATGGAATGAAGCGGTTTACCATTGGGTGTATCGGTGCGAGGACGACTGCATTTAAAACAACGAGGTTTGATGAGGTTGGATTACAGAAAAACGGGATTACAGTGGAGACCTTTGATTTATCAGAATTGGTTTATAAGGTAAATAATAAAGCAGATGAGGAAGCAGCAGTTCGTGAAAAGCTGGCAGTTCTTGAGAATTATACGGATTTCACCAGAGTACCGATGGAGAAGAAGCTTACGCTTGCGAAGATATCGGTTGTTATCGATGAATATATAGAGGAGTACCACTTAGATTCGCTTGCAATTCGTTGTTGGAATGAGATGGAACAGATTTTAAGAGTATGTCCTTGTGTGCTTCTTTCGGAGTTAAATGACCGGGGAATCGTCACAAGCTGTGAGATTGATCTGACCTCCGCGATTTCTATGCGTGCCATGTCTCTGGCAAGCGAAGAGCCGACAGCCGTACTGGACTGGAATAACAACTATGGTGACGAAGAGAATAAAGTAATTCTTTTCCACTGTGGTTCTACTGCGCAGAGTCTCATGACAGAAAAGGGAACCGTTACAAGTCATAAGATGTTCGACAAAGGCGATCCGGGAAGCGGCTGGGGAACCAATGAAGGAAGAATTCGGCCAATGAAGACGACGATTTCCAACTGTCTGACTGTGGACGGCAAAATTAAAATCTATGTGAGTGAGGCAGAATTTACCGATGATCCGATTGAGGAAGCTTATTTCGGATGTGCAGGTGTATGTGAGATTCCGAATATGGAGGATAAGATGATTCGTCTTGCAAAAGGAGGATTTAAACATCATACCTGTATCGGCGTCGGTCATATGAAAGAGGTCTTAAAAGAAGCCTTCACAACATATCTTGGGTATGATTGGGTGGATATTGACTAGACAGGAGGACAGCCATGAAAATAGCAGGGCTTGATATTGGAACGACCGGCTGTAAATGCACGGTCTTTGATGAACAAGGTAGTTATCTGGACAAGGCGTATCGTGATTATCCGGTGCGGCGTAGTGTGGGTGGGCATGAAATCGATATCTCCACGATGATGGAGGGCGTCTATGCGGTTCTCAGGGAGATGGCAGAAAAATATCCGGATATAGCAGGTCTGGGAGTGACCAGCTTTGGCGAGACGTTTGTCATGACAGATGAAGAGGGAAAACCGTTACATACGGCGATGCTCTATACAGATCCCAGGGGCACCGGGGAATGCGATTACCTGAAGGCACAGCTTGGAGACCGGAAGATAGCGGAGATTACAGGACTTCGCGCTCACGAAATGTATAGTATTTCGAAAATCATGTGGATGAAAAACAACCGGCCGGAAATATATCATAAAGCCAGGAGAATCCTGCTTATGGAAGATTACGTAGTATATCATCTGACCGGAAAGGCCCAGATCGACTATTCCCTGGCTGCCCGAACGATGGCTTTCGATATCCGCACGCTAAAGTGGAGCAGAGAAATCTTTGACATAGCGGGGATTGATATGGCAAAAATGTCAGAGCCGGTCCCGACCGGAACGACGGCAGGCTGTATCACGAAGGAAGCCGCAGAAAAAACAGGGTTATTGCAGAGCGTACAGGTGATTTCTGTCAGTCATGATCAGGTAGCGGCAGCAGTGGGTGCAGGGGCGTTTGATGCGTCTGTGGCGGTGGACGGCGCGGGAACGGTAGAGTGTCTTACCCCTGTCTATAATGAAATCCCGGATATCGATGTGATGTATGACGGTTATTTTTCTGTTGTGCCCTATGTGATTCCCGGGAAATATGTGGCATATGCATTTTCCTATACCGGCGGAGCATTAATACAATGGGCAGTAGATACGTTGGCAAAAAAAGAAAAAGAGCAGGCGAAAGGAAGGGGAGTTTCTGTGAATTCCCTGCTGGAAGGGCAGGCGAAGAGTCCCACAGGACTTCTGGTGCTCCCACATTTTGCCGGTGCGGCAACTCCGTATATGGATACGGGTTCAAAGGGAGCAATCCTGGGCCTGACGACCGATACGAGTACAGCAGAGCTATATCGAGGCTGTATGGAGGGCGTTGTCTATGAAATGTATCTGAATATGAGGCGGCTTGAGGGGTCAGGAATCGCATTTCAGAAACTGCTTGCTACCGGAGGCGGCGCTCATTCCGGTGAATGGATGCAGATGAAGGCAGATGTCTTAAATATGCCAATTACTGCACTGAAAACAGTGGATGCTGGAACCGTGGGAAGCGCAATGCTTACCGGAATAGCCATTGGTCTTTTTAAGAACCTCGATGATGCGGCCGGCCATATGATCGAGAAAACGGTTACTTACGAACCAAGGGAAGAGATGCATGAAAAGTATATGAAAATATACGAAAAATATGAAAAGTTGTATGATGCTGTCAGACCTCTTGTGTGACAATATGATGCTGTATGGTTCAACTCGGATGTATTGACATGCATGACCTTTTGAATCTAATATCGTTTAATCAGAATACAAAATCAGGATGTGAATGAATCAGAACATTTCCTGAGGAAAGGAAGAATATGAATCCTTATATTGGACATGACTCACAGCTATATGGTGTGGAAGAGCACCGTTTGATCGGTGGGAAAGGCGATGGGATGCGCCTGTATGAAATACATAACGGTCAGGGAATCGATATGACGGTTTCGCCCGACCGAAACGGAGATATTACCAGATTAAGATTTCAGGGAATCAATTTAAGCTATATGTCGCCCTGTGGGTATGTTGCACCGGCGTATTATGACAGTGTGGAAAGTAACTGGCTGAATTCTTTTACGGCAGGCTTTCTTACAACTTGTGGACTGAATGGAGTGGGAAGTCCCTGTGTGGATGAGGGTGAGAAAATTCCTCTTCACGGTTCTATTGCCAACACACCCTGCGAGCAAGCTTATTATACGATGGAAGAGGAAAAACTGATTGTAAGAAGTGTGACAAAGGATGAGACGATCTTTGGGCGGAAACTACGTTTGACTAGAGAAATCGTGGTGTCAACAAAAGAAAATACCTTTACTATTATAGATGTGATCGAGAATACAGGAGATCGAACAGAGCCTTTTGAAATCCTGTATCATATGAATATGGGGTATCCGCTTCTTGACGAAGACAGCGTGGTGGAGATTCCATCCAAGAAAGTGACGCCCCGCGATGCACATGCGGCGGAAGATATGGAGAATTGGATGCATATGGAGAAACCAACGGCAGGGTATCAGGAACGATGCTATTATCATGAATTTTCTGATAGCAATGGAATAGCAAGGATTACCCAGCCGAAACTGGGAATCAGTCTTGAGATTACGTTTGATGCAGCAGTGCTTGATGGTTTTGTAGAGTGGAAGATGATGGGGGTAAGAGACTATGTACTGGGTCTGGAATGCGGCAACTGCTATCCGGACGGGAGAGATAAGATGCGTGAAAGGGGGATGTTAAAATTCCTTCAGCCAGGAGAAAAGAAGACATATCAGGTAACAATACAGATGGGGCTGTCGGGAAATAGATAGTTCCAAACAGGGGCAGTTGTGACTCGTATGAGTCACAACTGCCCCTATCAGCTTTTAATACTAATTTTCTTGGCAGGTACCTATTGACAAAAACAGATGTTGATGCAAATTTTGAGTATAAAAAATGCGGAAATATGGTATAATAGAGAAATAAAAAATGCGGTAATCATAAATTTTTGATAATTAAAAAATGCGATATCTGGGAGGACATATGTTTAAGAGAAAGATATATGACAAAATGCTTGAATGGAAAAAGACTTCTGAAGGAAGAAGCGCACTTCTGATTGAAGGAGCCAGACGAATTGGAAAGTCCACAGTGGCAGAAGCATTTGCCAGGAATGAGTATGAGAGCTATATTATGATTGATTTTGCACAGGCAGCCAAGGAGGTAAAGGATCTTTTTGAGGATGTTTCAAATCTGAATTATCTATTCTTACAGCTTCAGCTGAGATATAGAGTAGATCTACATGAAAGAAAATCACTGATAATTTTCGATGAAGTGCAGCTTTGCCCGAAAGCGCGGCAGACAATCAAGGTATTGGTGCAAGATCATAGATATGATTATATTGAAACGGGTTCTCTGATTTCCATAAGGAAAAATGTAAAAGATATTCTGATTCCAAGCGAGGAAAGAAAGCTTGCAATGTACCCGATGGATTATGAGGAGTTCCTTTGGGCGCTAGGCGATGAGACCACTATACCGCTTCTGAAAAGGTGTTTTGATGCAGGGGTAGGATTGGGAGATCAGATGAACAGGAAACTTATGAGGGATTTCCGATTGTATATGCTAGTAGGTGGAATGCCGCAAGCTGTAGATGAATATATCAGAAGTAATAATTTCAGACTGGTAGATCAGGTAAAGAGAGATATTCTGAATCTGTATGAGGATGATTTTATGAAGATTGACCCAACGGGGCGCATTTCCATGCTGTTTGATGCAATTCCGGCACAGCTAAATAAAAATGCGTCAAGGTATCAGGCTTCCTCTGTACTTGGGGGTGAGAGTTCTGACAAGATATTGGAACTGGTTGCAGAACTTAAGGATTCTAAGACGGTACTTGTTTCTTATCATGCAAATGATCCAGCTATTCCAATGTCAAACAGTAAAGACTTAAGACGGTTTAAGCTTTTTATCTGTGATACAGGGCTGTTTGCGACACTTATGTTCAGGGACAGAGATTTTACAGAGAATATCATTTATGAGAAACTTCTGAGCGATAAGCTAAGTGCAAACCTTGGATATTTGTATGAGAATGTTGTAGCTCAGATTCTTGCAGCAAATGGAAATGAGCTGTTCTATTTCACGATGTTAAATGAAGTGTCAAAGCATAATTATGAAGTGGATTTCCTAATTGCAAGAAAAAATAAAATATGCCCTATTGAGATAAAATCGTCTGGATATAAGACACATAAATCGCTGGATGCGTTTGCGGAAAAATTCTCGGACAGGGTATTGTGGAGGTATTTAATCTATACGAAAGATTTCTCAAAGGATAAAGATATCTTTTGTCTGCCTGTTTATATGACACAGTTTTTGTAATTAATATGAGAGAACGGATTGCGGTACCAATTTTTAACTTACAAAATATTTATTTTTGATAATTAAAAAATGTAATAATATCTGGTACAATGATTATTAATAAAGGTTGACGAAAATGGAGGTATTGTATGCTTACTATCATATATGGCGATGTGGAAAATAGCATTTATAACACAAATGTTTATTTCAAGAATACCTATGAAACAGAATGGTTGGAAACAGAGCTTGCGAAACAAATGATCAAGGATATTGATGGCTCGGATGTTGTGAGCGGAGAATGTATTAACAGTCCGGTACTGGGGCAGATTCCACCGGAACGATTATCCGGAGGTGTAAAGACATTATTATTGATATTGAATGAGCCGGATAGAATTTTTAATGCATCTACATGTGGAGATAACTGTGCAAAATGGATACTGGAAATCGGAAAACAGCAGGATGTGACAATTAACTTAAGACATATGATGAGCTTTGGAAAAGACACGGAATTTGACATAAAGATAAAAAACGGGAATGAGATGGTCCACTCTATGAGAGAATTGATTCCGATAGCAAGCCAGTATTTAAATGAAATGAAACAGGAGTAGAAGATATGAAAGGTTCACATAGAATTATTGTAGAATCCAAAAAAGTGAAATATGATTTTATCATAAAGAGAAATATCACTATCCTCACAGGTGACAGCGGATCCGGGAAAACGGTATTGATTGATTTTATTCGTGAATATAGAAGATATGGCGCTGATAGCGGGGTGTTTCTTTCATGTGACTGTGAATGCAAAACGATAGATAATGAAGATTGGGAAAGACAGATAGAAGAAACTTCAAATAGTATTATATTCATTGATGAGGGTAACCGGTTTCTTACTTCGAAAAGATTTGCAGAGCTTGCTTTGCAGTCAGATAATTATTTTGTCCTTGCGACAAGGGAAAAATTACCGATGCTTCCTTACAGCGTGAACGAAATATATGGATTCCGGCAATCAGGAAAATTTCATGAAGCGAAGAAAAAATATAATGAGATCTATCACCTATATGGAGAGATATCTGAGAGGGATAGAATTAATCCCCAATTTGTAATTACAGATCTTTAAAAGTAATGAGTGCAGTAAAGAGAATTATGAAATTGATTGCATGGGATTGATGTGGAATGGATTTGACGGGATAGAGTAGCCTATTTTTAAAATATACAGAGCTTTCATAAACAACAGAAAGCAATGTTTTATCTTTAGCAATAAGAAAATATAGAATAGAAAACGAGGTGTCGTGGATTTGCGACACCTCGTTTTGATGTTGCTATGCATACCTGAAATAAGGTCCAATGGGCCTTATTTTAGTTTGGAAAATCTGTAAAATGTAAAATTTTTACAAAGAAAGTAAAAATAATCATAATCGACTTTAAACCAATAAATAAAAAAGTATTATTTAGAAAAAAAAGAGTCAAAAGGGTCGATGTTCTTTAAAATAAAGACATTTTATAATTGTAATATAATCAACAGAAGTGGGTTTTTTTATCATTTTTTAAAGGAGGGGCTGAAAAATTTGAAGTTTCAGCCGCGGAAGCAGCGGCAATTCGGACAACCCGTGCAACTATTGTTGGGATGGGAGAAGGCGCAAGGGAGGCGCTGCCGGATCTTTTCCTGCAAAGTGCAGGGGAATTGTCCATTGCAACAATATATAAAACTTCTGAGGAAGGAACAAAAAGGAGGATTTTAGACATGAGGGAACGTGGAAAAGCGGTTCTGAGCCTGCTGCTAAGTGCGGCAATGAGCCTGAGTGCGGTAATGCCTACAGCGGCTGCACCTGCACAAAACGACTCGGGTCTGAACCCGCTTGTAGCGGTGATCGAAAAGGTGAATTCGGGAACGACATTGAACCTGACAGAAGAGGGCGCCCTCGACTGGGTTCATATTGCGGGACAAGATAAGGTCACCCGCAAAAGCGGAGATACCCACCTGATCGAATGGGAGAACCTGGACCCGGACAGCGCTCTGACAACGGCAAATGATTCGGCTATGGGATACACCTGGACCGACGGTGATTCTGAGGCGGAAAAGACAGGATACACTTATGCAGGTGTATTTAACTATCGGGGAATCGGAACCGGTACTGTGGACAAAGACGCGGGATACCGGATCACGATTCCGGAGGCAGATGAAACCCGTACATTGACATTCGTTTCCGGTATCTGGAATGCATCAGCAGAGATCGGTATTGCAGTCAATAACGAGGAAACTCCGGTATATACGACGGAGTTAAAAGCAGGCGGATCTGCACAAATGAATAAGTATACGGTAACCGTCCGCCCGGGAAATGAAGTTACCGTTACGACGAAAATCAAAGAAAAAGCACATAACGACGGAAATCTTTCACTTGGCGGAATTGCGCTGAAGACAGCGGAGCCTTCACCGATCGCGGTAACCGTTCAGGATGTCACTGCACTGCCAAAGCTGAACCTGACGGAGCGGGGAGATCTGGACTGGATCCATTTCGAAGGTGATGGCCAGACAACCACCCGTAAAAAGGACGTTGAGCCTCAGATTACTTACGATAAATTAAGTGATGATGAGATATCAACGATGAATGATGCGAAGGTAGCATATACCTGGACAGACGGAACTCCGGTGGAATCTGCGGAAAATAATACGACAGGAGCCGTGTTCACATACAAGAACGGCAGTGTGGAGTCTATTGGCCAGGAAATCACAGAACCGGCCGGATATGAATTAAAGGTAGCGCCGTCAGATCAGGACAGAGAGCTTGTATTTGTATCCGGTGTTTGGAATGCAGACGCTGCAATTTCCATTAAACTGGATGGAGAAGATGTTCCGGTATATGAGAATAACGAGTTGACAGCAGGTGGAAATGCTGTGAATAAAGTGTATACCGTTTCTCTTGCGGCAAATAAAGGAATGACTGTTACAGGTCAGATCAAGAAGAAGAGTAACGAATGGGGTAACTTCAATCTTCAGGCTGCAGCCCTGTCATCAGAACAGACCCTGAGCAATTACAAAGCGCTTCTTCAGGAAAAGGTAAATGAGGCAAACAGACTCAACCTTGCAGATTATGAAGAGTTTTATGTAAATCAGCTTGAGGCTGAGATCGCAAATGCAGAAAGTCTTCTTGCAGGCGGCGGTACAAATGCAGAGTATTATACAGCGCTTTTGTTTTTGACACAGGCATATGAAAGCTGTCTGAAAGCAGAGACGAAAGGATCTTATCTGTATGATACGAACGGAGGTCTGACATCTTCTTTCGGTTGGGAAGGGGACAAGCATGCACCGATCGCTTACATTGACGGAAGCTATAAGCTGAGAGATAATGGAAACAGAATGGTTACTTTCGGCGTAAAGGATATTCCGGGCAAGGTGAAATGGTACAATGCAGAAGGATATCTTCCGTGCTTCGTAAGTGAATATTCCAAAGATGGAATGGATTACAAGATCGAGAACTTTGCAAACAAGCATACCATTGATGGAAATGATTATGAAATCGCATATTCAAGAATGACGGTAACGAATAATTCAGAAGAGGATAGAAGCCTCCCAAGGGTATCCGCTGATCTCGTTCCGCTCAATGATGCGGCTGAAAATGCAAACAAAGTAGCGGTAGGTGAGACTGTCGTAAGAGATTACGCAATCGGAGCCGATCGTTTCGGCGGAACCTATGAGTATCCGGAAAGTGCAAAGATTGCCGGGCAGGGCGGATTTGACGAGAACTACGATTCCATGAAGAAGTACTGGAACGATCGCCTGGCACCGCTGACTGTTCTTGATCTTCCGGATGAACAGCTTGTAAACGCTTATAAGGCCGGATTTATTTACACACTGATCATTCGTGACGATGTGGACGGCAAGAAAGAACTTCATGTCGGTGAGAACGGATATGATATCATGTTCGATCATGATACGATCGGTATCGTGGCATCACTTCTTACAGAAGGAGATTTCACATATGCGAAAGAGTATCTTGCAACACTTCCGGCACAGCTTCAGTATGATGATGCAAAATGGAAATATAGCTGGCCGTACGCAGTTTATCTGAGCAAAACCGGCGATTATGATTTTATCAGTGAAAAATTTGATACGATTAAAACACATACACACAATGTAGAGACAGACAGAATTGACGGAGGAGAAGGTATCATCAAGCAGACGGACGCCATCGATTCCCATGGATATTGGCTTATCGACAACTGGGCTGCTCTGGCCGGACTTAGCACATATCAGTATCTGTGCGATGAAATGTATGAGAAATACGGCGACTCCAAATATCAGACAGAGTCTGAGTGGGCGCAGGCAGAATATGATTCTCTTCTTAAAGTAGTTGAGGATACGCAGAGAGAGATGCGTGAAAAAAATAATTATCCGTATCTTTCCATCAACATGAATTTGACAACAGAAAACAGTGCGCGTGGCGATGTGCGCGACGGAAACTGGGCGTCCATGTTCCTGTTCGGACGTTGGGGATGGGATGGATATCTCTTCGGAGCCGAGCAGGAAGGCAGTGAGATGATCGACCTCATTGACGATACATATACACACGGATTTGAGCGTCGTGAGGCAGTAAGCGATACGATTTATAACTTTGGCGGCTATCCGCACGGATATTACAGTAGTGCTTATAATGCGGGATACGGAAGTACGGCACTTAGAGGCGAGCAGTATCGCGATTCAGGTATCAAAGCATATCAGTTTATGATTCAGAATGCAATGAGCGGCCCGTTCGGATGGTGGGAAGGCGTTGATTACCCAAGTGACAGCTCACCGTGGGATATCGATCATGCAAGAGGTGGCGGCGGTTCCTGCCAGCATATGTGGGGACAGTCCACAGCATCAAAAGTGCTGATTGATTCTCTTATTGCGGAGAAAGTAAACGATAAGATCATTATCGGACGTGGCGTTCCCAAGGAGTGGATCACGGCAGACCAGACATTCTCTGTTTCAAATCATGTAGTTGAACAGGGCAAGAAGGTAGGATATTCCATCAGCACATCATCAGATGGAAGTAAAGTGACGATCGAATTTACAGGAGATACAACTAAACTTCCATACAGTGTGGAACTGATCAGCTTTAAGAATAATATCGCTTCTGTAAGCGGCGATCTTGAGTTCGATCAGGAGGCGGGAATCGTGACTGTTCCGGCAGGAACAAAATCTGTTACCGTCACTCTGAAATCTGAATATGATCCTGATGCAGCAGCAGAGTTAGAAAAAGCAGACAAGAGACTGAAAGCTGCCATTGCGGATGCAGACGAAAAAGATGCATCTGATTATACAAAGTCAAGCTATGATGCGATGGCGCAGGCAGCAGAAGAAGGAAAAGCTCTGCTTGAGGATGAGACAAGAACAGCAGATACAGTCAATGCTTCAGCAGAAAAGATTGAGGAGGCTGTACAGAATCTTGTACCTGTTTATGTGGACTATAACGTGGTAGATACATCAGGCGGAAAAGAAGGCAAGTCGTACCGTGTGGGGCAGCAGAATGATCAGTATATGAGATATCAGACATTCTTCGCAAACCATACAGGCCAGCTTGAAAAGATTCAGGTAAAGGTAGGAAAAGAAGGACAGAACGTCAGCAATCTGATCGTGAAGGTTTACTCTCTTCAGGATGATCATATGAATCTCGATCAGGAACTGGCTTCGGTAACGATACCGGTAGAAGAGGCAGACGGAATCGTAAGTGCAGTATTTGCAGAGGCACCTGTTTTAACAGAGGGAGAGGCCTATGCAGTATTGCTTGCACAGGAAACGCCGGATAATGATTCTGTTTACATATGGTCACATGTAGAAAATACGGATCCGAGTATTTACTCCGTAAAAGTTTCCAATAATGACGGAAATATTACTTATACAGATGAGACAAAAGGAATTGGAACAGCATGGTTCAGAGCAGTGATTGCAAATTACAGCAAGAGAAATCTGGAAGAATTAGTAGAAAATGCTGAAAATCTGGATACGGATGTATGTACGGAAGAAAGCTTAGCAGCTTTGGAGGAAGCTTTGGAAGAGGCAGAAGCTGTCCTGGCGAACAAAGATGTTGATAGGGATACTGTTGTAAAGGCAGAGGAAGACCTGAAGGCTGCTATTGACGGAATGAAAAAGAAAGCGGATCTTTCTGCTCTGGAAGCTCTCATTGAGGAGTGTAAGGAACTTGATCTGAGCAAGTATACAGAGGAAAGCGTAGATACATTTACCGCAGTACTTGACGAGGCAGAAAAGCTGGCAGCAGACAAAAATCTGACAGCAGAAGATCAGGCCCGTATAGAGGAAATGTACGAGAAGCTGTCTCAGGCCAAGAAGGATCTTGTATTTATCGAAGTTCATGAGCATAAGGCTGTTAAAGTCGAAGCGAAAGAAGCTAATTGTACAGAAGATGGAAATATCGAATACTGGTATTGCAAGGACTGTGGAAAGTATTTCGCAGATAAAGACTGTACGGAAGAAATCAATTTTGTTGATACTGTGATCGAAGCAAAGGGTCATGAGTGGGAAGATGATTACACGATTGATAAAGAACCGACTGCGACAGAAGAAGGAAAGAAGTCTATTCACTGTAAGCATTGCGATGCGGTCAAGGATGAGACGACTATTCCGGCTAAAGGCGGAAAACCAGGTCCTTCTCAAAACACAGGTAACAACAATAACAATAATACCAATAATGGAAATAGTAGCAATAGCAGCAGTCATAGCGGAACTGTGAAGACAGGCGATACGGCAGCGCTGACGATTGCTTTGGCAACAATAGGAATGCTGTTGTCATTGGGTACAGTCATTGTTATACTGATAAAAAAGAGAAAAAGAATTCGCTAATATGTAAAGACCGGATATTATAAAACGGTAGTGACATAGCAAAAGCAGCGGTGCGATCTGAAGATCGTGCCGCTGTCTTGATGATGAAATGCTTTATGTTATAGCTTATCATTGTTGCGGTTTGGCTTATTCTGGGATAATCTGGTTAAAAATGGGCAAAAAATACCGGCAGGCAAAATTGCACAATGTCAGATTTGGATAGTATCAATGTCGCACAGGGTTATTGTTCATATCAGCCGTAGGTTTTATAGTAAACATAACAGCAGATATTACTTATGGCAGAAAGAAATTTCAAGATTCCGTTTGCAATATACTGCTGAAAAGAAACCAGGAGGTCGGATTTTATGGCATCATACAGTATCATGGAGCATTTTGAAGTTCATAAAAATAATAGATTCCTTCAGATAGCAGAATCGCTTAAACCGGAATTACACCATAAAACGGTGTATGCCGATTATGAAATCAAATTAAATAAGGACAGCCAGACGCGGACCGTTGTAACACAAAAAGCACCGATCAGTACATTATATGGAAAGCATTTGAGAAGAGATGATAAAATTTTTGCAGATTTTGGCGATCATGTAGTTGGATATGTAACGCTGAAACTGAGTTCGTCTGGCAGCCATCAGGATGCACCGGCATATATTTACCTGAAGTTTGGCGAGACGCTGGAAGAAATGACAGATAATATGGAAGATTATGACGGCTGGCTGAGCAAGGGATGGATTCAGGAGGAATATATCCATATCGATGAGCTTCCGGCAGTTGTAAGGCTTCCGCGCAGATATGCTTTTCGATATATGGAATTGAAGGTCATTGATACATCGGCAAAATATAAAATTTGTATAGACGAGATAAGCTGTGATACTGTGTCCGCGGTAGAAATGAGTGATGCACGGGACATTGATTTTGGAGATCCTCTTTTAAATCAAATTGACTATGTAGGAAGAAAAACATTGAAAGAATGTATGCAGGATGTATTTGAAGATGGTCCGAAAAGGGATCGCCGCATGTGGCTGGGGGATCTGAGACTGCAGGCCAGGGCCAATTACTATACATTTAAGGATTATAGCCTTGTTAAGCGGTGTCTTTATATTTTTGCAGGGCTATTATTTAATGAAGGAAAAGTAAGTGCATGTGTTTTTACAAAACCGACGATGGAGCCGGATGATACCTATTTGATGGACTATGCGTTGTTCTTTGGCTGTATTCTTTTAGATTATTTTGAGGCAACAAAAGATAGGGAGACTTTGGAGGATTTATACGAGATTGCCGTGGATCAGATACGTATTGTCGCCGGGCAGTTAAGCGAGAAGAATGTTTTGCCGGATGCCGGAGATGAGTTTGCCTGTTTTCTGGATTGGGGAGACGGTTTAAACAAGCAGGCAGGAGCGAC
Organism: Roseburia hominis; assembly: GCA_040702975.1. Lineage (NCBI taxonomy): Bacteria > Bacillati > Bacillota > Clostridia > Lachnospirales > Lachnospiraceae > Roseburia > Roseburia hominis. The sequence continues at coordinate 403,414 of CP159990.1, forward strand.
GGCAGTATTGATTTACTGCATTCGTTATAGTATCCGTCTTGCAAGACTCATGGACAGGCAGGATGATATCATCTGGCTGGAAGAGAAAGAACAGCTGCTGAAAAAGGCCGCTATACAGGAATTCTGGGATGAAGAACAGGGATTGTTCGTCAGCGGAGAAGAGCGGCAGGTATCATGGGTTACGCAAATCTGGATGATCCTTGCACGGGTATTTGACAAGGAAAGCAGTCGCAGATTCATTCATCATGTGATAGAAGCGGGTCCGCGCATCAGCATGGTAACGCCATATATGTATCATCATTATATTGACGCTTTGATACGTTGTGATGAGAAGGTCCAGGTGTGCGTCGGGATGAGATAAATATAAAGCTTTGAAAAACAGTTCATCTGCATTTAAGGGTACTGAAAAATGATTTTCCGGCAACATATTGTCCACTTCCATTCTGTTTCGTATGATTTATAAATTATTATACATGAAATTGGAAATGGAGGAAAGCGGAGTTTAATAAAATGTCAGATTTGGATAGTATAAATGTCCGGGCGGGGTATAGATAAGAATGAACAATAATTTTATACTGAATATAAGGAAAGGAGATTATAAATATGGCGGTGAAGGTTGCGAAAATATTTCAATCAGGAATGGTTTTACAGCGGGAAATGCCGGTAAGGGTATGGGGATATGGAAAACCTGATGAAAAAATCAAAGTAAGCATACAGGGAGAATGTGCAGAAACATTAGTGGAAGCTGACGGCAGATGGAGTTTGGAGCTTCCGCCTCTTGCAGAGTCATCACGGGAAACGATGGTCATAGTTTGTGAAACCGATCAAATGGAACTCAAAGATATAGCGGTCGGTGAGGTTTTTGTGGCAGCAGGACAATCCAATATGGAGTTCTGGCTGAAGTATGAGAAACACTATCAGGAAATCCTGCCATCTTATGAAAACCAAAATATTCGGTTTTATGACATGCCCAAGCTGGCATATGACGGTCAGGAAAAAGATTTTGATTATCATAAAGTGGGGATTTGGAGAAAGGCGTCAAAAGAAAATCTGGCATATTTTTCTGCGGTAGGTTTCTATTTTGCAAAGAAGCTGGAAAAAGATCTGTCTGTTCCGATTGGCATTATCGGGTGTAATTGGGGCGGGACGAAATCCTTGGCCTGGATGAGGGAAGATCATGCACGTGAGATTCAGAAAGAACAGACAGAGGATTTTGAGATAAAGTTAAATGGCCGAAACTATGGGGAATTTTGCAGAACGTGCGGAAATAATCCAATGAATGACACGGGAAACAGTACATGGAATCCATTTAATGAATTTATTTTGCCCCAAACGCCCTCGATGGATGAAATCATGGACTTTCTCCGTAGTGATCAAAAGATGGGATCGGTGATGGAAGCGGCAAAGCCGCAGGATGCGCCGGGTATGTTGTATCGTCATATGGTGCAGAGACTTGCTCCATATACAGTTCGCGCTATCTTGTGGTATCAGGGGGAAAGTGACGACGAGATAGACGGGACGCAGAAGAATTATAAGAAAGCTTTGGATACGATAAAAAGAGACTGGCGGGATGCATGGGAGAATCCGGCATTGCCATTTTTCATTGTACAGCTTCCCGGATTTTATTCCTGGTTCGGCTGCGATATTCTTGCAGATGCGCCAAGGCTTGCGGGAATAAAAAGAGAAGGGAGAAAATTAACATTAATATTTGAGAATGCGGAGGGCGGATTGTTTGTAGAGGGGGACAAAGTAGAGGCGTTTTCAGTAACCTCGGGGGAAGATGAGATAGCTTACACAGAGATGATAGCAGGAGAGACTATCATTTTAAATCTGCCCAGTGACAGGTATGATAGGCTGACAGTTCAATTTGCGTGTGATGGCTGGTATCGTGTGAACCTCTATAATCAGGCAGGTATTCCTGCGATTCCATTTAAAAGAACTTGTTAGAAATGTCAGCTTATATTTATCCTTGCTCCTTTATTTTTGTACGGATATGCCACAGTTTCCCTTTTTCATTGATACGACGACTGTATTCGCCCTGCAGGTCTCCTGTGAGTGGTTCGGGTTTTCCGATACCCTCCATACAGCCATTGCGTTCAATATCTTTAATGAGCTGGTTGATGCGTTTTAATGTTTTTTTATCCTGTGTCTGCCAGTAGAGGTAATCTTCCCAGGCATCATCAGACCATATTTTTTCACTCATCCGCCACCTCGATCAGCTCATGCGCGGTGCCCTTCCCTGCTTTCAATTCCTGTACGGATTTTCTGACATAAGCCATGTTGGTTTCGGAGAAAAATGGATCAGGAGCCTGTGTAATTTCAAATGGGATACGGTTCTCGCGTAAAACTGCTTTCACAAAGAGATTAATTGCGGTAGAAGTATTCAGGCCGACATTGGAGCAGAATGTATCAAAGCTAGCCTTGTCTTTTTCGTCCACTCTTGCGGTTAAAGTAGCCAGTGCCATATAAAATCTCCTTTCGTGTTCGATATGTATTCATTGTACCAAGTCGCTAACGCGACGGCTAGCCCTAAGTACGTGATTCCACTACTTTTTCTTGAAAATTTCATTTTTCTCAAAATAAAAGTAGCAGTTTTTTTATATTTGTTTTATTGTTGAATCACCACAAGACAACCTAAAACAATACAAGAAAACTGCTATGCTTAGTTTATCATGGATTTTTAAACTCAACAACTACTTATCTTATTTTTTTATTCGTCCACCGCCTTCTTGCGTGAGGAATACATTACTTTTCATTTCATCACAAAGGAGTTTTTTATCATGGACAAATATTTCAATACTTTTCGGGAAATGATTTCCCTTCGCGGTCTTACTGACCATACCTTATCTGCTTACTGTACCTACATTCGCGCTTACCTGGACTATCTTGAATGCTTTCTTCATAAACAGCCTGAAGAAGTGACATGGTCAGAACTGCGTGATTTTGTCAGATGGCTTTCATATAGCAGAAACCTGTCTGACCGCACCATTAACTGTGCGATTTCCCAGCTCCGTTTTTTTACCATGTATGTTCTTCATAAGCCCTGGGATGCTACCCACCTCCCCCTACGTAAGTTCGACACTTATATCCCGTTTGTCCCTACAAGAGAAGAAATCTCTGGTTATTTTTCCGACATCCCTGATATAAAAGAAAAAACCATGCTTGTTCTCATGTATTCTTCCGGGCTTCGTCTCGGTGAAGTCTGTTCCCTCCGTTATGAGGATATCGACCGCAAACAGATGAGGATCTTTATCCGGCATGCAAAGAACCGTTCTTCCAGGTACGCTATCCTTTCAAAGTATGCCCTGGATTTACTTACTGCTTATTGGTTCCAATGTGGAAAACCCAAAAACTGGCTTTTCCCTGCGAACCGAAAGGAAAATGCACCCTATAGCTCTACTAGTTTCTCTAATAAATTTGTGCAATACCGCAAAACTTTTCGTTGGAATGAGAAACTCACCTGCCACTCGTTTCGCCATGCTTTTGGCACCCATCTTTATGAAAATGGCACTGACCTGCTCACAATCAAAGAGCTCCTTGGACATAAATCACTGTTATCCACCACTATTTATGTCCATCTTGCCAGTAATGGGGTACAGGCGGCACTTAGTCCTTTTGACCAGTTTGGAGGTGCTCTTGTTGACAAACAGTAAAATTTCCCAAATCTGGCACTATTCCTATGAAAATTTTTCTGCCTTACATCACCAGTCCGGTGTTCAGGAAAAGACTTCTCATGCCATCCTTAACTGTAAAACCGGAAAACTCGGCTGTAACATCAGCCAATGTACAGTCTGTGGACATACGCAAGTCCACCACAATTCCTGCCGGAATCGGAACTGCCCCAACTGCCAGGCTGTACGAATGGAAATCTGGGCAGATAAGCGGAGAGCAGAGGTCATTGACACCCCTTACTTTCATGTGGTGTTCACACTCCCACATGAACTGAACTCCCTGATCTACTGTAATCAGAAACTCCTGTACAATCTTCTGCACAGATGTTCCGCCGAAACACTTCTGGAATTATCCCAAAATCAGAGGTATCTCGGAGCAACGCCCGGCATTATTCAGGTTCTTCACACGTGGAACCAGGAACTGGATTATCATGTGCACATGCATTGTATCGTATCCGGAGGCGGTCTGACTGCTGATCAAAAGATCCGGAAATCCAAAGGGATTTTTTTTATTCCCGTTAAAGTGCTTCGCGATAAATTCAAAGGAAAATATCTTGCCCATCTAGAGAATTATTATCGGAACAGAATGCTGTCCTTTTCCTCTTCCTGTAAAGAACTCCAGAACTCTTACTGTTGGAAAGAATGGAAAAACAATCTATATGAAAAAGACTGGTGTCCTTACATCAAAGAGACGTTCAATGGTTTTGGGAATGCAATCGAATATCTGGGACGATATACCCATAAGATTGCTATTTCCAACAGCAGGATTCTCTCTGTCACACAATCAGAAACCACTTTTTCGGCACGTGGAATAAAACCCGGTGACCCTAAACGGGAAATCACTCTTCCGAACACAGAATTCATCCGAAGATTTCTGATGCATGTACTTCCATCAGGATTCCAAAAAATCCGTTACTATGGTTTCCTAAATAACCGTATGAAATCAAAAAATCTGAAATTGATTTTCAAACTACAAGGATACCAGAAATTCAAGCGACAATATACAGATTTATCTATAGCAGAACTGTTAAAGGCTGTCTGGAATTATGATATCCGTGTCTGTCCGGAATGTGGCTGTGCGAGTATGGAACAACTCGGAAGGACATATGCAAAACCAAGCTAAACAGCAGTTCCATTCATACTGTTTTTTCAAGACCTCCCAACGGAAGGTCTGCGAAGCATGCCCAAAAAAATTTTTTCGGCCGGTTTTTCCATTGATTTCTTACAGTTTTATCCGAAATCTGGAATTTTTATCAAATGAGGGAAAATACTATCCCCATATCATTTCAGGCTAAACGTCCGCGAATTGGTACAATTGAGAAGAATCACATTCAGAGCAGTTCTTGTTTATTCCGAACTGCTCTTTTTGTCTGCTCAGAATCTGATACTTCTCTAAAGAATTATATCATTATTGTATGCGCAGAGCAAGCGTATGTATTATAAAAAGAAGAATATTTTTTGACGAATGTAAAAACATATGTCAGATTTAGACAATCCCGATGTCGGGATCAATGTTTTTATTTCAATCTATCCTGCTGTATACCTGATTCCAAGGTGAAGTAAAGGTTTTTTAAATCAACCAGACCGGTACATACCAGTTTTTTTCGTCAACGGGCAACAAATCGCTTGCCAGACAAACAACACTGCCGGTTCCGATTTCGACCTTTAATGATTCCAGATTTCCGAATGTTTCAGCCTTGCTGATTGGGGTCAAAACATGGAAATTTTTAATTGCAGCTTTGCCAGGCGAAGCTGCTTTTTTAATTTCTATTGGGGAAATAATCCCGTTCTGATAAATCAGCAGGTCAATCTCTTTCTGGTCTTTATCTCTGTAATAGAAGATAGGAGGCTCTTTTCCGGCGTTGAGATAACTTTTATAGATCTCTGAGAACACATAGGTTTCAAAGAAAGCTCCGGACATTGCTCCTTTTTCTAATGCTTCAGGGTTCCCCCATTTCAAAAGGTAGGCTGCCAGGCCGGTGTCTACAAAATGAAGAAGCGGCATTTTTACAACTCGTTTCAGTGCATTGTTATGATAAGGCGGTATAAGCGCAATGATATGGGAAGATACTAAAATGGACAGCCATTTTTTTGCCGTTGGGGCCGATATGCCGGCAGCATTTGCCAGTTCTTCATATACAACCGGTTTGGAAGTATGCGCCGCTACAATCGTCATGAAATTATAAAACTGCATTTCATCAGAGACTTGTGCCAAATCACGAATATCGCGCTGCAGGTACGTATCTACATAGGAACGATAATAGGTCTCCCAATCAACATTTTCATCGGCATAAAGTTCCGGCATGGAGCCTTTGAAAATGCGCCTATATATTTCGTTCAGTCCGCGCGCGTTTGTGACGGACAGTCGATTCATGAGGCGATGGGGGTCTGTGGAAAATGGTTCATTTGGCGCCTGGTAAATCTCTGCATCGGACAGGCCCATCAAATTTACAATGCCAGCACGCCCAGCAAGGCTTTCGCTGACGTTTTGCATCAGGCGAAATACTTGAGAGCCTGTGATCCAGAATTCTCCTTTGCGTTTTGAGCGGTCGACACTCATTTTGATGTAAGGAAGCAGCTCTGTTGCGTATTGAATCTCATCGATGAGCACCGGAGGAGTGTACCTTTGCAGAAATAAGGCAGGGTCATGTTTCGCAAGGTATCTCACATCGGGATCGTCTAAAGTTACGTATTTGCGTTCTATGCCAAGCGCCTTCTGTTCTTCCGCCAGTTTTTGCAGTAGGGTAGTCTTTCCAACCTGTCTGGGGCCTGTTACCAAAAGAATAGGAAACATTTTTGAAATTCGCGTGATTGTATCTTCAGCAGCTCTTTTAATATATGGCATGAAAATCTCTCCTCTCAGGGTTAGTATATGTTGTTTAAGATAAAATAACTGTCTAATCAAAAGTATGATTTTATTATAGCCTCAAAATGTGTGTTTGTAAACGCTGATTTAGTTGTACATTATGTCAGATTTAGACAATCCCGATGTCGGGATCGGTTATTGTTGAAAATGCCGCTGAAATTTACAATAAATATATAAAGAATAGGGCATTAGAAAGGGGAAAAAGTTTCTAATACCTTCTTATTTCATAGGAAAGGGAAAGACCATGAAAATAGAGAAGATTAAAATCAACGGAATGAAAAACCCAGTTGGATTTTCTTTTGACAACCTCCGCTGTGCGTGGGTGGTCGCTGATACAACAGCTAAAAAAACAGTGAACGTAAAGATTGACGTATCTGAGGACAAGGATTTTGAGAATGTTCTTTTTTCAAGGGAAGGAGCAGAACTGAATTCTGCCTGTGAAGTACTGGCTGTACCTTTAAAGCCCCGTACCAGATATTATGTCCGCGTTGCGGTAACCGGCGATAATAAGGAAAGAGCCGCAAGCACAGCGTATTTTGAGACGGCAAAGATGGAAGAGACATGGCTTGGAAAATGGATAAAGCCGAAGAAAGAGGACAAATTTCACCCGGTGTTTGAGAAAGAATTTTCTGCGAAAGAAGATTTGATTAAGGCCAGATTATACATTTCCGGTCTGGGGCTTTACGCTGCAAGGCTGAATGGAAAGAAAGTAAGCGGGGAGATATTAACGCCATATTATAGCGATTATCGTACAGAGGTTCAGTATCAGACCTATGATATCACGGGTATGATCAAGGCAGAAAACAGGATACGGGTCGAGCTGGGAAATGGCTGGTATAAAGGTTACTTTGGACTGGCGGGAACGGATAAAAATTTTGGCGATGAGTTCCAGATGATCGCAGAGATTCATCTTTGCTATGCCGATGGTACGGAAGAAATCGTTGCTTCTGATGAAAGCTGGTTTTATTTCGGGTCTGATACTGAGGAGAGCGATATCTATAATGGAGAAATTGTGAATCGCTGTGTTTGGGAAGGAAAAGAGAATCCCAAAAGGAAACCGATTCCCGGAGGGATTGCTCCGGCCGTCCTGGCAGCGCGTTATAGTCTGCCGGTCATAGAGCATGAGGATATGCCGGTGAAAGAGGTCATTCATACGCCGGCGGGAGAAACGGTGTTAGACTTTGGGCAGAACTTTGCCGGATATGTTACCTTTCATTCTAATCTGAAAAAGGGCACAAAAGTGGTTCTGGATTTTGGCGAGATTCTTCAAAAGGGTAATTTCTATAATGCAAATTACCGTCGTGCAAAAGCACAGTTCACCTATATTTCTGATGGACAGGAGGAATTGGTAAAACCACAGTTTACTTATTTTGGTTTCCGCTATGTCCGGGTGACAGGGTGGGAGGGAGAAGTCGACCCTTATGCTTTTGTGGCGAAGGCCCTTTATTCTGATATGGAGATTACCGGGCATATCGAAACCGGACGGGAAAACGTAAACAAGTTGTTTTCTAATGTGATGTGGGGGCAGAAGTCCAACAGCATCGATTTTCCTACGGATTGTCCCCAGCGGGATGAACGTCTGGGCTGGACGGGAGAAGCGCAGATTTTTGCCGGAACGGCCTGTTATAACATGGATACGGCCGCATTTTACAATAAATTTATTCACGATTTGCGGGTGGAACAGGAGAAGCTGGACGGAATTATGCCGGGCGTCATTCCGGTGTTCGACCCTGCCGGAGCTGCCTTTGCTGCGGTCTGGGGAGATATAGCGACCTTTTTGCCAACCGTCGTTTATGAACATTATGGTGATAAGAAGGCCCTGGAAAATTATTATCCTATGATGAAAGACTGGGTGGATAAGATCACAAAAGAAGATAAGGCCAGAGGGCAGCGTTATCTCTTTGATTACGGGAATCAGATGGGAGACTGGCTGGGTCTGGATGGACGGACTAAGCAGAGCATGAAGGGTGGAACGGACGATTATTTTATCGGCTCATGCTATTATGCCATGTCCACGAAAATGGTTGCAGATGCCGCACGCACTCTGAATTATTCGGAAGACGCAGTATATTATGACGAACTTTATCGGCACATTTATGAGGCTGTTCTGAGGGAGTATTTTACGGAAAGCGGAAGGCTTAGCATTGACACGCAGAGGGGTTATCTTGTGGCGTTATACTCCGGTATTTACAGAGATAAGGACAGGGTTGTGAAGGGGCTGAAGGAGCGGCTTTATAAGGATTGCTACAAGATGAAGGGAGGCTTTGTCGGTTCTCCTATTATGTGCAAGGTAATGGCGGACAACAATCTGGAGGAAGAGGCATTCTACTTCCTCTTACAGAAAGGCTATCCCGGCTGGATGCATTGTATCGATCTGGGAGCGACCACCATTTGGGAGCGCTGGAATTCCGTGCTTGATGATGGCACGATGAGCGGCACGATGATGAATTCCCTGAACCATTATGCCTATGGTTCTGTTGTGGAGTTTCTTTATAAAAACGTTGCCGGTATCCGTGCGCTGGAGCCGGGATTTAAAAAGGTGCAGATTTCGCCGCTTATTAACCAGAAGCTGAAATATGTGAAAGTTTCTTATGATTCCGTTTATGGAACGTATCGGGTGGAATGGAAGATCAAAAAGGATGGACGGGTTCATGTAACGATAGAGGTTCCTTTCGGCTGCACGGCGCTGGTGGGCTTTCCGTTCTATCCCGGCGAAGCGACCGGTGAGCTGACTGCAGGCGTTTATGAATTTGAATATAAGCCTACGGAGGATCTGCGCTGCAGGTACACAAAGAAGACGCTCTTTAAGGAAATGGTGCAGGATGAGAAGGCTATGGAAATTATTGAACGGGTATCCCCGATGCTCGCAGCATTTCCTGTCGTCCGGGGATGAGGAGTTTCTGCATGAGAGTCTGAACACCTTACAGGGAATGTTTTTCCTTGGTTTTTCACCGGAAATGATTCAAAATCTGACGGATGAATTGACCAAAATATATGAGGAGGGTGGATTTTAAAATGAAGCGGCAAAACAATAGAGTGAGCTACTTTCGGGAGGTTTGCATATGAACTATTATACAAGTGAAAAAGTGACAGACCACATTACCGCCGTCAGGAGTCTGTCCGGAGAAATCATGTATCTTGTGGAGGGAGAGCAAAAGGCGGTACTTATTGATACCTGCGTTGGCGTAGGACATCTCAGACAGTTTGTAGAGAAACTGACGGATAAGCAGATTACGGTATTACTTTCCCACGGGCATATTGATCATGCGATGGGAGCACCTGAGTTTGAACGGGTATATATGAACCGGAAGGATATTCCGCTTTACCAGAGCCAGTGTGCGGTGGAAGAACGAAAGGGATACGTTGCTGCGGGTATTGGTCCGGAAGCGGCAGCTGGGATATCTGAGGAAGAATATGTATCTGCCAGACCGGATTATACGTTCAGGAAACTGGAAGATGGAATGATATTTGACCTGGGCGGAGTTCATGTTGAGGCGCATGAATTCGAAGGCCACACAAAGGGCTGTATGATTTTTGCGGTCAGGGAAGAGAGAGTGCTGATTTTGGGAGATGCCTGCAATAATGCGACCTTTTTATTTGACGATATTTGCAGTACGGTTGCAGAGTATAGGCAGCAGGTGAACCGGGTGAAAAATCTTCTTGTCGGGAAATATGACAGAGTGTTTCTTATGCATCACGTGATGGAAGCGCCGCCCTCGATTTTTGATGAAATGTCGGAGGTGTGCGATGTGATTCTTGCAGGGCAGGCCGATAACATTCCCTTTGATTTTATGGGGAAAAAGGCTTATATTGCGAAAGCGACAAATGAGCGGTTTGAACGGGAAGATGGAAAATTTGCTAATTTGATATATAATCCTGAAAAAGTAAGATAACTGAGGTGAAAATTATGTTTCCAGAAAATTTTTTATGGGGCGGTGCAGTTGCCGCCAATCAGTGCGAAGGCGCATATAAGGAAGATGGCAAGGGCTTATCCATTCAGGATGTAATGCCGCACGGTATCAAGGGCCCGAGGACCAAGTGCCCGACAGAAGATAATATGAAGCTGGTCGGAATTGATTTCTATCATCATTATAAAGAGGACATTCGGCTTTTGGCGGAGATGGGATTCAAGGTATTTCGCCTGTCCATTGCATGGAGCAGAATTTTCCCGAGAGGCGATGAGAAAGAGCCGAATGAAAGGGGGCTGGCTTTTTACGACCAGGTATTTGATGAATGCCATAAGTATGGCATCGAGCCGCTTGTGACGATTTCTCATTATGAGACGCCGCTATACTTGGCAGAGCATTATGACGGGTGGAGAAACAGGGCGTTGATTGGGTTTTATGAAAATTATGTGCGCACGATTTTTACCCGGTATAAAGATAAGGTGAAATATTGGCTGACTTTTAATGAGATTAATTCGATACTGAATTCTCCTTTTATGAGCGGTGGAATCAACACGCCGAAGGAGGAACTCTCAGAATCGGATCTGTATCAGGCGATACATCATGAACTGGTGGCGTCTGCACTGGCAACAAAAATCGGGCATGAGATCAATCCTGATTTTAAGATTGGCTGTATGATCCTTAGCATGCCGATCTATCCGCTGTCACCGGATCCGGCAGATGTGATCAGGGCAATGGAGGAGAACCATCAGAATTCTATGTTTACAGATATTCATGTAAGGGGAGAGTATCCGGGGTACATGAAGCGGTACTTAAAAGAGCATGGAATTAAGGTTACATTTGCCGATGGCGACAGAGAGATCTTGAAGAATACGGTAGACTTTATTTCTTTTAGTTACTATGTAAGTGTCTGCGCCACTGCTGATCCGGAAAAAAATATCCGTGGGGAAGGAAATCTGCTGGGCGGCGTACCGAATCCTTATCTTGAAGCATCAGAGTGGGGGTGGCAGATTGATCCAAGAGGTCTTCGATATATTTGCAATGAACTTTGGGACAGATACCAAAAGCCGCTGTTCGTGGTGGAAAATGGTCTGGGAGCGGTTGACCGGTTTGTAATGAATGAGGCAGGCGAATGGACGGTAAATGATGATTATCGGATTGACTATATAAAAAATCATCTGCTGTAGCTTGAGGAAGCGATTGAAGATGGAGTGGATGTGATGGGATACACTGCATGGGGCTGTATCGATCTTGTCAGCGCATCATCTGCAGAACTAGGGAAGCGTTATGGTTTCATTTACGTTGACCGAAATGATGATGGCAGTGGAACTCTTAAGAGATATAGGAAAAAGAGTTTTTACTGGTATAAAGATGTCATTGCATCGAATGGCACATCTCTTCACGAAAGGGAGGATTGACTATGAAGTATCTAAGCATTGATGTAGGCGGTACTTTCACTAAATTTGCACTGATGGATGAAGAATGTAATTTTTACGAAAAGGATAAGGTGCCGACCAGGAAAGACAAGCTGGAAGAGTTTGTGGATATGCTGGTAGAATTATATGACCGGTATGCTGATATGGTGGATGGAATTGCCATTTGTGCACCGGGTATGATTGATAGTGAAACGGGATTTATGTATAACGGCGGCTCTATTTTTTGCATAAAGAACATTAATATTGTCGAAATACTGGAGAAACGCTTACATGTTCCGGTCACAATAGAGAATGATGCAAGATGCGCGGCTTTGGCGGAGGTATGGAGAGGGGCACTTTCGGACTGTAAGAATTCCATGGCACTGATCATTGGCACAGCAGTTGGGGGAGCAGTCATTGTAGACAGAAAAGTTTTGAAAGGCAAGAACTTTATGGCAGGGGAATTTAGTTATTTGTTTACAGATGAAAGCCGATATCAGGAAAAAACACAGCTATTGGCAGAAACCGGTGGGGTACCGGGACTGATTCGTCTGGTTTCCGCTAAGAAAGGGGTACCTGTGGAGGAATTAGACGGAGAAAAAATCTTTTCTCTTGCAAATCAGGGAGACGAAGAGACGACCAGGTGCCTGAAAATTTTCTGCAGGCATCTTGCCATTTGGATCAGCAATTATCAGTTTATTGTAGATCCTGAGCGAATTGCCCTTGGCGGAGGAATCAGCGTACAGCCGATTTTTCTGGAAATGATCAAAGAAGAACTGAAAAAACTTAACACGGTATTTCCCTATTCTATGCCGATTCCGGAGGTAGTGACCTGTAAGTTTTTCAATGATTCCAATTTGATCGGTGCATTATATGTGCATTTGAAATCTAAAGAAGAAAAGATCGATGTGGATAAGGTGAAGGAGTTTCTCAGTTATATGGGAGATAGAAGAGAAGGCAGATACTTAAAAGAATTTTTTATGTCGTAAGCGTTAAAAGACCTTTTGACGTTTTATTATAATATGGAGGTTAAGAAGATGGAAAGAAAATATCCGAATTTATGCAGGCCGATAACAATTGGAAGAACAACATTTCGTAACCGTATGTTTTCCGCACCGATGGGAGGGACCGATATCACAAATGATGGCTGTATCGGACCGAAATCTACAGCATTTTATGAGCTTAGAGGTCCAAAGCAGATGGAAGAAATTATTGCAAGCGGAAAAGCAGATGTTGTCTATATGGCAAGAGCTCTTCTTGCAGATCCGTTTCTTCCGAGAAAAGTTATGGAAAACCGTGATGAGGAGATCGTAAAATGCCTGCGCTGCTTTACCTGTATGGCGGAACGGGTAGCTACCTCGACCAGAAGATGTACGGTAAATCCGCTTATTGGACGGGAGATAGAGGGCGATGAGGTGGTTCCATCTCCGGTGAAGAAAAAAGTGCTTGTGGCAGGAGGAGGTCCGGGAGGACTGTATGCAGCTTATACGGCGGCAAGACGCGGTCATCAGGTGATACTCTGCGAAAAAGAAGAGGAGCTTGGAGGAATTCTGAAGAGCGAACAGGCCCTGCCTTTCAAACATGAGATGTATGAACTGGCAGGAACGTATGCGCTGCTGGCTAAGAAGGCCGGTGTAGAGATCCGGACATCTGTAGAAGTTACACCGGAATATGTGGAAAAGGAAGCACCGGATGCTCTGATTATTGCAGTTGGTTCAAAGCCCCTGATTCCGCCGATTAAAGGCTTAGACGGAGACAATGTAGTTGTAGTAAATAATTACTATCTGGAAAAAGAAAAGGTCGGAGATGATGTGGTTGTATTTGGCGGAGGACTTGCAGGGTGCGAGTGTGCGATTCATTTCGGAATGGAAGGTAAGAAGGTCCATCTGGTAGAAATGCGGGAAGAGCTTGCACCGGATGCAAATGTACGCCATCGTCCTTTGCTGCTAAAAGAAATTGATAAGTATGTAACGGTACATACGGGATATCGTGGGCTGGAAGTTACAAAGGAGGGTGTTCTGTGTGAAGATACAGAGAAGAATCAGGTGTTGGTACCGGGTACTACAGTGATCTGTGCTCTGGGGCAGCGCTCCAGAACAAAGGTGGTAGAAAGCCTTAGGGGCAGTGCTCCGTATGTGGCGGTGATTGGAGATGCGTCCAGGGTGTCTACAATTACGAATGCCGTATACTGGGGGTATCATGCGGCGTTGGATATATAATGATTAAAAATCACTTCGAATCAGACACTTCGAATCAGAATGACGAGGGCTTACGGCTTGAAAGATTAGAAGGTTTATGCTAATATGGTGGTACGAAAAGGAAAGTAGGTGGAGATATTGACGGTGAGAGTACAACAACACCAGGAAGATTTACAGCGTTTGCGTGATTTGCGTCCGATTGATGATGATTTCATGCGTTGTCTCTTTAAAGATAATATTCCACTTGCTGAATTTGTGTTGCGCATCATCATAGATAAACAGGATTTAATTATCACTAACTGCGAAACACAGAAAGACATGAAAAGACTGGCTGGTGCACGCTCTATCTGTTTAGACGCATATGGAACAGATTCAACCGGGAAAAGATACGATTTGGAAGTCCAAAGGCAGGATAAGGGAACATATCCTATATGTGAATGGCGAATACCGTGGAGAATCCGATTTAGGGAAACTCATGCACGATTTTAATTGCACTAAGGCAGACGATATGAATTTTGAACTGATGGCTGCCCGAACACGGTATCTGAAAGAGAATCCGAAAGGAGTGAGTGAAATGTGCCGTATCATGGAAGATATGAGAAATGAATCTATGAAAGAAGGTATTCAGGAAGAAAAGAAAATGACAGTATTTCGAATGTTGGAGGCCGGGAAGTATGTACTTGAAGAAATTGCAAGTATTTCTGGGCTTACTCTTGATGAGGTGAAAAAATTGAAAGCAGAACGAACAGTATAAGTAAACTACAGGTTGTGGATTATGAAGGAAAGACTACTGGAGAAAATGCAGGAAATTTCACCCGAAGAGAGATGTTATCTGGATGGAAATCAGGATATCAAACGGGAAATATACTCCCATCACAATATATCTGAAATAGACAGGAATCTTTTCCTGAGAGAGGGACGGCTGGTAACAGTGCGTCCCCATAGCCGTTTTGTGGACTTCCCGGAGCACAGGCATAATTATATCGAAATGATGTACGTATGCAGCGGAACGATCACACACCTGATTGATAAGAAAGAGATCGTCATGGAAAAGGGGGATCTGCTGCTTCTGAACCAACAGGTACGCCATAGCGTAAAAAGAGCAGAATATAATGACATTGGAATCAATTTTATTGCATTGCCGGAGTATTTTGATATTCCGATTCATATGCTGCGGGAGGATAATGTGCTTGCGGATTTTCTGGTCCACACCTTGAGGCAGGGTAATCAGCAGCCCCAATATCTCTTATTTCGCTTAGGAGATAATCCGCCAATCGAAAATCTGATGGAAAATATGATTTCTTCCATGATAAGCCAAGCGGAGGACGAAGATGTGATGAACCAGTATTCCATGGGTCTTGTGTTCTTATATCTGCTGAAGCATTTGGACAGCCTGACCAATAGCTCCTCACAGAGTTATGAGGATATTGTACTGCAGTCTACGTTAAAATATATAGATTCTAGTTACCGGACGGCAAGCCTGACAAAAATTGCCGCAGACTTCTATCTGTCTCTTCCTGTGCTGAGTAAGATGATCAAGCAGAGTACAGGTTTTACCTTCCAGGAGCTGCTTCAGAGAAAAAGATTCCAGAAAGCAGTCATGCTGCTTCTGGAAACGGATCTGCCCGTTGAAGAGATTTCTTTTGCGGTGGGATATGAGAATCTGAGTTATTTTTACCGGCAGTTTAAAGGGCGGTATGGGATGACGCCGAGGAAGTACCGCAAAGAGCACAGTGGTGACGAACGGGTCAGAATATAACCGCTTTTGGAAAATAGAAAATAAGGACAGTTTTTTTGTTAAATGGGAACCTTATAACAGGTTCTCATTTTTGTTATATTCGTATCAGAACATGAAGAAAGGCTTCAGGAAATTGAAGGAGGAGTGCATGTGAATACATATTATCTGGCAATCGATATCGGTGCTTCCAGCGGAAGGCATATGCTGTCCTGGATAGAAGATGGGAAGATTTGTCTGGAAGAAATTTATCGTTTTGAGAACGGAATGAAGGAGAAAAACGGACATTTGTGCTGGGATTTGGACCGATTATTCGAAGAAATTTTAAGGGGTATGGCAGTATGTAAACAAATCGGGAAAATTCCGGTAAGCATGGGAATTGATACCTGGGCGGTAGATTTTGTTTTGCTTGATCGGGAAGGAAAGATGTTAGGAGAGCCGGTAGGATACCGTGATCACAGAACGGAGGGGATGGATGACGAAGTATATCAGGTCATAAAGCCGGAAGAACTGTATAAGAGGACAGGCATCCAAAAACAAATCTTCAATACCATTTATCAGTTGATGGCAGTGAAGAAACAGACACCGGAATGGCTGGAACAGGCGGAGATGCTGCTGCTGATACCGGATTATTTTAATTATCTGCTGACGGGGGTGAAAAAGACAGAGTATACCAATGCCACGACGACTCAGCTTGTGAATCCGCAAACCTGTGATTGGGACAGGGAATTGATTGAAAAACTGGGATACAGGAAATCCTTGTTTACGCCAATCAGCATGGCGGGAGCTACCGTCGGTCATCTGGCTCATAAGATTCAGGAAAGGGTGGGATTTGACCTGGAGGTCATTCAGGTTGCTTCCCATGATACGGCGTCTGCGGTGCTGTCTGTACCGGCGAAGGAGAAGGATTTTCTCTATATCAGTTCAGGGACCTGGTCGCTTATGGGTGTTGAACAAATGGAGGCGGATTGTTCTGATGCAGCCCGGCAGGCGAATCTGACGAACGAAGGAGGATACGAGTACCGATATCGGTTTTTGAAGAATATCATGGGGCTTTGGATGATTCAGTCGGTGCGTCATGAATGGGATGACAGATATTCTTTTGCAGAGCTTTGCCGGATGGCAGAGGCATGTGACGACTTCCCGGCAAGGGTAGATGTCAATGATAACCGATTCTTATCACCGGAAAGTATGATAGAAGCGATACAGGAATATTGCAGGCATATGGGTCAGGAGGTCCCGGAAACGCCGGGAGAGATTTCTGCGGTGATTTATCACAGTTTTGCCGAGAGCTATGGGAGGACTGTGAAAGAAATAGAAGAAGTGACCGGAAGAAAATATGGCGCCATTCATATCGTGGGAGGCGGGGCCAACGCCGGTTACCTGAACCGGCTGACGGCAAAGGCCACCGGGAAGACGGTGTACAGCGGTCCTACGGAGGCGACGGCGATTGGAAATGTTGTGGTTCAGATGCTGAAGAGAAAGGAATTTGGAAATCTTGAAGAAGCGAGAAGTGTAATCTATGACTCATTTAGAGTAAATTGTGTGGAACCGTAACGTATGAAAAGCTAAAAATGAAATATAACAGGAGGAAAAGGACATGGGTATTTTAGATGCAAAATTTGTACAGGGATTCATTCGTATGTGTAACGACGGCTGGGAGCAGGGCTGGCATGAGAGAAACGGCGGTAATCTGTCCTATCGCATGAAACCGGAAGAAGTAGAAGAGGTTAAGGAATATTTGAAAGCTGACGGCGAGTGGAAGCCGATTGGAACCAGTGTGCCGGGACTTTCCGGGGAATATTTTATGGTGACTGGGAGCGGAAAATATTTCCGAAATGTGATTCTTGATCCGGCAGACAGTACCTGTATTATTGAACTGGATGCGAAGGGCGAAAATTATCGTATCCTCTGGGGACTGGAAAATGGCGGAAGGCCCACCAGTGAATTACCCAGCCATCTGATGAACCATGAAGTGAAAAAGGTGGCATCAGGCGGAACGCACAGAGTAATCTATCATGCGCACACGACCAATGTGATCGCATTGACATTTGTACTGCCACTTACAGATGAAGTGTTCACAAGAGAGCTTTGGGAGATGGCGACAGAGTGTCCGGTCGTATTCCCATCGGGAATCGGCGTTGTAGGATGGATGGTTCCCGGCGGACGGGATATCGCGGTGGCGACCAGTGAACTGATGAAGCAGTATGATGTGGCGATCTGGGCTCATCACGGAATGTTCTGCTCCGGTGAAGATTTTGACCTGACCTTTGGACTTATGCATACCGTAGAAAAATCCGCGGAAATCCTGGTCAAGATGCTGTCTATGAGACCGGATAAGCTGCAGACCATTACCCCGCAGAATTTCCGTGATTTGGCGGTAGATTTCCATGTGACACTGCCGGAAAAATTTTTATATGAAAAATAGGAGGTTATCATGTTAGTTGAGACAAAAGCAAAAATAGGCGTTTTTTCCATCGCATTAGGGGCATATTTGCCTCAGTTCCCGCAGTTAGTACCGGAATTTGAAAGTCAATATGAGGCGTTTAAAAAGACGTTGCCCGATACGGTCGAGATTATTGACGGCGGCATGGTAACGACGAAGGAGCAGTCGCAGGCTGCGGGAGATCTGTTTAGAGCGGCAGATGTGGATCTGGTATTTTTACAGCTTTTAACCTACGCTACTTCCTACAACATGCTTCCGGCCGTGAAAGACTTAGATGTTCCCGTTGTACTTGTGAATATTCAAAAGCTGCGGGCGCTTGATTATGACCATACGGACATCGCCTCCTGGCTTGGCGAGGGCTATGCATGTGGTGCTGTCGGCGAGATGGTAGCCGATCTGGAGCGGTATGGCAAAAGACACGCCGTGATCACCGGCGTTGTAGAAGGCGGCGATCCGGGAGTGCAGGCGGAAATCGAAGACTGGTGCCGTGCGGCCCAGACGAGGAGAAGATTCCGTGATACCAATATTGCACAGATCGGAAGGCCGTACCCGGGCATGATGGACCTGTATATTGATGAATCAAATTTGTACAGAAGAATGCATCTGTATACCAAACAGTTCGACTGGGAAAAGATGTGGGTCATTGCAGAAAATATCACCGATGAAGAAGTGATTCGCAATAAGGCGCAGGAAATTCTGGATACCTTTGATATTGAAGGCGGCGGAACGATCGAGAAGGTATGGGAGATGGCAAAATATGTGGTCGCTTTTGAGAATTGGTGTGAGAAGGAAAAGCTGGGATTAATCGCTTCCCACTATGACGGTTTTGCGAAAGGGCAGGCGGGCGTCCTGGACAGTATGCTAATTCCTGCATTTTCCATGCTGATTAAGCAGGGAGTAGCCTGTGCAGTCGAGGGAGATATGAAGGTTGCCATGGCAATGAGCATTCTGAAGACCATTTCGGGAACCGGTCAGCTTGCGGAAATGTATTCAGTAGACTTTAATGACGATATTGCCATTATCGGGCATAGCGGTTCTGGTGATGCGGATATATCGGATAAGAAACCAACCATGAAGATCGTGGAAGTGTTCCACGGAAAGACCGGGGGCGGCTATCTGACGCAGTTCTATCCTTATACAGGGCCTGTTACTTATCTTGCAATCACGCAGGATGGAGACGGACACTTTAAATTTGTTGCGGCAGAGGGCGTGAATGAGGAAGGGAAGATCCTTTCCTTCGGGGATACGAACATGAGAACCCGGTTTACCTGCGGGGCCAGAGAATTCGTGAACCGCTGGAGCGAATGCGGGCCGACACATCATTTTGCGGCTGCTGCGGGCAGACATATCGATACGATACTCAAGGTGGCAAAGATATTTAATGTGCCGGTTGAAGTTGTGACACGGTAGTTATAAATATCGTTCAGCTTCATTAGGATATTGAAATATAAACAGAATATGTTACTCTTGATCTAGAACAACCGTTACAGGGTGGTAAAAAATAAAAATGCCTACCCTGTTAGCCGACAGGATAGGCGTACCCATTAGGGTATAAACTAACGTTGGCTACCACTTTATGTGGCGGTTGTTCTTTATGTTTTTATATAGCACATCCGGCAGTAGGGCGACTACCTCTGGTGGGAATTTTAAGTCGCCCCGGATAAACAAAATATAAATAAAGAACAAAGACCTCCAAAAGTTATTGAAATTGCAAAAAAAAGAGTGTAAACTAAAATGTTAGAAAAGGCAACACACCTAATAAAATAATTCATAGCGGGCTTATAAATAAGGGAGAAATGATAAAGAAAATGGAAATGCTACATGTAAAAATGTTTGGGAATTTTTCCGTCACTTATGAGGGGAAGTCGTTGCTTGGAAAGAAGATCAGCGAGACGCAGTTCTCTTATCTGATGATGGTGCTGCTGCATAACAGGGAAGAAGGTGTCAGCAGAGAGTACCTGGAGGAGATACTTTTCAGGGATCGGGACCTGGAGAACGTACATCACACGATGCAGAGTGTTATCTACAATACCAAAAAGAAACTGGAGAAATTAGGACTTCCGAAGACGAAGTACATCACGCTGCAGAAGGGGAAATACTGTTGGACAAAAGACATTCCTGTGATAGAGGATGCAGAAGAATTTGACAAATTATATCAGGAGGCGCAGGAGGAGACGGACGAGGACGTGAAGATTCAGCTCCTTATGGACGCCTGCCATACTTATACCGGGGAATTTCTGGAGAATTATGCGGGGATTCTGTGGGTGTCCGCGGAAGCGCGCAAATACAGAACTGCTTTTTACCGCTGTGTGGAGGAAGCGGCAGAGCTTCTCAGAAAACGAGGTGATTATATGCAGCTTCAGGAGCTGGGGCGCTATGCGACCTCGGTTGCGCCATTTTCCGATTGGGAATCCCTCACGATGGAAGCCATGATCGAACTGGGGCAGTACGAGGAGGCCAGTGAGCTGTATGCACAGACCGTAGATACCTATTTTAAAGAGCGGGGCTTAAGACCTTCTCAGAAACTCATGGATTCTCTGAACCATCTGGGAGACCGGCTGGTGCATTCGCATGAGACACTGGACAATATCCAGAAGGAACTGGAGGAGACTGCGGACGAGGGCGGAGGATATCTCTGCAGCTATCCTATATTTCAGGGAATCTATCATATGCTGGCGCGTATGATGGAACGGGGAGGGCAGTCTGTATATCTGATGCTGTGTACGATCGTGGACAGCAAGGGCAATCCCATGCGGAGCGGAGAGCATCTGGAGGAGCTTTCCACCCGTCTCGGCGACGCTATTTGCAAATCCGTCCGCCGGGGTGATGTGATTAACCGATACAGCAAAGGTCAGTATTTGGTGCTGCTGGTCAATACGACGCGCGAGAGCTGTGCGGTCATTCAGAAGAGGATTAACTACAATTTCCTGATCGGACGGCAGCGGACCGGTATTCAATACTATGTGAACAGCGTCGTCAAGGAACATATGTTATAAAATCAAAAAAATAATCAAAAAAGCACATTTAACCCCTATTTCTTTGCTTTTTTGATTATTTCTTTGACTATTGACTTGTTAAAATAAAATTACTAAAAGGAAGCAGACTTATTCTCGTAAGAGGAGGATAGACAGTAAATAGATGGAACATACAGGATTATATATTGGCGCGCCGAATGGCGTTATACTCTGCATAGATGAAAGTGTCGAGTGGAGAAAAGGTGGTCGCCTCTATCACTCCTATCAGATGGAAGCAGAGGAGTTCCAAAGTATGGAACAGGCAATTAAGCTGATGGATCAATTTTTTGACTGGCTTGGTTATCCTTTCCCGAACATGGAACCAAGGAAATTTGAAACAAAGAAAGCTGCCAGTGAAGGCAGAGACAGAATCAGGACGGAAGACAAAAGGAAAGGGTTGGAAAAGGTTATGAGCGACGAGACATTATTGAGACAGCATGGAGATCTGGGGACATTTATCATCCGGGTTCAGCACAGACAGAACAGTACCTGGCAGGGACTGGTGACCTGGTCAGAGAAGAATAAGACCGTAGCTTTTCGCTCGGTACTGGAGCTCATCAAACTGGTCGAGGGGGCAATCGATGAGGCGGAGCCGGTTCAGGAATAATCAATGAATAATAAAGGGGTAATAACATGACAGATAAAGAATTTCGAAGGCTGAAAAGGGGAGATCTGGTAGAGATCATTTATCAGCTGCAGAAGGAACTTGAGGAGGAGAAAGCAAAAAACGAGCAGAAGCTCGCTGAACTTGAGGCAAAGGCACAGGATTTGTCGCAGCTGGAATGTGGGACGTTGGCGGAGGTAGCGGCGAGAGTCAACGGATTATTTTACGCGGTACAGAAGACGGCGGATCAATATCTGGAAGGTATAGAGAAGACGAAGGCTAACATCGAGGCTGAGAAGGAAAATATTTTGGGAAGCGCCAGAGTGGAAAGCAAAGCGACAGTTAAGGCAGCCCGGGAGAAAAGTGAAGCACTCCTTAAGGCTGCTAAAGAGGAAAGCGAAGCTACCCTTAAGGCTGCCAGAGAGGAAAGTGAAGCCACCCTTAAGGCTGCCAGAGAGGAAAGCGAAGCCACCCTTAAGGCAGCTCAGGAAAAAAGCGAGGCAATCCTAAAAGCAGCGCAGGAAGAGAGTGAAGAGATTCGGAAAGCGGCTCAGGAAGAGAGACTTGAGAACCGCAAGGCTGTTGAGACAGAGAAGATCGTGATCCTGAAAACAGCCCAGGAGAAGATTGAAGCGATTCTGAAGGCAGCCCAGATCGGAATCGAAGAGGCTGCGGAAGCAAAGAAGGCAGTGAGAGAAGTAAAAGCTGAGGGGAAAGCGTTGACAGAAAAGCTGGAAGAATAGCAGTAACGAGGAGTATGGAGTATGACAGAAAACGAGGGACGCAAGATACAGCTCCCCACTCTTGAACAGATAGAGACAGAGCGGAATAAACTAAAGTATCGAAGAGAATACCGCAAAATCTTCCTAAGTACCATCGGGGCGCTCCTGGTGGTGGCAGCGATCGCGGTACTGATTGCTACCATGTTTCTTCCGGTTCTGCAGGTATCTGGAACCAGTATGGAGCCTACATTAGAAGATGGCGAGATCATCGTGCTCCGTAAGACAGACAAATTCAAGACCGGCGAACTGGTAGGCTTCTATTACCAGAGCAAGATCCTCCTTAAGAGGGTAATCGGCAAAGCCGGCGATTATATAGATATGGACGAAGAAGGAAATGTATTTGTAAATGGAGAATTGATTGATGAACCATATGTCCTGGAAAAATCGGTCGGGGAATGCGATATCGAATTTCCCTACCAGGTTCCGGAGAATAAGGTTTTCGTGATGGGGGACCACAGGTCTACATCGATAGATAGTAGAAACTCCACCATCGGATGTGTAGATGTGGAGCAGGTAGTCGGAAAGGTAATGTTCCGTGTGTGGCCGTTTGGCCGCTTGGGATTTCTAAAGTAAAGAGGTGCTAAGTATGCAGGAATTATTAAGAAAAGTGAACGAAAGCAGGAAAAAACACAGAAATCTAAATATTGTGCTGTCCGTGCTGGCTGTTCTAGTCGTAGGAGGAGTGCTCTGGAAGCTGACACTGCCGGGTATCACCATGACGACAGATAAGGTTTACTGCGGAAAGGAAGATCATACACATACAGAAGAATGTGAAGCGAACAGAAAACTGATCTGTGGAAAGGATGAGGCAGAAGGCCACACACATAGTGACAGCTGTTATACCGAGAAATCAGAGTTGGTCTGCAGTCAGAAGGAGACAGCAGGCCATACTCACAGTGACAGCTGTTATACCGAACATAGCAAGCTGGTATGCGGTCTGGAAGAAGACGAAGACCATAATCATGGGGCAGACTGCTATGAGACAGTCAAAGAGCTGACCTGCGGAAAAGAAGAGATGGCGGGTCATACACACGGGGCAGATTGCTATAAGAAGGTTAAAGAGCTGGCCTGTGGAAAAGAAGAGGTAGAAGAACATAAACATAATGATAACTGCTATGATAGCAAGAACGCATGCGGTAAAGAGGAACATGTTCATACGCTGGAGTGCTACTCGGACGTAAAAGCTGACGTGGAAGACAGTGCAAAATGGAAGAAGATGTTCAAGGATGTGAAGCTTGGCGACGACTGGGGCGAGAACGTACTCACCATCGCAAAGACACAGATTGGCTACCAGGAGAGCAAGAAGAACTACGAAGTAGCAGAAGACGGCACGACCCTGAAGGGCTATACCAGATACGGCGCATGGTCCGGTAAGAATTACAGTGACTGGGACAGCGCATTTGCTTCCTTCGTTCTGAACTACGCACAGGTTCCGGAAAAAGCTTTTCCGACCAAGCCGGAAGACATGGATACTGTAAAATGGATGAATAAGCTCTCCGAGAGTAAGCTGCTCGGCGGAACCGACGCACAGCCGGAGGCTGGAGATCTGGTATTCTTCAAGAGGAAGGTTAACAATGCGGAGAAAAATTTTGTCGGTATCATCTCTAAGGTTGAGAAAGATAAGGATGAAAAGATTACATACATTAAGGTAATCGAAGGAAATTACCGCTTCGAGGAGAAGGATATCGTAAAAGAGAATGGATATGCTTATACGGACAGCAGCATACAGGCTTATGGGCTTCTGAGCGTGGCTGAGAAGAACTATAAGGGGACGGATGCGACGCAGCAGGAAGAAGCGGTAGAAGCTGCCAAGGAACAGGTTGGAACGGAAGAGACGACGAAAAGGCAGATTTTTAAAACCGCCCGTAGTGAAGAGAAGGCAGCTGCACTTAAGGCAGATGAGGGAATGCAGAGCGATAGCAGAGATGCAGCGCATGGTGCTATTGAGAGCAGAACGATTGCTTCGCTGCCGGTAACTGGTGTTAGTGGCTCAGGAACGACCTATGATCCGAATACAGGGGATTTTCAAACGAATCTAAAAATTGATTTTACGTTTGAGAAAGGAGAAGCCAATGGCAGTTCCGAGTATGTCTTCAACTATCCAAAAGGAGTTTGGGTTCCGGGAAATTTACTCAATAAAGAGGAGGATTTACTGGACGAAAACAAGACGGTTGCTGGTAAATATTCTTTTGTGGAAAATGAAGATGGCACGTATTCTGTCCATGTGAAGTTTGATCAGGATTATCTTAACACGGCAAAAGACAAAATAACTGGTCATGTTGCTTTTGACGGTATACTGACCACTCAAACGGATGAAAAAGGTAATATTAAAATTGACATTGGGACTGACCTGAACATTACGATTCCATCAGAAGACATCACCTATCCGGGAAATGAAACGGATAAGTTTGATATTTCCACTCAAAAGAAAGGTAGCTATGTGAAGGATGGGAATAAGCTGGTTTACACCGTATATGTTCGCTCTGAAAAGGGTACGCCTGATTCAATTAGCTTTAATGACAAGATCACGGCTAATGGCGTGAATTTGGGAACCCCTATAGTAACGGTGAAGGAGAAAACTTACATCGAACATGGTGACTGGCAAGAATATAGTAGTACAGGAGACGATGTTACACCAACTGATTATAGTTATAATAATGGAACTATTTCCATGAGTTTGCCAGGGTTATCCAAAGGTGATGCCACGGAAAAAAGATATCATTGCTATGAGGTTACCTATACCTATGAATTAGGCGACCAAAAGATTGAGCATCTTTCAACGAAAAACAAGGCCATGGTTGAATCGGAAGATGATAAAACCGGAAAAACAGTCAAAGATGAAAAAGAATTCGATGTGAATATTGACAATCGTTATTCTTTGAAAAAATCTGGATGGAATGAAAACGGTAAAGCCAAATGGAAAATTGAGGTCAATACGAATCGCGTAGATATTGCTGGTGCAGTGTTAACCGACGAGATGCTGGGTGAAATCGGTGATGCGACTCAGATTGCTGTGACTCCGAAGGATAAGGGTTACCAGTTTATATATGAAAAGGGGAAGATTATTGGTATCAAATTTACGCCTACGGATGGTGAGGTTAATAAAGAGTATTATACGATTGAATATGTCACTGATGTTACACCAAATTGGAATAAGCAAGAAGTGAACAATACCGTTAAGTTTGACCCAGATCCGAACTATTCCGGAGATGAATTAACCGACACAGGAACTGCTCAAATTCCTGGTGCTGGTAGTGTTAAAAAAACCAGTGGTAACATGACTATTTCTGAGGATGGAAAGACCGGCATAATCGAGTGGAAAGTTGAAGTGAACGTTCCGGCTAGTGGTTTGCCTAAGGGCGCTGTTATCACGGAATCGATGGGTTATTATGCTCACGGAATAACACAGGCACAGATTAATGCCTGGATAGCGTCCTGGAAATGGGAAGGTTCCGACAAGCCGGTGAAACTACCAATTCAGTGGGAGACACAAGAAAAGACTAGCAATAACGTTCCTCCGGAGGCATATCAAAAACTTGTTGGCACACTTACAGAAGATTTGATACCACCAGGTGGTAAGGATGGCAAACTTGTCAGCACCTATTACACTACAGTGGATTTAAGTAAGGCTACAAATCTTGAGACCTCGTACCACAATGAGTTTAAAGTGGATGATAAGAGCGGCAGTGATGATTATGTTTATCGCAAGGATGCGGTAGTGAAAACAGATGGCAATGGTCAAATGGGCGACACTTCCTGCAGCTCTGAAGATGGTAAACTGACTTGGCAGGTTAAGGTTTCCGTCAGTGAAAAGAATAAAGATTGTAAAAAGCTTTCGGTTACAGATACTTTGCCTAAAAATGTGGCATTAGATAGTATTACTCTCAGTAATGGAACAGTGATGGATTTGAATATTAGCAGTGGAAAAATTTCCGGTAGCAACGACGAGTATACTATTAGCGGCACATACGATGCGACAAGTGGAAAAGTTGTATTAGAGATGACAAATAAGACCTCAGATAGCCCAATCAAAAGTAATGCCCTATATGTTTTCACTTTCAATTGTCATGCGGATTTCGAAACAGGGAAGTTTGAAGTGGGTAAAACCTATGAATTTAAAAATGAGGTGAAAGTTCACATCAATGATGTAGAGTTTGGTTCTGATAGTCAACAACAGAAATGGACGTACACGAAGCCTACTGAAGAAAAGGAGGTTCTGAGTAAAACCGGAGCATGGGATAATAATAATCGGCTTTTGAAATATTCTATTCAGATTAATCCAGAGGGGAAAGATTTGGTGGAAGGCGCGGATTTTCTGACTCTTATTGATACATTAGAATATGATAGCAAGGTTCACTATCATAATAATAATAATGATGCAATGATGGAGATCGCACTTGTTCAGAATAGTGTAAAGCTATACAAAGGAATCCTGGATGACCAGGGTAACTTGCAGAAGGGTCCTGAAGTGACAGATTGGAAGTGGACTTATTCCTCGGATAAAGTAGAAAATAGTGGCGATTGGTACATGAAAGTTAAGAACACTATTACTGCTACCGAGGTTCCCGACAGTACCCCTCTGATTTTGGAATATAATTATTCTGTAACTTCCACGATTCCTAAGGGAGAAAGCATGGGGAATCTGCCTATTTCAAATACTGTCAGAATAGAGGGAGCTAGTGAACAAGATACAGAAGGTAATGATAACAAGGAGTGGAAGGATCAATCTTCTTCAGCCGGAATAGACACAGGTAGAAGTTATACTTTTTTCAAGGTAGAGACGGGAAATTATCAAAGTGCTTTAGCGGGAGCTGTATTTTCTGTGTACGAGTGTAATTCTTCAGGAGAAGAGAGCGGTGGGGCTATCGGAACCTATACGACTGACCAGAACGGTATGTTCCAAATCAAGTTTACTGATGAGAACATACATTATGAACACAACAAACTCTACAAAGTGAGAGAGACAGCACCTCCTGAGGGATACAAACTTCCAGCTTCTGTGAAAGAATATTATTTCTATTTCTCTAATACAGAGGCAGAAAATCAATTACCTACACCGCTTCCCACATCGGCGGTAGATTTGACTGAGGCTGGCCAAACGGTGTATGTGGAAAATGAGAACACGATGACCAGCATTAAAGTCAATAAAAAGTGGCTTGATTCTACTACGGGGAAAGATATTACGAAGGATAAGCAAGGACAGATATTGGTTGATTTGTATCAGGTAGCTAATGTTGAGTGTGGTGGAAGTGCATCTGATGAAAGTGGAGCAGGAAATAGTGTAAATGTGAGGTATGAGTTTGGCCAGTGGAATCCCCCTGATGGACGATGGGGTACAGGAAGTTTTAAGTGTCAACCAGGTTCAATCATTAGATTTAGCATTACCTGTGCGTCTAAGCCAACTGTATATTATTATCCATATAATGTGGGATATTATAACGCTGAGAAAGAGGAGATGGGATTTTATTATAAAGATGAAAAATCAAATACGTATTACTATGAGTATGTGGTAAAGGAGCAAGATAAAGAAAGTGGGATTGCTATTGGTGCAATAGCGGGAGATGATAAGACTTCTATAAGTAAAATAACATGTCTTGCATCAACTAATAAATATAAAGAAAGTCCATATATTATTTCTTCTGCCAATGATTGGAGGTTAACTATAAGGAATCTTCCGAAGAAGGGTACAGATGCCAATGGAAAAACCGTATATTATACTTATTATGTAAAAGAGAGTGCTGATGATGAGAGCATGTATCAGGCAAAGTATGAAAACAATAGCGGTATTGTCTCCGGCACCATCACCATTACGAACAAAACAACCATTACCGAGGAGTACGAACTCCCGGAAACCGGTGGATCCGGTACAATTCCATATACAACAGCAGGTCTTAGCATCATGCTGATGGCAGGCTTTATGTATACATTAAAATCCAGGAAAGGAGGGCGTAGGTTCTTCAGAAATTGAATGGATTACAAAAAGTAAAAGGATATTTTAGCAGTCAACAAAATCAAAGGTTTCTTGAAAAGCGCCCTGTATATGGGAGAGCAAGACAGCTTTGATTGTTGGCTGGCTAAGATAGAGAGCGAGGTAGCTGAGAAAATCAGCATACCAAAAAGCAAGTAAAAAATAAAACAAATCAAAAGGAGAGAAAACAATGAAGAAGATGAAAAAAATCATAGCGTTGGCACTTACTTTAGTAATGATGCTGTCTATGAGTATGACAGTATTTGCTGCTCCGGAAGAGGTAGCTTTATCAGTACCAGCCGGTGACAGCCACACTTACGAGGTTTATCAGATTTTTACTGGAGACCTTGCGGGAAAGGTATTATCTGATGTGCATTATGGTGCGAATGCAAGTATTCCAACAGGAAAGAAGGCAGGAGATACGGTAGAGACTAGCGTTTTGAATACAATTAAAGGAATTTCTGGTACAGATGCGGAGAAGGCAGAGGTGCTTAAAACATATGCAAATCTTACTTCTGATCCTTTCACAACGGTAAGTGCTGGTTCAAGTGTTAATGTTCCTACAGGTTATTATTTGATTAAAGATAATAATGTTGATCTTGCAGTCGGTGACGAGCATACACTTTATATTCTGGCTGTAGTGGGTCCGACAGAGATTACGCGTAAAGCAGGTACAACTTCATCAGACAAAAAAGTAGATGATACAAATGATTCTGATACGACTGAAGTGGATAATGGTCAACTGCAGACATCTTCGGACTATGATATTGGTGATAAGGTTCCATATCATGTAACAGCAACTATTTCGGATAAGGTTGAGCAGTATGAGAAATACCATATTACGTTGGAAGATATTCTTGAGACGGGTAAGTTTGATGATATTACACTTGATAAAGAGAATGCCATTAAACTTGGTTCAGACACTATCGCTGATACAGAGAATTATACAGTAACAACTACGTGGATAACGGATCCATCTAAAGATGGTTTTAAAGTTAAAATCGAATTCACGCCTAAAGAGGGCAAAACTCTTGAATCACTGGCTGGAAAAACAATCGCAATCGACTTCACAGCAACGCTTGGTGAAAATGCAGCTATTGGCGAAGAAGGAAATAAGAACACATTGAAAGTTTCTTATAGCAATAACCCGAATGAATCAGATGGTGGTTCTGAAGGACATACTCCGGACAAAGAGGTTATTACCTTTACTTATAAAGTTGTTATTGATAAGTTTAATAATGAAAATCAGCCTTTGGAAGGTGCAGGTTTTACATTGTATAAAGTTTCTAAGGCAGATGCAGAAGCAAATGTAATAGGTAAGGATGCCGCAGCTAAAAATACCGCATGGGCGAACAAGGCTATTACTACATGGACAACTAATGCCATAGATGGTGAGACAGTAGGAACAAAGAATCGTTTTTCATTTAATGGTATTGATGATGGTTACTATGTGCTTTGCGAGACAACCACACCTGCTGGATACAATACTCTTGAACCGCAGGTATTTAAGGTTACAGCTACTCACGACGCGAATGGTTTGGAATTGACCGACTTAAGCGGAAATTGTGTTTCAGGAGAAATTACGTTTACTCCTAATAAGTCAACCGGCGCTTTGAGTGCAAATGTTATCAATAACCAGGGTACAATCCTTCCGGAAACCGGTGGTATCGGTACTACAATCTTCTACGTAGTTGGTGCTATCCTGATGATCGGTGCAGGCGTGATGCTGGTTACCAGAAAGAGAATTTCCAAATAATAGGATAATGTAAGAAATAAAAAAATCGGACGGGGCGGTCTTAGGACCGCCAAGTCCCATTTTTGAAAAGCGGGAGACCGCAATAATACAGCTTTAGGGAGATGCTTATGAAACGAATGAAACGAATGAAAAAAGACAGAGGTTCTACCATTTTGGTCTTTATTTTTTTCATTGGTCTCTCCGTGGTGCTGTATCCATTTATCAGTGATTACTGGAACTCCAGGACACAGTCCCGGGCCATCGCTACGTACAGTGACACGGTCGCGCAGATGGACGAAACGGATTATGAGGCGTTACTTGAGGAAGCGAATGAATATAACAGGGAGCTTCTGGATCTCTCATTTCCCTTTGTGGAGTATGAGAGCCTTGGAAAATATGAGAAAATACTGGATATCAGCGGAACCGGGATCATGGGATATGTGACCATACCGATTCTGGGCGTGGAACTTCCTATTTACCATGGGACGGACGAAGGGGTGCTGCAGGTTGCGGCCGGGCATCTGTCGGGTTCCAGTTTTCCGGTGGGAGGCGTTGGCACCCACGCGGTGATTTCCGCACACAGGGGACTGCCCTCGGCGAAGCTCTTCAGCGATCTGGATGAGATGATGGAGGGCGACATTTTCACGATTACGGTTCTAAATCAGACGATCGCCTATGAGGTGGATCAGATTCGGATTGTTCTTCCGGAAGAGGTGGAGGAATTACAGATCGATGCAGATAAGGATTACTGTACGCTGATGACGTGTACGCCTTATGGCATCAATTCACACCGTCTGCTGGTCCGGGGGATTCGGACGGATGCGCCGGGGCTGACGACAGCCTATGTGCCGGCGGACGCGACACAGATTAATTCTACTGTGGTTTCCATCGCGCTTGCGATACCGATGGTATTTATCCTGCTCATTATCCTGCTGATCGATCAGCGGAGGGTTGATAAGAAGTCAAAGAAAAAACCGGCCGCCGAAGAGGCGGTGGAGCGGATCAAGACCGAAGGAATCGAGAAGTAAGGGAGGATTTTCAATGAAGAAGAAACTGCCGAATATCCTGTTTGGTCTGATTTTCCTGATTGGCTTTGGCATTTTCGCCTATCCGAAGGTGGCGGATCAGTGGAACACGCTGCACCAGAGCCAGGCGATAGCGACCTACGATGATGCGGTGAAGGAATTGGACGAAGAGGATTACAGTCAGATTTGGGAGGCTGCCCGAAACTATAATGCGAAGATAACAAGCAATACATTTGGCGGAGATATATTTACGGCGGCGGACGCCGGAGACGGTCAGGAAGCTGCTGGGGACGAGAAAGATAAAGAAATCGCGCTGGAGGAAACGGAGTACTGGAAGGTCCTGAATGTGGGTGAGACCGGGATCATGGGATATCTTTCTGTTCCCAAGATCAAGCAGAAGTTCCCCATTTACCATGGAACCTCCGAGGGCGTGCTGCAGATTGCGGCGGGACACCTTCCGGGGACGAAGCTTCCCATCGGAGGGGAGAGCTGCCACAGCGCCATTGCGGCGCACCGGGGGCTGCCGTCGGCGAAGCTCTTATCGGATGCGGATCAGCTCCGGGTAGGAGATAAATTCTATATTCATGTGTTGGATGAGGTGCTGGCGTACCAGATCGATCAGATTCTTCCGATGGTGGATAAGGATGACCTGGAGGCACTTACGGATGCGATGCAGATCGTGGAGGGGAAGGATTATGTGACCCTGCTTACGTGTACGCCTTATGGGATCAACAGCCACCGTATGCTGCTGAGGGGGATTCGGGTTCCCTACAATGGTGAGGATGACGAGAAAGCGCTGACGCCGGTGGACAGCATGGTGGAATCCGTACAGAGCTACTACATGCTGTATCTGATGATGGCGGCATTTATCATACTGATGATCCTGTTGCTTTCGAAGATCAGGATCGCGGTGTACAATAGAAAGCATAAGGGAAATAAGGAAATAACAGACCCATCAAGGAGGGAGAAGGATGAATAGGATCAGGAAAAAGAAGGGATATGCAGCCGGGGTACTGGCGCTCATTCTTGCCGTGTCGGGAATGCATCTTGTGGCGGCGAGAGCGGCGGGTGCTCTGAATCTTGCGGATCATACCTGCTCACTTACTCTGGAGACGACGGGCGTGGAGTTCGCGAAGGAGCTGTCCGAAGTGCCGGAGATCCCGGTGAAGTTATACAAGGTGGCTTCCATGGAGGAGACGGCGGATTATACAGTGGATACGGATACATACGGAGAGGATATCGTGATCGAGGACAAAGGGAACGACCGGGCTGCGTGGACGCAGCAGTGGAAGGACCTGGCGGAGAAGATCACGAAGAAGATCGAGGCGGAAGGAAGCACTATCAAGGAGGATACGACTGTGGAGCTGTATCCTGTGGCGGGAGCGTCTACCTCTTACAGCCGGGGAACCGCGGAGGATCTGGAGCCGGGCCTGTATCTGGTGAAGGCGGAGAAGGTGCAGCATGACGGCTACGAGTATTCGTTCAGCCCGTATCTGATCTCGGTTCCTACCAGCGAGTACCGCATGGGTGAAGGAAATGGCGACGATGAGTGGCTGTATGATGTGACGGTGGGGCTGAAGCCTTCGAGGAAGCCGCTGGAAGGCGATATGGAGATCCGGAAGACGTTGAATACTTACAATGAGTCCCTTGGAGAAGTGACCTTTGTCTTTGAGGTGACGGGGAAGGATCCGATCACCGGGGAAGTGGTGTATAATAACGTAGTTTCGATGAATTTCGACGATGGGACGCCGACCGGCACCCAGACCGTGAAGATCACGGGGCTCCCGGTGGGGACCATTGTTACGGTGAAGGAGATCTATAACGGTGGGAGCTATAAGGAAGTGTCCGCTGACTATACGACGACGATCGAGCCGACGAAGGACGGGGTCTCCCAGACGAAGCCGGTGAGTTTTGTAAATGATTATGATGATAAGCTGAAAAAAGGCTACGGCATCGTGAACCATTTTGATTTTGTGGGCGATGAGGCCCATACGGATGAGGATGGCAGCCTGGTGGTGAAGGGCCATTACGAGTGGGAGAGGTGGTTCCCGGATTCCGTGGAAGCGGAGTCGGAGAGCGGGCCCACGGGAAAGGGTTCCGTGCCGGAGGAAGAAGAGCAGAGTGCGCAGTAAAGGAGGGGCAGGAGAATGAAGAACAGGATCAGTAAGAAAATGATCAATAAAAAAACGCTCGTGCTGTCCGGGGCTGCGCTGGTGCTGGTGGGGAGTATTTCCATCAAGAGCGCGATGGCGTATTTTACGACCTATGTGACGGCAAAGGGAGGCTATGAGATCTCCTTTGACACGACGACCACCATCGAGGAGGAGAAGGTGGTGAACCGCATCAAGCAGGTGCAGGTGCAGAATACGGGAGAGAACCCCTGTTATGTGAGGGTGAAATATTTTGTAGGAACGGAGCTGTTTGCCCTGGCGCCGACCCAGACAGACGGCTGGGTGCAGGGAGAGGATGATTACTGGTATTACACCAAAGTCCTGCAGCCCAAAGGAACGGCGGACGGCACGGATCTGACCAGCAGACTGGGGATGCAGATCGTGGCAAAGGACGGTACGAAGGATATGTTCGGCGTAGATGGTGAGTACAGCTATGCCTATGATTTTGATGTAGTAGTCGTTCAGGAGTATGTGCCGGTGCAGGCGGATGCGGATGGGAATCCTCTGGAGCCGACCAGCCCGGATGTTGACTGGACGATGGCTGTGAAAGACGTGAGTGGAGAGGGGGCTGATGAATAATGAGTAAGAACAGGAAAGCCCCGGATAAGAACAGAAAGGCATCAGGTAATAACAGAGATGCCCTGCAGAGGATTAGAAAGATCCTAAAGGGAAGAACGGGAACATTCCTTCTGCTAGGACTCGCGGTGGCATGTTTACTGGGGAGCGGGATCGGGAGCACCCGTGCGGCTCTGCAGATCTACAGTGAGTACTATGAAGCGCGTGTCGGTATGTACGACATCGGCATCACCCTGATGGAGAACGGGAAGGAGATCGCGGTCCGTGACTATGCGAACCAGATGGCTCAGGGCGAGGAGAGCACGGGCTGGACGACGAAGGAAGGCGCGCTTCTGGAGAACATGCTGAAGGAATCGGACGGACGTCTGGTCCCGGAGCGGAAGTACAAGGAGGAGTTGTCCGTTGTGAATTCCGGCTCCATCCCGGAGTATGTACGTGTCCGCATCTACCGCTACTGGGTAGACCCGGAGGCTGGGAAGGATGAGGACGGTAACGAGGTGAAGGTGACCACCATGGATCCCAAGTGGATCAAGCTGGAATTAGATGAGAGCGGCTGGTGGAGAAATGAGGCAGAGTGCACGGATGAGTGTACGGTGCTCTATTACCGCTCGGAGCTGCCGACAGGCGGAGCGGCCGCCTTCTGTAAGAGCATCACCATCGATGATGCGGTGGCGAAGGTGACGAAGACGGAAGTCGGGAACGGAGTCGTGAAGACGACGTATGATTATGAAGGCAGGAAGTTCGTCCTGGAAGTTGATGCGGATGCGGTGCAGAACCATAATGCGAAGGATGCGATCCGCAGTGCCTGGGGCGTGGATCCGGGCTATATCGATTAGGAGGATGGGCTATGAGAGCTATGAGAAAATCAATGAGATGTCCGGTGGGATGTCTGATCGCCATGCTGCTGGCCTTTCTGATGGTCCCGGCCAGTGTATCTGCAGAAGACATTGTCAGTACCCAGGATAACTGGGTGGAGTTCACGAAGGACCATAAGATGACGGATAACTTCAAAGCCACCGGTATCACAGACGAGGCGAAGAATGACCTGCAGCCGGGGGATACGATGACCTTTCAGGTGAACTTAAAGAACAGTTCTTCGGATAAGACGGCATGGTACATGAGAAATGAGGTGCTGCAGACGCTGGAGAGCCAGCAGTCCATCGCGGAAGGCGGAGCGTATACCTATGTGCTGACCTATATCGGCCCGAAGGAGACGAGGGTGTTGTATGACAGCGAGGCAGTCGGCGGAAGCGAGGAGAGCGGAGAAGGCTCTGTAGTAGACGGGAATAAGGGTCTTGAGCAGGCGACGGTGGCGCTGGATGATGAGGAATATATCTATCTGGATACATTGGAGGCAGGCGCGAAGGCGCAGATGACGCTGAAGATCGGACTGGACGGGGAGACCCAGGGAAATGACTACCAGGATACCCTGGCGAGAGTGGAGCTCGGGTTTGCAGTGGAGCTCGTCGATACGCCGGCGACGCCGGATAACCCGGACACTCCGAACCGGAATGTAATCACAACGCCGAAGACGGGAGATACGTCCCATGTGATGCTGTTCTCCATTATGGCGCTCGTCGCGGGGATCGTGTGCATCGTGCTGGTGTTCCTGCGTCTGAAGAAGCGCAGTGAAGAGGAGAAGAAGAGGAAAAGGAGAGCGAACAGGAAAGGAGGCCCAAAAAAGTATGAGTAAGTGGAAAACAGTACAGAATGGCCTTCTGAATGTGGATGGAAAAATAAGGGAACCGTTACAAAAAAGTCTCCGAAGCATAAGAAGCAGAGCATTGCAAAAAGGGCTTGCAAAGGGTGTTGCGGCGGTATGCCTGGCGGTTCTTGCGGTATCCCAGCTTGGGGTGCTGGAAACCAGGGCTGCGGATGATTATGAGACCACTTATAAAGTGATGATCTATTCCGGAGACAAGGGAACCTTCAACGGGACTGGCTGTGTGTCCGGGGCCGGAGAGGCGTCGCTTGCGGGAGCGGATACGATCGTGGTGTCCGGCCTGCATTACGGGGACACGATCAGCATCAACGTGTCCAGCACGAACGGGGCGATCAGCCTGAATCCGGAGGACGGCGGAAAATACCAGCCGACAGGAACAAGACGGAGCGGTCGTGACAACAGCGAGGCATTTGACAAGGAGAACACGACCAGCCCGAGTCGGATCTATACAGTAACGAGCGACCGGACCTTCGTCGTGACCTATGGGGTTCCGGGGAAGATGGTCCCGTATACGGTCAGCTATGTGCTGGCGGATACGACGACGCCGGTGCCGGGAAGCGAAGCGCAGACCTTCTACGGGGTGGCCGGGGAGAAGCCGGTAGTGTCTGCACCGTATTTTGAAGGCTATACGCCGGTTTACAAAGCGATAACGGGAACACTGAGACGCGGGCAGGAGAATACCTGGGTATTTGAATATACGAGAAACGTGGAGCAGACCACAACGGAACCGACAACGCCGCAGACCCCGCAGCAGGGCGAGGACCAGACCGGAACAACGGCGACTCCGGGAACGGCGACGCCCGGAACGAATGATAATGAAGGAACAGGAACGGCTCCCGGAACCGACAATGAAGGAACGGGAACTGAAAATGAAGGGACCAATGAGGGAGGTACCACGTCTATAGAGGATGAGGAGACGCCGGGAGGCGTGCTGGATTTGGATGACGAGGAGGTCCCGACCGGTAATCTGGATCTGAGCGATTCCAAGAAGGATAATAAGGAAGATACAGCGGAAGCGAACCATTTCCCGGTATTTGTGGGGATTGGGATAGCGGCAGTGATCCTGCTCCTCGTATTGATCGGACTGCTGATTAAGAGAAGGAAATCTTTGTAAAAGAGGTTTGAAGGCAGTTTAGGATTGGATAGGTATTTTTATAAGTGAATAACAGGTAAAATGATGAGGGGAACTCGCGGGGCGAGTTTCCCTTATTTTATGCTTTGGGGTTTATATACAAGAGCATCTCCTGTGAAACGATTGAATAGTCATATGGGATGCCCTTGGGTATAGGAATTAAAACAGGCGGAGTAGGCCTGGTTTTTCTTTACAAAGGAATATGTGCTATGGATGGGGAGATTTAGAGTAGAGAGGATAGAGTTCATGAAAATCGATGAAAAATAACGATAATAACCTATATTTACCTAAGTTCGGCGAAAGGGTTGCAATAAGGGAAAAAGAGTGTATACTTCTAGGAACTTATACCTGGAAGGAGGAACGTCGAGATGACTGGAAGGCTAAAAGAATATTTCCCTATCATCCGCGAGCGAGGGGAAGTTTTGGAAGAGATTGGAAAACGGAAAGATTTGGAAGCGGTCTATGAGTCGTGGACTTTGGAGCAGAGAGAAGAGTTCCTGGATTTTTGTACGGGAGCCCGGGGAGTGAAGATGCTATATGACTCATTTTTTAAAGAGATCCTGAATCCGGAGAGTACGCCGGAACGGCTGGAGGATCTGGTCTCGGAGGTGTTTGGGAGAAGAGTGCGGATCCTGCAGGTTCTGCCCAATGATTCGGTGAGGCTGGCGGATGAAGGATCGCTGCTGATTACAGATATCATTGCGGAGATGGAAGACGGGTCTGTGATAAATTTTGAGGTGCAGAAGATAGGCTATAAGTTTCCCGGGCAGCGATGTGCATGCTATTCAGCAGATATGCTGCTTCGGCAGTATAAGAGAGTGAAGAGCCGGAAAAAGAAGAAATTTAGCTATAAGGACATCCGCGGAGTGTACACGATTGTTTTATTTGAGAAGAGTACGAAGGAGTTTCAGGAGTATAGAGACAAATATATACATCATTTCAGACAGAAATCGGATACAGGGCTCGAACT
This sequence comes from Roseburia hominis, assembly GCA_040702975.1. NCBI lineage: Bacteria > Bacillati > Bacillota > Clostridia > Lachnospirales > Lachnospiraceae > Roseburia > Roseburia hominis. Next base: position 441,350 of record CP159990.1, read on the forward strand.
GCCGCTATTGCAGGAATTTTATCTGATTCCGCTTGACATTTTTAAGGAATGTTATCACAATAAGGGTATAAGAAGCAGGTTGGATGCATGGCTGGCGTTCTTGTGCATGGATACTCCGGAAGTGATAGAAGAGGTTATAAAGGCGTATCCGGAGTTTCGGGAGTTGTATGAGCAAGTGTATGAGATCTGCCGGAATATCGAAGAGGTGATGACGATGTTTTCGAAGGAATTGTTGGAACTGGACAGGAATACGGTGCAGTATATGATCGATGAGATGCAGGATGAGATAGATGAGCAGAAAGGGACGATTGACAAGCAAAAAGGGACCATCGGGAAACTGACGGATATAGTAGATGAGCAAAAGGGAACAATTGACAAGCAAAAAGGGACCATCGGGAATCTAACGAATAGAGTAGATGCACAAAAAGGAACTATAGACGAGTTGCAGGAAACAATCGATGCGTTAAAGAAACAGATCCAGGAACTGAAGCAGGCCGAGTAGGCCTGCTTTTTTCGAGTTGCCAGGCATACCTGAATGAACGTCCTGTGGACGTTCATCTCGGTGTGTACCTGGCACTGTAAGCCCCCAATTTACCACGGCTATAAAGAAAATATAGATAAGACAGTGGAAGTTTTATTTATAACGAAAACTGTAATTAACGAGAAGACAGTTTATCCCGTTGCGCATTTCACGATTTACTGGTATGATAATTAGAGAGTGCGAGCGGAGGAAATTTTTCTTGCTTTGGTAAGTTGACAACAATATAGTAGGAAAATCCTATCAGGTAAGGTCGAACCAGCTATTTACGTTAATAGCGCACGTACAGCTTTATATGGGGGTATGGGAGAAAATCCACATATCTAATAGAAAAATAAGGAAATGTAACATAAGGAAATGGATAAGATGAGTCAAGAAAAGAGACAAGAAAGAAGACGCGAGAAGAGTCAGGAAACGAGACAAAAAAGAAGACAGGAGAAGAGCCAGGATGAGAGAGCGGAGAAGAAGAATTCCAAGAGTAGAAGAAGGGCCTCTATCTGCTGCAGTATAGCAGGGACGTTGATTTTGGTCGCTGTGATTCTGGCGTGTGTTCCTTTGACGCTTCCGCGTCTTGCGGGATATCAGGTGTACAACGTAATCAGCGGAAGTATGGAACCGGCACTTCCCATCGGGAGCCTCGTTTTGGTAAAACCGCAGGATGCAGCTAAAGTCCAGGAGGGGGATATCATCGCTTTCTACAGCGCGACGGATACCGGAGCAATCATTACGCATCGTGTCGTGGAGAATCAGGTTGCGGCAGGGCGTCTGGTCACCAAGGGAGATGCGAATGAGGATAAGGATATCAATCCGGTGGAGTATGATCAGTTCCTGGGAAAGGTGATGTTTTCGGTTCCTTTTCTTGGAATGATCCTTCAGGGAGCGGCTTCCACATCAGGGAAGGTCGCGGCAGTCTGTCTGATTATTATTGCAGTTCTTCTACATAGTATTGCCGGGCTTTTGAAAAACCGGGCATAGAATTTTATCTGATCCCGCCTGACATTTTTAAGGAATGTTATCACAGTAAAGGTATAAGCAGCAGGTTAGAGGGGAGTCGCTCGATTACAATTTGGCGACTCCCCTCATTTTTATGAATAGAGATAATAATTTCCTTGAAACTTTGAAATAAACCTTTGAAACAAAATGACCATTATACCAACTTCCTTTTCATCATCTCCGGGTTGGAGGCGTACATAAGAGCGGTATCTTTTGAGATAATGCCGCGTTTGTAGTAGTCGGCCAGGCAGGTGTCCATGGAGTACATATTGTTGTTTCCGGATGCGGAATACAGCATACCGTCAATCTGCGGAACCTTGTTGTCCCGGATCATATTGCGGATAGCCGAATTGACCGTCAGGAATTCAAAGGCGGGCATACTATGTCCGTCTTTATCCGGAACGAATTGCTGTGAGATAACGGCCTGCAGCGTCATGGAAAGCTGGACAGCGATCTGCTGCTGCTGGTTGGCGGGGAAGACGTCGATGATTCGGTCGATTGTGTTGGCAGCGCCGACGGTGTGAAGCGTGGAGAATACCAGGTGGCCGGTTTCAGCCGCGGTCATGGCGGTCTGGATGGTTTCGTAATCACGCATTTCACCAAGCAGGATGACGTCCGGGCTCTGCCGCAGGGCAGCTCGGAGAGCCGTCACGTAGTTTTCCGTGTCTGTATTGATCTCACGCTGACTCACGATGCTTTTGTTATGCCGGTGGAAATATTCCAGCGGGTCTTCCAGGGTGATGATGTGTTTTTCGGCCGTGTGATTGATGTGGTCAATGATGCAGGCCAGGGTTGTGGATTTTCCGCTGCCTGCAGGTCCTGTGACCAGGACAAGGCCTTTATTCAGCTGCCCCAGGCTGATGATGTTGGAAGGAATATGCATTTCCTCCGGCGTGGGAAGGGAAAAATTGATGATTCTGATCACGGCAGCCAGGGATCCCCGCTGTTTGTAGGCATTGATTCGGAAGCGGCAGATACCGGGAAGCGCGAAGGAGAAATCATCATCTCCGGTGATATGCAGGCGCTCCATATCCCGGTTCTCTGCCAGGCGATAGATATCCTGAATCATCTGGAAAGTGTCTTCCGGGAGCAGGCGCTGTCCATCCTCCGCCAGGATCTGTTCGTCCTTCCGGTAAGAGAGCGGACGTCCCGCGATGATAAATAAGTCAGAGGCATGAAGCTCTGCCGCGTGTTCTAATATATTTTTTGTATCCATAGTGTTCAAATCCCTCCTGAGCTTCTTTATTGAAGAACCGGAAGGTGTTCGTCGCCTTCCCAGTCTTCTATGGAAATTTCTTTAAATTCTGTTATCCTGCAATATGTCCCGCCCGTCTGATCCGGATTACAGAGAGTAAGGACTACATTTAGCTGTTTTTGCTCGTCAATCGGTACGGTAATCGTATACGTCTTCGGAAGTTCGTCGTAAGTGCCATTTTTCCAGCTCTGTTTTACCTGTTCTGTATACTCCGCAATCTGATGGTTGGCTTCGTTGGAAGCGGCGTAGTATGCCGTAGTTCTGTCGGCAATCTGCCGGGTGAAAGCGGCGTCCTTGTTGGCACTGATAAAGGAAAGGGTCGCAAATGTTACCATGCAAAGTACGATAAAGATCGTCAGTATGGATGCGGTTCCCATATTCATGACTGGATATTTGGTCTTTTTCATTAGTCGTCCCCCCTGTAATGTTCCGCCTGCAGTGTGTAAATCACTTCGTCTTCGCCGGTCACGGTAATGTTGCCTGTCAGCATCCCCTGGTCAGTCGAAAGCAGCACTTCCATCTGAAAGAAAGCAGAGGAAGCATCGCAGGGCTTCCAGGAGCGGTCGTAGAAGACGCGCAGGGTCTGTCCGTCTGTCACTCCATCTGGAAAACTGGAAAGCAGGGATTCCGGTGTCCCGTCGCACACCTCCAGTGCTTCCGCCGCACTGGAAGCGGCAAGCACGGCCTGATTCAGAGCTGCGGCGTTGTCGCTTAGCAGCTTTGCTTTGGCAAACAGCTGGATACAGACTGCGCTGGCGATGGAAAAGAACAGGATGGAAATGATAATTTCCATCAAAAAAATGTTAGATCTGCGTTGCGTTTTGTGTTTCATGAATTCCCTCCTTCCCCAGCGCTTGAGGGGTGAGCCAAGACAGAGGAGGAAGCTCCTTCTTTGTCCGTTACGGTGATCTTAAGCAAGGAATTACCCAGGTCCTCGAAAGAGAGGGTGATGTCCTGAATCAGACCGGTACCGTCCTGGGGGTCGGCGGAGGTGTCGTTTCGGACAAACAGCTCCCGCATTTCCCCTTCGCTGGAGTAGATATAGGTGGTATAGGCGGTACCCTGATAGTTAGCGGTGATCAGAAGCGCGGGAGTTCCGTCGTCCATCTCACCGATGGAGATTCCGCCGTTTTCATCGCTCTGGCGGATTTTCTCCGTGATGTAGGAAAGGGAGGTACGTCGCCCGTAGTTGGCGTCGGAAGCCTTTTGGGCGTTTCGGTAAACGTTTGCTCCGATCACGATCACAAATATGGCAGAGATTAAAAAAACGCAGAACAGGGCAATTGTAAATAAAAGCTCTGTAACATGGTCTTTTTCTTTTTCTTTCATAAGCTGCCTCCTATTTTTTGCGAATAACGGTAATGTCGGGCATCATATTCTGGCCCTCAGTCTGATAGTCTATGAAGAAGCTGGATTCGTCATAGGTAATGTTGTAGCGGGACAGCAGCTGTTCCAGGGTCTCCGGGTAGGAGCCCTCCACCGCATAACAATGTACGGCGCTCTGCACGAGTGCCTGCTCCAGATTCTTCTGCTGCTCTTCCAGAGAACTGCCTGACAGAGAGTGTATGGCGGTAAGGAAGATAAAAATCAGCACCAGAAATATGATCAGGGACAGATATATATTTCTGCCTTCGGTTGTATTTTTTGCACCAAATCTTTTCATACAGGGCCTCCTACATTCCTGACAGGATTCCAAGGAGCGGCAGCATGACTGACAGCAGGATGATTCCGGTAATTACGGAAAGTATGGCGACCAGAGTCGGCTCGAGGACAGCCATGGCGCCCGCCAGACGGCCGTCCAGTTCTTCCTCGTAGCGTCCGGCGATGTCCTGCATGACCTCATCCAGTGTTCCGGTTTTCTGGGCTACGAGGACCATCCGTCCGTAGATACCGGTGAAAATGCCGGATTTGATGAGGGCGTCGGACAAGGGCTCGCCTGATTCCAGCTTTTCCAGGCATTCCTTAAGCTTTTGCTGGAACCGTGGCCCGTCGGAAAGCTTGCCTGCCATGTTAATGCTCTCCTCCGGCGAAAAACCGCTGGAGAGCAGAAGGGACATTCCGCCCGCAAAACGGCAGGAGGCGGTCAGGTCCGAAAATTTCCTGGAAAAAGGAAGGCGGTCGCTGACTGTGATGAGATATGCCTGACCCTTCTGGCTTCTGGTCAGGTACAGTACAAGCACCGCCAGAACGAGGATTACAAGTATGAATACAATTCCGTAGCGATTAAGTACATTGCCGAGGGCCATCAGGCGCCGGGACGCCCAGCTCATCTCTGCCCCCAGCTGATTAAATACCTGCTGGAATATGGGCAGCACCCTGGAGAGCAGGACCGAGATCACGATCAGCATCATGGTCAGCATGACCATGGGGTAAGTCACGGCGCTGCGCATCGATGCGGCGATTCCGGCTTCTCTTTCATAGAAGGCGGAAAGAGAGGTCATGACTTTGTCCAGCTGTCCGGTCTGTTCGCCGATGTGGCACATTTGCAGAAAATATGCAGGGAACACGCCGGAAGCTTCGAGTGCATCGGTCAGCAGCCCGGTCTCGAGCAGCGAGTCGTAGATAGTCGTGAGAATCTTCTGATCTTCCGGCAAGGTGGCCTCTTCTTTCATGATAGCGATTCCCTCGAGAGAAGAAATCCCGGCTCGGAGGATCATTGCCATCTGGCTGCAGAAGGAAGCGACCTCCGAATGGGAAAGGCTTTTTGTGTTTTGTTGATTTGTCATAAAATCTCCTTTCCAGCTCCGTTAACGGGAGTATTTTACAGTATAATTCGTTCCGTCTCCGATGTAATCGCGCAGGTCGGAGGCGTCGTTGGTGGCACCCAGCGTTGGGTCCATCAAAGCCCAACTCTTTCCGTCAAACTGGATGATGTCGTTGATCCAGCCGGTTTCGGTGCTGTAGGTGCTGATCCAGGCGTGGTAGATCTCCCCGGAATAGCCGATCTCCAGCTTGGTGGGAATGCCCTGGGAGCGGAGCATCGCTGTCATCAGGGCGGCGTAATCGAAGCAGATCCCTTTGCCGGTATCCAGAGTATCGTCCACGTTGGGAAGATAACCGCTCTGTACGGTGCGGGCCTTCTCATCGTCATAGGCGACGTTTGTGATCACGTAATCGTAAATGGCTGTAATGACATCCAGAGTGTTGGACGCACCGTCAGCAAGCTCGGATGCTTTCGCGACGGCTCTGGTGTCGGAAGTGAACCAGGTGTACTGGTTCGGGTATAAGAAAGGCTGAAATTCGTCTTTCAGCTTTACGTCGATTGTCTGCTTAAAAAGGTTGGAATATAGCTTGTCCTGCACATGTTCCCTTACGTCCAGCGTGTAGGTACCTTCTCCACCCGTCAGCGGAAGAACCGCATAGCTCTCAGAAGCGGGCAGATCGTAGGTATAGCGTACATCGTCAGGCGTGATGACAAAGAATTTGACCTTGTCAGCAGAACCTGTGTACCGCGACATGATATATCCATTTTCCGTATGGGAAGCATCTATTTCCAGTCCGCCCTCCTGAAAGGTCACTGCACCGTCAGTGGCTGGGACCAGTACTTTGGGAGTATTGTCCCACTGGCCTTCGGAGGAGGATTCGGAATCGGCAGCTTTAGCAGCAATTTCGGAAGAGGCATTCGCCTTGTCCTGACTGGAATGATCAGCCGGGGGAGGGCTCTTCTGATTGCCACAGCCGCACAAAAGCAGAGTAAGCAGAAACATGCAGGTCAGAAACGGACCGTTCAGGCGCCTGTGCATTTACCGTTCTCCTTTCTATCATTTCTTCTTCTTATTATACACAATCCTTTTTTTAAAAACAACTCATGAATATCACTTTGGTTACATATTGATATCTGAAATGCCACGGTCTTTCATGTCATATTTTATTCACAAGCATACAAAGTATTATGTCTGGAAGAGCGCTGCCTTCACTTTCGGAATTTTTGATGATGTGTGATTATCTTGGCGTGACACCCGCAGCGTTTTTTGATAAAGATGTGAAAGAGCCGATACTTGTGCGGCAGCTATGCTCCCTGGCACAAAATATGTCGGATAAGGATCTGTTGGTGCTGATTAATATAGCTGACAGGTTGAATGAAAAAGAGAGAGGTTAGGATAACGTTTTAATTCTGTTATGGAACGAAATCGCTGACAGCTTAAAAGAGACTGTTTGAAGCAGTCTCTTTTAATTATGTTGCAATAAGTATTAACTGATGAGGATTAACCTTCTGATCTCAGTGCAGGAAATAGAGGAGCATACTGCGAAAGAAGATTACAGGCTCTTGCCAGCTGGTCCGCGTAACATGGTATTTGTTCATCCCGCATTGAGATGATAGAACCGGATATGCTTATAGCGCCGGCGACAGCTCCATTATTATTTCGAATCGCCATAGCAAGACATTTCACGCCCAGGGATTCCTCTTCCAGATCAATTGCGTAGCCGCGCTCCTTTGACAACTCCAGTTCAGAAAGTAATTGGTTATAGTTAGTGATGGTATTTTTAGTTATTTGGGGAAGGCCATGCTCTTTTATGATAGTATCAACCTCATCACGGCTCATGTAGCTTAACATGGCCTTTCCTGAAGCGGTACAGTGCATCGGCACGGTTTTTCCTGTAACAGAATAAGAAATTGCCTGCCGTGTTGGGTATACACATTCCATATAAAAAACTCTTCCGCCAAGATGTGAAGTAAGATACACAGTTTCGCTTGTTGCGTGCATCAGGTTTTCCATGATCGGGATGGCGCCCTGGATCACGGGTATTGCAGAGTATGCACAGTAACTTAATTCCATAATCTTATATCCAAGTGAATATGCCTGTCCGTCACGGAGCCGGATAAGAAAGCCGGCTTCTTCTAATGTTCTGATTTGATTCAACAAAGTGCTCTTGGGAATTCCCAGCATCTTACTTAGCTGTGCCAGAGAAAGTTCTGTTTGGATCGGTGTAAAACAATCAAGTATTCTAAAGGCTTTTGCAACGGCAGAAACTTTTCCCGGTGTATCTTTCCTGTTTTCCATAAATGATTTCCTTTCCACTACAATATAATAATACTTAAATAAACTGTACTATATTTTGCTTAATACGTCAATAAGATATTAAAATTGAACAATATTCGAAAAAATATCATAATATGTTGACAATTATGAATAATATTGGTAAACTATAGGCATATAAATGAATGCGCGTTCATTGATACTGAACAACAGAAACTGATGTAGAAACACTGAGAAGCAATAAGAGCAAAAGGAGAAAAAATTTATGAAGAAAAAAATAGCGTTGCTGCTTGCCGGACTAATGGTAGTGTCTTTATGTGCATGTGCACAAACGGGGGAATCTTCTGCTAAGGAAGAAAAAGAAAGTAAAACGGTATCGGTTGATTTCCCGAAAAAGAATAAACAAATTAATATAATCGTTCCGTATGCTGCGGGTGGCGTAAGTGATGCAACCATGCGGGTTTTTGCTCCACAGTTAGAGGAGGAGCTCGGAGTGAACGTAACAATTTCCAATATTACAGGTGCATCCGGAATCGTAGGGCTTACCTCAGCTCAGACAAGTGCGGCGGATGGATACACGCTGGCGTATGTTCCGGTTGAGCTTACCATGTTCAAGTCTCTTGGCCAGAGTGATCTCGGGGTCGATGATTTTGATTATGTTTGCCGGATCTATACAGCGCCAACCGTCCTGAGCGTGAGGGCCGACAGCGGGTATGATACTTTAGAAGACTTTATCAATTATGCGAAAGAACATCCGGGCGAACTTACAGTGGGCAATTCCGGTGCAGGCGGAATCATGCAGTTAGGGGCAGCGGCATTTGCGAAGTCCTGCGGTATCGAAGTAAATCATGTACCGTTTAACGAAGGAATTGCAGGTTCTGTAGCGGCCGTACTCGGAGGCACATGCGACGCATGCGTCACCTCGCCGTCTGACGTTGTGTCATATGTTCAGTCCGGCGACTTTAAAGTCTTAGCTTCCATGAGCGAGAAACGTTCAAGTGCGTTACCGGATGTTCAGACAGCTTCAGAACTTGGCTATGACGTGACCTGTCTTTGCTTTGGAGGGCTTGCTGTTCCGAAGGGAACTCCGCAGGAAGTAATAGACATTCTTACAAAGGCGGCTAAAGCGGCAAGTGAATCTGATGAAATGCTGGAATTTTATGAGACGCACGGAACGGATCTGGATTATCTTGATTCCGGGGATTTTGCCAAGTATCTTCATGAGAGTGAGGAAAATCTGGGAGGCCTGATCAAGGAACTTGGAATTAACGAGTGATGATGCGGTAGGTAGTGTCAAGTAATCTATGAAAAAACGAGCCGAAAAAAACAGGCTCAAGTGAACCTTGAAAATTGCAAATATATCACACAATAAGTCCTCCGAAGGCTCAGGGCTCTGCCCTAAGAACCAGCAAGGAGCCAGCCCTTTGACCCATTTTCGGGCTCTGCCCGAACCCGTCCTCGCCGGAAGGCAGGAAAAGGGCGCACTTGCCCCCTTTTCTGCTGTACAGGATAATCCGAGAACCTTATGTCAAGTGACTTTCGCGGCATAACGGGGCCCCTGCCCCATTATTCCACGGTTCACCTGACAACAGTTCCGCTCCGTTTATGCAGTTCCCGATTTTTGTAGATTCAGGATTGTCTGCTGACCGAGGAAGATCAGGAGCTGCCATTTTCCCGGCATATTGTCCGTGCCTTTCAGCATATCCACTTCGTTAAGTACATGATAGTTGTTGTGCTTGTGAGGACGGAGAAAGTTATAATAAGCAACCCATAAAGCCAGGTCATAGTTGGCACCGTCGATGTTGTCAAATCCGTTTGTTTTCCGGTAGGATGCTTTGTATGTGCGGTTGAGCCGCTCGATCATCTGTTTGAATGGCCGGAACTCTTTGGAAACAGCATCGTCGTTGGTAAGTCCAATCACCTGAGTGATGTTGAATTTAAAAGCATCACCGAATTCATGGAAGAACTGCTGTGCCGCTAAGGGATAGGCACTGTAACCATCAGCAATAAAACGGAAGTTTTTGGGAAGTTCTTTCAAGTGGCGGAAGGCCATGCGCATCGCCATGATGCAGGGGCCGACACCACGGTTATCAGACACCTGGTAGCCGATAATGGAACGTTTGGCGGCGTCCATGATGAACCAGATATAGGTCTTGATCCCGCGGATTTTGATGTAGGTCTCATCAGCGGTAAAGGTATCACCGGCATCATAATCGTAGTTGTCTACAAAAGGTTTGATACAGATGGCGGCTGTCTTGCAGTAGTTGGCGATCTGCTGGTGGGAGATCTGGATGTTATACAGGTCTTTGAGAGCCTGCGAGGTCTTTCTGAGGGAAAGGCTGAGGTTCACGTGAAGTGTCAGACACAGGGACATGACATGGGAGTCGAACTTGCTGAACCTGAGGGAGGAAGCATTCCTGGGGAGAGAGTTTAAGTCCATCTTAAAGAAATCTATCGTGAATTCACGGTAGATATAATGGAGCTTGTATTCGTTCTTGCCATAATCTTTTTCGAGATGTTCTTTATCGACTTTCTTCAGGTTATGAAGATAGTAAGGGCATTTCGGGTTGACGCATTTATGGATGATAAAGTGCTTGCGTTCTTTCTTATGTGCCAGAGCGTTGCCGCAGTGAGGGCAGCGAAGGGTGTATTGTTTAGAGAAACGGTTCTCATCAGGAGAAAAAGTGGTGTTGCAGACCTTGCATTTAATCTGCCCCTTTTTACCGTTGTTGCGGTAGAGGAAGGGCTGGGGAGCATGACAGCAGGGACATATGAGGTCCTCAGGGATATCGCATTCCTTGCGGCGTGCAATAGGTCTGATCTTTTCGTGATACTTGTGATCAAAGTAGGGAATCAGGAGCTGCCAGTCCCAGTCATTTTGATGGATCTGCATTTTGGGAAGCTCATCAGTTTTGAACTTCTGGTATTTAGGAGAATGAGAATCATCAAAGGCCCACTGCTTGAGGGGGATATATTTGCAGATAAAGTGAATCAGCCAGCAGTTTTGTTGGTAAAGATATTGAATTACAGAGAGTAAGTATTGTATAATGTCCATGAGCATTGGCTCCTTTCGTGAGTGTTGTTTTGGTCGATGACATTATACACGAAAAAGGGAGGTCAATGCTCTTTTTATTGCAGATTTCCCTAAAAATCAAGGTTTTTATAAGATTTTGGAACAAAAAAACAGGTAGTTTTTGACACTACCATGCGGTATATGGAGGACGGATTATGTTAAGTGAACTATTGGCGGGTGCAATCACATCGCTTATTGGTGCTGTACTTTTTATTACCACGCTGCTGAATCCAAAGCTTACTTTTACTACGGTATTAAATGACGGAACTCCGGGAGCGGGTTTTTTCCCGATGATATTCAGCGCTGTCCTGTTTGCACTTGGGCTTGCGATGGTGATTAAAAATGCAAGGAAAATCCCCGGGAAAAGCAGCCTTCCGAAGAGATGATGGCTAAAAAGGCAGCAATAACAAAGGGAAATATTATCGCGGCGGTAGCCATTTTTGCGGCCATAATATTGTTTATTGTTTTTTGGAAACTGACAAAGCAATTCTATATATGTTTGTTTGGACTGACCTTAGCCGTGAACCTGCTTTTTCGCAGACCTGTTCGATTTACGATCCTTTTTTCCATTGGTTTGACGGTGTTCATGTATTTGATGTTTACAGTTGGTTTTTCCATACAGTTTATTATTTAGCATAAAGGAGGGAGTAAAAAATGTCATTATCAATATGGGGCGAGGCTTTTTCTTCGTTGATGCAGATAGACATCATACTGGCGCTTATTATTGGCGTTTTAGTAGGCACATTTATCGGTGCGCTTCCTGCTTTATCGGGAACCATGGGTGTTGCCATAATGACGCCATTAACGTTTTGGCTTTCAAAAGAATGTGGTTTTGCAATGCTTATAGGTCTTTACAATGCAGCGTGCTTTGCCGGAGGTATCTCCGCAGTGCTTATTAATACCCCGGGAACCCCGTCATCCGTAACACAGTGTTTTGACGGCTATCCCCTTTATTTAAAGGGGAAAGGCGGGCTGGCTTTGGGAATCAATGCGATTTTTTCTTTCATAGGCAGTATAATCAGTATTTTCTTTTTAGCTGTTCTTGCGGAGCCGATCGCAAGATTCACGGTATCCTTTGGACCGGCGGAGTATTTTATGATCTCACTTTTTGGCATTGTGATGATGATAGCCGTTGCGGAAGGAAAAGTGCTAAAAGGTTTTATCATGGGAACGCTGGGAATTTTACTGGCGTGCGTGGGCTTGGATCCGATATTGGGGATGCCGCGTTTTACATTTGGAAGTGTTTCCCTACTTGCGGGCATCGATTTCATACCGGTGATAGTAGGCATATTTGGATTGGGAGAAGTCCTCTACCAAACGGTTATCAGAAATGAGAAGCTTGAGAAGGAAAGCCAGGAAAAACGGCATATAAACATGAAGCTGGGAAGTATATGGCCGAAAAAGGAACAAATGGGTAAATGGATGCCTATGGCGCTTGTTACCGCGTGCGTTTCGACGGTGATCGGTGCAATACCGGCTGCCGGCGGCGATATCTCTACTATTATATGCTGGGGAAATGCCAAAAAATTCTCCAGGCATTCAGAGGAGTACGGAAAAGGTTCTCTGGAGGGCTTCATGGTATCAAGCACTGCAAATAATGGGGTCGTGGGTGGTGCGATGATGACAATGCTTACGCTTGGTCTGCCGGGTGATTCGGTCACTGCCGTACTTATCGGTTCTCTCATGATGTACGGCCTTCAGCCGGGGTGGTCTATGTTTAACGAACATCAGGTGTTCACGGCACAGATTATTTTGCTAATGGCGTTTGCAAGCGTTGGTTTCCTGATCGTGGGGCTGGCCACTGCAAAGATTTGTTCAAAATTCTTTAACGTGTCACAGCCCACGATCTGGACGTGTATTGTGATTTTGTGCATTGTCGGTTCCTTTTCTCTTAACGGCAGGTTTGGCGATGTTGTCATCATGCTTGTCATGGGAGTTCTGGGATTTTTTATGAAATATTTTGACTTTCCGGCAGGCCCATTGGTTCTTGGGCTGCTGCTCGGGGAGACACTGGAATCAAATATGCGGAAGGCACTTTCGATATCAGGCGGTGATTACAGTTACTTTTTCCGTCGTCCGGTTTCTTGTGTAATCTTCGCTTTGATAATTGCTACTTTGATATTTCCATTTGTTAAAAAATTTGTAAAGAGCGTAAGACAAAAACGTGGGTAGAGTGAAATACAGATTAGGAGCATTTTATGGACAAAAGTATTGTTTTATATGGAGATTTGATGGAAAGGCTCAGCCCGGCAGGAATGGGAAAAATCGTTCAGGCAGATCAATATGAAGTGAGGTTCACCGGAGCTGAAGCGAATGTCGGGGTATCCTGTGCGAACTACGGAATGAAGGCGTATGTGGTGGGGCGTGTCCCGGACCACGATGTCGGGCAGGCGTGCATTAATTACCTTCGCAGATACGGGCTTGACACGTCTTTTATTGTAAGAGGGGGTGAGCGGCTTGCCATATTATATACGGAGACCGGATATTCGCAGCGTCCTTCCAGGGTCATATACGATCGCGGTCATAGTTCTTTTGCATATTTAGAACCGGGAACTTTAGAATGGGAAAAAATCCTCGAAGGAAAAGACTGGTTCCATTTTTCAGGTACGGCGCCGGCGATGGGAGAAGGACCGAGAGAAGAATTGCTCAGAGGGCTGAAGATTGCGAAACAGATGAATGTAATGGTCAGTGTTGATTACAATTACAGGCATAAGCTCTGGGATAAAAAGACCGCGCGTAAAACGATGGAGACATTGATGGAATATGTGGATGTCGGCATTGGAAATGAAGAAGACTGTGAAGCTGTTTTCGGGATAAAGGCAGAAGGGACTGACTTTGAAAAAGGGAATGTTGATGAAAAGTCCTACACCATCGTTGCCGAGAAGATGGTAAAGCGTTATGGGCTTAAAATGCAGGCGATCACGCTGAGGGAAAGCATATCTGCCAGCAAAAATGGCTGGTCGGCGATCCTTCATGATGGGGAGCAGTGCTATACGAGCAAAAATTATATGGTAGATCTGGTGGATCGCATCGGCGGAGGGGATTCCTTTGCGGGCGGCCTGATTTATGGATTGTGCAGCGGTATGGATAAACAGGCGGCATTGGAATTTGCGGTTGCAGCGTCCTGTATAAAACAGACGATACCGGGAGATTTTAACTTAGTATCAAGAGAGGATGTACTCGCACTTGTAAATGGAAATGCATCAGGAAGGGTACAGCGTTAAGTGGAAGGGAGATGAGAAAGGGATGAATAAAACTATGAACTGCGATGTGCTGGTTGTCGGAGCGGGCGCTGCCGGTATGCGTGCGGCCGTTGCGGCGCAGCAGCAAGGCGCCAGTGTGATCCTGGCGGTCAAAGGGCGTGTCGGCAGCTCAGGAGCTTCCTGTTATAAGGTGACAGAAGCTTCGGGATTTGCAGTGGCCGATAGTTATCGTTGCAGGGAAGATAATCCGGATGTTCATTACGAGGATATTATGCGTGCCGGGCATGGCATGTGTGACCCGGAGGTTGTCAGAACATTGGTAGATGGGGCGGTCGGAACGGTTCGGGAACTCGAGAATTTTGGAGTGGAATTCGAAAAGGAAGGCGGAAAATATCTCGTTTCACAGGGATGTTTTGCTTCTCTTCCGAGAAATTACAATCTTCGCGGACATGGAAGTAAAATTGTTAATGCCTTAAAAAATGCATTAAACGAAAAGACCGTAGTATTAGAAAACACGATGGTCTCCGACCTTCTGGTCGAGAACGGAAGATGTATAGGAGCAGCCGCGATAGCAAGAAGCGGGGCTGTGACGATCATTTATGCCGGCACGGTAATCCTGGCAAGCGGCGGTGCGGGGCAGCTGTTCAAATATTCGCTTAATCCCAAAGAGATGACAGGAGATAGCTATGCTCTTGGATATCTTGCGGGAGCACGGATTATGAATATGGAATTTATGCAGGTCGGAATGGGGGTTCTGGCACCGGGCCTTTCGATATTAAATTCATGGATCTGGGCGTTGCATCCGCATGTCACGGATAAAGAGGAAAAGTCGGTCTTCCCCGATACATTTCCGGATGGCATTGCGCTGGAAGCTGCGATGGATGCAAAATCGGTGCATTATCCGTTTAGCAGTGAATCGACGTCGAAAAATATTGAGCTGTCGATCCAGAACGCCGTAGCTTCAGGGAAAGGGCTGGAGCATGGAGGGGTGCGGCTCGATGTGAGAGAGGCGCTTAAGGCCGGGAATAAAGTAGATCTGCCGTTATTTGAAGATATGTGGCGGCTTACGAATCAATGGTTCTTACAAAGAGGAATTGATGCAAAGAACGCTCCAATGGAAATTGCCTGTTTTGCCCATGCCATAAATGGGGGAATAAAAATTGATTCCAAAGGAAGAAGTTCGGTTCCGGGGCTGTATGCGGTCGGCGAGGCGGCAGCCGGGCCCCATGGCGCGGACAGACTAGGGGGAAATATGTTGGTCACCTGCGTTGTGTACGGTAAAATTGCCGGTGAGGAGGCTGCAAAGGAAGCGCTCGCTTTAGACAAGAATTTTCCCGAAACAGTACAATATCATTTACTTAAAGCAGAGGGAGCCGGCCGTCCTGCCGGTGAGATCATGGGGGAGATCCGGCAGCATATGCTCAATGATTTGCTGGTCATTCGTTCCGAAGAAAAATGCATACATTTAAGGGAGCAGCTTGCGCGCTTAAAGGAGGAAGCCCAAAATGCAATCTATGATGAGAATGACGTCTGGGGGCCTTATCAGATGAGAAATATGTTCCTGACGGCAGATATGATGCTTAAAGCTGCGCAGGCACGCAGGGAAAGCAGGGGCAGTCATTATAGAGAAGATTATCCTTACGAATCTCCTGTATTTGATAGGCCATTTGTAATTCAAAAACCATTATGAACAGGATAAAGGAGTTTACAAAATGACAGAAATAATGGAAATGATTTATAATGTAGGATTCGTTCCGGTGGTAACACTTCATGATGTAAATAAAGCAGTGTGTCTTGCGAATGCGTTGGAAAGAGGAGGAATTCCTATAATAGAAGTAACATACCGCACAGAGGAAGCCTCCGAGTGTATACGGGCGATTCGAAAAGAATGCCCGAATATGCTTGTCGGAGCAGGAACTGTTTTATCGGTCGCTCAGGCTGAGTGTGCGCGGGATAGCGGCGCGATGTTCGTAGTTTCGCCCGGGTATGATGAGGCGGTTGTGGAATATTGCTGTAATAATCAGATTCCTGTTATCCCGGGAGTCTCAAATGCGGGCGAGATTCAAAAAGGCGTAGCGGCGGGGTTAAAAGTTCTGAAACTATTTCCGGCGGAACCAATTGGGGGACTTTCCGCGATCCATTATTTAGCCGCACCATTTCCGGGAATTAAATTTCTTCCGGCAGGCGGGGTCGTTATGGATAATCTGGCAGAGTATATGTCTGACGAGTATGTATTTGCCTGCGCAGGTGGATTAGTCACAAGAAAGAATCTGCTCGAATCGGAAGACTGGGAGGGAATCTCAGCTCTTTGCAGGCAAGTGATAGCAGTATCCCTTGGGTTTGAATTTGCGCATGTGGGAATCAATTGTGAAACTTCGGAAAATGCTCATGCCTGTGCCGACCGTCTTGAAGAGTTATTTGGGTTTACGGGCGAAGAAGGAAAGAGTTCTATATTTTCTGCGGACAAGCGTATTGAGATTATGAAAAAGCCTTTCTATGGTATCAATGGCCATATAGGATTTTTTACAAATTCCGTAAGGAGAGCAATATATCAGTTGACGAAACAGGGATTTGGCGTCATTGAAGAGAGTATTCGATATGATGTTGACGGACAATTAAAATCTGTGTATTTGCAGGATAGTCTGAATGGATTCATGCTTCATATCGTACAGAAAAGTTAGAAGGATTGTCGGAGCCGCTGCAATATAGATGAAGGGGCATCTATAGAGCAGCGGCTCCGGTGTTTTTGTTGCCGGGTATACCTGAAGTAAGGTCCAGTGGGCCTTATTCTGGCAATTGCATCGTTACTATATTTGGAAAAGTATAGAGCGGAAAGTAACAGAGATTTACTCTTCTTTGCACTTTCTGATCTCGTCCTCCGAGGTATCGCAGAGCATTATAATTTGCTCATTGCTGAGACCTTGTTTTACCATTTTAATGATGATTCTCTGGCGTTCTTTTTCAATTCCTTTTTCAATATTTTCCTGGTCTCTCATCAATAATGTCATATATTCATGCCTCCATTCTCGATTCTTTTTTGCTTCTTGTACAGCTTCCTCAAGTTCTCGTACATAAACATCATCCGTTTTTTCACCGGCCAGATAATCCAGAAAAGCTTTTAACTCATCACTCACATCATCCATTTATTATACACAATCCTTTTTTTAAATACAACTCAGGAATATCACTTTGGTTATATACGGTTATGGGGGATGCCAGAAATTGCGAAATTTTGCGGAAAAATAATAGAAAATAGGTAAGATGGAGGTATAAATTCATGTGAAATAATAGTAGCTTACCCAAAGGGCCATGGGCCCTTTGGGTAAGCATAGTAACAGAATAATGAACTACCGGTATCGGCGCCGTACATTTTTTACCGTTTAGAATCTCAGGCTAAGGCAGCTTAAGCCGCCGTCAATTTTACGATATTCCGAGGTATCCACCAGAATCACCTCATATCCTGCGTCTTCCACGATTTTTGCTACTTTCGGGAAGTTTGCCGGCACGATGACCTTGTTATTGACCCAGATACAGTTTGCCGCATAGGCTTCGTCTTCCGGGATTACATATTTGTTATATTGGGCAAAATCGGGTTTGTCGATAAATTCACCGGATACCAGCATATTATTATTTTCGATATAATTTACGCCGGTCTTCAGGTGGAGGACTTCCTCCAATACCACTTCTGATCCGCTGAGGCCGTACTTTTCCAGGATTGCGATAAACTGACGAATGCCCTCTGCGTTGGTCCTTGCGGAACGGCCCACATAAAAATGATCTCCGACCATCATAACGTCGCCGCCTTCTAATGTGCCGGGGGTTTTGATGTATTCGATGCAATCCTCACTGTAAAATTGTTTGATTACCGGGATCATCGCCTCTACTTCTTTGTTTCTGGAGGCTGCCCCTGGGTTCGTGATGATCGCACATTTTCTGGTTAGAACTGCCGTATCCTCCACAAAGCAGGAATCCGGGAAATTCTCATCTGCCTCCAATACGGTCACGTTCACGCCACAGCTTTTAAGTGCTTCGATATAGGCGTCATGCTGTTTGAGCGCCAGTTCATAATTCGGTTTTCCAAGTTCCGGAGCGGAAGTGATTCCCTCGATGATCTTGCTGCATGGTCTTTTTACAATTACATTCTGAAACATGTTAATATTCTCTCCTGACATAGTGTAGTATAAGGTATACCCAAAGGGCATCCCGTATGGCCATTCGGCCATTTCATAAGGTATATTTATGAAACAATATTAAACCCTTGCTGCATAAAAATCAAGAAAAACTGAATAAAAACACAGGAGAATGTAAAAATATTAAAATGGACAAGAGCATGAGGAAGGCTGCGAAACTGAGAGACTGGGATGAGGAAGAGCAGAAAAGAAATTTTCTGTATGTTGGAATTCCAACATACAAGTGAGAATTGGTAGAGTAAAATTACAAGTAAGATTTAAAATTGCCAAAAAGGAGGAAATACAATGTATAAAAATATTGACAAGAAGGTATGTCTGAAACTGAAAGATCTGGTAGCTTATCAGGAGGGACAGGTCGTAAGCAAGACGCTGGTACAGAATGAATATGTCAGCATGACCATTTTTTCTTTCGATAAAGGGGAAGAGATCTCCACACATGCGGCAGGCGGGGACGCAATGGTAACGGTGCTGGAAGGTACTGGTAAATTTACTGTAGGCGGAGACGTATTTATCCTGCATGAGGGAGATACCCTGATTATGCCGAAGGATATTCCGCACGCTGTGTTTGGCGAGGAACAGTTTAAAATGCAGTTGGTCGTTTCTTTCTAATTGCCGGATATAGGAAAACGGTTTTTGCAGAGAGCCTGCCGGGATTTTAGGGCTGAGGTGAGCTGTCTGTTCAGGTTTTTATAAAGAAGGCTTTGGAGCGAAGCCAGCGATTTTGCGCAGCCGGTTCATGGCTGCGCTTTTGCTATGCCTTGTATATACATACTTTTTTGAAAAACATCCCCTAAAGTTTTTGTATAATGGGGAAAAAGATGATATTCTATGAGTAGGTAATGAAAAGAGGTGAACACATAAAATGAGTGCTGCGATGAAGAAAAAACTCCCGGTAGGGATTGAGAATTTTGCCGAGATCAGGACAGAAGATTTTTACTATATTGATAAAACCGCATTGATTGCCGATTTGCTTCATAATTGGGGAAAGGTAAATCTTTTTACCCGCCCCAGGCGTTTTGGCAAATCTTTAAATATGAGTATGCTAAGGACATTTTTTGAAATCGGTTGTAATAAGGCGCTATTTGAAAATCTGAATATTTCAAAAGAAAAAGATTTATGTGAACAATACCAGGGTAAATTTCCGGTAATAGCGATTTCATTAAAAGATGTAAATGGTGAGAATTTTGATACTGCCCGTTCTATGATGTGTTCCATTATCGGAAGCGAGGCAATGCGTTTTGAGTTACTGAGTCAAAGCAAGCGGTTGTCGGAAATGGAAAAAGCGCGGTTTCAGGCACTTATCCATGTGGGAGCTGAGGGTAATTTTGAAATGTCTGATGAGATGCTTATGAATGCCCTTTTTACTCTCTGTTCTCTTCTTCACAAGCATTATGATACGAAAGTTATTGTTTTGATTGACGAATATGATGTTCCACTGGCAAAGGCAAATGACGGGGGATATTATGACCAGATGGTTTCTCTGATTCGTAATATGTTCAGCCGGGGACTTAAAACAAATGATTTTTTATATTTTGCTGTCTTGACGGGATGCCTGCGCGTGGCAAAAGAGAGTATTTTTACGGGTATGAACAATTTAAAAGTTTTATCCGTTGCCGACGTGCGGTTTGACAAGTATTTTGGTTTTATGGACTGGGAAGTGAGAGAAATACTGAAATATTATGGGCTTACTGAAGCATATACCAGTGTAAAAGAGTGGTATGACGGGTATCGGTTCGGGAATGTGGATGTTTACTGCCCGTGGGATGTGATCAGTTACTGCGACGAGTTAAGAGCTGACTCTACGGTAGTGCCGCAAAATTATTGGTCTAATACGAGCAATAACGATATTGTGAGACATTTTGTAGAAAAAGCTGATACAGGTACTATGAAGCGGGAGATTGAGAGACTGATTGCAGGGGAGACGGTGCTTAAGGAAGTCCGGCAGGAATTGACGTATAAGGAGTTGTATGATTCTGTAGATAATATATGGAGCGTCTTGTTCACTACGGGATATTTAACGCAAAGAGGAAAGGTGATGGGGGATAGGTTCGAACTTGCTATTCCCAATATGGAGATACGAAAAATATTTACCCGGCAGATCATGGAGTTATTTAAGAGCAATGTGCAAAAAGATGGGAAGACGTTACAGGTATTTTGTGAGGCCTTGAAAAAGGGTGATGCAAAAAAGGTGGAGGAGCAATTTACAGAATATTTGAAGAGAACGATCAGCATCAGGGATACATTCGTTAAGAAACCGACGAAAGAGAATTTTTATCACGGGATTTTGTTGGGCATTCTTGGATTTAAGGATACATGGGGCGTGGTGTCAAATGGAGAAGCAGGGGAAGGATACAGCGACATTCGGGTCGAGATTGACGAGGAAGAAATCGGAATTGTTATCGAGGTAAAATATGCGCAGGATACAGAGCTTGATGCACAGTGCAGGCGGGCGCTGAAGCAGATTGAAGAAAACGGATATGCAGACAGGCTTCGGGCGGAAGGAATGAAAACGGTGTTGAAATATGGTATTGCGTGTTGTAAGAAACGCTGTAAGGTATTAATTGGCGACTAATACTAGAGTCAAATACTCCCTGGTCCTGTCGTGGATTTGACTGGAAATATACCTTGTGAAACGGCCAAATGGCCGTACGGTATGCCCTTGGGTATACCTTGTGAAACGGCCGAATGGCCATACGGTATGCCCTTGGGTATACCTTGTGAAACGGCCAAATCGCCATACGGTATGCCCTTGGGTATGATAATAGAAAATCACACAAAATAGTGTAATTGTGGGGTTTGTCTTGCCTTGGATTGGGCAGATGATGTATTCTTAAGGTAGTTCATTGAAGGAAGTTTTTCGAAAATATGCCGTGCAGCTTTTAAAATTATGCGTTGGCAGAACTTGGGGGCTATGATAAAATATGGAGCATATACAGGAGGTATGTAATTATGCGCAAAACTAAGATTATTTGTACCCTTGGCCCATCGACGGACAAGGAAGGCGTTCTGGAAACTCTGATTAAAGAAGGGCTGAATGTCGCCAGATTTAACTTTTCTCATGGCACTCACGAGGAGCAGAAGGCAAGGCTGGATCAGCTAAAGGAGATCAGAGAGAGACTGGGACTCCCCATTGCAGCGCTTTTGGACACGAAAGGGCCGGAGATTCGTATTCGTACATTTGAAGAGGGAAAAGTAGAGCTTGTGGAAGGGCAGGAATTTATCCTGACGCCGGAAGATATTGTCGGAACGGCCAAGGAGGTATCCGTGACATACGAGAATCTGTATCAGGACGTAAAGGAAGGAGACAGCATTCTGATCGACGATGGACTGATCGGACTTCAGGTGCTTGCCATCGAGGGCAAGGATATTCGTTGTGTTGTAAAAAACGGCGGTATGGTTTCCAACCGGAAGGGAATCAACCTCCCGGGCGTGGATGTGAATATGCCGTTTATCAGCGAGAAGGACAGAGAGGATATCCTGTTCGGAATCAGGGAAGGATTTGATTTTATTGCGGCGTCATTTACCAGAACGGCGGAAGATGTGCAGGAGATCCGGGATATTCTGAAGGAAAATGGCGGAGAAGGGATCAACATTATTGCGAAGATCGAGAATCAGCAGGGCGTGAATAATATAGACAGTATTATAGAAGCGGCGGACGGAATCATGATCGCCAGAGGCGATATGGGCGTGGAGATTCCGCTGGAAGAGGTTCCAGTGATCCAGAAGGAGATTATTTCCAAGGTCTACAATGCAGGAAAGCAGGTGATCACTGCGACGCAGATGCTGGATTCTATGATGAAGAATCCGCGTCCGACCCGTGCGGAGACGACGGACGTGGCGAACGCCATTTACCAGGGCACAAGTGCGATCATGCTATCCGGAGAGACGGCGGCAGGAAAGTATCCGGTGGAAGCGCTGAAGACGATGGTGCGGATCGCGGTGCGTACCGAGAGTGATATCCCCTATGATCAGCTGCTTAGCGAGCGCAAGAAAGAGGGACGTCAGGATATGACCAGTGCAATTTCCCATGCGACCTGTATGACGGCGATGGATCTGGGCGCGAAGGCGATCATCACGGTCAGCAAGTCCGGACACACGGCGCAGATGATTTCCAAGTATCGCCCAGGCTGTCTGATCGTGGGCTGTACGCCGGATGAGAGGACTTATCGGAAGCTGAATATGTCCTGGGGGATCGCTCCGATCATGATCAAGGAAGAATATAGCATGGAGATTCTGTTCCTGCACGCGACGGAGGCTGCTGAGAGAGCGGGTTACGTGGTTGAGGGCGATATGACGGTGCTGACGGCAGGCGTGCCGCTCGGGAAACCGGGTAATACGAACCTGATCAAGGCTACGGTTGTGGGGGAGTATTAAGTAAAGATTGATTATTATGTAAAGCAGGAAAGCCGTTTTGCCGAATCATTCATGACAGGAGTCTGAAATCGAGATGAAAGTTATACGATATGTAGAATTGTAAATTGATGCGTAATCCGCTATACTAAGATGGAGGAAGGAACTTGGTATAGCGGATTTTTTAGGAGGTATCTATGGCGAAGACAGTTGCGATCGGGATACAGAATTTTGAGGAACTTATACAGAAGAATTGTTTTTATGTGGATAAGACAGATTTTATCAAAGAGTGGTGGGACAGTAAAGACAGTGTCACACTGATCGCGCGTCCACGGCGTTTTGGAAAGACGCTGAATATGAGTATGACAGAGCAGTTTTTTTCGGTGGATTATGCGGGAAGAGGAGACCTATTCGAGGGGCTTTCCATATGGGAGAATGAAGAATACAGGGAAATCCAGGGGACCTATCCGGTGATCAGCCTTTCTTTTGCAAATGTGAAGGAAGTTACTTTTCGGAATACGAAAGAAAAAATCTGCCAGCTTCTTACGAATTTGTACGTAAAATATTCTTTTTTGAAGGAGAGCGATGTGCTGGCAGATGCGGATAAAGCATTTTTTGACCGAATGCTGTCGCCGGTGGACATGCGCGATACGGATGCGACTTTAGCGTTGTATCAGCTGTCGGATTATCTTTGTCGTTATTATGGTAAGAAGGTCATTATTCTTTTAGATGAGTATGATACTCCGATGCAGGAAGCTTATGTAGATGGTTATTGGGAGGAGCTTACAGCTTTTACAAGGAGCCTGTTCAATTCCACCTTTAAAACCAATCCGTGGCTGGAGCGTGGACTCATGACCGGAATTACCAGAGTCAGCAAGGAATCGATTTTTTCGGATTTGAATAATTTGAAGGTAGTAACTACAACGTCTGATGAATATGCTACAGCCTTTGGATTTACGGAGCCAGAGGTATTTGCTGCACTGGAGGAATATGGGTTGGGTGCGGAAAGGGAAAGGGTAAAGCAGTGGTATGATGGCTTTATTTTTGGCAGCCATAAAGATATTTATAATCCCTGGTCCATTTTAAATTTATTAGATACAGGAACAATCACAACCTATTGGGCAAATACCAGTTCAAACAGCCTTGTAGGAAAGCTGCTTAGGGAAGGAAACCGTAAAGTCAAGGAAACGTTTGAGAGACTGTTAAAGGGCGAAGTCATAAAGGCTCCGATTGACGAGCAGATCGTGTATAATCAGCTAAACGGAAGCGAGGAGGCAGTTTACAGCCTGCTTGTGGCAAGCGGCTATCTGAAAGTCCTTTCTTATGAACGTTTGGATCTGCTGGAAAATGGAGAAGAGCAGATGTATGAACTGGCGCTTACGAATTATGAAGTGGAGCGTATGTTTGAGGGTATGATCCGTCGGTGGTTTGTGGAGGTAAAATCGGATTATAATGATTTTATCAAGGCGATGTTACTTGACGATCTTGATGCGATGAATGAATATATGAATCGGGTGGCTTTTGGAACATTCAGTTATTTTGATACGGAGCGGAACTCGCTGAGGGAGGAGCCGGAGCGTTTTTATCATGGATTTATGCTGGGGTTATTGGTAGAATTGCAGAACAGATATGTGATTACTTCCAACCGGGAGAGCGGCTTCGGCAGGTATGACGTGATGTTTGAGCCGAAGAATCCGAAGAAGGACGACGCGATCATCTTGGAATTTAAGGTGTTCAATGCGAGAAGAGAAAAGAGCCTTGCTGATACGGTAAATGCAGCGCTTCAGCAGATTGAGGAAAAGAAGTATGCGGCGCAGCTTGAGATGCGGGGGATTGCAAAAGAATGTATCCGGAGCTACGGATTCGCTTTTCAGGGGAAGAATGTGTTGATTGAAAAGGGATAATTTTGTGTATTTATTTTGTAGACTTGACGCACTATCAATTAACTGATATACTATCAAAAGATAGTATAATTCGGAGGTGGGCATAATTAAGTTAGGTGTTCAATCTAAGGAAAAAGAAGTAATTGAATTTCTGAGTGACCTGAAGAATACGCTTCATAGTAAAACGTTTGATGTAGATAATGATTTGACAATTATTAAATCGAAAAAGAAGGGTGAAAAAGTACAGTATTCCACGCGGTATACTTTAGTAGATTTGGATTATGATGCCAGTGATGTGGCAGAACGTTTAAAAGAATTAACAATCCGGGAATATTCGGAAACGCTGGTGGATAAAGATGATCTTAATCCCCCATTATTGTTTGTGTTTGGGAAAGACATTAATGGGAAACAGATTTATATAAAATTGAAAGTAAAAGGAAAGCAGACAAGACATGTATTATGCGTGTCCTTCCATTATGCGGAGAAAAGAATGTCATTTCCATATGCATGATGGGAATTAAAAGGGAGGAACCAAAATGGAGGCTATTACATTAATCAGAAAAGTTCATATGGAATGTCCACTATGTGATAAGGTTCACGAGATTGAGGAAAGGAAACGTATAACAAATACAGTTATTAAAGGGGAAGAGGTGACTTACGAAGAGAGATTCTATTTTTGTGCAAATGCTACTGAAGATGAAAACGAATTTGAAAGTGGTGCCATGATGAACGAAAATCTTCTGAATGCCCGCAATGCGTACCGGAGGAAGAAGGGGCTTCTTACTTCAAATGAAATAATTGAAATTCGTGAGAATTATGGATTATCCCAGGTGGATTTGGCAAGATTGCTGGGCTGGGGAGAGGCGACAATCTCGAGATATGAGAGTAAGGCCATTCAAGATGAGGCGTATGATGTGATGCTTCGTTTGATTAAGGATAATCCTTTAAAAGCACTGGAATTTTTGAAAAAAAATGGCGGCAAATTTTCGGCTTCAAAAAGAACAGGGGTAAGAGAGCAAATCATTAAAGAATTAGATACTTATGGAAAAGAATTTCTCACACGGCAGACATTTGAAGGTGAGTATGCTGACTTTGATGAGCCATCGGATTCTAATGGCTATGCAATACTTGATATTGATAAATTAGAAGCAGTGGTTTCTTATTTGGCTGAATTTATGTCGAACTTATATAAAGTGAAGCTTATGAAGTCATTATGGTATTCGGATGTATTATCTTATAAGCGGACCGGAAAAGCGATGACGGGGTTGGTATATAGGCATGAGGCTATGGGAGCGCTTCCTGTTGGACATTATAGTTTAATGAATCTAGAAAACTTAAATATTAAAGAAGAAATAAGTTATAACTATGATTCCATGCTTCATGTGTATCCTAGCGAGGCTGCGGATTATTCGATTCTTAGTGATGAGGACAAAGAAATTCTTGATGCTGTAATCAAGAAGTTTAAGAATTATAAGGCGTCTGAAATTGTGGACTACATGCATGAAGAAAAAGCATATAAAGAAACTTCAAATGGTGCGATTATCCCATTTAGCCTTGCTAAAGAGATCAGAAGTTTTGAATAAACTCAACAATGAAACTATTTTCCCGCATTACTTGAATTACCTGCGGTTTAATAGTATAATCTCTCTATTAAGGCACTTTAGAATACCAAAGCGCATAGTAATGATGAGGAGGCAACAGATATGATTAATTGGAATAACTTAGATACACTTACTTCATTTGAAGAGCTCCAGAATGTAGAGCGTGTGAAGCTGGCAGAGGCAATGTCCGGAGAGAACGGCGCAGAACGTGTAAAGAAATACAGCGTTCCGATGGCAGCAGGACTTAACTTTAACTACGGAGCAAGACCGGTGGACGACGCCGTACTTGCTGCTCTCGCAAAGCTGGCAGAAGAAGCGCAGCTTACAGAAAAGTATGAAGCTCTGTATAACGGCGAGATGATCAATACCGG
The DNA here is from genome assembly GCA_040702975.1 of Roseburia hominis. Classification (NCBI taxonomy): domain Bacteria; kingdom Bacillati; phylum Bacillota; class Clostridia; order Lachnospirales; family Lachnospiraceae; genus Roseburia; species Roseburia hominis. The sequence continues at coordinate 467,786 of CP159990.1, forward strand.
CGAGAAGCGTCTCGTGCTTCACCAGCTTACCCGCGGTCAGTTAGGTGAGGCGGTCATCGCAGACGGCGTTGACAAGCGGGCTTTCTATGTAGAGCAGCAGAAGAACATCGCTGAGTTTGCGAATAAAGTACATGCCGGTGAGCTTACCAACGCAGCAGGAGAGAAGTTCACGACTGTTGTACAGATCGGAATCGGCGGAAGCGACCTTGGACCGCGTGCTATGTACCTGGCGCTGGAGAACTGGGCAAAGGTGAATGACACACTGAAGATGAAAGCGGAATTCATCAGTAATGTTGACCCGGACGATGCGTCGGGCGTTTTGAGCAGGATCGATCTTGCGCATTCTATTTTCGTACTAGTTTCAAAGTCCGGTACGACTCTGGAGACTTTGACCAATGAGTCTTTCGTAAAAGACGCTTTGGCAAAAGCGGGATTAGATGCTTCTAAACATATGATCGCTGTCACCAGCGAGACCTCTCCGCTTGCAAAGAGTGAGGATTATCTTGCGGCGTTCTTTATGGACGATTACATCGGCGGAAGGTATTCTTCCACATCGGGAGTAGGCGGAGCCGTATTGTCCCTTGCATTCGGACCGGAGGTGTTCGACCAGTTCCTTACCGGTGCGGCAGAGGAAGACGCGCTTGCAAAAGAGAAAGATCTCTTAAAGAATCCGGCAATGTTAGATGCTTTGATCGGCGTTTACGAGCGTAACATATTAGGCTACCAGAACACGGCAGTCCTTCCGTACTCACAGGCGCTCAGCCGTTTCCCGGCACACCTGCAGCAGCTGGATATGGAGTCCAACGGTAAGTCAGTGAACCGTTTCGGAGAGCCGGTAAATTATGCAACAGGTCCGGTCATCTTTGGAGAACCGGGAACGAACGGACAGCATTCCTTCTACCAGCTCCTTCACCAGGGAACAGATATCGTACCGCTGCAGTTCGTTGGATTTAGAAACAACCAGATGGAAAATGATGTTGTGATCCAGGGCAGTACAAGCCAGCAGAAGCTGTGTGCAAATGTTGCCGCTCAGATTGTAGCTTTTGCATGTGGCAAGGCAGATGAGAACCGCAATAAGAACTTCGAGGGCGGACGTCCGTCAAGCATCATTATCGGCGACAAGCTGGATCCGAAAGCCCTTGGAGCTTTGTTATCACATTTTGAAAATAAAGTGATGTTCCAGGGATTTGTCTGGAATCTGAACAGCTTCGATCAGGAGGGCGTACAGCTTGGCAAGGTATTGGCGAAGCGTGTACTTGCCCATGAGACAGACGGAGCACTGAAGGTATACAGTGATCTGCTGAATATCTAAGCGGCCACTCAGAAAATTGTAAATAAGAATCATGATGGGGGAATGTCCATATGAATCCGGTTTTGGGATTCGGGCGTATGATGGAATACGTGCAGACGTTCCCCCTATGTTGCCAAACAGGCCTGGTTTTTTGGCGAACATTGTACCAGATGGCGGTTTGGCAGATTCCCATCACGGCAGGTTAGGAGGATAAGATTGTGTTAGCAAATCAGGTTTTGCAGAGAATGATTTATGAAATAGCAGATATCGTAGGGTGTAATTGTTCCATCTGGAGCATGGAAGGATTGATGCTGGCAGCGGTGGGAGAAGAAAAGCCCGCGGTAAAACGGGAAGTAAAAAACTATATACTTGATGTCAGGGAATACGGGCCGCAGATACAGAAAATAGACGCAGAACTGGCACTTTTTACTGCCTGCGATGAGCTGGACCCGGTCTATATATTTGTGATGGAGCATAGAGGAACCGTAGACGCCCGCGTGAGCGGACGGCTCTGTATCAGCCAGCTTGAGGCGCTGATCCGCATGAATAAGGAGAGAATGGATAAGAACCGGTTCCTGCAGAATCTGATTTTAGACAATCTGCTTTTGGTGGACATTTATAATCAGGCCAGAAAGCTGATGATTCCCATCGAAAAAAAGCGGACAGTCATTTTAATTGAACCGAAGAACCCGGAAGATACGATCGTCCTTGATATGATCCGGGGAATTTACACTTCGGGCAGTGGAGACTATGTAACAGCGGTGGATGAGAGGCATGTGATCCTGATTAAATCACTGGAAGAGACAGAAGGTTACGAGGAAATCAACCACATAGTAGAGATGCTGGTGGATATGATAAATACCGAGGCGATGATGAATGTACGCATCGCTTACGGAACGGTGGTGCCGGAGCTGAAAGGGGTATCCCAATCCTATAAAGAAGCGGCGATGGCACTCGATGTAGGAAGAATATTTTATCCCGAGAAGAATATTTTCGGCTACAACGAATTAGGTATCGGACGGCTGATCCATCAACTTCCCTTATCGCTTTGCGAGATGTTTATGGAAGAAGTATTTGAAGGGAAAAATGTGGACCAGTTTGAGGAAGAGACGCTGTCAACGGTAGACAAATTTTTTGAAAATAATCTGAATATTTCGGAGACGGCGCGTCAGCTTTTTGTGCATCGGAACACACTGGTGTACAGGCTGGAGAAGATTCAGAAACAGACAGGGCTTGACGTAAGGATATTTGAGGACGCTCTGACGTTCAAGATCGCACTTATGGTGGCGGATCACATTAAATTTCTTCGAGCAGAGGAGCAATAGGATAAAGAGCAGCAGGCAGACAGAAAGGAGCAGAACAAATGGTGAAATTATATGATGGCGGTGCTTATCTGGTAAACGGAACAGAGATTATTGCAGATGCACCGGACGCCCTGGAAGCAGTCAGGGCAAAGACAGGAGTAGAGACGACAAAACAGACGGCTGCGCAGCAGACCATGGCGTATGGTATTCTGCGTGATCACAACACTTCCGGAAACATGGAGCGGCTGCAGATCAGGTTCGACAAGCTGACCTCGCACGACATTACATTTGTCGGGATCATTCAGACGGCAAGGGCGTCAGGCCTTACGAAATTCCCGATTCCCTATGTACTGACGAACTGTCACAACAGCTTGTGCGCGGTTGGCGGTACGATCAACGAAGATGACCACATGTTTGGACTGACCTGTGCAAAGAAGTACGGCGGCGTGTATGTTCCACCTCATCAGGCAGTGATCCATCAGTTCGCAAGAGAGATGTTAGCAGGCGGCGGGAAAATGATCCTTGGCTCCGACAGCCACACCCGCTATGGCGCTCTTGGCACGATGGCGATGGGCGAGGGCGGACCGGAGCTTGTAAAACAGCTTCTAAATAAGACCTATGATATCAAGATGCCGGGGGTTGTCGGTATTTACCTGGACGGAGAGCCGATGAAAGGGGTAGGTCCTCAGGACGTGGCGCTTGCCATCATCGGTGCGACATTTGGAAATGGCTATGTAAACAATAAAGTGATGGAATTCGTGGGACCGGGCGTGGAGAAGCTGAGCGCAGATTTCCGTATCGGAATCGACGTTATGACGACGGAGACGACCTGCCTGTCGTCTATCTGGAAAACGGACGAGAAGATCAGGGAATTCTACGATATTCATGGAAGAGTGGAAGAATATAAGGAGCTTAACCCGGGCGCGGTGGCCTACTATGACGGCATGGTCTATGTCAACTTAAGTGAGATTAAGCCGATGATCGCAATGCCCTTCCATCCGTCGAATGTTTACACGATCGAGGATGTGAACGCAAATCTTGCGGACGTGCTGCATGATGTGGAGCAGCGCGCTCTGGTGAGCCTTGATGGTGCGGTCGAATATTCCCTTCAAAGTAAAATCGTAAACGGCAGGTTGTATGTGGATCAGGGAATTATCGCAGGCTGTGCGGGCGGCGGATTTGAAAATATCTGCGCGGCAGCAGACATTATCCGCGGAAAATATATCGGCTCCGACGAATTTACATTCAGTGTTTACCCGGCAAGTACGCCGATTTATATGGAACTGGTGAAAAATGGCGCGGTCGCTGATCTTATGGCAGCAGGCACGATCGTGAAGACGGCGTTTTGCGGACCTTGCTTCGGTGCGGGAGATACTCCGGCAAACAATGCATTTTCTATTCGCCATTCGACCAGAAACTTCCCGAACCGTGAAGGAAGTAAGCTGCAGAGCGGACAGATTGCTTCCGTCGCACTGATGGACGCACGTTCCATTGCTGCGACGGCTGCAAATAAGGGATTTTTGACCCCGGCGACCGACATGGACGTGGAATTCAGGAATCCGACCTATCATTTCGATAAAAATATTTATGCGAACCGTGTATTTGACAGCCATGGCGTGGCAGATCCGGGTGTGGAGATCAAATTCGGACCAAATATCAAGGACTGGCCGGCGATGAGCGCTCTGCCGGAGAATCTGGTACTGAAAGTGGTTTCCGAGATTCACGATCCGGTAACGACGACGGATGAACTGATTCCGTCAGGAGAGACCTCTTCCTATCGTTCCAATCCGCTTGGACTTGCAGAATTTGCACTGTCCAGAAAGGACCCGGCCTATGTGGGACGCGCGAAAGAAGTACAGAAAGCACAGAAAGCGATCGAAGCTGGTGAGTGCCCTGTGGAAGCGCTATCTGAGGCAGCGCCGGTCATGAAGGCAATTAAGGCGGCGTTTCCTGACAAGGATTTCCATGACGGCAAGCTAGCGGACAATATCGGATTTGGAAGTACCATTTTCGCTGTGAAGCCGGGCGATGGCTCCGCAAGAGAGCAGGCGGCTTCCTGCCAGAAGGTGCTTGGCGGATGGGCGAATATTGCAAATGAGTATGCGACCAAACGATATCGTTCCAACCTGATCAACTGGGGTATGCTCCCGTTTATCACGGATGAGGAGCATACGGCGCTTTCCTTTAAGAACGGAGATTACATTTTCGTTCCGGATGTAAGAAAAGCGGTAGAGGAAAAGGCTACTGTGATTAAGGCCTATGTGGTCGGGGACGAGTTAAAGGAGATCTCGTTAAGGCTTGGTGATCTGACGGACGCGGAGCGGGAGATTATTTTGAAAGGCTGCCTGATTAATTATTATAGAGGTTAGAAGAAAGATTCTGAATAGAGCAGAGGATGAATCAGTTATATCATTTCCACGATGTCAGGAAAATAATAAAGAACTTGACATTTACGGATTATGCGGCTATGATAGATTTGTTCAGGAAAAGAACAGGATGCCAGTTTTATTTAAAGCAGGAGAGATGTTTAAAGTGCAGGCATCAGAATACAAAATGGATAACAAGGGGAGCTTGTTTTGACAGGCTGAGAGGAAGTTGGAAACTTCGACCCATAACCTGATTTGGATAATGCCAACGTAGGGATGCGTTATGTTATAGAAAAAGCCCTTTTTGTTACCATGTATATGACAAAGACAAGGAGGGTTTTTTATGTTTGATTTTTTAGTAACTGGAGAAGGTTCTTTGACGACTGCCGGATATGCGGTGTGCATTATTGCGGGAATACTGCTTTTTGCTCTTGCGCTGGTATTTGCCGGAAAGAGCAGCAGTAAGAATAAGATGACAACCAGGCAGCTTGTGTTCTGTGCTGCATCGGTAGCGCTGGCTTTTGTGACGTCTTATATTAAGATTTTCCAGATGCCGTGGGGCGGAAGTGTTACCCTTTGCAGTATGTTGTTCATCGTACTTGTGGCAAACTGGTACGGAGTACAGACCGGGATTCTGGTCGGACTTGCGTATGGAATTCTTCAGTTTATCCAGGAACCGTATGTGCTTTCCTTTTTCCAGATATGCTGCGATTATGTCTTAGCGTTCGCGGCGCTTGGCGTGGCAGGTTTCTTCGCAAAGAGCAAGAGCGGGCTTCTCAAAGGCTATATTGCAGCGGTGATTGCAAGGGGGGCGTTCCACGCATTGGGAGGATACCTGTACTGGATGGACTATATGCCGGAGAATTTTCCGAAGGCGTTAAAGAGTGTGTATCCGATTGCGTATAATTATAGTTTTCTGCTTGCGGAAGCGGCGATTACAATTATCATTATTTCTATTCCGGCGGTGGCAAAAGGGCTGAATCAGGTGAAGAAGCTGGCGATGGAATAGGAACATGCTGATGGGAAAATAATGAATAAATAACAGGGGACGTTTCGAATTAATGGAACGAGCCCCTGTTTTTGATAGGTGAAGAGGAAAACGGCTGATGCAATGAAGCGGATTACTCTGAAAGATTTTCGCCCTATGTTCTATTTCATTTTCCTTTTGATAAGCCATCTTACGATTAAAATTACTGCAACAATGATTGCTGTAAATATCCCGTGTATTTTAATACTCAGATACCATGGTGCGGACTGCGCTGCGTAGAGGGCAGGATGCGATTTATAGTCCCAATATTGATAAAGACTCTTTCCTATAAAAGTACCGATGAAACCCCATTGGAATATTCTTAATATATCGTATAATTTCTTCATCATGAATTCCCTCCCGTTTTAAAGGTGTGTAAAGTGCATCATTTTGGATATTTTCATTCTATCATAGTTACCGGGTTGGTGAAATCTTTTTTGATGTGTCCAGGCATCTATTTTTGTCATACCTATCAAAAATCAATTCTAAAACTTCGCTAAAAGGCAATTCGCACTTGCCGGCATCGCGGAACTGTGTTATATTTAGCTATCAGTTTTTCCTACGGGAAAAATTTTTTACAAATATGCAACACTTGGGAACAAAATTGACTCTAATATATAGAAGACGTCTTCGGAAAGGGAGGAGGGTGGTTTCATGATGGATATATGGTCATTTACAGATCGATACAAATTAGTTTACAAAGATTTATATCGGTTTGCACTCTGTATGATGCGTCACCAGCAGGATGCAGAGGATGCGGTGAGCGAAGCAGTACTTTCTGCTTATGAAAATATACATAAGTTGCGCAAAGAGGAGGCATTTAAGTCCTGGATTTTTCAGATTCTGGCAAATGTCTGCAAGAAGAAGTTAAGAAGTGCTGACAGAAAAGAAGTACAACTTTATCAGGAAGAGGCGGTTAGAAGTGACGATACTGCAGAAGGAACAGAAACGGAAGCGATAAAGAATGCGAGGGGAGAAGAAATGCAGGGCGTGGCAGAGCCCCAGGCGGACTTAAGCGGCAAACCGATGGAAAATGCGGTGGCAGACGGGTTGCGCGAGGACGTGAGAAAGGCATTTTTCATCCTCAGCGAGGAAGAGCAGTTTATCGTATCACTCTCCGTATTCGGCGGGTATAACAGCAAAGAGATTGGGGAAATGTTCCAGATGAATGCAAGTACGGTGAGGTCAAAGCGAAAGCGTGCGCTTGAAAAAATGAGTCTTGTATTAAAGGAGGTGGCGTTATGACAGAAATGGAAAAAAAGGTTCTGGAGGCGCTTAGTCAGGCAGGGGAAGAAATTGTGGTGCCGGAAAGTTTGCGCCCGGAGAATATTGAGAAGATGCTGCTGGAAGTGGAAGAAAAGAAGAAGGGGGAAATGTTAAAGTTGAAAAAGAAACGCAGAACAGTTCTCGGACTTGCGGCTGCCTGCGCTGTTTTGGTGGCGGGGGTGATTTATGCAGGAGTGTCCCGTTCCGTGGGAACAGAAGTGAATTCGGGTACAGAGAAAGATGAACTTAAGATCAAGAGCCAGATTGCATCAGCCGGGAGCTATGATGAGGTACGCGAATATTTTGAAGAATACCAGAAGAGTATGGATGAAGCGAATTCATCAAGCTCGGGGATCGCAGAGTTCTTGGGAGTCAGGCCGGACAGCGAAGAAAAAACGAGTGCTGGGGCCGAAGTCGATATGGCAAAAACAGAATCAGTACAGGATTTGGGTACGGGCGTGGACTCAATGAGCAATACCGCAGCCGGCGGATTCTCCGATACGAATGTGCGGACGGAAGGAGTCGGCGAGGCAGATATCGTAAAGACGGATGGAAAATATTTGTATACGCTTCAGGATAATGCAAGGGAAATCGCGATAGTCGATACCACAACGGACACGATGAAAAAGGTGGGAATCATCGAGTCGGGCGATCAGGGGCAGATTACGGAATTCTATGTGAACGGGAAGCAGGTATTCGTGCTTTCCACCACGAATATTACCCGTTTTGATAAGGACGGAAATGAATTGTATTACGGGGATCTAACACAGCTTGAGACCTTTGACGTTTCTGATATAACAAATCCTGAGCTTACGGCGCGTATAACCCAGAGCGGATATTATCAAAGTTCTCGATATGTGGGCGATTACCTGTATCTGTTCAGTAATTATTATATATATGATACTTCTGATGTAGGTTCACCGGAGAATTATATTCCTTACGTGGACAACAAGCTCGTGGAAGATAAGGATATTTACCTGCCGCCAATCCATTCGGCGAATCAGTATCTGGTGGTGTCGTCAGTTAACATCAATGATCCGACCAAGGTAGTCGATCAGAAAGCGGTTTTGTCAGAATATGGTGAACTGTATGTAAGTCCCGAGAATATCTACATTTATGAGAATACCTGGAGTAATTCCCTTGCCAGAAATGAATTGTCGAATATCGGCAGAACGATTCTCCGGAAGATTTCCTATAAAGATGGAAAGCTGGAGGGCGTGGCGCAGACGAAGGTAGACGGAAGGTTAAACGACAGCTTTAGCATTGATGAATATGAAGGGAATCTGCGCGTGATCACGACGATTGACGGGGTAGAGACTACGAGCAATGCGGTATTTGTACTGGATAAGGATCTGAGAATTATAGGAAAGATTAAAAATCTTGCAAAAGATGAACGTGTTTATTCTGCGAGACTTTTCGGAGATATCGGTTATTTTGTGACTTATCGTGAGACAGACCCGCTGTTTACCGTGGATTTCTCCGATCCGACGAGCCCGAAGATTATTGGAAGTCTTAAGATTCCGGGATTCTCCGAGTATCTTCATTTCTTCGGGGAAAATCAGCTTCTTGGAATTGGAATGGATACCGATGAGAAGAGCGGAGTGACGAACGGGATGAAAATATCCATGTTTGATATTACGGATCCGACGGATGTAAAGGAGGTTCAGAAATATACGATTGAGGAGGCCTATTATTCTGATGTGTTCAATGATTACCGGGCAGCTCTTATCGACTATGACAAGAATTTGATTGGATTTTCGGTCAGTGCTGACAGGGAGATGTATTATGTGTTCAGTTATGATAAGACGAATGGCTTTAATCTGGACATGAAAGAGGAAGTGAACGGGAATTCCTGGCTGGTGACCAGAGGGGTGTATATTGAGGATAAATTGTATGTGGTGAAAGGGAATGCAGTGGAAAGTTATCGGTTGGGGAGTTTTGAGAAGGTTGATGATATTTTGTTGTAGGGGATTTGGTTGTAGACCGTGTGTCGGGAGCCGGAAGGTGGTTCTGCTTCGACGTTTCGGAGCCTGCGACTAGTCCACCAAACTCTAAGAGTCCGAAACAGTCGGCCAGTGGGCCTCCTGTCTCGGGCTCTAAGAGTTTGAGGGACGGATTCTCCGGCTCCTACACTTAACCTCAGCAGAACCACCTTCCGGCTCCCGCCTCACTCCCTACAAGACGGGAAATGTTGGCGATTGTCGAGAGGGAGATTTATAAATCTCTTAAATTATTTAGTGTATTATTTCTACTTTACATAGATTTCGATGTCTCCGCTGGTGCTGGATATTTGGATTTGGGAGTCGGAGCCGTTGCCTAGGGTCATTTCGCCCCGGCGTTTTGTCATGTTGGTTGTCAGGGGGAGGTTTGTTGTGAAATCTCCGCTGACGGTTCGGTAGTTAATGTGCATATTGTCTGACCAGGGGATTCTTACTTCGCAATCTCCGGAGGTTGAGATGAGATTGACGCTTGGCGGTATGTTTTCTAAGTCGATCTCTACGTCTCCGCTGGTGCTGGAGCACTTGATTTCCTGGCTTTCTCCGTGAAATTCTACGTCTCCGCTGGTGGAGCGGAGTTCGCAGCGTCCCAGATGGCCTTGTACGGATGCGTCGCCGCTTTTGGTCGTCGCATATAGGTTGCCGGTCAGATTTTTCAGGTCCAAATCGCCACTGCCGGAATAGCAGGTTACCTGGTCGCAGAGCAAATCTCCGATTTGGAGGTCGCCGCTGGCTGTACTTAAGTGCAGTTCTCTGCATTCAAGGCCGTCTTCTATCTGGACATCTCCGTTTGTTGTGGAAATTTTGATTTGGTTCCACATTTTCTTTGGTATTGTAACTATGATGTCGCATCGGCGCATACCGCGCAGGAAGAAGAAGGAGGCGCTGGCTGTGTTTTCCTGGACAATGGATAATACTCCGTCTTCGCGCAGGAAGGTCTCTACTTCCTGGGTGTCGCCTTCTACTTTGAGTAAGGTGTCTTCGGCGTTTTCAAGGCGGAGAGTAAGGTCGCCGTTCATCAGACGGATGTCCAGAGAATGGAGGGTATCCGTCACCTGGACGGCGGTGCAGTCTACTTTTTCCCCTTTTGGCGTTTCATATTGGGAAAATACGCCGTCCGGGTAACGTTCTTTCCACTGTTCAGATACTTCTTTTGCCACATCCCGTGCACAATCGGCAGTGGCTTTTACTGTCGTATGGGCAACTTTTGCGGTTGCCTGTGCGATGTTTACAAAAGCGTCGATTCCGCTTCCCAGATCTTTTTTGAATTCGGAGGTCCAGTTCTCGCGGTGGGTTTCATCCTGGTCAGAGTCGGTCTGTTCTTCACTGGTTTCTTCGCGTGTATTTTCGCCATATGCATTTTCAGCGCATATATTTTCTTGTGTATCAGTCTCTGTCTCGCGTAAAAAGGCGAGCAGTTCTTCTACATCTCCTAAGCTTTCCATTGTTGTTGTGAGCGCTGTGTCTTCCGGCATGCCCTGTTGCGTCAGTTCCAGATAGCGCTGGTACAGGTTCTCGCTTAATTCTTCAATCATCTCTGTCTTGGCATCGCTGTCCTTCGCGGCTGCCAGTTGGTTTGTTACCATAATGATAATCTTTGTCTCAATTCGATTCATAATCTACCTCCACTGTAAGCAATGCGTCTAAAAGCCCGCGGGTTTCCTGCCACTTGCGGTGGTGTTCCTCCCACTGCCTTTTTCCTTCTTCAGTAATCTTATAATAACGCCGTCTGGCCCCGGTCCCCTCTTCGCCCCAATAGGATGTGATGAGGCCATTTTGACTCAGACGTTTAAATGCTGTATAGAGGGTCGCCTCTTTAAATTCGTATTTTCCGCCGGTACGCTGCTGGACACTCTTATTGATCTCATAGCCGTAGCTGTCTTTTGCCATCAATTGGGTGAGAATGATTGTGTCGGTATAGCCGCGCAGGGTATCTGATGAAATTGACAAAATCTGTTCCTCCTTTCATGGATTATCTAAATATTTTTGAGCTGTCAGGCATACCTAAGTGAAGGTGCGGTGGACCTTCTGCTCGGTTGCTTTCATTTCTGGGGTCATTTTAACATGATATACCTCGCCTGTCAAGGTATATCAATATAAAGAATTTCGATAAGCAAAGAAAATATGGAGACAAAGAATTTGATAGTCGGTTCTGTAAAACCGGAACTGTCTTTTTGTTCTAACCTTCTACCAATTTATAACTCGCGTTTATTAAATATTGATTTGAAAACCACGATTTCATAAGTGGTTACGGCCCCTCATAGGGCTTTAATAAAATCCTCCAAAACGCTTGAAAATAAAGGATTTATTGCAATGTGTCCGCCTTTTCCCTTTATACGATTTCGCTTGTGCTTATGCTTCCTTCGCCGCCTCATATGGGCAAAAACAAGGGAAGAAAAATCTGATAACAAGTTATAACAGCAAGTGGCAATCGGGAAACTGTGGCATATGTGCGAATATATTATACTGGAGGATTTCAAGATGGACAAGTACATTTATGACGAAAGCAACGGTCTTTGGTATGAGCTGCAAGGCGAATATTATCTGCCGTGTCTTACCTTACCACCCGAAGAAGAAAAGCCTATCGGGATATGGGGACAGCGACACAAACGCTACCTGAAAGAGCATAGAAAAGCGACCTACACAACACTCATCTTGCAGAGATAGACCAGCAGGCGCAGGGTATTACGGAACAGTTAAAGGCAGAAAATGCTTTAGAATGGGTTGTATGGCTCAATAATATGCGGACGTGTACAATGGAGATAGCGGAAAAAGAAATTATATACACATAACAGACTGGTGACAGGGAGAAGTCTCTGCCACCATATTCAATTTTGACCACTTGTGTTTAGAAATCAACCGACTGTTGGAATCTTATTGAAAGCAACATTGGTTTTTCATATAATATTGTCACAGAGAGGAGGAATTTCAAATGCAGCTCGAAGTAAAAATAGACAGCTCATATATTGAGCCTAAAGTAATTATATTGACTGCTTCTATGACGGAAGATGTTAATATCATATTGAACAAGTTATCAGATCAGGCGCCGCAGATTATTTCAGGAAGCAAGGATAATAAAATTGAAGTTATAGAACAGGCAGATTTGATTCGGATTTATGCAAGCTCTGGAAAAGTTTTTGCCGTTACCCATAAAGGCGAATACGCACTGCGCCTTCGGCTATACGAAATAGAGGAACGGTTGCCACCCCATCAGTTTGTCCGTATCTCCAATTCAGAAATCATTAATCTGAAAAAGGTCAATAACTTTGACTTGAGCTTTACAGGCACAATTTGCGTTAAATTAGCAAACGGTACAATAACATATGTATCCAGACGCTATGTTTCAAAACTCAAAAAAATATTAGGAATATGAGGTGAGAAAAATGAAAAAGAAAATAGTCTTGCGCAGTATTTTGGGATTTCCTATTGGAATTGCTATCGGATATTTAATCACTATATTCATTTCTCTTGGTTGGGCGAATGGATATTATTCGCCTTGTGTACCTGAACTAATCTCCGCAATGGGAAACGAAATCAATGCAGTTGTTTTACAGGCGCTTCTCTGCGGATTATTGGGTACTGGTTTTGCGGCAAGTTCAGTAATATGGGAAATAGAAAATTGGAGTATCATAAAGCAAACTGGAATTTACTTTATTATTATTTCTGTAATAATGTTGCCGATTGCATATTTTGCGTACTGGATGGAGCATAGCATTGTCGGGGTTTTCAGCTATTTTGGGATTTTTGCTTTCATATTTGCTTTTATTTGGATTATACAATTTGTGATCGGAAAGCATAATGTAAGAAAAATGAATAAAAACCTGCATAATGTAAAAGGTAGCAAGGATGAATAAGGGTGAATGGATTCTTTGCCCAGTTTGCGGCAATAAAGCCCGTGACAGACTGCGGGAAGATACAGTCTTAAAGAATTATCCTCTCTACTGTCCGAAATGTAAGCAGGAAACCTAATCTCTATATGTATGCCGCCGTGTATGGGTAAAACCATAGCGGCGGTTTTTCTTCGCCTATCGGCTGTCTCTGTCAAAGGATTTCCTTCGTGCTATCTGCTGCCTGCCTTGCTCCTGCAACTGTCTGAGCCTGTTTCGGACGCTCTCCCTTTCGGGCAATACATCGTAGGTAGGGGCGAATACCCATTGCACAAAGCGCTGGTTTGTACAATGGGTGTATTTCGCTCTCAAACGCCGATGGCTTATTACCCGCCGGAAAAGTACTTTGTGTTCAGATAACTAAATTTCCCTTGTCCCGGCTCGTAAGGGCAAAAACAAGGGAAAATACATAAGGTTGGAACACAAAACAGGCGAAATGCCTTGAAAATAAAGGGCACTGAAAAAGTCTGATTCTAAAAAAGAATTGGGCTTTTTTAATGTATCCATTATAATAGAATCATGAGGAAGGAGGTTCTGCCATGTTGAAAGACCATTCACAGTTGAAACTTTCATTATCACCCTATCAGGGGATTTATGATGCAATCATTCCAGCAAATCATCTTTTGCGTAGAATTAAAGAAAATATAGATTTTAGTTTTGTAAATCCAATGCTCCGTAAACACTATTGTGAAAATTTCGGGCGGCCGGCGAAAGAACCGGAGATGATGTTTAAACTGCTTTTTCTGAAAAAGCTGTACGATCTGTCCGATGAAACCCTGATCAGTAGTGCTCAGACAGACATGGCATATAAATTTTTTCTGGATCTGGAACCAGAAGAAAAAATGATAGATCCCAGTCTTCTGACGAAATTCAGAAAGACCCGCATCACGGAAGATATTCTGGAGGAAATGCTGAAAGAAACAATCCAGCAGGCTCTGGACAAAGGTCTAATCAAATCGGGAACGATTATCGTGGATTCTACCCACACAACTGCATCCGTCCGAGCGAAATCCCCCACACAAATCCTGAGGGATATGAGTAAACAACTTCGGAAAGAGATTTATAAAAATGCTTTTGAATTATCAGAAAGATTTCCAGAGAAACCATCTTTGGAAGCAGGATTGGACGAAGAGATCGCCTATACGAAGGAACTGCTCCAGGTTCTGGAGGAAGGGATAGAAACCTGTGAAAATCAAAAGATACAGAAAATCTCTAAAGAGATGAAAGAACTGCTTGAGAACGAAGAGATCAGAGAGATCCGTTCCAAAGATGATAAAGATGCACGGTTTGGGCACAAAACGGCGACCAGTACGTTTTATGGGTATAAGAATCATCTCGCAATGACAGAAGGCCGTCTGATTGCTGGGATAAGTGTAACAGATGGAGGAGCACCGGATGGTCAGGAATTGCCGAAACTGATAGAAAAAGCACAGAAAAATGGAATAAAAGTAACAGAAGTTATCGGAGATATGGCTTATGTCAGTGATGATAATCTGGAAGTATGCGGAAAAGAGATTGCACTGATTGCCCGAACAAATACAGCTGTAGCGGCGGCTGCAAACGGAAACCTTGCGGAGGGGTTCTGTTTCAATAAAGATGCAGGGTTGCTGCAATGTCCTGCCGGAGAGCTTTCCATGCGAGTGGAAAAGAGAGCTGCCAAAAACGGGAACACCTATTTAAGATATATATTTAGCAAAGTTAAGTGCCGGAAATGCCCGCAAAGAGAAAACTGCCGTGTAGGAAAATCAAACTCAAAAGAACGAAGTTACAGTATCACGCAGGCAAGCGCGAAAAACATGGAAAGGCTTAAATTTGAAGAAAGTGAATACTTCCAAGAGAGAATGAAAATCCGGCATAGGATAGAAGAAAAGAATGGAGAATTAAAAGAAGCCCACGGTTTGCGCAGAGCAGATTCAAGAGGGTTATTTGCTATGCATGTTCAAATGTATTTTACCGCATTTACAGCAAATGTAAAAAGGATAGTAAGATTACAGGAATTGGCTATGGCTTAAACCATAGCATTATTCTGTAATCTTATCGAAAAAGAACTGAAAATCACGAAAAATTGTCATAAAAGAAAAACTCCCACTTAAAAAATGGAAGTTTTTCAGTGCCCTTGAAAATACAGCGTTTTCAGGGAGAGTCATAGATAAATTTTTGATTTGTTCATCTGAAACACTTCCGTCCAGGCAAATGGTGTACCAGTGTTTTTTGTTCATATGATATGCCTTAAAGAAAACATTTTCATCAATACGCTGTTCCACATTATCCGGAATATCTTTTAAGTCGATAATTTCAATATTTCCATGCCCTGGCAGGCCGAGTTTCGATCTGTCTATCGTCATGATGACAGCAAACCATTTTTCATTTTCCCTGTTTCGGAATGCCGCATAATTAGGGTATTTTTCCCAAAGAAACTCAGGCTCTGCACCATAGTTTTCCTTGATGAATTCAACAATTCTTCTGGTTTGTTCTGCTCTGAGAAGTTCTGTATGAAAACATTTGTTTGAAACCTCAATGAGCACTTTTTCACAAGCCTTTCGGACATCGCCGACAAATGCGCCCCTGGCACCTGGAACATGAACAAGAACATATTCTTCATTGGTTTCTGTATCGAAAACCTTAAAATGTACAGCTCCTGTATCTGTCACAGATATTTGAACAACAAACTGTTTTCGCATAATAAACACATCCTTTGTGTATACTCTGTCAGCATATACGAAGCCATTCGCAAGGAGTTTCTCCCTATCCGGAACTTTATATTTGAAAATATTATCTATGTCAATCAAATGTATTCCTCCAATTATCATACATCATGCTTTTGGGCCAATTTTTTGAGTTGATTTGTAGGCTTCTTCTGCTGTAGACCATGAAAATCCGGCATAAATTATTCTAAAACCAATGTTTTTTTATTTGCCCTAAAAAATGCTGTATATGTTACATCCGCAGTGCGAACTCACGAGCGGAACGCTCGCTCGTTCACGGGCTTTCGCTCTATCAAAGTATCTGGGAAGAAATATGTCTGCAAGCAGCCGATTCCTTCCCGGATACTTTGGCACTGCTCATTGCTTTCGTGGACATTATACCTCTGAAATGTATTTTTGAAAAGAGGAGTAGGCTTTAAATAGGATTTCTGATATTATGAAAGAAATGTTTTTGTGCAATAGTAGAAAAGTGGCCGAGGTGTCTCGCATAGGAGCAGGGATTTAAACGAGGAGTGTGATTCAATGGAAGTCAGGAAAAAGAAACTTCCCATAGGCATAGAGAATTTTGAAAAATTACAAACAGAAGATTTTTATTATGTGGATAAGACAAAGCTCATCAAGGAACTGCTTGAACACTGGGCAGAGGTGAATCTTTTTACACGGCCCAGAAGATTTGGAAAGTCATTGAATATGAGTATGCTGAAAAATTTCTTTGAGTTAGGTGGAAATAAAGAAATTTTCAGCAAACTGGAAATCTCGAAGGAAGTTTCTCTGTGTGAAGAATACATGGGAAAATTTCCTGTGATATTGGTTTCTTTGAAAGGCATCAATGCGGCGACTTATGAGAAAGCGTGTGATATGGCGGTTCAGGTCATTAACGGGGAGGCGAGGAGATTCCAGTATCTTTTGGAAAGCGAGTGCCTTACTTCTTATGACAAGGCAGCATTTTCTGCGCTGCTTGAGCCAGACATGAGTGAAGCTGTTTTGTGCAGCAGTCTGAAAGTTTTGTCAGAGCTTCTTGAGCGGCACCATAGACGCAAAGTAATCTTGCTGATTGATGAGTATGATGTACCATTGGCAAAAGCATTTGAGTGGGGATATTACGAGCAGATGGTGTTATTTCTCCGGAATATGTTTGAACATGCACTAAAAACGAACGATAGCCTTAAGTTCGCAGTATTGACAGGCTGTATGCATATCTCAAAAGAGAGTATTTTTACCGGGCTTAATAATTTAAAGGTTCTGTCTGTAGCAGAGGTGCAGTTTGATGAATATTTCGGGTTTACAGACGGGGAAGTGAGAGAAATGCTGGAATATTACGGGTTATCTGCTCATTATGATGAGATGAAGGAATGGTATGACGGCTATCAGTTTGGAAATGTTCAGGTATATTGCCCGTGGGATGTGATAAACTATTGTGACGCTCTGCGGGCAGACCATGATGCACAGCCCAAGAATTACTGGTCGAATACCAGTGGTAATGAGGCTGTAAGGCGTTTCGTTCAGGAAGCGGACAAAGGAGCTCTCAAACGTGAGATTGAGAAATTGGTTGCCGGTGAAGCGATCACAAAGGAAATTCGTCAGGAACTGACGTATAAAGATATGTATGCTTCTGTTGATAATCTGTGGAGTGTCCTGTTTACCACAGGCTATCTTACACAGCGGGGAAAGCCCGAGGGAGACAGTTTTCATCTGGTGATTCCCAATATTGAAATCAGGAAAATCTTTACGACACAGATCATGGAATTCTTTAAAGAGAATGTTCCTAAAAATGGGGAAGCTCTGAAAGATTTCTGCAAAGCATTAAAAAACGGAGAACCGGAGGCGGTAGAAAAACGGCTGGGCGAGTATCTGAAGCGGACGATCAGTATTCGCGATACCTTTGTGAAAAAGCAGATGAAGGAGAATTTCTACCATGGTATTCTGTTAGGGATATTGGGCTTTCAGGATACGTGGAGTGTCTCTTCCAATAAGGAGTCCGGGGATGGGTATAGCGATATCCTGGTGGAGACAGATGATGGTGAAACCGGCATTGTACTTGAAGTAAAGTATGCTAAGGACGGCAGACTGGATGCGGCCTGTAGAGAAGCTGTAGAACAGATTGAATATAAGGGGGATGAGGAGGAACTTCTCAGCGAAGGAGTCAGTCAAATTTTGAAATACGGAATTGCCTTCTATAAAAAGAAATGTAAGGTTATTCTTGCAGACTCTGATTATAGTCTGCAGCAAAGTCCCGGATACAAATAAGATAAAAGTTTGCAGATAATAAAGCCTTCTGAACAGCTTGTTTGGCTGGACAGAGGGCTTTCATTCGATTCTTTTTTCGCACATCTCAGTAAACTGAGAACTTGCAGGGTTATTGAACTTTAGCCTTTCTTAGATCTTTATCACAACTTATATTCAATTGCCTTCATAACAAATCCACGAATATGTTTTGTGATAAATTTTACCACCAACCCTGTAAGAAGCGCCGATATAATCGTTCCTTCTCTGGTTCCGACAATCTTTCCCCGGAAGAAAATAACCGACAAGCCTACAGCCACAATAACACAAGCCACGTCAAAAGCAACCTTAACATATCCGAATTCCTTATGTATTGTATCAGAAATTGCCTTGACAAGAGCTTCGCCGGAATTCATGATTACATTTGCAATAACAGATAGAGAAATACCGAGCGACAATATAACGATTCCTAAGAGCAGAATTACCAGCTTGGCAATATAATTCGGCGTAGGAATAAATGATGCCAACCACATTCCAAAGTCAGTAAACCAGCCGAAAAGAAATGATAGAGGAATCTGAAAAAGTTGATACATCTTAAAATTACGACGCAGTATCAGAACCTGCCCCACAATTAAAACACAATTCCATACAATCAACCAATTTCCCAGGGTCATAACAGGAAATTTAATGCTTATGACATTTGCTACGGAAGATATGGGGGATACTCCCGAATCACCATGTTTCGTAAAAGCCACGCCTACGCCTGCAAAGAACAAACCCAGAATAAAAACTATATATCTTCTGAACACTTCTTTCTTACTCATCATTCTATATCTCTTTTCTTTTTTAGATTCTAAAAATCTGATATATATTTTTCCCTATCATAATCTTATCATCATCTGCCCGCCCTCCAAAATCTTGGGTTGTCCCATAGGCAGGGGCGTAACCTCTCTTTTGCAACAAAAAATCAACTAACCTGAATAAAACCAATTAGCTGATTTTTTAATATACTAAATTTACCTTATAAAACGGCCGAATGGTCATACGGGCCATTAACGATGAATCTTGTGCACCTGTCCGTTTTCCAAAACCACTTCGTATCCATCTCGATCTACAAATTTGCAATCCAATTCATCTTGCATGTACTGGCAGACTTCATAATATTCTGCTATTTTTGACGACAGATCACCCCGTTCGCTTTTCCATTGATTCTGTAGGAAGTTAGCAGTAGCAGTGCTTATTTGCCGGTCTCCAGATAGAAGAAGCTTTTTTAGCTCTTCGCGGCCCTGAATCCTACGAGTTTTACAATCTACTCCGCAGTATAGCGTGTCTCGTTTCCAGAGGTCGAGACCTACCGGATTAAATCCTTCCCGTTCTTCGGACAAAAGCGCAGGACTTTGGCTGATCCTGTAATATGCCTGAAGTTTTTCTCGTAGACTGGGGCAATATTTGTCCAACAGTCCGTGGTAATACAGATAATAGCTCAACCGCGATGCAAGCAGCCCACCGTGGCTGTTCTGTATGATTTCACGAATGCACTGGTCTCGCTCTGATTCATCTGTAGAAATGACTGCAAGGATAATTGCGACTGCAAAATGAGGGTCATCCCATTGTTGCCCAAATTTGTTCTTTGTGGCTCTGACATTGACGGGATCCATGGCAGCCCGGCACAATTCTATAGCCTTTTGCCGGTCAATTTTATCTGGTAATTTTTCTGCCGTATAGATGTAACCGCCATAGCTATCCATCGTTCCATCGGTATAATTAAGCGTTCCGTTAATATAAACACCCAGCGTAACTTCATATTCTTTGCAGGGCCATTTCCATGCCAGCTTTTCTTGCTGAGCAAAATATTTGTGCAACGGATCTGCTGCATCTTGCCGCGAAAATAAATTTCCGAAAAATCCCATTATATTGCACCTCCCTTTAAGTGATTTAAATATAGTTTATTGTACCACTTATTTATGGGAGTTGACAAGAAATTTCACACATAAAAAGGAATGGATAGTTAGTTGAGACAGGTTTTTATCTGGCGCTTCCCAATATTGAAATCAGGGAAATCTTTACGACACAGAGTATGGAATTCTTTAAAAAGAATGTTCCTAAAAATGGGGAAGCTCTGAAAGATTTCTGTGAAGCGTTAAAAAATGGAGAGCCAAAGGAGGTAGAAAAACGGCTGGGCGAGTATCTGAAGCGGACAATCAGTATTCGTGATACCTTTGTCAAAATCGTCCGCTGTACGTCCGCGCACCGGAACATGTGGATGCACACCTGCTGGTGTGCATGATTGCCCTGACTTACCATCACGATCAAATCGCTTTACTAAAAATGTGCTGCCGAGTTTGGAAAACTTTTCAAGCTTAGGCTCCAGGCATTCTTCGCTGTCACATAGGAAGCGCAGGAGCCCCCGGCCGTTGGCCGGGGGCTCTCACGATTTACACTTCTTTTAGAAGGAGTCTACTTTTAGAAGGAAGCTATTGGCCAAAGCGCTGCTGCGCCCGTTCCTCCGCACGCTGGGAGGTGTCGTAGTCGGAGCCCAGCTCGCAGAACCAGTCCCGTACCAGGGCCAGGATCTCTTTGACCCGCTGGCTGCCCATGTCTTTGTAGTCGGAGCCCAGCTGCTCCAGGTAGAGTTTCCCGGAGCCCTGGCTCTTCTTTTCCTGGTTGTCAGCCTCCTCCAGAAGGGTTCGGGCCACCTCCTCCAACAAGCCAAAGAGGCGGCGTTCCGCCGCCAGGCGGGCTTTGTCCTCCTGGGTCAGGGCCAACAGGTTATTGGCGCTGGCTCGCAGCTTCTGTTTCAGCTCCTTGGGGCCATTGCCCTCCCGGGTTGCCGGCTGCAATCCCAGGGGCGCAAGGCAGAGCAGCCCCAAGGGAATCAGCAGGGCATGAACATAGGGGTCGGCCTCTGCCAGCAGTTTGCCCACCGGAGGGAACCGCATTAGCAACGGTCCCAGCACCTTGATTTGCAGCAGCAGGGCGGCGATCAGCGCTGCCACCGTGCCGCCGATGCCCAGCAGGAAGTTGGATGTCATTCCCACCGCCGCAAGGGATCCCAAGATCCCCAGCACGATGTAGACCGCCAGAACCAACGACTCCATTTTGGCGAAGGTCAAAAGGTCCGCCACAAAGGGCAGATTCAGCAGGAACCAATAGCCCGACAACAGCAGCAGCGACAACAGCAGCCCGACTGCCAGCATGGGCGGCTTGGTCTTCTCACAAGCTCGATAGCCGTTGCAGGCGCTGAGATAGTTGCGATACAGGGGCGAGGTGCAGCAGAACTTGGCGCTACTTTTGTCCTTGGTCACCTTTTGGCTGATGCCGATTATGTTCTTGGCGCAGACCACCAGGTCAAAGTAGTCCGAGGTCTGAAAAGCGCTGCCCACCTCTGTGTGCTGACCAATAAAGTCCAGCTCCTGAACGAGGCCAAGGCAGTTTTGGACGCTGCCCATGGTCTGCTCAAAGGGATTGTCGATGGGCCGTTTGTCGCCTTTCTGCAGGGCGTCGGCCTCCTCGTGGTAGTTGCTGTTCAGAACCGCTTTGCCGTAAGAGAGCATATCCAGCAGCTCGCTGGCCAGCTCAAGATTCTCCTGGTGCGAGTTGTCGGCCAGATCATGGATCAGATCCTCCCCGGCTTCGGTGTTGAATTTTGCATATAGGTACTTGTACTCCATATTCACGCCTCCTTTGTGTGTTATATCTCAAACTATTCTAAAACCAGTATCCCTTCATTTGCTCTAAAAAAGGCTTTGTTAAAGGCTGGGCTTTACTTTCATATACAATAGAATCGGTACCACAGTACGGACAAATCGCAGTCTGTCCATTATCGCACCAATCAACGATTAGCTTAGGATCAAACATTTTTAAACAATAGAAACAACCACAAAAATTCGTCTTAGATAATTGTTCTTTGTTGTGTGAACTGCATACATGAGCATTTATGATGTCTTTGTTTTCCATTTATAAAATACCTCTGTAAACGAAATAGATCTTTATCACAACTTATATTCAATTGCCTTCATAACAAATCCACGAATATGTTTTGTGATAAATTTTACCACCAACCCAGTAAGAAGCGCTGATATAATCGTTCCTTCTCTGGTTCCAACAATCTTCCCCTGAAAGAAAATAACCGACAACATAACAGCCACGATAACGCACGCCACGTCAAAGGCGACCTTAACATATCCGAACTCCTTATGTATTGTATCAGAAATTGCCTTGACAAGAGCTTCGCCGGAATTCATGATTACATTTGCAATAACAGATAGAGCAATTCCAAATGCCAATATAACGATTCCCAAGAGCAGCATTACGAATTTGGCACCATAATTTGACACAGGAATAAATGCTACGATCCACATTCCAAAGTCAGTAAACCAGCCGAAAAGAAACGATAAAGGAATCTGAAAAAAGTTGATACATCTTAAAATTACGACGCAGTATCAGGACCTGCCCCACAATTAAAACACAATTCCATACAATCAACCAACTTCCCAGGGTCATAACAGGAAATTTAATGCTCATGACATTTGCTACGGAAGATATGGGGGATACTCCCAAATTACCATGTTTCGTAAAAGCCACCCCTATACCTGCAAAGAACAAACCCAGAATAAAGACGATATACCTTCTGAATATTTCTTTCTTACTCATCTTTCTATACCTCTTTCCTGTGATTTAAGTGAATGCCGATATGTCCTATACCCAGTATGATTGCGGCCCCAAACAGTATGGGATTCCGTCCATATACAGCGATTAGAATACACGCAATAACCGGGAGAGTAGCACCTGCAACAGGAATCCCCATTAAGCTGCTGTAAAAATCCTTCATGGTCTTTTCGCTCTTGAAATACCGTATCCAATATGCCTCATACATGATCATCAATATAAATGCAGCAATCAGCCAAACCAACCATGCGGAAATTCCCCGAACATTGAAATCACTAAAAATCAACAGTAGACAAGTCACGAGTACCTCGCCGGCTCTCTCGAAGAGCAGCAGGATTTTGTTTTCTTTATTCACATATTTCTCGTAATCTTTTGGCTGATTCTTTGTCCAAAATATGTTGGGAACCATCAACATAACAAGAAAAATCAAACCAATATATGAAAATCCAAAATGCATGTCCTTTATTTCCGTACCACAACCTCCAAATTCCCCAATTTATCCCTATTCCACCCCATTAAAACAATAAGTACAAACCTTACAAGCATCAATCCCAATAGACTCAATCAAATCATCAAGCCTATGATACCGAAGCGATGTAAAATTCTGCTGCCGGCAGATCTCGTCCATCATCTTTTGATACCGGTCGCTGTTCGGGTCAGCGTACTCGTCCAGGACATTTACATCATTGTCCCCTTCCCACTCCTTGATGATCCGTCTGGTAATAAGGTCCAGATCCGATTTGGAACGTGAGAAGTTCAAATATTTACAGCCATACAGAAGCGGCGGGCAGGCAGGTCTTACGTGCACCTCTTTTGCCCCGCTCTGGTACAGGAATTCCGTCGTCTCACGAAGCTGGGTGCCCCGCACGATAGAATCATCAATAAGAAGCAGCTTCCGGTCTTCGATGAGGTCATGAACCGGGATCAGTTTCATACGTGCGATCAGATTTCTCTGGCTCTGGTTGGTCGGCATGAAGGAACGCGGCCAGGTCGGAGTGTATTTGATAAATGGACGCGCGTAGGGGATACCGGACTCATTTGCATAACCGATCGCGTGCGCAATGCCGGAATCCGGCACACCTGCAACGATATCGGGCTCCACGGTTCCCGCGTCACGCTTAGCCAGCAGGCTTCCGCAGTTGTAACGCATCTGCTCCACATTCACCCCTTCGTAGGAAGAGGTCGGATATCCGTAGTAAACCCAGAGGAAAGAACAGATCCGCATCTTATCGCACGCAGGGCTTACGGTCTCTACCCCTTCCGGAGTCATATATACGATCTCGCCGGGGCCCAGTTCTTTATAATCCTGATAACCCAGGTTGATATATGCAAAGCTCTCAAAAGAAACACAGTACGCATCTTCCTTTTTACCGATCACCACCGGAGTACGTCCGTGAAGGTCACGCGCCGCATAAATTCCCTCCGGCGTAAGAAGAAGGAGGGTCATAGAGCCGTCCACGAGAGACTGCACATAGCGGATACCCTCAACAAAAGAATCCTTCCGGCTGATCAGAGCGGCGATCAGTTCGGTCATATTGACCTGTCCGTTGGTCATCTCCTGAAAATGCGAATGACCGTTTTCATATACGATTTTCATAAGCTGGTCTGCGTTGTTGATTTTACCAACTGTTGTGATGGCAAAGCTGCCGATATGTGACTGGATCAAAAGGGGCTGCGGTTCAAAATCGGAAATGCAGACCGATTCCCAGATTCCCTTTCATCTCTGCTACGTCCCTGTCGAATTTGGTACGGAACGGTGAATTTTCAATATTGTGAATCGCGCGGTCAAAGCCGTGCTGTCCGTGGGTCGCCATACCACCGCGGCGTGTGCCCAGATGTGAATGATAATCTACTCCATAGAACAGGTCAAGTGTGCAGTCTGATTTTGAGGTAACTCCGAAAAAACCTCCCATAAGTAAATTCCCCTTTCTAGAATATGACGTAAAATAATCAAAGTAAAAACTGAAATCAGGGCTTTCCCTGAAACGAAAAGCCTGTCTGATTTCAGTTTATCACGATTTTTCTGAAATGAAAAATAGAAATTACTTCGTTTTTACACTTCTTTATAATGCATTTTGCCGGATTTTTATTGCAGGTTACCTACCCGCTTCTGCAAAGTCGGTCCGACGATCAGTGCGGCGATCATTTTTACAGCGTCTCCCGGAAGATACGGGATCACGCCTGTGGCAAGCCCCTGGGCAAAGGTGAGGTTCATCATTTTGGCAAGCCAGACCGTTCCGAAGGCGTAGCATACGGCGGTTCCCAGAACCATGCCGGCAAGGCTTAAGGCGTGGCGGTATTTGCCGTGGCATTTTTCCACGAAAAATCCTGCGATGATGGTCATGAAAATGAATCCCACCAGATAGCCGCCGGTCGGTCCGGCCAGTTTGGCAAGACCGCCCGTAAAGCCGGAAAATACGGGAAGTCCGACAAAGCCTAGCAGCAGGTATACGAGATAACTGACGGTCGCCATCTTATAGCCTAACACGAAGATACTGATGTAAAGTACCAGGTTGGTAAATGAGATCGGCACCGGGCTGAACGGGATTGGTATGGAAAATGGAGCAAGTATACAGGTGATGGCCGTCATAAGGGCGATGAGGACGAGTTGTCTGGTGTTGAATTTGGTTGTAGTTTGATTCATGATGTTGGTCGCTCCTATTCGTTTTTTCTCCAATGGATATCGTACCCAAGTCTGGTAAATAGTTCCTGATCTTCCGCGATTCCATTTCCGCTGGTCGTCAGCATATCTCCGGTGATGGTGGCGTTGGCACCGCCTTTTAATGCGGCCTCGCCATAATTTTTCATGAGCATACGCCCTCCGGCGAGACGGATTGTCATATCCGGACATATGAAGCGGAAAATGGCGACGCTGCGGAGGATTTCTTCTTCGGAAAGCGGCTTTAGATCCGCAAGCGGGGTGCCCGGTATGGCAACCAGCACGTTGAGCGGAATGGAGTCGACTTTCAGATCCGCCAGGTCAAACGCCATGTCGATGCGGTCCTGCATGGTTTCGCCAAGCCCCAGGATTCCGCCGGAACAGACCTCCAGGCCGGCGCGCTTCGCGGCGCGGATACAGGCAATTTTATCGTCGTAGGTGTGGGTTGTGCAAATGTTTGGAAAATTCCTCCGGGAGGTCTCCAGGTTTGCATGGTACCTTGTCACTCCGGCTTCCTTGAGACGGATTAGTTCGTCCTCCGTCAGAAGACCGCAGGAGGCACAGAGTAGCATATTTGTATTTTCACGCAGGCAGCGGTAGGCCCCTGCCGCACGGCTTAAGTCAGCTCCGAGATTTCGCCCGGCTGTGACGATGGAATAGCGGTGGACGCCGCGCATTTCCAGATTCCGACAGTCCTCAAGGAGTTCCTGGTCGGATAGGAAACCGTAGGTCCTGACATCTGTGTGATGGTGGGCGGATTGCGCGCAGAATTTACAGTTTTCCGGGCATTTTCCGCTGCGGCCATTCACGATCGTGCATAATTCGCCGCGGTCGGATAGAAGCGCCCGGCGAAGGCGGTCCGCTTCCCGGGATACTTCTTCGATGGGGGATGAAAGTAGCAATGTCAGATCATCGTCTGGGGTCAGCCTTCGTCCGGCGATGATAGAATCGGTCAGTTTTGTCAGCATATTTTTGAGTCCTTTATCTTTGCAAAATGTTTTTGAGTTGCCAGGTATACCTGAAATAAGGTCTGGTGGACCTTGTTTCGGTAAGGCAGGATCCCGGTGAGCGGCACAGCCGGAAAACGCTGGTGAGACAGCTAAGAGGTAAGAGTTACGTGAAAAATTAAGAATGAAAATGTTTGCTGTTTTATTATTTTTTTGTATCACTCTTACAGCTTAGTTAGGGGCCTGTTTGCCGGCCATGTGGGATTCGTGCATTTGTTATATTAGCGAGTATAATATAAGATGAAACAAATGTCAACCTTATATTAAATGGGGTTTACAATAGAATGAAAGTGTCAGAATGTTCAGATAATAATGAATAGAAGACATAATAATAAAAAAATATAGAAAAAATACAAAAATAGTGTTGACAAAATAAACGTCAAGTGCTATCATTAAGTCAATCCAAAAGAAAAGAAGTTCCTGACGAGAAAGGGAATTTCGAAAAAAGAATATTTTTTAATTATCCATTCTGATTTTAGTTTTACATTTCTTATTCGCCGAGAATATAGAAAAAAGAAAAAGCCAGATTAGAAAAAATTAAAAGAATAATTAGTATTTGAAGATTTGAAAGTTTTAAAAAAGAGACCAGATGTTTTGTTTATGAGAGTTTCGTAGATGGGGGATTTGAAAATCGAATTTTTCTAACTGATAATCCAGAAATATTAAGAGAAAATTTTAATTTAACTTCTTAAAGAGCAGAATTCTTTAAACAAAAACAGAATAAGATCAAACAAAAAATATTTATAAAAATTTTGGAACGATAACGAAAGGGAGGAGGCTTTAACCGTTGGACAATTCAGAATTTAAAACTCAATATGTTGGTGGTATGGCAAATGAAAGTTCCTGTGATTTGAGCCTTTACCATAGATTATAATCGGCAGATAGTATATCATAATTATATCGGAGAAGAAAGCATAAGCCGAACAGATTATAATAATTAAAAGATTCAACATTTGCGAACATATTGAAAAAGACTACCACAGTAATTCAAAGAGTTGGAAGATGTGTAAAGAAACATTAACCAACAGATATCACATTTATATGAATTCAATTTTATAGATATCGGTTATAGACGGAATAGCCTAATAAGATTATTGAATCATTCAAAGGCTCTGATTATAAGATGAACAGTTATAGATAAGAAATAACCAGGAAGATATTTATATTAGAAATTGAAGAATTATAAATAAGGTATGAAAGATGACGAAGATGAAATCCGGAGCTTTGAATTACATTAAATATAGATTACAGGGACAGGAATCAATGGATTCCTCCGATAAATAAAAAAAGAATAAAACTTAATATAAAACAACCGTTACATGAAAGTGTAGCGGTTGTTTTAGGGTATAGGGCACACTTGAAATAAGGTCCGGTGGACCTTGTTTTGGCGCAAGGCATACCTAAGTGAAGGCTTAAAAGTGGATAGCGTAAAAATAGTAAGGCAGTAAGCACCTCATGAAAAGCTAAGAGTGATGTGAGATTTTTTGATTGTAATTTTTGTAACATTTTTTTAATATTTTTGAAAAATAGTTCGCGTAAATTTTGACATTACCTAACCGTTATGGTACACTTAAGTAACAAATCTGTATATACTTACCGGAAGAAAGTAAAATAATTGTACGAGGTGAGAGACATTGGATAAATATGAATATCGAGTAAAAACGGAGCAAATGCTCGAATATGTGGAAAAGAAATCATACGGAAAGGCAATGGAGATCGCGGATACCATTGATTGGAGAAGGATTAAGAATACCTCCATGCTTACTTCTGTAAGTGAAATATACGAGAATGTGGGTGAATACCGCAAAGCAAAGGATATTTTATTTATCGCATATGACAAAGCTCCGGGCAGTCGAAAGACAGTATATCATCTTGGACTTTTGGCACTGAAGACGGGAGATACATCTGAGGCAATGGACTGTTACGAGGAGTTTGTGAAGCTTGCTCCGAAAGATCCGAATCAATATATTTTGCGCTATAAGATTTTGAAAGCGCAGGGAGCAGCCCTGGAGCAGCAGATTGAAGCGCTGGAAGAGTTCAAACATGCGGAGTATGTGGAAAAATGGGCGTTTGAGCTGGCACGTTTATATCATGAGGCAGGAATGACAGAAGAATGTCTGGAAGAGTGCGATGATTTGATTCTTTGGTTTAGTGAAGGTAAGTATGTATACCAGGCCATGGAATTGAAGATGAAATATAAACCGCTGACTCCTCTGCAGCAGGAGAAATATGACAGCCGGGTCACCGATAAAACGGAGGCAGTTCGCAAGAAACCGATGTTTAAGAAGCCGAAGGAGCGTCCGGTGCCTGATCCGAGAATTTCCAGAAAGATTCGTGAGAATGTGCATGTGACAGGAAGCATTGACCTTCCTGAATTGCCGGAGCCGACGGGCAATACGATTGAAGCGGAGCTGGAGAGTCTGCCGGATGAGCGTCCGCAGAGTTCCAGACCGAGGACGAAGATTGAGAGTACTTCGGATATTATGACAACGATTACGGGTGCGAATCTGGCGGATGTATTGAAAGCAGGTGTTGCCGTGGCCAGTGGCGTTGATCCGAAAGAGGTTTCCGGTGGGGAGGATCCCCAGGTTACCGGCCAGATGAGAATTGAGGAGATTCTTGCAGGCTGGGAGGAAACGCAGAGAGAGAATGCGAGAATTATAGAGAAGAATCAGGAAGAGGTCAACAGGAAGAAAGCAAAACGGAAAAAAGAAGAAAGCACATCCGAAGATACCAAGACGATTTTGCCGGATGATATTCGGAAATTGATGGAAGAACTGGAGAGCGGTGTTGAGCCTTCTGATGATGTAGATTCTTCGTTGGATGAAGAACCAGAGGAATCATTTGAACAGGAAGATGAACTTGATTTTGAAAATATGGGCAGTGTAGTCGAGTCTTTGCAGCTTTCGGATGATGACGAGTATGATGACGATTCTGAATATGAGGAAGAGGACGAGTACGAAGAAGACTCCGAATATGATGAGGAGGACGATGAGTACGAAGAAGACTCCGAATATGATGAGGAGGACGATGAGTACGAAGACGATTCCGAGTATGATGAGGAAGAGGACGAGTACGAAGACGATTCCGAGTATGATGAGGAAGAAGACGAGTACGAAGACGATTCCGAGTATGATGAGGAAGAAGACGAGTACGAAGACGATTCCGAGTATGATGAGGAAGAAGACGAGTACGAAGAAGACTCCGAATATGATGGTGAGGAAGACAAGTTCGAAGACGATTTCGAATATGAGGACGATGAGTACGAAGAGGACTCCGAGGAGGAAGCTGAGTACGAAGACGATTCCGAATATGAGGATGAGGAGGACGAAGAATACGAAGGGGATTCCGAGGAAGAAGCTGAGTACGAAGACGATTCCGAATATGAGGACGAGGAATACGAAGAGGACTCCGAGGAAGAAGCTGAGTACGAAGAAGACTCCGAATATGAGGACGAGTACGAAGACGATTCCGAGGAAGAAGACGAGCATGAAGACGATTCCGCATATAAGGAAGAAGAATTTAATGAAGATTCTGAGGCAGAGGAAGACGAGCATGAGTCGGAATTTATAGATGCCAAATATGAGTCTGATTCCGAATGGAATATCAATTTCAAGGATGAGCTGGGAGCATTGAGCGAAGCGTTTGAAGATGGAGCAGAAAGTGTTGAAATATCCGGAATTGAATTTGATGATGAATTAGAAGAAGACAACGTGGCAGACGAAGAAGATATATTTGCAGGTGTATTTAATGATGTAGACGAGGAATACGAAGAAGGTTCCGAGGAAGAAGACGAGTACGAAGACGAAGAGTACGAAGAAGACTTCGAGGAGGAAGAAGAGTACGAGGAAGAAGAGTACGAAGAGGACTCCGAGGAGGAAGAAGAGTACGAGGAAGAAGAGTACGAAGAGGACTTCGAGGAGGAAGAAGAGTACGAGGAAGAAGAGTACGAAGAGGACTTCGAGGAGGAAGAAGAGTACGAGGAAGAAGAGTACGAAGAGGACTTCGAGGAGGAAGAAGAGTACGAGGAAGAAGAGTACGAGGAAGAAGAGTACGAAGAGGACTTCGAGGAGGAAGAAGAGTACGAGGAAGAAGAGTACGAAGAAGACTTCGAGGAGGAAGAAGAGTACGAGGAAGAAGAGTACGAAGAAGACTTCGAGGAGGAAGAAGAGTACGAGGAAGAAGAGTACGAAGAAGACTTCGAGGAGGAAGATGCGTACGAGGAAGATGACGAATATCTGGAGGCAGAACCACTTCCGGAACCGGAGCCAGAACCAGTGCCTGTAAAGAAGCCGAAAAAGGCGAAAAAATCGGCTGTAAAGAAGGAAGAGGTTCTTGAAATCGAGGAGCCAAGCGAGGCGGAAATCACAGCCCGCATGGAGAAATTTGATACCGGTTTTGTGGTACAGGGGCGTTATGATTTAAGTGCTACCAGTGAGATTGGTCTGAGAATGGGTCTTACAGAAGAGCAGAAGAAACTATTTTCTTACTTTGTACCGATTCGTGGCGTCAGCGAACAGATTGTTGAGATCCTGAACAGAGACAAACACTGTAAGAACCGTTATGGTACTTCCCGTACAGGAAATATCGTAGTAGTCGGAAGAAAGGGAAGCGGTAAGACTGTTTTGGCGGTGGACCTCGTAAAAGCAATCCAGAAGCAGCGTAAGCTGAAACAAGGCAGAGTAGCTATTGTAACGGGTGAATCCCTGAATAAGAAGGAACTCACCGGAATTATTGATAAATTACAGGGCGGTGCACTGATTATTGAGAAAGCGGCTAAGATGAATACCAGAACGATTCGTGAGCTGAATGAACTCATGGAGGAGCAGACCGGAGAGATGCTCTTCGTTCTGGAGGAGCAGAGAAAACCGCTGGAGAGAATGTTTGCAGCGAACCCGAAGTTCAAGAAGAAATTCACTTCCCGCATGGAGCTTCCGGTATTTATCAACGACGAGCTGGTAACATTTGGACAGACCTATGCGAAGGAAAATGGATATCGTATCGATGAAATGGGTATCCTGGCATTGTACAGCAGAATTGATATGATGCAGAGAGAGGATCATGCGGTGACGGTCGCTGAAGTAAAAGAGATTATGGATGAGGCCATTGAGCATTCTCAGAAAGCCAATGTAAAACATCTGGTGAAGCGTGTATTCGGAAAGAGCACAGACGAGTCCGACCGTATCATTTTGAAGGAGGAGGATTTCAAACTGTAGATCACTTAGGCGGGTGCAGTATTTTACCCGGAAGAACAAATAAAAAATGAGATTTGAGGTTTGATAGACCTTCACGAAAGCAGACTTAGCAGCACAAAAGCGTTTTGGTATGTGTAAATTTACCAAAACGCTTTTCTTTTAACATAATTTCTAGTATAATATTCATAACTATATCATTGATAGAAGGTGGAGACGTGATGGCTGATAAAAAAGCAAAAAAAGTAACCGATAAGGAGCAGGTAAAAGAGTACGAGATTGGCGAATTGGACCAATATCTGTTCGGACAGGGGAACCATTATGAGATCTATAAAAAATTGGGAGCGCACCCCGTAAAGGACGGGAAGAAGCAGGGAGTCTATTTCGCAGTCTGGGCACCTCGCGCTAAGGCCGTTTCCGTTATTGGAGATTTCAATGGCTGGAACGAGGGGGCGGCTCCGATGGAGCGTCACGAACCGCTGGGAATATATACGGCATTTATAGAAGGCGTTCCGGTGGGCGCTTATTATAAATTCTGCATTGAGACACAAAATGGGGACAGGCTTTACAAAGCAGATCCGTTTGCGAATAGTGCAGAGATGCGTCCGGGAACCGCGTCCCGCATTGCGGATATTTCCAATTTGAAGTGGACGGACAGCAAGTGGCTGGAGCGAAGAAGGACCTGGGATCATCATACTCAGCCGATGTCGATCTATGAAGCGCACATTGGTTCATGGAAACGGCACCCGGGACGTGAGGATGAGGGATTCTACAACTATCGTGAGTTTGCACATGCGATAGTGGATTATATGAAGGATATGGGATATACGCATATAGAGCTGATGGGAATTGCGGAATATCCGTTTGACGGCTCATGGGGATATCAGGTGACGGGATATTTCGCACCCACCGCACGGTATGGGACGCCCGAGGATTTTGCCTATATGATCAATTATCTGCATCGCAATAAGATCGGCGTTATTTTGGACTGGGTACCGGCGCATTTCCCGAGAGATGCACATGGTCTTGCAGAGTTTGACGGGACACCGACATTTGAATATGCGGACCCCAGAAAGGGAGAGCATCCGGACTGGGGAACCAAGATTTTTGATTATGGCAAATCCGAAGTAAAGAATTTCCTGATCTCTAATGCGCTTTTCTGGCTGGAGCATTATCATGTGGACGGTCTTCGTGTGGATGCGGTGGCTTCCATGCTGTATCTGGATTACGGCAAACAGGACGGACAGTGGGTCGCTAACAAATACGGCGGCAATCAGAATCTGGAAGCGATCGAGTTCTTCAAGCATCTGAATTCTGTGGTCCTTGGGCGGAATCCGGGCGCGGTAATGATCGCAGAGGAATCTACGGCGTGGCCGAAGGTAACAGGAAGGCCGGAGGACGACGGACTGGGATTCAGTATGAAATGGAATATGGGCTGGATGCATGATTTTACAGAGTATATGAAGCTGGATCCGTATTTCAGAAAAGGCTGCCATAACCAGATGACATTTGCATCTTCCTATGCATACAGTGAGAATTATATTCTGGTACTTTCTCATGATGAGGTCGTACATTTGAAATGTTCTATGCTCAACAAGATGCCTGGTCTTGGCTTTGATAAGTATGCGAACTTAAAGGTCGGCTATGCATTTATGACCGGACACCCGGGCAAAAAGCTGCTCTTTATGGGACAGGAATTTGCGCAGCTCAGAGAATGGAGCGAGGCGAGAGAACTGGATTGGTTCCTGCTTGCCGAGCCGGAGCATCAGGCAGTACAGAATTTCTATCGCGATCTTCTGCATCTGTATCGGAAGAATAAAGCGATGTATGAGATGGATTCTTCGCCGGATGGCTTTGAGTGGGTGAATGCAGATGACGGATACCGCAGTATTTACAGTTTTATCCGTCATTCTAAGGATAATAAAAAGAATTTGTTGTTCGTATGTAATTTTACGCCGATGGAATGGGCAGACTATCGTGTGGGAGTGCCGAGAAGAAAGCAGTATAAGCTGGTACTCAATAGCGATGAAGCACAGTATGGCGGAAAGGGTGAGGAGCGCCCAGCCGTATACAAAGCCGTAAAACAGGAATGTGACGGCCGGCCGTATTCTTTCGCTTACAAGCTGCCGCCGTATGGCGTAGCTGTGTTCGAGTTCTAAAACGATGTTGTAAGATAGCCTTCCCGGTGCTGCCGGGAGGGCTTCTAAATAGTAATATTAAACATACTAACAAAGTGGAAAATAAGGAGGAAACAAAAAGATGAACCTGATTACGGATGTGATGGACTACATCAAGAATTATGATGAGGAGGTCGGAGATGCGCTTTACCTGGAACTGAATCGTCAGAAAAGGAACCTGGAGCTGATTGCTTCGGAAAATATTGTGAGCCCTGCAGTGATGCTGGCGATGGGAACGGTTCCGACGAATAAGTATGCAGAGGGGTATCCGGCGAAACGTTATTATGGCGGTTGTGAGGATGTGGATCTGTTGGAGAATCTTGCGATTGAGCGTGCGAAGAAATTGTTTGGCTGCGATCATGTATGTGTGCAGCCGCATTCCGGAGCAAGTGCAAATATCGCGGTATATCAGGCATTTTTGAAACCGGGCGATACGGTGATGGGACTTAATCTGGCACATGGCGGTCATTTGACGCATGGTTCACCGGTTAATATCTCCGGACTTTTGTATCATTTTGTACCTTACAGTGTAAATGACGAGGGATTTCTGGATTATGATGTGATCCGCGGGCAGGCGAGAGAGTGCAGGCCGAAGATGATCGTGGCGGGAGCTTCCGCGTATCCAAGAGAGATCAGATTTGACATTTTTGCGGATATCGCAAAGGAAGTGGGAGCCATTCTTTTCGTAGATATGGCACACATTGCGGGTCTGGTAGCGGCTGGTCTGCATCAGAGTCCGGTGCCCTACGCAGACGTGGTGACGACTACCACGCATAAGACGCTGCGCGGGCCGAGAGGGGCTATCATCATGTGCAAGGAAGAGCACGCGAAAGCGATCAACAAGGCGATCTTCCCGGGTACGCAGGGAGGCCCGCTGATGCACATTATCGGCGCGAAGGCGATTTGCTTCGGAGAGGCGTTAAAACCGGAATATAAAGAGTACCAGACGCAGGTGGTTAAGAATGCCAAGGCTTTGGCGGACGCGTTGCTTGCAGAGGGATTCAAATTAGTCAGCGGCGGAACGGATAATCATTTGATGCTGGTAGACCTGCAGAATATGAATATCACGGGAAAAGAGTTGCAGAACCGTCTGGATGAGGTCTATATTACCGTAAATAAGAATGCGGTTCCCAATGATCCGGCAAGTCCGTTTGTCACAAGCGGTGTAAGAATCGGCACGCCGGCTGTTACGACCAGAGGGCTTAAAGAGGCGGACATGAAAGAAATCGCCCGCCTGATCAAGATGGCTGTTACCGAATTTGATACGAAGGCGGACGAGATCCGATCTGCGGTAAATGTGATCTGCAGTAAATATCCGTTATACGAATAAAAGAACAGGGATTGTTTTTGTGTTACGTGGCGTACCCTGGTGAAGATCCGGCGGAATGTTATGCTTCTTCCAGCATTTCAAATATCCGTTCTTCCAGTAATTCTTCACTGAGTACGCCCGTTGTGTAGCCGAGGATTTTACCATTTTTATAGATTATAAAGGTGGGGACGATCTCAATACCGAGGTTGTCGGCAGTCTTTTCTGAAATATCGATATCTACTTTTTTGAAGACCAGTTCCCGGCGGTGAATACGCGCCAGACGTTCTACGACATCTTTCATCATGGAGCACTTTGGGCACCAGGAGGCGAAGAATTCGACAACGACGGGGAGTCTCTCGCGGGCGATCTCACCAGCATAATCTTTGGTGATCAGTGGTATGGACATCAAGAAACCCTCCTTGGTCATGACCGGGTATTCGGGCCACATTTGGGATTCAGAAAATGGTATACTTCCAGAAATGATTTCCGAAGGCAGATTAGTTCGTGATTCATTTTATGATTATTATATAGAAAACGGCATATAAAGTGTTGAAACCTGCGGCATTTTCTCATATCATACAGCCCCATTCCCGGTAGTTTCTATTAGTATATGCCGGGCGGCGCAAAGGGTGAGGCGGGAAGGTGATATGAGAGGCGTGCGGTTCCTGCAAAGCGCTTTTATTCCTGTGGTTAACGAGCTGGGGAGCTGTGCTTGTATGGGGGGCGAAATATTGTCGGAATAATCAGAAATAATCAAAAAAATCCCCGTGCATCGGTTGCTTTTGTCATAAAAGGGCAAAAGAGATGCATAGGGATTAAAAGAACATATTTAGTTACGCATAGCAATCAGTTTATGAATCGGATGTCCCTGCCCCGCAAACTTCTCTTCGTATTCGGTCATGATATTTCCGCGGCTCAGGGTGGGGTCGCGATACAGGTCGTAAGTTCTCGCAAGGAGAATCCAGCCGGCCATGTCCACCTGTTCCAGGGAGAATTCAAACAGGTCTTCGTTGTCTGTCTTGAATTCCACGGTGCCATCATAGGCGAGAATCTTGTCATAACGCTCAAAATACTGACGGCTGGTGAGACGCCGCTTTGCATGGCGGGCTTTCGGCCAGGGGTCAGAAAAATTAAGATAGATCTTGTCCACTTCACCTACGGCAAATACATCCGGCAGATCCTTGGCGTCCATACAGATAAAACGGATGTTGGATACGTCCTGATATTCCTCCTGTTTATCATAACGTTCCAGGGCGCGCACGAGCACGCTGGAATAACGTTCGATCCCGATGTAGTTGATGTTCGGGTTATCCTTGGCAAGAGTCAGGAGGAATTTGCCTTTTCCCATTCCGATCTCGATATGGATCGGATTCTCTGAATGTTCAAAGGTGTCCTTCCAACTGCCGCGGTATCTGGTTTCATTCTTTATGACAAGTGGGTGAGCAGTCAGATATGCCTCTGCTCCTGGTACATTACGCAGTCTCATGATATTGTTATTATCCTCTCAGCTTCGCGTATTCTCTTTCCGAAGAAGTTCGGAAAGGGTGAACGCTATTTATTGTACACCATTCGGGGGAAATTGGAAACATTAATTTTTGGAAACTTAGTTTTTTGATGGTTTTCCACAAATTTCAAGATAATTTTTGTGAAAAGTATTGACACAAAGCATATTATGTTATATAACGTATAGAACAGGGAGGTGAATTTATGACCTTTTGGAAAGTATCGGATACCAGAATGAATTGTTTGATCACCCAGGAAGAGATAGAGATTCTGGGATTTCATATAGATGAATTGATGAGTAACCGTGAGCGGACCGTGGAACTTTTGAATCTGCTGGCGGCGAAGGGGAAGGAAGCCCTCGGCATGGACCTGCAGATGGTGGTGCATAGTTTTTACGGCGCTTTTCTGCCTGACAGAAGCCTGCTTCTTACGATTACCTGCGGGGAGGCAGCCGGAGATGGCGAAGTCCAGGTGCTAAGCGGGGAGGGAGATTTTTTTGCAAGACTTCTGGCGGACAGAGACGAGGAGGAAAAGGAGAGTGCGGGAGAGCCCATATCATGCCAGATCTTGTTCTCGACCATTGACAGCGTGATCGACTTTTGCAGGATTTTCCATGAGGGCAGACCGATCGGAAGCCGACTGTACGAATACGATGACATATATTACCTG
Organism: Roseburia hominis; assembly: GCA_040702975.1. Classification (NCBI taxonomy): domain Bacteria; kingdom Bacillati; phylum Bacillota; class Clostridia; order Lachnospirales; family Lachnospiraceae; genus Roseburia; species Roseburia hominis. The sequence continues at coordinate 505,036 of CP159990.1, forward strand.
ATGATGGATTTTGAGGATACGCAGCAAGGCAGATCCGATGCGCTTAAAGTCGCCATGGCGGGGGAATTTGGCGGCGTCGTGGAAGAGGAAGCTCTTTCTGAGGTGTTCCTTAAGGAGCATGAGTGCTGTTTGATCGGGGAAGCTGCGGTGGAGAAGCTGTATGAGCTGGAAGCGTAGCGCTGAAATCCCCGGAGGAACCATGATGCGAAAACAACTACGCCAAACTGCTTGCTGTTGAATCAGAAATAAAAAGAAAGGAAAGGTGCGTCGGTACCTTTCCTTTCTTTTTATTTCATAGGAAAGCGTGTGGCATTTTCCTATGAGATAAAACGCACTTTGTGCGATAATGCGCAGCGCGCGGGAAGGAAATGCTACTACGCAACCCGCTCGCACGCGAAGAATGTGCGAGCGCACATTCTGGTTTAAAATATATTATTCGGTTATATTTTGCTCTTCGGGCGGTGCGGGAAGGGTAGTATAAATATTCTTGACGTTACGGAGTACAAAATGAGTACGGGTGAAACGGACGCCTTTGCGGTCCTTGACCCACTTATGTATCTTTTCAAGATGTTCTGAAGACTGGCAGGCGATTTTTATCATATAATCAAATTCTCCGGTCAAATAATAACAGGATATGATATTCGGGTGTGACATCACCTCCTCGACAAAGGCGTCGTTAAAACGGGGGTGTGTCAGGCTGACTTCCATTAAAGCAGTGAGGTCATTGCCAATCTTATGCTCGTTAGTGATAATAGTGTAGGATTCGATGATTCCGGAACTCTCCAGTTTGCGAATTCGTTCTATAACCGTCGATACAGAAAGATGTATCTCCTTGCTGATATCAGACGCTTTCTTGCGGGCATTTTTTTTCAGTATGTTTAAAATTTGATAATCAAGAGTATCCATGAATGCTACTTCCTTTCGATAGACCAAAATCGAAGTTTATACTCTTATTATGATATAAAATCAATGGTTTGTCAAAAGAATTTTAAGTTTATGTAAAAAGACTCAGTTTTGTGCAAAAAAGTACAAAAAACCGCGAAAATTTAATTTTTTGAAAAAAATTAAAAAAAGGGCTTGCTTTTTGTTGGATAGTGTTATATAATAAATCCTGCATTCGAGATAAGCAAGCGCCTTTAGCTCAGTTGGTAGAGCAGTAGACTCTTAATCTATTTGTCCAGGGTTCGAGTCCCTGAAGGCGCACTATAAGCACTGTTTTCGATGACATCTACGAGAGCATCGGGGACGGTGCTTTTTTTTGCATAAATATTCTTAAATGAAGGCGAAAGAAATGTGCCTGGTCGTAGAGCATAGAAAGAAGGGGAATTATGGGACCATATAAACGAATATTTACGATTGTGATCGATTCGCTTGGAATCGGAGCGATGCCGGACGCTGTGGATTTTGGAGATGAGGGTGCGGATACGCTGGGACATATTTCTGAGTCCGCCACGGAGCTTCGTATCCCGAATCTGCAGAAGCTGGGGCTGGCGAATCTGCACCCATTAAGACAGGTGCAGGCAGCAAAGCGTCCGTTGGGGTATCAGATGGTGCTGCGGGAAGCCAGTAACGGGAAGGATACGATGACGGGGCACTGGGAAATGATGGGACTCCATATTACGAAACCGTTTTTGACATTTACGGAGACAGGGTTCCCACAGGAGTTGATCGATGAGCTGGAGAGAAGGACCGGGCGGAAGATTATAGGGAATAAGAGCGCCAGCGGGACTGAGATTCTGGAAGAACTGGCGGAAGAGGAGATCGCGACGGGACACATGATTGTGTATACTTCGGCGGATTCTGTGCTGCAGATTTGCGGAAATGAGGAGACGTTTGGGCTTCAGGAGCTTTATCGGTGCTGTGAGATTGCGCGGGAGCTTACGATGAAGGAAGAATGGCGTGTGGGGCGTGTGATCGCAAGGCCTTATGTGGGAAAGAAAAAAGGGGAGTTCAGGCGCACAAGTAACCGTCATGACTACGCACTTAAGCCGTATGGGCGGACTGCTTTGAATGCGCTGAAAGACGCGGGGCTGGACGTGATTTCCGTGGGAAAGATCTACGATATTTTTGACGGGGAGGGACTTACCGAGTCCAACAAGTCGAAAAGCTCCGTACATGGAATGGAGCAGACACTTGAAATCGCCGGAAGGGATTTTACAGGCCTTTGTTTTGTGAATCTGGTGGATTTTGACGCATTGTGGGGACATAGAAGAGATCCGGAAGGGTATGCGAGGGAACTGGAGAGATTCGATGTGAAATTAGGGGAATTGCTGGCAGTATTAAGAGAAGATGACCTGCTTTTGATCACTGCGGATCATGGAAATGATCCTACCTATAAGGGGACTGACCACACGCGGGAGAAGGTGCCGTTTCTGGCATATTCTCCGGGAATGAAGGGAAACGGGAGCCTGGGAGAAGGAAGCAGCTTCGCACTGATTGGTGCGACGATCGCGGAGAATTTTGGCGTTAGAATGCCGGAAGGGACGATTGGGGAGTCGATATTGGGGAGATTAAAATAAAAGGGGATTTACAGAGGCATAAAGTTGTGTTCGAACAATGGAAGAAACATATCAGGCTATTCGGGAAATGCTGCATTCTAAAAAGCAGTTGGATCGAATTGTGAATGATGGAGAGGAGGTTGTGGATATGTGTGAGGCTCTGCAAGAGTTATATGATGAGGGTGTGGAAAAAGGGCGTGAGAAAGGGTTGCAGGAAGGTATAAAAGAAGGTATACAGGCATTCGTAAGACTATGTTGTGATGTAAAGTTAAGTCAGGAAGATGCGGCGGTCAGGCTTGCGCAGGAATTCCATGTTGCTATAGAGGAGGCACATGAGTATGTGCTAAGCTATTGGAAGTAATATCATTTTGCGATAAGACAGGCAGGAGTTACGGAAAATGAAGACACGAAAGCTGGAGAGGGACCTGACGGAGGGGAATATTACCGGAACGATGCTGGCATTTGCGGTGCCGATGATTCTGGGAAATCTCCTGCAGCAGGCTTATAATATTGCGGACACGTTGATCGTAGGACGTTTTTTGGGGCCGAATGCACTGGCAGCAGTGGGTTCGGCTTACACTTTGATGACTTTTTTGACGTCTATTTTGCTGGGGCTTTGTATGGGAAGCGGGACGGTGTTTTCCATTTATTATGGCGCGAAGAAAGAGGACGGATTTAAAAATAGCATATTTGTTTCTTTTTGTATGATTGCGGCTTTGACGATTTTGCTGAATGTCATTGTTTTTGCGGGGATCGATCCGATCATGCATCTTATGCGGGTTCCCGGGGAGATCTATGAAATGCTGCGGGAGTATTTGAAGATTATTTTCATCGGGATCAGCTTTACCTTTTTATATAATTTTTTTGCGTTTCTTTTGCGGGCAGTGGGAAATTCCGTGGTGCCGCTGGCATTCCTTGGAGTGTCCGCGGGGCTGAATATCGTGCTGGATCTGTTGTTCGTGATCGTGTTTCGCAGAGGCGTATCCGGAGCTGCGGAGGCGACGGTGATTGCCCAGGGAGTATCTGCGGGCGCCATGATCTGGTATACGATAAGGAAGATGCCAGAGCTCCTTCCGGGGAGGCGGCATTTGGAAATCAGCCGTGAGCGGGTTCGGGAGATCGCCAGATTCTCCGTGTTGACTTGTGTGCAGCAGTCGGTGATGAATTTTGGGATTCTGATGATCCAGGGATTGGTGAACAGCTTTGGCACGGTGGTGATGGCGGCGTTTGCGGCGGCGGTGAAGATCGACTCTTTTGCCTATATGCCGGTTCAGGATTTTGGAAATGCATTTTCTATTTTCATTTCGCAAAATTACGGGGCGAAGAAGTTTGACAGGATTCATAAGGGCGTAAGGAGCGCGGTGATTACTTCGTTTGCATTCAGTGTGACGGTGTCGGCGGTCGTGTGTTTGTTTGCGAGGCAGCTTATGATGATTTTTGTGGAGGCAAAGGAAGTGGAAATCCTGGCGGTCGGAGTGCAGTACCTTCGGGTGGAAGGGGCATTTTACTGTGGAATCGGCTGTCTGTTCCTGTTGTATGGATATTATCGGGCTGTGGAAATGCCGGGTATGTCGGTGGTGCTGACGGTGATCTCGTTGGGGACGAGAGTCGCTCTGGCTTATGCGCTGGCTCCGCTTCCGGAGGTTGGAGTTCTTGGAATCTGGTGGGCGGTGCCGGTTGGCTGGTTTTTGGCAGACCTGGTGGGCGGCGCGTATTATTTCCGTAAGGCGGGGAAGGTGAAATAAAATCAAGGGAATGTTAGAAAAAAGGGAGAAAAAAGTAAGAGGTGGCGGGAAAATCCGTCACCTCTTGATTTTGCTATGATGAATTGTATTAAGCCGCCAGGTATGCCAAGAGAACGAACAGCATCGCCCCTTCTATTCTTAGAATTTTGCCAGATATCCCTGCACAAAGATAAATAGCACAATAAGCGGAAGAAGATAGGAAACATAAATCTTAGCCCATTTAGGGAATCTGGCTCCGTTTCCACTGTCGGCCTCTTTGATGAAATTGTTCCAGCCCCAGCCGTATCTGCTGGTACAGAACAGAAGGTAAACGAGGCTTCCGAGGGGCAGCAGGTTATTGCTGACGATGAAATCTTCTAAGTCAAGTACGCCGGAACCTGCGCCGAAGGGAGCAAATCCGCTCCATACATTAAAGCCCAGTACGCAGGGCATCGACAACACGATAATGGCGATCATATTGCCGATTACCGCTTTTTTCCGGCTGCACCCGGTCAGGTCAATGGCAAAAGAGATGATATTTTCAAACACGGCGATAATGGTGGAGGCCGCGGCAAATATCATGAACAGGAAGAATAGTGTCCCCCAGAGCCTTCCGCCTGCCATGGAGTTAAATACGTTCGGCAGGGTAATAAAGATCAGGCTGGGGCCTTCTCCCGGATTGACTCCGTAAGCAAAGCAGGACGGGAAAATAATGAGTCCTGCGATCAATGCCACAAAGGTGTCCAGCGCGGTGACGCAGATGGCTTCCCCGGTGAGGGAGCGCTCTTTGCCGATGTAGCTTCCGAAGATGGCGATCGCTCCGATTCCGAGACTCAAGGTAAAGAAGGACTGGCCCATAGCCGCAAATATGACCTCAAAGAGACCGTATTCTACCAGCTTTCCAAAATCCGGATAGAGGTAGAACTTTAATCCCTCCACTGCGCCCGGAAGAGTGACAGAACGCACTGCAAGAATGGCCATGAGGGCAAGAAGCATCAGCATCATAACTTTGGTAATCTTCTCCACGCCTTTTTGGAAGCCCATACCGCAGATGGTAAAACACACGATTACTACGATGATCATGTAAATAGCCATGGTGGCAGGCTGTCCCAGCATTTCTGAAAATACACCGGCTACGCCGTCGGTATCCAGTCCGGTAAACCGGCCGGAAGCCATTTTCACAAAATATTGTACCATCCAGCCGCCGATGGTGGTGTAGAACATCATCAGCAGATAGTTCCCTGCCATAGCACCCCACTTGTACCAATGCCATTTACTGCCCTTTGGTTCGAGGCGGTCAAAAGAAAGTGCGGCGCTGGCCTTGCTTGCCCGTCCGACGGAGAATTCCATGACCATGATGGGAAGTCCCAGAATCAACAGGAACAGAAGATAAATCAATACAAAAGCGGCGCCGCCGTATTTGCCCACGATGTAGGGGAAGCGCCAGACATTTCCCAGACCGATGGCGCACCCCGCAGAAATCAGGATAAAGCCGAGGCGGGAAGAAAAGTTTTCACGCTGCATAAGTAATTCCTCTCATTCTTTTTTGATAAACGTGCTTCTATTATACTGGAATCTATCACGAGTGTCTATGGAGAATTTTATAGAATACGTGAGAGGAATGGGTTAGGTCCATTTTTCTTCCCGGCGGACAGGTTTTGTGTTCCCTCCCAGAAGCCCGATGATGGAAAGGACTACACCTGCCGGCCAGTAAAGTAAAAGGGCGGCTCCCCATAAAATGATAAATGCATTACTATTTAAAAAAGTCTTCATGATTCATTCCTCCAATCTGATAAATGACGGTTCGTTTTTTTGCATGAACCTATCTTATCAGAAGAGGTGTACCATAAATAGGACTTATCTAATGCTTTGCTCTAATATTTGCGTAAATGTCAGCAGTCCTGCCCGATCTTCTTCATCAAATCGGGAGAGAATCGGGCTGTCGATGTCCAGGACGCCGATGATCTTTCCGTTTGCATGAAGAGGAATGACAATCTCGGAGTTGGAAGCCGAGTCGCAGGCAATATGTCCGGGAAATTCGTGGACGTTTTTGACCAGCATGATTTCGTCAAGGGATACGGCGGTGCCGCATACGCCTTTTCCAATCTCGATTTTGACACAGGCGGGCTTTCCCTGGAAGGGGCCAAGAATAAGTCTGCCGTCTTCTATGAGGTAGAATCCTGCCCAGTTGATATTAGGAAGTGCCTGATAAAGCAGTGCGGAGGCATTGGCAAGGTTGGAGAGCGTATAGGGAATGCCGTCGATGAGGCCCTGAAGTTGGGTCTTTAACAGGCGGTAGAGTTGTTTTTTGTCGGTAGGGTAGGTCGTGGGGGTAAATTTCATGGTCTGATAGCTCCTTATTTGTATTTTTGTTGTGTGAAAAATGTTTTTTGTCTTTCATAGGGAATGTATTAAAAAAGATGACCAGCACATTCCGTGAGTCATCAAAAATAAGATAGAAATATAAGAGCAGGTAAGGGGAGTCGAACCCCCCTCTCCAGCTTGGGAAGCTAGCATTCTACCGATAAACTATACCTGCATGTTTCCAGTATACCACTTGAACAAAAAAATGCAAGGGAAGAATGAGAAAAATTATTCGTCTGAAAAATGAAATTTTAAATTCCACTCCTCCATTAGGGAGGAAAATTTACTCCAGCACAGTTATCCTGGTAGAAAGAGAAAGAACCAAAGCAATCTTTGGTCCTTTCTCAGCCTTTTTATATTCTGCTAATCGCCTCTTTAATCATTTTTTTGCATTTTTCAATGTGTAAAAAATCCTGTTCAATTACCGGTGGCAATGGTTTTCGGACTCCGCCAAGATTCAGTCCCTGTTCTTTCAGTATTTCCTTCATTACTGCGTACAGGTTGCCGTGACATACACACATTTCATAGATAATTCTGTCAGCATCATTCTGAATTTCTCTTGCCTTACTTATTTCACCGGCATCTGTTAGTTCTTTTATTTTCAGATAAAGCTCTGGCATAACAGCATATGTGCCGCCAATTCCACCATCTGCACCGATTGCAAGTCCGCTTACGAGCTGTTCATCAGGGCCGTTAAATACAACGCATTCGTCACCTTTAACATCCTTGAACATTTGGATATCCTGAACGGATACAGAAGAATTTTTTACGCCAATGACTCTCGGATTTTTCAGCATTTCGCGATAAAGGGACAGGTTCAGCGCTACTCCTGCAAGCTGGGGAATATTATAAATAATGAAATCTGTATTTGGAGCTGCCGAACTAATATCATTCCAGTATTCTGCAATTGCATGGTCTGGAAGATGAAAATAAATCGGTGGAATTGATGCAATTGCATCCACTCCCATACTCTCGGCATGTGCAGCTAATTCCATACTGTCTGCAGTATTGTTACAGCCAACATGCGCAATAATTGTAATTTTTCCTTTTGCTTCCTGCATTACACTTTCCAGGATAGTCTTTCTTTCTTCTTTACTTTGATAGATACACTCGCCCGAGGAGCCGCATACATACAGTCCTTTAACACCTTTGTTAATCAGATGGCGTGTAAATTCCATAGTCCTTTCACGACTGATACTTCCATCATCATTGTAGCAGGCATAAAACGCAGGGATAATTCCTTTATATTTTTCAAGATTTTTCATAGTCTGTTTTCACTCCAGTTATTTTATTTCAGAGACCTTTACTTTTCTGTTTTCTTTGATGGATAAAGTAAGTGCGTCTGCAGTTGCTATTGCTGCCCGTGCTGCAGAACCGTTTAATAATGGCCGGAATTCTTCGTTAATAGTCGCTCCGTGCATAATTTCATTGAAGTACCTCATTTCATTCTTCATGATGCTATGCAGCCACATTGGCGGCTTTTTGCCGGGCTTTCCGTACATAATAGCGCCATCCATTTCTGTACCATGGTAGATGCGTGTACGGTCATCGTCTTCTTCTTTTGTTTCATGGACCAGAAAGTGCTCTTCGCCATTCTCTGTTTTTACAGTCATTCCTACATTTGCCATATCAATGCGGATTGCGCCTTTCGTTCCCTGAATCAGGACATAATGCTCTGGCCAGTGGAATGCAGAACCATATTCAAGAACTGCAAACTTTTTGTTTGGAAATTCCAGACTGATAAATAACATATCATCCTCATCTCCAAACTGTTCTCCTCTGTGTGCAACATTTCCACCCATCATGGTTACTGTTTCAGGTTCGCCCATAATGAACTGAATGCAATCCAGTTCATGAATGTGATGATATAAATGTCCACCGGATTTTGCGCGTATTTTCTTCCAGCTGATGGATTCCTGCGGTTCTTCCCAGCCATTTCTGGCAGAATGGCAATATAATACGTCGCCAATCACACCTTCATTAATCAGTTTCTTGGCGTGTCTGACACCACGGAAAAAGTTCATGACATGTCCAGCCATAAATGTTACACCATGCTTCTCACATGCTTTTACCATTGCGTCGCAATCTGCATAAGACAACGCAATCGGTTTTTCGCAAAATACATGTACACCATGCTCAGCAGCTTTAATAACTGGTTCTTTATGTAAGTAATTTGGAGAGGCAACGATCACAGCATTTACATCATCGCGGCCAAATAGTGTATCCAAATCTGTTTCCACATCGCATCCCAGTTCCTCTGCAATCTTTGGTGCGTTTTCAGGGTCATACACCGCAATAATTTCCGCTCCGTCCTGTTCCTTCATAATTCGTCCAAGCTCTGCTCCAAAATAACCTGTACCAACTACCGCGTAACCAATATTTTTCATTCTGAAATTTCCTCCAAATTTTTATTTTACTGAACCTTCTGTCATACCACCGGCAATATATTTCTGGATAAACATAAAGAATATTACTGATGGAATAACCACAAGTGTTGAAGCAGCCATCATACTGCCCCAGTCAAGAATCTCTGCTCCCTGTAAAGACCGCAGCGCTACCGAGACTGTCATCAAATCCGTACTGTTTATCAGAATCAGGGAATACAGGAATTCATTCCATGCATTGATAAAAGTATAAATAGCAGTCGCAACAATTCCGGGTGCTACCAGAGGTAATACGATTCTTACAAATATAACCATTTTATTTGCGCCATCAACACGGGCCGCTTCCTCAATACCAATTGGCACGGTTTTAAAAAACCCAATCAGCATCCATACTGCATACGGAACACTGAATGACAGATAAACGATCACAAGACCTATGCGGGTATTTGTTAATCCCATCTTTGCCATAACCAGTGTATACGGGATAGCCAGAAGTATCGGCGGAAACATATATGTTGTAACCAGTGCGCGTGACATAATATTTCCGAATTTTGGAAAGAATCTTACTATCCCATAAGCAGCCAGAGAAGAAATTACAATTGCAATTACAGTTGTACAGAGCGCTATGATTAAACTGTTTGCGATGTTTTTTGTAAATCCCAGTGTTTCAATAACATTTCTGAAATGATCTAGTGTAAATTCCTTCGGGAAAATGGACGTGGGATTAGAAGTCAGATCCCTTGAGGATTTTACAGAAGAAAGAAGAACCCATAGCAATGGAAATGCTGCTATAATTGACAGGATAGTCAAATACAAATGACAAAAACCATTGCCGATTTTTTCCTTTAATTTTCCGGACATCTACTTATCCTCCTTTTCCCATTTCCCAATAATCTTAAAGTATATGAAGCATACAATAAGAAGAAATGCCAGTAGCAGTACCGTAACTGCTGATGAACGGCCAAGCAGTTTTGTTCCCCAGCCCATATTATATGCATAGATTGGAACCGTTGTCGTTGCATTTGCCGGTCCGCCGCCGGTAATCAGATAAATAATATCAAAGTTATTGAATACCCAGATTGTTCTCAGAACAACAAGGAGACCAACCACTACTTTAATATGCGGAACGGTAATGTACAGAAATTGCTGCAATTTGCTGGCGCCGTCAATCTGTGCTGCTTCATACTGATCCTGAGGTATGGTTTGCAATGCAGATAAAACATTTACCATAATCATCGGCGCTCCGAACCATACATTGATGAAAATAAGTGTCCCAAAGACCAGGCTGCTGCTACTCAGGAACTGTGGCAGTTCTGCTGCCAGACCTGATTTATACAGCACATTTGGCAGAAAACCAGAAACGCCGTTGAGGATCCATTTCCAGGACAATGCAATTACAATCGAAGGAAATGCCCAGGGGATAATCATTAAAATTCGGTATACGCCTTTCAGACGTTTAACCCGGTTCAATGCCAGCGCGGCTGTAAACCCCACAAAAATCTGTCCGAGAAGAGAAGCAACCGTCCATAAAATAGAGGTAATAAATGCCTTATAAAAATTCGGATCAGTTAATACACTCTGATAATTGCCCAGTCCGACAAAATCATAGGTAGCTTTTATCAGATGTTTCGATGTAAGACTGTAGTAAAGGCTTGAAAAAATTGGATAAACCAGAAGCATTCCAACAACAATCAGAGCTGGTAACACCAAAAGCCATCTGCCATAGTCAATTTTTTTTGTTTTCACTCGCGACTTCCACCTTTCTTAGAAAGGCTGCCCCATTATGCCCAATATGGGGCAGCCTTTAAAAATATTATTGAACAGAAGCAAACACTTCATTCAATTTATCTTCAGCAGCTTTAGCCGCAGTTTTCACGTCTGTACCATTAGTGATAATGTCCTGGAACATTTCTTCTATGATACCCTGAGATGTCAGTAAACCGGCTTCTACGCTTGGACCATGTTCGAATCCGATTGCTGCTGAAAGTCCTACTGCCTCTGAAATAACCTGCTCCGCATTTGAGAATTTCTGTACGGTCTCATTGGACTGATATTTCTCTGTATCAGAAATACCTGTAATGGACGGAAGCATTCCTACAGGTGTGGCCGCCAGAAAATCAGTATATGTATCTGTCTCGTACAGTGTCTTAATAAATGCCTTACAGATTTCCGGGTGTTCAGAATTTGCCCATACTACCATAGGAATATTAGATGTTTCCGCGCCATAGACCGGGTCGTCCGCATTGATTCTTGGAAGTGGAGCACAGTCGATAGAGTCTACCAGATCCGGTGAGTTGGTTTCTACGCCTGAGATATGGAAACCACTGTTAAAGTCAAATGCTGTTTTTCCCTGGTAGAAAAGGTTGGCCTGGTCAAGTACTGCATAATTTACAGAATCCTTCGGAGAACAATTCTCATAAATATCCAGCCAGTAGTTAATACCTTCAATTGCCAGATCACTTGTCAGGTCTGCTTTTAAATCATCTGTCAGTAAGCTTCCGCCGCCGCTTCTTACATAGAAGTTAAGAAACCTTGTCGCCATCAGGTCGCCGGATCCACAGGGGAATGAACAACCATATACACCATCCTTTGTCAGGGTTTTTGCAGCTTCTGCGAATTCTTCCCATGTTTCAGGAACTTCAAGGTTAGCCTTTTCGAGAAGATCTTTTCTGTACCACATTACCTGTGCATGCGAATACAATGGCAGGGAATAGCATTTGCCATCCCGTTCTCCTTCTGATAATGCTGCTTCTGCAAAACGGTCTCTTCCGATATCATCAACAACATCATCGACCGGGATAATAGCCTCAGCATCCATCATTTCAACAACATGTCCCGGTAGTGCTGTACTCATATCCGGAACGTTTCCGGCTGCCAGTCCGGTTGTCCACTTTGTGTAAAAATCTCCCCAGGAAAATGTCTCAATCGTAATTTTCACATCCGGGTTTTCCTTCATGAACTTGTCGGCAGCTGCCTGAATGACCTCCATTCGTGGTCCCTGTGTAAAGGAATGCCAGAATGTGATCTCCCCTTCCAGTTTCCCGTCTTTGCCTGAACCATTCTCGGTTTTGCCAGCAGAATTATTTCCACATCCCACCGCCATAGATGCCACCATAAGCGCTGCCAACAAAACACTCAACACTCGCTTTTTCATAAAATACCTCCTTCACATTTTTTGTTGTATTTGCTTTGTTGAAGTAAATTCTACGATATTTTTTTGTGCAGTTCTACGGTAAGAAATCTCAATAATAGCACATTACGCTTGTAATATAAACTTTTTGTTTTTCCCCTTTTCCGTATAAAAACAAAAAAATAGAGGCGTAATCCGTTAAATACAGACATACGCCCTTCTCATTTTATATGATTAAACATTTTATAAACTCCATTTATAGCACAATACACTTGAAATCTGTGGCACCTAATCCTTCGCGGCTTTCCGGTATTGGTTTGGGGTATATCCAAAAGCTGCCTTAAATTCTCTGATGAAATAGTTCGGATCTTCATACCCAACCTCATAGGCAATTTCACTAACTGTCTCATTACACACTAATAATTTTCTCGCAGCCATTGTCAGCTTAAGCTCCTTAATGTACAGCATCGGTGATTTTCCAACCTGCTCCTTAAACAGACAGCTGAATCTTTGCTTGCTCAGTTCTGCCATATCAGCCATACGCTGCGGGGTATATTTTTCTGACGGATGCAACGTGATATAATCCATCACGAACTGAATCCGTGAATCGACTTTATTGCTGACTTTCCGTATCCGCTGCCGGATTTTTTCAAGGTTATACTCATCACTGCTGTGTTTTGTTTCTTTTCCGCAATTATCGGTTATATTCATTTTAGAAATTAATGTTCCAATTAAAATCTCAAGATATCCCCTCACGAAATACATTTTTGCCGGACTGTCTTCCTTTACCCAGTGATATATCTGTTCAAAATATGTCTTTACTTCCCTGCAGTCCATTACCTTCTGAATTCCATAGTAATCTGAAAGAAAATCTCCTCCTTCGAAATATACGGATGTAGTAAAACGGATACTGGTAAATGAAAAATTGTCCTCTATTGCATAGCAGGATAATTTGCTTCCTCTGGGAATGTACACAATTTGATTCTTATAAACGGTAAATTCTTCGTCATCAATAAAGAATGTTCCAGTACCTGATTCTATATAACGCAGCAGATTATATGGAATCATGCTTTCCGGGAAAACCCAGTTTCTTCCAAATGAATAGGTGTCGATATATAAAAAATTAAATCTGACATTGTCAACAACACTGCTCATTTTTCGCCTCCTAATATGTATTTACCTATATTATATCTTCTATTTTTTACATATTGCAAGTGTATTGTGCTATTTTTAGGGTTCGCGCGCATTTTTTTTTCCATCCTTATAGAATATAATGAACGCAAAATATAAGGAGGTGAAGAAATGCTAGAAAACAACGATGTATACTGGGAATTAACGGCCTATTTTAAAGAACCAAATCTGCTCTTCATTAACAGAGGAATGGAGGGCGATACTACAACACCATATTTTAATCTGATTTGAGGAGGCTTCTATGATTTATGATTCTTTAAAAAATAAAGAAAATTATAAGTATTTTCCTGCTTTGTATCAGGCGTTGGAGTATCTTGACAGCCTGCCGGACCTGGAGCTTCCTGCTCCAAAAGTTTTCCTTAACGGAGACAGGTTATTCTGTAGTTCGGTTATCTTTATATCAAAGCCTGAGGAACAGTGCCTCTATGAGGCGCACCGCAACTATATTGATCTGCATTTTATTGTAAAAGGTATAGAAAAAATTGCAACAGCTGATATCTGTTCATTAACTACTACAATTCCATATGTACCGGAAAAAGACATCGAATTTTTAAAAGGGAATGCAGACGGATATTATGAACTGAAACCGGGTCAGTTTATGGTCTGTTTCCCAACCGATGCCCATAAGGTAGCAATAATGAAAGAAAAGCCGGCAGAAGTCGAAAAAATAGTATTTAAAATTAAAATGGAGGGATAATTGTGAAACATTCAAAAAGTGAAATATTAAATCGAATAAAGGGACAGCTTATTGTATCCTGCCAGGCATTACCGGGAGAGCCCCTGTATGTGTCTGAAAAATCTATTATGTATCTAATGGCAAGAGCTGCTAAAGAGGCTGGTTCAGCATGTATCAGAACCAGCAGCATCCGCGATGTCAAAGCGATAAAGGAAGAAACTGGTCTGCCTGTTATCGGTATTATTAAAATCAATTATGAAGGGTATGACTCTTACATAACTCCGACTATGAGGGAGGTTGACGAACTTGTCGCCGCAGATGCCGATATTGTGGCTCTTGACTGTACCATGCGTCGTCGTGGCGATGGAAGTACAATCAATCAATTTCTTCTGCAAATTAAGGAAAAATATCCGGATATTGTTCTTATGGCTGATATCTCTACCTATGAAGAGGGTATAAACGCATGGAAGTGTGGGGTTGACTTCGTAGGAACAACCTTGAGTGGTTATACAGAGGATTCCCCTAAAACAGATGGGCCTGATACGGAACTGGTTCGCAGACTTTCTGCAGATTTGGATATTCCGGTAATTGCAGAAGGAAAGGTACACACCCCCGAAGAGGCGGTACAGATGTTTGAAGCCGGCGCCTATGCCGTTGTTGTAGGCGGAGCCATAACGCGCCCGCTTGAAATTGCAACCCGTTTTATAAATAGAATTAAGGAATACCATCATGAATAATAAATACCTGGGAATCGATATTGGCGGGACTGCCGTGAAAATGGGAATTGTGAATGAAGCCGGGGAGATTTCTTTTTTCTGTCAGGCTCCGGTTTCTTTTGATAACTACCGGACCCCGATTCTGGAGACGGTCTTAAAAGTAACGGAAAATTTTTTGGAAGAAAACAATATAAAGCCCGGTGAACTTTGTGGCATTGGACTTTCTGCAACCGGACAGATTGACACAAAAAAAGGAATCGTGGCAGGCAGCGGAGGAAATATCCGTAATTGGGATGGAACCAACTTAAAAGAGGCGTTTACACAGAGATATCATCTACCGGTTACAGTCGTCAATGATGCTAATTGTGTTGCTCTCGGCGAAAAATGGGTCGGGAGTGCAAAGAATGCCAGGGATGTTATTGTTCTTACTATCGGTACCGGACTTGGCGGGGGCATCATTGTGAATAACCAGATTTTACTGGGACAGGCAGGATTTGGTGGGGAACTGGGGCATTTTTCCATTCATAAAGAAGGCACCGGGTGTACCTGTGGAAACCGGGGATGCTTTGAACAATATGCGTCCATGACTGCTTTAATCAAAGCTGTAAGCAGATATTATGAAATGACTGACCCTGGTTACCTCGATAATCATCCTGTAAATGGCAGGAGCATTTTTAAATCCATCAAAAATGGCAACGAAGCAGTTGCACATATTGTAAATCTGTGGATACAGGATATAGCTGCAGGAATTGTCAGTCTGGTTCATATATTCAATCCAGAACTGATTGTCGTAGGAGGCGGTGTCAGCGTGCAGGAAGAATTGTTTGTTGCAAAGCTGCGGAAAGAGGTTATGAAAAACGTAATGCCGAATTTTAGAAATAACCTTACCCTCCGGGCCGCAATTCTTGGCAATAATGCCGGAATCACCGGTGCAGTATATTACTTGATTCAATCCTTATCTTAGAACATTTGGAAGGAAGGGAGCTTACAAAAGCGGGCTTTAAGATGCATGTCGCTGGCATAGCTATAGAAGAAAGAGTAGTAAAAGCTGTTGCGTTTTGGGTGCAACAGCTTTTTCAAAAGCCAGCTTAGGTCAGCAAAATTATTCGTCAAATTCTGCCGTTACATAATATCCCTGCGGGGTTCTGGAAATGTCCACTACGGTGCCGGAAGTAGACTTGAGACGCTCTAAGGTCCTATAATTCCCACTCATGGCGAGACTTGGTTCGATTGTGTAGTAATAAGAACTCGGCAGGACACCTTCGGTCACTTCCACTTTCTGCCCTATTTCCAGGAGTCCGGGACGTTCCATTTTGAATTCCATTCTTCGCATGTGGTGATTCTCCTTTTTTGAATTCTTTGGAAGTTAAATAGAGTGTGTCTGGTATTTAACTTCATATTATGGTTGCTTTTCGCAAAAGCATTCTATCATATTGTCTTCTATATTTCAATAAATGTACTAATGAAATAAAAGTATGAAGTAACAGTAACAGAAATAACCGGGATATGATATACTGGGTGAAAGTACAGATTAGTAGGAGGGAGAGTATGAAACATAAAAAGGGTGCAAATGCCGGGGCTGAGAGAAGAACAGGCAGTAAGCGTAAATGGTTGATCGCTGCGATTATTTTCATGGGGATCGTGGTCTGCGCAGAAATTGTTTTCATGATTTGGAGTTATAGAAAAGACCGGCCTACACCAGAAGATGCTTTGACAAAATATTTCTCTCTTCTTTCCGAAAAAAAATATGAAAAGATGTATGAACTTCTGAGCCCGGATTCGCAAAAACGGACTAAAAAAGAAAAATTTATTTCACGGAATCAGAACATTTACGAGGGAATCGAGGCGGCGAACATCAAGGTAACATTGCCAAAAGACAGGAAGTCGTCTTATAGGGATACGGAAGTAGTGACTTACCATACTTCTATGGACACGCTGGCCGGCAGGATTGAGTTTGACAATCAGATGGAGCTTGTAAAAGGAGAGGACGGAAAGTATCAGATCAGGTGGGATTCTACACAGATTTTTCCGTCTCTTGCGGACAATATGAAGGTGCGGGTGGAGACGGCGAAGGCCCTTCGCGGAAAGATTTATGACAGGAACGGTACGATTCTGGCGTCACAGGGGGCGGTCAGCGAGGTGGGACTGGTTCCGGGGAAAATGAGTGAAGACCGGGAGGCTGCCATCAAACAGGTGGCGGAAATCCTGGATATGAATGAGGAGAGTATTGATAAAAAGTTAAGTGCTTCTTATGTAAAGGATGATACCTTTGTTCCACTTAAGAAAATTGCACAGGATGATGAGGCAAAGCAGGATAAACTTCTTGAAATTCCAGGGGTTTTGATTAATAGTGCTGAGGACAGGGTTTATCCGCTGGGCCAGGCGGCGGGACATTTAACCGGGTATGTGCGGCCGATTACGGCAGAGGAGTTGGAGGAGAGAGAAGGAGAAGGTTATACAACGGAGGGTGTGGTAGGGAAGTCCGGGCTGGAACTGGCGTTTGAGGAAAAATTGCGGGCGTCTGACGGTGCGGTGATCAACATTGAGGACGAAAATGGTCAGGTAGTGGAGACGATTGCGTCTCAGGAAGCAAATGGCGGCGAAGATGTGTACCTCACGATCGATGCTTCTTTGCAGAAGCTGATCTATGAAGAGTGGAAGGACGAACCGGGAGCCGTAGTGGCTATGAACCCCAAAAATGGCGAAGTATTGGCAATGGTGAGTACTCCGGGGTATGACCCGAATGAATTTATTTTCGGTATTTCCCAGAGGCGATGGGACGAGCTGAATGATTCGGAAGGCCAGCCGCTTCATAATCGGTATGCCGGAACGTGGGTGCCGGGTTCCACCTTCAAGCCGGTTACTGCGGCAATCGGACTTAGCACGGGGAAGATCGATCCGGAGGAGAATCTGGGAGATGTAGGCCTTTCCTGGCAGAAGGATTCAGGATGGGGGAATTATTTTGTGACGACCTTGACAGGATATGGAAAAAATGTGAATCTGGAAAATGCGTTGATTTACTCGGACAATATTTATTTCGCGAGGCAGGCACTGGCGATGGGCGCGGATACATTGACGGAAGGGCTTGTGAAGCTGGGATTTGGAGAGAAGGTTCCGTTTGAACTGGGGCTGAAGGCATCTTCTTTTGGCGAGGACGGCAAGATCGATTCGGATATTCAGCTTGCGGACACCGGATATGGACAGGGGCAGCTTCTGGTAAATCCTTTGCACATGTTATCCGTCTATTCGGCATTTGTGAATGGGGGGAATATGATAGGGCCGACTCTTTTATATGAGGAAGGCAGTGAGGGAAGTGTGTGGAAAGAACAGGCGATCACGCCGGAGGCTGCGGAGATTTTGAAAAGGGATCTGATTCAGGTGGCTGAAAGTTCGCAGGGAGCGGATGTGAGAATCTCAGATGTAACATTGCTTGGGAAGACCGGGACGGCCGAGATGAAGTCCAGCCAGAGTGAATCCGGTGGTGTGGAGCGTGGCTGGTTCATTTGCGAGACGACGGAAGATTGCAAGAAGCCGATTGCTGTTGTAGGGCTTATGGAGGATGTGAGCAGGAAAGGCGGCAGTCATTATGTTGCAAAGAAGGTGCAAGGTATTGTGGCATCTTATGAAGGAAGATAGAAACCATATTTTTCATGATTTAGAAATATAAAAATATACAGGGGGTATGCGGAGGCTCATTTGACTGGAAAGGAACCACCTTATCATCCTTCGGCGTGGAAGTGGATTATGAGACAGGAATTGTGATCGGATACGAGCTTTATGACGAACAGGGGGAGATGGTGGAATATATGGACAATTATGAAGTGCGGTTCGATAGAGAGGTGAAGCCGGAAATGCCGCTGAAAGATTCTTATGCGGATTATAGAGAAAAATAAAGAGCTTTATCGTAAGGAGAGAGTGGAATATGATTTTAATCAAGAATATTGAAGTATATGCGCCAAAGTATAAGGGCAGGAAGGACGTGCTGCTTTGCGGAGGGCAGATTGAATTGGTGGAGGACAGGATCGAGGCGGTGCCGGGGCAGTGCCGTGTGATCGACGGCACAGGAAAGGTATTGATTCCAGGTCTGATCGACAAGCATGTTCATATCACCGGAGGCGGCGGGGAGGGGAGTTTCCACACCCGGACTCCTGAGATGCAGATGTCGGAAATGATTACGGCAGGAATCACGACGGTAGTGGGGCTTTTGGGAACGGACAGCGTGACGAGAAGTACAGAGAATCTTCTGGCGAAGACGAAGGCGCTGAACGAGGAAGGAATCACGGCGTATATGCTCACAGGAGCATACGGATATCCAAGCCCGACCCTTACGGGAAGTGTTTATCGGGATATTGTTTTGATACAGGAGGTGATCGGAGTAAAACTGGCGCTTTCTGATCACCGAGCGCCGAATATTTCAAACGAAGAATTGATCCGCCTGGCAAGCGATGCAAGAGTGGCGGGTATGCTAAGCGGCAAGGGTGGATATGTGGAGCTTCACATGGGAGATGCGAAAAACGGACTGGCGCCGGTCTTTGAGGCGCTTGAGGGGACCGCGATCCCGGCAAAAATATTCCACCCGACACATTTGAATCGTAACAGTCAGCTTGTGGAGGAGAGTTATTGTTTGCTGGAAATGGGCGGCTGTGTGGATTACACCTGTGGCATGACGGGGCAGACGGCTGTTTCGGACTGTATCATGGAGGCGCGGAAACGGGGGCTGCCGGCAGATCATATCACGATCAGCTCGGACGGACACGGGAGTTGGTCGAAGTATGATGATGCGGGGAATCTGCTGGAAATCGGGTATTCCGGGATGGATGCAATTTATCTGGAACTGAAAGAACTGGTGCAGAAGAAAGGGCTTTCACTGGAAGAGGCTCTTACCTATGTGACCTCCAATGTGGCGAAGTCGATAGAGGTCTACCCGAAGAAAGGATGTATCCGGCCTAGCGCAGATGCCGATGTGGTGATACTGGAGCGGACAATGGGAATTGATACGGTGATCGCGAAAGGGCAGATCATGATGGAAAATGGCCAGCTTTGCCGGGCGGGGACGTATGAGAAGTTATAAAAAGAAATAGGAACAAAATAGTGTATTAGGGAATGTCAAAGGAGATATGCGCTTATTTGAGCGTATGTCTCTTTTTGCGTTGCCAAGCATGCCTAAGTGAACGTCCAGTGGACGTTCATCTCGGTTGCCAAGCATGCCTAAGTGAATGTCCGGTGGACATTCATCTCGGCATATGAAAGCTTCAGGGTATATGATAAGGACATTCAATTCAAAAAAATGGAATAGTTGATAAAACTATATCAAATGAGATAATTACAGATTATAGACAAACTATTCTGTAAAAAACTATTAATTTTGATAAAATATAGCAAATGTTATAAAAACGACAAAAAAAGCGATTAAATATTGACAGCTATATAGGAAGACAATATAATGAATAATATAAAATTTGAGAGACATATAGAAAAAAGCAATAGGAGGGATGCATGTGAAACGGTTTGTATTACGAAGAATTTTCACAGGTATATTGACAGTAATTATAGTGTTTGCACTAAATTTTGTCATCATCAAGATGGCTCCCGGAGATCCCATTTCAACTTTGGTGGGCAAGGATGTCAACAACCAGGAACTGAGGGAGGCGTTGGAGGAAAAATATGGGCTGAATAAGCCACTGCCGGTACAGTTTGTGAGCTACTTAAAAACTGCTGCAACAGGCGATTTAGGGACGTCTATTATTTATAATCGTCCGGTTTCCGAGATGATCGGAGAGAAGGTGGGAGCCACTGTTATGCTGGGGTTGTCATCGGCGCTTCTGGCGGCGATCATCGGAACGGTTCTGGGAATTTTAGCTGCCAGACATGAAGGCAGCGCCTACGACGTGGTGGTGTCGGGCGCTTCGTACACGTTCAACTCCATGCCGGCATTCTGGCTGGGCCTTATGCTGATCATCCTTTTCTCCTCCCTTTTGGGCTGGTTCCCGTCATACGGGTTCTCGGACACCAGGGCAGGCTATACGGGAATGGCGTATGTGGTGGACGTACTGAAGCATATGTTCCTGCCGGTACTTACACTTACCCTTGTGCTTCTGCCGCAGTACTTCAGAATTGCAAAGTCGTCTGTACTTCAGGTAACCAATGAAGATTTTATCACTACATTTCGTGCAACAGGAATGAGTGAGAAGAAGATCTTCAACAAATACATATTCCGGAATGCGATTCTGCCGACAGTTACCATTTTCGGTATTTCAATGGCATATCTGATCACCGGAGTTACTCTGATTGAGATCGTATTTGCCTGGCCGGGTATGGGCCGGCTGGTAATGACTGCGATCACGCAGAGAGACTACCCGACGCTGATGGGAATTTATCTGATCATGTCGATTTCCGTCGCTGTCGTAATGCTGATCGTGGACATTGTATATGCAATGTTAGATCCGAGAATCCGGTACGAGTAGAGGTGGAAATATGGAGAAAAAATATTCATTTAAAAAACTGTGGAAAACGATCACCGGAGACGGGCAGTTATTTGCCGGAGTTATCGGTATTTTGCTTTTGTTGCTTCTCATCGTTCTGGCGCCGGTGGTCGCTACGGAGAATCCGTATCATTTTGGTAAAGATGTTTTGGTAGGTTTAGGCGAGAGGGGACATATCCTGGGGACCAACCACATGGGACAGGATATTTACAGCATGGTGGTATATGGCGTGAGGACTTCTGTCCAGGTAGCGGTAATTTCCGCTTTGATCTCAGGAATCCTGGGCGTGCTTATCGGCGGCGTGGCAGGTTTCTTCGGAGGGAAAGTGGATACAGTGATATCTGAGATTATTAACGTGTTCATGATGCTGCCTAGCTTTTTCCTGATTCTTTTGGTTATTGCGCTGTTCGGCAACAGTCTGTATAACGTAATGGTCGTAATTGGAATTACTACCTGGCCCAGCAATGCGAAGCTTATGAGGGCGCAGGCATTATCCCTCAGGGAGAGAACCTTCGTTAAAAGTGCTACGGCTATGGGCGAGACAAAGTTTCAGATTTTGTTTAAATACATCATTCCAAACGGCATTTTCCCGGTAATCGCAAATACTACTATGGGAATGTCCAATGCGATCCTGACAGAGGCAGGGCTTTCCTTCCTGGGACTTGGCGATCCCGGAATTATCAGTTGGGGTCAGATGATCTATACAGGCAAACAGTATATTACTACCGCGTGGTGGATTTCCGTATTTGCAGGTATCGCGATTGTTTTGACAGTTCTGGTATTTTATTTGCTCGGTGATGGACTCAATCATGTGCTGAATCCGAAACATATGAATGGAAGGGAATAACGGTATGGAAGAGATTTTAAAACTGAAAGATGTAAATGTTACATATCGAAATAAAAAGAAATCGGTTTATGCAGTGAGAAATGCCTCGTTCTCCATATATAAAGGAGACTCCATGGGAATCGTGGGGGAATCCGGATCGGGTAAATCCACCCTGGCGATGGCGCTTCTGAGACTTCACAATGAGAAGGCGACGATGATTGACGGAGTGGCCGAATTTGAAGGCAAGAATCTGCTTACGCTGACACAGGAAGAGATGAACGAACTTCGGTGGAGCGGTATATCTGTCGTATTCCAGAAGGCGATGAATGCGCTGAGTCCGGTGCACAGAATCAGTACTCAGGTAGAAGACATTTACCACGTGCATGAACCGCATGCTACAAAGGAAGAGATTGAGAAGAGGATGATATATCTGCTGAAACTGGTAAATCTTCCGGAGCGGGTCTATCACCTGTATCCGCATGAGATGTCAGGCGGAATGCTGCAGAGGGTAGCGATCGCCATTAGCCTTCTTCATAATCCGAAGCTGGTGATTTTTGACGAGGCTACGACGGCACTTGATGTAGTTACCCAGGGACAGATCCTGGAGGAAGTTGTACAGATGGAAAAGGAGCTGGATATGACCCGTATCATGATCACCCATGATATGTCGGTAGTGGCAGCTTCCTGTAATAAAGTAGCGGTTATGTATGCCGGAGAATTTATGGAGATCGGTTATGTGAAGGATATCTTCAAACATCCGATGCATCCGTACACCCAGGGACTTTTGGCTTCTTTCCCGTCTCTGAAAGGGGAGAATACAAAGCTGAGTGCGATTCCGGGCTTTTTGCCTGACCTTTCAAAGAAATGTGAAGGCTGTGTTTTTGCACCCAGATGTCCGAAAGCCACCGATGAATGCCGCAAGAAAAAACCTGAGGAAGTCATGATGGAAGACGGCCGTATGGTGAAATGTATCATGTACAAAGGGGGAACGGCAAATGAGTGATAAAGCATTTATTTCAGTAGATGACGTGGCTATGTGGTATCCATACCATGGTACAGATAAGGCCTCACATAAACAGAAAAAAGAAAAGGGGAAGGACTGGATCAAGGCCGTAGACGGAGTGAGCCTTGAGATCAAAGAAGGCGAGATTCTGGGCGTGATCGGTGAGTCCGGCTGTGGTAAATCCACACTGGGCAAGATACTGACGAGACTGGAGCAGCCCACGAGAGGCGATTGTTTTATCAACGGAGTATCCACTAAGGAAATGCTTAAGAAGAATCCGAAGGATTTCCGAAGCACGGTACAAATCGTATTCCAGAACCCGTTTGATACTTTTACGCCGAGAGACACGATTGAGAAGATTCTGATTCGCCCTCTGAAGAACTATAAGATAGGAAGCAATGACGAGGAACGGAAGAAGATGTGTATGGAAGCTCTGGAGGCTGGCGGACTTCGTCCGGCCGAGGATATTATGAGCCGGTATCCGCATGAGCTTTCCGGAGGACAGCTTCAGAGAATCTCCATTATTCGTTCTATGTTCCTGAAACCGAAGTTTATCATCGCGGATGAGCCGGTATCCATGCTGGATGTGTCTGTCCGCGCAGATATCATCAATATGCTGATTGATCTGAGCCGTAATGAGAACACGGCGGTTATGTTCATCAGCCATGACATCGCGTTGACCAGATATATTTCCGATAATATTGCTGTTATGTATCTGGGGAGGATTGTGGAATATGGAAAAGCGGACGATGTTATCAAGAATCCGCAGCACCCGTATACACAGGCACTGATCTCAAACTGTGCGTCCATTGATCCAGAGGAGAAAAGTGAGAGTATCGCCATAGAAGGTGAGCCGCCCACACCGCTGAATCCGGGACCGGGCTGCTATTTTGCACCGAGATGCCGATACGCCTGCGACAAATGTATGGGCAGTTATCCGGAGAAGATCGAACTTGAAAACGGACACTGGTACACCTGTATGAGACAGGGAAAGTAGAACTTATGCTGTACTAAGCAGGAAGGACCTGTTTAGATATAAAACTCAAAAGGAGGTAACAAAGTATGAAAAAGAAACTAGCATTGCTTTTGGCAGCTCTCCTTAGCGTGACCACGATTCTCGGCGGTTGCGGAAATAAGGAGAAGAGTGACGATGCCAAAGGCGGACAGGAAGCAGAAGGAGGCGGCGGCGGAACGTTTATTGTTCGTGCTGTAGGTGACCCGATTTCCTTTAACCCGGATATGGTTGGTGACGATAATGGATATCCGATTGCTCAGAATATTTATCTGAGACTCTGTGGCCTGGATGTAAGCAAGCAGAATCTGGTTCCGGAGGCTGCTGAATCATGGAGCTACAATGACGGTGCAACAGAGCTGACCTTTAAATTACGTCAGGATCTGAAGTGGACAGACGGCGAGGCACTTACCAGTGAGGACGTAAAATATACGTTCGATACGATCAAGGCAACACCGAGCTATTACTTCAGCTCAAGTTTGGCAGGTGTTTCTTCCATTGAGACACCGGATGACTACACTGTAATCTTTAAACTGTCTAAGCCAGACGCATCTTTAGCGTCGATTCTTGGATGGTATGGAACCTTTATTCTTCCGGAGCACGTTTACAACAACGGTGAGCCGTGGGAAGACAATCCGGCAAATATGGAGCCGGTATCCTGTGGACCGTTCAAGCTGGAGGAGTACAAACAGGGCGAGAGTGTAACACTTGTTAGGAATCCGGACTTCCCGGAACCGGCAAAATTGGATAAATTGATCTTCTCTATCATTCCTGATGAGGCGACTGCAATTCAGGCACTCAAGAATGGTGAGATTGATTTCTTTGAGAATATGCCGACAGCTTCAGCGGAAGAACTTAAAAATGACGACAGCGTTCGTATCATGTATAATGAATACCCGTCACCTATGCGTTTGGTTTTCAACATGAATGATGAAAAGGTAGGGGATCTTGCACTCCGTAAAGCAATCGCAACTGCAATCGATCGTGATGAGATCTCTGAGAAGGTATTCAGTGGCGTACAGAAGCCGGAATACTGTATGTATCCGTCTCAGGTTACATGGGCAGCAAATACTGAGGATGTGGCACCGTCCTTTAATATCGACGAAGCAAGAAAGATTCTGGAAGATGCAGGCTATAAGGCAGATGCAGACGGTATGTATGTAACAGGACTTGTTCTGGATGTATTTGAAGGAAGTGGATATCCGGACAGTGCAAAACTTATCCAGGCTACTTTGAAGGAAGCCGGAATCGGCATTGAACTCAATGTTCAGGAATACAATGCATGGGATCAGAAGATTTTTGTTGAGAGAAATTTCCAGATCGAGTTTCAGGGAGGATTCATGGGACCAGACCCGGTAGCTCTTACAAACAGAATTGGAACCGATAGTTCAGGTAACGTTGGCGGATACAGCAATGCACAGGTTGATGAGCTTCTGGCAAAAGGTGTAGCGACCGGCAATCAGGATGAACGTGCAGGATACTACAAGGAAGCTCAGAAGATTCTTGCAGAAGAACTTCCGTATGTAAACGTTGTAAGCTTTGCAGGACCGGAAGCAAACAGCACACGCTTTATCAACCTTCCGAGTGATGGCGAAGGCAAATGGGCATGGGCAAACTATGGCTATACTGAGCTTGCAAAATAAAACCTGTTTAATTTCAAAATGAAGGAAGGGTCCGTCGGGCTTTTTCAAAATGCAATGAAGCAAAAAGGGGCGGGACATGTACCTGTCCCTTTTGTTGTCAAGTATACCCGGGCGAATGTCCAGTGGACGTTCGTCTCGACTTAAAATGGTTAGATGAGAGGAGACTAGGAAATGAAAGCTATTTACGAAAAATTAATTAAAGATATCCCGGAGTATAAAGTGTTCTACACGGTAGATGAGATGGAGGAGCATTCCAGAAAGCTGGCAGAGGCGCATCCGGAGTGTGTGAGCATGTTTGAGATCGGCAGAACCCGGGCAGGAGAGCCTCTTAATTGTTTGAAGATTGGAAATGGTTCCCATACGGCATTGATGTTTGGATGCCCTCACCCAAATGAACCGATCGGAACCATGATGCTGGAATATTTTACAGAAAAATTAGCTGAAAGCGAGGAACTTCGCAATGAGCTTGACTATACATGGTATGTGGTAAAGGCATGGGATACTGACGGATACCGCCTGAATGAGAAATGGCTGAAGGGACCGTTCACACTTTATAATTACTCCAGAAACTTCTTCCGCCCGGCAGGATATAAGCAGGTGGACTGGACCTTCCCGATCGATTATAAGGAACTTCATTTCCATGACACCATCCCGGAGACGAAGGCGATGATGGAACTGATTGATAAGATTCGCCCGGAGTTTATTTACTCACTTCACAATGCAGGGTTCGGCGGTGTATACTGGTATTTGACAAGAAAGACGCCGGAAATTTACGAAGAGATGCATCAGGCTGCCAAGAAACAGGAAGTACCGCTGAATTTGGGCGAACCGGAAGCTCCGTACTGTGTGGCATGGGCACCTGCGATCTATCAGAGCCTTGGTATCCGTCAGGATTATGATTATATGGAGCAGTATGGCGGGCTGGAGGATATGTCCAAAGCTATTAACTGTGGAACCTGCAGTGCAGACTACGGAAAAGAAGTATGTGATGCGTTTACTTTGCTGACTGAGCTTCCTTATTTCTTTGACGAGCGGATCAATGATCTGTCTGAGTCGGATGTATCCAGAAAGGATGTGGTCCTGGAGAAATTAATCTGGGGCGAGGAATCCAACAAGTTTGTCAGAAGTACTTTGGATATTTCCAGACAGTATATGGATAAAGAGAATCCTTTCCTTTTGGCTCTTAATGCATTTTCAGAAGGAAGCGAGCTGGAAGCTACGAAGAAAATGATCGAGGAAAATGAAGAGTACCACAAAACTGCGACCGTAGCAGAAAAGTTTGATAACCAGCTTATCTCCAAATTCTATAAGCTCTTAAGTTATGGTATGCTGATTCGTGCAAATGAGTCTGAACTGGAAGCTATGAAGGAAAAAGGCGAGCAGAATGAAGAGAAAGAGGCGGCATTTAAGAAGGCCTTTGATATTGCAGTGAAGGCCCATAAAGAGCTGGCAGATGAATTAGAGGAAGAGATTCACTATCAGGTAGTGCCGATCCGCAAGCTGGTATCCATTCAGCTGGAGTGCGGTCTGCTGATGGCAGAATATCTGAAAAAATAGAAGTAGAAAGGGAAACATGGGCGACATTATAACTACAATAAAAGAAAAATATCCAAATCTTACACGAAAGCAGAAACAACTGGCTGATTATATATTGGAGAATACCGGGCGTATGGCATTTCTTACTCTGCGGGAACTTAGTAAAGAGACGAATATTACCCCTGTGACGGTCCTGAATACCTGCATAGCATTGGGATATTCCAGTTTTAATGAGATGAAGTATGAGATCAGAAAATACTTAAGTATGCGGGAGCGGGAAGACCTTTATAGGGAGAAGGAGTGCATATCTACCTATATTCCGCCCTATGAGATGGAAGACCAAAAGCAGTTGCTTCAGAGCATTTGCGAGGAAGAAAGTGCGCAGATGAACGCCATGGTTAAGAATCTGGATATGGAAAGGCTTTTCGAAATAGCGGAAGCGATTCTTGCGCATAAACGTGTAGTGATATGCGGCCGGGGAGTATCCAGGATGTTGGGAGACTTTCTGACTGTACGTCTAATTAATTCCGGCGTGCCTGCGGTGGTGCTGGATACGGAATTAAATGATGAGATAGGCCGGATGTTGCTCTTGTTGGACAAAGATACTCTGGTGACCGCAATCTCTCTGCCGGATTATTATTTTATGACGGATCGGGTTGTGGAATTTGCTAAAAAAGAGGGATGCCATATACTTGGAATCATGGGCGAAGAAAATGAGTTGCTGGTGTCGAACTGCGACTATACTTTAATGGCGCCTTGCAATACCAGACTGTTTTTGAATACGCCATCCAGCGTGCTGGCTCTTTTGAATATGCTGGCCTCGGCAGTGGAGATTATGGCAAGTTATCGGAATAAGGGTAACTCGGTGATGGATAAATTTAGCGAGTTGTTCGAATAGTATGAATTAATATGGCAGAGCCGATTATGATGGTTTTGCAAAAATGTGCACAAAGGCAGGAAACCCTGAATAAATCGGGGGAGTTCCTGCCTTTTGTATATTTTTAAGAGGAAGAGAGGCAAAATATTTTGTGAAAGTTTCCGGGTTGCATTTTTGTCATACATCAATTATAATAAACTCAGTTTTCGTTGGAAATCTGATTTATCGAAAGCGTCTTCAGAGTTTATGAATAAGTACCTGAAGGCAATCTGTATAAAATGTCAAGGCGTTTCCGCCAGGGATTTCCGTGAGATTGCAGGAAAGAGGAAAAAGGTGATACAATGGATGCGTTTCTTGAACGGTAGGAGTAAGAAGGAGTTCGAGGATATGGATAAGAGAGATGAGTATCTAAACGAGGCTTACAATACCTTGCTGACATTAAGTACAGACGAGCAGAAACGACTGGAATATGAAGCGCGGGAGAGGGCGCTTAAGGATTATAATTCGCAGATGGAAAGTGCAGAGGAACGAGGGAGGAAGATAGGGGAGCAGATTGGTGAACAGCGGGTAAAGCAGATGTTCCTGTCTGTAATTGAAAAAAGCCCGTAACCACGGGCAAAATCGGGGTGACAGGATTCGAACCTGCGACCTCACGGCCCCCAGCCGTGCGCTCTAACCAAACTGAGCCACACCCCGATACCTTTCTATTATAATATAAGTATGATAAAATCTCAATCATTATTTTTGTGAACTGGTAATTTTTTTAGTACTTTTTTTTAAGTATTTTTCTGGAGGCCATTTTTGATACAGGGAATCCTGCATTTGAGCTGCCAAGTATATAAGGGCCGGTGGACCTTATTTTGGCTGCCGTACATACCTGAGTGAGCGTCCGGTGGACCTTGTTTGGAAAAGCAGAGGTTACCCTACGCTCTTGACAGTATTTACGAAATCATGCAAAATGGAGAGGAAAAAGAAAATGCCAAAGGATGATGAGGGATGGAAAATCTGATATTTAGTTTAAATGCGACAGTCCCGGTATTTCTTATGATGCTGCTGGGGCTGTTGTTTCGTAAAATAGGGTGGATCGATGAGGTGTTTGCCTCTAAGATGAATAAGTTTGTGTTCATGGTGCCGCTCCCGCTGCTGGTGTTTGAAGATCTGGCGACGGTGGATTTTGCGAAGGCGTGGGATGCGAAGTTTGTGCTGTTCTGTTTTTGCGTGACGGTGCTGAGTATTGCGATCGCGGCGGCGGTGTCCTGTTTATGGAGGGACAGATCGGTACGGGGAGAATTTATTCAGGCGTCCTATCGGAGCAGCGCGGCGCTTTTGGGAATTGCATTTATTCAAAATATTTATGGAAATGCAGGAATGGCGCCGCTTATGATCATTGGAAGTGTGCCGCTTTATAACGTGATGGCGGTCGTCTTGTTGTCATTTTTTCAGCCGGAAGCGAAAGGGATTGATGCGGTGGTGTTGAAAAAGACGCTGAAAGGGATTGCTACGAATCCGATCATTATTGGAATTGCAGCAGGACTTTTATGGTCGGCGCTTGGGATTCCGATGCCGCATATTATGGAAAAGACGGTATCAAGCCTGGGAGCGGTGGCTTCCCCGATGGGGCTTATGGCAATGGGCGCTACATTTGACATCAGTAAGGCATTTGCAAAAGTGAAGCCGGCGGTGACGGCCGCGTTCATTAAATTGGTAGGATTCGGGATTATTTTCCTGCCTGTTGCGGTGCGTCTGGGATTCAGGCGCGAAGAGCTGGTGGCGATTTTGGTCATGCTGGGATCGGCGACGACGGTAAGCTGTTTTGTCATGGCAAAGAATATGGGGCATGAAGGAGTGCTGACATCGAGCGTTGTCATGCTCACCACGATGTTCAGTGCATTTACATTGACGGGGTGGCTTTATATCTTGCGGAGTATGGGGCTGGTGTAGCACTTGAGGCGGACTGGATGGGAGGCTTTTATACAGTAAAATTATAAGATGATAGGAGAGGTTTTTATGGTAGAGATTAAACAGATGACACAGGTACACACAGAAGAGGTTCTGGAAATGATGCGGATTTTTTACGCATCGCCGGCCGTATTTACCAATGGTACGGAGGAAATTTTCCGAAATGATGTGGAGAATTGTGTGAATGACAATCCATATTTGGAGGGGTATGTTTTTTGTGAAAATGATGCGATTCTCGGTTATGGTATGGTGGCAAAAAGTTTTTCTACGGAGTTTGGCAGGCAGTGCATCTGGATCGAGGATCTGTATTTTAAACCGGAATATCGGGGGAAGGGAATCGGCACGCGGTTCTTTGCATATATGGAAGAAAAATATCCGGAGGCAATTCTGCGTCTGGAGGTAGAAGAGGAAAATGAGCGGGCGGTCCATGTGTACAGGAAGAATGGGTTTGATGTGCTTCCTTATATGGAAATGAAAAAAGTGCTTTAGTTATGATTTTGTTCAATAGACCATAATAGGTATGAAAAAATAATGGATGGAAAATAAATCCCAGGGCTTACCTTCTCGGCAGGTCCTGGGATTGTTATTAAGCATATTGAATGAAAGAAGTTTTGTTTACTAAGTTGAGTGAAGGCCCAGCGGATATTGGGGGGGGGTGACACTATCTCAGTACAAAATATTGCTCATACCACAGAAGGAAGGAATACACGGTGTAAATCTTCCGGTGGAAATTGCCAACCTTATTCTTGTGGTCTTCCAGCCATTTCATGAGAATATCCCGGTCGAAGAATTCGGAGACGAAGTCCTTCTGGAACATCTCTTTGACTCTGTTGTAATATTTATCCTCGCGGAGCCATACACGGAACGGAACCAAAAACCCGAGTTTCTTTCTCTTTGCCCAGTCCATCGGAATATGGGAGAGGGCAGAGGTACGGAATGCTTTCTTGGTCTCTTCTCCTTCCACGCAATATTTGCTGTCGATACTGCGTGCCAGCTTCCATACTTCCTTGTCCAGGTAAGGTACGCGAAGCTCCAGGGAGTGAGCCATCGTCATCTTATCTGCCTTTAGCAGAATGTCGTGAGGCAGCCAGAGATGCATGTCCAAAAATAGTTTCTTGTGCAGGTCATCCAGGTCTTTTACCCGGTCGAAATATGGTTTTGTCACGTCCTGATATCTGAGATCACTCTTATAATTTGGAGCGAGGACTTCATTTGCCTCCTCGTTATCCATGATAAACGCCTGGCCGATGTAGGATTCCTCCACGGAGGTCGCGTTTCGCTTGAGGAAATTCAGACCTCTGTGTCCCGGCTTGCTGGCCGCCCAGTCGCCGAGCTTTTTGCGAAGTCCTGCCGGAACAATGGCGCGGTAGAAATCACCGGACCGGCTGGGCTTGTAGGTGTCGTAGCCGCCGAACATCTCATCAGCGCCCTCACCGCTAAGTACGACCTTGACATCCTTAGCTGCGAGCTGAGCCAGATAGTACAGCGGCACAGCGGACAGATTGGCGTGAGGCTCGTCGGAGTGGTACTGTACATAGGGCAGTGCATCGAAGAATTCGTCGGAAGAGATCTCCTTCTTTGCATTGGACATGTGCAGGATATCGCAGAGGTCCTTGGAATAGGTGGTCTCGTCGAAGCCGCCGACCTCGAAGCCTACAGAGTAGGTCTTCATCGGTTTTACCGTCGAAGCAATATAGCTGGAATCTACGCCGCCGGACAGGAAGGAACCAACCTCCACGTCGCTGATCTGGTGGTAGTCCACGGACTCCTGAATGGTCTCGCCGATTAATTTCACCGTCTCATCGAAGCTGCGGTTTTCCTTGTCGTAGGTAGGATCAAAATATTTGGCAGTTTTAAATTCGGTTCCGTCGTAGGTGAAGTACGTTCCCGGATCCAGCTTGAATACGCCCTTGAACATGGTCTCCAAAAGCGGGGTATACTGGAAGATCAGGTACATCTTCAGTGCGTCCTTGTTGACTTCCTTATGAAAATGAGGATGTGCAAGGAAGGATTTGATCTCGGAGCCGAAGAGAAGACTTCCATTCATCTGTGCATAGTAGAACGGTTTGATTCCGAAGTAATCCCTTGCCCCGTAGAGGGTGTGTTTTTCTTTGTCATAAATGACGAATGCGAACATTCCGCGCAGCATGGATGCCGTCTTTTCTCCGTAGGTCTTGTAGGTCTGGAGAATGACCTCCGTGTCGGAATTCGTCTGGAATGTACATCCGTGATTATCGATCAGGTCCTGTCTGATCTCTTTGAAATTGTAAATTTCTCCGTTGAATATAATAACATGCTTTCCATCGGCGCTGTGAATGGGCTGGTCGCCGCCTGCCAGGTCGATGATGCTGAGGCGTCTGAAGCCCAGAACCACATAATCATCTACAAAGCTGCCTTTGCTGTCCGGGCCGCGGTGAGCGATGAGTTCGCCCATCTTGTCGATGATTTCTTCTCTATTGAAGTCGCCTTTACCGTAGTAGCCTGCAAATCCACACATAAGTTATACGTCCTTTCTCGAATAGGTGATTTAATACATGTCGGTATTATAGCATAGTATACCCAGAATTGCCAAGCCGGAAAGGGGGAGAATTTGAATCGCCTGGTTGTAAAGGGATAGTGGTAGTGCTATAATCTGTTCATGAGCACCGTGTACAGGGCGGGCCCTCCCAACTTGCAGAAGAAGGGAGGTGGTGTGAATGGGTACATATGAGGTCCTGAGTTTATTATTTCTGGGCGGTACGTTCCTGGTCGCATTGCTGACCTATGTCGATAGACATACCTTGTGAAACGGCCGAATGGCCATACGGGATGCCCTTTGGGTATAATAAGCGAAAATAAAAATGCCTACCCTGTCAGCCCACAGGATAGGCAGTGTCCGTAAGGACATATAAACTTATAATGAGGGCTTCCA
Source organism: Roseburia hominis (assembly GCA_040702975.1). Taxonomy (NCBI): domain Bacteria; kingdom Bacillati; phylum Bacillota; class Clostridia; order Lachnospirales; family Lachnospiraceae; genus Roseburia; species Roseburia hominis. The sequence goes on from CP159990.1 coordinate 537,968, forward strand.
CCTTGTGGGCGGCGCTCTTTTTATATGATTATTATATATCGGGATTTTTGAAAATGCAAGGGGCAGCCTTGGGATGATTCAAAAAATTCATTTTGCCTTATGTTCAAAAATGTTTTATGATAAAAGGGTATATCAGACATTTGTCAAAAAGGAGGAATGGAAAAATGCAGGATTTTACATTTTATTCACCCACATATTTTTATTTTGGAAAAGACGGGGAGGAGCACATCGGTGAGCTTGTGAGGCGGTTCGGCGGAAGCAAGGTGATGATCCATTATGGCGGAGGCTCCGTGAAACGAAACGGGGTGCTGGACAGGGTAACCGCGTCCCTTAAGGCGGCGCAGCTTCCGTATGTAGAGCTGGGCGGGGTGCATCCGAATCCGCTCAGTGGGCTGGTATATGAGGGAATTGAGCTTTGCAGGAAGGAAAATGTGGACTTTATTCTTGCGGTAGGCGGGGGAAGTACCATTGATTCGGCAAAGGCGATCGCAGCGGGCGTCGTGTATGACGGAGACTTTTGGGATTATTATTCGACGGATAAAACGGTGGATGTGGCGCTTCCAATCGGAACGGTGCTTACAATCGCGGCAGCTGGAAGTGAGGGAAGCGGGGATTCTGTGATCACACACGAAAATGGCATGCTGAAATGGGCAGCTGCAGGAGAGGCCCTGCGCCCGAAATTCTCCATTTTAAATCCGGCAAATACCTGCACACTCCCGGCGTATCAGACGGCTTGCGGGATTACGGACATCATGGCGCATGTGTGTGAACGGTATTTTACCAATACGAAGGATGTGGAGATCACCGACCGTCTTTGTGAAGGGATTTTGAAGGCGATGATCGAAGAGGCGCCGAAGGTAATGGCAAATCCGAATGATTATGAGGCGCGGGCAAATATCATGTGGTCCGGAATGGTGGCGCATAATAATATCTGCGGTGTGGGACGCACGCAGGATTGGGGAAGCCATACGCTGGAACACGAGCTGTCGTCCCTGTACGACGTGGCGCACGGAGCCGGGCTTGCGGTGATGATGCCGGCATGGATGGAGTATGTAATGGAAAATCACAGTGTGGACAGAGCGGTGCAGTTCGCTGTAAGAGTGTGGGGCTGTGATATGAATTTTGCGGATCCAATGCGTACAGCGCGGGAAGGAATCGAAAGATTCAGGGCGTTTCTTGATTCCATTGGAATGCCGGGCAATTTTGAAGAGCTGGGTGCGAAAGAAGAGGATATTCCGAAGCTGGCAGAGCATCTGGGGCTTGGGGAAAATGGAACCATCGGCGGTTATATGAAGCTGGGCACAAAGGATGCGGAGGCGATCTACCGGATTGCGGCGCAGTATAAGAGGAACTGATGTACAGATAGGAATGCAAAGAATTGCCCCCGGCAAGATATGATGAGCGAAAAATATAATTCCAGGAGGATGGAAAGATGCCCCGAGAACTGAACGAGGTGCATACGCTGGTAATGAACGTGACGCCTCTTTTGGACAAAGCGAAGTATGACAGACTTTATGATAAAATGCCTGATTTTCGAAAAGCGAAGGCGGACAGACTGCATTTTGCCGAGGATCGGCCAAGGAGTGTTGGGGCGTGGTATCTGCGCATGCTGGCTAAGGAGCGGTACGGACAGATCGAGGAGGCGGCATGTAATTTGTCGCACTCCGGAGAATACGCACTCTGCAGTGTGGGACCCGCTGGGGCGAAGGTGGGCTGCGACGTAGAGAGGATGAAGACCTTCCGTGAGGCTGTCGCGCGAAGATTTTTTGACGGGGAAGAATATCGGCATCTCATGAAACAGGAAGAAATGCTCCGGACTGATTGGTTCTACAGGTATTGGGTGTTGAAAGAAAGCTTTATCAAGGCGACCAGGCGGGGACTTGCCATGAAACTTGACAGCTTCCGGTTCGCGTTCGACGAAGAGGGGAGGCCTTATCTGACCTGGCAGCCAAAGGAAGTGGCGGAGTCTTATTTCTTTAAAGAATATGAGATAGAGGGCGCACGGATTGCAGTGTGCTCTACCTGTGAACGGTTTGCCGGAAGCCTTGAAATTTGTGAGCTGCCATGGGCATAGAATGTGCAAAAGTACAGTTGATTTCGTGAAAATGGTTTGCAGCGGAGATTAAAACGCTATACGGAAAAAGAGTAAAAAACAGTGTAAGGACAGGGAAAATCCGAAATGTCCTTTCACTGTTTTTTCACATTTCCACCATATTTTTCCCACATTTTATTTATAGAATAATGCCAGTAAAGCGCATCGCAAATAACCCTACTGCGTGGTTGGTATAGGGATTTGCCGAACGTTATGCCAGGAGGGAGTCACATGGGAAATCAAAGTGTATTTGAACGGGTCGAGAAGAAATATAGAATGAACCGAAAGCAGTATGAAGCATTTCTAAATGCGGCGGAAGGGAAAATTCATGCAGACAAATACGGACTTCACACGATCCGCAATATTTATTATGATACGCAGGACTACGAGCTGATCCGAAGCTCTATTGAGAAGCCGAAATATAAAGAAAAATTCCGGCTGCGCGGATATGGCGAGATCAGGGAGAACAGTCCGGTATTCCTGGAAATTAAGAAAAAGTATAATGGCGTGGTATATAAACGCCGGACGGAGCTGCCATTTGGGGAAGCAAAGGCTTATCTGGAGCGGGGAATCCTGCCGGATAATGACAATCAGATCATGAGGGAGATTGATTATTTTATGAAGTTTCACAAGCCATTTCCGAGGGTATATCTTGCTTATGACCGGGTGGCCTATCAGGGAGATGAGGAGGCCGAACTGCGGATCACGATAGACAGGAATATCCGCAGCCGCCGCCACCATCTGGAGCTTTCCTATGACGGGGAATGTACTTTACTGAGTCCGGGAGAATATTTGATGGAGATTAAAGTGGATACGGCATATCCACTGTGGCTGGCAGATCTGTTATGTGAGCTTCAGATTTATCCGGTCTCATTTTCTAAATATGGGGCGGTGTACGCGAAGGCTTTGATGGCCGGTGAAATTTGCCTGGATATGGAAGAACGGGTAAAAATGCAGGCCGAAATGCGAACGGAAGTGCAGGCGGAAACACAGTCGGAAATTTCTGCGAAAGTGCAGATGGAAATGCAGGCCGTGTGATCAGGAAAGAGTAGTGAGGCCAAGGAGCCAAAGTTTACGGCAGCTTGCGTAGCATGAGATGATAAAATAAGGAAAAGAGTAAGGAGATAAGAAGATGTTTACGAGTGTTTTGGGAAATGTAGAGGGAAGTTTGACGATGCAGAACGCACTGCTCTGTGCGGGCGTATCTTTACTTTTGGGGCTGGTGATCGCAGTCATTTACCGGAGTCAGGGGACGTGCAGTAAGAATTTTATGATCACGCTGGTGCTGCTTCCGGTGTTGGTGCAGATGGTGATTATGTTGGTAAACGGTAATCTGGGAACGAGCGTGGCGGTGCTGGGAACATTTAGCCTGGTGCGCTTTCGGTCGGCGCCGGGGACTTCCAAGGAGATTGCGGCTATTTTCTTCGCGATGGCGATCGGGCTTGCGACGGGAACCGGATTTTTGTCCTTTGCTGCGGCGATGACCGTAGTGGTGGGAGCGACGTTTGTGGCTTTGGAGAGAATTCCCTTCGATGAGTGGAAGCAGAATGAGAAGGATCTGCGGATTACGATCGCGGAAAATCTGGATTACACGGAGATTTTTGAGGATATTTTTGAAAGATATACTTCCCGGCGCAGACTCCTGCGGGTAAAGACGACGAATCTCGGAAGTATGTATGAGCTGGATTACCATATTACTTTGAAGGATATGAGGCAGGAGAAAGAAATGATCGATGCGATTCGCTGCCGGAATGGGAATCTGACGATTGTCTGCGGGCGGCGGCAGACGGTACAGGAGGAATTGTGATGGCGAGAAGAAAATATATTGCCCTGTTTTTGTGTGCGGCGCTTTTGGGTACTTTGTGCGGGTGCAGCCAGAAGGAGGCCGGGGAGGAGTACGTATCGGACTTGTCGGGGCATGCGACGGTGTCAAAGGTGACACTTACTGAGGGAAAGTACAGTGAGGAAAAGCTGGACGATACCTGGGACGAAAATGCTGCGATATCCCTGAAACTTGAGGAAGACCGCATCAGCGCGTCTGGAGTAAGTGAAACGGGCATGGATGGAGTTATGATTGAGGGAAGTACGGCGACGATTTCAAAAGCCGGAACATATATCCTGTCCGGCAGTTTGAAGGACGGGCAGATTGTGGTAGATGCGGATAAGAATGACTATGTGAAGCTTGTTTTAAATGGCGCAGACATTACTTGTGCGGATTCGGCGCCCATTTACAGTAAGGGCGGCAACCTGATCATCACGCTGGCGGAAAATACGGAAAATACTGTCACGGACGGGGAAAGTTATGTGTTCGAAGAAGGAGAGGACGAACCGTCGGCAGCCATTTTTGCGAAAGATGACCTGAGTTTTAATGGAAAGGGAGCTTTGTATGTAAATGCGAATTATAACCATGCGGTGCAAAGTAAGGATGACTTAAAATTCGTGGCAGGCACTTATGTGATGAAGGCAGCAGGCGATGCGGTGGTCGGAAAGGACAGTGTGTCCGTAAAAGACGGCAATTTTACGATAGAATCCGGGGAGGACGGCATCAAGGCGACGAACATAGAGGATCCCGGGAAAGGGTATGTGCTGATTGAAAATGGTACCTTTCAGATTACGGCAGGAGGCGATGGGATTCAGGCGGAGACACTTCTGCGGGTAAATGATGGGAAACTGGATATCGTAACTGGCGGCGGAAGCGGTGAGGCTGTGATAACAGGCGATATGATGGAAGACGGATTCCACGGGCGAGGGGAAATGAAGGAAGGCGAAGCCCCGGAGGGTGGCGAGAGGCCGGAAGGAGAGATGCTGCAAGAAGGGGACAAATTGGAACTGGAAAAACCGGAAGGAGGAGACAGGCCGGAAGGTGAGATACCCCAAGGCGGAAAGGGGCCGAAAGGCGAGATGCCGCAAGATGGGAACAAGCCGGAAGGTGAGATGTCACAAGGTGGGGACAGGCCGGAAGGAGAAATGCCGGAAGGCGAAGTACCACAAGGCGAAGTACCACAAGGCGGAGAGAAACCAGAGGGTGAAAGTGATTTTTCCGGGGATCCGCCCCAGGAAGAATTGCAGGAAAAAAATGATACGCCCGGCACGAATACAGATACCTCCGAAAATGGGGAGGGAGTTGTCAGTACAAAGGCTTTGAAGTCCTATGTGGAGCTTGTGATCGCCGGAGGTGAGTTTGAGCTGGATTCCTACGATGACGGCCTGCACAGTAATCAGAATGTAACGATAGAGGATGGAGCATTTACCATACAGGCCGGCGATGATGGAATTCATGCGGACCGTAACCTGACAATTGACGGAGGAACGATAGATATCACACAGAGTTATGAAGGTTTGGAAGGGTTTGATATTGTAATAAATGCGGGCGATATCAAGGTAGTAGCGTCAGATGACGGGGTAAATGCCGCGGGCGACGATGACAGTGCTCAAAATCCGGAAGATGATGCAACGCAGCAGGCGTCAGACGAAAAGGCGGAGAAGGAGGATTCTCCAGCAGGAAACGAACCTCAGATGAAGCGAGGCGGTTTTATGGCGGGAGAAGATCAGGGCGCGACGATGACGGTAAATGGCGGCACTCTGTATGTGAACGCGAACGGAGATGGCCTTGACGCGAACGGAGACATTCTCCTAAGTGGCGGAACGGTTACTGTGCATGGTCCGGCAAGCGGAGGAAACGGAACCCTGGATTATGCGACAAGCTGCAAAATCATAGGAGGCGTTTTCTTAGGCGTGGGAAGCATGGGAATGGCGCAAAACCCCAGTGATGATTCTACACAGCCCTCACTTGTCGGTACGCTTGATTCGGCAGTGGAGGCCGGAACGACGATTTCCGTGAAAACGACGGACGGTGCAACAATCGCGTCTGTTGTGACAGAGAAACGGACGCAGTGGTACGCGATTTCGTCGCCGGAATTGAAACAAGGGGAAAGTTATATTGTTTGTGTGGGAGAGAAGGAGAAGACGGTAGAACTGAGTGAGGCTGTGACAGAGGTTAAATAGTAGGATAGATGATTGAAGGGTTATGATTTGAAGAGGATTTTGAATCATAACCCTTTTTTCTGCCAGGCATACCTGAGTAAAAAATTGCCAGAACTTCCTCTTAATGAAAAAAATTGTGTAGGGCCTGAAAAAATGAGGGGGGGGGGTGCGGGAATGAATGAAACATGAGATAATAAAATTATGAAAATCCCAGCGAGGAAGAAAAAGTTTACGGTACTAGTCAGTAAGAGGGAGGAAACGCTATGAAGAAGAAATTATTACTGATTTTAATGAGCGCAATGTTATCAATACCGATGATATCACAAGCAGCACCAGAGACGGAGCAGCCAGCAGAAAATGTGAGCGTGCAGAAGGCGGCAGACCAGGGTAAATGGGTGAAATCAGGATCCAGATGGTGGTTCCGTTTTGAAGATGGTTCCTATCCGGCAGATGGTATTATGGAAATTAATGGGGCACGGTATGGCTTTGATAAAGAAGGCTATATGGTGACCGGCTGGTATCTGGCGGCGAATGAGGATGGCAGCAGATCCTGGTATTACTACGATAGCAATGGTGCCGGGCATACCGGGTGGTTAAAGTATCGTGGCCAGTGGTATTATATCAACAAGGGATATATGGTAAACGATAGTATTGAGTATGTCGGCAATGAAGTGTATGGATTTGGCAAAGATGGCGTGATGGTAACCGGTTGGAATAAATTTCCGGTTATATAATGTGAAAATGTCGGCGGCAGCTGGCAGTCGTGGAGAGAGAATTGCTGGTTCTATTTTAAAGCAGGAGGCGCTGCCTACCATGGCTGGTTAAAAGATGGCAGGAATTGGTACTATCTGGATGGCGCAAAGGATGGCATCATGCAAACGGGCTGGCGAAAGATAAGTGGTAAGTGGTACTATATGGGCAGTGCAAACGACGGAGCTATGAAAACGGGCTGGCAGAAGATATCCGGCAACTGGTATTATCTGGGCGGTACAAATGATGGAACCATGAAAGCTGGCTGGCAGAAGATATCCGGTAACTGGTACTATTTTGGCAGTACAGAAGACGGAAGCATGAAGACAGGGCTTCAGGAGATTAACGGTGAATGGTATTATTTGGGCGGTGCAGAAGGTGGAAGTATGAAGACCGGCTGGCTGGAAATCGACGATGAATGGTACTATTTTGAAACATCAGGAAGCCGGCAGTCAGATGAAGGTCTGAGTGTTCCTGAAGGATTTGCTGTGCGGGAGTTATCAGATAATCATGCTATTTTCCAGTTACAATATAATGGCTATTGGACGACAGACAAGATTGTGTATGACCGGAAAACGGAGGAATATTTAGTATATCGGACCAATATTGATGTGAATACGCTGGAGAATATTAATTTTGATTTGGTTAAGAAGAATGCGGAGTCATTTGCTGAACATCATGATGCAGCGGAATATACGGAGTATGTTGATTATATCACTCTGGTAGATAGCGCACCGACGGTTGTGAGAGTTGCGATTATCAGAGACGGAGACAAGATCATATATGATTGCTTTGATTTACAGACTGATCAGATGATCGATGTTCCGGGGGATATATTTACAGAGATTTAATAAGAAGACAGGTGCTTGGAAAACCGGAGCAGATTATGTGGGTCTGCTCCGGTTTTTTGGCTTGAAGTAAAAGGCATTGACTGTTTAGAAAGAAAAAGGGTGTTCAAATGAATTCCCAATGTGAATAGATTTTATGCAAATTTTGTTTCATCAACGCGTGCATTTCTGTGGTGATGATAACTGGTTATAATCGAGGTTTCCCAAGAGGATTAATTAAATAATTGTGTAGAACGGAAGGAGTTCTGGCGGATATCCTGGTCGGTCAGAGAACGGAGGTTGTCAGTATGATATTGCATATGACCTATGAAGAGCATGAGAAGCTGGTGAGGGAAAACGAGCGTAAAGAGGGAAAAATATTGTTTGTGATTTCGGCGATACAAGCGAAGTGCAAGCAAGGTAACAATCCTGTTTTATTCTTCGGGTACTATTTCATAAGTGTATTTGTTATGCAAAATCTAAGTAAGGGAGCAGTCCTATATGGATTTGCTCCACTTTTTTGCCGGTGCCTTTCAAACCTTATGAAACGGCCGAATGGCCATACGGGATGCCCTTGGGTATACCTTAGTAAATGCTCATAGACTTTTATCCTATTTTTCACTAAAAATGGATTGACTTTTCTATAAACTTATGTTTAATTATAATTATATTAAAAAGTGAATTAAATTAATTAGAAAATAAGTGAAACGGGAATGAGAACACAAGTGGATAGATGAAGCATTTAACGGACATATAAATTCCCGCGGAATGGAGGAAATCATATGGCGATTCGATATAATGAAGAACAGAAAATGTTTAAGCTGGACACTGACAACACAACATATATCATCGGCCTGACGGACGAAGGATATGTGGGGCATGTCTATTATGGAAAGAGAATGCATGGATTTGGCGGCAAGATGCTTCTTAGGACCGAAGAACTGCCGAAAACTCCTTCGGTAAATAAGCGCGAGAAGTCCTCGTTTCTGGATAAATTCCCGATGGAATATTCTACGGCCGGAATCGGGGATTATCGTGAGAGCTGCCTGAACGTGCGGAATGAAAAAGGCTGTTCGGGGTGTGAGATTTTCTATGACTCACATCAGATTTTGGAAGGGAAACCGGGGCTTTGCGGGCTTCCGGCTTCCTTTGGAACAAGGGAGGAAGTGCAGACATTACAAATTACGTGTGTAGACCCGATTCTTCATTTGCAGGTGATCCTTTCGTATTCCGTATTTCCGGGGGAAGATGTGATTACCAGAAGTGTGAAGATTTGCAATTTGGGAGCAGAGACGTTATGGCTGGAGAAGGTGTATTCCGCCTGTCTTGATATGGACAACCAGGATTTTGAGATGCTTACTTTGTGCGGTTCCTGGGCGAGGGAGCGGCATATTCAGAGAAATGCCATTGTCTATGGCAGGCAGCAGGTTTCTTCCACAAAAGGGGAATCCAGCCATCAGGAACACCCGTTCCTGGCGCTGGTGACTCCGAATACGACCCAGGAGACCGGAGAGGTCTATGCGATGAATTTTGTGTATTCCGGGAATTTTATCGCGCAGGCAGAACTGAACCAGTTCGATCAGGTGCGAATGGTGATGGGAATCCATGCGGAGGAATTCCGATGGAAACTGGGATCCGGGGAGGAGTTTCAGGCTCCCGAGGTGGTCCTTGTGTATTCGGACGCGGGACTCGGGAAAATGACACGCTCTCTGCATGATTTTTACAGGGTCCATCTGATAAGGAGCCAATTCAAATATAAGAAGCGTCCGGTGCTGATCAACAACTGGGAGGCAACGTATTTTGATTTTAATACCGAGAAGCTGTTTGACATTGCGAGAGAGGCGAAGAAAAACGGAATCGAGATGCTGGTGATGGACGACGGCTGGTTCGGCAGACGGAATTGGGACGACAGTTCTCTTGGGGACTGGAATGTGAATGAAGAGAAGCTGACCGGCGGACTAACGGATCTGGTGCGCCGGGTCAATGAGATCGGATTGGAATTCGGTATCTGGTTTGAGCCGGAAATGATCTCGCCGGATTCAGATCTGTACCGCACACACCCGGACTGGGCGATTCAGATTGAGGGACGGGAAGTGACCCAGAGCCGCGCGCAGTACGTACTTGATCTGTCCAGAAAGGAAGTGCGGGATTACGCTTATGAATGTGTGGCGAAGATTCTCAGAAGTGCGCCGATCGCCTATGTGAAATGGGATATGAACCGCCAGCTTACCGACCTGGGAAGCCGGCATCTGGCAGCAGATGAACAGCAGGAGCTTTCCCATCGTTATGTTCTGGGACTTTATGAGATGCAGGAAAGACTGGTAACGGAATTCCCGGATCTGCTGCTTGAGAATTGTTCCGGCGGAGGGGCCAGGTTCGACCCGGGAATGTTATATTACAGCCCGCAGATCTGGTGCTCTGATGACACCGATGCGATAGAACGGCTGCGGATTCAGGAGGGAACGGCCCTGATCTATCCGCTTTCTACGATGGGGGCGCACGTGAGCGATTGCCCGAATCATGCTGTGGGAAGATCTACTCCGTTTGAGACCAGAGGGCACGTGGCGCTTGCGGGAACTTTCGGCTATGAACTGGATATTACGAAGATTCCACAGACAGAGCGGGATCAGATTCAGGGGCAGGTGGAGATGTGCCACAAATATCAGGGATTGATCCAGACCGGAGATTATTACCGGATCGCTTCCTGGACGGACCGGAAGCCGTTTGACTGCTGGGAGGTTGCGGCGAAAGACGGCTCTGAGGCTTTGGTGACCTGTGTGCAGGTTCTGGGGCGCACCTCGGTTCACAGCAGAATCATACGTTTAAAGGGACTGACAAGCGATGGAATATATCGGTTGGAAGGAACGGAAGAGGTCTATCGGGGAGAGGAACTTAAGAACTGTGGATTTGCGGTGAGAGATTTGAAAGGAGATTTCCAGAGCAGGATATATCATTTTGTACGTCAATAAAAGGCGGGCGGGTGAAGTGGAGGTGTGTGAAATGCGGAAGGTTCGTCTTGCAGATATAGCGGAAAAAGTGGGAGTGAGCACGGTCACGGTGCATAACGCTCTTATGGGGCATAAAGGCGTCAGTGAATCCATGCGGACACAGATACAGGAGACGGCCCGGGAGATGGGGTATGAACCTGTGGCGGCAAATAAAGGGAAAAAAGCAGCGGAGCAGGGAGAATTTCGCAAGATCGGCGTTCTGATCGCAGAGAATTATCTTGCGGAATATGCCACATATTACTGGAAAATGTATCAGGAGCTGTCCCTGATCGCCACGGAGAGAAGATGCTATACCACGATTGAGGTGTTGAAAAAGAATGCGGAGAAAAGGACGCTGGAGATGCCGGTGATCGTCAAAGAACATGGAATCGACGGGCTGATCATCATCGGCTACATAGATAAGAAATATATCCGGGCTTTGAAGGCGTATACGGATATACCGATTGTTTTCCTGGATTTCTATGACAACGAGATCGCGAAGGATTCGGTCATTGCGGATAATTTCCAGGGAATGTACCAGATGACGGAGCTTTTGTTTGAACAGGGGATTGAGAAGATCGGATTCATCGGTTCCATCTATGCGACCAGCAGTATTATGGACAGGTACTGTGGTTTCATGAAATCCATGCTGGAGCATCATAAAACGGTTCCGGCTGAATGGGTGGTCGAGGACCGTGACGAGTGGGGGCAGATCGGCTTTGAACTGCCGAAATGTCTGCCGGAAGCGTTTGTGTGCAACTGCGATGTGGTGGCGGGCCTCCTTGTGAATAAGCTGGCAGAGAAGGGAATCCGGGTGCCGGAGGATATTTCAGTCGTGGGATTTGATAATTTCCTTGCTGCCGGAATCGGATTTACGGATCTGAAGATCACGACCTACGAGGTGAACAGCAAGGCGATGTCCAAGGTGGCGGTGGATAAGCTGTTAAAGCAGTTGAAAAATCCGCTAAAGGGCAGGAATCTTGAAATCGTGTCAGGTCAGGTCGTCTGGAAGAATAGTGTTAAAGTGAAAGCGGATAGGGAATAGGCGGGGAGTTTGGGCTGCCTAAAATATAGAGAAGAATTTTGGCGATTGTTAAATATATTGAAGTGAAGGGTCTGATATGCATTTGCATATCGGGCTCTTTTTTGCTGTCATACATGCCTGAGTGAATTCCTGAACAAAGGTGAATTAAAAACTAAAAATGAATTAATTCAAAAATTAATCTAAATAATAATGTAAAATGAACAAAATACATAAAAATAAGGAAGATAAAATGATTTAAAAGGACGAAAATAACAAAGCAAAGAAAACAAAGTTGAAATATGAGCTTAAAATGGTATAATTAAATTAAGCTAAAAACAAGCTAAACAAAAAGAGAATGGAGGAAAAATCATGAAAAAGAGATTGCTTAGCTTAGGATTGGTGGCAGCTATGGTCCTGTCTCTGGCAGCATGCGGAAGCAAGGATTCCGGCAGCAAGACCGAAACAGCAGATGTGCCGACCATCGACAAACTGAACCCGGAGGATTACAAGGATCTTAAAGCGGATATTAAGATTCTTACTGACAGAACGGATATTGTGGATACGGTGTACAAAGGGTATGCAGACGAGTTCCATGAGAAATATCCGAACATTACGGTTACATATGAAGGAATCACTGATTACGCTGAGTCAGTGACGATGCGTCTTACAACCGGTGACTGGGGAGATATCTGTTTCATTCCGGCAACTGTTGAAAAGAGCGAACTGTCAGAGTATTTTATACCGATGGGAGACTTCAACACACTGGATTCTAAGTATAACTTCGTAGTGGAAAAGACTTATGACGGTACTGTTTACGGTATCCCGAACGGTGGTACAGCAGGCGGTATTGCCTACAACAAGAAAGTTTGGGCAGACGCCGGAATCACAGAGCTTCCGAAGACGCCGGATGAGTTCCTGGCTGACTTAAAGCTTATTAAGGAAAAGACAGACGCGATTCCGCTTTACACCAACTTCTCAGCAGGCTGGACCATGGGTGCATGGAATGATTATGTAGGAATCGCTTCTAATGCAGATGCAGATTATAAGAACAACATTTTGCTTCATACGAAAGATCCGTTTACCAAGAACGACGAGATGAGCGGACCATACGCTGTATTTTACACACTGTACGAAGCAGTTGCGAACAAACTGGTCGAAGAAGATCCCGCTTCCAGCGACTGGGAATCTTCTAAAGGCATGATCAATAATGGTGAGATTGCTTCTATGGTGCTTGGTTCCTGGTGTGTACAGCAGTTCAAGGATGCAGGCGAGAATCCGGACGATATCGGATATATGCCATTCCCGATCACTGTAAATGGTGTGCAGGCAGCAGCGAGTGGTGGAAACTATGCATATGGTATCAACAATAAGGCAAGCGAAGACAATCAGATCGCGGCTATGATCTATGTAAAATGGCTCCTGGAAGAGTCTTCTATCTATGATGATGAGGGAAGTATTCCGGCTCTGAAAGGGAAGGACCTTCCGGATTCTCTGGCAGAGTTTGATGGCGTAGAGCTTCTTTCTGACAATGCGGCAAAAGAAGGAGAAGAGAGCCTTTACGATGATATCCGCAATACGGCTGAAGTATTAAGTGGTGACTATCCGGTATGCGAGGTTCTTGAAGCAGCTCTTTACGGAAACAAATCTCTCGATGATTTGATGGGTGAGTGGAACCAGAAATGGACCAGCGCGCAGGAAAGCTTCGGAGTGGAAGTAGAGTAGTTGTAACTTAATTTAAAAAGATCCACCAAGATGAAGGTCCACCGGACCTTCATTCAGGTATGCATAGCAACTAAAAAAGAGGCGGTTGCCCGTCAGCGGAGCCGCCTTTTCCCAAAAGAAAATCGTGTTTGAAAGGAGAAAAAATGAGTAATCCGAAAACGAACACTCAGGCAGAAAAGCAACCGTTTAAAGTGTGGTTTACCAGCAGGAAGGTGCAAAAAAGACTGGTTATATTTACTTTCATGTTTGTACCGCTTTTGCTTCTTCTGACCTTTACGTATATTCCATTTGCTAAGATGGTACAGTTCAGTTTTTATAATATGAAATACCTGGGGGAGAGAACATTTGTAGGACTTAAAAACTACGCAGAAGTATTTGCACGAAAGGAAATCTTCGGTTCCCTGCTCGTCAGTCTTTACTATATGGCAGGCGGAGCCGTTCAGCTTGCCCTGGCTTTGTTCTTTGCGACGATGATGGTATTCAAGGTAAGGGGAGAGTCCTTCTTCAAGGCGACATTGTTCTTCCCATACCTGATCTGTGGTATTGCGATTGGTTTCATTTTCAAGTTCTTCTACGCAAGAGGATTCGTCCTTGATACGATCCTTCAGGCGTTCGGAATGGAGTTGGAGAATATTCCTCTCTGGCTGCAGGATCAGAGCATCAACAATATTTCCCTGGCGGCGACCTCCGTATGGAGATATACCGGACAGAATGTCATATTGTTCCTGGGAGCTATGATGTCGGTGGATACCGATCTTTATGAAGCGGCGTCTCTGGACGGCGCCAACAGATGGCAGCAGTTCCGCTACATTATTTTGCCGAGTATCAAATCCATTATCGTGCTGAACCTGATTCTGTGTATCAGCGGATGTTTGAGCGCATTTGAGCCGCCTTATGTTATTACAAACGGTACAATGGGCACCGGTACTTATTTCGTAATCATGAACCGTATTGCACATGAGAACCAGAGAGTTGGTCTTGCCTGTGCGATGGCTATCGTTCTTCTGGCACTGATCATCATCTGTACCGTGGCACAGAAATTATTCTTTAAGTATGTGTTTACCGATGGAAACAGTGATGAATCCAAAGCGGCAGTGAAGAGAAGAAAACAAGAAGAAAAAATGCGTAAAAAAGCGATGAAAGGAGGAGCAGCGTCATGAAGAAAGTAAAAGGGACAGGAATTACAAGTGTGATTTTTAGTATTGTGAAATATGTGTCGCTGATCGCTGCATCTCTGGTTGCTTTGATTCCCGTTGTAGTCTGTGTACTGACTGCGTTTAAGACTAATGAGGAGTATGCTTCGACGAACGTTCTGGAGATGCCGGAATCCTTTGCTTATCTGGAGAACTTTAAGATCGCGCTTCAAAAGGCGAACATGCTGAAGTGTTTCGGAAACACGGCGATCGTCCTGGTCGTGGTATTGATTGTTTCCGTGCTTACCGGTTCTATGCTGGCCTATGTATTGAACCGTTTTACCTTCCCGGGACGTGGAATGGTTGAAAATTTGTTCCTGTTTGCATCACTTCTTCCGGGAATTGCCATGCAGGTAACGATTTTCCAGATCATGTACTCTTTGGGGCTGATCAATCATCTGTATGGATATATGATCGTGCTGATGGGAACGGATATTATTTCGATTTATATCTTCCTGCAGTTCTTTGAAAATCTGCCGGTTTCCCTGGACGAATCGGCGATCATGGACGGCTGTACTTACTTTGGAGTCTTCTTTAAGATTCTGTTTCCGCTCTTAAAGCCGGCGATCATGACATCACTGGTGCTCAAAGGCGTTAGCGTTTACAACGAGTATTACGCGTCGAACCTGTATCTGCAGCAGCCGGAGCTGAAGACGATCTCTACTGCGCTCTATACGTTTACAGGCCCTTACGGTAACCAGTACAACTATATTTGTGCAGGCGTAATTATCACAATCTTACCGATTCTGATCTTCTTCCTGGTATTCCAGAAACAGGTCTACAGTGGAATGGCATCAGGTGCGGTTAAGGGCTAATGAAATAGTGAAGAAAGGTTAGTTGGCAGAGTCCCTGGGAATTCATTTCGCAGGGATACTGCACTAAAAGGGTAAAACAGTATGAGTGAAGTTAAGATTATTGGATCTGCAGTCCCGAATATACCGTGGCAGGAAAGACCGGAGAAGCTAAATGGAGCTCCTGTGTGGCGTTATACGGAAAATCCGATTATCGACAGAAATCCCTCTAAAGAGGTGGCGCGTATTTTCAACAGTGCAGTGATCCCTTATGAGGAAGGATTCATCGGCGTATTCCGGGGAGAACAGACGAATGGAATTCCGTTTATTTACCTGGGAAGAAGTGAGGACGCGATTCACTGGAATTTTGATGAGAATAAGATTGATTTTGTAGATGAGGAAGGCAATTCCTTTATGCCGGTTTATGCATACGATCCCCGCCTGGTGGAAGTCGAGGGCGTGTATTACATCATGTGGTGCCAGGATTTTTACGGCGCGTCGATCGGAATGGCTAAGACAACGGATTTTAAGACATTTGTGAGAATTGAGAATCCGTTTCTGCCGTTCAACAGGAATGCAGTGTTGTTCCCGAGAAAGATCAATGGGAATTTCATGCTTTTGTCCCGCCCGAGCGACAGCGGGCATACGCCGTTTGGCGATATCTTTATTTCAGAAAGTCCGGATATGGTCTACTGGGGAAAGCATCGCCATGTGATGGGTAAGAGTCCTGAATGGTGGGAGTCCATTAAGATCGGAGGCGGTGCGGCGCCGATCGAGACGACCGAGGGATGGCTGCTTTTCTACCATGGCGTGACCGGAACCTGCAATGGGTATGTGTACAGCATCGGCGGAGCGATTCTGGATATTGATAATCCGTCCATTGTGAAATACCGCTGTGAGAATTTTCTTCTGACGCCGCAGGAGTGGTATGAGGAGAGGGGATTCGTGCCGAATGTGGCCTTCCCGTGCGCGACGCTCCATGACGCCGAAAGCGGGAGAATCGCGATTTATTATGGCGCGGCAGATACCTATGTAGGGCTTGCATTTACGCAGCTTGAGGATATTGTTTCTTATATCAAAGAGCACAGCGTGACAAGAACAGCCGATACAGAGATGGGGAAAAGGTAGATGCATATGCAGGAATTTGTAAAAGAAATCAGAGGGCATCTGGAGGAGAAGCTGATTCCCTTCTGGGAGGGGCTTCAGGATAAAACATACGGAGGATTTTACGGATATATGGGGTATGACCTGAAGGTCGATAAAACCTATGAAAAGGGCTGTATTTTGAATAGCCGTATTCTCTGGTTCTTCTCAAACGCCTATACACTTCTGAAAAGGGTATATACAGAGGAAGGAGTCATTGACAAGAAGGGCGCATTTTTGAAAGGCTTGTATAATGCTGCCGTCTTAGCATACCGGTTTCTGCGGGATCACTGTGTGGACGAGGAATACGGAGGGGTGTACTGGTCGGTGACCTTTGACGGGAAGCCGCTTGATACTACGAAGCATACCTATAACCAGGCATTTTCCATCTATGCGCTTTCTTCCTATTATGAGATGACGGGAGAAATGGAAGCACTGGAGCTTGCGAAGGAACTAAGGAATCTGATTGAGGAAAAATGTACGGACGATCTGGGATATCTGGAGGCATTCGACCGCACTTTTGCCCCGGAGGATAATGAAAAACTTTCCGAAAACGGCGTGATGGCGGAGAAGACTATGAATACGCTGCTGCATGTCTTTGAGGCGTATACAGAGCTTTACCGGGTGAGCAAAGACCCCGATGTGGCGGACCTTATGCGGTCCATGCTGGATACGGTGGCGGGGCGGATCTATAATCCGGCGCTTGGCAGGCAGGAAGTGTTCTTTGACAGAAAATGGAACAGCCTGATCGACCTGTATTCTTATGGCCATGATATTGAGACGGCGTGGCTGATCGACAGAGGACTTGAGATTCTGAAGGACGAGGAGTATGTAGGGAAGCTTGCACCGATCACAGCAGAGCTCACAGAGAATATTTTTAACCGGGCGCTTAAGGGCGGTTCTCTGTTAAATGAAGCGGAAAATGGCGTGGACGATACGACGAGAGTCTGGTGGGTCCAGGCGGAAGCAATTGTCGGGTTCGTGAACGGATACCAGAAACGGCCGGAGAAGACAGAATATTTAACTGCGGCAGAAGGGCTCTGGAATTATATCAAAGAGTATGTGATCGATAAGCGGGCAGGGTCAGAATGGTTCTGGTCGGTGAACGCGGACGGCAGTCCGGTGGAAAAGCCGATCGTGGAGCCGTGGAAATGTCCTTATCATAACGGACGTATGTGTATGGAAGTAATCAGGAGGATGGGCAGATGATACATAGCAGATATTATGCGGAACTGGAAAAGCAGGAAAGACTGATTGCAAGAAAGAACCAGAAAAGTGACTTTTATAACGGAATCTATGACAGATATGCGTATCCGGTATTGACGCGTGATCACGCACCTCTGCATTGGCGGTATGACCTGAATGCGGAGACGAATCCGTATTTTATGGAACGTCTGGGCGTGAACGCAGTGATGAATTCCGGCGCCATCGAACTCGAAGGAAAATTTTACCTGGTGGTCCGCGTGGAAGGAAATGACAGAAAGTCCTTTTTTGCGGTGGCGGAGAGCGACAATGGGATAGACGGTTTCCGTTTTTGGGATTACCCGGTCGTGCTTCCGGACACCTGCCCGGAGGAGACAAACGCTTACGATATGCGCCTGACAAAGCATGCGGACGGCTGGATCTACGGGGTATTCTGTTCGGAGAGCAAGGATGCCTCTGACCCGGATCTTTCGGCGGCTGTGGCGCAGGCGGGAATCGTAAGGACGAAGGATTTAAAGACATGGGAGAGGCTGGACAATTTGAAGACGCTTCGGTCGCCGCAGCAGAGAAATGTGGTCCTCCACCCGGAATTTGTAGATGGGAAGTATGCATTTTATACCCGTCCGATGGATGGATTTATTGAGACCGGAAGTGGTGGCGGGATCGGTTTTGGCCTGTGCGGGGACATCGAACATGCGGTGATCGACGAGGAGAAGATCATCAGCAGGAGAGTGTATCATACACTGACAGAGGCGAAGAACGGAGCCGGAGCAGTGCCGATCCGGGGAAAGAGGTGCTGGATCCATATCGCCCACGGAGTGAGAAATACGGCGGCAGGACTTAGGTATGTTCTGTACGTGTTCGGAACAGACCTTAAGGATCCTTCTAAAATCGTTGCTGAACCTTCCGGAGTATTTCTGGTACCGCTTGGAAATGAGCGCGTGGGCGATGTGTCCAATGTGGTGTTTACCAACGGAGCGATCGCCAGGGAGAATGGAGATGTGTATATCTATTATGCTTCCTGCGACACCCGGATGCATGTGGTGACAACTTCAATTGACAAACTGGAGGATTACCTCTTCCACACGCCGTTTGATGCGCGGCGGACTGCAGACTGCGTAAGACAAAGATGTGTGCTGATCGATAAGAATATGGAGCTTTTAGCTGCAGGAGAAAGATAAACGGAGAAAGTTGTTCTGGCGGGAAAATAAAAACGTGCCGGGAATCTGACTGATGAAAACGGTTGTCGGATGCGGTACAGACCGGACGAGGGAGATGAATGCATGGTACGGAGATGGATTTCTGATATCAAAGTGAAGACGGCCGAGATGAGTCGGGAGCAGGCAGTGGAATATGTATTTACCTATTACTGGTATCATATTCTGCTGACCGCCATCGCCCTCGGGCTGGTGATTTTGGTGATTTATCATATTGGGTGGGGAGATAAAAGTAAGGATTTTACCTGTGTGCTGGTGAATCAAAGGATTGACTACGACCGGGACGAAAGGATAGCGGAAGAGTTTTCAAAGGCGTCGGGAATCAGCAAGAAGAAGCTGGCGGTGGATTCAGATTATCTGATTTCATACGACGATGTGAAGATCGCAGATGCCAATGAGAGTTCTTATGAAAAGTTTTTCTTTAACTGGATGGCCGGTGAAGTAGACGCGGTGGTGATGCCGGAGAGTTTTTACCGGTATTGTAAGGAGCAGGGCGGCAGCTATACCTGTATCGATGAGATGCTGGAGGAGGAGCTGCCAGACGATGAGAATCTGTTTTATGAAGACGGGGGAGAAAAGGTAGGAATTTATGTGGAGAGGACGAAGCTGGAAACGGCGGTGATCGCAGAAGTGCAGGACCCGTTGGTGCTGGTGTTCCCGGCAGAGTCGAAGCATAAAAAGGCAGGAGAAAAATTTGCACAGTTCGTGCTTGATCTATAGATGACAAAGGAGAGTGGAAAATGATGAAGAAGAGACTGAATATTGAGAATCCGTTTTTTGAATTTATGGGAAGATTAGGAGATTTGGCGTTGGTGAATATCCTGTTTCTGATCTGTTCCCTTCCGGTCGTTACGATCGGAGCGTCGCTTGCGGCAATGTATGAATGCTTCCGCAGGATGCGGGAGGGGGAATTTGTCTCGGCGTTCCGCGATTTTATGGGTGTATTCAGGGAGAGCTTTAAGAAGGCAACGCCGATATGGCTTTTGATGCTGGCAACCGGTGCAGTCCTGGTGTTTGACCTGACATTTTTGGGGCAGGCGGGGACCAGGGGAATCTGGGGCATCGTCGGAATGGTGACCGGCGCTCTTATGCTTCTCTGGGAGATGGTCTTTGCATTTTTGTTCCCGGTTGTTATATGGGAGGAAGGCTCTTTGAAGGAGAAGCTGGTAAGAAGCCTTTACCTTGCGGTGCGGAATCTGCCGTATACGCTGCTGATGGTGGCGATGAATATCATTCTTCCGGTATGTATTGTGCTGGGTGATTATTTTATGGGATTGGTGACGCCGATTTATGTGGTGGCCGGATTTGGCCTGATCGCGTTTGCGGACGTGGTGCTGCTGGAAAGATGTAAGGAATAGGAGCGTGGAAATATGATCTGTGAGCTGGACAGTAAGGAACTGGTCTACAATGGGAGGATTGATAAAACGAATCCTAAAAGACCGGGATTTGTATTCCCGGCCTCTTCCCTGCATTTTCGGTTTTACGGAAAAAGAGCGGTGCTTACAGTGCAGAACCATCACGCTTACTGGAAGAATTATGCCGGTATGGTGGTGGATGGAGAACAGAAAAAATGGCTGCTGAACGAGGAGAAAATAACAGAGATCATCTTGGTGGACGAGACTGCAGAAAAAGAGCACGAGGTCTTGTTTTTTAAACGCCAGGATTCCTGCCATGAGATGGAATTGGTCAGCCTGGAATTATCTGAGGGGGCAAGGCTTTTGGAAATGCCCGAACCGCCAAAGAGAAGGATAGAGGTCTACGGCGATTCCGTTTCGGCCGGGGAAGTGTCTGAGGCGGTAGCGTATGTGGGAAAGGAGGACCCGGAGCATGACGGGGAATTCTCAAACAGCTGGTATTCCTATGCGTGGATAACAGCGCGCAAGCTGGGCGCACAGATTCATGATATTGCGCAGGGAGGAATCGCTCTGCTTGACGGGACTGGGTGGTTCGCGGGACCTGATTATGTTGGAATGGAGACGGCGTGGGATAAGCTCCACTATAACCCCGAGCTGGGAGCACAAACTGAGTGGGATTTTTCCGGATATACTCCACAGGTGGTAATTGTAGCCATCGGGCAGAATGACAGCAATCCGGAGGATTACATGAAGGAAGAATATTGCGGAGAGAAGGCATTTTTTTGGAGATGCCGATACGGAATGTTTCTGGAAAAGATCCGGGGAAAATACCCGGATGCACATATCATTTGTCTGACGACACTTTTGACGCACGATCCGGCGTGGGACAGGGCAATCGGGGAAGTGTGCTGTGAAATGCGTGACGAAAAGATCACGCATTATATCTTTCGAAGAAACGGGAAAGGAACGCCGGGGCATCTGCGGATTCCGGAGGCAGAGGAAATGGCGGAGGAGCTGGCGGCTTATATAGAGAGCCTGGAGATAGAAGGCTGGTAAAGAACAGAATTTATAAAATCGGAGGAGGACAATTATGGAAGCAAGAAAGACCTATGAATTTTGGCTGGAAGATCCGTATTTTGACGAGGCGACGAAAGCAGAGCTTCGCACCATCGCGGGTGATGAGAAGGAAATCGAGGAGCGGTTTTACCGGAATCTGGAGTTTGGAACCGGAGGGCTTCGCGGAATTATCGGAGCCGGAACCAACCGAATGAATATTTACACGGTCCGCAAGGCGACCCAGGGGCTGGCGAATTTTATTTTGAAAGAGAATGCGCAGGAAAAGGGCGTTGCAATCGCCTTTGATTCCCGGAATATGTCTCCGGAATTTGCCGATGAGGCGGCGCTCTGTCTTGCGGCGAACGGAATCAAGGCATATATTTTCCCGTCGCTTCGGCCGACACCGATGCTGTCATTTGCACTCAGAGAGCTGGGCTGCACGGCGGGAATTGTTGTGACGGCAAGCCACAATCCGCCGGAGTATAACGGATATAAGGTGTACTGGGAGGACGGCGCGCAGATTACTTACCCGAAGGATAAGGAGATTATCGGGGAGGTAAATGCGATCACGGACTATGGACAGGTAAAGACGATGGAGAAATCTAAGGCCGAGGCTGCGGGCCTGTATCAGGTAATCGGTTCGGAGATTGACGATAAATATATGGAGGCTTTGATCGGTCTTGCGATTCACCCGGAAATTATCCGGGAGGAAGCGGAGAATCTGAAGATTGTATATACGCCGCTTCACGGCACCGGGAATCTTCCGGTGAGAAGAGTGCTTAAGGAGCTTGGCTTTATGAACGTGTATGTGGTGAAGGAGCAGGAGTTGCCTGACGGGAATTTTCCGACGGTATCCTATCCGAACCCGGAGGATAAGAATGCGTTTACACTGGCTCTTAAGCTTGCCCAAGAAGTAGATGCAGACATTGTGCTGGCGACAGACCCGGACGCAGACCGTCTGGGTGTGTATGCAAAGGATAATCAGACCGGAGAATACGTGAACTTTACCGGAAACATGTCCGGAATGCTGATCCTGGAATATATTCTCTCCCAGAGGAAAGCAATGGGAACTCTGCCGGAAAATGGCGCGGTGGTCACGACGATCGTGTCCGGAAAAATGTCCCGGGAGATTACGAAGGCTTACGGAATGAAGCTGATTGAGACGCTGACCGGATTTAAGTATATCGGGGAACAGATCAAATTCTTTGAGCAGAATCATGCACATGAGTATGTGTTTGGCTATGAGGAGAGCTATGGCTGTCTGGTAGGAACTCATGCGCGTGATAAGGACGCAGTCGTGGCAGTGATGGCGCTCTGCGAGGTGGCGGCATATTGCAAGCATTTGGGCATCATCTTATGTGACAAGATGAAAGAACTGTTCGAGACCTATGGATATTACAAGGAAGGACTTTGTACCGTGACACTGAAAGGGCAGGACGGCGCAAAGAAGATCGTCTCCATGATGGAGCAGATCCGCAGTGATGTGCCGAAGAGTATTGGAGGTCTTGCGGTGACGCAGTTTCGGGATTACAAGGAAGATGTGCTTCTTGATATGACGGACGGGACGAGGACGGCCACGGGACTTCCGAATTCCAACGTGCTGTATTTTGAACTGGAAGACGCCGCGTGGTGCTGTATCCGTCCGTCCGGAACGGAACCGAAGATCAAGTTCTATATCGGTGTCCGGGGAGAAAATGAGGAAGAGGCGGACAGGAAGCTGGCGAAACTTACGAAGGCGGTGAAAGAGCTGGCACAGTAGAAGGAGAACGATCATGAGTATTTTAAAATTAAAACCGAGCTGTAAGGATTATCTCTGGGGCGGTCACCGTTTGGCAGAGGAATATGGAAAGGAATATGACGGCGATGTGCTGGCGGAGACATGGGAGTTATCCTGCCACCCGGACGGGCCGTCGGTGATCACGAACGGCTGCTTTGCGGGAAAGACCTTGAAACAATATATTGACGAACAGGGGAAGGAGGTTCTGGGGACGCATTGCAGGAGGTTCCGGGATTTTCCGATTCTGACGAAATTCATTGATGCGAAGGACAATCTGTCGATTCAGGTCCACCCGGATAACCGTTACGCCCTGAAAAATGAAGGACAGTACGGGAAGACAGAAATGTGGTATGTGATGGACGCAGGAAAGGACGCATTTCTGTATTATGGGTTCAAAAAAGAGATCAGCAAGGAGGAGTTTGCAAGAAGGATACAGGAGGACACCTTGCTGGAGGTATTAAACGCCGTTCCGGTTCAAAAAGGTGATGTGCTGTTCATTGAGTCCGGGACGATTCATGCGATTGGTAAGGATATTTTGATTGCGGAGATTCAGCAGAATTCGAATGTGACGTATCGTGTGTACGACTATGGAAGAGTCGGAAAAGACGGGAAAAAACGGGATCTGCATATCGAGAAGGCCCTTGCCGTGACGAACCGGGTGCCGATCATCAAGGATAAGAGCAGCTATCCGCATGTGGCAGACTGTGACTATTTTACGGTAGATAAGTTAAATCTTGACGGAAAAGTCATGAAGAAAATGGAAGGAACAGTTTCCGAGGAATCCTTTGCCAGTATCCTCATGCTTGACGGCGAGGGAACTATCTCAAATCAGGGGGAGACGCTTGCATTCAGGAAAGGGGACAGCTTTTTCCTGTCGGCGGGAAGCGGCACGTACCAGGTGCAGGGCTCATGTGACGCTCTGATTACTACGATCCGCGAGAAGTCGGCGCCGGTCAGAATCGGCATTGATATCGGCGGAACGGATACGAAGATCGGCCTGGTGGATGTCCATCAGAAGCTGATCACGCAGACGACGATGGCGACCGGAAGCCATCGCCCTGCGGAAGAAATTATCCGGGAAATTGGGCAAAAGGCGCTGGAGCTTCTGGATACGCAGGGAATCCCGATGGATCAGTGCGTGGGAGCCGGAATCGGAGTCCCGGGGACGGTAGACCGGAGGGGTGGCCTGGTGCGCTATTCAAATAATATCAAGTGGGAGCATGTGGAACTTGCGAAAGAAATGGGTAAGTTTCTTCCGATACCAATACAGATTGCAAATGACGCGGACTGTGCGGCGCTTGGAGAGGCGGTCGCCGGAGCGGGAAGAGACTGTCAGGATGTGATCATGCTGACGCTGGGAACCGGAGTCGGCGGCGGAATCATTCTCGACGGAGCAATCTATGAAGGGCGCGGTGTCGGCGGCAGTGAACTCGGTCATATGGTGATCATCGAGAATGGAGAACCGTGTACCTGCGGAAGACGCGGGTGTCTGGAAGCGTATGCTTCGGCGACTGCGCTTAAAAGAGACGTAAAGAAGGAGACAGGGCGCGAAATGGCGCCGGAAGACATATTTGCCATGGCAGCGAGCGGGGAGGAGCCGTTTGAGAAAATTGTGAATGCTTATATCCGCAGACTGGGAATCGGAATCGTAAATATTGTAAATATTTTCCGCCCTCAGCTTGTACTGCTTGGCGGAGGAATTTCGAATCAGGGAGAGGTGTTGCTTGTGCCACTTCGCAAGATGATGGAGGAAGGCTGTTTCGGAGGAGAAAAGGGTGAGATACCGGAAATCGGGACAGCGGCGCTTGGAAATACGGCAGGAATGATCGGGGCGGCCAGCCTGATCTGAGGTGTGTTGAATTTTGGATGATCGGAATCTCGAAGAAGGGGAAACTCTGGTCATCTGAAAGATAAAATTTCAGGAGAGCGCCGCCCGGAGCATAAAGATGATGAGGGAAAGGGCGTACCTGAGGAAAGGAAGGAAAAGATGAGAAAGAGAAACAAGAAAGTGTGTGCCCTGCTGCTGGCGTTTACGATGGCAGCGGGCATGTGTATGCCGGTTTCTGCCAGGGAGGCGAAGAGCGTTCCGGCTGCAACAGAGTTTGCAGGACTGGAAGAGGCGGGAAGCTGGTATTACGGAGGAGGCTGGGAGTATCAGTATTCAGGTGCCGATAACTCTGCAGTGGCCATGGAGAATGGCATGGTAAAGGCCACAGTCGACTACAGCGCCGATGCGGACAAGGACTACAGCAAGATGGCGATTTCCAGCTGGAATGATGATGGAATCAGCTTCGAAGAAGTGACAAAAGTCACACTGGACTTCTATTATGATGAAGCAAAGATGACAAGCGGCAGTTTTAAGCTGACAGTAAATTCGGATGCCCTGAATGTCGGTGACACCGCGCTGGATTTAAGTGCGGCAGAGGTCGTGGACGGGACCTTGAAGAAACTTCCGGTCACACTGAAATGTGACGCGGCAAATGGTTCTGTAAATGGTATCACCTTCTGTTTGATCGGCGTCAATACGGATTATAAGGGGGATATATGGCTTGATAATATTCAGTTTGTGGCTGAGGAACCAAAGCCGGCTTCGGATGCAAAAACGTGGGATTTTGAAGACGGTACCACCCAGGGCTGGTATTTTGACAATAGCTGGGCAGGAGACAGTTATCATGGACCGACCGAGAATGTGTGCAGCGTTGAGAATGGAAGGCTAAAGGTCGATATGGACTATTCCAAAGATGTGGAAAACGGCTGGCTGCAACCGGCGATCAGTATTTCGCCGGAGGGCGGCATTGACTTTTCCGGCGCGACCATGCTGGGATTTGAGATGTATTTTTCTGCGGAGGCGAAGACCACGGGCAATATTACGGTAAAAGGCGTGGCCGGAAATGTCCTGAATGAGCAGATGTCGGGAATCAATAACATGGAGACAGAGGACGTCGGAAACGGGCTGACAAAGGCGGTGTTTAATTTTGAAATCGATACGGCAGCGGCCAAGTCGGAGACACCGGATAAGCTGATGCTTTTGCTGGTGGGAAATAACACGGATTACAAGGGACCGATTTATTTTGACAATATCCGGCTTTATACTCCCGTTGTCGAGGATGTCTATGTAGACGCTACGGTGAAGGCTGAGACTAAGACAAGTGTTTCAGGAAACAGCTCCGCTCTGTCGGTAAATGGAAGCAGCTATGCTTATGCGGATAAGATTCAGCTTGCTGATCCCAAGGCAGACGCTTCTGCAAAGGCACTCTATCAGTATCTGAAAGCGGTAGGAGAATCTGACGCGGCCCTTTACGGACACATGGAGGATACAGTCCTGAAGGCAGGCTCTTCGGAACTGTCGGATTCTGATACGGAAGATTTGACGGGATCTCTGGCGGCAATCAATGGCCTGGACTGTGGCGGATTATTCTCAGGCTTTGCATCCAAATATAATGCCCGCCATCCGGAGGAAGAGCCGCTTCCTGACACAACGGAGGGGAATATTAAGGCGGCAGCCCTTCTGTCCAATGAGGCAATACAGGGCGGCGCAGTTATGACCTTATCCTGCCATATGCCGAACTTTGCGTTCGCATCTGAAAAAGATAGTTCTGCAGTGAAAACGTATGACCGTTTTGATTACAGCAGTGCGGATTCCTATAATCTGAAGGGAGATTGTATGAATCAGATTCTGCCGGGAGGCGCGTTCAATCCACAGTTTACAGCCTTCCTTGATTTGATTGCCGAATATGCAGACCAGGTGGACGGTGCAGTGCTTTTCCGCCCGTTCCATGAAAATACAGGAAGCTGGTTCTGGTGGGGCAAGGCGTTCTGCGATGCGGAAACTTATAAGAGCGTATTTAAGTATACGGTAGAATATCTGCGTGATGTAAAAGGGGTACATAATTTACTCTACGTATATGGACCGGGTTCTGAGGCGGCGACCTTGGAAGAGTACGGTGAGCGCTATCCGGGAGACGAGTTCGTCGATATGGTAGGATTCGACACCTACGACGACAAAGCGTCTGCAGATGAAAGCTACACATTTATGAAGAACTTCGAATCAGTCGTAAAACTTACGGACCAGTTCGCAAAAGAGCATAATAAACTGTTTGCAGTGACAGAGACCGGTATCACGAACAGTGCGATGAAAAAGACCGGAAACGAACGCCCGGAATGGTTCACGGAGATTCTGGATATTATCACAAAACCGGAATATAACTGTGCATATTATATGGTATGGTCGAACTATGATTCCAAGAGCAATTACTACTCACCATTCGCTGTTTCAAAGGCGGAGGACGGAACGCTTCACGGGCATGAACTGATGGATGGATTTATCCGTTTTTATAACAATGAAAAGAGTATTTTTGCTGCGGATCAAAAGCAGGTAGTCTATGGTGAGAAACCGGCAGCTCCGACGGTAAACGGCTGGGAGGCGACAGGCTATATTACAGCGCCGCTTGCAGGAAAGCGTATCCTTGAGGCAGTAGATGTGACGGCACAGCTCAGCGAGGGCGTGACAGACGCATATCTGGCAGTGTCAAGTGGGACGAAGGAAATAAAGCTTGACACAAAGGTGGAAGGCAGAATAGCCCTGGCGAAGCTGACAAGCGAGGTTTTGGAGCAGCTTGGCGAGGCGGCAAACGGAAAAATCATTCTTTACGGAAATGGCGCAAAGCTGGCCGAGATCACAGTTATTTTCAACATTGCGGAGAAAGAACCGGACCCATATATGGTAGATGATTTTGAATCCTACTATGGCGTGGATTCCATGCTGACCGGCACCTGGGCGACCAATAAGGCTTCCGGCAGTACGATTGAACTGAATCTGACGAATATGGAAGGGGAAACGCAGGACGGCTACGCTATGAAGTTCACCTACAGAGAGACCAGCGGAGGCTGGGCCGGAGCTACGATTAACAAAGAAGTAGACTGGTCTGATTGTAATGCGCTTCAGTTCTGGACGATTCCGGACGGAAAGCAGCAGAAGACTGTTATCCAGATTCAGGCAAATAACACCTGCTATGAGGCGTATTTGAATCTGTATGATGATTATAATGCACGGGCAGGCAAACCGACGCTGGTGACGATTCCATTTTCTGAATTCTGTCAGCGCGATACAGCCGGGAATCCGAAGGGCGGTCTGGTAAATGACTGTGGAGCAGTTTCGAGCTTCGGTTTGTGGGTCAATGCGGTCGACAATGAATTTTTTGACGGCGATACAGTAAGTGGCACGATCTGGTATGACAACATTACAGCAGTTAAAACGGACGTTGAAACGCCTGTATTTGCAGAACCGAATCCGCAGGAACATACGCATGAGTATACCTATACGGATAACGGAGACGGAACACATACAAAGAAATGTGAGTGTGGAGAGACTGTTTCGGAGGAGCATATCTGGGAGAATGGAACATGTATCTGCGGCGCGAAAGAAACAAGTGAAGAGAAGCCGGGAACAGATGACAAGAAACCAGGAACGGATGACAAGAAGCCGGGAACAGATGATAGAAATCCGAATACCGGCGATAAGAAAACAGATGTGAAAAAGACCGGTACGGTAAATACAGGAGATTCGGCGAATACAGCCATGCTGATGGTAATATGTGCAGCGGCGTTGACGGTCATTCTGGGTGTAGTGTTCAGAAAGCGGATTAGCAGACGGTAATTGTTGTTTTGGAGGCAGATGACGGATACATCTGTCTCCTTCTATTTTGGAGATATATTTGAGCGAAGGTTTCTTAGACATTCGCAGGATGACAACTATATGCAAATGGGAGTATAGTAGTATAAAAGAGCGGAAAGGAAGGTATATAGAATATGTTTGGAAGAGGTTGCATAAAAGAGGAAATTATCCCTTTTGAAACCATGTCTTCGGAAAAAGTGACCGTGGGGCGTTTTACTGTGGTAGAGGACCAGGTTCAGGTGAGAGGCCACAAGCAGCCTTACGATTATCTGGAAATCCGGGAAGGGGTATCCATTTTACCAATCCATGACGGAAAAGTGGTTGTGCTAAGACAGTATCGCTACCCAGTGCGGTCCTGGCAGTGGGAGGTTCCGGGCGGATTTGTGGATAAGGGCGAAACCCCGGCAGAGGCGGTAGCAAGAGAATTAAAGGAAGAAACCGGTTATGATGTAAAGGAAATTGTTTCTTTAGGGGCATTCTACCCGTCTTTTGGCTCTACGAATGAGAAGATTCATTTATTTATGGCCGTGTGTGGCATGAAGGGAGAAGATGCCAGAGAGCCGGGTGAGGTGCTTTCAGTGACAGAGGTTACGTTCGACGAGTTTCGGGAGCTGGTGCGCTCCGGGGAGTTTATGCATGGGGCAGGGCTTGCGGCGTGGGCGAGATATTGTGAAAGATAGGGCGCGAATAATTGCTGAAGTAAATATTCGTGAAATTGCTATAAGGGTATACCCAAGGGCACCCCGAATGGCCATACGGGGTGCCCTTGGGTATGAAAGTTAAACAGTAATAGTTACGTAAAAGACTAAGAGTGAAATTGGAAGTAAGTAAGGACCGAATTGTGAATTGTTCAGAGTTTGGTTCTTTTTATTGATTTTTATGTGATAGGGTGTTAAAATATACGCAATGAGTATATAAAGGAGGAGAAGCAAATGGATTCAAGAGATATATTGATTGAACTGAGAAGAGAGACAGGAATGAAGCGGACAGAATTTGCGGATTATTTTGAGATTCCTTATCGAACAGTTCAAGAGTGGGAACTTGGGAATCGTAAGATGCCCAAATATTTGCTGCATTTGATGAGATACAAGTTGGAGATGGAGAAACTGATACGTGAGAAAGAAGAGGAGAGAGGAGGAGATGCCTATGACAAATAAACTTCAGCAATATTTTCCCATGATTCGGACAAGGAATCAAGTTTTGGAGGAGATACAGAGGAAGCAGGAATTGCTGGCTGAATTTGAATCCTGGAAAGAGGAGCAGCAGGAAGAATTCCTGGATTTCTGTGCCGGGGTCAGGGGCGTTAAGATATTGTATGATGTCTTTTTTAAGGAAATTTTTAGCCCGGAATATCACTCGGAGAGAATGGAAGGGCTACTTTCGCAGTTGCTTAAGAAAAAGGTGAGAATTCGCCAGGTGCTTCCGAACGATTCTGTCCGCCTGACAGATGAGAATACACTTTTGATCACGGACATTGTGGTGGAGTTGGAAGATGGCAGTCTGGCAAACATCGAGGTGCAAAAGATAGGATATGCATTTCCCGGTCAGAGAGTGGCCTGCTATTCGGCAGATATGCTTTTGCGGCAGTACAAAAGAGTGAAGAGCATTAGGAAACAAAAATTCACCTATCGGGATATAAAAAATGTTTACACTATTGTGTTTTTTGAGAAGAGTACTGAGGAATTTCATAAAATAAAGGACTCTTATATTCATTGTTCTAAGCAGGTATTCGATACCGGTCTGGTACTGGATACTTTGCAGGAGTTTATTCTGATACCACTTGACATTTTTAAGGATGCCATGCACAATAAAACTATAGATAACGAGTTGGAAGCATGGCTGACATTTCTGGTATTTGACAGACCGGAGAAGATGGTGGAGTTGATTGAAACTTATCCGCAATTTAAGGCCATGTACGAGGAGATTTACGACATTTGCCGTAATGTCGAAGAGGTGATGGGAATGTTTTCAAAAGGATTAGCGGAACTTGACCGGAACACGGTGCAGTACATGATTGAAGAGCAGGAGAAGAGATTAAGTGAGAATAAGAAAAAGCTGAACGAGAGTGAGAAAAAGTTGAGTGAGAGTGAGAAAAAGTTGAGTGAGAGCGAGAAAAAGTTGAGTGAGAGTGAGAAAAAATTGAGCGAGAACAGGGAACGGCTTAATGAAAAGACTCGCCAACTGGAGGCCAAGGAACAGGAGATTGCCGAACTGAAAAGAAGACTGGAGGAACTTTCAAAAAAAGCATAGATGAATTGTAGAAAAAGTGTGTGGTAGCAAATGAAGCTGACCACACATTTTTCATAAGTTGCCAAGCATACCTCAGTGAACGTCCGGTGGACGTTCATCTCGGTCAGGAAGAATATGGAAAACGCCTCAGAAATTACTCGGAAAATTTGTCGAAAAAGGGTGTATTCTGCGCAGGAAATGTGTTAAAGTAAGTATCACCTATAGGAATAGACGGGGGGACTTGGAAACAATAGAAGTAAAGAGTTGTTTGAAAGGACCGTGACATAGATGATACAACGAAGTGCAGAATTACGTTTTCTTATAAATGATTATAGAAAGATATGGAGACGACACTCAAGAAAGTTGACGAATATTGCAGCAGGTGTCATGTTTGCAACAGGTATATTAGTCGTCTTATGTTCAGGGGATTGGGCTGAAGATAAGGGAGAGTCTCTTAGAATCAATGCGGATACGGTGCATGGGGCTTCGCAGGCAGGAGAATCCGCGGACGTGTATCCGGGGCTGAACGGTGAAGGCGAGGAGTACCAGCTCAGTGAAAAGGAGTTGTCTCTCCTGTTTGCGTTGGAGCCATATTCGGATCAGCTCCGCAGTTTATATGAAAAATATCCGCAGGTGGGGCGGATCATAGTGAACCGGACGGCGTATCCGGATTGGGTGATTGAATATTTGACGGGTCATGAGGAAGCTGTGGACTGGGTGACAGCATTTCCGGACTATGCGAAACTAAGTCGGGAAGAACTGATGAATAGAGCACTTGCTCCTGTAAATCTGGAGGAATATCCGGCCCAGGAGGGGATTCCGCTGTATTATCAGTGGGATCAGACCTGGGGATATGCCGCATACGGGAATGGAACCGTGGCGACAGACGGGTGCGGGCCGACCTGTCTGGCAATGGTGGTGTCAGCTCTTGCGAAAGATGGCAGCTTTACGCCGGGAAAACTCGCGGAGTTTAGTATGGAAGAAGGATTTTATGCAGAGGATGCAGGCACTTCCTGGAGCCTTATGGATGTGGGCGCCGAGAAACTGGGCGTCCATGCATGGCAGATACAGAACTGGTCTCAGACGTCCATCAAAGAAGAGCTTGCAGCGGGTCACCCCATAATCTGCAGTATGGGACCGGGAGATTTTACGGATGCCGGGCATTTTATTGTGCTGACCGGGCTTACGGAAGACGGAAAGATTATTGTGAATGACCCGAACAGCAGGGTAAATAGTATGAAACGATGGGATGCTCAGGTGCTTTTGGATCAGATGAAAGCCATGTGGGCATATGCGAAAAAGTAAAGGAGTTTTTGATGTTAAATAGTAGTGGATTTGATTTGTGGGCAGATGATTATGACAAAAGCGTCAATTTGAGCGAGGAAGCGGATTCTTACCCGTTCGCGGGCTATAAGGATGTGCTGAACCGGGTATATTGTCACGCTCGCGCCGGTGAGGCGAAAAAGATTTTAGACATAGGTTTTGGAACGGGAATTTTGTCCGGGAAATTATATGATGACGGCTGTCTGATATACGGAATGGACTTCTCGGACAGAATGATAGAGCTGGCCGGGAAGAAGATGAAAGGGGCGAAGCTGATCCGTCATGATTTCGCAGAGGGATTTCCGGAACTCTGGGATGAGGAAAGGTTTGAATGTATTCTCTCGACGTATGCGCTGCATCATCTGGACGACGAACAGAAATTTGCGTTTATTAAGGAACTGAAACGCCATTTAAAGCCCGGAGGAAGGATTGTGATCGGGGATATTGCGTTTGAGACGGCAGAGGAGATGGAACAGTGCCGGAAAGTAAGCGGTGAGGAATGGGACGAGGAAGAAAAATACCTTACCTGCGATGCGGCTAAAAAGGCGTTTCCGGATGTGGAATTTGAGAAGATTTCATTTTGCGCGGGCGTTTTTGTGTTTTATGGCAGTAAATAGAGGAAGGGGACGAAGGAAATGGGTATCTATCAGTTAAAGAATGAAGAGCTAACACTGGAAATTACATCTGCCGGTGCAGAGATGAAGTCATTAAGGGATCATCACACAGGACAGGAGTATCTGTGGTGTGCGGATGAGGCGTACTGGGGGCGGACATCACCGGTCTTATTTCCAATTGTCGGAAACTATAAAGATAAGACCTCATATTTTGAGGGGAAGACCTATACGATGTCTCAGCATGGATTCGCACGGGATATGGAGTTTGAACTGGTTTCACAGTCAGAGGAGGAGATTTGGTTCCAACTGAAGGATAACGAAGAGACGCGGGCGAAATATCCTTTCCATTTTGTGTTGTCTCTGGGATATATTCTGACAGGGCGGGAAGTACAAGTCCTGTGGAAAGTAGAAAATACGGATTCCCGGAAGATGTATTTTTCAATTGGTGGACATCCGGCGTTTAACTGCCCGCTTCGGGAGGGAGAAAAGCAGACGGATTGCCGGATCGAATTTGGATGCGACGGCCCTTTGAAAGTGAGCGTTCTGAATGAAAATGGCGTTCTTTCCGATAAGGTGAAAATGTTGGAATTGGAGGAAAGAAAACTCACAATTACAGAGGATTTGTTTGATGATGATGCGCTGATTATTGAAAATAATCAGGCTCATGAGGTGGCTCTTATGGACTCGCAGGGGCATAAATATCTGACGGTTTCCTTTGAGTCTCCGCTTTTTGGTATCTGGTCTCCGGTCGGAAAGCATGCGTCGTTCGTATGTATTGAGCCGTGGTATGGCAGAGCGGACCGGGCAGATTTTAACCAGAGGTTAGAAGAACGGGAGTGGGGCAATGTACTTAATCCGGGAGAAGTGTTTGAGAAAAGTTATGTGATCCGGGTGTAAGAGCAGTCTGCGTTCCTAAGTGTCGTATGAAGGTATGGAGTTTTATGGAAAGAGGGAAAAGGTAATGGGTTACGGTAAGCATGTAAACGAGATTCTTTATGGCGGCGATTACAATCCGGAGCAGTGGCCCGAGGAAGTGTGGCAGGAAGATGTTCGTATGATGAAAAAGGCACACATCAATGAGGTCACTTTGAATGTCTTTAACTGGGCTGCACTCCAGCCGGATGAGAATACGTATTGTTTTGAAAAACTGGATAAGATCATGGACCTGATGCGTGAGAATGGTTTTAAAGTCTGCCTGGCCACGTCGACAGCGGCGCATCCGGCCTGGATGGCCAAAAGGTATCCGGATATTTTGCGTACGGAATTTAATGGTATGAAGCGGAAGTTTGGCGATCGGCATAACTCCTGTCCAAACAGTGAGACCTACCGGTACTATGCCCCCAGGCTGGCTTCGGAGCTGGCAAAGCGATATAAGGATTATGATAATATTGTGGCATGGCACATTTCCAATGAATAT
The DNA here is from genome assembly GCA_040702975.1 of Roseburia hominis. Classification (NCBI taxonomy): domain Bacteria; kingdom Bacillati; phylum Bacillota; class Clostridia; order Lachnospirales; family Lachnospiraceae; genus Roseburia; species Roseburia hominis. The sequence continues at coordinate 572,346 of CP159990.1, forward strand.
GGTGGGGCATGCTACTGTGAGAACTGTGAGAAGGCGTTTCGGAAATGGTTAAAGGAAAAATACGTGACGATCGAGGCGATGAACCGCAGTTTTAATACGGCTTTCTGGGGACATACTTTTTATGACTGGGATGAAGTGGTTCTCCCGAACCTCTTAAGCGAGCATTATGCAGAAAATGATACGGTATTTCAGGGGATTTCTCTGGATTATAAAAGATTTATGTCTGACAGTATTCTGGACTGCTATCGTCTGGAGTATGAAGCGATTAAAAAAGTGACGCCGGATATTCCGATCACCACCAATCTGATGGGCTTTTATAAGGATCTGGACTATCAGAAATGGGCGAAGTATATGGATTTTATTTCCTGGGACTGCTACCCCTTCCCAAAGGACGCCCCGGCATACACGGCAATGCGCCATGACCTGATGCGGGGAATTAAAGAGCAGAATTCCTTTGTCCTTATGGAGCAGACGCCGGGGGTCACCAACTGGCAGCCGTGCAATAAGTTAAAGCGGCCGGGCGAGATGCGGCAGCTTAGCTATGAGGCGATCGCGCATGGGGCCGATGCAATCCAGTATTTTCAGATTCGCAGATCCATAGGCGCCAATGAGAAGTTCCACGGTGCAGTGATCAGCCATTCGGGGCGGGACGATACCCGCGTGTTCCGGGAAGTCATACAGCTTGGGGAGGAACTTTCTCATCTGGGCGATATATTTCTGGAGGGGCGCACCCCGTCGCAGACAGCGATCGTATTTGACTGGGATAACTGGTGGGCCGTAGAATATTCCTCCGGTCCGACTACCAGACTAAAATACATGGACGCCGTGAAAGATTATTACACGGCAATATTTGAACAGAATATTCCGGTGGATATTGTAAGTGTGGAGGATTCCCTGGAAGGCTATCAGGTGGTCATTGCGCCTCTTCTTTATATGACAAAGACCGGCTGGGACGAGAAGGTACGGAGGTTCGTGGCTGACGGAGGCACATTTATCACGACGTATTTCAGTGGGATTGTTGATGAGCATGATCTGGTGATCACGGGAGGCTATCCCGGCCGCCTGAAGGATATTCTTGGAATCTGGGTGGAGGAAAGTGACGCTATATTAGAAGACGAACGGCATACTTTCCGGTATGAAGGCAAAGAGTATCCGGCAGATGTTCTCTGTGATCTGATGCATCTTACAGGAGCAGAGAGTGTGAGTGAATATGGAGAAGATTTTTACGAAGGAACTCCGGTCATCACAAGAAATGCTTTTGGAAAAGGGAAGGCGTACTATGTGGGAACCCGCTCCAATCCGGAATTCTATTACCAGTTCATGAAGCGCGTGTTTAGGGAGGCCGGGGTATCCGCACCTGTTGAAGTTCCCGAGGGAGTGGAGGCTGCAGTGAGGGAGAACGAGAAAGGGAAGGTAGTGTTCCTTCTCAACCATGGAAAGGATACGGTGGAGATTGCTCTTCCTAATGCATATGTGGATCTGTTAAGAGATACGGACTACCGGGCCGGGGATGTGATTGAACTGGAAAAATATGGGGTCTCTGTTTTAAAAGAAATAGAATCATAGATGTTGGAAAGATACGCTTCCGGCGGGAATGATAAAATCTGCCGGAAGCGTTTTGTTGTTGCCAAGCATACCTGAGTGAAGGCCTGCCGGAAATTCGGTGCGGAATCAGGTATATTTAAACACCGGCAGATTTTTAGATAGGCCTTTTAAAATGGCGGCACTATCTGGCTTGCAGAAAAAGCCTCATATATGCTTCAAAGGCAGCCGAAGGATAATGAGAAAAAATATCATTAAAAAAGGTGGGATTTTTTCCGCAATAGTGCTATTATAGAAAAGGTTAGTTAAAACTAATCATAAACCATTTTTGCTGTTAAAAGGCACAGAGTAAAAAGATACACGGTAAAAAGGTGGACAATAAAAAGTATACAGTCAAAAAGCAGACAATAAAACAGCAAACAGTGGCCCGAAATTCCAGGCATCGGGCAGAGAGGGGAAATCATATGTTTCTGGAAATAAAAGATCTAAAAAAAGGTTTTGGAAGCGGCGGGAATCGAGTCGAGGTACTGAAGGGAATCAGCTTTTCGATTGAACACGGAGAGATCTGCGTACTTTTAGGCCCGTCCGGTTCCGGTAAATCCACGCTGCTCAACATTATCGGCGGAATCGACCAGGCGGACTCAGGTTCTATTTCCATAAACGGCGAGCGGACCGCGGATATGACGGAGAAGAAGCTGACGATTTACCGGCGGAAACATCTGGGCTATATTTTCCAGATGTACAATCTGATCCCGAATCTGACTCTGCGGGAAAATATCGAAGTGGGTGCCTATCTTGGCAGCAATTCGCTGGACGTGGACGAGCTGCTTCATACGCTGGGGCTTTACGAGCATCAGAGGAAGCTGCCGAACCAGCTCTCGGGAGGCCAGCAGCAGAGGACGGCCATCGGAAGGGCCATCGTGAAGAATCCGGATATTCTGCTTATGGATGAGCCAACAGGGGCGCTGGATTATCATACTTCCAAGGAAATCCTGAAACTGATCGAGACGGTGAACCGGAAGTACGGAAATACAATTATCATGGTTACGCACAACGACGCGATTAAGGATATGGCGGACCGGGTGATCAAGCTGAGAGACGGTGTAATCAGGAAAGACTACCGGAACGAGCAGAAAATCTCTGCCGACGCGCTTGACTGGTAAGGGGGACGAAGATGAAGAATCCATTACAAAAACGTCTGCCGAGAGAACTGAAAAGCGAATTGGGGAAATATCTGGTCATTTTTTTGCTGCTCGTCGGCAGCATTGGATTTGTGTCCGGTTTTCTGGTTGCGGACGGCAGTATGATCATTGCCTATAATAATAGCTTTGAAAAATACAAGATCGAGGACGGGAATTTCAGGACAACAGAAAAACTGAATAAGGCACAGAAAAAGGCCGTAGAGGAGGCTGGCGTCACCCTATATGACAATTTCTATGTGGAGGAAAGTCTGACAAATGGAAGTACCATGCGGATTTTTTCTATGCGCAGGGAAGTGGATCTGGCCTGCCTTATGAGCGGTGCGTTTCCGGAGAAAACAGGTGAGATCGCTATAGACCGCATGTATGCGGACAATAATCAACTGGAAGTCGGAGACAGTATCAAAAGTGGGGAGCGTACCTGGAAGATTAGCGGGCTTATCGCACTTTCCGATTATAGCTGTCTGTTTGCCAACAATAACGATTCGATGTTTGACTCCGTAAAATTCGGGGTTTCCGTGGTGGCAGAAGATGAATTTGCCACATACGACGAGGAGGCGCTGCATTACAAATATTCCTGGAGATACGGTGACGGTACAGGAAGGCGGCAGAAGCTGGAGGAAAAGGAAGAAAAGAAATTATCGGAGGATCTGCTGGAAGTGCTGGTAAAGGAAACCAGCCTTAACGAGTTTGTTCCCTGTTATCTGAATCAGGCCATACAGTTTACCGGAGAGGATATGGGAGGGGACCGGGCGATGATGATCGTGCTGCTCTATATCGTCATCGCGATCATGGCGTTCGTGTTTGGCGTTACGATCAGCAATACGATCGTCAGGGAAGCCAATGTGATCGGGACCTTGCGCGCTTCGGGCTACACCAAAGGGGAACTGATCCGCCATTATATGATGATGCCGATCCTGGTCACGCTGATTGGAGCCGTCGCAGGCAATCTGCTTGGCTACACGATATTCAAAGATGTGTGTGTGGCAATGTATTACGGCAGCTACAGTCTGCCGACCTATGAGACGATCTGGAACGGGGAAGCCTTTTGCTTGACAACGGTGGTTCCTGTGATTTTGATGTTCCTGATCAATTTTATGATTCTGCACCGGAAGCTGCGGCTTTCCCCGCTTCAGTTCCTGCGCAGGGACTTGTCGGGGAGAAAGCGGAAAAGGGCGATTCCTTTGAGCCCCCGCATGGGAATCCTAAGCCGGTTCCGGCTGCGTATCATTTTTCAGAATCTCAGTAATTACGTGGTGCTGTTTGTAGGGATTTTGTTCGCAAATCTGCTACTGATGTTCGGGCTTTTGCTTCCCTCGGTCCTGGAAAATTATCAAAAGGAAATGGAAAGCAATCTGCTCAGCAATTATCAGTACATACTGCAAATGCCGGTGAGCGATATGGGAGATGACAGTCCTCTGGGAAATATGATTTCTATGCTGACCTTCGCCTATTCCGTGGAGACGGAAAATGAGGACGCGGAGAAATTCAGCGCCTATTCGCTGAACACCATTTCAGGGAAATATAAGAGTGAAGAGATCCTTCTGTATGGGATACAGAAAGGCAGCCGCTATATTTCGCTGGAACCCGGGGAGGACGAGGTCTATATTTCTTCCGGATTTGCGGAAAAATTCGCAATAGAACCGGGAGATACGGTGACCCTGAAAGAGAAATATGAGGACGGAGGGTATTCCTTCCGGGTGACGGGAATTTATGATTATGTGGGTTCTCTTTCCCTGTTCATGAGCCAGGAAAAGCTGAATCAGACCTTTGATCTGGGGGAGGATTATTTCAGCGGGTATTTCTCAGATACGGAGATTACGGATATCGATGAGAAATATATTAACTCGGTGATCGATGCGGAGGCGCTCACGAAGATTTCCCGGCAGCTCACGGTCTCTATGGGAGGTATGATGAATCTGGTCAACGGATTTGCGGTGATCATGTTTATGATTCTGATCTATCTTCTGTCCAGGGTCATCATTGAGAAGAATGCGCAGTCCATTTCCATGACGAAGATTCTGGGCTATACCAACGGGGAAATCGGGCGTTTGTATATTGTGTCGACGACGATCGTGGTGATTGTATTTCTGCTGGTCAGCCTGCCTGTTGTAACGAAGGGGATAGAGATTCTCTTTTTTGAATATATGATGACCAGCATTACGGGGTGGATCACGTTTTATATTGATCCGTTCATCTATGTCGAGATGTTTCTGATCGGAATCGCCACGTATGCGGTGGTCGCAATACTGGAATACCGGAAGATCGCGAAGGTGCCGATGGACGAAGCTCTGAAACATGTAGAATAAAAGGAACAAAATCAAAATAAAAACACTGGACGAAAGGAATACGAAGGTAGTAGAATAAAGAATAGTAGGAAAGATATGCATCGATGCAGGAGTAGGATGGCTCTGCATCGATGCTTATACGTTGTAATGAAGATTTGTGCGGAAAGAGATGTACATTTTGGGGGAATTTTGTTGATAAGGAGAGGGAGAATAAGAAGATTTCAGAGATGTCCACAGAGGAAAAAGTCCAGTATATGACGACGGCTCCGATTCCGCATCTGGTGAGCCAGATGGCGGTGCCGACGATTATCAGTATGCTTGTCACATCATTTTATAATATGGTGGATACGATGTTCGTGGGGAGGATCAATACCCAGTCGACCGCGGCAGTGGGTGTGGTATTTTCGGTGATGGCGCTGATTCAGGCAGTGGGATTTTTCTTCGGGCACGGATCGGGGAACTACATTTCCAGGCAGCTAGGGGCGCAGAAATTCGAGGAAGCAAAGAAAATGGCGGCTACCGGGTTCTTTTCCGCCTTCATAACGGGGATCGTCATGGCGACGGCCGGGCTGATTTTCCTAAAACCGCTGTCTTTGTTTTTGGGTTCCACAAAGACGATTCTGCCCTATACGATGAGCTATCTGCGAATCATTCTGCTGGGTGCGCCGTTTATGATGGCCTCCCTGGTGATCAACAATCAGCTTCGATTTCAAGGGTGCGCCTCGTTTGCGATGGTGGGGATCGTGACCGGTGCTGTGTTAAATATCGTGCTGGATCCGGTCCTGATCTTCGGCTGCCATATGGGAGTGGCGGGAGCGGCGCTGGCCACGGTGATCAGCCAGATCGTCAGCTTTGGCGTACTTCTGCGGGCCAGCATGAAAGGCGGGAATTTCCGGATATCCATCAAGAATTTTACGCCGTCCTGGTATTATTTGTCCAACATTTTCCGGGGCGGGATTCCGTCTCTTTGCCGTCAGGGGCTGGGGAGCGTGGCGACGATCTGCCTGAATACGGCGGCGGGAAATTACGGTGGAGCCTGTGCTGACGCGGCGATTGCGGCGATGGGCATCGTCTCCAGGATCACGATGTTTGCCAACTCCGCGCTGATTGGGTTCGGCCAGGGATTCCAGCCTGTATGTGGAACGAATTATGGGGCAAAGAAATATGACCGGGTGCGGGAGGCATTTTTCTTCTGTGTGAAAACGGCGGTGGGAGTGTTGGTCGTGATTTCGATGGTGGGCTTTTTGAGCGCCGGTCCGCTGGTCCATCTGTTCCGGGAGGACGCAGATGTGGTCCGGATCGGGAAAATGGCGCTTCGACTGCAATGTGTGGTATTTCCTCTGAATGCATGGATCGTGATGTCGAATATGCTCTTGCAGACGATTGGCGAAGCGCTCAAGGCTTCGATTCAGGCGGCGGCAAGACAGGGGCTTTTCTTCCTTCCGTTGATCTTCATTTTGCCGAGACTGTTCGGACTTCTGGGGGTACAGATGTGCCAGACGGTTTCCGATGTGTTTACGATGACGCTTTCGGTGCCTCTTAGTATGAGCGTATTGAAACGGTTAAAAGAATAAGAGAGCGGTTTTGATAGAATACTTCTTAAGTGGATTTTGGCTATCTTCTTGTCTACTTGGGAAGTATTCTATTTTTTCGCTCTCTTTTTCAAAAAATCGGATGAACAGAAATGTGGACCTTATGCCAATTTACTTTGGGATTAATCATTCTGCTCCAACCATTCACGAAGCAATTTCACATAGCGCTCATTGTCTTCCACAAAGCACATATGACGGCAGCCCTCGAACAGCTCCCAGCGGGAATTCGGAATCGCATCATACATCGTCTTTGCGATCAATGGAGTACAGAGGTCATCGGTTCCGCTGATGATGAGGGCAGGTTCTTTGATGTCTTGGATCTTATCCCGGTATTCCCAGCCATGCAGGCTTCCGGTAGGATTGTATTCATTGGGTCCCCAGCCTGCGGTGTAGGACTCCGTGCCGGATTTTTTCGGACGACGCAGACATTCCGGGGAATCTTCGGTGACAGCTCCGGCGCAGTGAAGAAGCATATAGCGGTCATTAGCTGCAAGGTAAGCGGGATCGGAGAAATCCCCGGTCTCTTCCGCTTTGGCAATGGCGGCCTGGTCCTCGGGGGACATCTGCCGGATCATGCGATGCTGCTCCTGCTGCCAAAGATCCGCGGATGGCAGAGTGCTGGAGAGGATCACCGATTTGATTCCCTCTGGTTTGTAATCGCAGAGATATTCGATCGCGAGCATTCCGCCCCAGGACTGGCCAAGAAGATGGACCTCATCAAGCTCCAGATGTTTCCGAAGCTGGATCAATTCGTTGTCCCAGGTCCTGGAACACCAGAGCTCCGGGCGTCCTTCCACGTAGGAATTGCCGCAGCCGAGCTGGTCATAGGAAATGATGGCACGTCCGTCCTCGGCGAGTGCGTCCAATACCTCAAAATAGTTGTGCGTGGAGCCGGGTCCTCCATGCATCAGAACCAAAGGTTTCTTGTTTCCGGTGCATTCTCCGGCAATCCGATAATAAGTCTCATAGCCCAGATAGGGCATATATCCTTCTGTGATTTTCATTATGTTTCTCCTTTGTGCAAAATGTTTGTTCCATTATACCTTGTGAAACGGCCGAATGGCCATACGGGATGCCCTTGGGTATACCTTGTGAAACGGCGAATGGCCATACGGGATGCCCTTGGGTATATTTTAAGAAACTGCGATACAGCCTGTTTACTGAAAGGTACTCTTAACGTTTCTTATTATACAGAAACATCATAAGGGAAGCTCCAAAGATCACGGCATATCCGGCAAAGCTTAAGATATCCGGCACTTCTCCCCAGAGAAGGAAGCTCCAGATTCCGGCAAATACAACAATCGTATAATCGTAGATAGAGATCTCACTTCCCGGTGCATTGGCATAAGCTGCCGTGATCGCAAACTGGCCGCCGGACGCGCAGACTCCTGCCAGAATAAGGAACAGAAGCTGTAATCCCGTCATCGGCGTATAGTCCACAATCAGGACGGGAAGCGTCACAAGGCAGGAAAATGCGGAGAAGAAAAATACGATAAACGGTCCTTTTTCTCCGCGCAGGCTCAGGCTGCGGACTGCGGTATACGCGGCGCCGGCCCCCAGCCCTCCCATGAATCCGACCAGCGCCGGCAGGGTGCCCTCAAATGCAAAACCGGGGCGTATGATGAGCAGACTTCCGATAAAAGCGGCCGCCACGCAGAACGTTTGCGTAGGGGTCACCTTCTCCTTCAGAAACAGGTAGGAGAAGAGAATCACGAAGAAGGGGGACAGCTTATTCAGCATGGAAGCGTCCGCTAAGTTCATGTGGCTGATCGCGTAGAAATTACAGAGGATTCCCAATGTGCCAAAGGCAGAGCGCACCAGCAAAAGTCCCAGATTCCCCTTCTGCCAGCGAAACGGGGTGCGGCTTCGTACCAGAAGAATCGCCGCCACGCCCACAGCGACCAGGTTCCGAAAAAAACTTTTTTGTATGGAGGGAATATCTCCCGATAGTTTTACAAACATATTCATGAGAGAAAAACAGAAGGCGGAAATCACGATAAAAAAGATGCCTTTTTGTTTTTTAGTCATAACGTTTCACATTCCTTTCTTTCTTTGAAAGCAAATAGAAAAATTTGCCCGTATGTGTTCATAATAGCACCTTGACAAAAAGAATACAAGTGGGAAGAAAACAGAAGAGTTTCGCCGTTTGATGATTACTTTTCAGTGATTAGCGAAGCAGGTCTGAAGATGGAGATTGGGGTTGCAAGGCAGCGAAAGTTCTTTTATACTAAAGAGTATCCGGCTTGTATTTGGGTACTTTGTGCACTGTGATACAAGGGCAGACATAAAAGGGCGGCAGACAAGGGTACGCCCGCTTATTTGGGGAAATGAAAGAGGTTTTGTAAGATGGAAAATAAGACAGTAATGACAGAGGGAAGTATCTGGAAACAGATTATCCGTTTTTCTATTCCGCTGATATTGGGGAATTTGTTTCAGCAGATGTACAATACGGTAGATTCGATTATTGTAGGAAATTATATAGGAAGTGATGCGCTTGCGGCAGTGGGAGGAAGCGGGGCGCTGATTAATCTGCTGCTGGCATTTTGCATTGGAGCGTCTGCCGGAGCCGGCGTCGTGATCTCACAGTATTATGGCGCGGAAAATGAAAAAGGAATGCACAAGGCAGTACATACCACTCTGGCGATTTCTGTAATTGCAGGGCTTATCATGACTATAATCGGAATCGTCGTTTCGCCGGCACTTCTGGCAATGATGGGAACTCCGGAGACGGTTCTGCCGCAGGCGTCTTTGTATATGCGGATCTTTTTCGGGGGAATGCTGTTTTCCGTAGTATATAATTTTGCCGCAGGTATTTTGAATGCGGTAGGGAATTCCAAAAAGGCGCTTAAGTATCTGATCATAGCCGCCGGTTCCAACGTAGTTCTGGACTGGCTGTTTGTGGTCGTGTTCGGTATGGGCGTAGAAGGGGTGGCCCTGGCGACGGATATTGGGCAATTTTTATCCTGTGTGTTTATCCTTCGCTTCATGATAAAGAGTAAGGATCTGTTTCATGTGAATATGAAGGAAATCCGTTTAGATGTGCCGACGGCGGCGAAAATCATTAAGATGGGGATTCCCACCGGAGTACAGAATATGGTGATTTCCTTTTCCAATGTGATTATACAGTCCAGCGTCAATGCGTTTGGCGCTACACTGATGGCGGCATTTGCGGCTTATGTTAAGATTGATGGATTCAATATTTTGCCAATTATGAGTTTTAGTATGGCGGCGACCACATTTACCGGACAGAATGTAGGCGCCCGGAAATATGATCGGGTAAAACGGGGAATGTGGGCGGCGCTGGGAATGGGACTTGCATACACCTGTGTGACCTCCGTGCTGCTTTTGTGTTTTGGAAAACAATTTGTGGGTGTGTTCGTTGACGATGCACAGGTTATATCACTGGGATGCTATATTTTGAGGTTTTTCTGCCCCTTCTATTTTCTCCTTACGATCATGCATATTCTGGCAGGAACCGTGCGGGGAACGGGGAAAACGCTCCCGCCTATGCTGATCATAATCTTTGCCCTCTGCGTATATCGGGTTATTTGGATACGGATTACGACTTCCCTGTTCCATGATATGAAGTGGATTTTCATGTCCTATCCGATTTCCTGGACGATCGGCGCCACGCTTATGACGCTTTATGCGTGGCTTGCCAAGTGGCTGCCGAGGGAAGAAGGATAAGAGGTGAAGTGGAGTTTAAACTTTCGCTTTAGCACGGAAAAATAGAAAAGAATTGGAAGGATTAAATTCCACCCCAAGGTGGAATTTCGGATTACAAAAGGAGAAAATTTTGAAAATTTTCTATTGACAAATGAAAGACAATTCTTTATAATACTAAGAGTCAAGCGGGTGTAGTTCAATGGTAGAACACCAGCCTTCCAAGCTGGATACGTGGGTTCGATTCCCATCACCCGCTTTTGTTATATCATTTTTTCGAAGAATCCGGGACTGGACCTGGATTTTTTTGTTTTCATGTATGCCTAAGTAGAGATTCGGAGAATTTTTGCCGAGGTGTTAAAACTTACGGCGGTGTACGGTTTGTGAGAAGGTGGATTATGCCTGGCAGGCGGTTTTAGGTGGAGGATGAGAATGTAACTTGTACATTTTAGGCGTCATTTAGCGAGAAAACAGGAGGAGCGCAAATGAAAATATCTGAAAAATGGAAGCGGGCGATCCGTGAGGAGATCAGGGAGCATAGAAGCACTTTTACGGTTTATATTGTGTTGCGTGCTTTGGTCGTGCTATGTATGATTCTGCAGATCTTAAAGCAAAATTATGAGAATGTATTTTTGTGTGCGCTTACCCTGATTTTGTTTCTGGTCCCGATGATGCTTCAGGTGAATTTAAAGATAGAACTGCCGACAACACTGGAGATTATTATTCTGTTGTTCATCTTTGCGGCGGAGATTTTAGGCGAGATTGAAGCCTACTACATTAAGATCCCGAATTGGGATACGATTTTACATACGCTGAACGGCTTTTTGATGGCGGCGATCGGATTTTCCCTGGTGGATATTCTGAACCGGGAAGAACGGTTAAAATTCGAATTGTCTCCGGTGTTTATGTCAATCGTGGCGTTTTGTTTTTCCATGACAGTGGGAGTTGTGTGGGAGTTTTTTGAATTTGGAATGGATCAGTTTTTTGGCTTTGATATGCAGAAAGATACTATTCTTCATAGTATCAGTTCCGTGATGCTTGATCCCGCGGGAGGAAATACGCCGACAGCGATTCGCGGGATTACCGATATTGTTGTGAACGGGCAGAGCCTGGGGCTGGGCGGTTATCTGGATATCGGCCTGCACGATACTATGAAGGATCTTCTTGTGAATTTTGTGGGTGCGGTGGTCTTTTCGATTATTGGGTATTTCTACATTAAGCACAAAGGAAAGGGAAAGATGGCGGCGCGTTTTATACCGAGATTGAAAGAAGGACCGGAGGTGGAAAGCGAAGGAAGCGGGCAATAAAAATATAACGTGGTTCCTGGAAGAGTCCTAAAGCTGCGCAGCCTGTGAACTTGCCGGCTCCGACGGTGTTTTGGAAGAACAAAAGGTTCTGTAGGAGGCATTAATACTGAAACTTGATACAGCACCAAAATAGAGGTAAAATAATTATTATAACAAGATGCCCAATATTAGGAGGAAAGCACATGAATACGGTAACATTAGGAAAAACAGGAATCACAGTAAATAAAAATGGCTTTGGCGCCCTTCCGATTCAGCGTGTCAGCACGGAGGATGCAGTAAAGCTTGCCCGCAAAGCGTATACAGGAGGAATCAGATTCTTTGATACCGCCAGAGCTTATTCAGACAGTGAAGTTAAGCTCGGGGAAGCCTTCGATGGGATGCGTGAGAAAATCTACATCGCGACCAAGACTGCGGCGGAGAATGCAGAAGACTTTTGGAAGGATCTGGAGACCTCTCTTAAGAATCTCCGAACAGATTATGTTGACCTTTACCAGTTCCATAACCCGTCTTTTTGCCCGAAACCGGGAGATGGAACGGGACTTTATGAGGCAGCCCAGGAGGCAAAGCGCCAGGGTAAGATCAGGCATATCGGAATCACAAACCATCGCCTGGCAGTTGCTATGGAGGCGATCGAGTCGGGACTTTATGAGACACTTCAGTTCCCGTTTAGCTATCTGGCAAGTGAGAAAGACATCGAGCTTGTAGAAGCGTGCAAGAAGGAGCAAATGGGCTTTATAGCCATGAAGGCATTATCCGGCGGACTGATAACGAATTCAGCAGCGGCGTATGCATATTTGGCAGAATATGATAATGTGCTTCCAATCTGGGGCGTGCAGAGGGAACGCGAGCTGGATGAATTTCTTTCGTACATAGATAATCCTCCGGTGATGAATGAGGAGATCAGAACTCTGATTGAGAAGGACCGGAGGGAACTAAGTGGAGAATTCTGCCGGGGATGCGGATATTGTATGCCATGTCCGGTGGGAATTGAGATCAATAACTGTGCGAGGATGAGCCTGATGCTCAGGCGTGCGCCGTCAGATGCATGGCTTACCGAAGAGTGGCAGGGAAAGATGAAGAAGATAGAAGAATGCCTGCATTGTGGAAAATGTAAGGGCAAATGTCCTTATGGACTTGATACACCGACCCTTCTTGAGAAGAATTATGAAGATTATAAGAGAGTGCTCTCTGGAGAAGTAAATGTGAAGGCTTAGATATGCTCAGCAGGATTGTGTCGGGAAAATGGTGTTAGCATTTAAGAAGCAAAAAAGAGTGCAGGTTTGTCGGCGATAAAAATATAGCGCAGCGTCAGGAAAAAATCCGAAAGCTGCGCTTTTTCTTTTCTAGAAAATGGTCTTTTTGTATTTATTTAACGCCATATACAAAACCATGCCTAAAACTCCGCATCCGATGACCTCGCCGGCTCCGACGGTAAGCATCATAAACGGAATCGGAAGATTGACGCCATAACCATAGTAAAGTACGAATGGTACGATGAGCGTATTTGCTGCGATTGGAGGAATCGGTGCTAAGAATCGGTTCTGATTCCTTAAGGTATATGTAAAAACAGCGCCGATTAAGGTTGCAATACTCCCGAAAATGATATCCGGCAGAATCGCGCCTCCTACAATATTTCCAATTAAGCATCCGATGAATAGCCCCGGAATTGCTGCCGGTGTAAATACCGGAAGAATGGTGAGAGCTTCTGCGATCCGAATCTGGACCTCGCCGAAGCTGAATGGTGCGAATACAAAAGTGAGCACCACGTAGATAGCGGCTATCATAGCCGCCTGGGTCATGAATAGTACGTTCTTGTTCTTCATATGAAATTCTCTCCTCTAGTTTTGTTTTACGAGTGGAAGGTCTCGAACACTCGGTGAGTTTTGCAACGATTGATAGTATAACATGGGGAAGAGGAAAAATCAAGGTCTGTCTAAAATTTGCCCAAGATTTAAAATTTCATTTTTCAATTATTTCTTTCGTTTTTAAAAAATGTTGAAAATCTAAGAAGAATATGTTAAACTCCACCCAGAACAACCGTTACAGGGTGGAAGACCTCTCATTTTACATAGGTGGGAGGTGGTGCTAATGAACAATAAACATTTTGACTTCAAAGATATGATGCAATTTGGCATGTTCATGATCGCATTACTGACCTTCATTTACTTGATTAGTCATTAGTGCATAGAAAAACCACCCTTCAAAGTCTTGGCGGACTGGGTGGAATTTCAACATTCATTTTAGGTCAACCACTTTGACGGTTGTTCCTTTTGTAATTTTAATATAGCATATCTGCCTGGAATTCGCAAGTGCACATCGAAAAAGTCTTAAATAAATTGAACTGATTACTTCATAGTCGTTACATCTGCTCGGAATATATTTACACTAAACATATAAGAATGTTACAATGGAAAATGCAGGTGAGATATCCTGTGAATATATTTAGAGGATGAATGGGAAAAGGTATGTTATCACAGTATAGGGGATTAAGAAAAGAAAATTACATATTATGCTTTGGCCGCCTGGTGACAGCTATGGGGTCTATGGTCTGGCCTATGCTTACGATGATTTTGAATCAGAAGATGGGGATTCGGGCAGATCACGTCGCATGGATCATGTCTGCCATAGGAATCGTGTCGCTTCCGGCCAATTTGATTGGCGGGAAGATGGCGGACCGTTTTAATAAGAAGATGAATATTATCTGGCTGGATTTAATATCTGTGACATGTTACATAATCTGTGCGGCGATTCCTTTGTCGGCAGCATCGATTGTGCTGATGTCTGTTGCGTCTACCTGCCAGAATATGGAACATTCTTCCTACAATGCACTCACAGCGGATTTGAACGTGGCCAAGGATCGTGAGAGAGCGTATTCGCTCCAGTATCTTGGAGGAAATCTTGGATTTGTCTTGTCGCCGGTGATCGCAGGATTTTTGTTCAAGAATTATTTATGGCTGGCCTTTCTGATCAGTGGGACTTCGATAGGCTGTTCCGCGATACTGATTTTTGTATTGGTAAAAGATATTACGCCGGAAGAGGATGTAAGCTGTCGGGCTTCCTATCAGGCGGACAGGAAAGGAGAGAGCCTGTGGGCTGTTTTAAAGGAAAATAAAATTGTAATACTGTATATACTTATAGTTGGAGGATATTATGCGATTTACCAAATGTATCACTATCTGACGCCTCTGAATTTGGGAAGAGTGCACGGTGACAGAGGCGCAATGATATATGGTTCCATTACCAGTGTGAACTGCGTGGTTGTCGTTATATTTACGCCACTGATCACGAAGCTGTTCCCGAAGCTTTCGGAACCGGTAAAAACAGTTGCCGGACAGATACTGCAGTTGGCAGGCTTTGCTGTTTTTCTGCTGTTTATGGGGAAAATACCGTTCTACTATCTTGCGATGGTAATTCTGACATGGGGAGAGGTTTTTATGGTACTTGCGGAAAGCCCGTATCTGTCCAACCGTATGCCTGCCAGTCATCGGGGGAGAATTAACGGGTTATCTACGGTGACTCGAACGGGTATCACAAGTGGATTTCAGATGCTGGTTGGGAGCATTTACGCAGCCAGAACTTCGACGGAGACATGGATATTTGTCCTGGCAGTAGGAGCTTTCTTTGTATTATTGTCTGTCGTGCTGGTGGTAAAAGACCGGAAGGCTTATGAGAATTTGTATAGATAGTAAGATACCGCCTTTGCACTTTGGTGAGCAAGGGCGGTTTAATAATTAACTTAGGGGACAACTATTTTGATAGTTGTTTTTTGTTGCAAAGCATACCTAAGTGCGTTCGATGGACGTTCATCTCGGTTGCCAGGCATACTCTATGTGGTCTTTTGAATAGATTATTTATAGAAAAAAGCAGAGGAGGCCACAGGATGCATATTTTCCTTTATGTAACAGATTTTATTGTTCCGTTTATGATTCTGTCGATTATTATTTACGGGCTGAGCATGAATGTAAATGTCTATGATACGTTTATCAAAGGAGCAAAAAGCGGTTTTTTTACGGTGATCAAGATCATGCCGACCCTGATCGGGCTTATGGTCGCGGTGGGGATTTTGCGGGCGTCGGGTTTTCTTGACTATTTGTCGCAGCTTCTGGGAATGCTTACCGGACGGTTCGGATTTCCCGGGGCGCTTATGCCGCTCACCATAGTGAAAATGTTTTCTTCTTCGGCGGCGACCGGACTTCTGTTGGACATTTTCAAGGAATTTGGAACGGATTCTTATGTGGGAAGGATCGGTTCCATTTCTATGGCGTGTACGGAGACCATTTTCTATACGATGTCGGTCTATTTTATGACGGCAAAGGTGACGAAGACCCGCTATACGCTGGTCGGAGCGCTTCTGGCTACCCTGGCAGGGCTTGCGGCGAGTGTGGTGCTGGCAGGAATGATGTGAAAAGAAGGCGCAGGAAGGCAAAGGGAAGTTTTACATATAATAAATACCGTGCGCTGTTTGGAGAGTGGCATAAGGGGAGTACCGGAAAAGGCAGGAAAGTATGAATCTGAGAAAACGTTTCAGGAAAAGGATTGACTTCAATTCGAAAATGTGGATAATAGTATAAGACGTATTTAGGTGACTAGACAGCTAAAATGACAGAAGATTATGTGAGTAAAGGCGAGGGATAAGCAATGAAAGAGTTTCTAAAGAAAAAGAATATCGTTTTCTCGGCAAAACGTTATGGAATTGATGCTTTAAGTGCTATGGCGCAGGGGCTTTTTGCCTCTCTGCTGATCGGGACGATCATCAGTACGCTGGGAGAGCAGGCGGGACTTGATATCCTGGTGACTATCGGAGGTTATGCGAAAGGAGCGACCGGGGCGGCTATGGCGGTTTCCATCGGATTTGCGCTGCAGTGTCCGCCGCTGGTACTATTTTCCCTGGCGGCAGTGGGAATGGCGGCGAACGAACTCGGAGGTGCGGGCGGTCCGCTGGCAGTTCTGATCGTGACGATTTTTGCGGCAGAATTTGGGAAGCTGGTCTCCAAGGAGACGAAGGTGGACATCATCGTGACGCCCTTTGTGTCCATCTTTGTGGGCGTGGCGTTATCCATCTGGTGGGCACCCGCAATCGGAGCGGCCGCCAGCAGTGTGGGAAAGGCAATCATGTGGGCGACGGAACTTCAGCCCTTCTTTATGGGAATCGTGGTATCAGTGATTGTGGGAATCGCGCTTACGCTTCCAATCAGCAGTGCGGCGATCTGTGCGGCACTCTCTTTGACAGGGCTGGCAGGAGGCGCGGCTGTTGCGGGGTGCTGTGCCCAGATGGTAGGATTTGCAGTAATGAGTTTCAGGGAAAATAAATGGGGAGGTCTGTTTGCGCAGGGAATCGGTACTTCCATGCTTCAGATGGGAAACATCGTGAAGAATCCAAGAATCTGGATTCCGCCTACACTGGCGTCTGCCATAACAGGACCGATCGCCACCTGTATTTTTCAGATGAAGATGAACGGAGCGGCGGTGGCCTCCGGTATGGGAACCTGCGGCCTGGTAGGGCAGATCGGAGTCTATACCGGCTGGGTTCAGGATATCGCGGAAGGTAGTAAAGCGGCGATCACGGCTATGGACTGGCTGGGGCTTGTGCTGATCTGTTTCGTTTTGCCGGCAGTGCTGTCCTGGGCAATCGCGATTCCGATGAGGAAGGCGGGCTGGATCGGGGAGAATGATCTGAAGCTGGATTTGTAGAGCTGGGGAAGCGATTTTAAGATAGTGTGATGAAATACTGTTTGGGATTATGATGTTGCCTGTAGTAAGAGATTAAAAATATTATCGTGATAAAATACTGCATATGCCCTATTGAAAAATGTAGGGATCATATGCAGTATTTTTGTTGCCATGCATACCTAAGTGAACGTCCGGTGGACGTTCATCTCGGTTGCAAAGCATGCATTTATCGTTTAGGATTCATCATTTTAATAATTTTTCGCGGGCGTAAGACGATACAATATCAAAAGGCGCAGGCCCGACGTCCAGGACGGCCCGGTGAAACTCTTTTTGAGAGAATTTGTCTCCCAGTTCGGCGGCAATTTCCTTTTTGAGATTAAAAAATTGCAGGTAACCAAGGTAGTATTTTAAGTAATTTCCGGGATTTCCGACGATCAGTTCATATACATTTTGAATGGCATTCACATCTGTAATCCCGTAATCCTTGAAAAATGCGGCAGTGTCGGACAGGGACCAGCCATCGTAGTGGATTCCCATGTCGGCGAGAGCGTAGAGCGCCAGCATGACAGAACTGTTTTTCTGAAGGAGAACAGCTTCGTCTTTGGAGAGCGGAGCGAGATAGTAGGACATCATTTCCGCGTAAGTGGCCCAGCCCTCTACATAGCCGCCGAAATCCAGAATGCTTCTGAGGGGATCGGCATTTTGTGCGGTGAAATAGACGGTCTGGTACAAATGACCGGGGTAGCCTTCGTGGGCGAGTGTGGTAAAAAGGTTGAG
The DNA here is from genome assembly GCA_040702975.1 of Roseburia hominis. Lineage (NCBI taxonomy): Bacteria > Bacillati > Bacillota > Clostridia > Lachnospirales > Lachnospiraceae > Roseburia > Roseburia hominis. Next base: position 590,384 of record CP159990.1, read on the forward strand.
GCCTTCTACGGTCTGCCCGCGATTGATGTAAATGACATTTTCCGAGGTATTGTCGATGGCTGGAATCATGTAGAAAGCCGGACTTAGGTATTCCTCCATCGCAGCAGGAACATATTTTACGCTGGTATTTACAGATGGAATTTCGGGAAATGCTCCTGTTATTTTGTTTTTCAGATCGTCCAGAATGGAAGTGGGGGCGGCAAGGTCCAGGACCTGGGAGGAATCCACCCGGACAACCGAATTTTTACTTAAGGACGGCGTGGTCAGAATGGGGGCGCCACATTCCCGAATGGCGGAAGGGGCAGTATATTCTGACTGACCATTCTGGCTTCCTGTGGGAAATAGTACCTGTTCCATGGCGTTTAGATCCTCGGCCATCTGCGCTTTCGTCATTTTTTGAAGGGTGGGAATGGACTCGGAAATACCGGTATTTTGTTTTACGACATACTCATAATATTTTTTTCCGTCGGAAAGAAAACAAAGCCCTTTTTCATTTTTGCCGCTTCCTTTCAGGTCATTTAGTTCCTCCGCCAGGCGCTGATAGGCTGGGAAAATGACTTCTTCGATTTGTTTGGCGTTTTCGGCTGAGAGTTCTTTTTTCTCTGCATCTGAAAGGGAAGGAAGAGCGCTCAGCCGTTCTTCAAATGTTGTGTATAGATAATTTTCCTCGCCCATGTCTACGAAGGAGCTGCATTGGGAAATGACAGAATCTGCCTGATAATCCGGCATGAACAGCCCGTTTCTGGATTTGGCCCTCTGGAAAGTGAGAAGGGAGTCAAAGTAGGCGTCTGTCTGCCCGAGAAGTTTGAGATAAGTTTTTGCATCTGCCACATCATAAAACTGGTATTCGGAGAGCAGGACCGGGAGCTGGGCGTGGATCCCGGTAATAGGGCTTAGCGGTTCCTGGTACAGAAGAAAATCGGCGCCCGATATAGCCGTGTTAAGATAAGAATCCAAAATATTGTAGGTGAGGCGGTTTTCGGACGAGAGTTTTGTATCTTTGAACTTATGTAGCGCGGCAGCCACATTTTCGGTGGAGGCCTTTACTGCCGCCTGATCGGTAGTAAATCCTCCATATGTGACGGGAGAGTTTTCCAGTTCGTACCGCCCTGGGTCCTGCAGGGTATAGTGGAGGCTGATCGTGCTTGCGGCTACTTCCTGCCGAAAGAGCTGGTCCGTAAATTTACGGAAATCCTCGTCGCCGGATTTTGTGCGACTGCACCCGGTAATAGTAAGAAGGATAAAAAGAAATAAGAAAAAAGAAAGGAAATACTTTCTTTTTTTGAGAGGGAAACTTGAATGATTCATAAAAACTCCGAGAAAGTTTTTTTATATTTTATGATAAAGAACAAGAAAGTAGACGGGGAAATAAAGGATATGGTATACTTCTAAAGGAAAGGTATTGGTAACTGTGAGGGTACCAAGCAGATACAGGAATTGAAAAATAAAGGGGACTGAATATTATGAATGGTTCTGAGCGAAGAGAACAGATTATAAGCAGAATAAAAAGCAGTAACGGTCCTGTTTCGGGTAAAGCGCTGGCGGAGCTTTTTTCAGTGAGCCGTCAGGTGATCGTGCAGGATATTGCGCTGATCCGGGCGGCTGGATATGATATCATTTCCACCAATCGCGGTTATATTCTGAATTCGCCGCAGGCGGTGACCCGTATCTTCAAGGTCAGCCATACTGATGAGCAGCTTGAAGACGAACTTTGTACGATCGTAGACCTTGGCGGAAAAGTGGTAAATGTTATGGTAAATCACCATGTTTATGGTCATATGGAGGCAGCGTTAAATGTAAATTCCCGCCGGAAAGTCAAAGCCTTTCTGGCGGATATCCAGAGTGGGAAGTCAAGTCCTCTCATGAAGATTACGTCAAACTATCATTATCATTTGGTGGAGGCTGATAGTGAGGAGACACTTGATGAAATTGAGAGGGCGTTGAAAGAAAAAGAATACCTGGTAGAAGGGAAATGGAATAGAAGCCAAGTAAAAATATAATTTCATCGATAAATGTCTATGTTCATCGAAAATATTGCAATTGAGATAAAAGGGTGTATACTTCGTATTACCTATTTGCGGCAATAAGGATAAAGGAGGAGATGGACGTAGATGACAGAAGTTTTAAGAAAGTACTTTCCAATGATCCGAACGCGGGAAGCGATTTTGAAGGATATTAGGGCACAAAAGGATTTATTGCAGATTTTTCAGGAGTGGACGCAGGAACAGCAGGAAGAATTTCTCGATTTCTGTTCTGGCAGTAGAGGAGTCAAGATGCTTTATGATTCATTTTTTAAGGAAATTTTGAATCCTGAAAGTGTGCCGGAAAGGTTGGAAGCATTGATTTCGGAGGTACTTGGAAGAAAAGTAAAAATTATACAAGTTCTACCAAATGACTCAACGCGGCTGGCTGATGAAAGTTCTCTATTAGTAACTGATATTGTGGCAGAGTTGGAAGAGGGGAGCATCATTAATGTAGAGATTCAAAAGATAGGGTATAATTTCCCAGGACAGAGATGTGCTTGTTATTCAGCTGATTTGTTGCTTCGTCAGTATAAACGGGTGAAGGGTGAAAAGAGAAAGAAGTTTAGTTATCGCGATATTCAAAGTGTGTACACAATTATTTTGTTTGAAAAAAGTACGCGGGAATTTCACAAATATACGAAAGAGTATCTGCACCATTTTAAACAGAAGTCAAATACAGGCCTGCAATTGGAACTTTTGCAGGAATATTATTTCATACCGCTTGACATCTTTCAAAAATGTTATCACAATAAAGGTATAGGTAACAAATTAGATGCATGGCTGGCGTTTTTGTGCATGGATAATCCCGAAATAATCGTGAGTATCGTAGAGCAATATCCAGAGTTTCGGGCAATGTATGGAGAAGTGTACGAAATATGCCGGAATGTCGAAGAGGTGATGAAGATGTTCTCGAAAGAATTGTTGGAGCTTGATAGAAATACAGTGCAATATATGATTGATGAGATGCAGGATACGATTGATCGACAGAAAGCAGAATTGGAGAAGCAGAAAGATGACTTTGCTGGAGAAAGAGAGGAGCTTCTTAGACGTATCGAAGAACTGGAGAAAAGAGCTTCCGAAAAATAAAATAAATCATTCTCACAAAACGGCCTCCTGGCTACTCATAACAGGAGGCCATAATCATGGGATTACGGATAAGTGTGAATCCATAACCTGAATTTTGGGCGCACTTCCCCCTTGATGGAAAACAGCTTTTTTAAAGCTTATCCGGTTTGCGCAGCACATTGCTGCTGTATGAGTTTTAAGGTTTCAGGATCAGCTCCTTGCTCTCTCAGGAACTGAAGGGTATTGTCAAGAGTAAGAATAACCGGTTTCTGCTTCGGCGGATTGACTGTGGCTTCGTAGTCATCCGGATGAAAATCTTCGCTGTCTGACAACATGTGGTAAATGCTGGTAAGCATCATCCTTGCAATGGCAATAATGGCTTTTTTCTTGCCGCGCCGTTTGGCGATACGTTGATATTTGATTGCAAAGTATGGTTCTTTTTTGCTTTTGACAGCGGCAAGGGCACACTGGATCAGTAAAGGCTTCAGATATTGTCCAGCTTTTGAACATTTGGTGGATTTCTTTTTGTTGGCACTCTCGTTATTCGCAGGGGTAAGTCCAGCCCATGAACACAGATGCCTGTCGGATTCAAAGACAGACATGTCAGCACCGATTTCTGAAAGGATGAACAAGGCAGAAAGTTCCGTGATTCCCGTAACAGTAGCAATCCGCTTGATATGTGCATCATACTGACGGCTGCGCAGAAAGAGTTCTGCTTCGATTTCATCTATGGATTTGTTGATGAAATCCATGTGTGCCTTTGCGTGTGTCATTTTAAATTTTTGCTCCTCCAGGATGTGATACCCGTGTACGGCGTCCATAACTTCGTCCGGGGAAGCCTTTACCCGGCGGTCAATCAGGGAACGGCATTTTGCCTCATCGAACGGTTCGTCAGAAAGCAGGTAATCCATGATCCGCGTGGCGGACAGGCCAAACGGGTCGGTGAGTACACAGTCAATGCGTATCCGCGAGATCGTCATGCTGTTCTGATAGCGGTTTTTCTCGGCAGTACGCATATAGGAAAGCTTCAGGCGGTAGCGGGAAAGCTCCCGCAAGGCACGTATATCAGCAGGAGGGATAAAAGATGCTTTTACAATATCAAATCGGAACAGGTTAGCGATCCATTTCGCATCACGCTTGTCTGTCTTCTTGCCTTTGATGGCTTTCACATATTTGGGATGTGTGAGGACGACATGCATGTGCGGTTCAAGGATATTAAAAATGGGAATCCAGTATTTACCAGTGGATTCCATACAGACATCGCGGCAGTCCAGTGCGAGAAGCCAGTCGCGCAGGGCGGCGATATCTGAATTGGTGGTGTTAAAGACTTTAGTCTTGTAAGAGGCCGTCAAAGTGACAGGGTCGGAGGTACAGACAGCGGAAACAACCGATTTTTTATGTACGTCAAGGCCGGCACATTTGGGGCGGATCACCTCAAACTGTTGTGAGTCCATAAGGTTCCTCCTTTCGCAAAGGGATGAGAGCATAAAAAGAGGACAGCAGCATTGACTGTCACCCAAGCGAAAAGACTTATCTCAGAACACATGGGTTCTGCCATCTTAAATGATAAGTGTACGGACTCGAAGTCTCAATTGTTTGTGCTTGAAGAGGATGACGGCACAAATAAGTTTTCGGGATAAGATGGTCTTTCGCCACTCACCACACCGTGCTCTGTAGTATACTGATGTCCTCATGGACATTATAGCACGAAACAGGAATAAGAGAAACTATAAACTGGCTGGTGATTCATGTATTGTTTGTGCCGGAAGGCAGGAACGACGTAAGGAGGGCATGCCGCCCGGCATGTTTGGAAGTTTGAAAAATGCCCCCTTCTAAATAAAGTAATAGGTTTTCGATAGGGAGGTTTTGTGTTATACTATTTAGAAGATGCTCAAAAAAAGTAAACGGAGGATTTTTAACATGGATTTAACTACAATTAAGCAATTATACAAAAATCCGGCAGGCTATCTGGATCAGGAAGTTACCATCGGCGGCTGGGTGCGCAGTATTCGCGATTCGAAAGCGTTTGGATTCATTGTGGTAAATGATGGATCTTATTTTGAACCGCTGCAGGTCGTTTATCACGACACAATGGATAATTTTGCGGATATTTCCAAATTGAATGTAGGCTCTGCGATCATCGTGCGCGGAACTCTGGTTGCCACGCCTAAGGCAAAGCAGCCGTTTGAGATTCAGGCGGAGAAAATTACGGTGGAGGGGGCTTCCACCCCGGATTATCCACTGCAGAAGAAACGTCATAGTTTCGAATATCTGAGAACAATTTCGCATCTGCGTCCGCGTACCAATACTTTCCAGGCAGTTTTCCGCGTTCGTTCTCTGACGGCTTATGCGATTCATAAGTTCTTCCAGGAGAGGGATTTCGTATATGTACACACTCCGCTGATCACAGGAAGCGACTGTGAGGGTGCAGGAGAGATGTTCAGGGTCACCACACTTGACATGGAAAATATTCCGAAGAACCCGGACGGAACGGTCGATTATTCGCAGGATTTCTTTAACAAAGAGACAAGCCTGACGGTAAGCGGTCAGTTAAATGGTGAGACCTACGCACAGGCATTCCGCAGCATTTACACATTCGGACCTACCTTCCGTGCGGAGAATTCCAATACCACCCGCCATGCGGCCGAGTTCTGGATGATCGAGCCGGAGATCGCGTTTGCAGACCTGGACGATGATATGGACCTGGCTGAGAGTATGCTGAAATACGTGATCCGTTATGTGATGGAGCATGCACCGGAGGAGATGAAGTTCTTCAATTCCTTTGTGGACAAGGGGCTGATCGACAGACTAAACAATGTAGTGAATTCCGATTTCGCGAGAGTGACCTACACAGAAGCAGTTGAGATTCTGGAAAAGAATAACGACAATTTTGAATACAAGGTATCCTGGGGTACGGACCTGCAGACCGAGCATGAGCGGTACCTCACCGAGCAGGTATACAAACGTCCGGTATTTGTGACGGATTATCCGAAGGAGATCAAGGCGTTCTATATGAAGATGAACGATGACAATAAGACCGTGGCAGCGGTAGACTGTCTGGTGCCGGGAATCGGGGAGATCATCGGCGGAAGCCAGAGAGAGGACGATTATGACAAGCTGCTTGCGAGAATGAAGGAGCTGGGTCTTAAAGAAGAGGACTACCGGTTCTATCTGGACCTGAGAAAATATGGTTCCACCAGACACGCAGGCTTCGGACTGGGATTTGAGAGATGCATCATGTATCTGACCGGCATGTCCAATATCCGCGACGTTATTCCTTTCCCTAGAACAGTAAATAACTGTGATATTTAGGAACGGGTGCAAGTACGGGAGATGAGGAATCTTTGGTCCTGCGGCCGCGTTCACATGTTTTCGCGTGGGATTTCAAAAGAAAATGACATAAGATGAGGGGGAGCACAAAAGAGCAAGTGGGATACTGCACAGGGGAGGCAGAGTATGAATATATTAATAGTGGACGACGAGAGAGAAATTGCAGATGTGGTAGAACTCTATCTGCAAAATGAATATCATGTTCTGAAATTCTATACAGGCGAGGAAGCCCTTGCCTGTATAGAAAATACAAAAATCGATTTGGCAATTCTGGACGTCATGCTTCCGGATATCGACGGATTTACCATTCTGAAAAGAATCAGGGAAAAATATACGTTTCCCGTTATTATGTTGACCGCAAAAACAGAATATCTGGACAAGATCACCGGACTGACGATGGGGGCGGACGATTACATACCCAAGCCGTTTAATCCGCTGGAACTTGTCGCCCGGGTAAAAGCGCAGATGCGCCGCTATACCCAGTACAACGACAGCGCCAGTAAAAAGATTGGTGACGTACTTGATTTTGGCGGACTGGTCATGAACCGGGAGTCCCATGAGTGCACCTACAATGAGAGGCCCCTCACGCTGACTCCGACGGAATTCCAGATTCTTTGGATCTTATGTGAGAACCGGGGAAAGGTCATCAGCTCAGAGCAGCTTTTCCAGCAGGTATGGAACGAGGACTATTATAAAAACAGTAACAATACCGTGATGGTGCATATCCGTCATCTGCGTGAAAAGATGTCGAGACCGGGCGGGAAATCGGATTTTATCAAAACAGTATGGGGAGTGGGATACAAGGTTGAATAATCATTACCGCAAATTAAAGCTCAGCATTTTGCTCCAGACCGTGTTTGTCACGGCGCTCACCGTGTTGGTGGGCGGCTTCATACTGGAGTATTTGATCGACGGCGTTTACAATGACAGCTTTGCAAATATTTTTGTACAGTTCCTAACCAGCCTCCATGTGAGCGAAAAGCGTGCGGTGGAATTGTACTGGATGCTGATCGGACATAACAAAGAGTTTTTTATGATTCTTGGTTTCCTTGCGCTTTTCGCGCTTTTTTTCTATGTGGCGCTTACGAAAATGACGAAATACCTGCGGCAGGTAGAAGTGGGAATTGAGAATATTCTATCCGATTCCACGGAGCCGATTCACTTGATCACGGAGCTGGCGCCCTTGGAGGAACGTTTGAATGAGATTAAGAATACTCTGAAACGCCAGGAGCAGGAGGCATTGGAAAATGAACAGAAGAAGAACGATCTTGTCCTGTTCCTGGCACATGATCTGAAGACGCCATTGACCTCGGTGGTGGCTTATTTAAGTATGCTGGACAGCTATCCGGATATGCCAAAAGAAGAGCGGGCAAGATACACCCACATTTCTTTGGAAAAAGCGACCCGCCTGGGCGAGCTGATTCAGGAGTTTTTCGAGATCACCCGTTTTAACCTGCAGGATATCACCCTGGAAAAAACGGAGCTGAATCTGACGATGATGCTGGAACAGATTGCCGATGAGCTGTATGGAGTTCTGCAGGAAAAGCACCTTACCTGTCAGGTAGACGCCGCGGAGAATCTTGTAGTAAAAGGAGATCCGGATAAGCTGGCGAGAGTGTTTGATAATATCTTAAGAAATGCAATCGTTTACTGCAAAAGTGATTCGGAGCTTACAATCACGGCGGTAGGGCTGAAAGAAGGAGTAGAAATTATTTTTGAAAATGAGGGGCATACCATTTCACCTGAAAATCTGGAGCGGATTTTTGATAAATTCTATCGTGCCGACGCGGCGCGCCAGAGCCGGACAGGGGGTGCCGGACTGGGTCTTGCCATTGCGAAGGAGATTGTGGAGCTGCACGGAGGGAAGATCGGAGCAGAGAGCGAGGAGGGGAAGACCAGATTCATTGTGAATCTGCCGTATGAGAAAGGGGAGAAGAAAGATGAAGTTCATGCACATGGCAGACGTCCATCTCGGGGCAAACCCAGACGCAGGAAGAGCATACACAGAGCACCGGGGCGCAGAACTCTGGGATAGTTTTGAACGGGCAATCCGCATCTGCGAAAAAGAGCAGGTCGACCTGCTGCTCATTGCCGGAGATCTGTTTCATCGTCAGCCGCTGCGCCGGGAGCTGAAGGACGTGGATTATTTGTTCCAGAGCCTGAGCAGGACGAAAGTAGTATTCATCGTGGGAAATCATGACTATCTGAAAATAAATTCTTATTATTGGAATTTCCCCTGGAGTCCGAATGTCTATTCGCTGCTTGGAAGTGAACTGGAGTATGTGGATTTTCCGGAGCTTGGGACCTGCGTATATGGACTCAGCTATGAGAAGAGGGAGATTACCGCAAATCTCTATGATGAGGCGTTCCCGGAAGGAAGGCGTCCAATAGAGATTTTGCTGGCACATGGCGGAGATGAGAAACATATTCCAATTAATAGAAATAAATTAATGGACTTAGGATATGATTATATTGCTCTGGGCCATATTCATCGGCCCGGCGAACTATTGAAAAACCGGATTTGCTATGCGGGTTCTCTGGAACCTACTGATAAAAATGACACGGGTCCCCACGGTTATATTATGGGAACAATCGAGAAGGGACAGACGAAAGTGCGCTTTGTACCTTTTGCAAAACGGGAATATATCCATATGACTGTGGATGTGGATAAAAATATGGCTGCGCTGGAGATAAAAGACAGGGTCGTGTCTCTGATTCAGCAGCGGGGGACCAAAAATATTTACAAAATCACGTTGAGCGGTTTCCGTGATCCGGAACTTCGGCTTGATACAGAGGCGATGGATCGTTATGGAAATATACTGGAGGTCGTCGACCACACGACTGCAGCCTATAACTATGAAAGAATTCAACGGCAAAATGAAGATAATCTGTTGGGAAAATACATTGCATGTCTGAAGGACAGTCCGGAGGGGAGTATCCGGCGTCAGGCATTGTTCGAGGGAGTGAGGGCGCTTCTGGAAACGAAAAGGGGTTAAAGATGAAAATTCATTCACTGATGCTGAAAAATTTCGGCAAATTTGCAGGAAGAGAGATAGAGCTTGCAGACGGGATCAACCTGATTTACGGGGCAAATGAGTCCGGTAAATCCACTCTGCATACATTTCTTAAAGGAATGCTGTTCGGTATGGAGCGTGGCAGGGGAAGAGCGGCGGCGACAGATACGTTCAGTCAATATGAGCCGTGGGAGAATCCGGCCCACTATGCCGGATCCATGCGGTTTAGCTGCGGTGGAAGGAATTTCTGTCTGGAGAGACATTTTGACAAATACTCAAAGAGCGCCAGTTTGTTTTGTGAGGATGACGGGGAGGAATTGTCCATTGAGCACGGCGATTTGGAGATGCTCCTCGAAGGAATGCAGGAGTCTGAATATGAAAATACCATTTCCATAAAGCAGCTGGGAAGCTCGGTAGGCGCCTCTCTTGCAGCCAGACTGAAAGATTATGCGGCGAATTACTATGCTGCCGGAAGCAGTGAATTACAGCTTCACGCGGCTATTACAGCGCTGAAGGAAAAGGAGCGCAGCCTGGATAAGGAGCTTCGCAAAGCCGATATGGAAAAGCAGGCCAGGCGCGATCGGATTGAGCAGGAGGCTTCCTACATCTGGCGTGATATGCACAGGTTGGAAAAAGAAATCAGTCAGGCCCGGGAAGCGCAGGATTCCTGCAAAGAGGAATGGGAGAAGCAGGAGGAAAAAATCCGGCGCAGGCAGGAACTGGAAGGGCAAAAGGGGCGTTTCGATAACTGGCGGATACACCCGTTTGAGATGTTGATCATGGTTTTGGCGGTGGTATTGTCATTTATCCTGTTTCGCCGTCCGTGGAATTTTCTGGTGGCAATCGTTGTCGCGCTTGCGGCAGGACTCTATGTGTGGAATAGCCTGAAAGACGGAAGGCGAAAAAGAGAGGAGGCATCTCTTGAGGAGAAAGGAATTTCCGATGAACTGAATAATGCCATGTCCAAACATATCTGGACGCTTGACAAGTTGGAAGAGGAGTACCGGGAAAAACAGGTGCAGTACGAGAATCTTAAGGAGCAGCTGGAAGAAACGGAACTGTCGGGAAGCGCAGGCGAGGAGTATGAGAACCGGCGAGGAGCACTGCAATTGGCGATCGAGACGATTCAGGAACTGGCGGAGCAGATGCAGAATCAGATGAGCCAGACCCTGAATGAGCAGATTTCGAAGAATTTGAGAGCTATTACCGGTGGAAAATATAGTAAGGTTTGGATGGATGATAGCCTGGATATTTATGTGTATTGTGAGGGGAGAAAGGTTCCGATGTACAGGTTAAGCCGTGGGACGATGGAACAGATTTATCTGTCTATTCGTCTTGCGGCAGCGCAGATGTTGTATGATGAAAAGTATCCGCTCGTTTTGGATGATACCTTTGCTTATTATGATGACAGGCGGCTGGAGAATACGATGAAAATGCTTGGGGAGTATCCGGGGCAGGTGATTATATTGACTTGCCATGAGAGAGAAGAGAGGGCGCTTGAGAGGATTGGGGGGAGGTATTGGAGGGTGGAGCTTTAAAGGGGGGAGAAGGGGACCGCAGGAGACTGGCGCGGGTGTTTCGATTGCGAATGCTCCGACGCTTCGTTCCCTTCGACTAGTGCACGTAGCTGTAACCTTGCGGGGTAGTCGGGCAGAGGCCCTCCTGCCCCGCAAGCTAACATCTACGGCACGGATTCTACGGGAACTCCGCTTAACCTGCGCATTCGCAATCGAAACACCCACGCCAGTCTCTTGCTCCTTGGCTCCATAACGAGGTTGGATGACGGGAGGGAATCGCAAAATGGTTATTTGGCGATTCCCTCTTTCAAATTTGATTCAAATCTTTATTCGATTTCTTCTCCTCGTTTGTACATCTCGACGATATGCTGGATTCTTTCGCTGGGGTCGAGAATGCTGCTGATCGAGCCGTCGTGGTTGAGGGTGTCGATTACGAGGGCGATGTATTTGCTCATGTCGCAGTTAATATAGTACGGTCTGCTGAGTAGTTCTGGTGACTGGTAGATGAGGTTGGTGGTCAGGATGCCGTCCAACGTGCCCTCTTCGTATGCTTTATCGAATTTGTCCATGCCGTTTGTGAATAAGCCGAATGTGGCGGCGGCGTAAATTCGTTTGGCTTTGCGGGCTTTTAGCTGTTTGGCTACGTCCAGGATGCTGTCTCCGGAGGAGATCATATCGTCCAGGATAATCACGTCTTTTCCTTCTACTGAGGAGCCCAGGAACTCGTGTGCAACGATTGGGTTGCGGCCGTCTATGACTTTGGTGTAATCGCGGCGTTTGTAGAACATTCCCATGTCCAGTCCAAGTACGTTGGCCAGGTAGATTGCTCGTTCTGTAGCGCCTTCATCTGGACTGATTGCCATCATGTGGTCGCTGTCGATCTGCAGATCTTTGACGGTGCGAAGCAGTCCTTTGACAAATTGGTATGTCGGGCGTACTGTCTCGAAGCCATTAAGTGGAATGGCGTTCTGTACTCTGGGGTCGTGGGCGTCGAAGGTTACGATGTTGTCCACTCCCATGCGTACCAGTTCCTGAAGAGCGATAGCGCAGTCTAAAGACTCGCGGCCGCTTCGCTTGTGCTGACGGCTCTCATAAAGGAAGGGCATGATGACATTCAGACGTCTTGCCTTTCCTCCTACGGCTGCAATGATTCGTTTCAGGTTCTGGAAATGGTCATCCGGAGACATGTGATTGACATTCCCTGTGAGGGAATAGGTCAGGCTGTAGTTGCACACGTCCACCATGATATAAAGGTCTTTACCGCGGACAGATTCTTCGATAATACCTTTGGCTTCCCCAGAGCCAAACCGCGGTACTTTGGCGTCGATCAGATAGGTATCTTTTTCATACCCGGTAAAGACGATATTGTCTTTATGGGCGTGCCCACCTTCTCTTCTCCATTTTACAAGGAACTTGTCTACTTCCTTTCCCATATCCTCGCAGCCGGTGCAGGCAATGATGCCAAGTGAGCCTACGGGAATATTGTCCAGGATTCGTTCTGTTCGGTGTAACATTTAGTTGTCCTCCCTGTTCATAAGTTTCTTTTGAATACGGATGTCATCGCCTGCAAGGCGGATCATCTTATAATGGTTGCTGATACGGGAAAAAGTGCGCTCCGTATAATGGTTCTTGATTTCCTCCAAATTAAAATTGGTGGAAATGATGGTAGATTTCTGATTTAGTATGCGCTCATTTAAGCATACAAATAACTGGGAAATGACAAACTCGGTGTTTCGTTCTGTTCCCAGGTCATCTATGATGAGCAGATCACAATTCTGAATCTGTTCACAGAGCATGGCGTTTTCGTCCGTCTTGGAGAGGACATACGCCATCTGTGCATCTACAAACTCGGTGGCGGTCAGATAGAGAACGGAATGAATCGACTCCATGATCTCCTTTGCCACACAGTGAGTGAGGAAGGTCTTTCCGCACCCGGTCGTGCCAAACAGAAGAAGGTTCTCACGCCCGTCGTCAAAGTGATCTGCAAATTCCCGACAGATCCGGTAGGCGTCTTCGGCAAGCGCGCGGGAGCTTCGCCCGGTTAGTCGGTCTATATAATTTCTTGAATAATAATCAAAAGAAAAATGGTCAAAATTCTCTGTTTTCAGAATGCCGGCCAGATGTGATCTGGTGTAAAACAGATCAATGATGGCCTTCCGGAAACAATGGCACTTTTCTGTGCCGATGTAGCCAGTGTCCTGGCAATCGGGACAGTCATATATAGGCTCCAGATAATCGGAAGGATAGCCTGAGCCTTCGAGGAGACGATAGCGCTCCTTAGACAGCTCGTGAATCTGTCCTTTTAGGTCCAAGAGAGCCTTGTCATCTCCGCCAAGCAGCTTTTTCGCCTGATTCACACTGATCAGGGAGATGGAATCGTCAATGTCCTTGATCTCCGGAATACGGGTATATACCTGTTCAAAGCGCTGGTTCAGCCGATGACGGTTCTTCACTTGTTTTTCTTCATAAATCCGCATTAACTCATTATATTGTGAATTGGTAAGAGACACGGTAAACTCCTTTTCGGTTAAACTGGTGCATCGCTCACGTTTATAACAAAAGGGTCTAAGCTTGAGGATACACGACACTAGCTGCTCTGAAGTAAATTTCTGGTAAGCTCGTCCATATTGTAAGTATGTTCTTCAAACTGGCAGGTCTTGGCGGCCACAGCCTGACCTGACCGGCCTGATTTTGCTGGTTTTCGGGTATTTGTTTTTTCTTTGGTGAAGGCACTGTCCAATACCTGGATGTCATTCAGTGTATGTACTTCCTGACGGTGCCAGTTCTCCAGAATGCGGTCGGTATATTCAAATCCTGGCTGATGGATCGCTTTCATGGTTCGCGCCACTGCCTCCAGAATAATCTCAAGGTCAAACGCCCAGGTCTCGCTCCATCTGCGAATAAACGCCAGCTCCGGGGCTGCCGGTCCGCGTCCTTTGATTCCGTATGCATTCAGGATCGAATAGCATGTCTTGTTATAGAGCGCAGAGGTATTTCTTGCCTGCTCTACCGAGGTAATATGTGCATCTGCCCAGGAGAGAGCGACCTTCTGTATGTAAGCCATACTCTTGTGGCCGTTTTCCACACAATACTCAATCAAGTAGTCGATTAAATCGGCGGAAAATCCAAGGGTTTCGTAAAAGTAAGTGATACTCTCCATCTCGGTATGACTCAAAGGCTTCCCCATGTATTGCTCCGCCACAAATAGGATCTGTTTTAACTCTTTGCGGTTCACGGTCTGTCTGGCAGGAGCATGTCCTTCACTTTTTGCGGGCTCTGAAGCAGGAGAGGCAAAGTCCGGTTCTGCCGCGGCCTGTGAAGTAATATCGGATTGTTGAAAATGTATCGTATCCGGAGTGCTGCGGCGTATCTCTGAATCTGCCTGGCGGGATACTTTTGCAGCAGTTTGCGAGAATACTGTGTTCCGGCTGGGAATACGTCCGACTTCCACACCGCGCACATTCTGCGCTTCATCATATTCGAGCGTCATGAGCCCCTCTTTTTCCCAGTATTTTAAAGCCCGTACAATATCCCCCTCCGTATTCTCAAGGCAGTCTGCCATCTGGGAGATACTAAGGGATACACAGGGGTTATTCAGGTGGCGGAGTAAAAGCAAATATACTTTTACATATTCGCCGTTTGCTGCCGCCATGTAGTTGTCAATAAAATCATTCTCGATCAGGGTCGTGTTGCCCTGAAAACGGTTACGCAGTATTAAAGCACTCATTCTCATTCCGCCTTTGCTGTCAGGTATTCTTCGCTCATTGAGTGTTCACATTATATCACGAAGTAAGGGGTGGAAAAAGAATTTTTTGCCCTGATTTTCGGGTTTTTTGTGGATAAAATTGTGTGGATAATGGGGATAACTAGGCTTTCAAAAGCGCCTCCCCAATGTTTACAACGTCTCCGGCGCCCATGGTTATCAACAGGTCCCCTTTTTGGCAATGCTCAAGCACATATGCTTCGATTTCCTCAAAGCTGGGGAGATATATGGCGTCTTTGCCTTTTGCCCTGACTGCCTCGGCGAGCTGGGCAGAGGAAACGCCTAAGGTGTCCGTTTCTCTGGCAGCGTAAATGTCTGCCATGATCAGGTGATCTGCATGGGAAAGTGCCTCGGCAAATTCCGGGAACAGGGCCTTTGTGCGGGTGTAGGTGTGAGGCTGGAAAATGCACCATAATTCTTTATGGGGGTAATTCACAGCGGTCTTTAGCGTAGCCATGATCTCGGTCGGGTGATGGGCGTAGTCGTCAATGATCGTAAATCCATTCCGCAGTCCCTTATATTCAAAACGTCTGTCGGTTCCGTGGAAAGAAAGAAGTCCTTCCTGCACACTTTTAGCCGGAACTTTCAGAAGATCTGCCACGGCAACTGCGGAAAGAGCGTTGAGAATATTGTGCTCCCCACCGACAGAAAGGGTGATCCGCTCCCGAATCTGGCCGTCTCTTACTACGTCAAAGGTGCCGCAGCCGTGATCGTCATAGCTGATATTCTCCGCTCTGTAATTGGCTGAAGCGTTTTTGCCAAAGGTGACTACCCGGCAGGAGAGCCCTTCGGTAAAATAGTTCAGATTCTCGATATCGCCGTTAATCACCAGTGTACCATCCTCGGGAAGAAGCTGGGCGAACCGGCGGAAAGAATGGCGGATATCATCAAGGTCCTTGAAAAAGTCAAGATGATCTGCATCTACATTTAAAATCACTCCGATTTTTGGGAAGAAGTGAAGAAAACTGTTCGTGTATTCACACGCTTCCGTCACAAAAATATCGGAATCTCCAACGCGGATATTTCCGCTGATCGCCTTTAAAATGCCGCCCACGGAGATAGTCGGATCCATCTCGCCTGCAAGGAAAATATGGGAGAGCATGGAAGTGGTAGTAGTCTTCCCGTGTGTACCGGATACCGCGATCGGCACGGCATAATTCTTCATAAGCTGGCCCAGAAGTTCCGCTCTGGAGAGCATAGGCAGGCCCTGGCGTTTTGCTTCCATAAATTCTTCATTATCTTCATGAATTGCCGCGGTATAAACGACTGCGTCAATTCCCGGTATGATATTCGAAGCCCTCTGGCCATAGAAAACAGTTGCGCCTTTATTCTCCAAATGATCCGTCAGAGAGGATTCCCTGGAATCTGAGCCGGAAACAGTAAAGCCTTCTTTTAGGAGAATCTCCGCAAGTCCACTCATACTGATGCCGCCTATACCGATAAAATGAATATGACATGGGTGGTCGAAATCAATTTTATACATAAATACACTTCCTATATTTTTATAAATAATATTTTTAAGTTTCCTCCTATATTATATACATATATCTCAAAAAAACCAAGCTATTTCTTTTTGGTATATTTTCATAAAAAGTGATGGATATACGAAAAATTTTTGTAAAATATGTTCACTATATGAAAAGGGTGTGATATAATTAAAATTACCAAGAAGAAATTTACAGCAAAGGGGTGAAGACATGATAAAAAAAGAAATGATAGCGATGCTTCTTGCCGGAGGGCAGGGCAGCCGTCTCGGGGTGCTGACTGCCAAAGTGGCTAAACCTGCAGTGGCTTTTGGCGGCAAGTACCGTATTATCGATTTCCCGCTGAGCAATTGTATTAATTCAGGTATTGATACAGTAGGTGTTTTGACCCAGTATCAACCACTCAGGCTGAACACCCACATCGGAATCGGTATTCCATGGGATCTGGACCGCAATATTGGAGGAGTGTCTATTCTTCCCCCTTACGAGAAGAGTGCGAACAGTGAGTGGTATACCGGAACAGCAAATGCAATCTATCAGAATCTTGAATATATGGAGACGTTTAATCCGGATTATGTGCTGATTTTGTCAGGAGACCATATTTACAAGATGGATTATGAGATTATGCTCAAATACCACAAGGACAATCAGGCGGACGTTACGATTGCGGCGATGCCGGTGCCACTGGAGGAGGCGAGCAGATTCGGAATCCTGGTGACAGATGGAGAGGGACAGATCACTGCATTTGAAGAGAAACCAAAGAAGCCCAGCAGCAATCTGGCTTCTATGGGAATCTACATTTTCAGTTGGCCGGTGTTAAAGGATGCGCTGATTAAGCTGTCGGCCCAGCCGGGGTGTGATTTTGGCAAGCATATTATACCGTATTGCCATGCAAGCGATAAACGGATGTTTGTGTACGAATATAACGGATACTGGAAAGATGTGGGAACTCTAAGCTCTTACTGGGAAGCAAATATGGAGCTGATCGATATCATTCCGGAGTTCAATTTATATGAGGAGTTCTGGAAGATTTACACGAACAGCGACCTTATTCCGCCGCAATATATTTCGGAGCAGGCGGTGATCGGCAGGAGCATCATCGGTGACGGAGCGGAGATTTATGGTGAGGTGCATAATTGTGTCATCGGTTCGGGAGTTACGATCGGACAAGGTACGGTAGTCCGCGATTCCATCATAATGAAGGATGTCACGATTGGAAATGGCTGCGTGGTCGACAAAGCGATCATTGCGGAGAATGTGCGGATCGGAGATGATGTTGTTCTTGGCATTGGAGCCGAAGTGCCAAATAAACTGCGGTCAGACATTTATAATTCGGGCCTTGTTACGATTGGAGAGAATTCAGTGATTCCGCCGAATGTACAGATCGGGAAGAATACGGCGATCAGCGGCGTAACAGTGAGAGAAGATTACTGTGAAGGCATGCTGGAGAGCGGCGGGGTATTAGTAAAGGCAGGTGAGAGATGATGAGAGCAGTAGGAATCATTTTGGCAGGTGGAAACAGTCACAAGATGCGTGAACTGACCCGGAAACGGGCGGTGGCTGCCATGCCGATCGCAGGCAGTTATCGAAGCATCGATTTTGCTCTTAGCAATATGACGAACTCTCATATTCAGAAGGTGGCAGTATTGACCCAGTATAATGCCCGTTCTCTGAACGAGCATCTGAACTCTTCCAAGTGGTGGGATTTTGGAAGAAAACAAGGCGGCTTATACGTATTTACGCCTACGATCACGGCCGACAATGGCTACTGGTACAGGGGTACGGCAGATGCAATTTATCAGAATCTGGATTTCCTGAAAAAATGTCATGAGCCTTATGTGGTCCTGACATCGGGAGATGCGGTCTATAAGATGGACTATAATAAGGTGCTGGAATACCATATTGAAAAGAAGTCGGATATCACTGTGGTCTGTAAAGACTTAGAGCCGGAGGAAGATGCCTGCAGATTCGGCACGCTCAAGATGGACGATAAGATGAGGATTGTGGAATTCGAGGAAAAACCTATGGTGGCAAATTCCAATACAGTCTCCACAGGAATTTATGTGCTTAGAAGGAGGCTGCTCATCGATCTGGTAGAGCATTGCGCCGAGGAAGAGAGATACGATTTTGTAAACGATATTTTGATAAGATATAAGAATCTGAAGAAAATGTATGGGTATCGGATTGAGGATTATTGGAGTAATATTTCCACGATTGACGCTTATTACCGGACGAATATGGATTTCCTGAAGCCGGAGGTGCGGAACTATTTCTTCAAGCAGCATCCGAGTATTTATTCTAAGGTTACGGACCTGCCGCCTGCAAAGTATAATCCGGGGGCAGTTGTGAAAAACAGTCTGGTTTCCAGCGGTTGTATTATCAACGGTATGGTGGAGAATTCGGTGCTGTTCAAGAAGGTATTCGTGGGAAATAATTGTGTGATCAAGAATTCGATCATTTTAAATGATGTGTATCTGGGAGATAACACATACATTGAGAACTGTATTGTGGAAAGCCGTGATACGATTCGCGCCAATACCCGTCATGTGGGAGAAGATGGTGTGAAAGTGGTTGTGGAAAAGAACGAGAGGTATGCGATGTAAGTGCGTGACAACCCATAGCTATCATATGAAGAGAAGAAGCACTTAATAAGTTTGAGAGAGTGCGAATAAGGTATTAAGGAGAAAGGGGCTATTATAATGCAGATTACAGATGTGCGTGTGCGGAAAGTCGCAAAAGAAGGAAAATTAAAGGCAGTGGTATCCATAACGATGGACGAGGAGTTTGTGGTACACGATATTAAGGTGATCGAGGGCGAGAAAGGTCTTTTCATTGCTATGCCGAGCAAGAAGGCAATGGATGGGGAGTATCGGGATATTGCTCATCCGATTAATTCCGGGACCAGGGAGCGGATTCAGAGGATTATTCTGGAGAGGTATGAGAAGGCGCTTTTGGAGGAGCCGGAAGAGGAATAGATGGGAAATGAGAACCAGGTGGGAGCGATCCTGCCTGGTTTTTTTATTTGCCAAGCATACCTGAGTGAACGTCCGGTGGACGTTCATCTCGGTACTGGAGGGACGCCGTCGCCCTGAATGATTGTCTTTCGGCACTCGCTCTCGGGAAAATGTAGTTGCAATCTGGGGGAAAGGGTTATATGATTAGGAAGAAAAATTTAGGACTTGGGAGAGTGTATGATGGAAGTGCGGGAGAGAAATAAGCGGATTTTGATGTGTGTGTTGGGGGTTTTGGTGTGCGGGATTAGTGTGGGGTTTTTTAAGTGCTCGGTGTTTGGGGTGGACCCGTTTCAGACTTTTATGGGAGGGCTGGACGCTGTGGCTCCGATACAGTTTGGGACGCTTTATGTGATCGCGAATCTGATGCTGCTTAGTTTTTCGTTTTTGGCGGACAGGCATTATGTGGGGCTGGCTACGTTTGTGAATTTGTTTCTTTTGGGGTATGTGGTGCAGTATTCGCAGGCGTTCGTGAACTGGGCGTTTCCGAATCCGGGGCTTTTGCTTCGAGTGGTGTTTCTGGCTATCGGGGTCGTGGTGATGTGTCTGGCGTCGGGACGATTATTACGGCGTTTTGTATGGGGCCGTTGATTGAATTTTTTAATGTGCATGTGGCGCAGCCGTTTTTGTATGGAAAAAATAATTTTATGAGAGGAGGTACTAGTTTAGGGAATCAGCGCGTTGGTTGTATAAGAGAAAATATCTTTGAATAATTATTTGTATATTGTGAAATGATATAATGGGGAAGTATTTAGAGAAAAAATCGTTAAATAACAAAAGTTAGATTGACCAATTTGAAAAGAAAAAGTATAATAGTAGTATCTTTTATCCAAAGGAGCGTGGCGCGTATGTTGACCAAAATAGTAGTTGAAAATTTTAAGTCGTTTGATAAGCAGACAGAATTGACGATGGTATCATCTTCAAAAATACGTGCAAAATCAGATCATAGGGTAAAGATCGGAAGTAATACCAGACTGTTAAAGCATGCTGCTATTTATGGTGCAAATGCTTCCGGTAAAAGTAATTTGGTTGATTTTTTTCGCTTTTTTAAATCAACATTAGAAGAAGGCCTGCCGGTATGGGGAGCGAAATATTTTTGCCGTAACGATAAAGAGAATGAAAAAAGGGATAGTATTTTTGAAATACAAATGGAAATTGACGGCAAATTCTATGCGTATGGTTTTTCTGCAACTCTTGCTGATTGTCGGATGACAGGGGAATGGCTTTATGAACTGTATCAAAACGGTGGATCAAAATGTATCTTTGAGAGAGAAGAAAGAGCAAAACCGTTGCTTGATTCTTCCATTACATTATCAAAAGAGGAATATAATCGATTTGAAACATATGCTTCGGATTTTGAGGATAATATAGCTGGTTTGTTTTTGGCAGAGATGAACCATGGGAAGAAGATTTTGGAAAATTCTAATCTTCAGGTATTTAAGAAAGTATTTAATTGGTTGAAGAGCCATATTGTTATTATTACTCCGAATTCCAGAGTGACTGATTTCAAATACTATTATGAAAATGATTCGTTGACATTGATTAATGATTTGATTTCTACGTTTGATACGGGCGTATCGAATGTGCGAATTGAAGAAATTGATTTGAATGATTTGTCAAAGATGTTACCCCGGCCTATTTTAGATGATATAATGGAAAATGTTAAGAAAAATTTGACGGAAACCGGTCAAAAGTCCTTTCACGTGTCTGGTAGATCTGATACGACATTTTTTAATATTGAATCCAATGGAAATGGGGAGCCTAAAATTACCACAATTAAGCTAAGGCATGGAAAGTCATTGTATGATTTTGATTTTGAAGATGAATCTGAGGGTACAAGACGTCTATTTGATTTGATGGATATGCTTCTTGTGAAGGAAGATGATGTTGTCTATATCGTGGATGAGTTGGAGAGAAGTTTGCATCCGAAACTTACAGAGCGTTTTCTGAAATTGTTTAGTGAAAGACATAAGGATCATGGGGTTCAGTTGATTTTTACAACGCATGAAGCTTCAATCATGGATCAGGAGTTATTCCGCAGGGATGAAATCTGGTTTATAGAGAGGAGCGAGGAGAATAATAGCAAGATTTATTCACTTGACCGCTTTAAGGAGCGTTACGATAAAAAATTGAGCAAGGCATATTTGGAAGGGCGGTATGGAGCGATACCTGTTTTTAGCAGATTTGAGTTTAGAAAGGGGGTATAGTTATGGCCCCTATCCGTACATATACTGATTGGAATAAAAGACCATCTGATGCCGAGGAGCAAAAAGAGCCCTTTCGAAAGTATTTTTTCATTTGTGAAGGTTCAAATACGGAAGTGTGGTATTTCCGCAAGCTTATTGATATGAGGAAGAAGTTGGAGATTCATCCGTTAATTGATATTAGATTGATGGAGAAGACAGAAGAGGATGCGCATCTTTCTAATCCTAAAGCGTTGATTGAATTTGCAGAGATGAAGAAAGGGATTGTGAAAAATAAGTTTGATAGCAAGCACGATAAGATGGTTGTTGTTTTTGATGCTGATATATATAAAAACAAGCCGGATAAATTCAAAGAGGTTTATGAAATGGGGCAGAAGAATCATATTCTGGCTATTACAAATCCGAGCTTTGAATTGTTCTTGCTATTACATTATGAAGGGGCTTATGAAGAACTCATATTGCCAAATCGTGACGAGATATTGGAAAATAGAAAGGTTGGTAAGCGTAGGTATATTACTGCGCTTTTTACAAATAAGAGCGAAATGAATCCTAAAGAGAATCCAGCGATCGGAGAATTGGCTGCGAATATACATACAGCAATTGAGCAAGAAGGAAAACTGAATCAGGATGCTGAAAATGCGCTGGGGAACCTTACGAGTAATATTGGAAAGATTATTCAGGGAATTATAGATGATGAGGGCAAATAGTGGTGGTGTTATAGGTGATTAGAGTAATGGATTATAAGTTTATTCGATAAAGAAGCGAGTGAAAGTTGCGAAAGTGGAAGAAAAATGGTATTCTTTTATAAAGTAATTTTTTGCCGCGACGGACGAGTTGCCGGAAAGCCCGGTAATGATTGTGTAGAGGAAGCAGTGTTTTCGAGGAGAGGCAGAATTTTGCGAAAATTCAGGAGGTAAGATCAGAATGGAAAAAGAATTTGATGTAATCGCGCTGGGAGAGTTATTGATTGATTTTACGATGAACGGAAAGAGCGGACAGGGAAACAACCTGTTTGAAGCGAATCCGGGCGGGGCGCCGTGTAACGTTCTTGCTATCTTGCAGAAGCTGGGTAAGAAGACTGCATTTATCGGTAAGGTAGGAAATGACCAGTTCGGACGGCTTTTGCGGGAAACCATCGAGGAGGCAGGAATCAATTCAGAGAACCTTCTTGTAGATGAAGAGATTAATACAACACTTGCATTTGTACATACATTCCCGGATGGAGATAGAGAATTTTCGTTTTACCGGAAACCGGGAGCGGATATGATGCTGAAAAAAGAGGAAATCAGTGAAGAGGCCATCAAGAAGGCGAAGATTTTCCATTTTGGTACATTATCCATGACGCATGAGGATGTGCGGGAGGCAACCTTGAAGGCAGTAGAGCTTGCGAAGAAGAACGGCCTTTTGATTTCTCTTGATCCGAACCTCAGACCGCCGCTCTGGAGCTCTATGGATCTGGCGAAGGAGCAGATGTTATCGGCGATGGAGCACTGTGATATTCTGAAGATCTCTGATAATGAGATTCAGTTCATCAGCGGCGTGGAGGATTATGACGAGGGAATTCAGATTATCCGTGATAAATTCCACATTCCGCTGGTATGCCTTACCATGGGTAAGGACGGAAGCCGTGCATATTACAAAGATCTGCGCGTGGAGGTTCCGGGATTCGCACAGGAGCATGTGGTGGACACGACAGGAGCAGGAGATACCTTCTGCGGAAGCGTGCTGAATTATGTGCTGGAGCATGGAATTGAGGATCTGAGTGAGGAGAATCTGAAGGAAATGCTGACATTTGCAAATGCGGGTGCTTCGCTTATCACTACCAAGAAGGGCGCGATTCGGTCTATGCCGGAGAAGGCGGATATCGAGGCAATGTTAAAGTAAGGATATTAAGATAAAAAGGGCTATTACCTGACTTGAGAGATGGTCAGGTAATGTCAGGAAATCGTATTCCACAGAGACAGCCGCGTCACGGAATGTGTGCACAGTAATTATTGCCGTTGTTTCTGGCTGGGATTAATCTACGAAGTCCTTAATACGTGAGAGAATCCCCGGGGCGTATCACATGGGTACATGAGAGGCTCCGGGGGTTATTAGGAGATACTATATTAATTATTGATGCAAATACTCTGTTATCTTTTCGGCAATTCCTTCGCTGTCGAGATGATAGTAGTGCAGTAATTCTCGGTAATCGCCGCAGGTGATGGCATATGCATTCGGTAATCCCAACCTTCTTACTATAACTCCCTGTTCTTCGCTTAACAATTCAGTTACAATACTTCCGAGGCCACCGTTTTGGTAATGTTCCTCGACAGTGATGACTTTGCCCGTTTTACGGGCGGAGTTGAGAATCAATTCTTTATCCAACGGCCACACGGTAGGCATGCCGATTAATTCAACGGAAATACCTTCCTTCGTCAATTGATGGACTGCCTGAATGGCATCGGCTGTTGTTGAGCCGGTGGAGATTACCGTTACATCTGTACCCTTGGCAAGAATTTCTCCCTCACCAATGACGAACGGTTTTTCGTCAAAGATTTCTTCGATTTTAGGATTCCCTATTCTCATATAGACAGGACCGTTGTGCTCCAACATAGCCTTTGCGGCCGTCCTGATTTCCATCGGATCCTGTGGTGCAAGGATGGTCATGCCCGGGATTATACGCATGATTGCATAGTCGTCGAGACTCTGATGTGTGGCACCCAAATCGGAATAGGTAATGCCGCAGTTTCTTCCGACAATTTTTACGTTTTGCTTCATATAACCAAGGTCATTTCTGACCATCTCAAACGGACGGGCCGTCACAAAGGGAGCAATCGCACAGAAGACAGGAATCTTTCCGGCTGTAGCCATACCTGCTGCCATTCCAACAACACCTTGCTCCATAATACCGCATTCGAAGTAACGTTCGGGAAATAGCTTTGCAAAATTTCCAAAACCGGAACTTTTTCCGCTGTCAGCAGAAAAAACGACAACATCTGGATTTGTTTTTGCAAGTTCTGTAACGGCATTTCCAAATTCTTTTCTGGGATCTAATATTTCACCTTTCATTTATTCTACCACCTCCAGCTGTTGTTCTATCTGTGCAATAACCTCATCAAGTTCGGCTTCCGCACGTTGTATAAGTTCTTCGGTTGCATTCCAGAAATGATAGTTCACATTATTTTCGCCAAAAGAAAGTCCTTTTGCTTTTGTTGTTTTACAGAGGATAGCGATGGGCTTGCCTCCATTATAAGGAAGAGAATCCAGGGTATCCAGGATCTCATTCATATTGTTACCGTTTATGGTGACCACATGCCATCCAAAAGTTCTGAACTTATCATCAATAGGCTCCATATTCATGACGTCTGTGACATTTCCGCTAATCTGCAATCCATTATTATCAATGAAGATTATCAGATTATCCAGCTTAAATTTAGCCGCTGCAGCTGCTGCCTCCCAGTTGGACCCTTCCGGTAACTCCCCGTCACCGGTGATCGCATATACACTGTAATTTAGTTTGTCCAGTTTGGCGGCCATGGCCATTCCTGCGGCGATGGAAAGCCCGTGCCCAAGAGCACCGGTATTTGCCTCCACCCCGGGCAGTTTATGCATATCAGGATGTCCGGGAATATGTGAGCCTAGCGCTCCATAGGTATCTAGAACAGATTTGTCGAAATATCCCTTTTCGGCGAGAACCGCATATTGAGCAAGACATTTATGCCCCGCTGACAGTAAAAATCTATCTCGATCCGATGCATCCTTCTTCTCGGGGGATACATTCATAATATCAAAATAGAGTGCAGCGACGATATCGATTGCCGACAGGGCGCCGCCAACATGTCCGTGACCACCGGCACGTACCATTCGAAAGACATTTTTTCTGGATTTTGCAGCAGCCAGTTCTGCACGTAAAATTCTTGTTTTATCAGCCATTTTCTATACCTCCTCAGTGCCGCGGATCTGCTTGATGTTCCAGGAGACTGCGTAGCTTGAGATTATGATTAAATTCATCCCATGTAAGGCCACATTCGCCCAGTCTTCTGGGATTTTGTACGCCTTTTTTCTCGTCGGCATGGTAATCGGATCCTCCGGATATGATGGATAATCTATCGGCATACTGTAACTTGATTTCACGTTCAATCTCTTTTGCACTTTGTGTGCCGTCATAGCTTGTTTTCTCATAGGTATAGCATGCCTCAATGCCGTCCAGCCCCCAGTGAATCAGACGGTCAATATAATCATGACGAGAGATTCTTCCCTCCGGGAGAAAGATAGGGTCGTTTACAAGATAAGGATGTGCCATGATTGCAATTCCGCCACAACGGTGTACCTCCGATATGACGAACAAAGGATCCGGTTTGCGACGCAGGGACTGGAAAGCGGGATTGTTCTTTACCATGAGCTTTGCTTTGCTCCAGTCCTCCGCGTAGCCTTTGCGTGCCATCAATTCAAAGATCATCTTTTTCTGAATCTGGTTCTCATCAATCGGATGTCCGTTGTTATCCAGAACTTCTTTCCAGCTAAGTGGCATGCCGGCGCTGGTTAAGGCAGCAGTAAGGCGATGATAACTTTCTACTTTTGCGCGGATTACATCTTGCTCAAGTTTTGTGAAGAAAGGATCCGACCAGTCGCATCCGAAGCAGACAAGATGGCAGTCCTCCGCAGTGGTCTCACAAGATATTTCAATGCCTCTTAAGACGGTGACTCCTTTATTGCGCGCGTATTGTTCCACCGGTATTATCTCGAGTGTGTCATCAATCATAATGGTTTCGGGTGGCCGCACATCATGATCAGTGATAGCGATTACTTTCATGCCCAATTCGGCGGCATGGTCAATCAGCATCAGCGGGGTATCCGCTCCGTCGGAGCGAGTCGTATGGCAATGCAGGTCTACAGGATAATTGGGAGTGTAAGCATGGTCATTCATCGGATTAATTCCTGTCCTTTCTGAAAATTTCCATATGTGTCTTTGCTGCATTCTCGATATGATTGGAAAGGTATTTGTCAAAGTCAAGGGGATCGATTTTGGTCGGATTGATCTTAAAATACTCTTTCGCATTATCGAGATAAGCATGTTTGAGAGCGGTTGAAACATTTACCTTCGATGCACCTGATCTGATCAGTCGACGGAAGGTTTCTTCTGAAAGACCTGTGCCGCCGTGAATCACAATAGGAGTATCAATCTCCCGTGCAAGCTGCTCCACCAGATTAAAATCAATATGTGGGACGCCTTTATAAACGCCATGTGCAGTGCCAATAGAGGGTGCAAAAGCATCGATGTCGGCTGTCCGGACGAATTCTAATGATTCCGATAATGATGCTCCTGACGCATTCTCGCTGTCAACCTGAATATCATCCTCAACACCGCTTATGCGTCCGAGTTCACCCTCAACACAGACATTTTTTGCGTGTGCGTAGGCAGCGATTTCTTTGCAGTTTGCTATATTTTCTTCAAAAGGAAGAGCTGAGCCGTCATACATAATGGCGTCCCATCCGTCGTCAATACATCTTTTTGCAAGAGACAGATCCCGGCAGTGATCCAAATGAATCAATACATTTACGGGAGCTTCCTTCTTGACTTGTTTTAACATAGCTCCGAGGGATTCTACGCCGAGCTGTTTAATGGTGGTTACCGATGTCTGAAGGATAACAGGAGTATCTAAAGAGACAGCGGCTTTTACGACAGCTCTGGCGGACAATTCATTAAAGATGTTGAATGCGCCAACGGCATAGGAGTGTTGCTTTGCATAAATT
The DNA here is from genome assembly GCA_040702975.1 of Roseburia hominis. NCBI lineage: Bacteria > Bacillati > Bacillota > Clostridia > Lachnospirales > Lachnospiraceae > Roseburia > Roseburia hominis. The sequence continues at coordinate 617,532 of CP159990.1, forward strand.
AATTCTTCTGAAAATGTTCTCTTACTCATATGTATACCTCCTTTTTTAATGAGGTAGTGTCAAAAACTACCTGTTTTTTTGTTCCAAAATCTTATAAAAACCTTGATTTTTAGGGAAATCTGCAATAAAAAGAGCATTGACCTCCCTTTTTCGTGTATAATGTCATCGACCAAAACAACACTCACGAAAGGAGCCAATGCTCATGGACATTATACAATACTTACTCTCTGTAATTCAATATCTTTACCAACAAAACTGCTGGCTGATTCACTTTATCTGCAAATATATCCCCCTCAAGCAGTGGGCCTTTGATGATTCTCATTCTCCTAAATACCAGAAGTTCAAAACTGATGAGCTTCCCAAAATGCAGATCCATCAAAATGACTGGGACTGGCAGCTCCTGATTCCCTACTTTGATCACAAGTATCACGAAAAGATCAGACCTATTGCACGCCGCAAGGAATGCGATATCCCTGAGGACCTCATATGTCCCTGCTGTCATGCTCCCCAGCCCTTCCTCTACCGCAACAACGGTAAAAAGGGGCAGATTAAATGCAAGGTCTGCAACACCACTTTTTCTCCTGATGAGAACCGTTTCTCTAAACAATACACCCTTCGCTGCCCTCACTGCGGCAACGCTCTGGCACATAAGAAAGAACGCAAGCACTTTATCATCCATAAATGCGTCAACCCGAAATGCCCTTACTATCTTCATAACCTGAAGAAAGTCGATAAAGAACATCTCGAAAAAGATTATGGCAAGAACGAATACAAGCTCCATTATATCTACCGTGAATTCACGATAGATTTCTTTAAGATGGACTTAAACTCTCTCCCCAGGAATGCTTCCTCCCTCAGGTTCAGCAAGTTCGACTCCCATGTCATGTCCCTGTGTCTGACACTTCACGTGAACCTCAGCCTTTCCCTCAGAAAGACCTCGCAGGCTCTCAAAGACCTGTATAACATCCAGATCTCCCACCAGCAGATCGCCAACTACTGCAAGACAGCCGCCATCTGTATCAAACCTTTTGTAGACAACTACGATTATGATGCCGGTGATACCTTTACCGCTGATGAGACCTACATCAAAATCCGCGGGATCAAGACCTATATCTGGTTCATCATGGACGCCGCCAAACGTTCCATTATCGGCTACCAGGTGTCTGATAACCGTGGTGTCGGCCCCTGCATCATGGCGATGCGCATGGCCTTCCGCCACTTGAAAGAACTTCCCAAAAACTTCCGTTTTATTGCTGATGGTTACAGTGCCTATCCCTTAGCGGCACAGCAGTTCTTCCATGAATTCGGTGATGCTTTTAAATTCAACATCACTCAGGTGATTGGACTTACCAACGACGATGCTGTTTCCAAAGAGTTCCGGCCATTCAAACAGATGATCGAGCGGCTCAACCGCACATACAAAGCATCCTACCGGAAAACAAACGGATTTGACAACATCGACGGTGCCAACTATGACCTGGCTTTATGGGTTGCTTATTATAACTTTCTCCGTCCTCACAAGCACAACAACTATCATGTACTTAACGAAGTGGATATGCTGAAAGGCACGGACAATATGCCGGGAAAATGGCAGCTCCTGATCTTCCTCGGTCAGCAGACAATCCTGAATCTACAAAAATCGGGAACTGCATAAACGGAGCGGAACTGTTGTCAGGTGAACCGTGGAATAATGGGGCAGGGGCCCCGTTATGCCGCGAAAGTCACTTGACATAAGGTTCTCGGATTATCCTGTACAGCAGAAAAGGGGGCAAGTGCGCCCTTTTCCTGCCTTCCGGCGAGGACGGGTTCGGGCAGAGCCCGAAAATGGGTCAAAGGGCTGGCTCCTTGCTGGTTCTTAGGGCAGAGCCCTGAGCCTTCGGAGGACTTATTGTGTGATATATTTGCAATTTTCAAGGTTCACTTGAGCCTGTTTTTTTCGGCTCGTTTTTTCATAGATTACTTGACACTACCTTTAATGAAAAGCGGATGCGGCTTTTTAACATCCTCTTTCTCTCAATACTAAAATTATTTGTTTATTTTGCCCCGTTAGCGGCGTTCATAAAGCGGCGCTGATAGGAGACAACCTGGTTCGCGCTGGAGAATCGTGCCAGATAATTCGGTTCTGCGGTGAGGACAACACGCCCTGCCATATCTCCGTATTCCTTGGAGGAGAGTAGACGGTCGATATCATAGTAGTTCCAGTCTCCTTCCATACTACAGATGATGAGGCGGGTATCATCCATATTGGTTTGACGGAGCAGGCGCAGATTGTGGCGGATGCCGTCGAGACCGTCATTTCCCTCTGCATTGTTGTAATTGCGTTGCGCAATCAATGTCTCTGCAGCGTGCATCACGTCGAGCAGATCCATATTTTCTTCACCGGCGCAGTAGTAATCCTTGCTAACCATAAATTTCCGAAGATCTTCCAGATATTTCTTGCTTCCGGTTGCCTTGTAGAGGTTAAGGAACTGCTGCATTTCCTGTGTCTGCATCAGGCGGTGGCGGATAAAGCTGTTAATGAAGTAAGGACGTGCCTGCAATGCCAATGCGGACTGCGCAGGCTCGAACATTAATGTGAAGTTTACTCTATACCCGTGCTCATGCAGCATCAGTGCCAGATTGTGGCCCCGGAATGCATCCGCGGTAGATACATTGTTGTAACGGCGGTCCAGTTTTTTATCGCCGGTGAGAAGCTGCCCGACATTGTCCTTATTTACGGGACCGGTGTGCGGAACTTTGATGACAACCCGGTATTCGGAGAGCATCTCTTTGAATTTCGCCGCTTCCTCGAGGATTTCTGCGTCACTTTTTCCGAAAGGATCGTTCAGCTCGACACTGATGTCGCAGCCCGGGCCCAGAATCCGCCCGATTTCTGCCATCACCTCATCGCGATCCTTGAACTTGTTGCCCACATTTGCTTTCGGGTTGTTGATGAACAGGTCATAAATGATGCCCGGATTGCAGGTCAGGTTTGCCAGCATCCTGGAAACCGGAGCAACCTCATACGGGTTCGCACTGTCAGCGGAAAACAGAAGATTGGTAGGGCGTTTCCGGCCATTTTTGTCATAAGAAATATTTCTTTTCAAATTGACTCTCAGGACGCGGTCGGCATTCACTTCCATTTGAATCTCGAAACCAGCTGGTGTCTCCCCTGCGGGAACTTTAAAATAGTCGATGACGTTCTTGAATTCCTGTGTCACACCGATGTAATCTGCCATTCCGGAAATGGACTTGAACTCTTCTATGGAGAGTCCCTGCTCCAGGATCCGTGCTACATATTCTTCCTCACCACGGACTGCTGGAAGATTTAAGTTTCTGATTTTTGATTGAATTAACATGGTAAAGCCTCCCTTTGTATATAGCTGTATAACTTGTATATACAGATTATACATGCGGAATATATCCGTGTCAATATTTTTGTTGAATTTTTTTATGCTTTCAATTAGAATATAAAGAAAATAATACTAGTGAGGTAACAGCGTGATGAATGAAGATATAGCAACAGAGAAAGAAGTACTGTTAAATAGAAGAAACGCCACGACTCTTTCGGAACAGCTGAAGGATATCATATATGACAAGATTAGAACCGGAGAATGGAAAGCGAATGAAATGATTCCGTCCGAAAATAAATTGAGCGAGATGTATGGAATCAGCCGTATGACGGCCAGAGGCGTCATCACCCAGTTTGTGTCACAGGGAATTCTGCACCGGATTCCCGGGAAAGGGACATTTGTAAGTGATACAAAGCTGGAGGTGTCTACCTTTGAATATTCCGGTGTTCGGGGACAGTTGGAGGAACAGGGACACAGTGTCAGGACAAAACTGATTTCTTGCGAGAAGATGAGGGCTGATGATTTCGTGTCAGGCAAGCTCGGTATTCGAATGGGCGAGGAGCATTATGTGATTAAGAGGGTGCGCTATGCAAACGAAATACCGATCAGTTTTCATGAATCCTATGTTCCGGTAAAGCTCTGCCCTGATTTGGAGGAGAACGATTTGGAGAACGGATTATTGTGCAGGATTATGCGCGCCAACTATCACCTGAATAGGAGCAGAATGGTCGAGACGCTGGAATCCTATTCGGCTGACAGGGAGAAAGCAAAATATCTGGATATCAAGCCGGGCTTTTCCTTAATTCTGCTACAGGATAAGTTGTTTACTGCCGAAAATGTGCTGTATGAGTATTCCAGGGTTTTTTTCCGGGGGGATAAGATTAAAATAAGTATTGAGTATAGGGATTAGTATACAAGAAACTAAAATATGACAATGAATGGTAATGGGTTGAAACGATTTATATGAGTGATGAAATTTGGTTGTAATAACTAACAAGTGGAGAGGAAATAGTTCTCCACTTGTTTCAATTTTACTTTCAGCGGAGCTGGTATGGTTTATGTGGTAGTGCATTTGTAGGAGGCATTAAATGAAAAATCTAAAAGGTTATCATTTATAGGTCAAGAACACCGGTTTAATGGTGGTCTTGATCAATAGAAATCGTCCCTTCATGAAAACTAATGGTATCGGAACTGGCACTGATCGTAGCCACGTTATAGTAGCAATCTTTTGTCGCCACATACTGATAGGAGAGCTCTTTTCCATAAAATTCAAATATCTCTTTCTTTAATTCTCCATCTACAATATTGACAACCGCTACATGCCGGGCACCTGAATATAGAGTCACCGTAAAATGGAGTTTGTCTCCTTTTTTCAGTCTCCATCCCCGTTTGTCATCCGTTGTAAATACGGCCATTGCATTGTTCGTACAAATAATTTCGGGTGTGATAAAATGTTCTTCCTTCTGGGTAGTAGAAAAGACATCTACGGAATAAGGGATATGTCCGCCTTCTTCTACCGTTTTGACGACTTCATTTTCTTCAAGTTCTATTTCCTGTGCCAAGTGTTCTTCCAATGCCACTTTGATGTCTTCGTTTTCTATAAGTCCCACTTCTTGCCCGAATAGTTCTTCCAGTTCTGCTTGGGTGAGTACATAATCGCCGGATACGTGATGGATTTCCTGCCCCACCATGCCTCTGGTGGAATCATCAATTTTTACTGCACCTCCCGTTTCCCACAGTTCCCAGTAAACCTGAGCCATCACGGAAGAAGAAATCAGCAGGGCCGCAGCTATGGCAATAATCAGTATCTTTTTTGCACTGATTTTTCTTTGACGATGAGGCGGTTTGCGGTTGATTCTTTCGAAAACCATCCTTTTTGTGATGTCTGACGTATACGTATCAATAAGGTCTTCTTCATAATTGCCATTTTGCAAAACATCAATGCATTCATCTTCTGCCATATCAAATATAGAATAATAATTCATAGCGACTCTCCTTTCTTCAATAATTCTCTCAAATGCGTTTTTCCTCTTCTCATATGTGTTTTCACTGTAGATTCGGGAATCTTTTCTTCCTCAGCAATTTCTTTTATGGATTTACACTGGTAATAATATTTAATCAAGACTCTTTGTTCTGACCGCTTTAAGTGTCTGATACAACTGATTACCCATTCTTTGGTAAGGAACTTCTCTATTTCATTGTCTTCATTGTCCCAAATTTCATCCGTGAGAGGAAGCGTTTGTTTATAGGAGTGCAATTTACTTTTTGCGGCATTTATGGCTATGCTTGCTAAGTAATTTTTTAAATCCGCGTAGGTATCCATGTCTATTTTATCTATATTCTTCCATAGCAGAAAAAAGGTATCGTTTATCACATCCTGGATATCCTCTTTTTCCACTATTCCACCAAGTATTTTTAGTACAATTACTGCAACATACCGGTTATATTTATCTATTAACGATTCAAATGCGTTTTGATTGCCTTGACGGATTTTTTCTATGATGATGCGGTCATTCATTCTACCCCTCCTCTTTTTAGCCTGTATTTAAAAGGTATTTGTTTATATATACTGGTTTTATGTGTGAAAAGTTTCAAAAAAATTTTAGAAAAAAATATATTTAGTGAAACTTTTTAGCAAGCTAAAGCGTATATAATTAATATACAGTAAATATTAAGAATGGAGGAATTAATTATGAAAACCGTAAAAAGTTGGTCGGGAAGCACAAGTGGGCGCTATATTTCTGGATATGCTGCCGAAACAGGACACCATAAAGGGTTAATCCGTAATGCTTCTTCTTATGCAATTACAGTGACAGGAGCTGTGTTTGATTTTGAATAAATCTGAAATTTGAATGTTATAGGGTTATTATAGAGCCGGTCAGCTTTTTCCCGAAACGGTTTAATAACTCGGTAAATAGAGAATAAACGAGTAAACTGTAAAAGAAGGTGTTGCCGTTCAAAATTCCCGGCAGCACCTTATCTTTATCAATCCCTCATAAATTCATCAATCACATACAGAACCCCGTCCTCGTCATTGGACCGGGTGATAAAATCCGCCCGCTCCCTCACGAGTGGCTGAGCGTTCTCCATGGCGACGCCCAGTCCTGCACATTCAATCATCGTGATATCATTATAGCCGTCTCCGCAGCAGATCATTTCGTCGGAGGTAAGCCCGATGCTGTTAAGAAGCCGCAAAAGAGAGTGGGCCTTATCGATCTTCTGCGGCATGATCTCCAGGAAAAAGGGGTCGGAACAGTAAATGTTCAGGTATCCGTGGAAACGAGTGTGCAGTACCTCTTTTACCATAGCGATTTCATGAGGCTCACCGGTGAGCAGAAATTTATTGTTTGGCTGCCGGCTTACTGCCTCACGGAAATTCCCGGAATTTGAGATCTGCATAGCATTGATGCGGGATTCCAGTTCCGTGTATTCATTCGGTTTAAATGCCGAGTACAGGAGGTCATCTCCGTAGGCAAGCATATCTACGGGATAGTGGGAGGCGATTTCATAAATAGGGAGAAGCACTTCTTTGGGAAGTGTTCGGTTATAAATGATCTTGCCTGAGCGGCAATCTGTGATTCGTGCTCCGTTAAAAGAAAGAATATAGCTTCCATAGCGTTCTAAATGAAGCTCCCTCGCCAGCGGCAATACGCCGCGGGTCGGACGACCTGAAGCCAGCACCACCTTTTTGCCTGCTTCCTGAATCTCGATCAGAGCCTTCAGGGTAGGAGGAGTGATCTTTTTTTCTGAATTAGTTAAGGTCCCATCTAGATCAAGAACCAAAATCTGGTATTTCATGAGTTTACCTCGTCCTCAGTCCCTGCTTATCGCAGAGACATATTCTTCAAACATTCCACAATCGCAGGAAACTTCATGCCATTCGAAGCTTTCACCAGAATCGTGTCCCCTTTTCGAACCACATTTTTAATCTTATCCAGAAAATCATCGCGGGTCTCAAAATAAAGAACAGCGCTGTCTTTAGCCAATGCCTTTGCGCCCTCATAAGCATCTTTAGATAAGTCTCCAATACAGCAGATCACATCAATACCTTTTTGCGCGGCGTAGGCCCCTGTGTTGTAGTGCAACTCCCGCTCCTTGGGCCCCAGCTCGAACATGTCACCCATAACGGCAACGGTGCGCCCCAGGCCATAGGCAAGCACGTCCAGAGAGCTTTTCATGGAGACCGGGTTCGCGTTATAGCAGTCGTCGATAATCAGGAAAGAGTCCGTCTCGATCAGATTGGTCCTACCGGCGATGGTCTTCATGGTTTCGATGCCACGGGTGATTTCTTCGGCAGTGAGGCCAAGTGCCGCCCCGCAGCAGGCGCCCGCAAGGGCGTTGTAGATCATATGATTTCCGGGGACAGGGATATGTACCTGCAGATCCATATCAGCAAGGTGCAGAGTACAGGAAGTTCCCTTAAGTCCCAGATTCTGAATCTGATCCGCGTAGGCGCAGTGCTGGTCGGACATGCCAAAGAAGATTGGCTTTTTTCCCTGGACCTCGGTGATGGTGGACAGCTTGTCGTCATCTCCGTTCAGGATCACAGATGCGCCGGGCTTTAAGTGTTCAAATACTTCGGTCTTTGCCTGTAAGATGCCGTCCCGGCTTCCCAGGTTCTCCACATGTGCCAGGCCGATGTTGGTGATTACGCATATGTCGGGCTGGCTCATAGATGCGAGGTGATGCATCTCGCCAAAATGGTCGATTCCCATTTCCAGAACGGCAACCTCATGTTCCTCGCGGATATTGAAAATAGTGAGGGGAAGGCCAATCTCGTTGTTGTAGTTGCCCTCCGTTTTCAGGACATGATACTTCTGTGACAGGACAGAAGCGATCATCTCCTTTGTGCTGGTTTTTCCCACACTTCCGGTAATTCCAACGACCTTGATATCAAGGGAATTTCTATAAAATGCGGCCAGCCTTTGCAGCGCCTTCTCGCAGGAAGCGACCCGGATATAGGGATAGTCCGTTTCGCCTAAGTCTTCCTGGGACAGTGTCGCAAGCGCACCTTTTTCCATCACCTGAGGAATAAAGGTATGGCCGTCGACTCTGGCACCTTTGATCGGTACGAATAAAAAACCGGCTCCCGCTTTACGGCTGTCAATCGCAACTCCTGTAATCTCCTGATCTAACAGGCTGTTGTCGCCACAGTATGTACCCTGACATGCTGCGACGATGTTTAATAATGTCATATTTTTCATGAGCGGTACCTTGCTTCCATAGATTTTTCGATAATCAGCTCACATAATTCGCCATACTCGATTCCGGCAGCGGCAGCCTCCTTCGGAAGCAGGCTGGCAGCGGTCATGCCGGGAAGGGTGTTGACCTCGAGACAGTAGATATTTCCCTCATCGTCCAGAAGGAAATCCGCACGGGAATAGACATTCAGCTTTAATGCGCGGAATGCATGTTCCGTAGCCTTTCTCATGCGGGCAGAAATCTCATCAGGAATATTTGCCGGGCAGATCTCTTCCGTACAGCCGGCCTGATATTTGTTGGCGTAGTCAAAAAATCCGCTCTTCGGAATGATCTCAATGACAGGAAGTGCCTTCCCATCGATAATTCCGCAGGCAAATTCGCGGCCTTTGATATATTTTTCAATGATGACACAGGTCTCGGTCTTGAAGGATTCACGGATAGCATTCTGATATTCCTCCTGGGTATGGCAGATATAGACGCCGATACTGGAGCCACCGCAGCAGGGCTTTACAACGACCGGCAGGGAAAGCCCGAATTCGGAGAGCGGCTTATCCTTGGATTTCTTATATAACCAGGTGCCCTCCGGAGTCGGGATATGGTTCTTCTGGAAAATCTGTTTGGTCACGCTTTTGTCCATGGCCAGTGCATTTCCCAGAGAATCCGGGCCGGTGTAGCGGATTCCCAGAATGTCAAAGGCGGCCTGGAGCCGTCCGTCTTCGCCGACGCCTCCGTGGAGGCCGAGAAAGGCGATGTCTGCCATGCGGCAAAGCTCGATGACATTTGGCCCGAGAAAACAATCTGACTGGTCCGCACGGGACGCTTTTACAGCCGCAAGATCCGGCTCGGTCGTTTTGATTCCCTCTGCGATCGAAAGGTTGCCGTCCGGCATCTCGAACACGTCTTCCAGATTCTCAGGGGCATCGGGAAGTCCCAGAAATACGTCCAGAAGGACAGCTTTGTGCCCACGTTCTCTTAAAGTACGGCAGATTCCTGCGCCCGAAGTTAAGGAAACGTCCCGCTCCGTGCTCAGCCCGCCGGCTAAAACGATAATCTTCATTTTAAAAATCCTCCTAATCTGTCTTGCTCATCTCATCCAACAATGATTTCTTTACTTCATACAATTTTTCGGATAAATCAATATATACCTGATGCGGATAGAAAAGACGTTTTGTCTCGTCCCAAAGGGTGTCTTTTTCCTTGGTGCAGTAAGCGGCGATCTCTTTTACGCTGGGCGACTGGTATACGCACTCTCCATTTATAAAAATCGGCTGCATCATCTCGCGCACGGTGTAGGTGCCGCCCTTCATCTTGGTCTTTTTCCAGGTCTCGATCGGATCAAAGAGCAGCAGATCCTCTTCCGGATTCAGTACCTCGTCGGCGAAACAGATCAGATCGGCCTTGACTTTGCCGTTTTCTTTTTCATAAATACGGTAAATGGTCTTGTTGCCAGGGTTGGTGATCTTCTCTGTATTTTCAGACAGCTTGATTTTTGGGACAAATTCTCCATTTGCATCCTGGACTGCGGCCAGTTTGTATACGCCGCCGAATGCAGGACAGTCTTTGGAGGTGATCAGGTTCGTGCCCACGCCCCAGGAATCGATGGCTGCGCCCTGCATCTGCAGGTCATGGATCAGGTATTCGTCCAGATCATTGGAGGCGCAGATGATCGCGTCGGTATGTCCCGCCGCATCTAGCATCTTACGCGCCTTCTTGGAAAGGTATGCCAGGTCCCCGCTGTCCAGCCTGATGCCGAGTTTTCTTGGACTTACGCCCTTTGCCTTCATCTCATCAAATACGCGGATGGCGTTCGGAACGCCGGATTTCAGGGTATCATAGGTATCGACAAGCAGCGTGCAGCCCTCCGGATATAAGTCCGCATAGGCTTTAAACGCAGTATATTCATCCGGGAAGCTCATGATCCAGCTATGGGCGTGCGTTCCCATCACCGGGACGTCAAATAACTGTCCGGCCAGCACATTGGAGGTTCCCACGCACCCTGCGATCATAGCTGCTCTGGCGCCGTAAAGGCCTGCGTCCGGTCCCTGCGCGCGTCTAAGACCAAATTCCATGACTCCGCCGCCATTCGCCGCGTAAACGACTCTGGACGCTTTGGTGGCGATCAGGGACTGGTGGTTGATAATATTTAAAATAGCGGTCTCCACAAGCTGCGCTTCCATGATCGGCGCGATGACCTTAAGAAGCGGTTCCCGCGGAAAGACGACGCTTCCTTCCGGAATGGCGTAAATACTTCCGGTAAAATGATATCCGCTCAAATACTGAAGAAAATCTTCGGAGAAGATACCAAGTCCCCGCAGATAGTCCACATCATCATAACTGAAATTCAGGTTCTTGATATATTCGATTACCTGATCTAAGCCCGCGGCGATGGAATAGCCGGAACCGCAGGGGTTGGACCGGAAAAAAACGTCGAAGATTACGACTTCATTCTCCTGCTTTTCAAAATAACCCTGCATCATAGTCAGCTCATACAGGTCCGTTAAAAGTGTAAGATTTCTGTTAAAGGTATTCATAATACATCCTCTTTTCTTTTGCCGAGATATTATACCAGCTCAGCATTTTTCTTGATTGTCTCCAGAATCAGATTCTGGCAGTACTGCCCTAAGTGTTTGCGCGTCTCTTTGTCCAGTTCTTTTGGATAGATAGGTTTCCCATATTCCAGAACCACATGCGTCTTTTTGATGAACGGCAGATGATTTTCAAAAATCTCGGCGGTATTATTCATGCTGATCGGAATAATAGCGCAACCGGACTTCTCCGCAATCTTCAGGGCGCCGTCTTTAAATGGCAGCATGGTAAGCTCTTCGCCGGTGTTACGTGTCCCCTCGGGGAAAATGCAGATCGAAATTCCCTTTTTCACATAATCGATGGCGGTGAGTATGGTCTTAAGACCTTCTCTCATATCTTTTCTATCGAGGAAAAGGCAGTACAGATAACGCATCCAGTTGGAAAGGAGAGGATAACGTTCCATCTCTTTCTTTGCTACATATCCGGTCAGGCGCCTGCAGCGGGAATATGTCAGCAGAATATCAAAATAGCTCCGGTGATTTCCAATGAACAGGACCGGTTCGTCGGGGACATTCTCCTCGCCAATGACCGTCACCTTCACGCCGGTAATCTTGAGAATGACCTTAAACGCCCACTGCACGATGCGCAGGGAGCTTAAGTCCTTCTTCCCGGGGCTTATAAGGCCGATGATCCATTCGATGAACAGAACAGGAATGGACAGGATAAGAAATGAAAATAAAAATAGTGCGACTAAGATAATACGTATCATATGTCAGATCCTCCGTAAAATGATATCGTTGCCATTTGGATTTATTATACTCTGCGGGGAATGAAAGTGCAAGAAAGTTCATACGATATTGTAAGGCAGGTGATCTTATAACATGAAGCAGACAGGTTTTGTGCTGGCAGCAGTTATTTTAGCAGTGCTTCTTTCGGGGTGCAGTGTGCAGAAAAAGCAGAAGGAGGGAAGAAAGCCCATAGAATACACCATCATCGAGGACGATGAAGTGCCGGAAGGATTTCAGAACATGATTGAGGAAGAGAGCCATACTTTGATGTGTCTGACCTGGGAGGACGAGGACGGCATATATATTGCCAGGGGCTATGGCGAACAGGAAACCAGTGGATATAGCATTGAGGTCAAAGAATGTTCGATGCAGGAAGGGATTATTTACATACATACATCTTTGATTGGACCGGCAAAAGACGAAAAGATCAGCGATACACCCACATGCCCCTATATCGTTTTGAGGGTGCAGGAAAAAGAGAAGGACGTCGTGTTTGAATGATACCACCAAAATAAGGAGGCAATAAAAATGGAGTTAATTAAGAAACGGATTCGGACTAATCGATTAGGGAAAACGGTGACCAGCCAGTTCATGGTCGACGACGATTTTAATGTGCCGGATACGAAAAGTGACGTGGGACGGATTATTTCCGACCAGGGAAGTGTACGGATTGAAGAAGTGAAGAGGGTAGAAAATTATCTGAGGATTACGGGAAAGCTGTATTTTAAGATCCTTTATGTCACGGACGGGGAGGCCATCCTTGCCTCCATGGACGGGAAGCTGCCATTTGAAGAAATGGTCTATCTGGAAGAAGAGGAGACGGGGGAGCCGGTGGCGTCGGTGACCCGGGTGGAACTGGCTTCTTCTCTGATTCATTCCAGAAAACTGGGGATCCGCGCTATGATCGAGCTTTCGGTTCACACGGAGTTGAGGGCGGATGAGGAAGTGACGGTGGACATCGAAGACGCCGAAAATCTCTATAAGAAGAAACTTCCGATCGAGCTGCTGCAGCTTCACACGTCAAAACGAGACGTTTACCGCATCAAAGAAGAGGTGACGATCCCGGGAACCAAGGAAAATATCGGGACCATTCTTTGGACAGAGGTGAGTATGAGCCGTCTGGATACCAAGCTGGTGCAGGATGCGATGCTGCTGACCGGGGAATTACAGGTGTTCTGTTTTTATGCATCACAGGATGAGAAAACCGACTGGGTGTGGCAAAGCGTCCCGTTTGAAGGGCGAATCGAGTGTATGGGAGCAGATGAGACACTGTATCATCACGTCTATGACAATCTGGTCGACGCGATCGTGGAGCCACGGATGGACGGGGACGGTGAGATGCGGACACTGGGAATCGAGGCGAGCCTGGAAATGCGTATCCTGATTTATGAGGAAGAGAAGACAGAGCTTTTGGAAGACGCCTATTCCCTTCGCGAAGAGTGCCTGCCTGAAAAGAAGGATGCGCAATACGAAGAACTGATCATGCAGAATCATTCCAAATATAAATTAAATGAGAAACTCAGCCTCCCGGAGCTGAAAGAGGAAATCCTTCAGATCTGCCATAGCGGGGGAAGTATTCAGGTGGAACATATGGAGGTGGTCCCTGAAGGAATTCAGATCGAAGGCGTGCTGCATATTCATTTCCTGTATGTGAAGGCAAATGATTCGGTTCCCTTCGATATGTGGCAGGGGCTCGTGCCGTTTTCCTACTTATTAGAATGTCAGGGGGCCTGCCCGCAGATGTGCTACGATATCACATACAGTCTGGAGCAGCTCGCCATAGATTTAACGGGGAACGATGAGGTGGAAATGAAGGCCCATCTTGCGTTCCGGAGTTTTCTTCGGTGTCCGGTGAAGACGAATGTGATAACGGATCTGAAATTCCGGCCGTTTGACAGCCAGGAGATGGGAAAACGCCCCGGAATCATAGGATATGTTGTAAAAGACGGAGATGATTTGTGGAGTTTGGCGAAAAGATATTATACGACAAAAGAGGGAATTATGGAAATTAACGAAATGTCGTCGGAAGAGCTGAAAATGGGGGATAAACTCTTGATTTTGAAGGAAAATATGAGTATACTATAAGTATAATGTATACAAGATACATAATACAAGAAACATAGAACATATGCGGCCTGCCTGCTGAGTGGATTTTGATATGTTCTGAGGGTACATTTCCGACAAAGAAGAGGAGCGATTCTGATGGAAAAATTGGAGCTGAAAGCACTGGGGAAGATTAATCTGGGTCTGGACGTACTTGGGAGACGTGAGAACGGATACCATGATGTACGTATGGTAATGCAGACATTGTATCTGTATGATAATGTGACTTTGATCAAAAAGTCCCAGCCGGGTATTGAGGTCGAAACCAATCTGCATTTCCTGCCCAAGGATGAAAATAATATTGCCTGGAAAGCGGCGCAGCTATTGATGGAGGAATTTCAGATCCGGGACGGAATCAAAATTATTCTGGATAAGCATATTCCGGTAGCTGCCGGAATGGCAGGCGGAAGTTCCAATGCGGCGGCGGTGCTGTATGGAATGAATCGGATGTTCTCTTTGGGGCTTTCCGAGAAGGAATTGATGAACCGTGGGGTGAAGCTGGGAGCAGACGTTCCGTATTGTATCATGCGTGGTACGGTGCTGGCGGAAGGGATCGGCGAACAGCTTACCGCGCTGCCGCCTTTGCCAAGGTGTCAGATTCTGATCGCGAAGCCGCCGATCAGCGTGTCGACGAAGATGGTCTATGACAAGCTGGATTCCAAGGAGATTACGGAGCATCCGGATATTGACGGGATTCTGGAAGGACTGGCACAGAAAGATATCCGGATGGTCGCTGCATCGATGGGGAATGTGCTGGAGAAGGTGACGATCGAAGCGTATCCGGTCATTGCAAGGATTAAGGAGAGCATGATGCACTCCGGTGCTATGGGCGCCATGATGAGTGGAAGCGGGCCGACCGTGTTCGGGCTTTTTGAGGACAGGCGGTCAGCGAGGAAAGCAGCGGAGCAGATAAAAAGTAAGGGCCTTGCAAAGCAGGTATACATTGCAGGAGTGCATAATGTGAAACGGGAGTACAAAAGGAGATAAGAAATGGAAGCAAATTTTCAGTTAAACATGAACGAGTATTTACCACTTAGAGATGTCGTGTTCAATACCCTGCGGCAGGCAATTCTGCGTGGGGAGTTAAAGCCGGGTGAGAGACTGATGGAGATTCAGCTTGCCAATAAGCTGGGCGTGAGCAGAACCCCGATCCGCGAGGCGATCAGGAAGCTGGAACTGGAAGGTCTGGTGCTGATGATTCCCAGGCGGGGCGCTGAGGTGGCGGAGATTACGGAAAAGAACCTGATGGACGTGCTTGAGGTGAGAAAGGCGTTGGAGGAACTGGCGGCGGAGCTTGCCTGCGAGCGGATCAGCAAGGAGCAGATCGGCGAACTTAAGGTGGCGGCAAAGGAATTTGAGGAGACACTGAAAAGCGAGGATATCACGAGGATTGCCGAGGCTGATGTGCGGTTTCACGATATCATCTTCTATGCGACGGATAATCAGAGACTGATTACGCTTCTGAATAACCTGCGGGAGCAGATGTACCGCTTCAGGATTGAGTATCTGAAGCATAAGGAATATTATGGACAGCTTATTATGGAGCATGAGAAGATTATTGAATTAATTGAGAAGAAGGAGAAGGAACAGGTTTGTGAGGTGATGGGGAAACATATTGATAATCAGTGTTATCGGGTGGCGGATTTTATTCGGGAGAGGAGATAAGTTTTGAGAAGGGACGCCGCCGAGCTGTGATATAGGGGATTGGAACGCGCTCTCGCTCGGAAAAAAACGCAGCGGTACTAAGATGCCAGGGCGCCGCGAGGCGGCTTCTGCCATCTAAGTGCCGGCGTTTTTTACGGTTCCAATCCCCTATATCACAGCTCGGCGGCTACGCGTTCTCAGGGGGAACTTTGTGAAGTTGTGGAGGGAAGGTTGTGGTGGAATTTTGGGTGTAGTAAAAAGGAGATGATGGAGTTAGTTAGGAATACGGTATAGTATGAGTGATAAAATATAGGCGACCATAGAGGCGCAGAAGTGCGTAATAGCTGAATTATAAGGGAATTTAGATGAGCAGGAGCAGGTGATAACGCTTTTAGGGAATGAATAAAGTTTGAGTGGACAAAAAGTAGATTAGGTATTTAATTTGGGGAAATATGAGCGGGCTGAATAAGCCTGCTTTTTTGTGTGCATACTCCGATTAATCAGAGAATTGGTAAAAAGGAGGTACATAGGTTTGCAGTATAGAGAAGTTTATTTGCCGGATGAGGTGGATCAGATCAGGAGAAGAGATAGGGTTTTTCCGGGGAAGAAGAGTGTGATTTGTTTGGTGGCGGCGGTTTTGATGGCGGGGGTTTTGACGGGGAGTGTGGTGCATGGGCAGAGAGTCTCGGAGAGGGTGAAGAAGACGCAGGAGGATTTGGCCGGGGAGGTGTTTCGGTTTCATGTGCTGGCTAATAGTGACAGTGAGGAGGACCAGGCGCTGAAAATGCGTGTGAAGGAGGCGGTGATTTCTTATATGGAAGAGGAACTTCCGGAGGCGGAATCGGCGGAAGAGACGAAGGAATGGGCCAGGGCGCATGTGGAAGATATAGAAGAGGTTGCGGGAGATGTGATTCATGAAGAGGGATATGGATATGCGGTGAAAGCGAAGGTTACAGAATGTGAATTCCCGGATAAAACGTATGGAGATGTGACATTTCCGGCGGGGAGGTATGAGGCGCTTCGGATTGAGATTGGAGAAGGAGAGGGGCATAATTGGTGGTGTGTGTTGTATCCTAATCTTTGCTTCCTGGATTGTGTACATGCGATTGTGCCGGAGGAAGGAAAGGAGGAGCTGAAAGAGGTGCTCACGGATGAGGAATACGAGATGGTCACGGCGGGGACTAAGTTCAGGATTAAGTGTTTTTTCCTGGGGGAATAGGCGGCATGCTCGATGAAGTAATCATGAATATGCTAAGTTTTTCTGGGGCGAATATATAGGTACTGTAAAGAATGGCGGGGAACTTCCCCGCCATTGAAAAAACACCAGGAGGGCGTAAAAAATCTTGTGTCTATAAAAAATGAATTTTTCTGATAAGAATTAGATATGTAATATTTTGCTGTCGAATTCATGCCTTTACTGTTGTCGAATTAGTTGTTCTATTTATAATATAACCATTTGGCAAGATTTTATACATCTTTTTTGATTTTTTGCATAGCAAACAAGGCATTGTGCTTATTGCTCTTTTGTGGGCTCTGCCCACACCCGACCTCTGGAATAAGATTGGGATTTTTTGGCAATAATACAAATGCCGACGGAATAAAGGAGAGGCGGGAATGGGGGCTTCAGGAGCGTTGCCATTCCTGCCTTTTCTATTTACAGATAATCGGTAAGCCTTTCTCCATATAAAACAATCAGCTGATTCAATACCTGATCCCAGTTCCGATATCTCTGTGTCCACTTCTTAACTACATTTTCACTGGCAAGATATAACATCTTTTCCAATGCCGTATCGCTCGGGAATACACTTTTAGTTTTCGTGACTTTCCGATACTGCCGATTCAATCCCTCTATAATATTCGTTGTGTACATGATCCGTCGGATATCATTTGAAAACTGGAAAAAGGAACTCAAATCTTCCCAGTTGTTTTCCCAGTTACTGATTGCATAGGGATATTTCTTTCCCCATTTTTCTTTAATGGCATCAAGCTCTGACAAAGCTGCTGCTTCAGTTGGGGCATTATATACTGCTTTGAAATCGGAGGAAAATTTTTTTAAATCATTATAGTTTACATATTTGAAGGAATTACGCAGCATATGGATGATACATCTCTGGATCTCTGCCTGAGGATAGACTGCCTGTATTGCTTCTTTAAATCCTGGCAACCCATCTACACAGAAAAAGAGAACATCTTTTACCCCACGATTTTTCAGATCATTCAGCATCCCCAGCCAGAACTTGCTGGTCTCATTGGCACCTACTGTAATGCTCAGGATATCTTTATAACCTTCCACAGTAACCCCAAGGACCACATAGGCAGCACGGCTTAAGATTCTTCCGTCTTCCCTGACCTTGTAATGGATGCAGTCCATAAAAACAAAAGGATAAACCGGATTCAGAGGGCGAGACTGCCATTCTTTGACCTGTGGGAGGATCTTATCAGTAATCTTGCTGACCATTTCTGCTGATAATTCAATTCCATAAAGATCCTGAAGCTGGTCATGAATATCACGTGTACTCATACCACGGGCATATAAAGAAATCACTTTTTCTTCAATCCCGGAAATGTCCCGTTGATATTTAGGAATCAGTTTTGGCTCAAACTCTCCATTGCGGTCTCTCGGGACATCAATTTGAAATTCACCATACTGACTTTTCAGGTTTTTCGTAGAATAACCATTTCTTTTATTGCCGGTGCTCAAATCCCCTTTATGATTTTTTTCATAACCGAGGGTTGCATCCAACTCAGCCTCCATAAGCTCCTGAAGGATGTCTTTGAAACTGTCTTTGAGAAGTGCATATACATCTGCAACGCTGTTGATGTTATTTTCTGAGATAATCTGTCGAATTTGTTCCTTTGCTACTGCCATAAAAATACTCCTTTTCGATAAGAATTGTCATATCTGAATTCTTACCAAAAAGGAGCCATTTTTTACCAAAAAACACAAACTATTTTACACTACCAACACCAGACTTTGATTAATCATACTGTAATTTAATCTTAATCTTGTCGCCTCTGAAAAGCACCTTAGTATATTCGTAAGGCACATTATTAGTATCATATATAACATCTTCTAAAAGTAATAGAGGATGGCCGGCCTCTACTTCGAGCAAACTTCCTTCTTCTTTTGTCGCGATAATAGACTCCAAAGTCTCTGACACTTTTTGTCTGGTGAGACCATACTCCTCATTTAGAATGACGCAAAGCTGCTCTCTTTCCAACAAATCCTCCGAAAGTTTTTCTCTATACTTCTCATTTATGTAGGATACATGAAGGCTAATCGGGGCGTCTTCTATATAACGAATACGCTTAATCATAAATACGGAATCCCCAAATAAAAGATCAAGATTTTTGGCAATCTTACCAGTGCTTTTAATAGTCTTGCATTCTACAATCCGGGTTTTTACTTCATATCCCATTTGTTCCAGTTGTTCACGTATTCCAACGTAGGATGGACTCAAAGTAAGAATCTTTTCACTGACAAAAGTCCCTTTGCCCTGAACACGGTATAAAAGACCCTCTTTGACCAAGTCGGATACCACAGCACGCGCAGTCATTCTGCTCAGTCCATATAGCGAACTCAACTCGTTCTCCGAAGGGATTTTTTCATTTGGTTCCCATTTTCCAGCCTCAATTTCATCCATCAGAATACCTTTCAACTGCTGATATAGCGGTTTTGGCGTATTTCTTTCTAACATTATTTTCCATCCTTTCATACATGTATATTCTATATAATGAAAGTATAGATGTCAATCAAAAGTTTTAATTTGTCAAAAGGTGTTTATTTTTAGAAAATGCATTGACAGACCAATCGAAGGGTGGTATAGTGATATCATAACTTGTATATACAGGAACGTAACAATTAAACAGCGCATAGGAGGTTTCGTTATGAAAAACGCAGATGTAAGAAACATGAGTAAACATGATTTGGGACAATTCTTTGAATGTTCCCACGTGAGTTTTAATCCCAAGGAGAAGATAATTGAAAACTGTCATAAAGCTATTGAGTATAACCTTGCCGGAGTATATTGTAATCCTTACGAAGTTCCAATTGTAAAACCCATTATTGAGGGATCGGGTTTATTCCTTGGTATGAGTCTTGCATTTCCAAGAGGGATTGACCTTCCCGATGTAAAGGCATACAATGCGCAGAAAATTCAGGAGCTTGGCGTGACAAATATTGATTTTGTTATCAATTATCGAGCGGCCAAAGAGGGGCATTGGGATATTATTGAAGAGGAAGTAGAGAAAGTGAGACACGCCGTTCCGGAAGCAGTTTTAAAGATGATTGTTGAATGTTGTGAGCTAAACGATGAGCAGTTGGAAAAAGCTGTACAGATTGGCATTAAGAATAAGGTTAATTATATTAAATCTAATACTGGTCAATTAAAAGGTCCGACTTTCCATCAGATTAAGATGATGGCAGATATGGTGAAAGAGACAGACACGTTACTTAAAGTATCCGGTGTGCAGAGTCCGAAACCACAGAATGCATTTATTTATCTTCTGGCGGGGGCAAGAAGAATTGGCACACAGACTCCTTTTGAAATGCTTGACGGTATTGACGAACTGAGAGAGGCCGGTATTTTTGATTCTGTACAGCTTGATGAGCGGTAGGTGTTTAGTATGGGCAAATATTTAGTAGGTATTGATGAGGGGACAACAGGATGTAAAACATGCGTATTCGATTTAGAAGGTAATCTTATGGGGATGTCCTACAGTGAGTATTCGTGTATATATCCAAAACCTGGCTATGTAGAGCAAAAACCGGAGGAAGTATTATCAAAACTGTTCGCTACTTGCAAAGAAGCCATTGAAAACTCCGGGATAGATGCGAATAACATATTAGCGATGGGGTTGTCAACAATTTCAAATTCATTCAGTATCATGGATGAGAATGAAAATTTACTGCATGATTTTGTAGTGTGGAATGATATTCGTGTTACGGAATTGGAGATTAAAACGTTGAAGGAGAATTTCTCTCCGGAGGAACACTATCATACGACTGGGAGACCTATTACAACAGGAAATGCCGGTATCGCCAAATTCCTATGGTTCCAAAATCATGAGCCGGAAAAGTGGTCGAAAGTTTCCAGAATCTGTTGCACTCAGGATTACTATCTAAAGCAGTTCGGTGCGGACGGCTATTATGTGGATGACACTTCTGCTTCACGGATGGCTGCAACTGATATTATAAAGCATCAGTGGTCGGAAAAACATCTTAAACTTGCTGGGCTTGAAGGCGTTCAGATGCCGGAGATTGTTGTAGAACCGGGAAAAATAGTTGGGACAATAAAAGAAGAGATATCGATTAAGACAGGCCTGCCGGTAGGCTGCAAGATTTGTTTGGGGGCTATTGACCAAAATTGCAGTACCTTTGGCGGTGGTTTGGTGGAAAGCGGATCTGCAGTTATGGTGATTGGTACTTTTGGAAGTTGTTTTATTGCATCTAATCAACCAGCATATGATCCCAATATGAAGCTGGTAGTAAAAGAAAACCATGGCATGGGTAATTATACTGTAGAAGGAATGTCAAGTGCGGCTGGTTCGGCATTCAGATGGTACAGGGATACTTGCTGTCAAGATGAAGTTACTCTTGCAGCAGCTTCAGGAAAAGATGTTTACGACCTTATTGTGGAGGGGGCTAAGGAATCGCCGATCGGAGCTAATGGTGTTTTTTTCCTTCCATATCTTCAGGGAGTATCGGCGAAGCAGGATTATAATGCGCGTGGCACATTTCTTGGCATGACATTAAAGAATGACCACAACGATATGAGCCGTGCCGTATTGGAAGGAGTTTGCTTTGAGATGCTTGACATTGTCAATGCAGAGAGGGCAGCAGGAATTCCTTTATCCAGTATAAGGATTGTCGGCGGAGCGTCGAAAAGTGATTTTTGGTGCCAGATGTTTGCAGATATTATTCAGGTGCCATTTGAGGTGGTTAATTCTACGGAGACGGGGTGCCTTGGGGCCGCAATGTATGCCGGTATCGCCTTGGGGATATATGAGTCCTGCAGTGATGCGGTGAAGAAAGCGGTAGTTGTAAGCAAGATATTTTATCCGGATGAGAGAAAGGCAGAAGAATATCAGAGAGTATTTGATAAATGGAAAAACGCCTATGAAGCGTTAAAGGATGGTTTCTATATGGAAGCCGATAGTGAGGAAGAGAGGAAATGATATGGAGAAACAAAAGAAAGGTAAGATAGAGAAGCTCAGCGATTTTTTTGAGAGAGTGCTGCCTGATTCCATAACAATTGCATTTATACTTATGATTGTTGTTATTATTTTAGCAATTGTCTTAACAGGTGCGCCGTTGATCACTTCAACTGAGGATCAATTGAGCATTGTTGATTCGATTGGTAAGAATTTCTGGAACCTGCTGGCCTTTAGTATGCAGATGTGTCTTGCGTCAATTTTAGGTACTGTTGTTGCAAAATCCCCACCGGCAAGCAAGATATTAGGTAAAGTATGTGCGGTGCCGAACAGTCTGCTGGCATGCTATCTCTTCTCCTGTATCTTATCAGGAGTGTTATCTTGGATTCACTGGGCAGTAGGTTGGTTTGGCTGTATCGTAATTGCAAAACAGATTATGGTTCAGGCGCATAATAAAGGATTAAAGATTCATGCTCCGCACTTTGTTGCTACCACTTTTATTATATGTCTTATGATGGGGCAGGGTCCATCTGCCAGCCAGATTGCTTTTGGAGCCACCCCCGGTTATTTGAAATCGTTGGTTGATCCGGCAACAGCAGCTGGATTGAAGGACTATTATACTATTATTGAAGTGGCTTGTCAGCCTCAGGCTATCATCACAGAATTACTGGCTGCTGCTTTAATGTTTATCGTTCTTTACAAAATGAAACCGAAGGAAGACGCAAAATTTTTTGATGGTATGACGAAGGAACGGTTAATTGATTATACTGCGACCCCTGATTTGGCTGTTGATAAATCTACTCTTGCTAAGAGATTGTCCAACAGTGCAGTGATTGGTGTGCTGATGGGAGTCCTCTTCCTGGTTTATGCAATAAAAGGACTTATAACCAACGGATTTGCGGGATTTGGCATCAACGAATTCAACATGATTCTGTTTGGATTGTGCTTAGTATTATGCTTGAGACCAAGAATTTTTGGTGAATTATTTAAAGAATCTGTAACAAGTGTATGGGGGTTTATAGTTCAGTTTCCTATTTATGCGGCGATTTTTGGTGTTATGACCGGAACTGGACTGGATTCAGTCATTTCCAATGCGTTCCTCACTATTGCCTCCGCTCGTACATGGCCAAGCATAGCGTATGTGTACAGCGCGTTCCTTAATATATTTGTGCCGTCAGGCGGTTCTAAATTTATTATTGAAGCGCCATATATTATTCCAATTACTCAACAGTTGAATGTTGACATAAAAACAATTTTAATGTCCTATGGATTCGGGGATAATTCTACAAATATGTTAACTCCATTCTGGTGGATTGCTCCATGTGGAATGGCAAAAATTGATTATCATAAAGTAATGCCATATGCGGTAGTAGCTTGCGGGGTTAGCGTTGTATATTTTATCATTGCTATGTTCTTCTGGGTATAATTATGCATTTGAGATTTACTGTAAAATTAGGAGAAATATGAAATTGGGATAGTTAAGGAGGGAAAGACAGTGAATTTGCTTAAACAATTTTGGAAGAGAGCATTTGATTATAATGGAGTAATATCCAGAAAAGACTTTCTCTTAACCATTGCGGTAAATGTGCTAATATTTACGTGGTTGAACGTAACGGCATTACTGTTTGCAGTACTGGATTCTCAAAGTGGGGGAATCTTGTTAACGATAGGCGGGAGTTTTGCATACTTGGGAACAGCCTATCTGATATTACAGATATTCCCGATGATTGCGCTCATTATACGCCGACTTCACGACCACAATGAAAAATGGTGGATAATTTTATTGGGAGTGCATCCTATCGGCTTTATCTTTTTGACTGTCATATTATTCATGGGGACTGTGACGGAAGGAAATCGCTGGAGGCAGATGGATATTCAAAAAGGATTACTTATATAATAAATAACGCGATATTAAAAACAGCTGTGAGAAACAGGAGGATTCTCACAGCTGTTTTTAAATTGACATTTAAAAAATATATAGATATAATTGCAATGTAAATAGGAAATTTTTCCATTAGGAAGGTAATGAAAAGATGACAGAAGATTTTTCAAGTTTAATTAACCGGAATTCCAGCAGGAACCTGAGCAGACAGCTGGAGGATATATTTCGTGATTATATAAATGAAGGAAAGTGGAAACCGGATACTCTTATTCCATCGGAAGCTGTGTTAAGCAAATGTTTTGGCGTGAGCAGAGCTACAGTCCGCGCAGCTTTAATCAGTATGGAGCAAGATAAACTGTTGTACCGTATTCAGGGGAAGGGGACGGCAGTGCTGTCAAAGCAGCTTAGTAGCAGTATTCCTGTTGCAGGACTACGGAGAGCAATTCATAAAGCAGGATTGGAAAACAATGAAAAGCTTAATGTGTTGTTGTGTGAAAAAAGAAAGGCGCCAGATGACGTTGCCAAAAAACTGAATATACCGGTAAACGATGCAGTGATTTATGTGGAACGTACCAGTATTCTTGCAGTTTCTAAAGAGCCGCGTTCACTTCAATATATTTATATTCCTGAGAAAATAGCGGATGTTATTAATTTGTCAGAGATAAGGAACCATTTTTTTCATGAACTTTTCGAAAGGGCAGGAATCTACATGTGCAAAACAAAAGAGTGGCTTAGTGTCTCTGGAACGACTCCACATGAATCAGAATGTCTGAAGGTTAATTTGCACACGCCTTCTTTTGTTATTGAGGAGTTGCGTTTTAATCAAAACAAAGTACCATATTATTACATGAAGATAATCCGCCCCAGTGGAAGCTTGAAGTTTGAATTTTCTTCTGTTCAGGATGAGTGGGAAAAGTAGACGCTGTTTAAATTTAGATAAAAGAAGTCAAGAACCTCTTGACGAGAAGGGCAGCGGTGAAGAAGAGTGGTACCACGGAACAAAGTCTTTCGTCTCTTAGCTGTTAAGAGGCGGAGGACTTTTTATAGGTTTAAGAAAACGGAGGAAAAAACAATGGCTGCACCTTATAATCATAAGGCAATCGATAAAAAAATGGAAAGAAAAGAGGGCTGAGATTCCGGTGAACCTCGAAGGGGATGTGAACGGCAATTCAAAGCAGAAGTATTATTGTCGAGGGCGTAAAAAATCTTGTGTCTATAAAAATGAATTTTGAAAAATGAAATAGTAAAACCCTTGCGGTTTCCCTTGAAAGCGTGTAGAATATAATCTAATATTCGATGAAAGCAATAATGAGAGGACGGAATTACATGACAGATTTATTAGTCAGATTATTTGTAAAGGATTATAAGGATACGGAAAAGGTGTCTGTCCGTACTGCTTACGGTGTGTTGGCGAGTATGGTAGGCATCTTTTGTAATGTGGTTTTATCACTGGCGAAGATGGCGGTAGGGTTGGTGCTTCACAGCGTCTCGGTCACGGCAGATGCATTTAACAACCTGTCGGATGCGGGTTCTTCGATCATCGGGCTTGTGGGAGTGAAGATGGCGGAGAAGCCGGCGGACGAGGAGCATCCCTTCGGGCATGGGCGAATTGAGTATATCGCTGCGCTGATCGTGGCCTTTCTGGTCATTGAGGTGGGATTTACCTTTTTCAAAGATTCGATCGCGAAGATCCGGGAGCCACAGGAACTGAAATTTCAGGTGGTATCCGTGTGCATTCTGGTTCTTTCGATTGGAGTGAAGCTGTGGCTGGGATTGTTTAACCGGAAACTGGGGAAACGGATCGACTCCCAGGTGATGATGGCGACAGCGGCAGATTCCATGGGAGATGTAGTTACCACGTCCGCCACAATTTTATCCCTGCTGTTTTTCCAGATCACAGGCAGGAATATTGACGGTTTTGTGGGACTTGGAGTATCGTTGGTGGTTATGTGGGCCGGTATCGGTATTGCGAAAGATACGCTGGAACCTCTGATCGGTGCGCCGGTCACGAAGGAAGAATACAGGAGAATCAAGAAATTTGTAGAACAATATGATGGGATTGTGGGAAGCCACGATCTGATCATTCATAATTACGGGCCGGGGAGGAGCATGGCGAGTATCCATGCGGAGGTGCCGAATGATGTTTCGATTGAGCATTCCCATGAGATTATTGACCGCATCGAGAGGGAGGCTGCAAAAGAACTGGAGATGTTTTTGGTGATACATATGGACCCGATCGAGACCCGGGACGAGAAGGTACTGAAGATCAGGCGACAGACAGAGGAGGTTGTGGCACGCCTGGATGCGAAGTGCAGTATCCACGATTTCCGAATGGTGGACGGAGAGGAGCAGATCAATCTGATCTTCGATTTGGTAGTTCCCTGGGGGTACTCTGCGGACGAGGAAAATGCTCTGATGATGAAGGTGATGGAGGAAGTGCAGAAAATAGATCCGCGTTATCAGTGCGTGATTACTTTGGAACAGAGTTATGTTTCTGAGTAAAGAAAAAATATTATAAGAAATGAAAAAGTTTGCAGGAGGAAGAAATGTACGGATTTGACGGAAGGGTACGATTCAGTGAGATCGATCATACGGAACGGATGACGATGCCCGCGCTAGTCAATTATTTTCAGGATTGCAGTATTTTCCAGTCGGAGGATATCGGGCTTGGAATTGAGAAATTAAAGGAAGAGAAGCGGGCATGGATCTTGTCGGCCTGGCAGATCGAGGTGAACCGCTATCCCATGCTGGGAGAGAAGATTCGGACGTCTACGTGGGCTACCGGATTTGAAGGGTTCTTTGGGACCAGGAATTTTCAAATGGTGAAGGAAGACGGAGAAGTGCTGGCGTATGCCAATTCTATCTGGATTTTCATGGATGTGGAGAAGGGGCGTCCGGTGCGACCGGGGGAAGAGGATATTGCATCGTACGGTACGGAGAAGGCGCTGGATATGGAGTATGCCCCAAGGAAGATCGCTCTGCCGAAGGAGAGCTGTCCGGGGGAGAGTTTCCCGGTGAGAAGATACCAGATTGATACCAATGAGCATGTGAATAACTGCCAGTATATTCAGATGGCGGTGGAGGCGCTGCCGGAGTGTGAGCGGGCAAAACGTATCCGGGTGGAATATAAGAAATCTGCGGTGTTGGGAGATCGGATTTATCCAAGTATTGCGCGGGAGGAGACGAGAAAGGTGGCAGTCCTCGGCGACGAGGCGGGAAAGCCATATGCAGTTGTGGAATTTCGGTAGAATAAAGAGAGTCGATGGAGGAAAGAGAGATGGAGTTAGGAAAAAAACAGGTGCTGACGGTCGTGAAAAAGGTGGAGTTCGGAGTTTATCTTGGAACGGAGAAGGAGAAGGTGCTGCTTCCGAGAAAGCAGGTTCCGGCGGGAATAGAGCCGGGAGACCCGGTGGAGGTGTTCCTGTATAAAGATTCTTCG
Source organism: Roseburia hominis (assembly GCA_040702975.1). NCBI lineage: Bacteria > Bacillati > Bacillota > Clostridia > Lachnospirales > Lachnospiraceae > Roseburia > Roseburia hominis. Next base: position 644,601 of record CP159990.1, read on the forward strand.
GATCGTTTGATCGCCACCACGAATGAGCCGAAGCTGACGCTTGGCGAGGCGGCGGTGCTGAAGGTTGTTCAGGTAGGTAAATTCGGTGCGTTTCTGGATTGGGGGCTGGAGAAGGACTTGTTCCTTCCGTTCAAGGAGCAGACTGTGAAGGTACAGGCGGGAGAAGAGTGCGTGGCTGCGCTTTATATTGACAAAAGCCAGAGACTCTGTGCCACGATGAAGGTCTATCCGTATTTGCGGACGGATTCGCCGTATCAGAAGGATGACCGGGTAGAGGGGATTATCTATGACAGCAGCAGGCAGTTCGGTATGTTCGTGGCTGTAGACGGGATTTATTCCGCGCTGATTCCCGGCAGGGAGGTTCCCGGAGGACTGAAGGTGGGACAGCGTATTCAGGCGCGTGTTACGGAGGTGAAGGCGGACGGAAAGCTGAATTTAAGCGTCCGTGAGAAGGCATTTATCCAGATGGATCAGGATGCGCTGCTGGTGCTGGAAAGAATGGAGAAGTACGGCGGCAGGCTGCCATTCAATGACAAGGCCGATGCAGAAGTCATTAAGAAAGAGTTTGGTTTCAGCAAAAATGCATTTAAACGTGCCGTTGGGCATTTATATAAAGAAAGAAAAATCGAGATTCGAAAGGATTCTCTGGTGCTGGTGAGAAAATAGAAAAATTGTCGGAAGAACTAGTACAACGTTTCATAAATAGCTATACCAAGTCGCTTGCCTACTTTTCCGAGTGCACGGGTCAAGGACAGAGGTTTACGAAAAGAAATTTGTGAAAATGCTTGCAATTTCTGGGAAATAGTGTATTATGAAGGACGAAGCAAAGAAATAGACAGAACTGTCCGGTGCAATGATAAGGAAGTGCACATCAGTGTGAAGGGACAGACGAAAGGAGTACATTATGAAGGTACAGAATATTACGAACATTGACAAATTTTTTAAGGTAATTGACAGTTGCTCTGGCAAGGTAGAGCTGGTAACAGGAGAGGGAGACAGACTAAATCTAAAGTCCAAATTGTCTCAGTATGTTTCTATGGCAAATATTTTCTCCAACGGAGAGATTCCGGAACTGGAAATCATCGCATATGAGAAAGAAGATATCGATAAACTGGTTTCTTTTATGATCAACGGTTAATGAAGCTAATGTTTCATAACATCGGCCGTCACTATTAAGTAGTGGCGGCTGTTTTTTTCTCTTGAAAATCTGATAAAACAGATTAACAAGGGCAAACATAAGTATACAAAACTGAATCTTATTTTCACACGGAAGGTGACAGAAGAAAGCGGTTTATGGTATACTGAAAGCAAAACATTTTATGCAAACCTGCAGAAATTTACCGATTATCTGATTCAGGGGAGGAAAAGTATGGCGAGTATCAGCGATGTGGCAAAGAAAGCAAAAGTAGCGAAAAGTACGGTCTCACATGTGATCAATCATACAGGGTATGTCTCGGAGACGACCCGTATGAAGGTAGAAGCAGCGATCAAAGAACTGGATTACCGCCCCAGCCAGCTCGGGCGTAATTTGTCAAAGAACCGGACGGATCTGATCGGAATCATCATTCCTGATATTTCCCATCCGTTTTTCGGCGCATTTGTAAAATATACGGAAGATGCCCTATATCAGAAGGGCTATAAGACGATGATCTGTTCTACCCTGGATCGGGAGAATCTGGAGGAGGAGTTTCTGGAAATGCTCCGCAGCCGCACGATGGATGGAATTATTATGGGGGCACATTCGCTGAAGCAGGAAGAATACCGGAAGCTGGGACAGCCCGTAGTGGCTTTTGACCGTTTCCTTGGGGATGAGATTCCGCTGATTCAGGCAGATCATGAGAGCGGTGGCCGCATGGCTGCAGAAGCCTTCGCAGAAAAAGGCTGTCAGTTCGTGGTGCAGCTTGTTGGCGCGCAGGTGGTGGATTCTCCCGCACGCGCATATCATGAAACATTTAAACAGATTCTGGAAGAACGCGGGATTCATACGGAGAGCATTGAGATGGGACATAACGCCTTCCGTGAGACAGATTTTCGCGAGATGGCAAGGCAGACCTTTGAGCGGTATCCGGAGGTGGACGGGATCATGGGAGCGGATCTTTATGCCCTTGCCTGCCTGGGAGAGGCAAGGCGGAGAGAAATTTCGGTTCCCGGGCAGTTAAAGGTCGCAGCATATGACGGGACCGCGGTTACCCGTCTGGGAGAACGGCAGATCAGTGCGGTGGTACAACCAATCCGGGAGATGAGCCGTGCCTGCGCCGAGATGATGGACTGCCTGGTACGTCAAAAAGAGATTGACGGGATGCGCCGGATTTTCCCGGTATCGTGGCAGGATGGGGAGACAATCTGACGGTATAGAGAGAAGAAAGGATAAAGAGGAACATGAGTTTTGCACATTTACATGTCCATACGGAGTATAGCCTTTTGGACGGTTCCAATAAGATCAAGGAATATGTGTCGCGGGTGAAAGAGCTCGGCATGACGGCGGCGGCCATTACGGATCACGGCGTCATGTTCGGCGTGATCGATTTTTACCGCGCGGCGAAAGCGGCGGGAATCAATCCGGTGCTGGGCTGTGAGGTGTATGTGGCGCCGGGATCCCGGTTTGACAAAGAGACCGTGGGAAAAGATGAGGACAGGTATTATCATCTGGTCCTGCTTGCGGAAAATAATACCGGTTACGCCAATTTGATGAAGATCGTATCCCGGGGATTTACGGAAGGATATTATTATAAGCCGAGGGTCGACTATGAGCTTCTCACCAAATACCATGAAGGGATCATTGCCCTGAGCGCCTGCCTGGCGGGAGAGGTGCAGAAGAACCTGATTCGGGGTATGTACGAGGAAGGAAAGAAGGCTGCTCTCCGATACGCGGAGATTTTCGGAAAAAACAACTTTTTCCTGGAGCTGCAGGATCATGGCATTCCGGAACAGGCGACGGTGAACCAGCAGCTATTGCGGCTGAGCAAGGATACCGGGTTGGAACTGGTGGCCACGAACGATGTGCATTATACCTATGCGGAAGATGAGAAACCGCACGATATCCTGCTCTGTATCCAGACCGGCAAGAAGCTGGCAGACGAGGACAGAATGCGTTATGAGGGCGGACAGTATTATGTGAAATCCGAGAAAGAGATGAGGGAATTGTTCCGTTATGCCCTGCCTGCGCTTGAAAATACGCAGAAAATCGCGGATCGCTGCCATGTGGAGATCGAGTTTGGCGTGACCAAGCTCCCCAGATTTGATGTACCCGAAGGGTATACTTCTTGGGAATATTTGAATAAATTATGTTTTGACGGGCTGAAAAACCGGTATGGCGATCCCGGACAGAAGCTTATTGACCGGTTAAATTATGAACTGGGCGTCATTCGCGATATGGGGTATGTCGACTATTTCCTGATTGTTTGGGATTTCATTCATTTTGCACGTGAAAACGGAATTATGGTAGGGCCGGGACGAGGCTCGGCGGCGGGAAGTATCGTGTCCTATACTCTGGGCATCACCAGTATCGACCCGATCCGCTATCAGCTCCTCTTTGAGCGTTTCTTAAATCCGGAACGTGTATCCATGCCGGATATTGACGTGGATTTCTGTTTTGAACGGCGCCAGGAAGTCATCGATTACGTGGTGCACAAATACGGCAAGGAGCAGGTAGTGCAGATTGTGACCTTCGGTACCCTGCAGGCGCGCGGCGTTCTGCGGGACGTGGGGCGTGTCATGGACCTTCCGTATGCTTTTGTGGATTCTATCGCGAAGATGGTTCCGAGAGAACTGAATATTACCCTGGATAAAGCGCTGATGATGAATCAGGAGTTAAAGAAACTGTATCAGGAAGACGAGCAGGTCCATCTTTTGATTGATATGTCCAAGCGTCTTGAGGGTCTGCCCAGGCACACCTCCATGCATGCGGCAGGAGTGGTGATCAGCCAGAAGGAAGTAGACGAGTACGTACCGCTGGCGCTGGGCGCAGATAATATACCGATCACTCAGTTTACGATGACGACGCTGGAAGAGCTGGGACTTCTGAAAATGGATTTCCTGGGGCTTCGGACGCTGACCGTAATCCAGGACGCCATTCAGTTGGTGGAGGAGGATACCGGAGAACACATTGATTTTGAGAAAATGGTCTATGACGATAAGAAGGTACTGGAGCTTCTCGGAACGGGAAAGACTGACGGGGTCTTTCAGCTGGAGAGCGGGGGAATGAAGAACTTCATGAAGGAGTTAAAGCCCCAGAGTCTGGAGGATATCATCGCCGGAATTTCTCTGTATCGTCCGGGACCGATGGATTTTATTCCGAAATATATCAAAGGAAAGAATCACCCGGAGCTTATTACCTACGATTGTCCGCAGCTTGAACCAATCCTTGCGCCTACTTATGGGTGTATCGTTTACCAGGAACAGGTCATGCAGATCGTGCGGGATCTGGCGGGGTATACGCTGGGAAGAAGCGACCTTTTAAGGCGTGCCATGAGTAAGAAAAAAGGCGACGTGATGCAGAAGGAGCGGCGAAACTTCGTATATGGCAATCCCGATGAAGGGGTGCCGGGCTGTGTGGCGAACGGGATTCCGGAAAGCGTGGCAAATAAGATCTACGACGAGATGATTGATTTCGCCAAGTATGCATTTAACAAGTCCCATGCGGCGGCCTATGCGGTAGTGGCCTATCAGACGGCGTATTTAAAATACTACCACCCGGTAGAATTTATGGCGGCGCTGATGACGTCGGTCATCGATAATCCGGGCAAGGTGGCAGAGTATATTTATAGCTGCCGGCAGATGGGGATCAGGATCCTGCCGCCGGATATCAACCGCGGAGTGGGGAGTTTCTCTGTGGATAACGGAAATATCCGTTATGGTCTGACTGCCATTAAGAGTATCGGAAGACCGGTCATTGATGCGATTATTGCCGAGCGGAAGCTGCGGGGAGAATTTAAGGATCTGAAGGATTTTATCGAGCGGCTGTCCGGGAAAGAGATCAATAAGCGCACGGTGGAGAATTTTATCAAGTCGGGCGCGTTTGACAGCCTGAAAGGAACGCGCAAGCAGCATATGATGATCTACGTCCAGATTATGGAGGAGGTAAATCAGGAGAGAAAATACTCCATGACCGGCCAGATGTCCCTGTTTGATATTGTGGGGGATGAGTATAAGAAGGATTTTGAGATTGCCATGCCGGACGTGGGCGAGTATCAGAAGGAGACGATGCTGGCTTTTGAAAAAGAAGTTCTGGGCGTGTATATCAGCGGGCATCCGCTGGAAGAATATGAAGAGAAATGGAGAAAGAACATCTCTGCGACGACCCTGGATTTCCAGCTCGACGAGGAAAGCGGGCGGACGAAGGTCCATGACGGGGTGAGGGAGATCGTCGGCGGAATCATTACTTCCAAAACGATCAAGTATACCAAGAACAATAAGACGATGGCGTTCATCACGATTGAGGATTTGATGGGAACGGTGGAGGTCGTGATCTTCCCGCGGGATTATGAGAAGAATCAGATGTATCTGAATGAAGATAATAAGGTATTTGTGCGGGGGCGTGTATCGGAAGAGGATGACAATGCCAGCAAGCTGATCTGTGAGGAAATCATACCATTTGAGCAGACGAAGAAGGAATTGTGGCTGCAATATGCGGATAAAACAGCATTTCTTGCGGAAGAACAGGAACTATATCGAATGTTGTCTGACAGTGAAGGCGAGAATGAGGTGGTCATTTACTGCAAGGCGGAGCGTGCGGTGAAAAGACTCCCAAGAAACCGGAATATTCAGATCGAACCGGGAATCCTAAGCCGGTTAGCGAATCGCTATGGCGAGGACCGCGTGAAAGTGGTGGAAAAGAAGATCTCATAAGGGGTGCTAGAGGGCTAAAAGTGAAACTGAGAGCAAAATACGCATGATAGTCTAAAATAATTTGCAAAACTCTGAATATTGAAGTTTCGACTCAAATATAGATTAAGCATAATGACGAATTATTTCAAATAATCTTGTGCAAAAGTCGTGGAAAAGAATATTGAAAACGAGAAATAATTAGTATAGAATTAGCATTAGAATGTGAAAAAATGGCAAAGCCATTGGATGTGGCGAGGCAGAATTAAGAGCGCCCTGCTGCAAGCGGAAAGGTCAAGGGTATTTGCTGAAACATGACACAAGATGGAGGATCATATCATGGCAGAGAAAATAATAAGAACAATCGGTGTATTGACCAGTGGAGGGGACGCACCGGGAATGAACGCTGCAATCCGTGCAGTAGTTAGGACTGCTCTCGGCAAGGGTTTGAAGGTACGTGGAATCAGAAGAGGCTATTCCGGACTTTTGAACGAAGAGATTATTGATTTGAGTGCCAGAGATGTTTCTGATACCATTCAGCGTGGAGGTACGATTCTGCAGACGGCAAGATGTGATGAGATGCGTACCGTAGAAGGGCAGCAGAAGGCAGCGGCGATCTGTAAGAAGTACGGCATTGACGGCCTGGTAGTAATCGGAGGAGACGGTTCCTTCAAGGGAGCACAGCGACTTTCTGATTATGGAGTAAATACCATCGGACTTCCGGGTACGATCGATCTGGATATTGCCTGCACGGAGTATACGATTGGATTTGATACGGCAGTGAATACGGCGATGGAAGCAATCGACAAGGTTCGTGATACCTCTACTTCTCATGAGAGATGCAGCATCATCGAGGTAATGGGGCGTGATGCCGGATACCTGGCTCTCTGGTGCGGTATTGCCAACGGTGCAGAGAGAATTCTTCTTCCGGAAGAGCATGATTATGATGAACTTAAGATCGTTGAGGATATCAAAGAGAACCGGAAGCGTGGAAAGAAGCACTACATCATCATCAATGCAGAGGGCGTCGGCGATTCCATCAGTATGGCGAAGAGAATCGAGGAAGAGACCGGTATGGAGACGCGTGCAACGATTCTTGGATACATGCAGCGCGGCGGAAGTCCGACCTGTAAGGACAGGGTGTATGCCTCCATTATGGGCGCGATGGCAGTGGATCTTCTTCTGGAAGGAAAGACGAACCGTGTAGTTGGTTATAAGAACGGACAGTATATTGATTTCGATATTAACGAGGCACTGGATATGCAGAAAGGAATTCCGCAGTATCAGTATGATGTCGCGAGACAGCTTGCACTCTAATACGCCGGCGGGGTACGGACGGTGTACCAGGAATTTCCGCATGAACCGGGACGCTTTTTCAAGGTTCCAGACGCCTTTCAAAACAACAGAACAGGAAATGGATATATGACACAGGATGTATTATTGACGATTTCCGGCCTTCACACGATGGAGGCTATGGGAGACGGGGAAGAAAGTAACGAGCCGATCGAAGTGATCACGCCGGCAAGTTACTATTGGAAAAACGGGAAACATTTCATTCTGTTTGATGAATTAGTGGAAGGGATTCCCGGAGTGACGAAAAATAAAATAAAAATTACAGGTGACACCGCTCTTGAGATCATGAAGAGCGGTATTACCAATGCACATATGGTATTTGAGAAGAATAAAAGCAACCTTACTTTTTATGATACTCCCTTCGGACAGATTGAAGTGGGGATTCACACGCGGGATATGTGCGTAGATGTGAGGGAGGACCGGATTGACGTGAATGTGGAGTATGGTCTGGACGTCAATCATGAGGCCACGGCGGACTGCCACATTATTATGAATATCCGACCAAAGCATGCTGCGGAGAGCGTTTTGAGTTGAAGAGATATATCATATATAGATGTTCTTGGCTCAAAAAACAGATAGGGATGAATGGCCACTGGACGTTCACTTAGGCATATTTGACGACAATAAAAAATCCACTGTACTTTTTCACGGGTACAGTGGATTTTTAAAATATTCCATCCATTGGGTTATCCTCCTTTATTCTTCTTATCTATCTGAAACTATTATCTCAAATAGTGTTTTTTCTGATGAAAGATTATCTTCTCATTGGTTCTTACCTCTTTCTGTCAGATTTTTAAAGGTTAGAATTCACCATACATTGGTTTTTACCTCTTTCTGTTAGATTTCTTTTTGATCTGGAAATTCATCGTCCATTGGTTCTTACCTCTTCTTGTCAGATTTCTTTTTGATTTAGAAATTCATCATCCATTGGTCTTTACCTCTCTTTGCCAGATTTCTTTTTGATCTAGAAATTCACGTCCATTGGTCTTTACCTCTTTCTGTCAGATTCCTTTTTTGATTTAGAAATTCACATCCATTGGTCTTTACCTCTTTTTGCTAGATTTCTTTTTGGATTAAGAATTATCTTCTCATTGGTCCTTACCTCTTTCATTAGATTTGTTTTCCGGTTTTAAGATTAAGTTTTCGGTGGTCCGTCCTCCTTTTCTTTTGTTGTTCTTATAATATCTCATAAAAGAGTAAATGTCAATGGAAAAACAGAAAAAAATATAAAAAAATTAAAAATAACTGATAATTATATGAAATATAAAAAATTAACGCACAAGAATGACGGCGATAATTAAATAAAATCGTATTGGAACTACTATATATAAAAGAAAGAAGTTTTATGAAAATAACGAGGTAAACTAGAACTGTTTTTATACAGCAAAATTAGTGAGTTTGTAATGCATAAGGAGAAAAAGTATATATGGGGAAAAATGATATTTTGATGAAGAAATGGATATCGGATAAGGAACGCTTTGCAGATTTGTTTAATGGAGGATTATTTGGCGGGAAGCAAGTGATCGACCCGGAAGGGTTAGAAAATGAGGAGATTCATCAGGAGTTGTTGATTCCAGACCAAGAAAAACATGTGGTCCCAATACGCAGATATCATGATGTAGTTATGAAATCTCGGCAGAATCTCAGGTTATTGGTATTAGCTTGTGAAAATCAGCAGAAAGTGCATTATGGTATGGCAGTACGGGGAATGTTATATGATGCTTTGAGTTATACCGAGCAGATTAGAAGATTGACATTAAAAAATCGCAAAGAGAAAAAATTGACAAATTCTGCGGAATTTTTGTCAGGGATTGCGAAAGAGGATAAAATCCTTCCAGTGCTTACAGTCGTTTTCTATTATGGGGATGAGGGAAAGTGGGATGCTAGCAAGGATTTATATGGAATGATGGAGTGGGGGGGACGATGAAGAAATTTTAAAACCATATATCTCGAATTATCAGATTAACTTGATTGATGCAGGAAAGGTGAAAAAACCTGAGAATTTTAAAAGTGATTTACAGTATATTTTGGGCATGTTACAATATAAAAAAGATAAAAGTATGTTGCGGAAATATATTCAGGAACACAAAGATTTTTTCTCGGGATTGCCTGAGGATACTTATGAGGTTGTGCGAGTAATGTTGAAATCGGAGTGGAGACTGGAAGAACCAGTTCAGGATAAACAGACGGGAGGTATTAATATGTGTAAGGCATTGGAGGATTTATATAATGATGGCGTTGACGAAGGGCGTAGAAATATACTTTTGGAGTTACTTAAAGAAGGGTGGATTACATTGCAGACTGCAGCAGAAAAATTAGGAGTTACGGAGGAAGAATTGAAGGGCAGTCTGGCCAAGGAATAAAGACATATTTGTTATTGTAAAAATATTCATGTTTGTGGAATACCGTGTATAGCAGAATCTGGATTGATGCTATATGCTGTATTTTTATTGCCAAGTGTGCCTGAAGCAAGGACCAGTAGACCTTACTTTGGCATGGCATATTTGGTGCAAAGTTCTTAAATATAGGTGAAAGAAGTTGCCGCGAGAAAACAGGTGTTTACAACCCATTGAAATTACTTTCTATTTCGCTACATAACAAGAAAGCCATTGAGGAGCACCGGCGGATTATGTTAAACTAAGGGTTAAAATCGAATGGAAAGGAGGGGCTTTCGTGGGAAAAAAGAAAAAGGCACAGATGCAGTTCCGCTATTACCGAATGGCTTACGGAAGTTCTATTCTGGCTCTGCTGGGAGAAAAATGGATTCGCTCTTACGGGAGTGACGTGGAATACCTGCATTTTCATAATCTACTGGAAATCGGGTATTGCTATAACGGGTCAGGCCAGCTAGTGCTGGGGAAGGAAGAGTATCGGTACGAAGATGACACATTTTCGGTGATTCCGAGACATTTTCCGCACACGACGAACAGTGATCAGGGAGGGATCAACCGGTGGGAGTATCTGTACGTGGACTTGGAGGGGGTTCTGGGGGAACTCTTTCAGAATAATACTCGTAAAATGAACGAGATCGTAAAGAGGATTAATTCAAGGGCAATGCTAAAAAGGGCGTCGGAGGAGCCGCAGATGGCGGCAAAAGTGCTGGAGATCATGAATCTTATCCGGTGTATGGATGCGTATTACATGGAAGAGGCGAAGGCAATCATGGCGGCCCTCCTTCTGGATATCGCCCGCATGTTCGAGGCGGTAGGGGGAGAGGTGATAGAAGAAGTCAGGATGGAACATGCAGCGATGCTGGTGTTTTGTGTGCTGGATTACATCAGCTTTCACTATATGGAACCGATCATGGTGGGGGAGCTGGCGCAGATGTGCCACGTAAGTGAGACTCATTTCAGGCGGGTCTTTACAGGCTATATGAAGATGTCGCCGCTCCAGTACATCAATACGGTGCGGATACAAAATGCCTGCGAGTATCTTCGGAAAACGGACTGGCAGGTGGCGGATATTGCAAATAGATGCGGGTTCACGACGATTTCCACATTCAACCGGAATTTCAAAGAGCTGATGGGGAAAAAGCCGCTGGAATGGAGAAAATGCCCGGAAAACTATGAACAGCAGCTCCTGGAATTTAATATACACTCGGAAGAGGGATGGTAGAAAGCACCATTCCTTTTTTATTTCCGACCGAAGCGGAGCGTAGAGTAAATACTCTGCAGTTCGCTTGCGTGCAAAGAATTTGCAGGAGCGCATTCTATTTTAGGAAATAGAGGATTCCTATTCATTTACCATGTTCGAAACTGCATAGTTTGAGGGTGAAATCAAGAACATGCCGTTATCCCCTGTCGATATAATATTTATTAGAAAAAGGGCGCTCATTTTTTAAAGGAACCAGTAGGAACGATGGAGAGAATAACCAAAAGAACAGGAGGTAAGGTTATGAAGAAGAGGATACTGGCTGTATGTTTGGCGGTGGCAATGGTATTGTCGCTAGTTGCCTGCGGGACGAAAGGAACCGATGAAGGGGACGGCAAAGGCGGCGCCTCTACAAGTGAAAATGAATTGACGGTGTGGTGCTGGGACCCGGCTTTTAACATCTATGCGATGCAGGAAGCGGAAAAGGTCTACCAAAAAGACCACCCGGATTTTAAACTGAACATCGTAGAGACACCGTGGAATGACGTACAGACGAAGCTGACGACAGCGGCGACTTCGGGAGATTTGAAATCCCTTCCGGATATTTTGCTGATGCAGGATAATGCATTTCAGAAGAATGTGATCAGCTATCCGGACGCATTTGCAAGTCTAAAAGATTCCGGTATTGATTTTACGCAGTTCCCGGAAGCGAAAACGGCTTATTCCGTAGTGGATGGAGTGAATTATGGAGTACCCTTTGACAACGGGACGGTCGTAGCGGCATACCGGACGGATATTTTGAAAGAGGCCGGGTTTACGGTGGAAGATTTTACGGACATTACCTGGGACGAATACATAGAAAAAGGGGAGGTCGTATTTGAAAAGACAGGAAAACCGCTTCTTTCCTGCCAGGCGGGCGAAGCGCAGCTAGTAATGATGATGCTGCAGTCCGCAGGAGCGTCCTTGTTTGACGACGAGGGCAAGCCGGATATGGTCGGAAATGACGCACTTAAGAAAGTGCTTGAAACCTACAAGGAATTAAAGGACAGCGGGGTCCTGATCGAAGTGAACGACTGGGATCAGTATGTTGGTTCCATGACGGCAGGCACGGTAGCGGGTACGGTGAACGGCTGCTGGATCCTGGCTTCTATCCAGAGCGCTGAGGATCAGTCCGGAAACTGGGCGGTTACAAATATGCCGCGGCTGGTCGGCGTGGAGGGCGCGACAAACTACTCCAACAACGGTGGATCAAGCTGGGTGGTGACATCAAATTGTAAGAATATCGACCTGGCGTATGATTTCATGAAGAGCACCTTTGCCGGAAGCGTGGAGCTCTATGAGACGATCCTGCCCAAATCCGGCGCGCTGGCAACCTATATCCCGGCTGGAGAAAGCGAAGTCTACGCTGAGCCTCAGGAATTCTTCGGCGGACAGTCTGTCTATAAAGATGTGACTGAATATTCGAAAGAGGTGCCTGGGAATAACACCGGAGTTTACTACTACGAAGGGCAGGACGCTATTTCCACGGCCGTTCAGAATGTGGTAAACGGAGCGGATATTGACGGCGAGATCAAGACGGCACAGGAGACGACCGAATTTGCAATGAACTAAGGAAAAGGGGGGATTTTTGTGAGCAGTCGAACAATCCGAAGCGGTCCGGGAGGCGCCGCAGGCAGTGGTAAAATGACTCTGAGCCGGAAACAGAACCTGTCCGGTTGGGCGTTTCTTGCTCCGGCAACGCTGCTGATCGTATTAACCAGTTTTTACCCTATGTTCAGAGCGCTTATTTTATCTTTCCAGAGAGGAAAAGGAAATGCGCTTACATGGGGCGGACTTTACAATTATACCCGCATGTTCAAGGACGCCATTTTTTTGCAGTCCGTGAAGAACTGCTTCTTCTACCTGATCATTCAGGTGCCGATCATGCTGGTGCTGGCACTGATACTGGCATCACTGCTGAATAACAAGGATTTGAAACTAAAGGGTTTATTCCGCACGGCCATTTTCCTGCCGTGTGCGACTTCCCTGGTATCCTACGCGACGATTTTCCGTTCTCTGTTCGCAGTGGATGGGCTGGTAAATGTACTTCTGGTGAAATTTGGGATTCTGGAGAGCGGGTATAATTTCCTGAATCATGAACTCAGTGCAAAGATCGTGATCATTCTGGCGCTGATCTGGAGATGGACAGGATATAACATGGTATTCTATCTTTCCGGTCTGCAGAATATTGAGTATTCCGTTTATGAGGCGGCGAAGATCGACGGAGCATCTCCGTGGCAGTCATTTTGGAAAATTACGGTTCCGCTTTTGAAGCCGACGATCCTTCTGACAGCCATCATGTCTACCAACGGAACCCTGCAGCTCTTCGACGAGTCTGTCAACCTGACAAGTGGAGGCCCGGCAAATGCAACGATCACCATGTCGCACTACATTTACAATACCTCATTTAAGTATGTGTCGAATTTTGGATATGCGGCGGCCATGTCGTTCTTTATCCTGATTCTGGTGGCAATCCTGGCATTTGTACAGATGAAAGTAGGTGATAAGCGTGACTAAAGGGAAGAAGGCGGTTGTTTATATTGTATTAACGATTGTTTCGCTGATTTCCGTATTTCCGTTGTACTGGATGGTATCTGCGGCGACGAACAAAAGTATTGATGTCATGAGAGGAAAGCTTCTTCCGGGCGGCGAACTGATGAACAATGTCCATAGCCTGTTTGCGCAGTGCAATGTGGGGACTGCGATGACCAATTCCTTCAAATATGCGTTGATCCTGACTGTATTGTCGCTGGTGATCTGTTCTCTGGCGGGATATGGATTTGAGATTTACCATGACAGAGGAAAAGATGCGGTCATGTCGGTGATTCTGCTGGCGATGATGGTGCCCTTTGCGGCTACTATGATTCCGCTGTATCAGGCATTTTCCAAGATTGGACTTTTGAACTGTACGGCGGGCTTTATTCTGCCGACCCTCTCCACCCCGTTTTTGATCATGATGTTCCGGCAGAGCGCCAGATCATTTCCTCATGATATCATAGAGGCGGCCAGAATGGACGGGTTAAACGAACTTCAGATTTTCTTTCGGATGTTCATTCCGACTATGAAATCTACCTATGCGGCGGCTATGACCATTACCTTCATGAACGCCTGGAACAATTATTTGTGGCCGAAGGTCATCATGACGGATAAGACGAGTATCACCATGCCGATGCTGGTGGCAAACCTAAAAGAAGGGTATGTGACCGACTATGGGGTGCTGATGCTTGCGGTACTGCTCTGTACCATACCGACTGCGATCGTGTTCTTCGTATTGCAGAAGAGCTTTGCGGAAGGAATCACAGGAGCAGTGAAATAAGGAATATATTTGGAAAAAAGGCAGATGCGTGTGGCAAAGACAGGAGGAAATATTGGCGTGAATAGGTTTGACTACGAAAAAATTAAAGATCCGGAAATCTTTTGTGAAGGAAGACAAAAGGCGCATTCGGATCATCGTTTTTTTGCCTCTTATGAGGACCTGGAAGGGGAAGGAGACGCCCTTCGGATTTGCTTAAATGGCGTCTGGAAGTTCCATTATGCGAAGAATTACAGGTCCACGCTTCCCGGCTTTGAAGCGGAAGAATATGATACGGAAGGCTGGGACGATATCCGGGTGCCGTCCCATATCCAGCTTGAAGGGTATGATGTCCCGCAGTATGTCAATGTGCAGTATCCCTGGGAAGGCCATGAGGAAATAAGTCCGGGGCAGATTCCGGAGCGTTTTAACCCTGTGGCGAGTTATGTGACCTACATGGAGATCCCGGGGAGAATGCAGGGCAAACGTCTTTTCGTTGTGTTTGAAGGGGCGGAAAGCGGACTGGCCTTGTGGCTGAATGGAGCGTATGTCGGTTACAGTGAGGATTCCTTTACCCCATCGGAATTCGAGATTACGGAGTATGTAAAAGAGGGAAGAAATAAGCTGGCCGTACAGGTGTTTAAATGGACGGCGGGAAGCTGGTGTGAGGATCAGGATTTCTTCCGTTTCTCGGGAATTTACCGTGATGTGTACCTCTATGCGGTGCCGGAAGTACATGTGCATGACCTGAAGATCTGCGCGGGCCTTGCCGAAGACCTGCGCGCGGGAACGCTGGAGATAGAAGCGGCTGTCTGGGGACGGGGGAGGATGAAAATCCTCCTGCAAAAAGATGGCGAAACGTTGCTGGAAGGCGAGATCTGTCTTAGGGAAGGCGAGAGGAATTGCTATACCCATGAGATCAGCCGGCCGCAGCTTTGGAGCGCGGAAGATCCGCAGCTTTATGAGCTGCTGCTGGAGATTTATGATACAAAAGGTCAGCTGCAGGAGATCATTCCGGAGAAGGTCGGCTTTCGGCGGTTTGAGCTGAAAAACGGGCTGATGCAGTTAAATGGGAAACGGATCGTGTTCAAGGGTGTGAACCGCCATGAATTTCATACGGTGACGGGGAGATGCATGGACCCGGAGGATATCCGGAAGGACCTGGTCACGATGAAACGGCATAATATCAATGCAGTCCGTACCAGCCATTACCCGAATATGAGTGCATTTTACCGGTTGTGCGATGAATATGGCTTGTATGTGATGGACGAGATGAATCTGGAGACGCATGGAACCTGGGAGATGCCGGAGGGAATCGCCCCGATGGATGAGATTCTGCCAAAGGACCGGAAGGAGTGGGCGGCCCTGGTGATGGACCGTGCGGTCTCCATGTATGAGAGAGACAAGAATCACCCCTGTATTCTGATCTGGTCCTGTGGAAATGAATCCTTTGGAGGGAAGGATATTCACGCCGTGTCACGGTATTTTCGGGTAAATGATCCTGCGCGTCTGGTGCACTATGAAGGAGTGTATCAGGACCGCAGCTATAATGATACCAGCGATATAGAAAGCCGCATGTACCCGAGCGCCAAGGAGATTCAGGAGTTCCTGTGTCAGAACCGAAAGAAGCCGTTTCTTTGTTGCGAGTATACCCATGCGATGGGAAATTCCTGTGGCGCTATGCATAAGTATACGGATTTGAGTGACCATGAGCCTTTGTATCAGGGCGGATTCATCTGGGATTATATTGATCAGTCTCTGGTGAAAAAAGATCGCTACGGCAGGGAATATCAGGCATACGGCGGAGATTTCGGAGACCGTCCTACAGATTATAATTTCAGCGGAAACGGAATCGTGTACGGTAAAGAACGCGAGCCATCTCCCAAGATGCAGGAGATAAAGTTCAACTATCAAAATATCACCTTGCAGGTGGAAAACGGCAGAGTGGTAATCTGCAATAAGCATCTGTTTACCAACACCAGTGCATATACCTGTATGGTCATAGTGGAAAAAAATGGTGTCGAAATTTTACGAAGAGAAATGCAGACGGAGGTGGAACCACTGACAAAGAAAGTCTATTTGCTGCCAATCCTTTATGAAAAAGGGGAGGGAGAATATGTGGTCACGGTTTCCTTCCGGCTGAAGGAGGACACTCTGTGGGCTAAAAGAGGATATGAGGTTGCCTTTGGGCAGGCGGTGCACAGGGTATACCCAAGGGCATCCCGCATGGCCATTCGGCCGTTTCACGAGGTATACGAAAGAAGAAAAGACGATGGGAAAAAGCAGGAGAAGGCCCCGGAGGTGATTCACTCGAACAATAATCTGGGAGTGAGAGGCGAGCATTTTGAAGCGATGTTCTCTTACCTGAGCGGTGGGCTGGTGTCTTACCGGTATGCGGGGAAAGAACTGCTTAAGGCAATCCCGCGTCCGAATTTCTGGCGGGCGCCGGTGGACAATGACTACGGGAGCTTAATGCCGATGTATTATGCCCAGTGGAAGATTGCCAGTCTGTATCTGTCCTATAAGAGATATCGGGGAGAACAGCGGTGTACGGTGATTATGCCTGAGATCGCGGAGGCGAAGGACAGCGTTACCGTTACCTACACTTACCTGATGCCGACTGCGCCGGAGAGCTCCTGTCGTCTGGCATACCGGGTGTTTGCCGATGGAAGAATCAAGGTGACACTTTATTATGATAAGGTGGAGGCTCTCGGGGATATGCCGGAGTTCGGCGTGATCATGAAGTTCGATGCGGATTATGACCGGCTGAAATGGTATGGTCTGGGTCCCCAGGAGACTTATGCGGACCGGAAGAGGGGAGCAAAGCTGGGAATTTACCGAAATAAGGTCAGCGATAACATGGCAGCTTATCTTTGTCCTCAGGAGTGCGGGAATAAAGAGGAAGTGCGCTATGTGGAGCTGGCAGATCGGAAAGGAAGAGGAATCCGGTTTTCTATGGACGAGGAAAATGGGCCCATGAGTTTTTCAGCGCTTCCCTTTACCCCGCATGAACTGGAATGTGCCCGGCATTCCTATGAATTGCCGGAGGTGCACTATACGGTAGTCCGGATCGCGAAAGGGCAGATTGGGGTTGCCGGGGATGACAGCTGGCTGACACTGCCGCATCCGGAGTACCGGCTTGCGGTGGAAGATAAGATGGAATTCAGTTTTTGGATGCAGGGAATCTGATGTGATGGAAGAGGAATGCCTGGAAGCGGTTTAAGCTTTCAGGCATTCCTGCAATAAGGCTGCATGTAAGGGCCGGGAACCCTCCTCAAATGTATAACATATAGTATAGAGAAACCGTAACTTATATAGGTATGCAGAAATATGAGAGAATATGTGAAATTATCATTAGAAACCCATTTGTTTTTTGGAAGGATCATGAAAGAACACTCGCTGTTTCTTCTGGCCGGATTTCCGGAAGGGGAGATGGAGATGAGAAAACAGGCGGATTGGTTACGAAAGGAGTTTGAAGACGGCTTAAAGAGGACTGTGCAATTGAGCGACGGCGTTGTGGGAGAGTCAATTCTTGAATCAGGAGAAATTGTGACAGAATTTACGCATAAAGCGGAGCAGCAGACAGAGAGGCTGGCCGGTATTCCCATTGACAGCAGGATTACGGAGGCAGAACAGAAACTGCGCTCCGGGTGTCGGTTTATGGTGAATCAGAATATGGTGCGGAATGTACGGATGCTGAATCGGCGGATGCTTAGTTTAGTGAACGGGCTGATTGAATTCAAAGAACGGATTTTAAGGGAAGTGAAGGAATGCAGGCTGTATACGTCAAATTATCCGCTTTTGGTTGAGCACATTCTGCGGGAGGCGCGGTTGTACCGCTCTATCATTTCAGAACTTGAACAAAGAGGAAGGATTTCCTCGAAGGATTTAAGGGAAACTGAAATGTTCTGGAACCAGATTATGATGGAGCATGCGCAGTTTATCCGGGGGCTTTTGGACCCGACGGAGTGCGAACTGATTGAAACGGCGGAAGGATTCGCAAAGGACTATCGCCGCCTTCTGAAGGAAGCGAAGGAACAGGATATGCGCGCTTTGGAAGAAATGACGAAGCGGAGCATCAGGATAACTAAGGATTATCAGCAGTTTAAGAGTGCAGGAACAGCAGGGATCGTTGGATGTCAGATCCGTTCTGTGATATTGCCATTGCTTGCGGATCATGTGCTTAGAGAGGCAAACCATTATCTGAGGATTCTGGAGGTTTGATTCGGACTGCTGCAAAAGGTGAAGGGGAGGACGTGAGGTCCTCTCCTTTTACAATTTTCTGGATTTATCGGCGCCGGCATTGATGCAGTCGATGACGGTCGCGCGGAATCCGCCTTTTTCCAGCGCCTCGCAGCCTTCGATGGCCGTTCCGCCGGGGGAGGTTACCATATCCTTAAGTGCGCCCGGGTGAATGCCGGTCTCCAGCAGCATCTTTGCGGTGCCAAGACAGGTCTGAGCGGCCAGACGGTAGGAGGCGGCACGGGTGAGACCCTGCTTCACGCCGCCGTCGGCCATGGCTTCCACGAACATGGCGATATAGGCCGGTCCGCTTCCGGAAAGACCACATACGGCGTCGAGCAGATTTTCGGGAACCATTTCTACAATTCCCATGGTCTCGAAAATCGATGTGGCAAGTGCAAGCTCCTCCTCGGTAAGATCATTATCCGAACAGAGTGCGAAAGCCCCTTCCAGCACGATGGCCGGAGCGTTCGGCATAGTGCGGAGGATCCGGGGAGTTCCGTCGATCATAGCGCGCAGACGTTCCACAGAAATCCCTGCCATGACGGAGATGATCGCCTTGTTATCCAGCGCATGTTTGCACTTCGCAAGAGTCGCCTCCGCATTCTGCGGCTTTACAGCGAGCAGGATGATATCGCAATTTTGACAAAGGTCTTCATAGCCGGAAGCCAGATGGACGCCCCAGGTGCCTGCCTTTTCCATCATCTTGGGATTGGTATCGTAGACATAGGCTGTGTCGCGGGAGATCACACCCGCGTCAAGTGCGCCGCGAAGGATCGCGCCGCCCATATTCCCACAGCCGATAATTCCGAAATTCTTTGTAATCATGATGTAGTTCACTCCTTTAAGCATTGAATCAGGGTCGATGGTTTTTGTCAGTATATAACAGCGGGGGAGTGATGTCAAGAAAATCCGTGGTGGGAAAAGGGGCACCAGAAAGAGAAAGTAACAGGCGCCAGCAAATTGGTTGGCAGTTTTACTGAAAAATGGTGTTTTGTGTGAGCAAAAATATGTTATACTGGGAGTACCAGAAAGACTGGGGGAAGAGCGCTATGAAATATGACGAGATTGTTGCATGGTGGAAAAAGGAGCAAAAAGAAACTGCAGAGGATATTTATACACTATTAGATAACTTTCGCATTCTTTTTGCCTATCATTCGGGAAGAATAGAGAATGAGGCAATTACGCTCCACGATACAAGGGAAGTATTTGAAAATGGAAGAGTGGTTGGCTATACGGGAGATTTGCGAACTCTGTTTGAGATAAAAAATCAAAAAGACTGTTTTGAAGATTTAGTGGAAAAGATTGTGAAAAAGGAAGAGATTACCCTGGATTTGATTCGGGAGTTGCACAGGCAGCTAATGAAGGGCTGTTATGATGAGACCAGATATCGGAAAGGAGAACGTCCGGGAGAGTGGAAAAAGCATGATTATGTTACGGGGGACGGAATCGGAGCGGCGCCTGAAGAGGTAACGGAGGAGCTGACAGATCTGCTTGACGAGGTGAGGGAAGCCGAGGGCGGAGATGTCATGACGATCGCAGCATATCTGCATTTGCGATTTGAGGAAATACACCCGTTTGCCGATGGTAACGGCCGCGTGGGAAGAACACTCATGAATTATTACCTGATGACGCATGATTATCCGCCTCTCATTTTGCATGAGGAGGACAAGAGGACCTATTATCTGTCCTTGACCGTTTATGATAAAACGGGAAAAATCGACGGGTTTATCCAGTTCCTAAAAGAACAGATGGTGAAGACCTGGGAGAAAAAGAAGCTAAGGCCGGCTCGGCTTAACATGTTTTTATAAAGGAGGAATACGAATGAATTACGAAGGTCAAATCTGCAGAGCGCCGATGGAAAGGGCGTCTTTTATGCTGCCGGTGATGGTGGGCTGTTCCTACAACCGCTGTAAATTCTGCAACCTGTTCCGGCATTTAAAATACCGGGAACTTCCGATGGAAGAGATTGAAAATGAGTTAAAAAGAGTGCAGGTGGCGGGCGGAAAGCCGAAAAAGATTTTTCTGGGGGACGGAAATGCGTTCGGACTTCGCACGGGACATCTGCTGGAGATTCTGGAACTGATCAGGACCTATTTCCCGGAATGTGAATGCGTCAATATGGACGCTACGGTGACGAGTATTCTGAATAAATCTGATGAGGAACTGCGTTTATTGTATGAAATGGGTGTGCGGCACCTGTATCTGGGGATTGAGAGCGGCCTTGACGATGTGCTTCTGTTTATGAAGAAGGATCATAATCTTGAACAGGCGTATGAGGCAATCGGGCGGCTCCAGAAGGTGGGGCTTATTTATGATGCGCATATTATGACCGGTGTTGCGGGAAAGGGACGTTCTATGGAGAACGCCGAGGCGCTTGCACATTTCCTGAACAGCACGCACCCGGCACATGTGGTGAATTTTTCCATGTTCCTGCATAAAGAAGTTCCGCTGTTTGAGGACGTGGAAAATGGTAACTACATACCGGCTGATGAACTGGAATGTATCTGCGAGGAGAGGCATCTTATTGAACTTCTGGATGAGGAGATGCTGTATGACGGGTTCCACGATTTCATCCAGGTGAGAACGCGCGGGAAGATTCCGGCGGATAAGGAGAAAATGCTTGCAAAGCTTACGAAAGTGGTTGAGGAATATAAGGAGCGCGAGCCGATTTACGCATATGTGCAGGGAGAATGTCCGGATTTGGAAAAGTGTGACGGGCTCAAAAAAGTGTGGGATATGAGGGATTAAAGATGTGGCAGATGCCTTGGGTTATTGATTTGTAAAGAGATAGTCTTTAGGAATACAGGGATTAAAATTTTAGTTGCCAAGCATACGACAAAAATGTCCAGTTGACATTTTTTAGTGATATACTTGTATATTGGAGGAAGAAAATACGCAAGATAATACGCAAGATCATGGAGGTGTTTTTATTGGGAGACTACAGGCCGCCTTTTATTATAACAAATAGGATATTATCGTATGTTTCATCCATTTCCGAAAAAATTGGCCGGATCACGGCAACCAGTAACCTGGAGGCTAAACCGCACCTGAGAAAAAATAATCGTATAAAGTCTGTCCACTCATCTCTGAAAATTGAAGCGAATTCGCTTTCTCTGGGACAGGTCAGGGATGTCATTAACGGTAAGATTGTATTGGGTGAGCAGAAAGAAATACAGGAAGTTAAGAATGCATATGCCGCTTATGAGCGCTCTTCAGAAATTGATCCGTACAGTATCAAGTGTCTGAAGCAGTTCCACGGGATTATGACAAAATATGTTGTAGAAGAATCCGGAGACTTTCGCCGGGGCGAAGAAGGCGTATTTAACGGAGAACAGTGCGTTTTTATGGCTCCGCCGGCACGATTTGTTCCGCAGCTTATGGACGAGCTGTTTGACTGGATGAAAGAAGCGCGCAGCAGTGTACATCCGCTGATTTTGAGCAGTGTATTTCATTATGAGTTCGTTTTTATTCATCCTTTTTCTGACGGAAACGGCAGAATGGCAAGGCTATGGCACACCGCCATTCTTTCTGGGTGGAAGTCAGTATTTGAATATATTCCGATTGAAAGCCAGATTGAGAAGTTCCAGGACGAATATTACAATGCAATTGCTAAATGCCACGTGGATGGAGAGTCTACGATTTTTATTGAGTTTATGCTGTCGCAGATCGATAAAGTTTTGGATGATATTTCTGGTCAGATTAGCGAAGAAGATGAGCGTCTTTCCGAATACACCAAAAAGCTGCTTGAAGCCATGGAATACGATATTCCTTATACGGGCAAAGCACTTATGGAGAAGTTGGGGTTGAAATCCAGGGAAGGCTTCCGCAGGAACTATCTGCGACCGGCAATAGATTTAAATCTGGTTCAAATGACCATTCCGGATAAGCCGAACAGTAGAAATCAGCGATATGTGAAAATCTAAAATTAAGCCATGGCTGCAACTCAAATTGAGCTGCAGTCATGGCTTTTAAAGTTGCCAAGCATACCTAAGTGAAGGCCGGATGGCCCTTCACTTAGGTACAAACCTATTGACAAAATCATCCTACAGGTGTAGTATAAATGCATATACTACACCTGTAGGAGGGGATGCTATGAAGCTTTCTGAACGTGAATGGACAGTTCTTAATGCTCTTTGGGAAACCGGCGGTGCAGAGCTGGGCGTACTTGTTAATGAACTATATGAGACTACCGGTTGGAGCCGAAATACCGTACTGACATATTTGACACGAATGGAGTCTAAAGGCTTGGTGCGAATTGATAAGGAAATTTCACCACATATTTACTATGCAGCATTGGATCGTGAGAGCTGCCAACAACAGGAACGCCAGAGTTTCCTTCATCGAGTCTACAGTGGCTCTGCCGGAGATCTGATTGCGGCCTTTCTGAAAGAGGAACCTATTTCTCAAGAGGAAAGAGAGCGTCTGCGTAAGATTCTTGATGATATGGAGGTGTGAGAATGGTTGATATATGGGGATTCCTTTTCCAAACACTTACTGCCTCAGGCGTTGCCGTTCTGTTGCTTGTGATTAAGGCGTTGTTTAAGGATAAACTGTCTCCCAAGTGGCACTTTGCTGTGTGGGGTGTTCTGGGAATTATGATATTGATACCTGCAGGATTTAACGGGCGGTACACATTGTTTCAGTGGCAGGTGCTTGTAGAGGTAATTAAATCGTGGTTTGGAGATTATTCTTTTACCCGGGTCCTTTATCCAATTCCTATTTTAAGTACCATACCGAGAACCATTATACAATGGATCTTCGCCGGGTATATTCTTGGTGTCATCGTCCACATTATAATTTACATAGCATCCTATATCCGTCTTCTCTTAATATTGCGAAATGGAAGTAAGCCCTGTGAAGAACTTGCCGCTCGTATTCGGCAAATTGCTGCTTTACAGAAAGTCAGGCCCGGCAGAGTAGTTGAAGTTCCCGGATTGCCCAGCGCTTTTGTGTGCGGAATAATCCGACCGATATTGGCGGTACCTGCAAATAAGGATATTGACGACAAGGTGATCCTGCATGAGCTTCTTCATATGAAGTATAAGGATACTCTTTGGAGTGTGGTGATATGTCTGTTGAGATGCATTCATTGGTGCAACCCTCTTCTTATTTTCTGTGCGGATCAGGCAATCAATGATATGGAAGCACGCTGCGATCAGCATGTGTTGGAACAGCTTGAAGGTGAGGAACGCAGAGACTATGGCCGAATACTTCTTTCTATGGCAAATGACCGTTTTGCGAAAACTCCGGGAAGTACCTGTATAAACAACGGCGGTAAAAACATTCGTGAACGAATCGAAACCATTGCCCGCTTCAAAAAATACCCTGTTGGAATGAGCTTGGTGTCGGTCTGTGTTATAATCCTTCTGACTCTTTCGTTAGTTGTGGGTGTGCAGGCCACAACAGTATATGATTTAAGTAATTCGGTACAGTTGTCTTTGGCATCAGCCAGAAGCACTCCTTGCACAACATCAGCGGGAGCGTTTGACACCTACGCAAAGGCAATATTGGATCAGAACGGAATCTATCGGTCCATGTGTGCACCATGGTCTGTGCAGGCAGAGATTTTGAATGAGATACTTGAGAAAGATAAGGCCGGTATCTATCCAAGCTGGGACTCTGGCCTTAACGAGCGGTCTAATTCCCAAAGCGGATATTACATATATAATCTAAAGCAGAGTGGTAATAACAGCTTCGAAGGGCTCTTGGTAGTAGAGACAAATTATCCACCGAACGGTCAACCTGAGGAAGAAGGTAAGATGTATCTTGCAGTCCAAAATCTGCGGGTTGAAAAGGAAAATGGACGTTGGGTCGTAATTCCTTTAGAAGAGTTCCGAAATATTGCAGTGCCAGATCAAAATTTGGAGTGGGGCAGCATGGAACTTCCGGGTATTATGTATTCGGGAATTGTTGATGAGTTGCAAGTTGATGTAAAGGTTCAAACCATATACGCGGTTGAGAGTACTGTTCAAACAAATAATAATAATTTCATATTTGAAAACAGCTCATATTTTGATACAACACCTAAACCAAATGCCGAGTTCAGTTGGGCAGTAAGAACCCAAAGTGAAAGTGTTACACATCTTGGTTCGGCAGCAGAAAGAGACGCCATTGAAAGAATCGGTCTTTCTGTTGCACCGATATATCCCGGAGATAAGCGTCCTGAAAGACTTGGTGCTTCCTTTGAAGATAACTTCAGGGGAACAAGTAGTACCGGCGAAAGCTGGGGGAGTCAAAAGACCGAACCTGGTTGGGGACCTTCTATTGAAATTGGTGGTGGAGGCGGAGGAACCTTCGATCCGGCGCATGATGTTCCGCTTCCCGATTATTATGTGGCTGATCTGTTTATCAATAGCAAACTTGCAGCGCAGCTTGACTTAGCTTTGCAGGAAGGGGTGGCAAAATGACGAATTATCAAAAACGTTATGAAGGCATTTCAAAGGCGGCCTGGGGTTACCTTTTTATCTATTTGGATGTCAACATTAACTCAGTCAGTCTCCTGCCAGCGTTTATTGGATACTTGTTCTTTTTGTCAACGATAAACTACCTGAAAGACGAGGAACGAGAGCTGTCCTTACTTCGCACCTTGGGCATTATCCTCGCTTTATGGCATGGTGCAGAATGGGTTGCGAGTTGGGGAGGCATTGACCTTGAGGGAACGTGGCAGTTTATAGATATTATTATCAGCCTGGTGAACTTATATTTTCATTTCCAATTGTTGACCAATCTTGCTTCCATTGCAACAAAGCATCAGCCGGAAGGCTATAAGCAAGATGCCGAGCTTTTATGGTACAGAACACTGCAAACGATAATGTTGACAGCGATTGCGATTATTACACATCTTCGCCCTTGGCTGTCAGAGGCGTGGACATACATATCTGTTGTTATACTTATCGTTTACATCATAGCAGGCATCTGTTTGATGAAGACATTGTTTGATCTTAGACGATGCCTGCCGGTAAACGAGGGACCTATTTGATCGTAAGAGTTACGTGAAAAGTTAAGAGTGAAATTTGAAAAAGCAAGGCACTGCTGCGGCAGTGCCTTTTGCTTATACATAAACTATGTATTATTCTTACCTTTTTGAAGCATCTCGGTATGACCATTAGTCTGTCGAGCGGTTTGGAAGAGGAGTATTATATGTTAGTTATAGGTAAAAACCTATCAATTAAATAAAATAACTAGTATTTTACAAATACTAAGAATTATACTAAGATTTCATTGTAGATAGAATTTATTGCTGGCAGTAAAACAGAAGAAAGGAGAAATGGTATATGTCGAGTACATCTAAAGACGCAGAGCGTGTGAAATGGTATCAATTTAAAAAAGTGACGCATGTTTTTGGGATACATGTAAAATATTTTCTGCCCTTATGCCTGATTGTTCTTGTAGCTCTCTTAACAGGGTGCCTGCCGGCAGACGGATTTGTGCAGTCTATTGTAGTTCTTATGTCTGTTGGAGGATTGTTATCCTGGATTGGAAGCGTTGTCCCGCTTATCAGGTCAATAGGGGGGAAATTATTGTTCCCCATGTTTGGGGCGGTCATACTGATGAAAACGGGAATATTTCCGGAGGAGGCGTCCGCCTCAGCTAATCTTCTCATGGACAATGGTTTTCAGATGTTTTTTGTAGCAGCTATTGTAGTAGGCACGATTTTTGCAACCGATGGTAAGCTTTTAAAAGCAAGCGCGCTGCGGTATTTGCCGGTATTACTTATTGTACAGGTATTCGCACTAGCATTTGCGTTTTTGTCATCACTTATTACAGGAAAAAGTTTCTATGAGGCGGTGTTCTTTGTAGCTGCACCCTGCATGGCAGGAGGAACGAGCGGAGCGATCACTACGCTTCCGGCACTATACTCATCTGTACTAAAGACAGATATGAGTACAATGTCGGGGACTTTATTTGCTACAGCAATGTTGGGAACATACCTTGCACTGGCGGTTGTTATTATTATGAAGGTTCTTGCACATAGTTTTCCCAAGCTAATGGGAAATGGTCATGGTGAGCTCCTTCGGCATGAATCTGCGGCAATAACTGAGGCGAAGAAGAATATGACGGTTTACCCGAATTCTACAGATGATTATGGTGACTTGATTGGCGGGCTATTCATTTCGCTTGCAGTAACAGTTGTCGGAGCTATTCTTAACCATTTTATTCCCAGTGTTGTGTACATTGCATGGACGATTATTATTGTCATTTTGGCGAAGATTTTTGGACTAGTGCCCGATGACCTGTGTAAAAAGGCAAATTGTTGGAGTCAATTTTCGCAAGAATTTCTACTCATAATTGTCTGTACCGCGATCGGAATGTCTTCTTCCAGCGGAGCAAGTCTGGCGTCTATTCTTAGTCCTGCGACCGTTATCATCTTGTTGTTGACATTTGTCGGGGCAATCATCGGAGCGATGGTTGGGGCGAAGATTTTTGGATTGCATCGCTATGAAACGGCGATCACTGCTGCGATGTGTTCCTGTAATATCGGTGTTTCCGGGGATGTGCAGATGCTGGCGGTAACAGAGCGTATGGATTTGCTCGCATTTGCAACGATATCGACTCGTATCGGTGGTGCGATGATGTTGATTGAGATTAGTATCTTATTCCCGATGGTGGTAAGAGCCTTAGGATTATAGGGGAAGGGGAAAATGCAATGAGTGAACAATATGAAGTAGTATGGCCCTCCGGAAAATGCAGGATAGAGCCGGTTCCAATGGCACCCAGGATAAAAGATTTGAATGAAGCAGTTATCCTTGAATTGAATCATAATTCCTATCGGGGTGATGAAATCTTTCCTGTTCTTAGAGAAGAACTGAAGAGAAGATATCCGGGGATTCGTTTTATTACATATGACGTGTTGGGAAATTTCCGTGACGCGAGAAATTACGGAGGATATGAGCTGGAGAGTTGGCCCGGTCTGTCAGATTTTATAAGAGAAAATAAAGTGACAGGCGCAGTTGCAGGCGTAGGCGGGTGAGGCGCTTGCACGCCCGCAGTTTTGCGGGCAGCAACGGCTGTTGAGCGCAATAAAGTTCCAACGGCCTCCATCATTCTCACAGGATTTTTTCCGCAAGGCAAATTAATAGCAAAGAGTCAAGGGATCAATGATCTGGTGATGTGTGGGTATCCGGATACAATGATGACCGACAGCTATGAACAATTAGTTGAGAAAGTGACGACAGTAGTGGCAGACCAGATTGTGGAAGGTCTGACCAAACAATCCTTATCTAACCGAAGGACTAAGCCAGTCAGAGAGCCGGAAAAACGGGATATTGTATTTGCGGGAACGCTAACTGAAGTAAATGAATACTTCTATGACCGATTATGGACGGATGGCTTACCGGTTATTCCGCCGACGATAGAGGCGGTGGAGGAATTCTTAAAGTTCACCGACCGGAAAGCAGAAGAGATAATCGCTATATTGCCCCATGAAAAACGGGAGGCAACCATTTGGAATATTGCAGTTAATGGCGTGATGGCAGGGTGCAGGCCGGAGTATATGCCGATATTGATCGCAGCAGTTGAAGCTATATCCGAAAAAGGTGATCCGACAAATCCACTCAAGGGTGGATTCCGCCCTCAGGATATTGGAACAACGCCGGGGTATCTTTGCAAAATGTGAGAATATTGTTGCTCTTGCCGGAGCGGAGCCTTTTATTGAGGCTTATAGGCAGGGAGCGGATATTATCCTGTGCGGGCGCTCGTCTGATACAGCAATTATGGCAGCCCTTCCAATCTATTGGGGAATGCCGGAGGGAGCAAGCTGGCATGGAGCAAAAACTGTCGAATGTGGGGCACAATGTTCGGATACAAGTGGAAATAATTGTATCTTATTAGAGGTAGACAGCGCTGGATTCACAGTGACGCCAACAATGCCAGATACGCATTGTACACCATACACAGTATCTGCACATCTGCTTTATGAAAATGCGGATCCATTTTGCCTTACAGAGTCATCGGGAGCATTTCTTACTCAAAATGCTGTCTATACGCAGAAAGATGAACGATCTGTGAGAGTAACAGGAAGCGATTTCGAAAAGGCTGAAGTCTACACGATGAAACTGGAAGGCTCCAAGATGGCTGGATATCAGAATATCAGTCTTGTTGGAATCGCAGATCGCGAGATTATGCTAGAGCCAAAAAAGTGGGTCGATAATGTAAGCGCTTATGTGCAAAATTTGCTGGACCGAAATGGATTTTTGAGAGAGAGTTATTCTTTCAATTTTAAGATGTATGGTTACAATGCAGTAGTGGATAGTTTGAATGCAGATGATGATTATGTACCGCGTGAGATTGGAGTCCTGCTCACGGTAACAGCCGATACGCAGGAACTGGCAACTCAGATTGCAAAAGAGTTCAATCCATATTTATTACATTTCCCGGTTGAACTAACGAATGATAAGACCCTGCTTCCAACATTTGCCTTTCCATTTTCTCCGGTGGATTGTTCGAAAGGGCCGATATACGAATTTTGTCTGCACCACGTAGTTGAAATGGAAGATTCGCTTGAGTTAGTTAACATTGTATATCAGGAGATATAGGAGGAGAGACATGACTTTATTAAAAGATGTTGTACAATATGTTCGTTCAAAGAATGCAGGGCCGTTTTGGGCGACCTTAGAAATATTTTGCGGAAGTACGGAAGCATATGAAAAGATTAGGTTATCCGAAAACATTTCCGTGGAAAATATAGCCAGGCTTTATAAAGTGAATAAGGAGGATATACAGGAGTTTTATCTGCCTGGCATTCATGTGATCAAATATTCATTTCCTCGTCCGTTCCCAAGTGGTTATCGATATGAAAATGACATGCATTACGGACAGCAGTACCGTATTATTGAAGAGGTAGAGGTATAGGAGGGAGAAGATGTATACAGATTATGATGTTATCATTGTAGGTTCAGGGGTCGCAGGACTTGCGGCAGGAATCTATATAAGTCGTGCAGGGCTGAATGCTGTTGTGATGGAGAAAAGTAGTATGGGCGGGGAACTTATGAACCGTCAGTTGATTGAAAATTATCCTGGATTTGCGGAGGGCATACAAGGTCCGTCTCTTGCTGCGGCAATGCTTTCGCAGGCTGAAAATGTGGGGACTGAGTTTATGAGCTGTGAGGTTCAGAATATAAAAAGTAAGAATGGATTACATACAGTGTATACTGATAACGGAATGTATACAAGCAAAGCAGTTATTGTAGCAAGCGGATCGCATCCCCGGCTTTTGAATGTTCCGGGTGAGGCCAAGTTGCGGGGGAAAGGTGTCTTCTACTGTGCTACTTGTGACGGTCCTCTCCTGGCGGGAAAAAATGTTGTGGTAGCAGGGGCCGGGGATAGCGGAGTTACGGAAGCTTTACATCTGGCAAATCTTGGGTGCAAGATAACAATTTTGGAATTTATGGACAGGCCCAAAGCCGCCTCTATTCTTTTAGAAAGGATTGAAGCAGAATCAAATATCCAGCTAATATGTGGTGCCAGGATAACAGAAATAAGAGGGGAAAACTGGGTAACCGGCGTTGTGTATGAGGAATGCGAGACGCAAATACAGAAGGAACTTGAAGTAGAAGGTATATTGATTCGAATAGGAATCATGCCGAATACCGGATTCCTGAAAGGCGTGGTGGAGCTTAGCGAAGGCGGTCAGGTTCAGGTGACAGAGCAGATGGCAACTTCTATAGAAGGAATTTTTGCCGCCGGGGACATCCGGACGCATTCGCCTGCGCAGCTTGGAACTGCCGCCGGAGATGGGATTACCGCGGCGATGGCAGCAGCCAGGTATGTTCAAATGTTGTAAATGAAAATAAAATTACTTGCCTTGCAAGGTTAAAAATCCAGTATCTTATTTTGGACAACTGAAAATACAAATAACCGCTGTAGAACTTGATATATAAGGACTACAGCGGTTATTTGTATTGTTTTATAGAGCAGGTAATTTATTCCTCTCTATTTTTTGTGATTTACTAAAGAGTGGCATTTATTCTGCTTTCTCTTTTTTCCCCTGATACAACATTTTCAAAAAGATCGGTGTGATCACAGAGGATACCAAAATCAGCAGAATCACGGCCGAGAAATAGCTGGATTTGATCATCTGTACCTGAAGTCCTTTCTGTGCGACGATCAGGGCAACCTCTCCACGGGTCATCATGCCGATGCCGATTTTCAGCGAATCGCGGCCACAGAACCCAAGAATTCCGGACATCAGTCCGCAGCCAATGATTTTGGCGATAAGTCCCACGATAACGAAGAGTACACAGAAAACCAGCAGGGAAGAGGACATCTCATCAATCGATGTCTTCAGTCCGATACTTGCAAAGAATACCGGAGCAAAGAACATGTAGGAGCTGATATCTACCTTCCGTGCGATATAGTCGGAATCGTCAATACTGCAAAGGATAATGCCGGCTACATAAGCGCCCGTAATGTCAGCGATGCCAAAATATTTTTCCGCCGTATAGGCCAGGGCAAAGGCCAGTACGAAGCCGAGGATCGGAATTCGTCTGGTATGCGGGTAGCGCTGATCCAGGAATTTGAAAATATGGTAGATAATGAAGCCGCAGACGAGTGCAGCCACAAAAAAAAGTACGGTGCTGATGATGACGGTAGACGGTTTGGACTCGGGGTCCTTCATGCCGATTACAAAAGTCAGCACGATGATGCCGAT
Source organism: Roseburia hominis (assembly GCA_040702975.1). Taxonomy (NCBI): domain Bacteria; kingdom Bacillati; phylum Bacillota; class Clostridia; order Lachnospirales; family Lachnospiraceae; genus Roseburia; species Roseburia hominis. The sequence continues at coordinate 675,593 of CP159990.1, forward strand.
GACATCGTCGATAATCGCAGCGCTCATAATTGTTGTCCCGGTCTCGGATTTGAGATAGCCCAATTCCTGGAGGGACGCAACGGTAATACTTACGGAAGTCGCCGTCATGATAGTGCCGATGAAGATGGCGGAGAAGAACTGGCTGCTTCCGGCAGGCGCGAAACCGTAGTAAAGGCTGTACAGAAGATAACCGCCGGCCAGAGGTACGAACACGCCTGCGCAGGCGATGAGCAGCGCCTTCCAGCCGGTGCGCATCAGGTCCTTCAGGCTGGTCTGAAGTCCTGCGAAGAACATCAAAAGGACAACGCCGATCTCCGCCATACCGTTAATCAATTCACTTTGCTGTACGAGTCCCAGTACGCTGGGACCAATCAAAAGTCCGGCAACGATCTCGCCGACGACCTGGGGAGCCTTGAGCTTTGCCGCAAGAAGGCCGCATAGCTTGGCGGAAATAAGAATGATAGCTAGGTCTCTGAATATTATGTAGGTTTCCATTTCATATTACCCCCTTGAAAATAACGTAAGTTAGTTGATTAAAATTATCTTTTCCAGATTATAGCACTGTGGTTATTGCAGTGCAAGAGAGGGAGAAAGGGGTGCTTTGTGTGAAGATAGGAAACTAATTTGTTTATATAGAAAAATAAAAATATTAGTTTTACAACTGAAATTATGCATTTTGTATAGTGCATGCCATAGAGAGAAAATAATTTTTGTGTAGTTTTGTCATTGCAGAAAGTAGATTCTTTTTGAGGTGGAATTGACGTAAGGGCGTTGTTAAAAGTTGGAATTTTTAGAACTGCCAGATTATGTGGAACAGAGGGATTGACGTAGAGGGTATTCGTTAAAAGCCGGCGTTCTAAGAACTTCCCGACGACGTGGAGAGACGAGAATTACGTAGGAGTTGTTCGTTAAAAGTCAGTAATCTAAGAACTCTTAGGCAACGAGGAGGACCGGGACTTTATGCAGGAGGCGTTCTTTAAAGCGCGTCTAACATAGAGTAACGATAAATTTTAGGGAAGATGGAATCAGATTTGAAAAATTTTCTCTAAATCTATTGCAATTATTGGATATATCTGTATAATAAATCGTGTTCGATATATTTAAAAAGAAAGTATAGTATTAGAAAACCCGGACTGAATAAGCATGTGGACGTGACCGCATGGCTGTTCGTCCGCAAAATAAAAAACGGGAGGTGTAATTTTGGATATCGGAAAGAAGCTCAGGGAGCTTCGAATACAGAACGATCTGACACTTACAGACCTGGCATCAAGAAGTGAACTGACAAAAGGATTTTTGTCTCAGGTGGAGCGGAATCTGACGACGCCAAGTATTGCAACTTTGGAGGATATACTGGAAGCACTGGGGACGAATATGTCCGAGTTCTTCCGGGAAGAGGAAGAAAGACAGATCGTATTTCAGACGAAAGACTTTTTTGAAGACGTGCAGGACGATTATACGATAGAGTGGATAATCCCGAACGCACAGAAGAATGAGATGGAACCTATTCTGCTGACTCTCCATCCGCACAGGAAGAGTCAGGTGCTTCAGGCGCATCAGGGAGAAGAATTCGGGTACGTGCTGAAGGGGAATGTGACACTTATCTGCGGCAGCAAGAAATATAAATTAAAAGCGCAGGAGACATTTTACTTAGAGGGGACGAAGAGTCATTATCTGTACAATCACGGCAGCGGTGATGCGAAGATACTTTGGATCACCACGCCGCCGGTGTTCTGATAGAACGGTTTTGTGCAGTATTCTGGCGTTTTATCTCCCGGGAAGGAGAAGGTGATAATGGAACAGAAGAAACTGATCGAGTTTCGGAACATTGTTAAAAGTTTTGATGGACAGATTGTATTAAAAGGGGTAAACCTTGATATTTATGAGAAAGAATTTGTAACCCTGCTGGGGCCAAGCGGGTGCGGAAAGACGACGCTCCTCAGAATTCTGGGAGGATTTCTGGAAGCAGATGAGGGAAAGGTGATCTTCGACGGCGAGGAGATCAGTCAGAAACCGCCGTATGAGAGGGAGCTGAACACCGTTTTCCAGAAATACGCGCTGTTTCCGCATTTGAGCGTGTACGAGAATATCGCATTTGGGCTTAAGATTAATAAGATGAGCAAGGACGTGATCGAGCAGAAGGTCATGAAGATGTTAAAGCTCATCGGTCTGGAAGGGTTTGAGAATAAAAATACGACCTTATTGTCCGGCGGCCAGCAGCAGCGGGTCGCGATCGCGCGTGCGCTGGTGAATGAGCCGAAGGTGCTGCTTCTCGATGAGCCACTTGCCGCTCTGGACCTAAAGCTCAGAAAGGAAATGCAGTACGAGCTGAAACGAATCCAGCAGGAGGTCGGGATCACGTTCATTTTCGTGACACATGATCAGGAAGAGGCGCTGACCATGTCGGATAAGATCGTTGTCATGAAGAGCGGAGAGATTCAGCAGGTCGGCACGCCGCAGGAGATCTACAATGAACCGGCGAACCGGTATGTGGCGAATTTCATTGGCGAGAGCAATATTATTCCGGGCGTGATGGTGGAGGATTATAAAGTCCGGTTCGACGACATCACCTTTGACTGTGTGGACTTTGGATTTAAGGAAAATGAGCTGGTGGATGTGGTCATTCGTCCGGAGGACATCGACATCGTGGATGTGAAGGACGGAAAGATGACCGGCGAGGTGCTGAGCGTCCTGTTCAAAGGCGTTCACTATGAGATCATGGTGGAGACCGTGCCGGGTACCCAGGTGACGGTCCGAATGCATGTGACCCGCAACCATGACGTGACCAGCGGGGACGGAAAAGAGAAGATCAGTGCGACGAATTTCTATGTGGATCTGGAGGACGTGAAGGATCTGGACGACAAGGAAGTGGTGGCACGTTCGAATGCACAGGCGTGGAATCCGGAAACGGACGATTATATTTCCATTTCCAAAATCGAGTATGATGTAAGGGAAGAAGAGGGAGTGTATCCGGTGACATTCTCTACTGCCAACGGAACCACGATCGAGCGCAGCATTTTCGTGGTAAATCAGCCGTTCGTCAAGAATGAGAAGGCAAATGAGGCGGTCATGGCGTTCAACTTTATGACCACGGTAGAGGAGCTGGAAGAATCTCAGGCACTTGACACGGATATCAAGACCTGGGCGAATGCGCAGGCATGGAAGCTAAGCGATGAGAATCAAAGTGTTGACATCAGTGTAGATTATGATTTCGATCCGGAAAATGTGACGGAAGGCGTTTACCGGATCACCTTCTCCACGACGGGGCGGGAGTTTAAGATCCACACTACGGATTACACGGAGGAAGGTCAGGAGGTCGGACTGACATTTTTCCCGGAAGATATCCATGTCATGTCAAGGATGGTATATTAGATGAAGAAATTTTCGCAGCTCGCAATCCCTTATATTGTTTGGGCGGTGATCATGCTGGTACTTCCGATGGTATTGATCGCCTTGTATTCAATCACCCAACCAGGAAACAGTATTGTTTCTTTTTCAATTACATTGGATCATTATGTCAAATTTTTTACCGACCAGGACTTTTTGATTATCCTTTGGCGTTCTCTGTGGATTGCGGTGAAAACGACGATTATCTGCCTGCTCATCGGCTATCCGATCGCCTATTACATTTCACGCTGTAGCGAGCGGGTGCAGAATATTCTGGTTCTTGGCATCACGATTCCTATGTGGATCAACATGCTGGTGAGAACGTATGCGTGGATCGGCCTTTTAAGTGAAGACGGACTGGTGCAGAGATTCCTTGGTATTTTTGGCCTTGGAGGAACAGAACTTTTGTATACGGAAGGCGCGGTGCTTTTGGGAATGGTGTATAACTTCCTGCCGTTCATGATCCTACAGATCAATACGGCCCTGTGTAAGATGGACCACTCTCTTCTGGAGGCGGCCGCGGACCTGGGAGCCAATCAGGTGCAGACCTTTAGACGGGTCACGCTTCCCCTGTCTCTGCCGGGAGTGATCAATGGAATCACGCTGGTGTTTTTGCCGGCGGTGAGTTCCTTCTTTATTCCAAAGCTCCTCGGCGGAGGAAAATATTTCCTGATTGGTAATGTGATCGAGAATCAGTTCATTACCGTGGGAGAATGGAACTTCGGCAGTGCGATTTCTATGATCATGGCAGTCATCATGATGCTTCTCATGATGTTCGTGCGCAAGGTGGAGATCCGTAATCAGGGCGGAAAGGAGGAGTAGGCGTTATGAAAAAAGGGAAACGTCCGGTGGGAAAGATTTTGATGATTCTCGCGATCGCCTTCTTCTATCTGCCGATTCTTTATATGATCGTGTTCTCGTTCAACGATGGGAAATCCCTGACCAGCTTTACGGGATTTTCCCTGCGCTGGTACCAGCATATGCTGGATTCCGGCGATATGATGGAGGCGCTCTATACGACGTTCAGTATTGCGCTGATCGCGACTTTTATTTCTACGGTCGTCGGGACCATTTCCGCAATCGGGCTTAGTAAATCAAAAAAACTGGTGCGGGATCTGATGCAGCAGGTGGACAATCTGCCGATGATGAACCCGGAGATCGTGACGGCGATTGGATTTATGCTGTTATTTATCACGTTCCGGGTGGAGAAGGGGTATATGACGATGCTCCTTGCGCATATTGCATTCTGTATTCCGTATGTGATTCTTTCGGTTATGCCGAAGATCCGTTCTCTGGACCCGAATCTGGCGGACGCGGCGATGGACTTAGGGGCAACGCCCTGGCAGGCCCTGACGAAGGTCATCGTGCCGCAGATCACGCCGGGCATTGTGTCGGGGGCACTGATCGCATTTACGATGTCGGTGGACGATTTTATTATTTCATATTTCGTTACGGGAAGCGGGGTTAAGAACTTAAGTATCATGGTCTATACCATGAGCAAACGTGTGAACCCGAGCATCAACGCGGTCTCTACCCTGATGATCGTCATTATCACGGTCGTGCTGGTGGTGATCAACGTGGCGCCGGTGGTGGCGGCGAAGCGGCAGAGATCCAGCGAGGTGAAGAGACGAAAGGCGTTGGTTCCGGTAACTCTGGCTGTTGTTTGTGTGGTAGTCTTTCTGGTAGTATTCCGGTTTGGCGGTGGCAAAGAGGAACGCCCCTTTGAAGGACAGACCCTTCATCTTTATAACTGGGGAGAATATACCGGGGAAAATATCATCGGCGACTTTGAGGAAGCGACCGGTGCGAAGGTGGTTCAGGAAAATTTCGACTCCAACGAGCAGATGTATATCAAGGTGGCAAATGGCGAGGCCTATGACATTCTCGTGCCCAGCGATTATATGATTCAGAGGCTGATTTCCGAGGGGTATCTGCAAAAGCTGGATCACTCCAGGCTGGACTGTATGGATAAGCTGACGGAGTCGGTAAAGAATCTTCCGTATGATCCGGGAAATGAGTACTCGGTTCCGTATTTCTGGGGCACGGTGGGAATCGTGTACGACAAGAATAAGGTGGATATCGAGGATCTGAAGCGGGAAGGCTTTAATATTTTCCTGGATGAAAAATACCGCGGGGATATTTACCTGTATGACTCAGAGAGAGACAGCTTTATGATGGCGCTCAAAGCCCTGGGATATTCGATGAATACGGAAAATATGGATGAGCTTAATGAGGCCTATGAGTGGCTGGTGAAATGTGTGCAGACGATGGAGCCGGAGATTGTGATGGACGAGATTATCGATAACATGGCGCAGGGAAGAAAGGCGCTGGGGCTAATCTATTCCGGAGATGCGACTTATGTCATAGATGAGAATGAGGAGATGGGATATTATCTTCCGGAGACCGGGACGAACCTGTGGTCGGATGCGATGGTCATTCCGAAGAATGCGAAGAATCCCGAGCTGGCCCACGCGTTCATCAATTTTGCCAGTGATTATGACGGGGCTTATGATAATTCAAGCTATGTGGGATATACTTCGGCAAATCAGGAGGTCATGGATGATCTTTTTGGAGAGGGCGGAGATTTCGAAGGGATTAATGCCTACATTCCGAGGTCGGATAATGAGATGGACGAGGTGTTTGTCTATAATGAGAATACCAGGAAGGAGATTGCGAATCTCTGGAGCCGGGTGAAGATCGCGGCTAGTAATGCAAATTAGATAGTGTCTGTTGATTAGCATGGAAACACTTGATTTGTATTCGTAATGAATCTGCCCGGGATTCATTACGAATACTTTCAGGTATGCTTGTTATTGTAAGGAGTTTATGATTTCTTTCATTGTTTCAGTAGATACACTTCCTTTAAGGGCATATTGTATACCATCTGCTACGAATACAGCACATTTTCCTGAAACAATACCAGAAGCATCAGCACTGGAATTTGCAGATTGAATCAGGTTTACTTTATATCCCTGGGAGGAAACAAAGGATTCGGCATATTCATAGAAACCTAAATATTCTGAATCCAGTCCTTGTTCCAGTTGCTCGTCACTTAATATTACAATAGCTTCCAGCGTGATTGGTGTTTTATATTTCATGCCAGGCATATATGAATAGAACTGTTCATTTGCATTATATTCAAAATGGGAAGTATCACCTATGATGAAGTTTTTAATTCTGATCGTAGCGGTACTGGCTTTATCAGTTTCCATGTTGCCCTGCATGTATGGATTATTTTGCGCTAGTTCAGTTGTCAATAGGTGAAGACCGGTTGATTCGGCAAAAGCATCAATGTCTGTAAAATCATAAAAATATAATCCGTTTTCTTCTTTGATTCCGTCTGGAAATGTTATTTCTACTTTTTGCATCGAATCTAATTCGGGAAGTACCGTTCCGTTTACTTTTATAATATTATTTATAAAATACCCCGCTGCAGCAGTAGTGCCTAAAACCAGAATGAACAAGCACGCAATGGCAGCATATCTAAGGGGAGATTTGTAAAAAGTCTTTCGCGGTTTACTACTTTTGCGGATTCGTTCTTTTAAGTCTTCACTAAATATAATTCTTTCTAGGTCTCTATCAAGGATTTCTTTCATATTGGCTTGGTTCATTATCATCATCCTCCAAAATTTGTTTCAATTTTTTTCGCGCGCGCCTGATTTGTTGAGCTATTGTATTTTCTTTTTTCTTTGTGATCTTGGAAATTTCCTTTATAGATAGGCCTTGGTAATAATAAAGTATAATCAACTGGCGGTCATTTCTATTTAATAGCATAACAGCTTCAGCCAAAGAATTATGTTCTATCATATCATTGATAGGATTCATTGTATGCTGCCGCTCTAATATGTTGTCATCAGGTGTGACGTATTTGTACCAAGAAGTACGCATAATATTTTTGCAACAGTTGATAGCAATTTTGGTTAACCATGCTTTTTCGCTTTCTGTGTTTTTTAGATTATTATAAGCATTAAGTGCTTTCAAAAATGTTTCTTGCGTAGCATCCTGTGCTAAGTGATAGTCTCTTGTATAAAGAAAACATGTCCGCAAAATACATGTGCCATATTCATTCATCAGTTTTTCTAATATGATTTCATTCGGCATTATGTCCTCCTTTTATTATTAAAGACACATTCGGGAGAAAAAAATGACAGTTTACACATAATATATTACTCAACTTTTCTACCAGCATAATCTATAAAAGGTGCTGATTTCGGAGGGGGGGGGTAGGGTTTATACAAAACAAAAATAAAGCAACAAATAGGCACGCTTGACAGGCTTTGCTTGCGAATAGATGGAAAAGTTGGGTATATTATAAAAAACCTGCCTATATAATCCTTTGTATTATATAGGCAGGATTATTAATTTATATCAGTTTTTTTCTGACAAAATAATTGTAGCTCATTAGTATGAATATACGGTTCCACTGCCTACAAGTTTTTTGGTAGCATCAAGATAATCATTATTGGTAATCTTTACTTTATAACTGCCACCTTTTTGTAATCCAGTTATAGTACCAGATTGAGTGCCGCCAACAGAGAATTGAAGGTTTCTGTTAACAATACCTATTATTGATACAGTATATAGATGTCCATCATATCCCGATTGTGTTACTTCCTGTAGGTTCTGCACTTCTGCATTTGCTGTTACTTTTACCTTTGTTCCATTAATTTTAAAACTACTTGAAGTTACAGAATAGCTAATCCTAAAGCTGAAATGTTTGTCCGTTCCTCTGGTATTATGCCATCTAATGTATTCTCCGGTATCAGGATTTTCATAGTCTTCGCCTACATAAACGATATCTTCACCATTGACAATTAAATATTCCCTGTTATCTGGTGAAACGTTAGTATTTGTTTCTGCTGCAGAAACGGTGGTCGGTAATGACAACATCATAATTGCAAAAAGCAGAGTGATTTTCGTAATCTTTTCATTTAACTTGTTCCTCCTTAGCTATTGAGCATTTTTGGTGGAGAATGCAGTTCTCCCAATTCTGCATTTTATATTTCCCGTTATTATATATAGACACGCCCAGATAGAAAAAAATGACAAAAATAATTGTAAAAAGATAAATAATAAATAAAAATTGAGATGGTATTTGCCCAAAAATCGGCAAGAAAAAGGTTTTTATCGAAACCTTTGCAAATATTATATCAGGCATTGGAAATAAAATCAGTAAAATTAAGCGTTTCGATTTTCAACGGAAAAACAATGGACCTGGGGAAGTAGAACAGTTTTTAAAGCAGATTGTAATTCTATGGGGGAACGTTTATAATATCCAGTATAAGGAGCGGTAAAGAATATGGAGAATAAGACCTTTAATGTGACGGGAGTATGTATCCCGGATAAACACTACATGGCAGATGTTAGCGGAAAACTTAAGAAAATTACGGAAACTTTTATAAAGCCGGGGAAATATTTTACGATCAACCGTGCCAGACAGTACGGAAAAACGACGACATTATATTTACTTGAAAGATACCTTCAGAAAGACTACCTGGTAATTAGCCTGAGCTTTGAGGCTGCGGATGATTTGTTTGCGTCGCGTTATTCTTTCGCGGCCGGATTCATACGCCGTGTTGGCAGGAAGATGCGGCAGTTATGCTGGGAAGATGCTGTACAGGAAAAGTGGAACGTACCGATATCCAGAGAGTTTCCAATGGAAGATTTAAGCGATAGAATATCCGAACTGTGTTTGCTGTGTGGAAAAAGGATTGTTTTAATGGTTGACGAAGTGGATAAAAGCTCCGATAATCAGATTTTCCTATCCTTTTTGGGAATGCTTCGCACAAAATATCTGGAGCAGCAGCAGGGAACGGACAGGACGTTTCATTCGGTAATTCTTGCAGGAGTGTATGACGTTAAAAATCTGAAACTGAAGTTGAACCCCGGGGAGGAATCAAAATATAATAGTCCGTGGAATGTTGCGGCAGATTTTGATGTGAACATGAATCTCTCGGTATGTGAGATTGAGGGTATGCTGTCGGAATATGAAAAAGATCATATGATGGGAATGGATTTGCATCTTATGGCGCAGGAAATTTATGATTATACTTCAGGATATCCGTTTCTGGTGTCTAAAATTTGTAAAAGAATGGTGGAAGATATTGAAGAAAAGATTCGATGGACCAGGTATGGCGTGTCAGAGACGGTCAAACTGATTTTGAATGAGTCGAATACTTTATTTGACGATATGCGCAAAAAGATTACAGATTATCCGGAATTAAGGGAAATGTTGTATGCCATTTTGTTTAAAGGACAGAGCTTTGCATATAACCCGGACAATTTTATCATGGATGTTGGATGCATGTTTGGCTTCATTAAAGAAGAGGATGGGAAAGCTGTCATAGCGAACCGAATTTTTGAAACCAGGCTTTATAATCTGTTTTTATCAGAAGAAATGTTGAATAATCAAACGTATTTGGCTGGCGCAAGGGTGAAAAATCAATTTGTGCAGGATGATGGTCTGAATATAGAAGATAAGGTTTTGGTCGAAGTTGTGGTGTAAGATCTCTGGCGAACGATCATAAAAATGGGAATATCTCTATAAGAAGTAAAGGTCTTAGGACGAAAATTCTTATAGAGATATTTTTTTGCGTGATTGGAACTGGACATACCAAATTCCAAAATGTGTAATACGGGAAAATATGGTGATATTACTGAAAGAAATATCAAAAATGACCGATAAAGATTGACATTTTTTTAGCAAAACGGTATAATGATGGAAAATAACAGAAACTGGTATAACCAAATGCATGGAGGACTGAAAGGAATGGGAGAGTTTAGGATTCTGGAAATCAAGCAGAGTGTGTTTGCGGACAATGACAGGCGTGCGGACGAGATGAGAAAGGAACTGAAGGAAAAAAAGGTCTTTCTGCTGAATCTGATGTCTTCACCGGGAGCGGGAAAGACGACGACCCTGACAAGGACGATCGAGCGATTGAAGGATCAGATGCGGATTGGAGTCATGGAAGCGGATATTGATTCAGATGTGGACGCCAGGACAATTTCGGAAACGGGCGTGAAAGCAATTCAGCTTCATACCGGGGGAATGTGTCATCTGGACGCCGACATGACGCGGCAGGGACTGGAAGGATTGAAGACCGGCGATATTGATCTTGCTATTCTTGAAAATGTAGGCAATCTCGTCTGCCCGGCAGAATTTGACACCGGGGCAGTGAAGAACGCTATGATTTTAAGCGTTCCGGAGGGTGACGATAAGCCGCTGAAATATCCGCTGATGTTTTCCATCTGTGATGTGGTCCTGATCAATAAGATTGATGTGCTTCCGTATTTTGACTTCGATATGGAGGCATGTAAGAAAAACATATTAATGAGAAATCCGAATGCCAGAATTATTCCGATATGCGCCCGGACGGGAGAGGGAATCGACAAGTGGACTAAATGGCTGAAGGATGAAGTAGAGGCATGGCAGGAATAGGCGTATTTAGAGAGTGTGCTATCGGGGGAGACAGATGGGATCCTTGCAAATATACCTTGTGAAACGGCCGAATGGCCATACGGGGTACCCTTGGGTATACCTTGTGAAACGGCCGAATGGCCATACGGGGTGCCTTTGGGTATAAAAAGCGAAACGAAAGCTCCGGGATGAACGTCCGGTGGACGTTCATCTCGGTGATAACAGAAGAAATAGGATCTGTTATAGATATTTACTAAGATTCGTAATATAGCTTCCATTTCCCGGTGATACATTCGGTCATGGAATAGTTGATCCAGTCAAGAGTCTGTTTTAAATCTCTGTCACGGATGCAGGTCCAGATCTTATAGTTGCTGCTGTACAAGGTATCAATTCCGTAGAGTGTACAGAACCGTTCCCAGAGGGTGAAAATGGGAGCTTTGAATGACTGGAATATCAGAGGAAGCAAAGTGTTTCCTGAGATAAGTGCAAATTCATGCTGGAATTCAAAAGCCGCCTGTGTAGCTTCGGAAATATTTTCAGCGGTCCGGATTGACTCTACCTTTTCAAAAAGAACCTGGATGTCCTCGTCGCTGATGTTCTCTACGCACAGCTGGGCTGCCAGCGTATCGAGAGCAGTCCTGACTTCCAGGATCGAGCGGATTTCATCATTTCGGATACGGCCGCCGTTGTATTTCATAATAGCGGTGAGCGTATCAAGGGTGCCGCGCCTCCGGTAATCGGCGACATAGGTGCCGCTTCGGGGCTTGACGATGAGAAATCCCATTTTCTCCAGGTCGGAAATGCCGCCGTTGACGACAGCGCGGCTGACCTGCATTTTCTCGGCAAGCTGCCGCTCAGGAGGGAGCTTTTCCCCGATTTTTAATTTGTCGGAAAGAATCAGGTGCTGCAGTTGCTCTACAAAAAGCTCTCGAAGAGTGGGTGAGCTGATTTTTTGAAATTCCATATAAACCTCCAGAATCCTGTGGCGAAAACCGCCGGTATTTGACGTACCGTCTGTAATTTATTATAGGATAAAAGAGGAAAGAAAGCAAACCGGGAAACGTAGATTTTCTGAAGTGAATGTAAAATACGGTTACTTGTATCTGCCATGTTTCGGAAAGCAGAGCCGGAATACCGGTAGGTGTGAAAAGTGGGCATGTGAAGAAGCGGCTGTAAATAGTAACGTAAAGATATGTTGAAACATGTGTGCTGGGGAAAAACGCAAAAGCAAAAAAATATAAAACAGTTAAATAAAAGATAAAGGAGAAAAGCGTATGGACATGAATAAGTATAATGAGTGGCCGGCAAGACATAAGGGGGATAAAACCCCAAGCCCTAAGATCATAAAGCTTGGGAAGAAGATTACAGATGTCGCGGCCCACAAGCTGAAAGGCGTGACGGTAGAAGATCCGGAGTATTGGGGACTGGCGGAGATCATCACGGAGGAAATGGCGGATGTCGCACTTTCTATGAAACTGAGGACCCCATACACATTCCGTGAGATGTGTAAAATGAACCGGATTGATAAGGCGGGGGAAGCAAAGTTCCAGAAACTCCTGGATGAGATGAGCTATATCGGTCTTCTGGAGTATGACTACGGTTATCATTATGACCACAACGGCCGCACGAAAGAGCAGACAGAGAGAAGATACATCCTGCCGATGTTCGTTCCCGGTTCTGCAGAGCTATTTAACATGGAAGAACTCCCGGACGGCAGCAATCCGAGGCTTCGCGACCACCCGGATGTGGCGTCATTTTTCGAGAGAATGACGTATATACCACTTGCGGGAATCACGCAGATGGTTCCGCCGGGAGGCGCCGGAATCGGTATGCATGTCATTCCGGTCGAAAAGGCCATTTCTATGGAAAATGAGTCGGTCGATCTGGAGCATTTGTCTTACTGGCTCAGTAAATATGAGGGAAAGATCGGCGTAGGGCGCTGTAGCTGCCGCGCGTCCCGGAAGGTGCTCGGAGATGGCTGCGGTGATGACGATTATGGCTGGTGTATCGGTGTGGGCGATTTCGCTGATTACTGCCGTGAGACCGGGAAAGGGCACGACATCACGAAGGAAGAGGCACTGGAAATCCTGAAGCGTGCGGAGGATAATGGATTTGTGCACCAGATCACCAATATCGACGGGGAAAATAAGATCTTCGGTATCTGTAACTGTAACGTAAATATCTGTAATGCGCTTCGGACTTCGCAGTTATTCAATACGCCGAACATGTCCCGTTCTGCCTATGTTGCGCATGTGGAGAAGGAGAAATGTGTGGCGTGTGGACGTTGTGTAGAATACTGTCCGGCCGGCGCGCTGAAACTGGGACAGAAATTATGTACGAAGGACGGCGGGGAGATCCAGTATCCGAGACAGGAGCTTCCGGACGCAGTGAAGTGGGGACCGGACAAATGGGACCCGAATTACCGGGACAATAACCGCATCAACTGTCATGAGACGGGAACTGCGCCGTGTAAGACGGCCTGTCCGGCGCATATTGCAGTACAAGGGTATTTGAAAAAAGCCGCTCAGGGTGAATACAGAGAAGCACTGGCATTGATTAAGAAACAGAATCCTTTCCCAGCTGTCTGCGGACGCATTTGCAACCGCCGCTGTGAAGATGCATGTACAAGAGGAAGCATCGATCAGGCAGTTGCGATTGACGCAGTGAAAAAATTTATCGCAGATCAGGATCTGAAGGCAGAGACGAGATATATCCCGCCGGTAGTGATTCCGGCAAGTATTCACAGAGAGCGCTGGGATGAGAAGATCGCGATCATCGGCGGAGGTCCGGCAGGCCTTTCCGCAGCCTTCTATCTGGCGGAAAGAGGATATTATCCGACGGTGTTCGAGAAGAACGAGATGCCGGGCGGTATGCTTCGATATGGAATTCCTTCCTACAAGCTGGAGAAAGATGTGATCGAGGCGGAAATCGACGTCATGCGCGAGATGGGCGTTGAGATCAGGACGGGCGTTGAAGTCGGAAAGGACATCAGCTTAGACGAATTGCGCACTCAGGGATATAAAGCATTCTATATCGCAATTGGCTGCAGCGCAGGACGGCTTCCGGGAATCCCGAACGATACGGCAGAAGGCACCATGACGGCCATCGATTATTTGAAAGAGGCCAATACCGGAAATACGACATACACAGGTAAGGTAGTTGTGGTCGGCGGTGGAAATGTGGCGATCGACGCATCCAGAGTCAGCATAAGAAGCGGAGCCTCCCAGGTGCTTCAGGTGTGCCTGGAATCGGAAAAGGAGATGCCGGCATCGGCAGAGGAAGTCCGGGAAGCTCTGGAGGACGGCGTGGAAATAAAGAACGGCTGGGGGCCGAAAGAAGTGCTTGTCACAGACGGAAAAGTTTCCAGTATCGTATTCAAAAAATGTACGTCAGTATTTGACTTAGACGGAAGGTTCAATCCGGTCTATGATGAGGCTGATACGATTACGGTTGCATGTGACAGAGTTATTTTTGCGATTGGGCAGCAGATCGTGTGGGGCGACCTGCTGAAAGGAACGAAGGTAGAATTGGGGTGTGGTAACGGGCCAGTGGCAGATACCCTTACTTTCCAGACTGCGCAGCCGGATATCTTTGTAGGCGGCGATGTATTTACCGGACCGAAGTTTGCGATCGATGCCATCGCCCAGGGACACTATGCGGCAGAATCGCTGCATCGTTTCGTTCAGGGCGGTCACATGACCATCGGCCGGAACCACTGGGAGTTCATAGAACTGGATAAGGATAATATTTCTGTCAAAAACTACGACAATTCATCACGTCAGATGGAGGGCGTTGACGGGGCTGTACCGGAAAAATCATTCCGCGATGCACATTTGACTCTGACGGAGGAGCAGGTGAAAATAGAAACGGCGCGCTGCCTGGGCTGCGGAGCGACCATCGTGGACCCAAATAAGTGTATTGGCTGTGGCGTCTGCACGACAAAATGTGCATTTGATGCGATTTCACTTCACCGGGACCGTCCGGAGTGTACAAAAATGGTGAAAGCGGAAGATAAATTTAAATATATTATTCCATACCAGTTAAAACGTGCGGCGAAAATCGCGGTACATAAGAAGGAAAAATAGTTATGCATGAATTAGGTGTCGTATTTTACGTCATACGGGACGTAAAAAAGGTTGCAGAAGAGAATCTGGTAGAAAGCGTGGAGACGGTCACTCTGGAAATCGGCGAGGTATCCGGCGTCATACATGAGTATTTGATCGACTGCTGGAACTGGGCGGTGAAGAAGGAGCCGATCATGGAGCACGCCAGGCTTCAGATAGAGACAATCAAAGCGGTTACTTTTTGTGAAGACTGCAAGAGAGAGTATGAGACGGTAAAATACGCGAAAGTCTGTCCATATTGTCAGAGCGAACATACCTATCTCTTGCGGGGGAATGAATTTAATATTAAGGAAATCGGAGTGACGTAGAAGAAAAGGGACGGGTTCATTGTGAGGTGAGAGCCTGTCTCTTTTTGGTTGCTACGTATACATAAGTGATCGTCCAGTGGACATTCATCTCGGCTGGAGGGAATTTGGGGGGCAGGGTATGCGAAATGGAAGGTTTGGCAGAGAAGAGTGTAATTATGGTAAAAGTCTGTTTGAATAAGAAGAAACGGGATACACTGAAAAGAAAGTATATTAAAATAAAAAACAATTAAAATGATTGTTTTTCTTATTTACAAACCATTAAAATAATGGTTTAATATAATTGAGGTGGTTCAAATGGAGGAAAAACGGTTTATGATTCCTGGGTTTGCGACTGCACAGGACATAAAAAGAATAAGAAAAATGTTGGGACTTACACAGAAAGAATTTTCGAATCTGATTGGCTGCTCCAAGCCAACAGTAGAGAGATGGGAGACTAGTGAAAAGAAGATTACAGGTCCTGTTGTCCTGTTGCTTAAAATGTTGGAACGTCAGTCGGAATATGTGGAGGAGATACTGGTTCCGCCAAGAAAATTTCCACTTAGGCTGTGGTATATGCATAGACAGAATGTATGTACATTGATTGATGTAGATGAGATAAGGCATCAGGTTAAAATCAGAAATTATACGGACAATGTCTTGTTTCGGGCATTTGGCAGTAATGAAAGCCCTGATTTTGAACAGTATCAGGAATTCCTGGAATCCAGGTGTTTCCCCAAAAGTCGCGATAAGATAAAATTGGTGCTGAAGGATTTGGATCTGCCATTTTATGATCCGCTTATGATTATAGAAAAGACAGAGGGGAGGATGGCGGAGGACGATTTCTGGATTCGGATAGAGAGGTAAGGTATGGTTGAACTTTTTGAACAGGATATTCGAAAAAACGACAGACAATCTTCTAAGGGTAATCAGTTAAAGTGGAAAAATGAAGGGGTCTGGTATAAAGCTGACTATACGGGCTATGAAGGCCTGGCAGAATATATGGTTTCACATCTGCTTGGGTATTCGACACTTGAGAAAGAAGAATATGTGCTTTATGACCTGGAACAGATCAAATACAAATCGATTGTTTATAACGGGGTAAAGAGTAAAGATTTTTTGTACGGAGATTGGCAGATTATCACATTGGAGAGACTATTTAAGAATATTTTCAATGTGAGCCTGTATCAGTCGGTTTTTCGCATAGGGAATCACGAGGAAAGATTACATTTTCTCGTAAATCAGGTGGAGAGAATTACACACTTGAAAGATTTTGGAAAGTATCTCACGAAGCTGTTTACCATTGATGCTTTCTTCCTTAACGAGGATAGGCATATGCATAATATAGCAGTATTGATGAATGCGGAAGGGGAATTTGCATACTGTCCAATTTTTGATCATGGAGCGGGACTTTTATCGGATACAACGATGGATTATCCGGTAGGAGGAAATCTGGAGGAATTTATGAGGGAAGTGTCAGCGAAAACGATATCGGGGGATTTTGAGGAGCAGCTTGATCTTGCAAAGGCGATGTTTGGGGGTCAGATGAAATTTTCTTTTCGGAAGAAGGAGGTCGAGGAGCTATTGAATGCGGCAGAGGGATACTCCGTGGCAGAAAAAGAGAGGGTGAAGGAAATTCTGTATTTGCAGATGAGAAAGTATCAGTATTTGTTTTAATGTCAGGCAATAAAGATCCCTGCCAGACTTCTCAGCTATCTGCGCAAGATATAGGCCTTGTGTTGAACAGAGGTTATGGTATATTATTAAATCAATAACAAATGGAAAAGTGATGAAGTACCATTATGAAGGAGGAACTCGTAAAATGAATGGAAATGGAATTATGAAAAATATATCTTCAAAGAAAATAGCAATGGTTGCGGTACTAATAGTGGTAGCAATCTTTTCCATGACCGTTGTATCGAAAATAGCAAGCGACCCAGCAAATCATTCGAAAACGATAGAATCCTTAGATGAAAAGAAAGCAACCGTTCTAAAGCTAACTGCAACATCGACGGCCGCGGCCTCTGCAATCGCCGCAATTCCCGGAGATGCGACTACGCCTGTAGCGAACAAACTGGCAGATTTATCGTCGTATTTTTTAATCATTTTAATGGTTGTTTTTGTGGAAAAATATCTAGTCACATTAACGGGATATGCCACATTTTTTATATTGATTCCACTGGCATGCGCATTGCTTGCATTGGGGCTTTGCTTAAACAAAAACGTTTTGAAACTGTTGGCTTTGAAAGTAGCGTTGTGTGGTCTCATCATTTTTTTCATTCTTCCAGTCAGCATGAAGGTGACGGACAAAATCGAGCAGACTTATGAATCTTCGCTGGAGACGACCCTGGAGGACGCGGAAAATATGACGGAGGAAATTAATGAAAATACGGACTCAGAAGGAAATATACTCGAAAAGGCCTTGAAGAAAATCCAGGGCGGGATATCGGGAGTGATTGAAAAAGGGGAGAATCTTCTGAATAATTTTATTGAATCGATTGCTGTGATGCTGGTCACATCTTGTGTGATACCGGTAGTGGTGCTGCTATTCGCAGTATGGCTGGTGAAAATGTTATTTGGGATACAGATTAATGTCTCACCTGATTTGCCTAAAAGAATATCGAAAAAAGTTACAAACCGTAAAGAGGTAAAGAGAGAAGAATAATGCTATGGTAAGGCAGACGGCAAAGCGGTTCGGGATTAATAAAAGTACGATAGTAACAAAATAGAATGATATGTGAGATGGATATGGAGAAATCATAACAGAAGCTATGGATGATTTTTGTGACGACCCGTTTCTGATAGAGAAATATGTCTTTGCCGGAATGTAAAATACAACCCGGAGGGTGAAGCAATAAATGTGGCATCATTTGTAGGATTATGATACACTAATGGCAAAGAAAAAGAAGACAGTTCAAAATGCTTCGAAAAAAAGGTGTTGATAGTATGGGTATGTATTTGAATATCGGAAATGCCGGATTTCAGTCGGTTCGAAAAGGGCTTTATGTTGATAAAACAGGATTAATTTCGTTTATCAATAACACGCTTGGGACAAAGGATAAATTAACTTGTGTGAGCAGGCCAAGAAGATTCGGGAAATCATTTGCCACGCAAATGTTGTGTGCATATTATGATAAAAGCTGTGATTCTGAAGAATTATTTTGTGATCTGGAGATAGCGAAGGATCCGGAATACGATAAATTTTTGAATAAATATGATGTGATCTATCTGGATATCACATGGTTTATTTCTACAGTAAAAAATGTGAAAAATACGGTTTGTTATTTGCAGGAGCAGGTAATTGAGGAACTTTGCAGTGTTTACACTTCCGTTGAAAGGGAATCTTCGCTTCCTGTCTTGCTTGCAAAGATTGCGGAAGTAACTGGACATAAATTTATCATCATTATAGATGAATGGGACGCTCTGTTTAGAGAAGCGAAGGAGGATACAGAACTGCAAAAGGAGTATTTGCAGCTGCTCCGGGGACTTTTCAAAAGCAGTCTGACGGATAAGATGATAGAAGCGGCATATATGACGGGAATTCTGCCAATTAAGAAATATGGAACTCAATCAGCGTTAACGGATTTTAGGGAATATACAATGCTTCAGCCCAAAAAGTTAGCAGAATATGTGGGGTTTACAGAAAATGAGGTAAAATCTCTTTGCCAGGAATACGGCATGGATTTTGAGACTGTCAAGAGGTGGTACGATGGCTATTCCTTCAATAAAGTAAAATCCATATATAGTCCTAATTCTGTTGTACAGGCAATCAAAAATGAAGAATTTTGTGATTATTGGACAGAGACAGAAACGTATGAATCATTGAAATTTTATATAGGTATGAATACAGGTGGCTTGAAAAATGCAATTGTTGCCATGCTTGGAGGCGAAAGATACAAGATTAATACAAGAACATTTCAGAATGATATGTCAAGCATCAGAAGTAAGGATGATGTGTTAACACTGTTGGTGCATTTAGGATATCTTGCCTATGATTCAACAGAGAAAGAAGTGTATATACCCAACCATGAGGTTGCTGATGAATTTAAAAATGCGGTGGAATATAGTGACTGGGAAGGAGTTTCAGCAGCATTGCAATCATCAGAGAAGTTATTGGAAGCAACGCTTCGGGGAGATACAGAGACTGTGGCAAAAGTACTGGATAAAGTTCATACAGAGAATGTATCGGTGCTTGCGTATAATGACGAAAATTCTCTGAGTTGTGTTATTACGCTTGCTTATTATGCTGCACAAAGGGATTATTTTTTGATAAGGGAGCTGCCTGCAGGAAAAGGATTTGCAGATATTGCTTTTTTGCCGCGAAAGTATGCAAATAAGCCGGCGCTTGTTATTGAATTAAAATGGGATAAATCGGCTCAGGGAGCAATCGCTCAGATTAAAGAAAAAAACTATGCTGGTGCGCTGGAAGAATATGTGGGAAATATTTTGCTGGTAGGAATCAATTATGACAAGAAAAACAAAACACATGAGTGCGTAATAGAAAAAATGCCGGGGCATTTGCCGGAATAGATGAAAGGTAGTAAAAGTTATCATATTACAACCAGTCAATATGTGAGGGGAAACGAGGAGAAAATAGAACGTGAATCCGCATATTGCATTTTTCCCCTGCATACATTGTAAAAACGATGTTTGCAGGGGGATTTTTTGAAAGATTATATTGCAAAAAGAGCCGTAGAAATCGCCAATTATATTATAGAAAATAATGCCACGGTAAGGCAGACGGCAAAGAGATTTGGGATTAGTAAAAGTACGGTACATAAAGACGTGACAGAACGCCTGATCCAGATTAACCCTTCTCTTGCGGCGGAAGCGCGCAAGGTGTTGGACCTGAATAAATCGGAGAGGCACATACGCGGTGGACTGGCTACACGGGAGAAATATCTTCATATGGAACACAGGTAAAAAATGTGCGGGGCATGAGACATGTCTCGCATTTTTTGAATGCAAAAATAGGGCGGGCTTTTTGCGATCAAGAAAAGCGTGTTATGGTTGGAAAATAACCTTCTCACGTTATTTATACTGTCATGTAAAGTCAGGGTAATATTATATCCTTGAAAAACCATCTATCCAGCCGTATAATGAAACGGTCAGGAGTGAGGAAAAAATGAAACAAAAGATAGACAGAAGTCATTATTTATTTACAAACAAACAGCTTGCCGCGCTGATTGGACCGCTGGTCATCGAACAGCTTTTGGCTGTTCTGGTGGGAATGGCGGATTCCATTATGATCGCAAATGTAGGAGAGGCAGCAGTCTCAGGGGTATCCCTTGTGGATAATATCATGGTGCTGCTGATCAATATTTTTGCGGCGCTGGCGACCGGAGGCGCGGTGGTGGCCGGGCAGTACCTGGGGCAGGAGAATAAAAAAGACGCCTGCAAGTCGGCAACGCAGCTGGTGTGGTTCGTCACCTTGTGCGCCGTGGGGATTACGGTACTGGTGTATTTGGGAAAGGATTTGATCCTGGATCACATTTTCGGACAGATCACGGCCGAGGTCAGGGGGCATGCAAATATTTATCTGTTGATCGTGGCGGCGTCGATTCCTTTCATCGCGCTCTATAACGGAGGAGCCGCTATTTTCCGGGCTATGGGGAATTCACGGATCTCCATGGTTGTGTCCATGATTATGAACGTGATCAATGTAAGCGGCAATGCGATTTTGATCTTCGGGCTTCACCGCGGGACAGAGGGAGTTGCGATTCCCACCCTGGTGTCGCGTATGGTCGCGGCAGTCATTATTATTGTACTGCTCTGCCAGGAGAAATGGACGCTGCATATTGAGAGAAGCTGGAGGTTTAAGCCGAACAAGAAGATGATTCGAAATATTCTCAGGGTAGGCGTTCCGAATGGTTTGGAAAACAGTATGTTTCAGCTGGGGAAAATTCTGGTGCTGAGTCTGGTTTCCACCTTTGGTACATATGCCATCGCAGCGAATGCGGTGTCAAATGCGGTCGCGCTGTTTCATATCCTTCCGGGAATGTCCATGGGGCTTGCGATCACGACGGTCGTTTCCCAGTGCGTTGGGGCGGGGGATTATGAGCAGGTACAGTATTATTTGAAGAAAATGCTGGCGATGACTTACGGGGCGATCGTTGTGACCGTGGGAATCATTTATCTGATGATGCCACTCATTTTGAAAGCCTACCATTTGTCCGATCTGACTGCCAGAACGACGGAACAGATCGTAGCTTTCCATGGATTGAGCTGTATTGTGATCTGGCCGGTGTCATTTTCCCTTCCGTCGGCGTTCCGGGCGTCGGGAGACGCGAGAATGTGTATGATTATTTCGGTGGCTTCCATGTGGATTTTCCGTATCGGGTTCAGTTATTTGCTGGGACTGTATTTTGGAATGGGCGTTTTCGGAATCTGGGTAGCGATGGTGATCGACTGGGTAGTACGGGCGATTTGCTTTGTAATCCGGTATCGAGGCGGCAAATGGAAACATGCGGCGTTGGTGTAGAAGTAATGAAAAAGACAGCTGTGTGAAAAAGGGAAATATATCGTGGTGATGTAAAGATACCTGAAAGGGGAAAATGCGGTAAGGGGGATCTTATGTTTTCGGATAAATTGCAGGAATATGCGCAGAAAAAATATGAGCAGAGGCTTCCGGTACTGGGAAAAATCGGGGAAGTCGTGGCAGGAAAACTTCCGCTGTGTACCAAGGAAGAGCAGATTTTGATGAAATTTTTCTACGGAACCATGCCGCTTCGAGATGCCGGTGAATATGAGTTTGAGGTGTTTTTGGGCTTTGTGCGGCATTCGCTTATGGTGTATCGAACGATGGAGTGGTGCCGGGAGGTGCCGGAGGAAATCTTTTTGCACCACATTTTATATTATCGAATTAATTCGGAAAATATCGAAGACTGCCGGAAGTTCTTTTATGAAAAACTGATTGACCGCATCAAGGGGAAAACTTTGCAGGAAGCGGTGCTGGAAATTAATTACTGGTGTGCGGAAAATGGCTCCTATGAGGCGTCGGACCATAGAACGATTTCGCCGCTCGTGCTATATCGCTCGGGAAAAGGACGCTGCGGGGAGGAGTCAACATTTGCGGTAACGGCATTTCGCAGTGTGGGGGTTCCGGCCAGACAGGTTTATGCACCATGGTGGGCACACTGCGATGATAATCACGCGTGGGTGGAAGTATATATAGAAGGAAAATGGCATTTTCTGGGGGCTTGCGAGCCGGAGGAAATATTGGATAGGGGCTGGTTTGTGAATGCATCTTCCAGAGCGCTTCTGATTCATACCAGGAATTTTTCGGATTATGGGGACGATTTGGGAGAGCCGTGTGTCGGGCGGGAGGACCGAATCTGGTTCTATAATGTGACTGCGGGCTATGCAAAAGCCAGACAATTTGAGATCCGGGTTCTGGAAGAAGACGGAAGAGCGGTCGGACAAGCAGATGTGTTTGTGGAAGTTTTGAACAGCGGGGAGTATCATAGTGTTGCAAAGCTCTGTACGAATGAGGAGGGAAAGGCATCGATTCTGATCGGCCTCGGGTCCATACATCTGCGCATAGTAAAAGGGAAGAAAGGCCGTGAGGTGACGGTCAATACCCGTGTTCAGGAAAGCGCTGCGGTCGTGATTAGAGAGGACTGGTTTGCGGAAGGACAGGGAGAATGGACTCAGTTGGATCTGGAAGCGCCGGAGGATTCCCCGATACATCGGACGCTTATGTCAAAGGAGCAAAAAGACAGGAGCTTAAGGAAACTTTGCAGGGCAAATGAAATACGTTCCGGCAGGATAGAAGGGTATTACGTGGAGGAAAAGGCGGCCCGGTATCCGGAGGAAAAAGAAATCTTGCATGCTGCGGCGGGCAATTTTGATGAGATTTACAGTTTTTTGGATAAAGACAGCAATGTGGACAGAAGATATTTGCTGCATAGCCTGACGGTGAAGGATTATAAAGATGCGAAGGCGGCGATTTTGGAAAAACATCTTGGCCATGCGTCGAAATACAGGGAACGTTGGGAAAAGGCCGGGAAATTGGATATTTATATTTCGTATATACTTTGTCCCAGAATTTATCTGGAAGAAATGACGTATTACAGGGAATTTATTGAGAAATATTTTGGTGGGCAGGCATGGCTTAGTGATCCGTTTGCGATATGGGGATATATTGAACGGACGATTGGTTATGACAGTGCAGAGGACTACGGAACCATTTTCACAACGCCGGTCGGTACGCTGTCGCTCCGGTTTGGAAATCTTGTCAGCCGCAGGATCTTGTTTGTCGCCATTTGCCGTACTTTTGGGATTCCGGCGCGAATAAGTCCGGTCAATATGTAGGCGGAGGCGTATTTGGGAGAAGCCTTTGTTTCGGTGGAGCATGTGATGGACGGCGAGGCGGAAGATGAGGGGAAGCAAGGGCAGAGTAAGGAATCGAGCCAAATTGAAGTGTTGGAGCAGAGTAAAGCGCTGGGGCAGATTAAAGAGCCGGGCAAGAGTAAAGAGCTGGGTCAGGTTAAAGAATTGGGGCAGAGTAAAGCGCTAGGGCAGATTAAAGAGCCGGGCAAGAGTAAGGAGCCGTGCCAGATTATATTACGGAAGACGGAAGAGCAAACGGCCGGGTATTATCAGACATGGACGATTGCAAAATTTGACGGAAACAGGTTCATAACGCAAAATTATGCAGAGGAAAGCTTTGTGGATAATTGCCTTTGCCTTGAGGCGGAAGCAGGATTTTACCGCATATTGACCACGAATCGTTCGCCGAATGGAAATCAGTTGGCGGCAGAGTATCGTTTTTGTTTGGAAGAGGGTCAGACAGAAGAGGTGCAGATGCATTTTCGAAAGGGGAGCCCGGAAGAGATGCTGGTAGAGTATCCGCTGGAGGATTTTGAGGTGATGGAGGACGGGAAGCAGGAGATGGCTTCTTGTTTAACAGGGGAGAAAATAACGATTCTGGCGTTTCTGGACGAAGGGCAGGAGCCGACAGAGCATGTGCTGAATGAAATGTTAGAGCAGCAGAAGTATCTGGATTCGCAGAATTTTCATATTTATTTTGTCCTGAAAGGTGAAGAGGCTTTGCAGAACAAAACGCTTGGAAGAGTTCTGGAGAGCGTGTTATCTGTCCGGGTCGTATATGGGGCATTTGATGAAATTGTGGAACCGTTGGCCCGCAGGATGTATGTGGACCCCGACAAACTGCCGCTGCTCCTTGTGGTGCGGCCGGGACTTATTGGTATTTATGCGAGCAGTGGGTATAATGTGGGGAGTGTCGAGATGATGCTGAAATGTATCCGCGAGGTATAGTGAACTCCAATTTATTTATGAGGGCGTGATGGAAAATATATTTGCGAGGCGTGATCAGTGAGTTTGTCTGCGGGAAACGTAAGGGAAATGGGACGTGGAACGGGCAAACAGAAAAATACTGATTTGAAATTTAAATTCCAGTGCAAAGTTACATTCCGCACGCCCAACAGAAAAATTTGGTTTCAGGCATTGTAAATATCTGAGTGCTATTTTATAATTGAAATGATTTGACGTGAAGAAATATTTCACAGCACAAGACGCGAGAAAATAAAAGGGAGGCGCACAGGTGAAGAGAGAATTAGTCATCGTATTGGATTTTGGCGGACAGTATAACCAGCTTGTGGCGAGACGTGTTCGTGAATGTAATGTGTATTGTGAGATTTACTCTTATAAGATCGAAATTGAAAAAATCAAGAGCATGAATCCGAAGGGGATTATTTTGACCGGCGGCCCGAACAGCTGCTATTTGGAGGATTCACCGACTTATACGAGAGAGTTATTTGAAATGGGAGTTCCGGTACTGGGGCTTTGTTATGGCGCGCAGCTTATGATGCATGTGCTTGGAGGAAAAGTAGAGCGTGCCGATGTCAGAGAGTACGGAAAGACCGAAGTGATTATTGATAAGACGGATTCTAAAGTATTTGAAAATGTATCGAAGGAAACGATTTGCTGGATGAGTCATTTCGATTACATTTCCCGGATTGCACCGGGATTTGAGATTACGGCACATACGGCAGATTGTCCGGTGGCAGCGGCTGAGAATGCGGCAGGGAAATTGTATGCGATTCAGTTCCACCCGGAGGTACTGCATACGGCAGAGGGAACGAAGATGTTGTCAAACTTTGTACTTGGTGTGTGCGGCTGCGCCGGAGACTGGAAAATGGATTCATTTGTGGAGGAGTCCATTAAGCAGATTAGAGAGAAAGTCGGAGATGGAAAGGTGCTGTGCGCTCTGTCAGGCGGCGTGGATTCTTCTGTGGCAGCGGTACTGCTGTCCAAGGCGGTCGGCGATCAGCTTACCTGTGTATTTGTAGATCATGGCCTTTTGAGAAAGAACGAGGGCGATGAGGTAGAGGCTGTCTTTGGGCCGGAAGGAAATTACGATTTGAACTTTATCCGGGTGAATGCGCAACAGAGATTTTATGATAAACTTGCAGGCGTGGAGGAACCGGAGAAAAAGCGTAAGATCATCGGAGAAGAATTTATCCGGGTGTTTGAGGAAGAGGCGAAGAAGATCGGCGCGGTTGATTTCTTGGTGCAGGGAACGATTTACCCGGATGTGGTAGAAAGTGGCCTGGGGGGTGAGTCGGCTGTGATTAAGTCTCATCATAACGTAGGCGGTCTGCCGGATTACGTTGATTTTAAGGAGATTATTGAACCGCTTAGAGACTTGTTTAAGGACGAGGTCCGAAAAGCTGGTTTGGAGCTTGGAATTCCGGAGTATCTGGTATTCAGACAACCGTTCCCGGGGCCGGGACTCGGAGTTAGAATTGTTGGAGAAGTTACGGCCGAGAAGGTGAGGATTGTTCAGGATGCGGATGCGATTTACCGGGAAGAGATTGCAAAAGCTGGTCTGGATCAGGAGATTAACCAGTATTTTGCGGCACTTACGAATATGAGAAGTGTGGGAGTTATGGGGGATGAGAGAACCTATGACTATGCTGTGGCGCTGCGTGGGGTCAAGACGATTGACTTTATGACGGCGGAAGCGGCGGATATTCCGTTTGAAGTGCTGAATAAGGTGATGAGCAGGATTATTAATGAGGTGAAAGGGGTTAATAGGGTAATGTATGATCTGACCTCTAAGCCGCCGGGGACGATTGAGTTCGAGTGATGAAATTGTTTCCGTGCAACATTTGTTATCCTCAAAAAGACAAAAATCGTTAGCCTCAATCGTTAACAAATTAGCATAAAAAATTGAGCCTCAGACTGGGTTAAATGGCCCATGTCTGGGGCTATTTTTATGTGGAGGAGGATTGGTTCGGGAAAATAGGATTGGGGGTATGACAGGCGTAAATCCCGTTGCGGAAAACTGCCACAAATGCCGTATTTATAAGGGCACTGAAAAACTTCCATTTTTTAAGTGGGAGTTTTTCTTTTATGACGATTTTTTGTGATTTTCAGTTCTTTTTCGATAAGATTACAGAATAATGCTATGGTTTAAGCCATAGCCAATTCCTGTAATCTTACTATCCTTTTTACATTTGCTGTAAATGCGGTAAAATACATTTGAACATGCATAGCAAATAACCCTCTTGAATCTGCTCTGCGCAAACCGTGGGCTTCTTTTAATTCTCCATTCTTTTCTTCTATCCTATGCCGGATTTTCATTCTCTCTTGGAAGTATTCACTTTCTTCAAATTTAAGCCTTTCCATGTTTTTCGCGCTTGCCTGCGTGATACTGTAACTCCGTTCTTTTGAGTTTGATTTTCCTACACGGCAGTTTTCTCTTTGCGGGCATTTCCGGCACTTAACTTTGCTAAATATATATCTTAAATAGGTGTTCCCGTTTTTGGCAGCTCTCTTTTCCACTCGCATGGAAAGCTCTCCGGCAGGACATTGCAGCAACCCTGCATCTTTATTGAAACAGAACCCCTCCGCAAGGTTTCCGTTTGCAGCCGCCGCTACAGCTGTATTCGTTCGGGCAATCAGTGCAATCTCTTTTCCGCATACTTCCAGATTATCATCACTGACATATGCCATATCTCCGATAACTTCTGTTACTTTTATTCCATTTTTCTGTGCTTTTTCTATCAGTTTCGGCAATTCCTGACCATCCGGTGCTCCTCCATCTGTTACACTTATCCCAGCAATCAGACGGCCTTCTGTCATTGCGAGATGATTCTTATACCCATAAAACGTACTGGTCGCCGTTTTGTGCCCAAACCGTGCATCTTTATCATCTTTGGAACGGATCTCTCTGATCTGTTCGTTCTCAAGCAGTTCTTTCATCTCTTTAGAGATTTTCTGTATCTTTTGATTTCCACAGGTTTCTATCCCTTCCTCCAGAACCTGGAGCAGTTCCTTCGTATAGGCGATCTCTTCGTCCAATCCTGCTTCCAAAGATGGTTTCTCTGGAAATCTCTCTGATAATTCAAAAGCATTTTTATAAATCTCTTTCCGAAGTTGTTTACTCATATCCCTCAGGATTTGTGTGGGGGATTTCGCTCGGACGGATGCAGTTGTGTGGGTAGAATCCACGATAATCGTTCCCGATTTGATTAGACCTTTGTCCAGAGCCTGCTGGATTGTTTCTTTCAGCATTTCCTCCAGAATATCTTCCGTGATGCGGGTCTTTCTGAATTTCGTCAGAAGACTGGGATCTATCATTTTTTCTTCTGGTTCCAGATCCAGAAAAAATTTATATGCCATGTCTGTCTGAGCACTGCTGATCAGGGTTTCATCGGACAGATCGTACAGCTTTTTCAGAAAAAGCAGTTTAAACATCATCTCCGGTTCTTTCGCCGGCCGCCCGAAATTTTCACAATACTGTTTACGGAGCATTGGATTTACAAAACTAAAATCTATATTTTCTTTAATTCTACGCAAAAGATGATTTGCTGGAATGATTGCATCATAAATCCCCTGATAGGGTGATAATGAAAGTTTCAACTGTGAATGGTCTTTCAACATGGCAGAACCTCCTTCCTCATGATTCTATTATAATGGATACATTAAAAAAGCCCAATTCTTTTTTAGAATCAGACTTTTTCAGTGCCCTTTATTTATGCGGGTTTGAGGGGTGAGAGATGATGTGGGAAATAGCTATGGGAGGTTGTTACGAGAATAGGTGCGAGAGGTTGTTACGTGATCTCGTTACGGGATTTTTGAGGCGGGGGATGTTGTTGCCGGTGGGATGTTACGGGAGGATGGTGAGATTTGCCTTTTTCAGGATAGTGAGGGTTACACCGGAACATAGTGCTTTTTACAAAATCCATTTTTGGGAAAGCCTTAAAATGGCGGGAACCCGCATAAATAAAAGGAAAAACGGGTGCAGGTTTGAAAATCCCCAAAAACAAAAACCGGGAAATCGGCGTTTTTGGGGAAATAAAATTCTTTTTGGGAATGTTTTTGGGAGGTCTGTGCCATGCGGAAAAAGAATTACAAAGGGCGGTGTGAGAAGTGCACAGTGTCAAAATCAAAGGAAGTCTGTAAGACCTATGATGGGCTTCAAAAGGCTTACCTGCACATCTTACAGGGGTGTGAGGATATACAGGAAATACGCTGCAATGTTCTTCTGGATGGTCTGGATATCGGAGCCTACACCTCAGATTTTGTCTGCGTGAAGCAGGGAAATGACCTGATGGTGAGGGAATGCGTATTCCGCAAATTCCTGACAAAGCCGATGACAGTAAAGCTTCTGGATGCGTCAAGAGATTACTGGCTGCGGCATGGAGTGACGGATTGGGGGCTGGTGATTGATGAAGAAAAATAGTCTTTTAAAACAGGTGATACCAGAAACAGGAGACGCAATACAGCCGGAAATCCTGCGTGTGCTGGAATTGACGGATGAAGAAGTACTGGTTATTGGCTGCCGGAAACGTACTATGCCCGGGTGGTGGAAGCGGATCACGCTGCAGGACTACGAATCCATGACAGAGGAAGAACTCTGGGAACTGACCGGAATAAGGCCTCGGGGACTGGATTCCCTTACCGCAGAAGAAAATCGCTTCGTCCATGAGCATTTTACTCTGATAGCGGGAATCCTGCCTTTTATTGCCGATGAAAAGGAGCGCAGCCGGATGGTTGCTTCTGTGGCAAAGATGTATCATGTCAGCAAGCAGACCGTCCGCTATTATCTATGCCTGTATCTGGTATATCAGGATATGTCTGTTCTGGCACCGAAGCGAAAGGCGGTGGCAGAGCTTTCGGATGATGAAAAAAATATGAGATGGGCGCTTAACAAGTTTTATTACACAAAGAATAAGAACAGTCTGACGACAGCCTATACGCTTATGCTCAAAGAGCGGTATTGTAATTCCCGTGGGGAATTGTCGCCAGAACGTCCGACCATTCATCAGTTCCGCTATTTTTACCGTAAGACAAAGAATCTGCAGGATTATTACATCACCAGAGACGGGATGAAGGATTACCAGCGGAACCACCGCCCGCTTCTCGGGGACGGCGTGCAGGAGTTTGCTTCCGGTGTGGGCGTTGCCATGCTGGATTCTACCATTTGCGATATTTATCTGGTCAATGAATCCGGTGGGCTGGTCGGCAGGCCGATTCTGACTGCCTGTGTGGACGCATACAGCGGGATGTGTTGCGGATATTCTCTGGGATGGGAAGGAGGTACCTACAGTCTTCGAGGGCTTATGCTGAATGTCATAGCCGATAAGAAGGAGCATTGCAGGCAGCATGGCATTGGGATAGACGATACGGCGTGGGATTGCAGCCGTCTTCCGGCTACCCTTGTGACAGATAAAGGGGCAGAATATGCTTCGGAAAACTTTGGGCAGCTGGCAGAGCTTGGCGTGACCATTATCAATCTTCCTTCCTTCCGGCCAGAGTTAAAAGGCCCGGTAGAGAAATTCTTTGATTTAATACAAAGTACATACAAGGCACATTTAAAAGGCCGGGGAGTGATTGAAGTGGATTACCGGGAGAGGGGTGCACACGATTACCGGAAGGACGCCTGCCTGACGCTGGAACAGTTTGAAAAAATCCTCATCCACTGTATTATCTATTACAATTCCCGAAGGATTGTGGAGAACTTCCCCTATACAGAGGATATGCTGGAAAAGGGAGTCCGGCCTTATGCCAGTGATATCTGGAATTATGGCATGGGGCAGCCGGGGGCACATCTTCTCGATGTTCATAGACAGGATTTAATCCATTGTCTTTTCCCGAGGACGGCAGCGAAATTTACCCGCCGGGGGCTGAAAGCCAATGGCCTGCGATACCGGCACGATAATTACACTGAGCTGTACTTAAAGGGCGGGGACGTTGTCGTGGCATACAACCCGGAGGATGTTTCCTGTGTTTGGCTGATAGAAAATGGTGCTTACGTCCGTTTCGAACTGATAGAGACCCGCTTTACAGGAAAGGATTTGTGCGCCGTACAGGAATGTCTGGACAGGCAGAAAAAGAGGGTGCAGAGGGAGACAGGGGAAAACCTGCAGGCCCGTGTGGAACTGGCGAACCATATCGAGGCGATTATTGGCCCGTCAAGGCCGGATGGCCGGACTTCGCTCCATAACATAAGGAAGAACCGGCAGAGGGAGCAGGAACGGGTGCACCGGGATTATGGAAAGGAGGATGGAGACGATGTTTGATCCAGAAATCCTTATCGGGAAGCTGCCGCCGATGTTATCCGGCGGGAGGCTTCAAAGGGCGATGGAAGTTCTGCCTCCCTATGAGGAGACGGTGAAAGAAAAAGAGATTACAGACAGGCTGATAGGACTGTCTGACCTGTATCAAATCTATCTCCCATCACAGATGTCACAGGAGATTTACAGCAAGCTCTATCTGGCAATGCTGCGTGCCCTCAGGAAAAAGGGGACAAGGCTTGCCATACAGCAGAGCAATGAGAATTACAGGGGAATTTGCGAAACAGGGAAAAACCGCAGTCTGTCATATGAATATACCGGTATTCTCGGGGGAAGCGACAGCTTTACCATCATTGGAACCAGCGGTATTGGGAAATCCAGTGCGATAGCAATGTCGATCCGACTGATGATGGAAAATCCGGTTCTGGAGCTTACAAACCCATACATGAGGGTTCTTCCCTGTGTTGTGGTACAGTGTCCCTTTGATTCTTCGGTCAAGGGAATGCTGCTTGAAATCCTGCGGAAGGTGGATGAGGTGCTGGAAACAAAATATTACGAAGGGGCGCTCCGGGCGAGGTCGACTACGGATATGCTTATTGGTTCTGTCAGTCAGGTCTGTTTAAACCACGTAGGCCTTTTGGTTGTGGATGAAATACAGAATGTGGCAGGCAGCAAAAACGGGAAAAGCCTTATCGGTTCCCTGACACAGCTAATCAATAATTCCGGTATCAGTATCTGTATGGTCGGTACGCCGGAAAGCACGGCCTTCTTTGAACAGGCAATGCCGCTTGCAAGGCGCAGCCTTGGCTTACAGTATGGCCCTATGCCGTATGGGAAGGAATTTTCCTCTTTTTGTGAAGTGCTGTTTTCCTACCAGTATGTGCGGGAACCGTCCTTTCTCAGCGGTCAGATAATTGAATGGCTTTATGAACACAGCGCAGGGGTGGTTTCGAGTGTGGTGTCCCTTATCCATGACGCACAGGAAATCGCTATTTTGGATGGCAGGGAGAAGCTGGATATTGGCACGCTAAATGACGCTTACCGGCAGCGGATGAAGCTGTTACATGGATATATCCGTCCGACAGTGGTACATAACGGACAGTGTTCGGCTCCGAAAAAGAAGCAGGCAGCCGGAGCATATGTTCAAGGGGCTTCGGGAGTAGAAAATGGAAACAGTGACACAGAAGAACACTTGATAGCCGGTCTTGTCGCCGCTGCTAAAGCGGAGCAGGAGAATATTGTCGCAATCCTGAAAAACTATATGGTAGTAACGGAGGTGGGGGTATGATTGGATTCTTTCCAACTCTGTACCCGGATGAACTGTTATACAGCGGGATGAGCCGTTATCATGCCCAAAATGGATATGGGACATACAGAAGCTCTGCGGAGGATTTCTTCCAGAATCCGCAGGTCAGGCCGGATATCGAGTTTATGAATGCCTATACGGAGAATGCGTTATCCGTACTTACAAGTGCCATGCCATTGGAAGAACTGATACTTCGACATACCATGTTTCTGTTTTATGGTGCGTTCCTGCCTCTGGAACGGAGAAAGAAAGCCTTTTCCTCCCTCCTTCGGATGGAGGGAGGCCACAGGAATTATCTCTCCTTGCCGCTTTCAAAACAGGGAAGATCACGATTCTTAAGGTACTGCCCGCTTTGTGCCGAGACGGACAGGGAAACCTATGGAGAAACATACTGGCACAGGAGCGGGCAGTTAGCCGGAATCAGTGTCTGCCCCATTCATGGCTGCTTTCTTATTGACAGTGATATCTCTGTTTCAGGAAAGGCAGCACCGGCTTTTGCTCCTGCGGAATTGTCCATCCCATACAGTAGCCATATATGCTATAGCGACAGTGCAGTGGAAAAGGAACTTGCAGCCTATGTATTTCAGCTATTTACGGAAAAGACAGACATTCTGAATGAAGTGGAGATGGGAACCTTTCTGCATACAAGGCTGGAAGGGACAAAGTATCTTTCCCCACGGGGAGAACAAAGAAATATCGGGTTATTGCACTGGGATTTTACAGAATATTACCGGGAATTGCCGGATAATCGCTTTACGGAACTGTGGCAGCTGCAGAAAGTATTTGCCGGTGACCGGTTTCACTTTACAGAGGTCGCTATGCTGGCCATGTTTCTACAGATCGCTCCAAAAGAGGCCGCACAAAGAACGCTCCCGAAAAAGACGCAGGTGCAGGTATTTGAGGAGCAGATACGGCGGCTGCACTCAGAGCAGGGGCTGAACTATCCAGAGATAGCAAGGCGGCTGGGGGCTTCGGTCAATGTGGTAAAACCGGTGGGTGAGGGCAGGTATGGGAAGCAGAAAGCACTTTCTGTAGAGAGCAGACCCCAAAAAGGAGGTCCGCATGTGAAAGAATGGGAAACCATCGATATAGAAACGCTTCCTCTGGTACAGCAGGCAATCGAAAGGCTATGGAACGGCACAGATACCGGCGGCAGGCCGGGCCGGGTGACCGTGTTTGGTGTGGAGAAGGCGCTGGGACTTCCATCGAAGCGGCTACAGAAACTGCCCCGGTGCATGGCAGAAATACAGGCGCACTATGAGAGCTTCCCGGAATACTGGGCAAGAGAGGTAAGCGTAGCTGCCTGCAGACTGGAACAGCAGGGACAGGCCCTGAACTGGAAACATATCAGGGAAATGACGAATTTAAACCGCAGAAATTTCCAGTTATGCCTTGCCTTTCTGGAACAGTATGCGAAGCCGGAGCTTGCTGCGGCTATACGGGAGATTTTATAACAGGAAAACAGAAAGCTCATCCTTCGGGATGGGCTGATTTTATGATACAGGGAAAGGTGGGTGGAATCCATGAAGCGGGATTCGGCAAAGAAATTTTGGCGGGGCTATATGGATGTCTTATGCAGGGGCGGCGGCAGCATAACCATGGTAAATCCATTGGAGGAATTTAGGACCCGGGCAAACAAAGGCGGGTTTGCAGCCCTTACGGATGAAGAATACTTTCAAAATGAACAGCAGGCCGCAGAGTTCGCCTCTTTTTGGAAATATAAGCCGAAGGAGGTTATCAGTAACATTATCGCAAATGCGCTAGCGAAAATTGACCTGTCGGAGGAAGACCAGAAAATGATTGCCGACATTATCGCCGAAGCCTCCGTAAATACAAAGTATGATGTCAGTACCGATATGGATGAAATTCCGTGGGCGGAGGATGTCTGCGATTTTGAACCTGCGGATATGCCGACTCCTTTTGATGATTTGGGGTGGACGCCACGCAGTATTTATAATTACCTTGAGAATCGGGTTTACGGGCAGAAGGAAGCCAAACGGGCGGCTGCCATGCTCGTATATCAGCACCTGCATGGGAACCGAAGGAATGTTGTCATGGCGGGGCCGACTGGTTGTGGAAAGACGGAAATCTGGCGTACCCTGTCCCGGGAATTTGACTGCATAAAAATCCTCAATGGACCGCAGATTTCCTGTGATGGCTGGAAGGGAAGCTATCACATAAAGGATATCTTTCTGGATGAGCCCCGGGAAAAGGCGGGGAAACAGATAATTGTCATTGATGAGGCAGATAAGCTTTTTGAGCCCACCGTAGGCGCTGGCGGTACGGATTTCGCTCAGAGAATACAGAATGAATTGCTGAAAATAATGGATGGAGATACCATCACATTTGTGGAGGAGAATAACACCGGCAGACGTCTTACCGTGGACTGTTCCGGTATATCCATGGTCTTTTGCGGCAGCTTTGAGCGTATGCTTAAAGAAAAGACAGCAGCTTCCGGCAGTATTGGCTTTGGCCAGCCTGTTAAGACGGAAAGTGTGATTGCAGAGTGCAGCGAAGAAGATTTAATCCAGTATGCGAATGTACGCCGGGAAATTGCAGGAAGAATTAACCAGATAGTGACACTGGATATGCTGGATTCCAGTGATTTTGAGGCAATCTTAAAGAGCAAAGCCTCCCCGATTGAAAAACTGGAAAAAACATATGGAATTACTCTGTCCGTGGATGATGAAATCAGGAAAAAACTTGCCACGGAGGCGGCAGAAAGCGGTCTTGGATGTCGATACATCTTTTCCAGATT
This sequence comes from Roseburia hominis, assembly GCA_040702975.1. NCBI lineage: Bacteria > Bacillati > Bacillota > Clostridia > Lachnospirales > Lachnospiraceae > Roseburia > Roseburia hominis. Next base: position 710,414 of record CP159990.1, read on the forward strand.
ACAGAGCATGTTGGATGATAAGATGTTTGACACCCCGGAATCAAAGGCGTTTGTACTGGCACCGGATTGAGATGGTCTTTTGCAGTAAAATGAAGATAAGTAGGGAATCGGAAATCGTGATCGATCCTGAGACAATGAAAGATGTGAAAAAATCTGAATATTTGAAACCCGAGGTCTCCTGTGGAAAAGAATGTGCTTTCCACGGGAGATTCTTTGTTATGGGTATTTTTCCCTAAAAAGCTGCTTACGCAGCTGCGGGTGTATTTATAGAAGTACACGGAAAGGGGGAGTCTGATTTATGGCTGTGTATGACCATGTCAATTATGCTGTTCCCAATGATAATCATGATATTGCAAAAGCGTTTCTGCAGGGGCTTGACGCCCGTTTCGAGATATCCGAAATGGGAGGCGATGAATGCTGCTTTGCCTTATACGACCTGTGTCCGGAACAGGCATACGCTGTTAAATGCTTTTTCGAACAGGAATGTGGAGCAGTAGAGCTGCCTTTTTAAGAAGGGAAGGGGGAACATTCATGTCATGTAAAGAACAGATGGACGCCCTTGAGCAGAAGCTAAAAAATGGCATTACTGAATATTTCACATCAGAAAAATACGCTGTCCTGCTCAAGGTCATGAGTAAATTCCATCACTATAGTTTTAATAATGCCGTTCTTATTGCCGCTCAGTGTCCGCAGGCAAGCTATGTAACAGGTTATACGAACTGGAAACAGTCATTTAACCGTATTGTCCGCAAAGGGGAGAAAGCCATCCGTATTATTGCCCCATGTCCATATAAAGTCACGAATGAGGAAACCGGGGAAGAGGAAGAAAAGCTCTCATTCCGGGCCGCTTCTGTATTTGATATCAGTCAGACCATGCAGATACCAGAGACCGAGGAAATCCGGCTGGAACTGCCGGAACTTGTGGGGGATGTTGCGGATTTTGAATCGATCATCGGTGCGATCATAGCAGCGGCTTCCGCTTCGGTATCTTATGAGCCTGTCGCTGGTGGGGCGAAGGGGTGTTACCTGCCGTCTGAGCACCGTATTATCATACAACCGGATATGTCGCAGCTACAGACCATAAAAACGCTTATCCATGAATCAGCACATGCCCATTTGCACAATACAGAGGCATTAAAGGGCCGCAAGGCTGACCGTGAGACAAAAGAAATAGAAGCGGAATCGGTGGCGTTTATTGTTTCGGATATGCTGGGCCTTGATACTTCGGAATACAGCTTTGAGTATATCGCAACATGGGAAGGAAAAGACGACTTGAAGCAGCTGAATGCTTCGATGAAACTGATCCGTGATACCGCAAACGTCATGTTCGATAATATACAGGTGGTATTACAGAACGCCGCTTAAATACTTGCCGTTTGTTTTTATTTTAAGACCATTTCAACAAAAAAGGAGAAAATCATTATGACACAATATTTACAGGCCTTTCGTGAAGAGACAGATATCATTTCCAAAGAGGAGTTAATAAGCAGCTTGTTTCCGATTTTGTACCCTGCTGAAAAATTGCCTGATACCTGTGTGAAGGCAGCAGTAAAAGGAATGGAGGATATCGCCATCGCATTTCTTATCAATAGACAGAATGGGTATGGCACGCTGTTCTCTAAGACAGAAATGGAAATGTACGGAATCACCATGCAGGAGATATTTGACCATGCAAATCATACAAATTATGGGTTCAAACTGGCTTCCCTGTCTGCAATGCTGGGCCATCCTGATGATACCATAAATAACATTTTTTATGTCCTTACCAATGAGAGTGGCTATTTTGGCGCTGCGGCCATTACTAATCCTGTTGTGCTTCACAGATTACGGGAAAACTTTGGCTGTTCTCTCTATATTTTGCCGTCTTCCGTACATGAAGTACTGCTTCTTCCTGTAGGAGTATTTCCGAAGGCAGACCCCAGGGAACTTGCAGCGATGGTTAAGGAGATTAACCGGGCAGAGGTGGAACCGAAAGACCGCCTTTCTGACCGTGTATATTTCTTTGATTACGAGCAGGACTGTATCCGTACAGTCGCATAAAACCGGGTTCTAAACCTAAAAAAAATATATATGAAAGGAGTTCATAAATGGCAGAGAGGGTAATTCCGGAATTTCATCAGGTGGAGCCAAGGCTTTCGCTTGTCCATTTTCCACCTGTACAGACAAAGATTGAGAGAGCCGTAGACGCTATAAAGTTTGTATGCAGGAATATCTTGAATGAGTCCTACCGTGAAAGGCTTATAGGAATTTATTGTGACTGCCAGCTACACCCGGTTTGTTACAGTGTGATTGCAGAGGGGGACGAAATACATGTAGACACCAGAATTCAGGATATACTGACACCGGCTCTGCTTTATGGGGTAAGCCGGATTATACTCATTCACAACCATCCGAGTGGAAGTGGTGCTCCCTCAGAAAATGATTATAAATTCTCCTACAATATGTATCATCGTTGTATGGATTTTGGTATGTACCTGATGGATAGTATCATCATGCCCTGCGGTCAGAATCCCGATGATATAAAATTTACAAGCCTTGCCTTTGAGAAAGAGGAGGAAAACCCGTGGTATCAGTATGAGTTGCAGGTACAGGCGAAAAACAAGCAGAAAGCAGCTGCGGCAGAGAGTACTACATGACTACAGGACGCTTGGCCTTATTGGCCAGGCGTCCTGTAGTTTTTTTAGATAAGCTGTTCGGTACAGACAACGGAAATCAGTCTGCCGGTGGCTTTGATTTCCCGGAACTGTTCCGGGCTGACGACAATTTCTACAGATTTTGTGGCTTTATCGTAGGAATTGGCTACTTTTCGGCATTTCCGGTACAAGGTCATATAGTCCCGGTACTTGATTCGGATAACTTTAAAGCCATCTGCCTTTTCCTTTTTGCGGCAGGCCTTGTAGTAACAATTATCGCATAAATGATAATAACTGTTTGCCCATTCTTCCCACTCTTTGGAATCGTCCCAGTCATGAATATCGTGGATATGGGTTTTTTGAAATTTATAAAATGTAACGCCGCATTTTTTACATTGGCAGCGTACCATTCCTCCGGCCATGGCTTTGCCTCCTTCCGTTAGTTAGACTGCCTGCGTGGGAATTTGGGCTTCCTCAAATAATTCGTGCAGAATCTGGGAAGCCTCGTTATCTGGCATGAAGGGAAGGCCGGTACATACGTGTTGGAAATCGTAACGGTCTGTCGGATCGTACCATTCTGGGAAATATGTTGGGAAACAGTGTTCTTTGACAAAATCCCGGTTTTCTTCACCTACAACAACACTGAGTTCATAGCTGACATCGTTATGGCAGGTCTCTCTTGTAATCATGGCATATACATAGTAGGTTTTTCTCGGGTCGATAGCAATATTCTCCTTGACCAGTTCTGTGATACATGCTCTCAGGTTCAGACGGTCAATATTTTTGCTGTCAGCTGTTTGAGGTTTCAGGCCTTTGGTGTTTGCCGCATTGTAATCTCTCAGGTAAAGATGGTTCATTACTAAATTATTGGTCATGGTGGTTTCCTCCTTGATAGTGTTAATGGTATTGGTGGTGTTTTCAGTTACGTTAATGTTTTTCATGTTGTTATTCATTTTTGTAATCTCCTTTATTGTAAATTTTTTAAAGATTTTCATATTCATCATAATCTGGATTATCTTCTTCCGGGGAGCTCTGGCAGAATGGAAATTTGATTTCCAGTGCTGCCTGTCTTTGATCCAGTTCTTTTTTTCGGAAGTAAGCAATCAGCTCATTGCGTTCAAGGGAAGGGTCTTTTTTACTGCCTCTCATGGATACGCTTTTTTTCTTGCCTCCGGCTGCGTGGTATGCGGTCAGGTCATCAAGGACAAAGGTCACATACTTATGCTTGGGGTTTAAATGGCCGTCCGGTAATAAATCTTTGATGTGTACCCCGTTCGTCTGCAGGCGGGCTTTAAAATCGTCCCAGCTTACAGAACTGTTTTTGGAATCCAGTACACGTTGGAGTAAATCTTCCATGACGATGTATTTGGGGGCCTCGCCATTTTCGATAAGCGTTTCATTACGCTTACACATAGCTCGGAGCGTTGTGGAAGAGGACGGGACCTCCGTATCTTTTCCTGGATCGAAGCGGTTACCAATTAACTGTTTCACAATTTTGTCAGATGTGTCTCGGAAGCCGTCTTTACACAGCCAGGTGGTCTGTTTGCCCCGGAGGCATTTCCCATCACTGGCTCTGGCATTGACCACGGTAATGTGGTTATGAAGACATCCGTAATCATCGCCATATTTTTGGTACGTGCTGCCGCTCCCATCAGCTTGGGTGACTACAAGAACTTTATAGCCTGGGAACATGGACTTTGCAAGCTGTACGCCCGCTTCGTGGGCCGTCATTACATCGTCCAGATTGTTGGGGTCAAGTTCTCGCCGTGAAAAGCTCTGCAAATACCGGTAACACTGGATAGCTTTCCCGGCTTTATTGTCCCGCCCGTTTTTCATCAGGTCGCCTCTCATTTGGCCGATATACATCTGAGACCATGGATTAGAATTTTTCATGCCGACACCGGTACAGGCAAGTACCCGGTCGGATTTCCCGTTGTGGCCGTCACCATCCAGCGAATAGCGGATGGCCGCTTCCAGATAATAACAGGGAATGACACTACAAACACTCAAATAACCCCGCCTCCCTCACAACTTTCAAGTACAAATTTCCGATACATCTTTGCTCCCGCTGAATGTATTCTACGAGGGTGGGAAGTTCTTCTACTGCTCCATTATAGGGAGTCCCGAGAAAGGAAACCTTGTCCTTGATATAATCGTTGAAATCATCAAGGTTACCACTTCCCCCCGCCTGTTTTACATAGGTGTTATAAGTTCGGGCCAGTTGATTTAAGTTCACACCGATTTGGCGGTGGTAATTCATGACCATGCAAAGCTGCTCGTTCAGTGTTTCAATAGCCTCTTTTAACTGTTCGGCATTCTTTTCCGGAAGTGTCGATATCAAACCCGGCTTCAACTGCTCATCCAGAAGAAGAGAGCCGATTTTTGATACCGACATGTGGCGCTGCTCGGCTACCTTGTTGATGGAATCATATAATGGTTTATCTACCATAATCTGCAATCGTTCTTTTTTCATAAAGTATCTCCTTCATAGTAGGTTTCGGTCTGTCTGAAAAGCTTTGGGCACGATTGGGCCGGGTACATTCTGCAAGCAGTTCCAATCTTACTCACTTTCGTGAGAACCGATTGGCTGCTTGCAAGGGACTCCGTCCCTTTGAACCCTGTTTCAGGATTTCAGTTGCGGTCTGGATTGACGTAACGGTTATAACTGTCCGGTTGAAATGGGTTCGGAATGGATTCCTGCTCGGACGCCAACGCATTCTCGGAGAAGATATCGGCAACGGTAACTGGTGCGTGATCATGCTGCGTGTTTGGCGACAGGTCTTGGAAAAAGTCGTATAATTCTAACTTGTCGCTCGGGAGACGGTCGCCAAAAATCTGCAGCGCAGCTTCACCGATATTTTTAATGCGCTGCTGGCGTTTCAGTTCTTTTGCTTCTTGCAAACGCTCAATCATACTGTCAATGCGTTCCTCTGTCATGTGTACATATTTATTTGCAATCATGTTAAAAACCTCCTGATCCAATAGTTGTTTATATTTTTTGTGATACCCCTCTCCCCGTAATACAAAAAAACAAGAGTGAGATGGGGTGGGGGAAACCGTATATGTACCGTTTTTGTGGTACAGGGAAATGCTTTACAGGTATAAGGCTTTTCCCATCTGTGGCAAGAGACGATTTTACGGGGTACAGGTAAAAATCAATGCCAGTGCTACAAAGAAGAATTTGTGGCAAAGTACCATGTTTCCCAGAACTGTATATTTACAGAAAACAGATAAATCAAAAATATCAATACTTTTCATGATATATTAGATATTGTTTTTATCCATATATTATATTTCTGTTTTTAGTGGTACATTGGTACATCTGTAATATGTCTCTTACCTGCTTTGGACTTTGCCTGTACCATGTATTTGGTAAGAGTGGTACAGGATATCCCCATTCGGGAATATTCCTATACCAGCTCTGTATGTCCCTGTACCATTTTCATGGCACGCTGTATTTATGAGATTCCTTTTCGGAGCAAGCCACGGTAACTTTCTTTCAGGCATGGCCTACAGTATTTATCGTTATCATAACTGGAACTGTAGTGGGGGTTTACCCATTCAACCAATCCGTACTCCCGGATAAACAGTTCCGGTTTATCCATTTTGCTGCCTGTGCGAATCTTTTTTTGCTTATCGTCACAGTACCATTCGGAATCCGGGTCTTTGGCAAGAATTGAGAGCAGTTCGTTAAGGAAACTACTTTTCCCCTGTACGGTGCCTGAGGGATTCCATCTTTTAAAGTATGCCTTATATAAATCGTAAACAAAGGAGAAGGGAAGTAAATCCCACACACATTCGGAGAGAATATCGCCGATAAACTGCCGAATCGGGTCGTTGAACTCCCTGTATTCTTCCAGCGCAAGTTTGCACGCTTTTGGTTCGCTGAGTGTATAGTAATTCGTGTTCAGTACCTTATACAGCACATATTCCAAAACCTCCGGCCTGTGCAGATAGTCCTCCTTGATATACTTGCGTTCCCTTCCGGTAAAGCATTTTTCAAACAAAATGAACAGCTGGCGGCGAAAAAAGGAATCGGATTTATCCTTGATTCTTGGCATTTCATTCAGACACTGTACCATAAAACCCCGGAACTGATAGGAGATGGGAGTCTTAAATTTGCGGTTAATTTGAAGCACATCACCGGTAATAATGGCTTTCAGGTTCGCAGCCTTATCAATAAAGGTGCCAACATTATTCTCGTCAACAATAATGGCACTGGAATGGATAAGCGGTTCGAGCATGAAGTCTTTCCCCATATCGGAAAGAGAGATAGAAGTATAACTTCCTTTTCCACAAAGCTGGCGCATGAGCTCGCAAAGTGTTCCTTTTCCGTTGTTGCCTTGAGTGCTGTAAAACCATGCCGATTTGTTCCATGGCACATTAGGCCGGATGATTGCCCCCAGAATTTCCCATAAAAGACGAATAATTTCGGGGTCGTCAGATAAGCTGCACATCCATGATTCTACATCCCAGTCTGTACCATCTTCATCATTATGAATAATGATATTTCTGGCCAAAATGTTATAATTCACTTTTGATTTTGTAAGAAAGACCTTATCCGTTGTAAAAGGATGGAGAACCTTTGCGTCATAATCAAAAATACCATTGTTAAGGGCGATAAGGTTTGGTTCCGTACAGCGGGGGACGCGAGGTGCAGTGTCCCATAAAATTGTTTCTACCTCTTTGCAGCCACGGCTGTCCAACATATAGCTGTATTGTCTCGCAAGTCTACGGAGAGCAGCTGGATCTGAAACATAGGTGCCTTTGTTTTCCCCTTCCGTTTGGTAGAGGGCCAGAATATCGTAGCCACTGTCATCACTTGCAGTAACCACCCGGGCAATGCAATAGAGGTGAAGCAAAATCGCTGCGATCTGTGCGGGACAGAGTTCCTTGAGATAACGGAATTTTTCCCCTTTCGCTTTGATGGAATTTACAATATTGATTTCCGTTCTGATTCGGCCCAGCAAATCTTCTTTGAGTTTTGTTGGCGATGGAGGATTCTGCGGGTCAATGGTTGCGAGATATTCCTTTGTGATTTGCTCGATAAGGGAATCCCGGCTTTCACAGAATGATGTAGGTGATGTCTGCCCGGTATTTGGGGCAGAAGCATTGTTTGTAGTTTCTTCCATTATAAATATTTCCTTTCTTTGTGTAATATCGGCCCCGCAGCTGTGAAATTGACTTTTTTCGTATATCTGATATAATAATTTTGGACGAATTATCAGACACAGGGTATCAACAGAGCTTCACAGCGGTTGGTGCCTTTTGTTGTTACCTAGATAAAATCGTGTGTCATCAGATACTCTTTAAATGGCCGGTATCTGATGAGAAGTTTTCTTGGCCCCACATACAGGGCAAAGTTGCAGTCAGGCTGCTTGACGAGCTTGTAAATCTTACTTTTGCTCAGACCAGACAATTTTGCGGCCTCATTCATATCGATGGTAATTGCTTCTGAAATAGCTGTCTCACGCATATGTTCCACCTCCTTTCCACGAAAAAAACGGCGCAATGAACACAAACTCCCAATTTTGGGAATCTGTGTTCATTACGCCGCTGCTATGCAAAAATATAATACTAAGTGAAATGACACTCAGCACCGGTAATCATACGTCCGGACGACCTTCTCTTTCACCCTCCGTCTGTGCTGGCACTAATACTGCCCGGAGGTGAGGTGTATTAGTATGGCCGTTTGCCGAATCTCCACGTAATTAAACACGGTTTTATTCAATTCTATGATTTCGTGAAGCCTTCTGTGTGCTTCTGTATATACTATACCCTTTCCTTTGGGTTTTGTCAATATAGCGAAAAAAACAGGCCAATCGTCTTAAAACCTATACTGGGTATAGAAATTAGCTTATTTTAGGGGGAAAACTTAAAAATAAAAAAAGAATAATAAAATAAATAAAATATAAACGAAATATAAACAAAATATAAACTGAGTTAAAAGAGGTACATAATTTAATATGAATCCGGGTGCCAATTTAAAAAGGAGATATCAAATATGAATAAGCAAAAAAATGAAACGTTTTGGGATGTTGCAATTCAACTTGCCCGGATGTATGGAATAGCAGAGACGTTAGAGCCATTGCCGGTTCTGGCATGGGACAAGACCTGCTCTGTAATATGTGAGTGGGTAGAGGAATATTTACAGCTACAAGAGGTAGATATTGTGGATTTCTTTGATAAAAAGGTTGAAATAATAAAAAAAGCAACGATCATCACGGAACAATAATGTGGTGCGCTGCTTAGTCTTGTGCAGGTGGGATATTGACGTTATCACTCCACTAATAGTAGTGACAAAAGCGTTTCACATCTTTTATCTCTACTATGTGGACCAAAGGGCTTTCCACCTCTGGACTCCCCCTTCAAAAACCAAAACAAATTTATACAAAAATTGTACAATTTTTATATAAACCCATGCCCCCGGAACATTGGCACCGAATCCAGATACGCCACACCGTCCCACGCTCACGCCATATCCCGTATCTGCCTCCCTGTGCCAATATCCCTCATCTTGCCCATTTCTCCTCATTTATGAGCAGTTTTTGCATGGGCATTCTATGGGCATGGCATAGGCACAGTATTCCCATTACATGGGCATCGCATGGGCATAGAATGTCCATGCAAAAAAAGCAGACGGCGAAAAACCATCTGCTTAAATATTATCATCTTCTGTAAAAGTAACAACATCATTCGGCGTACAATCCAATACCGCACACAACTTTTCCAGTGTATTCATCGTGATGCTTTGATTTCTTTTTAACATTGTTATCGTGTACGGACTAAAACCTTTTTTGTAAATCAGTGTGTATGTGGTAATCCCCTTCTTTTGCATCGTGTCCCAAAGTGGGGCGTATGAAATCACGGCAATCCCTCCGAATCATAATAGTGTAGATAAATCTTTATTATGATTATGATGTGACTTTTGCATCTTGCATATTAACAAATATTTGTCTATAATACTGTGTATACAATGTATGTGATGTGTCTGTTGTTCATCTGATTTTGTCGGGTGCTACAGTACATATACAGCAACATCAAAAGAAGAGAGGTAATACAACATGAAGAAGAAATTAGTACTAATCTTGATTGCGGCAACACTGACACTTGCATCTACCGCTTGCGGCAGCAAACCAGCACAGGAACCAGCAGAACCGCAGCAGCAGGAACAGCAAGAAACTGAACCTGTAGAACAGGAAGAGGAAGAAGAATCTGAACCAGAAACCACGGAACCGGAAGAATCTGCAGAACCAGAATCCGAACCGGAAGAAACCGACGAATCAACACCTGGTGCAAGCATGACGAACGCACTTCCGCTTACCGTAGGTGAAACCGTATCAGGGGAAGTTGAAAGAGGTAAATCTGTATGGTATACTTTTACCGCAAGTGATAAAGAATCAGTGTATAATGTAATCCTCGAAAACACCACCACAGACGGAGGAGCGTATGGTCTTGAAATCCAAGGTGTTCTTCGTGATGAAAATGGCGAGAAAATTGGTTCTCATTTCAATGCTTTCGATGATGGAAAAATCGAAGTCGAAGAGCTGAAAGATTTGAAACCAAATACTACTTACTATGTACACCTGTCACTTACCGACCTTGTCGATGTAAATGGTGACTATAACCTTACGGTAAAAGAAGTAACAGAGTAAATAATTAAAGGAGATGGAAAAGGTGAAACACCTACATAAATTGTTGATGGTGATTTTATCTTGTATGATGATTGTGAGCCTTGTCGGATGCGGGTCATCCGACAAGATGAAGGATACATTAGAATCGAAATATGAATCATCATCGGAAGAATCATCAAAACCAGAGACGAAACCTGAAACGAAACCTGAGACGGAATCCGAGGACAAGTCAGAGCCTACTGAAGACAGCAAAGCTGACTCTAAGCCTGCTGAAAGCAAGCCTGAAGTAAAACCTTCTCAGCCAAGCAAACCTGCACAGCCAACTCCGACTCAGCCGTCTAAGCCTACCGAAACGAAGCCTGCTCATACGCACAGCTGGAAAAACCACACTGTCACTGAGAAAGTGCAGACAGGTACAAAGCATCATGATGCTGTGACAGAAGAACAGTGGGTTCCTGGTGAAATGGTAACTTATGTTGATTGTTCTTGTGGACAAATGTTCAAATCAATGAACGCATACGAACAACACACAGTAGACATGCTCCTTGCAGGTGACCAAAGAAACCATTCTTGTGCAGTTAGTCAACAAGAAGAAGGTGGTCACTCTGAAACTGTCACAGTAAAAGAAGCTTGGGATGAACCCATCTACGAAAATCAAACTCGTGTTGATTATCAATACTGTGACTGCGGTGCACGCAAATAACAGGTACTTTCAACCAATACAGGTCGGGACTTAGTCCCGACCTGTATATTTTTTCATAAATACAAAAAACAACAAAATACTACATAAAATCCTACAAAACATACAACAAATAAACAACAAGAGGGAGGTAGCCGTTGGCTACCTCCCTATTGTTGTTTCAAATGGCTACTAACGTAGCAAATTACCTACATACATCACACATTTCTCAAAATAGACAATATCCCATCAATATCTGGTGTCATTCGATGCTTATCACCATTTTCATACTCATTCAAATATCTCTGACAATCATAAACAATTTTACTCTCATTTTGTGCCAATATATTTAGAACACCATTATAATAACTATTATTTCCAACAAAATATGTATCAATATATTTTCTCATAATCGGAAACAATTTAATATAATGCACACCATGATGACAATTAACCCTGGTTCTTGAATTCGGTGGTAAAGAAAAATACTGAGACTTAGGAACATTTGCAGATATATTTGACCTCAAAGGTACAACAAAATCTTGCAATCACTAATTTTATCATATGTCTCCTAACACAATAATAACCCCACATATGTGGAGTTATTATTTTATCATACAATTGGATGATATTCTAAATTCAAGTCCCATCATCCACGGAGACCAAACTTACAAAAAAATATCTATTAAGACGATTTTTAAGGCTTCGTAACCTACTATTATGCTATCAAAATTATTATTTTATTGATAATAGTATAGAAAAAATGTTACTGACCAAACTATACACATAACTGTTCAGGCTTAGTAATAATTTCTAAAAATTTCATCTGAAGGGAATCATCAAGTTTATCCAATAACAATTCATCCTTTTCATATATACCAACTACATTTGAAACATATACCAGTTCATTATATGTAATATTTCCCACCTGTTTTGCAAATATAGCTATAATCCGTTTTTCTGCTTTTGACTTTGTTGAAGCGCTGGCTTTTCTTAAAGTTCTTGCCTTATTAACATCAGTTGCAAACCCAATGCACATATTACTGGCAGGGCTTTTAACAGCATAAGGAAATATACAAGTTCTAGTATCTAATACTTCCAAAAGTAAAGATTTACCACCATCTTTATAAAACAATTCATGAATTTTTTCAACATGTTTTCCCTTTGTTCTTAATGTACTCCAATTATACTTTTGGTCTGTAGCAATATTTCCAACATCAATCGTTCCCAAAACACAATTTCGATAAAAATCATCATCACCCAAATTACTATAAAGACCTGTTAAATGCTTATAATCCGATGGAAAAAATCGAACATCAACCTCAAGTCCGTCGGCACACACAATCTTAAACACTTTATTAACCAAATATTTATTATAATTTCGTGCCCCAGTAATTATCTGATTTCTTAACTTGCTTTTATGTCCATTTGATAACGTCTCCATACGTCTACTCCTATGTATTTTATATGCAAAAAATAAAAGCAGGAGAAATCCATTTCTCCTGCTCCTAATTGCAAGTTTCCTGCTGGTTGTCAGCCTCGTATCGCCTATAGCCATACAAAAACGGATTTGGACTTTTAACAACTTCCAATTGTTCACAACTTCAATGCTGGTTGTCAGCCTCGTATCGCCTATAGCCATACAAAAACGGATTTGGACTTTTAACAACTTCCAATTGTTCACAACTTGTCATGCTTGCACATGAAGAACATTACTGTTCTTGGTATAAGTATATGCAAAAACCACCCTTTTGTCAACTAAAATCACAAGGAATCTCTGGAAAAATGCTCATGCTGAAGAAAAAATAAAAAGTGGCATAGAATTTATTATTTGATATGATAACACTTCCATTCTGAATAATATGAGCTAAAATAAATTTATAAAGAGCAATATACAAGAAAAGCAGGTGAGACAAAATGAGTATTTATGGATATATCCGAGTCTCGACCAAACAACAGAAGGTACAGAGACAAATTGATAATATTAAGGATTTTGACAATGACGCAATTCTTTATATTGAAAAACAGTCTGGTAAAGATATTGAGGGGCGCAATGAGTTCCAGAAGCTCTTAAAACGTGTAAAATCTGGTGATACGATTATCTTCGATGAAGTTAGCAGGATGAGCAGAAATGCGTCAGAGGGATATGCACTTTATATGGAATTGTTTCATAAGAATGTCAATCTGATTTTTTTAAAGGAGCGGCATATTGATACAGAGGAGTACAAACGCCGTACACAATCACATCTTCATCGTATTGAATCGCAGGACGCAAAAATGGATAATCTCGTTAATGGCATTCTGGAATTGGTAGAAGAATTTGAAAAAGAAAATTTGAAGGATAATATCCGATTGGCTTTTGAACAGGCAGAGCATGAACGCTTATTTTTGATTAAACGTGTCAGAGAAGGGAAAGCGCGGAGCCAGACGAAGCAAGGCAGACCAGCGGGCAGCCCGAATCTGTCAAAAGAAAAAGCAAATGCTATTAAGAAGAAAATCCGGGAATTATCGAAAGACTTTGACGGATTTTATACAGACACAAAAATTTTCAGAGATTACCTTCAAATTTCCAAAACCACCTATTACAGGTATAAAAGGGAACTTCTTGCGGAGCGTAATTAGTGCCAAAATAATACGGAATATTTTTGTGATGATTTATAGCGAAAATATAGGTAAAAATGTATTCCAAAATAATCATAAATAAAAGGGTTCGATTTAACACTATGTTTCCGTGCAACATTTGTTATCCTCAAAAAGACAAAAATCGTTAGCCTCAATCGTTAACAAATTAGCATAAAAAATTGAGCCTCAGACTGGGTTAAATGGCCCATGTCTGGGGCTATTTTTATGTGGAGGAGGATTGGTTCGGGAAAATAGGATTGGGGGTATGACAGGCGTAAATCCCGTTGCGGAAAACTGCCACAAATGCCGTATTTATAAGGGCACTGAAAAACTTCCATTTTTTAAGTGGGAGTTTTTCTTTTATGACGATTTTTTGTGATTTTCAGTTCTTTTTCGATAAGATTACAGAATAATGCTATGGTTTAAGCCATAGCCAATTCCTGTAATCTTACTATCCTTTTTACATTTGCTGTAAATGCGGTAAAATACATTTGAACATGCATAGCAAATAACCCTCTTGAATCTGCTCTGCGCAAACCGTGGGCTTCTTTTAATTCTCCATTCTTTTCTTCTATCCTATGCCGGATTTTCATTCTCTCTTGGAAGTATTCACTTTCTTCAAATTTAAGCCTTTCCATGTTTTTCGCGCTTGCCTGCGTGATACTGTAACTCCGTTCTTTTGAGTTTGATTTTCCTACACGGCAGTTTTCTCTTTGCGGGCATTTCCGGCACTTAACTTTGCTAAATATATATCTTAAATAGGTGTTCCCGTTTTTGGCAGCTCTCTTTTCCACTCGCATGGAAAGCTCTCCGGCAGGACATTGCAGCAACCCTGCATCTTTATTGAAACAGAACCCCTCCGCAAGGTTTCCGTTTGCAGCCGCCGCTACAGCTGTATTCGTTCGGGCAATCAGTGCAATCTCTTTTCCGCATACTTCCAGATTATCATCACTGACATATGCCATATCTCCGATAACTTCTGTTACTTTTATTCCATTTTTCTGTGCTTTTTCTATCAGTTTCGGCAATTCCTGACCATCCGGTGCTCCTCCATCTGTTACACTTATCCCAGCAATCAGACGGCCTTCTGTCATTGCGAGATGATTCTTATACCCATAAAACGTACTGGTCGCCGTTTTGTGCCCAAACCGTGCATCTTTATCATCTTTGGAACGGATCTCTCTGATCTGTTCGTTCTCAAGCAGTTCTTTCATCTCTTTAGAGATTTTCTGTATCTTTTGATTTCCACAGGTTTCTATCCCTTCCTCCAGAACCTGGAGCAGTTCCTTCGTATAGGCGATCTCTTCGTCCAATCCTGCTTCCAAAGATGGTTTCTCTGGAAATCTCTCTGATAATTCAAAAGCATTTTTATAAATCTCTTTCCGAAGTTGTTTACTCATATCCCTCAGGATTTGTGTGGGGGATTTCGCTCGGACGGATGCAGTTGTGTGGGTAGAATCCACGATAATCGTTCCCGATTTGATTAGACCTTTGTCCAGAGCCTGCTGGATTGTTTCTTTCAGCATTTCCTCCAGAATATCTTCCGTGATGCGGGTCTTTCTGAATTTCGTCAGAAGACTGGGATCTATCATTTTTTCTTCTGGTTCCAGATCCAGAAAAAATTTATATGCCATGTCTGTCTGAGCACTGCTGATCAGGGTTTCATCGGACAGATCGTACAGCTTTTTCAGAAAAAGCAGTTTAAACATCATCTCCGGTTCTTTCGCCGGCCGCCCGAAATTTTCACAATACTGTTTACGGAGCATTGGATTTACAAAACTAAAATCTATATTTTCTTTAATTCTACGCAAAAGATGATTTGCTGGAATGATTGCATCATAAATCCCCTGATAGGGTGATAATGAAAGTTTCAACTGTGAATGGTCTTTCAACATGGCAGAACCTCCTTCCTCATGATTCTATTATAATGGATACATTAAAAAAGCCCAATTCTTTTTTAGAATCAGACTTTTTCAGTGCCCTTTATTTATGCGGGTTTGAGGGGTGAGAGATGATGTGGGAAATAGCTATGGGAGGTTGTTACGAGAATAGGTGCGAGAGGTTGTTACGTGATCTCGTTACGGGATTTTTGAGGCGGGGGATGTTGTTGCCGGTGGGATGTTACGGGAGGATGGTGAGATTTGCCTTTTTCAGGATAGTGAGGGTTACACCGGAACAGAAATGGGTTTGAAAAGTCTAGTGTTTATGCGGATTACAAGCAAATTTGTTTAAGCGCTGGCAACGATTTGGCAACATTTCGGGTATCACTCACTGAATAACAGAATACTTCAATAACAGAAAAACCTTACTGATTTTCAGAAATGAAGCTGAAAGTCGGTAAGGTTTTTTTTTGTGGATAAGGAACTGACAGGCGGCGGGACAGTGTGCATTTTCGGGTTGGAAATCAATCAGTTTCGTCCTTTAAAGCCTGTGTAATCAGGTCACTTAATCCCTGTGAGGGTACAATCTTCTTCCAGTGATTTGAGGTATCTAATTCGGGATATTTGTACCGCCACTGGTCGTATTCCTCTTTGGTTATCGCCCCCTGTTCCAGACGGGCAGCCTGTTCCTGCCATGCATGGAACATATCAAACATGGTGGAGTAGGTGGAGCCGGTGGATTTGTCCAGCCGCAGACACACCTCGTCGTCAATTTCTCCGATTTTCAGCCCGTACATATCTTCCAGTGCAAAGAGCGTGTGCATAAGCCCGATATAGCTGTCTATTTCCGGGACTGTGATTGCGCGAGGGCTGACATCAAGGATATGTGCCATTTCTTTTACAAGGTCTTGCTTCGGTGTTCTGGCTTCCGATTCGTATTGTGCCATACGGACATCAGAGGTCTTTCCCAGAAAACCAAGGATTTCACCCAGCTGCTTCTGCGTCATGCCTTTTCGATTGCGGAAAAAGCGGATTCGTTTGCCAATTGCCATAATAAAACCTCCGTTGTAGTTATAGTGATACAATCATTCTTGACTTAAACATTTCTGTTGAAGTTAGTATAACATGGTGTAATAGGAATAGCAAGAGAAACTTAAATAAAAAAAGTTAAGATTTTTCCGCAAACTACTTGACTTAACGGAATTTATTTAGTATTATACATACAGACATTAAACAAAAACAGTTAAGGACAAAAAGGAGAGGATAACTGAATGGCTGAAAAATCATTTATGACAGTGGAGGAAGTGGCAGCGGAATTACGGGTGTCAAAGTCAAAAGCCTACCAGATTGTGCGGGAACTGAACGCAGAATTGCAGAAACAGGGCTATCTGACGGTGGCTGGCCGTGTGAACGCTACATTTTTTCATAAAAAGGTCTGTTACAGCGATTAAGCGGAAAGGAGATGATTTGAATGGCTGTATACAAAGACAATGCTACGGGAACATGGCGGGTAATTTATCGCTTCACAAACTGGAAAGGAGAGCGGAAGCAGACACAGAAGAGGGGATTTGCCACAAAAAGGGAAGCACAGGCATGGGAGCATGAAGCCATGCTGAAACAAGGAGCAAAGCTGGATATGACATTTGCAAGTTTTTTTGAGATTTATGAAACTGATAAGAAACAGCGTGTCAAGGAGAGCACATGGGAATCCAAAAGTCATGTGATCCGCACAAAGATTTTACCGTATTTCGGGAACCGGAAGATAGCGGAGATTGAAGCAAAGGACATTATCGCATGGCAGAATGAACTCATGGCGTACCGGGACAAGAAAGGGAAGCCTTATTCAGCGGACTATCTGAAAACCATACACGCCCAGCTTACAGCGATTTTGAACCATGCTGTGAACTTTTATAACCTGCCTTACAATCCTGCAAGGAGGGCTGGCACTATGGGAAATGAGATTCCAAAGGAAATGAATTTCTGGACGAAAGAGGAATATCTGAAATTCTCCGAAGCCATGATGGATAAGCCACGTTCCTATTATGCTTTTGAAATGCTTTACTGGTGCGGAATCCGTTCTGGCGAACTGCTGGCACTGACGCCGGCTGACTTCAACTTTGAAAATCAGACGGTCACAATCAGCAAGACATTTCATCGTTCCAAAGGGCGGGATATTATTACAAGCCCGAAAACGAAAAAGAGCAACCGAATCATTAAAATGCCTACCTTTCTCTGTGAGGAAATGCAGGAGTATATCAAAATGCTCTATGACATTAAGCCGGATGAGCGGCTGTTTACGGTCACAAAATCTTATCTTAATCACGAGATGGAGCGAGGGGCAAAGCAGGCAGGCGTAAAAAAGATTCGGGTGCATGATATTCGCCATAGTGCGGTTTCCCTGTTAATCGACATGGGATTTTCGGTACTGGCAATCGGGGAGCGCATGGGGCATGAAGCGGAGAAAATCACTTACCGCTACGCTCACCTGTTCCCTACGGTACAGACGGAAATGGCGGAGAAACTGGAAATGGAGCGAATGACAAAGGAGGATACAAATGGAAAGAACACTTGATTACAAAGGACGGTGGCGCAATCATACGGTGGCATTCCGGGTATCGGACGAGGAAGCGAAGCTGCTCAATGACCTGGTAGCATTGTCTGGCTTGACAAAGCAGGATTATATCACAAGGCGGCTGCTGTGCCGGGATGTGGTGGTACAGGGCAATCCGAGGGTTTATAAAGCACTGAAAAATCAAATGGCGGCTATCTATGAGGAATTGAAGCGGCTGGAAGTGCTAAGCCCGGACAATGACGAACTGCTCTATACGCTGCAGGTAATCGCAATCACATTAGACGGTCTGAAAGGAGAAGATGAATGATAGAGAAAATGAAAACGACTGCTCCCGTATCATCTGTTGGCGCAGATGGGGCGCAGCCGATTATGAAAAATCACACTGAAATTATAGCAAATCCGCAAACACAAATCAATCTGCAAGCCGCACAAAACCCGGAGAAATCCGGGAGCGGCGGGCTTCAAACAGTATCTATGACAGAATTGTATGATACGCTTTACCCGCCGAGAACGCCGGTTGTAGACGGTTTCCTCTATGGCGGCACTTATCTCTTTGTGGGTGCTCCAAAAGTGGGGAAATCGTTCTTCATGGGGCAGCTTGCCTATCATGTGGCAATAGGGCTTCCGCTGTGGGATTATCCGGTCCGAAAGGGGACGGTGCTGTATCTGGCATTGGAAGATGATTATGCAAGGCTTCAGCGGCGGCTCTCCGGTATGTTTGGTGTAGAGTGTGCGGATAATCTGTACTTTGCGATACAGGCAAAGACACTGAATGAGGGCTTAGACAGGCAATTAGAGGAATTTCTTAAAGAACATACAGACGCAAGGCTGATTATCATTGATACGCTCCAGAAAGTGCGTGAGGTCGGCGGGGACAGGTACAGCTATTCCAGTGACTATGAAATTGTGACAAAGCTAAAATCGTTCAGCGACAAATACGGTATCTGCCTGCTGGTGGTTCATCACACACGCAAGCTGGAATCCGAGGACAGCTTTGATATGATTTCCGGCACAAACGGGCTGCTTGGCGCGGCAGACGGGGCGTTCATCATGCACAAGAAAAAGCGTACTGATAATCTGGCTGTGCTGGACATTGTAGGGAGTGATCAGCCAGATCAGGAGCTGACGATAGAGTTTGACCGGGAGCGTTGTGTCTGGAAATTCAAAAAGGCGGAAACGGAGTTGTGGAAGCAGCCGCCGAACCCACTGTTGGAAGCAATCAACGAATTTCTGACGGAGGATAAGCCGGAATGGGAGGGAACGGCAACAGAGCTTGTGAACCAGTTGCCGGATATGCAGTTACAGGCGAATGTACTTTCCAGAAAGCTAAATGTAGTCAACAGCCAGTTACTTAATGACTATGGCATTTTCTATGACAATAAGCGGGGATATGAAAGGAAAATTGTCTTGAAACGGCTTGAGCGGAAAGAGTAAGAGCGACGATATGCGTCGGTTGCGACGGTATTTTTTATAGCGGACTGGTATAGAAAATATCGACGCTATCGACGCAAACCGACGCAGAAGCCCCTAAAAGGATACCTTGATGTCTGGCACTGCCAGACAGGAATAAGGAAAGGATTGAATGATGAAGAACGTGCAAATTCCTTATAAATTGTTTGTGTCGCTGCTCCGCTATCATCTGGTGGAAGATGATGATTGTCTGCATGAAATCCGGCAGGGCTTAGAGCAGAAATTAGATTCGCTGGTGCGCCATGAACTATACGCAAAATATAAGACTGCGCCTACACAGGAAGAACGGGAAAAAGCCAGACAGGAATATCTGGATAACCGAGGAGTGCTAGACAGCTTTCGCTGGTAGATTTTCCCTTGATGACAATAGACAGGAGCGTGTCACGCTCCTGTGGATAGTAGACAAAGAGAAAGGTGTGATTCGATGATAATTCAACCGAAATGGAGAACCCGAAACGTGAACGAATATTTTTACGAAAGCGAAGCCCGGAGGATTGCCGCACTCAACGAGATATTCGGAGATGTGGAATTGACTGCGGCAGAAATGCGGACGCTGGTATGGCTTGCCGGGTGGGAGGAATGTACGGTGAAAAACCTACTTTCGGCTATTCGAAAAGCGATGGCAGCGGAAGCAAAGCGGCAGGAACAGCCGCCCCGTCCGTAGGACGGAAAAGCCCTCGGCAGAGCGCAAAGGCAGCTTTTGATGGACGGAACGTCTGTCAAAAGTGCTTTCGCGTTACTTTCGACGAAAGTAACAAAGCTTATGCGCCGTATCCGGCGCTGATTACCCGGCAGACGGGAGAAAGGATATTGATTGAAGCGAACGATCAGCTTTATGACAGGGAAAGGCTCTGTCAACCATAATAGCAGAAAATTTCATGCAAAGAACACTGACCCGGAACGGAGTTATCTGAACATAGAATACTGCAACGAAAATATCAAAGACGTATATCACGAATTATTTGATGAAGCACTTGACCGGTATAATGAGAAGCAGACCAGAAGTGACCGCCGGATTGACGACTACTATGAAAAAATTTGTTTCGGCAAACAGGAAAAGCCATTCCATGAGATTATCCTGCAAATCGGGGATAAGGACAACATGGGAGCGAAAACGGAGAACGGACAGCTTGCGGCAAAGGTGCTAGACAAATATATGCAGGCCTTCCAGCGGCGAAATCCTACGTTGAGAGTATTTAGTGCTTATCTCCACATGGATGACTGTGAGATAATAGGACTAACAAGGAGAAACCCAATAAAATCAGGGGTTCTGCCGTGTTAGTTCTATTTTTTTGACCGAAAAAGAACATGATTATATGAGTATGAAAGGAGATCCCGTCAGCGATAGGCTGGCTTTAAAATTTGAAAAGTATTATGTATAATGAAAAAATGAAAAAAGAAAAGTCAAGAAAGGGGATAAGAATGATGGGCCAAAAATTGATAAAGAAAACGATATTGCCGATGTTGTTTCTGACAATATGGGGTGGGCTTGCATATTATTTTTGCATATCTTTAGGCTGGACTGAGTGGTGGCAAATATGGTGGGTGATCGGTATGCCATTTGGAGTACATAGAATGTGTATTTGGTTGCTACCCAAGAATTTTGATATAGGGGGAACCGTGGGTGTTTGGGCCATAAATATAATATTGGGTTGTCTGATTGGTGAAGTGATAGTTATGTGGTATGTATTCCGTGCGATTTATGTTTTAGTAAAGTTCTTTTTGTAAGTGCTTAAATAAATTGTTTTTATCCATACTGTTACATTATTACTTGCAATCTACGAAGCAGTCTGGAAAGAGAACCCGAAACATTGCGAGGTGGTGGTAACAACTATGGTGAGCCAGATCAGGGAAAAAATCGGAGATGAGTATATAGACTGTGGTAGGGAGTGGCTATCGGTTTGTAGGCTAACTTAAAAAAGCAAATTCCAGTGCCATTTTGAAATAGAAATGAAATAGAAATCTCATTTTCATTTAATAAATAAATTTGAGGTTTCATATGCTTATCTATTATGCTAATATAAATTAATATGGATAGAGAAAGGAGGATTGGGAATTTATGCTTAATCCTATCGTTATTGTTGCGTAAGCAAAGCTATCGCAACTAATAAAATTGAATGGTGTTGCAGATAGACTTTGCTGTTCCTGTTAGAGAAAATGTGATAGGAGTACGAAATGGGCTATAAAAGTGCAACACAAATTCTGCCTCAAGATTTATTACAAAAGGTTCAAGAATATGTTGATGGAGAATTTCTTTATATTCCCAGGATTTCTGACAATAAAAAAGATTGGGGAGCAACAACTTCAACTCGTCAAGAATTACAGGTTAGGAATCGATGCATTTATGAAGATTATCTTTCAGGGGAATCTATGGATTACTTGGCAGAAAAATATTTTTTATCTTTGAAAAGTATTCAACGAATTGTCGGGCAGCTAAAAAAAGATTATAAAGAATAAAGTTGGGTTGGTATAGTTTCATAAGCTATACCAGCCCTTTTCTTATGTTCGATTATAAAAAGAGTATTAGGTTGGATTTATTATTTCACAATGTTACGATTTGAGAGAAGGTTAAAGGGAATGATATTGCTGAAAAAATATCATGACTATTTACCTCTTATTTTTAGAATTACGGAATGGAGAACTTATGATATGAAGAAAATAGTATGGGAGGTACAGCATTTATCACTACTGCCTGTATTGAAATATTGTAAAAAATGTGGTAAAAAAAGTGCATTTATTTGTTCAGGACAATTCCGTGTTAATGCTCAAAGAAGATGTCTAGATATTTGGTTGATTTATAAGTGTTTGAGTTGTGATACCACATGGAATGCTACAATTTATTCTCGTGTTTCGCCACAATTATTACCAGCTAATCTGCTGGATGATTTTTATAAAAATGATGAAGAACTTGTGGAACAATATGCAATGAACAGTGACTTTTTGCGCGGGAATGGTGTGGAGGTTGGATTACCTTCATATAGTGTGATAGGGAATAACTTTTACTTAGACGAAACTGTAGAGCTTGAGATAAAATGCAAATATTCATGTGCTATAAAGGTATCTTCTATAGTTAGAGAGAAATTACATTTATCGCAAAAAGAATATTTGCAGTTAATTTTGGATGGAAGGATAAAAAGCATATCAGATCAAAATTTAAAAAATTGTAGATTAAAGAATGGAATTATTCTTGTTTTCAATGAAAACTGCAACCAAGAGTCAAATACTGAGACGCAGAGCCGATGCCTATGAGATTTTGTCCTAGGTTATTGGCTCCGTTTTATTTTGTTGTATTGCGTCGAACGATTTTCAAAATCTTAAAATAGCCTTAGACGGTTCTTAGACCGCACTCAGACCAATATTTTATAATAGCAAAAAATGAAAATCTTGTGTGTTATCTGAAGCATAGGAATATTAGTTGAAAGTTTTTAAATAGTAATAACAGTTTGATTGAAATGGCAGAGGATAGAGATATGGAGATTTACTTCACCATGTCTAAGATGCAGTAGGAAGGGAATGTAAAGTGGATGCACTATTTATTAGGATGGAAGAAGTCCATGAGGGCTTTTGTGAGGAGTTAATGAAACTGGCCGTCCAATACGGATACAGCATTAAGAAAGCTACCTATGGGACGAAAGATATTTCATTTGGTGACTTGAAGATTGTTCCATCAAAACGTCAGGTTTTTCTGAACAAGCAGGAAATCACCATGACGAGTAAGGAGTTTGATATTCTGGAATTTCTCGCCAGAAACCAGGGGCAGGTGTTTAGTAAAGAGCAGATTTATGATAGGATATGGGGAGAATATTATATGGCGGATGACCGGAATATTACTGCTTATATCAATAAAATCCGTAAGAAGATCGAGCCAGATCAGTCCAAGCCAATTTACATTCAAACAGTCTGGGGCGTAGGTTACAAATTTAATGAGAAGATAGGATGAGCAGGGATGTATGAAATATGCAGTCTCTGCTTATTTTATAAAACAAAACTATATTTTAACCAAAGGAGGATTTGGAAATGGGAAATGAAGTAACGGAAAAATTGGTGCTTTTTCTGCAGAACCTGAGATGCGAGGACGCAGGCAGGGAGACACTGGTACATCTTGCCGGCAGTAAAAGAGAAAAAGAAGATTTGGGAAATCTTCGTGCCGGATACGAAAAATTGAAGGAACGGATGCCTGCCGCTGATAAAGATTATCTGGAGAAGTATATGGAGCAGACGAAAAGAGTAGCTTTTGAGGAACAGCAGGAAGCGTATCTGCAGGGGATGTTTGACGCTTTCCAGATTCTGCAAGGGACAGGAGTGATTCGGGCGAGTGAAAAGGTTGAAAATCTGATCAGACAAATAGAAAATGACTCATTCAATTCTTAGAATGGGTCATTTCTTTTAGCATAGCTTATAGAGACTGTTGTTGGAAGCGGGCATCGGTTTGTGGGGTGAATAAGAGCTGGTAGCAGGCATCTGGAAACAGGTGTGGCTATCAGCTTTTTAATTTGTGATTAAATAAATTTCCTTGAAAATTTGATATTGACTTTAATAAAATTTATGCTATACTAAGTTTTATTAAAGAAAATATGAAAGGAGGATTAAAATGGAACTAGATAAAATTCCACAATGGATACTTGCGCTGGAACAGGAGGATGCTACATTCTTAAAGAATTTCGTTTTGAAATCAGGTTCATTAAAGGAAATTGCTAAACTGTATGAAGTGTCGTATCCAACGGTACGCTTGCGCCTGGATAAGCTCATTCAAAAAATAGAGATGAATGACCGCCAGGAGGAAGAACCATTCCAGACATTTATCAAAGGGTTGGCAGTGGATTCCCGTATTGATTTAGAAACTGCAAAGATTATTATTGAAAAATATAAGCAAGAAAAGGAGATTAAAAAATGACTGATTTGGTTATTGGATTTGCTGTTGCTGGTGTGTTGCTTTTTATAGAGTATCTTCTCTGTACGAAACTGAAAAACCCTCTTTGGGGAGGCATTATCCCAATGCTTATTCTGATTGGAACGATCTATATTTTTGCAAGTGGCAGGGTACCAGTTACCGTAAGGAATGTTTTCCCATTTGTCATAGCCAATACGGTATTCTGGGGAGACTGGGGAACAGGCAGGGAGAAATATAAAAAGCTTCAACAGGCGGAAATGGATAAAATGAAAGCAAAAGATATTGAATAAGCAGAGGAGGAAGACATGGTAAAAAAACAATGGATATTTTGCCCTGTCTGTGGTGGTAAGACAAGATTAAAGATTCATGAAAATACGGTACTTGAGAATTTTCCTTTGTTTTGTCCGAAATGTAAACAGGAAACGATGATTGATGCACGACAACTGAATATATTTGTTATTACAGAGCCAGACGCTAGGACGCAGAGCCGGTAACCTATTGAAATATTTCTTAGGTTGTCGGCTCAGTTTTTTATAGAGGACTAAAGACTCCTACTTCCCAAAAGGATAGTCCCTTTCAAAAAAGTGCATTCTTGTTAAGGAACATGTGAAATGCTACCTTTAACCTGAGTACATAGAAAGGAAGAATGCGAATGAAAGATATTGAAATCGGGCCTATCCGCCCACCTTCCGAGAGCGACAGCCTGTTAATCCGGGTAACGAGAGGATGCCACTGGAATAAATGCTATTTTTGTGGTTTGTACAAATCCATGAAATTTTCGATGCGCCCTATTGATGAAACGATAGAGGATATTAAGAAGCAGGCCGAGTTATATCAGGGAAAGAAATTTTATTTCTGCTTTCTGCAGGATGGGGACGCACTGGTGCTAAAAACAGATTATCTGCTCCGGATACTGGAAGCGATCAATCGGTATTTTCCAGATATAGAGAGTATCACATCCTATGCCCGTGCAGACAGCATCACCAGGAAGAAGCCGGAAGAACTAAAGCAGCTTCGGCAGGCAGGACTGAACCATCTCTACTGTGGCATGGAAACCGGATCAGACAGGATATTAAAGCTGATTAATAAAGGCTTTGACGCAGATACCGTTGTGAAAAGCGGATGTATGGCAAAAGACGCAGGCATGATTTTGTCAGAGTTTATACTGTTGGGAATCGGTGGAAGGGAACTGTCAGAAGAAAATGCAATCCAGACAGCAAAGGCTCTGAATGCGATCCAGCCGGATTTTATTCGGGTTCATGCCACAGGTATCAAGCCGGAGTCTAAAATGGGAGAGTTTGTGCGGGATGGTTCTTTCGTCTTACAGTCTGAGGAAGAAATTGTAGCAGAACAAAAGCTGTTCCTGCAGCAATTACAAGAGATGAATAGCTATTATGTGAATGAACACATCATCAACCTGCTTTTGGAAGTCCGGGGCAGCTTGCGGACAGAGAAACAAAAAATGCTTTCTACGATTGACCGTTTCCTGAACATGCCCCCGGATGAGAGGCTTCTTTTCGCTGTTGGCAGGCGGCTTAATATTTTCTTCTTTCTGGATGACCTGAAAAAGCCGGAACTGCACAAAAAGGCAGAGGAAAGCCTGAAAAAGATATTAGAGAAAGAACCAAAAGTTGATTTTGCCGCACTGTGTAATTATGTGAGACAGTCTCAGATTTAATAAAAAGATGGGTATTGAAGGCTTCCGGTTTTTATTGTGAGGGCATTGCGGGAGGTCTTGCATGGAATGGAGAACGCAGACCGAAGCAGGAGAACCAGTATCCCCATGAAATGAAAACAAGATGGGTGAGATTGATAAAGGAGGGACAGCGTTATGGCATCCAAACAGGATAAGCAGTTACAGGAGATTACCAGGAAGCTGGAAGAAGGCGTAAAGGAGATGCTTACTTCCGAGAATTATACAGAATATTTAAAGGTCATGTCCCAGTTCCATGATTACAGCTTTAACAATACCATGCTGATTGCCATGCAGAAGCCGGAGGCAACACTGGTGGCTGGCTATCAGGCATGGCAGAAAAAGTTTGAGCGCCATGTAAAAAAAGGGGAAAAGGGGATTCAGATCATTGCGCCGGCCCCGATCCGGGAAAAGGAAGAAGTGGAGAAGATTGACCCGGTTACCAATGAACCGGTGCTGAAAGAGAACGGGCAGCCGGAAACGGAAATCATTACGCATGTGATACCGAGGTTCCGTGTGGCTACCGTATTTGACGTGTCCCAGACAGATGGAAAGCCATTGCCGGAATTTGCAGTAGAAGATCTGACTGCCAGCGTGGAGAACTATGAAGCATTTATGAAAGCAATTACCGATGTTTCCCCTGTACCTATCCGTTTTGACGAGATTGAGGGAGAGGCGCATGGTTATTATCACCTGGTAGATAAGGAGATCGTCATTCAGGAAGGAATGAGCGAAGGCCAGACGATGAAAACAGCGATTCACGAAGTCAGCCATGCGAAGCTCCATGACAGGGAGATCATGGAGGAGCTGGGAGTCCAGAAGGACAAGCTGACCAGGGAGGTGGAAGCGGAAAGCATTGCCTACTGTGCATGCCAGTATTTTGGACTGGATACTTCTGAATATTCCTTCCCTTATATCGGAAGCTGGAGCAGCGGAAAGGATATGAAGGAACTTCGTGCTTCCATGGATACAATCCGGAAAACGGCTGGTGAGTTTATCGACAGCATGACGGAAGCGCTGCAGCAGCTTATGAGGGAGCAACAGGAAAAGGAACATCCGGAGCAGGCGGAAGAATACCAGCAGGCAGAGTTTTATGATGTGCCGGCATTGTTTTCAAATGGCCGTGTAGACAGGGAATCCCTGCCGGAAGGAATCTTCTGCTATGAACTGCGGGGAGCAGACTATGATCCCGGCCATCCCCTTACCGTGGAAGAACATGTAACAGTCAATCATGCCGCTACCATCCTGACGGCAGTTCCGGTCACGATACCGGAGCAGGAGTCTCTCCGGCTTGGAGATGGACTGAATTTTACCGGAGGGGAACAGACCATACCGGAATACCTGCAGGAGATGGCAGAAAGGAGCATGGAGGCAGACAAAGGGATTGTAGAAAGTGCCATCGGGCGGAACAATGAAAATCTTTATCTTTCCGGGACGGAAGAACGCTATGCGATTTACCAGATCACAGATCATTCCAAAGGCCGGGAATATCAGTTTATGGGACTGGATTTTGTGACTTCCCATGATATGACGGTGGATGCGGCGGATTATGCTTTTATCTACGGCGGGCGGTTATCGGGAGAGGAAACCTTAGACAGCCTGTATGAAAAATTCAATCTTAACCATCCGGCTGGGTATCAGGGGCATTCCCTCTCCGTGAGTGATGTGGTTGTCATGCAAAGAGGCGGGCAGACGAAGGCATACTATGTAGACAGTTTTGGATTTAAAGAGCTGCCTGATTTTGTCTGGCAGCGCCTGCATGAAGCGGAAATGAACCGCAAAAGAGAGGATTCCGCTGTCACGCTGGATACTTCGGGGATTGAGATCGAGCAGCATGAAGGGCTGTGGCATACGGCAGACAAGCGTGAGATTGCGGATGAAATATTTTACCTTATGGAGCATAACGAATATGGGGATTCTGTTGCAGCCGTCATCGTCAATGCAGATGGGGAACTGGTAGCGCAGGAACTGGAAAACGGGTTTGACCGTGGCGCAATGGAGGCCATCCATGAGTATCTTGCCGGGAAGGGGATTGCATGGGAGCCGGAAGCGGAAGAAACCGAGGCATCAGAGAAAAAGAGTTACCCACCGGTTTACCGGAACACTCTTGCTTATGCTACGGAGCATGGCGCTGCTGACGAATACCTTGATTCCAGAAAGTTAAATATTGACTGTAAAAGGGCAGTGGAGGAAGCAATCCGCAGCCACTTTGACGGGATGCATCTTGCCCATGATGTGGTGGATGGTGTGCTGGAAGAATACGGCACGGAAAGGCTATCGTTTGTCCTTGCCTGCACAGTGCAGTATAAGGAAACCGACGGGCGGTTTTCCAGGGATACAAAGGAGTGGGCAAAAAGTATCTCAATACCGGAGAATATGGGCAGGGGCATTGACCTGAATTATGATTACGTGGTGGAGAGCCATCCGGCAGTGCTGGACGGTTTTATCGGGCTTGCAAGGGAGAAATTTACAGAACTGGAGAGGATGGCACTGCAGGAAGTGGAGCCTTACATTGCCCACTATTATGTAGTGGAAGATTTGCAGAAACAGGGCAGCCTGGATATTCAGGAATTTCCGGAGATCAACAAGGCACTGGAGGCTTATTTCACTCTGCCAAACGATAAACGAAAAGCGTTGGGAATTCAGAATAGCAGACCGATGCCGGGAAGCTTGGATTTTATTCAGTGCATCAATGGAATAGACCGTAAGATTTTTGATTATCAATCGGTGGAAGGGTGGGACAATCCGGAAATTGCGGATGTAGTGAAACAGATTGACACAGCCATTGGTTTGCATGATACAGAAATCGCTTACCGTCTGGAATCCGCAGGAAGGTATTTTGCCATCCAGACGGTATCGAATGGTTATGATTATACGTTCTATGACAATCAATTCCGTGAGCTGGACGGCGGTGTGTATGATAATCCGAATATATCCATTCAGGAAGCAATCGAAGAAATACTGTCTGATGAAAAAGATATGTCTTTTTCAGAGTGTGAAGTGATTGACGGTGAGGTATTTTGGGAGAAGGTAGAACGGGCAGAATATTTTCCGCAAAAAACATATGAAGCATTAAAGGAGCTTATGAGCAGTGATGCAGATGAAGTTGCATTTCGGTGTGGTTATGGGTATGTATCCATTCAAAAGGTTCCGGAAGGTTATGAATATATTGATTATGACAATGAATGGAAGGAGATTGGCGGAAATCTTTATGACATACCGGAAGCATCTATGGAGGATGTGCTGGCATGGATTTTTAAAGACGAAGGTTTTGGCGATCTGGATTGCGAGCCGCTTGATTACGAAGAAGTAGTAAAAGGAACTTTGCAGTCAGCGAAAGAACGTTTAGCGGATGATAACCTTACTCCAACATCACAGATCAGCAGAAGGGAGGCGGCATTAGAGGGCAACAGCCGCCATGATATTGAAGAAACTGTGCTTTACTATGCACAGGCAGCGCTGGAAGAAATGGAGCTTTCCGATGAAGTGAGGCTGCGTGCGGCCCGCATTTATGGCAGCCGTTTAAGAGAGGGCCTTTACACGGAAAAATCGGATATTGATGTGGCGCTTTCTTACAGCGGCAATATCCGTGAAGATGTTTTTTTCAATGTGCTGCATGAACATGGAATGAAGATCGGGGGTCTGTCGGTTGACATTAACCCAATATCTACGGAGATAACAGGATCACTGGAAGTGTATATGGAACAGGCGGAGCAGTATTTGGATAACAAAGAAGTGGAAAAGCTGGCGGCGGATATTGATACTTTTGCACATGACAATGATTTCTATGAGTATCAGGATCAGGTGGAAGATCGTGAACAGCAGTTACAGGAATTGAAACAAGACCTTATGGATGGAAAAACAGAACCTATCAAATCATGGCTGCAGGTGTTTGTTGACGAAGGGGAACCGGAAGAAACGGTATCCGAGGCACAGCAGCTGATTGACAGGATTCATCAGGCGGAGGACAAAAATCTTTTCCATCAGATAGAGCAGATGGAGCCGAGCATCAGCTTTTATGTTGCGGAGTGCATGGAATATCCGGTCATGGGGGAGAGTACCATGAAAACCTGACGCTGCAGGAAGCATATGAGTTATATAAGAAGATTCCGCCAGAGCGTATCAATGGAGTGAAAGGAATTGGTTTCTGTCTGGAGGATGGCAGCATTTACGATGGCCTGTTTGAATTGATGTCGGGAGGTACGGTAATCAAAGATGTTATCAATGAGATTCCACATTATAAGGAAAGCCCATTGGTGCAAAAGGCGATAGCTGACCTGGAAAAGATTCTATCTGAAAATCGGGAGAGGGAAGTGGCTCCGGAAGCAGAGAAACAGCAGATTGAACAGCCAGAGAAGCCATCCATAGTAAAGGATAAGGCAGGCATGGAAGCATCCAGCGAAACTGTTTTAATGCCGGAGCAAACGCCGGAAAAGGCACCGGAAATGCACAGTACCGTACCAGAAGGGACTGACCGGAAACAGTCTGTTTTGAAAGCCTTGCGGGAACGACAGGCAAAATTGAAGTCACAGGAGCAAAAGGGGACAGAGCAGAAATCGCAGGAACGTAAGAAAGGGGAACAGGAATTATGAGAAAAGTATCTTTTGAGCAGGACGAGATGTTAGTCATGGCGATGTTTGATGCCGGGAACCGCAGGCATACCTTGGAGAGACTGGAGGAGGTGATCCCATATGTCCGGGATGATGAGGAAGTGCTGCCGCTGGTGATAAATACTATGGAAAAAATGAAGCGGCTTTCCGATGCGGAATTTCATAAGCTGGATTTGGAGCCATATAAACAGGAGCCGGAGGACAGGGAATGAAGCTGAACCAGTTTGCCGTCTATCAGCTGAAAAGGAGTGCGGAGGCAAGGAAGCTTTGTTTCCGCACTTACCAAAACCTGATGGATGAGAAGATAGCGGTCAGGGCAGAAAATTATGACCAGGTGTATTTAGCGACGGCACTTCCGGGCGACAGTGCCGAGAAGATATGGCAAAGATTAAGGGATAAGCCGCCAAAAACATTTAAGGGGCACCATTCCATAAGCGTGAGCGATGTGCTGGTCTATAATAAGGAAGGGGTCGTTACTTCTTACTATATAGATAAAGAACGACTCATTGTTCTTGCCGGTTTCATTCGGCTCAATTCTTCCAGTGCGCTGATTTCCATGGAGACAGACGATTTTAAGATTGAGGGGACAAAGGGAAACTGGATTGCTGCGGATGAAACCATTGTTGACGGAAGGCAGTTTTTTCTTTTACAGAATGATATTTATAAAGATGATGTTCCCTATGTGGTTGTATCGGAGGACGGCAAGGTGGTCACGGATGAGAGCAGAGGCTTTGATGAAACCACTCTCCAGAAAATCCGGGATTTCATGTGTCCGCCGGAAAAGCCGGTGCCGGTTTCTGAGAAACCGCAGATGGAGCAATGGCAGAAGTATTATGAGAATGGCGAGTATCTCCGCAGTGCGGAAATGACGGAAGAACAGAACTACAACATGATCGACGGAAGGCTCAACAATATTTCCGGGAAGAAACAGGCAAAGCAGAAGGAGAGGACTTCTGTTCTGGAGAAGCTGCACCGCAAGCAGAAGGAGATTTCAATCCGGAGCGGGAAGCAGCCGGAGCAGGCCATGGGCGCAGATATGGAGCGTAACCGGAAATAATCACAGGAGGGATGCCAGCAACAAGGAAACTGGTATCTCTCTTTTTGTGTTTCTTTTTCCATCCCTATGATTTATAATAGGCATATATAAACCAGAGGAGAACGGAAATGAAAGACGGGGAACTGATTGGAAAAGTACATAATTCTGTTTATCAGCAGTGCAGGAAAAGAGGGTATGCCGCACCAGTGGATGTCCTGATGGATGTAGGAATCCTGCAAAAGCAGAAATATGAGGAATGGAGATTTGGAAAAATCCCATATCTGGAAGCTGTCTGTAACTGTAATCTCCGCCAGCTCACCTTCCTTATGAAACAGATACGGTGTTATGCTAACAAAACCGGATTGAAGCCGTCATTTTGCTATTACAAGAGATGGGGCACAAAAAAGAGAAACGGACAGGGGCACAAGCCGGTATATCCGCTGCGGTTCAGCAAAAGTGGAAAAGCAGAAATTGAAAAAGCGTATGCGACGCATTTTCTTGATCCAAAAAGGATTGAGGAGATAAAGACAGAGGAAAAGTGCAAAAATCAAAATTGAAAAATTATGGAAAACCGGCAGAAATGGAATTTTTCTGTTCTCCCAAAACAGTTGATTTTCTGCGGCATTTTGCGTATAATAAAGATGAGCAAGTAGTTTTGCTTGCGGGACTACAAAAGGAAGTGCCATTAACACAAGAAGGAGGTGCGATTATGGCTACGTCGAGCATTTTTACAAATATCGTGATCAGCGATCCGAAAAAAGCAGAGAAGTTTATTGATGCGCTTGAAGCGTCAAGCCTTGATCCTGAATGGAAGCCGACGACACCTGTCAAGCCGCCACTCACCGATATAGAAGCGATTCGCAGACTGATGGCAAAGAGGGTTCAGAAAAAGTGAGTAATTTTACATCGGTAAATATTCTGGATATGATAAACGCAATCGGAGAGGAGGAATTGCAGCTCATTCTCTCCGATTTCTCTTGTCCGAAGAATCATGAAATTGAGGAATTTGTAAGAAAAAACGCAATAGAGTTTGCCAAACGCAAGATGTCTATTACATATTTGGTGGTTGACGGGGAAAGCAGGATCGTGGGAATCTTCACATTGACCCATAAGGCAGTACAACTGCTGGATACAGGACTGACAGGAACTGTGAGAAGAAAAATCCAGCGTCATGCCCGTCTGGACGAGGCAACGGACTCATACATGTTATCCGCTTTTTTGGTTGCCCAGTTTGGGAAAAATTATCAGTATGAGGAGTCGGCGGCTCTCACAGGAAATGAATTGATGGATATGACGATAGTCACTTTAAAAGAAATTCAGCGGCAGATCGGCGGCGGAGTTGTATATCTTGAGTGTGAGGACAAGCCTAAGCTGTTGTCATTCTACCAGAATAAGGAGAACCGCTACCAGATATTTGGAGACAGATATTCTGTAAGGGATTCCGTCAAGTATATCCAGCTGATGAAAATTATTTAAGAGAGTAAATCCCATCCGGTGCTGCATTATGCCGCATGGATGGGATTTCTTTTTATGAGCGGTCTTGTGATTGGGTAATCAATGGCTCAAGGTTGTTTTTTTGCCTGAGAATGGAATCTACATTGGAGCAGACCGTCCGCAATTCTTTCTGGTATTCTTTAAAATATTGATAGGTTTCATACTGCGCTGACCGCTGGATGGTCAGCTTTTCTTTTTCAGACTTTAACGATTTCATAGACGGGATTTTCCCGTCGGCATTCTTCTCTTTGAAAAATTTGACTGCAGATTCATAAAGTTCAAGTTCTGCCTGATGTTCCTGACGGAATTTTTTCTTATTTCTGGCTTTCAGCATTTGAGCAAAAACCGGTTTATTCGCAAGATACTGGCCGGCATAATGAATCTGCTCATTGATCTCTTTTATTTTTTCCTCAGTGGATTTTACCGCTTTTCTGGATTCCTTCCATTTTTCAGATATTTCCTCAAAGGACATCTGCAGGCTTTCCCTGGTTTCATAATGATGCTCCTGTACATAAGCAATGGTTTTTGCCATTTGCTGCAGATTGGAGACTTTTACTTTCTGTGCATAGGCACGGCTCTGGCTGGCTTTTACATTATTTTGAAGGTCAACGACCAGACGTAAGTCCGACCTGATAAACAGAATGGCAGCCGGATCGGAGGAATAGTCATAATCTGGGTTGTACTCAAAAAAGCTATGCTTGTTTTCTGCAGAATTGCCGGAAAGCTCCGGGGAAGGTTCTGTTTCCGGACGGTGATGTGTTTCTACCAGATTATGCTTATTTTGTTCAAACAGCGCCAGAAGATAATCCCTGCTGTATTGGGTTCCAAGCGCTCGGTCAGTAATGTTTTTATTACGTTCCGGGTGGAGATAGCTGAAACGGCCCCTGCGGTCCGTAAGGGTGATATGGTATTTTCCCTGCAATCCATTTTTAAATTCTTCCAGATTTTTTGAATGGGAAGCGATGTCATTTATGGCATCCCGCAAAAATTGTTTCTGTGTCTGAAAGATTGTCCGGCGTGGTTTCATACCATCCGCCACAATCTGCTCGTTGCGTTTATTTAATTTCTCCTGCCCTCTGCGGGTTGCCCAGTATTCTTTCTGGGTGATCTTATTTTTGGAAGGGGAGAGCAGGTCAACCTGATAGAGATTTTCCCTGTGACACATATCCATGACTGATTGCTGCAGGTGCCGGAGGTAACCGTCTGTCAGGTGGTGCTTATAACCGGCACGGCTGTCACAGGGACGCTCCATAAAGGGCTGCTGTTCCACGTCCAGTTTCCGGAGGGAGTTTATAATGATGTGAACATGGATGTTTCCACTGCCATTGTGACCGTCCATATGGGTGCAGACGAGCGCCTGATGGCCGGGAAAATTCTTTTTGGCATATTCCATTCCGAGAGCCTGCGCCTGTTCCCCAGTCAGGCCATGGTCGTCTTTGTCTTTTGGATCGAAGCTCAGAATATAGTGATGGGATTTGATATCATCATAGTTCTGGTTCTTGTGATGCTGGGCATTCAGCTTTTCACATTCTTTATCAAAGAGCATGGGTTCACAGTTGATGCCGTCCATGTAATATTCCTCCCTTAATACCATCCTTCCGTTTTCATCAAGGACAGGCTTCATGGTAAATTCATCATGCTGGAACAGCATATAATCCATGATCTGGCTGTAATCAGCGTTTTTGCTTGCGATATGTTTCAACACTGCCATGATAAACACCTGCCATTTCTGCAACCTCTTTCCGCATGTCAAATATCTGTGAGATACATTCGTGTATTTCGTCCTGCATTGCTTTGGAACGGATACCGCCCATGTGGAAATACCGTGCGATCTGGTTCAGATTGCTCCCGATTTTTCCAAACTCTGCGGCCAGCTTCTGAAGCTCCGGCACATCGGCAACCACTTCATAGGTGATGTTTACCTTTCCGTCCAGCAACAGTTTCCGGATATAGGCGGAAGCACTAAGGCCGGCTTCCTTTGCCATTCTGGTCACAAGGTCATACTCCACATCTGTCAGGCGGAAAGCGATCAGATGGGAGCGGGCCAGTTCTTTTTCCTTCTTTGGTCTTGCCATAAGCTCTCCTTTTTCCATATGCGCCAGCATATCCGGCATACGCTGTATGACGCTGCGAACACGATTTTCGTGGAAGCCAAACAGCACAATTTTCATTGTGCGTCTACCGAGGGAATGGGGAACCGGAATCCCCATCAAGATATGCCAGGTATGCGAAAATCCATGAAATGGGTTTTTGTATAACATAGGCGAATCTTGCCCTAGAAAAGAAAATCCCTCTCATATATCTCTATCGGGAAAAACACAAAAACAAGCCGCACACAAAAATGAATATGACAGCTTGATTTTCAGCCGCCGGCGGAAAGGGTAAGTGAAAGAAATGGCGCTTATAGGGAGCAGAGAACCAGACAGGAGAGGAGAAAAAGGAATGAGAAAACGGGCAGATTATCCATTGAATTTGTTGAGGGATATTCCGGTGGGGCAGATTTTATCGGACGATCAGTTGAAAGGGCTGGAATATGTTTTAGGGCAGCTGACAGAACGGGAGCAGATGGTTTTGGAATACCGCTATGTAAAAGGAATGAACTATTCGGAAATCGGTGCGGCATTTGAACTGACAGGCAGCCGGATACAGCAAATCATAAAACGGGCATTGCGGAAGCTGCGGCATCCGGCGAGGACGGCATATATCCGGGAAGGATTTGCCGCACATGAAGCCTCAATTTTGGAACATGTCCGTAGGACAATGGAGAAGAAAGAGGGAAGACTGCAGGTTGCCGGCGATAGAATCTTAGACCAGGATATTGAAATTTTGCAGCTACCCATAAGACCATATAACTGTTTAAAGCGGCATGGCATTGGCACACGCCATGACCTGCTTCGGATGATGTTGAAAGAAGATTGGCATAAGGAGTGCAGGAACCTTGGGAGAAAGGGAGCGAAGGAGATCGTGGTCAGCCTGCTAAAATTGGGGATCGTAGATACGGAGTATCCGGGATGCCGCCCTTTTGTGACAGAACAGCATGAAGCAGAAAAACTTTGCCTTACGGAACAGGAGTGGGCATGGGTATTGGCGCATCTCAAAAAAACTTCCTGATATAAATTATTGTGACAGCTTGTTTTCCGGCCCTCGCAGGAAGGGGTAAGTGAAAGGAGCTGGTACGATGGCAAAGAAGCAAACAGAGCAGGAAACGCTTGCGGAGAGATTAAAAAGAATGGCACAGACGGATATCCGGACTGTGGATAAGAATACCTTGGTGGAGAGAAGTACCGTGAAACTTGATCCGGCCATGAGCCGGGAAGAACGTATTTTGAGTTTTATCGAGCAGATCAAAAACCCATACTGCTATCTGGATGATGGCGTGGTGGTAAGGGTTAGCTTTATGGATACGGACGTAACCTTAGAGGAGCGTCTGGAAGAATATGTGCGGAATCTGTAAAAAGAATATTTTTTATGAAGATTTAAAAGCAGAATTACCTAACAGCAGATTTTTTGTTTGGGTTTATGGGTTACTTAATCAGCTCAGGCGTCAGGACGATCTTTTCTGGATTGACAGGCTTGAGCTGAAGTGCTGCCAAGATATCCATACCGAAGTTTTCCTTTACCGCCTGATATGGAGTAAGGCCGAGCAGGCTCTGGCGCGGAACCGAATCGATGTTATTTACAATCAGGTTCAGGTCCCATTGCGTCAGATATTCGAAGCTGGTACCCTTCGGAAGAATCTCACGTAGTTTTGTGTGAACATTTTCAACGCCACCTTTCTGACCGCTGCGCATGGGATCGCAATAATAAATATTAGTACGCTGGCTGCCATCCATGCCGGTTTCCAGGGCCAGTGGATCACCGAATTCACCGCCCCGGTCTGTCAGGACCGTTTCAAACAGGATGCGGAATGTTTCCGTGCCGAGCCGTGCTTCCAGACGGTCAAAAACAGCACGGACAGCGCCTTTGGTGCATCGGTTCAAGAGATAGGCAAGGAACAGTTTCTCGTCCCGGAAGTAGAATGTCAGGATACATTTTTTAGAATCCCGCGAAGACTTAACGGTATCCATTTCAACTACGTGCGTGGGAGGGAGTTGGAGGAAATCACTGTAGAGGCGGCCGGAAAACACCTGCCGGTCTGTAATCTGAGTTTTGTGGCACTTGCGTGCCTTGAACTTCACTTTCCGTTTCAGGTCGATGTTGCGTCCGGTAAGCAGTCCGAGTTCTATGTATTGGTAAATGGAGCGTACGGAAAGCCCCAGTTCCGGATGTTCCACAACGATCTGATAGGGAGAATGGCCCTGCCAGATCAGAGGGGTAACGACCTCATCAATGTGGTGGAGTTCCTTTTTTGAAAGGTTAATACCAGACCTGGAATCCCGAAGCATTTCGCGGTATTTGCGGTCTGCAAAGAGAGCATCGTAATGGTATTTATGAGGAACGGTACAACGGACATGGGTCTTATCGCAACCATTGCAGACATAGGGAGCCCGGTCAAGTCTGTTACAGCGTTCCTTCACAAAATCCTTACAGTGCTGGTTGCAGGAGGGGCAGGAAGAACATTTCGTATCGCAGAGAATGATTTTTCTGCAGACATTCTTTTTTTGGCAATGGAAACGGTGGACGCAGAAATTTTTAGCATTCAGGAAGAGTCCTTTGCCTGGATAGAAATCGGATAGACGGTGAGAACGCACCTCTTTGGATATGGTACTGGGATCTTTGCAGAGGTAACAAGCAATCTCCTTAAAAGAAGCCCCTGCATTCAACTGGCGTTCAATATAAAGTCTGTCTGCGGTAGTAAGATGTTTATGGTTTCCTGGGATATGTTTACTCATGATGTCTCCTTCTACTGCTGTCAGGAATAAAACCATCATAATACGTATGCAGGACTAAATTCAACCTATGCAAAAGTAACTTCTATCAAAGAAAAAGTAGGTGGAATTTACTTTTGCAATTTAGGAAACGAAGATGTTTTGAATTATCGTCTTGACTTTCCTGGTGCTATCGACTAAAATGAATGAAAGTGTTCACTTGCATTGAAAGGGAGTGGTTAAGGTGGATGAAACCAGCCAGAAGATCATAGACGCAACCATGTCACTGATCAGGGATAAAGGATATGTCGCAACAACGACAAAGGATATTGCAAAGACTGCAGGTGTGAATGAATGTACCTTGTTTCGTAAATTCAAAAACAAAAAGGATATTGTTTTAAGCGGAGTGGAACAGGAAAAATGGAGAGCTAATCTTACACCGGAAATATTCACAGATGTCAAATGGGAACTGCAGCCTGATCTGGAAATGTTCATGGAAAAGTATATGGAGAAAATCACACCGGAGTTCGTAAATCTGTCGATTGGACTCAGGGCACCTCAGATCTATGAAGAAACTGCACCGATGGTGATGAAAGTCCCCCAGGCGTTTCTTTCTTCACTGATACAGTATTTTGAAGAAATGGAACAAAGAGGCAAATTGCCACATCTGGATTTTGAGTGTCTGGCACTGACGATTTTTTCAAGTACCTTCGGATATACATTTTTAAGTGCTTCATTTGACAAAAAACTGTCTGGTGTCAGGAAAGAGCAGTATATCAAACAGTCGGTCGCAACCTTTATTCAGGGAATACCTGAACGGAAATAGTGTTACGGTACTGTCATGTGATAGTACCGTAAAAAAATATCTGTAATGCAAGCGAGTACACGCAATCATAAAGGAGGAGTATGCGATGCAGATTACTGGAGCAGAATTATTTGTAAAAGCATTATTAGCGGAACAGGTGGATACGCTTTTTGCCTATCCGGGAGGGCAGGCCATTGATTTGTTTAATGCTCTTTATGGTGTAGAAGGGCTGGATGTGATTCTTCCCCGTCATGAACAGGGGCTGGTTCATGCTGCAGATGGATATGCACGTTCCACAGGAAAAGTCGGAGTGTGCCTTGTGACAAGCGGACCCGGAGCAACGAATCTGGTTACGGGAATTGCAACTGCCAATTATGACAGTGTTCCCCTGGTCTGCTTTACGGGGCAGGTTCCGACACATCTGATTGGAAATGATGCATTTCAGGAAGTTGATATTGTTGGGATTACAAGGAGCATCAGCAAGTATGCGGTTACCGTCCGCAGGCGGGAAGATTTAGCCATTACGATAAAGAAAGCATTTTATATCGCAAGGTCTGGGAAACCGGGCGTTGTAGTGGTGGATCTTCCAAAGGATATTCAGCAGGCGTTAGGAAGTGACGGATATCCACAGAGTATCGAGATCCGCAGTTATAAGCCAAATACATCGGTTCATATGGGGCAGATCAAAAAGTCGCTGGATTGTCTGAAAAGGGCAAAGCATCCGGTTTTCCTGCTGGGCGGAGGTGTGAATATTTCCCGTGCAAATGAGGTTATGACTGCTTTGGCTGAGAAAACAGGGATTCCGGTGGTTACAACGATTATGGGGAAAGGGGCAATCCCTACCAGTCATCCTCTGTATGTTGGGAACCTTGGTATTCATGGGAGCTATGCTGCGAATACGGCAATCAGTGAATGTGATGTGCTGTTTTCCATCGGTGTCCGTTTCAATGACCGCATTACTGGTAAAGTCAGTGAATTTGCCAAAAAAGCAGCTATCATCCATGTGGATATTGATCCGGCATCTATTTCAAGAAATATAGAAGTAGATATTCCGATTGTGGCAGATGCCAAAAATGTAATTACCGCATTGCTTGAAAAAGCGCCGGAATTTGATTTTCACGAATGGAGAATGCAGATTGATGAGTGGAAGAAACAGAAACCGCTTGGGATGAAGCAGACGGGTGAGTCAGGAGTCACACCGTTTGCAGTCATACAGAAAATCAATGAAATATTTTCTGATGCAGTTATTACAACAGATGTCGGCCAGAATCAGTTGTGGACCACACAATTTCTTGAACTGACAGATCAGAAACAGATGCTGACCTCTGGCGGTCTTGGAACCATGGGATATGGCTTTCCGGCAGCGATTGGAGCCAAGCTGGGAAATCCGGATAAAGATGTTATTACAATTTGCGGTGATGGCGGTATCCAGATGAATATTCAGGAAATGGCTACAGCGGTTGTATATGAACTCCCGGTCATCATTTGTATCTTGAATAATGGATATTTGGGGAATGTTAGGCAGTGGCAGGAAATGTTCTTCGATAAGCGCTATTCCAGCACATGTCTGCGTTACCGTAAAAGCTGTGCTGCGGCCTGCAATACACCCTCTGCCTGCTGCCCGGAATATACACCGGATTTTATCAGGCTGGCAGAAAGTTACGGGGCAAAGGCGATCCGGGTTCAGAGGTATGAGGAAATCGAAAGTACATTATCAGAAGCTAAAAATACAGAGAAAATTCCTACGGTGATTGAATTTATCATAGAACGGGAAGAAAATGTTCTTCCGATTGTTCCGCCGGGAAAACCCTTAAGTGATATGATTATGGGAGGTGACGAGTGATGAAGAAAAGATGGATCAGCCTTTTTGTTGAAAATGATATCGGAGTGCTGGCACGTATTTCCGGATTGTTTTCCGGAAAGTCCTACAACCTGAACAGCCTGACAGTCGGCACAACAGAAGATACCACGATTTCAAGAATGACAATCAGCCTTACCAGCGACGATAAGACATTTGAACAGATAAAGAAGCAGCTTAACCGGAGTGTGGAGGTCATTAAGGTCGTTGATTTTACGGACACAGCAATTCACATGAAGGAATTAATGTTTGTTAAAATTCACGGATGTTCGGAGCATGATATGATGAAGCTGTCTTACATGAAAGAGATTTTTCAGGCGAAGATGATTGATTATGCCCCATCAATGGCTCTGATCGAAAGTGTTCAGACAGAGGCAGGGAATAATGATTTAATTAAACTGTTGGAAAGCGATTTCTCTGGCAGGATTGAAGTTGTACGGGGCGGCAGTGTTGCGATTGAAGCGATCAGTTTTTCAGAGCGATAACAGGCGGTCAAGATGATAGAAATTGTGTTGAGAAAGATTGGAGAATCAGGGGATGTTTCAGAAATTATTCTTGCTTTACTGCCGACAGTGGGAACAATAGTCACTGATCATTCCACGGATGTCATTGCTTTTCTAGGGTTGGTTATCCGTATGAAAGAGCAGATGGTTTATCGGGATTGCCAATTAGTATCCATGACGCATTATGAATTTTTTACGTTATCTTATCTGGCACTGCATCCGGGATGGGTATTCAGTAAAGAGCAGATATACGAAGCAGTGTGGCGAGAAACTGGTGATAAGTGTGGTACGGCGGTTGTGAACGTGATAAGCCAAATCAGACGGAAGATTGGTGAGAGGTACATAAAAACGGTTATCGGTAGCGGATATAAATTTGAAGCATAGGTAAAAATCCGGCAGCAGGCA
This sequence comes from Roseburia hominis, assembly GCA_040702975.1. NCBI lineage: Bacteria > Bacillati > Bacillota > Clostridia > Lachnospirales > Lachnospiraceae > Roseburia > Roseburia hominis. The sequence goes on from CP159990.1 coordinate 752,007, forward strand.
TCTGTGGAATGGATGTGGCTGTCGGATTTTTATCATGCTGCTGTACTCACATTTTACAAATGCGGACAGCCGTGGATTTTCCACATGACGAGTTTAACAAACTTATCAATATAGACCGACAAAGTTATCTTTCATGACAACGAATAATAAGAAATCTATGGTAACATCCTACCCGTAGTGGTAAATTGTTCTACAGGAAAGGGTGCGAAACATGGAAAATGAAGTATACGAAAAAGACTATGGAGAGGAATTCCGGGAGAGAAGTGATAGGGCAAAAGGGCAGGACTTTTTAGACACATTGATGGATGTTGGCTTCTTCCAGGCGTACCAGGAGGAAATGGACAAAATCCCAAAGCGTGTGGTTCCAAAAGAGAAAGCAGATTATGAGTACCTGCTTGGAGAATGTGATGCCTATGTGCAGCAGTTTGGCGGAAAGGTACGGGGTGAGGTAGATTACCAGAAATGGCAGGCTACCATAGATCTGTATCAGTCACATTTTGAGTTCTGTGACAGGGAGGCACTGACGCTGCTAAAAGAGATCGCAGAACGGGCGGAGAATGTGACGTTTTCGATTAAGGACGGGCTGTTGCGGATGACCGTATTCATTGGGTATTTTGATGAGGTGTATTAAGGGTGAGAGCATCTGTCAGTGAGGACTGGCGGATGCTTTTTTCTCACAGATATGGTATGCTGTAAGCAGAATTATTTGTCGGAGGTACGGAGCCATGGACGATCAGCTGAACCTATTAGATTATGAGACGATCAAGGGTGCTGTTGCTGGAGAGAAATGGGCAATGGAACGGATTCTTAAACATTATGATTCCTATATGGCTGAACTTGCTACGGTGAAAGAGACACAGCCGGATGGCAGCGTGAGAGCTTATGTGGATGAGGATTTGAAGCAGGAGATAGCGCTGAAACTTTTGGAGGAGATACCGAACTTTCCGCTGGAGAAAGTGGAGAGAGTAGCAAAAGAGGAAGCAGAGGCGGAAATTATTTGAGAGCAGTCTTTGCCTTTTATCTCAATTGAGAAAATGCAGGATTAAGGTAAATGTAAAAAATTTAGGCATCAAGTTTACGAGAACTGCTTATGAATCAAGGCATGAAAGTGCGGGATTGTTCAAAGTTTTATGGACTTGGTAGAAATCATTGTAGAGTTGCAATACGGAACCATAAGGAGAATGAAAAACTTGTTGCAACTCTACAAGATATATTCAAATAGTAATTTTACCATTATTATGCGCTGCTATAATTGTTCCCGAATAATCTCGGCAAGTGTTATAGCAGCCTTTTCAAATTCTACACACGATGTATAGGCATAAGAAAGCCGTAGGGAGTTATTGTGTTCAAAGTCATAAATATCTCCAGGATTTAAGAGAATATTTGCTTTGACAGCATTTTCAAAAAGCCGTTCCATGTTGAGCGGCTTTTTTAGGGTAAGCCAGATGTAAAAGCCGCCTGCAGGAAAATTCCATTTCGCAATATCATCATAGTAATGTTCCAGAACAGATAGGGCATGGTTTCTGCGCTGCAGTAATTCCCCTTTTAGATCAATCAAATATTTACTATACATCCCACTGGAAAGAAGTTCTGCAAACACCCATTGTGAAATAGAACTGGCACCGTAGTCCATCTGCATCTTTACATCCCCTAATCTTTGGACGATTGGTTCAGCGGCAATGAGCCAGCCAATACGCAGGCCAGGAGCAAAAGATTTCGATGCACTTCCCAAATAAATAACCATGCCTGTCTTATCCATTGATTTTAGTGTTCTGGGGTGATTTCCTTCATAGCATAATTCCTGATATGCGCTATCTTCGATAATCGGCAGGCGATTAGCGGTACAAAATGCAATCAGTTCTTCACGTCTGCGCTCTGACATGGATATACCTGTGGGATTATGGTTGGTGGGTATTGTATAAAGGATAGAGGAGCTTTGCGGATCATTTCTTTTAAGCTGTGATTCTATTTTCCAAAACTGCATTCCATTGGCATCCATTGGTACTCCGGATAGGTTCATTCCGGCAGATTGGAATACCTGCAGGGATTTCAGATATGTTGGAGCTTCTGTATATATAGTCGATCCGCTTTTTAATAGGCAGACAGAAATTAACTGTAGTGCCTGAAGCGAACCGGATGTAATTAAAATGCAGGAAGGCGGAGCATCAATGCCTAAAGTTCTCATATGGCGGGATATAGCTTCCCTCAATGCAGGAAGGCCCAGAGGCTCTAAGTATCCTAAAGAAGTTACCTTTTTACTTAATTCCTCTAATACACATTTCCACATACTTTCAGGAAAAAGTCGTGGGTCGAGTTCACCAGTTCCTAATCTTATCATGCCGGGTACAAATTCCAAGCGGTTAATAGCCTGAATCGTAGAATTGTTTGCCTGAAAAAAGCCAGAAGTGACATAGTTGCTCCAGTTTGGAGAAGGGGGCAGGAGCAGTGACCATGTATTACTGACAATCTGTGTTCCAGCTCCATGGCGGCCTTCAATAATGCCGTAGGAAGTTAATTCTTCTATGGCAGTGACAACTGTACTCCGGTTTACTCCAAAGCTCTCTGCTAAAGTGCGTTGTGGGGGAAGTCTGGTACCGATGGGCCATTCACCTATTGCGACTTTATTGCACACGAATTGAACAATTTGCTGGTAAATAGGTGTTGTTGACTTTTTATCTGGTTTCCAGTCTATTTGGATCGGCAGTGTTCGTTTCAAGATATCATCTCCTGTTTTGGTTGGTTCTAATTTTGCATATTTGGATGGTTACAAAAGGGCATAGTGAAGTTATAATTAGTTAGTAATATGCACGAACAACTTGATTATACCATATAATCTCAGTTGTATGAAGATACAGAAATAAAATTTGGTTGGTTTAGGAGAGAATGAAATGAGTTATTTTTTACAAGGATTGACGATGGGACTTGCTTATGTTGCCCCGATTGGCCTTCAGAACTTATTTGTTATTAACTCGGCACTGACACATTCACGAAGGCGGGCGCTTATGACTGCGCTGATTGTGATTTTTTTTGATGTCACACTGGCATTGGCCTGTTTCTTTGGCATTGGTGCCGTAATGCAGCGATATGAGTGGCTACAGATGCTGATTCTTTTAGCAGGCAGTCTGATTGTGATCTACATAGGAATTGGATTGCTGAGATCAAAGGTAGAAGAACTGGAAAAGTCAGAATCAGATTTATCTGTCCGGAAGACGATTTCTTCTGCCTGTGTTGTAACCTGGTTTAATCCCCAGGCAGTCATAGACGGAACAATGATGCTTGGAGCATTCCGTGTGACACTCACTGCATCGCAATCCACACCGTTTATCTCCGGTGTTGCGGCGGCATCCTGTTTATGGTTTACGGGACTGACTTTTGTGATCTCTATTTTTAGCAGTAGATTTAATGCAAAGGTTCTGCGGGTCATTAATGTAGTTTGTGGCACTGTTATTATATTTTACGGGGTGAAACTGTTCTGGAATTTTGTAATGATGGTTGTATAAGTATCAAAACAGATCTACGAAGCGGTCTGGAGAGAGCCGGGGGATAAGTGTCAGGCTGCGGTTACAAATGTGGTGAGTGCGCTTAGAAGGAAGATTGGGTATGGGTATATAGAGACTGTGGTTGGGAGAGGGTATCGGTTTGTGGGGTGAGAATAGAGCTGGTAGCAGGCATCTGGAAACAGGTGTGGCTATCGGTTCTTTTTGTATGGATAAACTTTACTTCGTATGAGCATATGGATAGCCACTCGAAAAAAAGATATAAAAAAATTCCTCCAAACTGAAAACAGGTCTGGAGAGTGTTTGTTAGGTCTTTCGGGCATAGCAAAACCGCCCACTAAAACACTGTTTTTTTATTTGGTGGGCGTTCACCTTAAAACCTTACGAAATAAAATAGAACCAACAAACGGTGATTTCTTTTCACCAGTTCATTGGCTCTGTGATTACTACTACTTGAAAGTTTTTGATTTCTATCAATGTTTCTAGCTTGCATTAAGGGCAATAAAGCGGAAGGTTTTAATAACTCTGCTACATTTTTACTATTGTTTAGCCAAAATTTATATTGATAAATTTTAAGATATTGTTATTAAAAGGTTGAATGTGATTATATAAAAAGCCAATCTCACGAGGGGGAATTGGTTTTGATAAGTTTATTTCTATGAGAGAAGACGATTCTATTTCGTGTTCAACGAATTGTTTTACAACACATGATATGCCAATGCTCATTTTTGCAAATTCGATAAGCATATCCATATCATTAATTTCCAAAATATGTGATGGCATTATATTGTTTTTGGCATAGTAGTTATTTATATGTGTGCGAGAACCGTTATCTTTATTAAGTAGCATAATATTTCCATGTTCAAAAATTTCATCATTTGTACAGTTTAATTTATTTCTATATGTGGGGGTACAAACAAAAACATATTCAATTATCCCTAATGAATGGTATTGAGATTTGCCTAATTTTTCTGGCTTTGCTACAAAGGCTAAATCAATATTGCCTTTTTCAATCATAGAACAAGCATTTGATGAAGAGGTACAGGTAATGGATACGTCGGTATTGGGGTATTGATGTGTAAACTCTTTGAGGTAAGGCATAAGAAAATGTTTGCACAATACATTACTTGCAGCTATCCGTAAATGTCCTGTACTTTTGGGCGATTTAAGAAGCTGTTCTGTATCAGAAAGCAAATTAAATGCTCGCCTTGCATTGTCATATAGTATTTTCCCCTTTTCAGTAAGAGAAACGCCCTTGGGGTTTCGTATAAAGAGCGTGGTATTTAGGCTTTCTTCCAGTTTTTTAATTGTAATGCTTACGGCAGGCTGGGATATATATAATTGTGTTGCTGCTTTTGATATGCTTTTACATTCAGCCACTGAAAGAAAAATTTTATATTTCGTAAGATTATCAAATATGTCCATATCACATCTCTCCATAAATTTTATTTATATGTTTGATAAAATACATATATTTGAATTATATCATTAGGGGTACTATAATTCAAGATAGAAAATAAGAAGGAGGTGTTATTGAATGAACACATTTGAATTTGATGGAAAGAAGTACAAAATGGCTTCAATACATCAAAAAGAGTGGGGAAATACACTGATTTCAGAACTTCAACTCAAAGGAGATGAAAGAATTTTGGATTTGGGTTGTGGAGATGGAGTTTTAACAGAGCAATTATCTTTAGCAGTACCAAATGGAAAGGTTTTAGGTATTGATGCTTCAATTGGGATGATAAAAACGGCAAAAAGCATTAAAAAAGATAACATTGAATTCCAACAATTGGATATCAACGAAATAGATTATAAAAATGAATTTGATGTTATTTTTTCAAATGCTGCATTACATTGGGTTAAAGACCATAAAAGATTGCTGAAAAGTGCATATAAAGCATTAAAGATGCAAGGAGTAGTGTTGTGGGATTTTGGCGGTGATGGTAATTGTGCGAACTTTATCGATGTGGTTCGTAAAAAAATAATGGATGATAAATATGCAGGATATTTTAAAGGTTTTGAATGGCCATGGTTCATGCCATCAAAATCTCAATATGAGGATTTAATGTATTTTAGTGGCTTTTCTAATTTTACAATTATGGAGGTGAACAGAGATAGGTATTTTTCAAATGAAGATGAAATGATAAGATGGATAGACCAGCCTTCTATTGTTCCGTTTCTTAAATATATACCCGATAAAGAAAAAGATATATTTCGTGATGAGATAATTGCTGAAATGAAAAAAAGAACGCAGCAGTCAAACGGTACTTATTTTGAAACTTTTCGCAGATTAAAAATATATGCTAAAAAATAAACTAAACAAAGGAAAGGGGATATTTGAAAAAAATAGAATGGATACGTTGCCCTATTTGCAATGGTAGGACACGTAATAAAGTTAGAGAAGATACAGTTTTGATAAATTATCCTTTCTATTGTCCAAAATGTAAACAAGAAAATTTAATCAATGTAAAGTTATTAAAGGTAGTAGTTATCAAAGAGCCAGACGCTAAGACGCAGAGCCGGTAACCCATAGAAGCATTTTCTTAGGTTGTCGGCTCGATTTTTTTTATAAGGCGGGTGATGTACAATAGGAAAAATTCTTATACTGACTTTCGCAGACTCGGAAGAACATATCGTGAATAAAATCCTTACAGCGGTGGAAGGTGAGACAGGAATGGAATCTATTCAAAATCCCCATTCCCCATCCGTTCTTACCTTCTCCGGACTGGAAATCCACATACACGAACAGACCGTCTACCATAACGATACGCTCATCCCACTGACACATCATGAGTTCTTTACTCTTACATATTTGGCATCCCATCCATCCTGGGTGTTTAGTAAAGAGCAGATCTATGAGGCAGTATGGAAAGAGCATGGTACGAATTGTGGTAGTGCCGTGACAAATGTAGTGAGTCAAATACGGAGGAAGATCGGCGATGAGTATATTGAGACTGTGATTGGCAGCGGGTATCGTTTTGTGGGGTGAGAATAGAGGCAGAAGTAGTTGTTCTGTTATGGGAGCAGTTACCTCTGCTTTTTTAAGTTATCAGAAAGTTTAGGATCATTTAAGACTGTATGACTTGCTTCTTTCGCTTTGGCGAAATATAATAAAATCATTGTGCATAGAAAAAATAAGAGTGCGGTATCAAAATCTTCTCGCTTGTTAAGATTAAATTAAGATTGCATAAAGGCTATATTAAGAGTGAAACAGTATTCTATATAGATAAGACTGATAAAAATAAACCGCAGTTAGAAAGGTAAATATGAAATGGCTGAATATAAAATAATGATTGTTGACGATGAACCAGATATTTTGATTCTGCTGGAAAAGGCACTGAATATGGAGGGTTTTTCTGATATTGTCAAATGTGGTAATGGACTCGTTGCCGTAGATGCCTGCCAAAAACTCCTCCCAGATCTTATGATTTTGGATGTGATGCTGCCGGACATCGACGGTTATGAGGTGTGCAGACAAATCAGGCAGTTTTCCCATTGCCCGATCCTGTTCCTTTCCTCAAAAAATGATGAAGTTGATAAGATACTCGGTTTGGCTGTGGGCGGCGATGATTATGTTACAAAGCCTTTTAGTCCCAAGGAGGTAGCTTTTCGAGTGAAAGCACAACTGCGTCGGGCTGAATATCAGAAAAGCCCGGATAGAACCCACATTATCACTGTTGGAGATTTAGTGATTGACCCGGACGGTTGCGGAGCCGCAAAGAGTGGCAGGGATATGGAACTGACTGCAAGAGAATTTGAAATTCTGCATTATCTGGCCCAAAATTTAGGACGTGTAGTAAGCCGTGAACGTCTGTATGAAGCGATTTGGGGCGAAGATAGCTTTGGGTGTGACAATACGATCATGGTGCATATCAGGCATCTGCGCGAAAAACTGGAGGATAATCCCACAAAGCCGCAGTATATTATCACAATGAAAGGTTTAGGTTATAAGCTGGTGAATCCTGATGAAAAATAGATGGAAAAGAAATCCGCTTGTAAGAATTGTTGTTTTACTCGTTGCATTGGTATTGATCGGAGCTGCTTCGGGAATTGGATTGTTTTATTATGCTTTTTCCATCCCTGAACCGGAAGGGTTAAGTCTGGCAGCATGGCCGAACCGCTTTACTGAAAATTTTTCAACATGGATACAAAATGAGGATGGATCGATTACAATAGAGGACATAGGATTAGAAAGGCTGGACGAATATGGGCTTTGGCTTCAAGTCGTTGATGAATCAGGACAGGAAATTTTTTCCCATAACAAGCCCTCAGATTATCCTTCCAATTACTCGGCCTCTGAATTGGTGGAATTGGCGGCAAGCGGATATGAAAACGGGAATACAGTTTTTGTGAGCAGTTATGAAGATTCCGGCAATACATGGAACTACATTGTTGGTTTTCCTTATGCTATTGGGAAATATATGCTCTATTATAACGGTGAAACCGTGAGCCGTCTTTCTCCGATGTTTCGGATGGGGATATTTTTTATAATCTTTGTGGGCAGTTCGCTATTTCTTATTTATGGTTTTTGGCTCACACGCCAAATGGGGAAAATATCAAGAGGGATTGGCGCTGTTTCACTCCGCACCTATCAGAAGCTCCCGGAAAAAGGCATATTCAATGGTATTTACGCGGCACTCAATAAAATGGACGCAGAAATTCGTTACAGCGATCAGCTCAAGAACAAAACAGAGCGTGCGCGTCAGGAATGGATTGCCAATATCACTCATGACTTAAAAACCCCACTTTCTCCTGTAAAGGGATATGCGGAGCTGCTTGCGCATGGGACGGCAAACGATAGCCAGACGGTGCAGGAATATGGTTCGATTATCTTGAAAAATGTCGATCATGTCGAAAAGCTGATAAATGATCTGAAGCTGACCTATCAACTGGAATCAGGGGCATTGCCCTTTCATCCCGAACAGGTGCGGCTGGTGCGCTATCTAAAAGAATTGGTGATAGATATTGTAAACGACCCGGCATTTTCAAATCGAAACATAGAGTTTGAATGTGACCTTCCAGAGATTACAGCCACCATTGACCCTGATCTATTTCATCGGGCGGTGTGCAATCTTGTTGTCAACGCACTTGTTCATAATCCGCCTGACACAACGATAACTGTATCTGTTTCGGAAGATAATGGAAAGGGCATCTGTCTTTCCGTCCGTGATAATGGAGTAGGGATAAGCGAGACGGAACAGGCTGAACTGTTCACCAGATATTATCGAGGAACCAATACAAAAGAAAAGCCGGAGGGCAGCGGCCTGGGACTTGCGATTGCAAAGCAAATTATCACACTGCACGGTGGCGATATTGCTGTTAAGAGTAAGCTGGGCGATGGTACGGAGTTTTCAATACAGATTCCTGCAAATTAAGGTTAAATTAAGATACGGAAAAGTCAGACCTAAGATGGGTGATTTATGATATAAGCATAGATCACCTATTTTTATTTGATCTAAATTCAAAATGAACAGGAGGCTTTGTATGGAACTTCAATTACAGCATTTGCGCAAGCAATATGGAACGAAGTGCGCTGTCGATAATGTAAGTATCCATTTAGAACCCGGCGTATATGGCCTGCTTGGTGCAAACGGAGCAGGAAAAACCACTTTAATGCGGATGATCTGCGGTGTGCTGAAACCAACATCCGGCAGCATCCGCTTGGATGGAAAGACAATGCAGGAGCTGGGGGAACGCTACTACACTCATTTGGGCTATATGCCGCAGGACTTCGGATTCTATCCCGATTTTACAGCACGTGAGTTTATGCTCTACATGGCAGCGGTAAAAGGCCTGGACAAAAAACACGCCAGAGTCCGGACGGAGGAACTGCTGGAATTGGTGAATCTGCGTGATGTGGCAGACAAGAAGATCAAGTCATATTCCGGCGGTATGAAACAGCGTTTAGGAATCGCACAAGCGGAACTGAACGATCCTGACATTCTGATTCTGGATGAGCCAACTGCAGGGCTTGACCCGAAGGAGCGTGTCCGCTTCCGCAATATCATTTCCGACTTTGCTAAAGATAAGATTGTGATTCTCTCCACCCACATTGTTTCGGATGTTTCGTATATTGCAGATATTATCCTGATGATGAAACAAGGTAAAATATTGCTCCAGGGTCCTAGGGAAACCGTCACGAACAGTATTGGGGGCAAAGTGTGGGAGGTTATGGTTGATGAGCGCAAAGCTGCGTGGTACAGCCGGAACCTTCGCGTTGTCAACCTGCACCACGAAGGTAATTTGGTTCGTTTGCGGATTGTAGATGATGTGCCACCTGCACCGGATACCAGTATCGTGGAACCCGGTCTGGAAGATCTGTTCCTGTATCATTTCAGCGAAGATGTGCAGGATGAAAGGAGTGATGATAATGAAAACTTTGGTTAAGTACGAATTTCTGAAGGTTCTGCGGAAAAAGTCTGCCTTGATTGCAATGGCGGTAAGCCTGCTCATAACCGCTGTTTTCTTTGGCCTGCCAATCACACAGTTTCAGATTAATAACCAGGATGGGGTTCTTCGGGGGTTGGAAGGTATTGCATACGAAAAAGAACAGTATGCGGACATCTCTGTCTCCTTAACGAATGAATATGTTACTGAAACCATCCGGGAAGTGCAGGCGCTCTTTGAAGATCCGGATCATATAGGCTATGACGGGAATGAGCAGTTTTTAATTGAGGGCGCATATTGGAACGGGATTGCACCACGGGAAAAGCTGTTGGGATTGATCGCAAGAAACTATGCTGCTCCCAATGTGAGCGCTAGGTACAATGCACTCACTGATTTAGATGTTTCGGATGGAACAGACTTCTATCAGGCACGAAAGGACAAAATCGAAACGATACTGAGTGACCCTTCTAATGGGCTGTCAGAAGCAGAAAAAGATTATTGGCGGAATATGAACAGTGAGGTGGAAGAACCCTTCCAATATGGCTACTTCGGCGGATGGGAAGTAATTATTTCTGCCTTTGAACTGTTAATGTTTGCGATTTTGGCCATCTGTATTGTGATCGCACCTGTTTTTGCCGGTGAATATCAGGCTGGCACAGATGCAGTCATTTTGTCCGGCAAGTATGGAAAGACCAAGTTGACCACGGCAAAAATTGTTGCTGCACTTTTATTTGGAGTGTTGGCATTTACCCTTCATGTTCTCGTTGCATTTGGTATCTCACTTGCGGCATTTGGAATGGATGGCTGGAATCTTCCTTTGCAGATCAACGGCACTACCGTTCCTTATCCGCTTACATTCCTGGAGGGTACGCTTCTCAATTTGGGTGTCATTTATTTCGTCCTAATCGCCATGATTGGCTTGACTCTTTTCCTGTCAGCCAGAATGAAAAGCCCTTACTTTGTACTAATCGTTGTTGTTCCGGTGCTTTTTATACCCATGTTCCTTTCTCCGAATGGAACCACTGGAATCTACAATTTGTTTGTACTTTTGACACCGTATCAATCACTGGTTCCTCGTTTCAACTCGTACCTTTCCTATCAGTTCGGTTCCGTAATTTTGGACGCTTTTGCCATGAGAGGACTTGTTTATGTGATACTGACATTGATTTTGCTGCCTCTTGCGAGGATCGGCTTTAAGAAACACCAGGTTGCATAAGGAGGCGCTGATGAAAAATAAAAAGTATATCATCATCACAGTTGTCGCGGTTATCATTGTCGCTGCGGCGATAATGATAACGCAGCCTTTTAAGTGGTCCGAGAAATCATTTGAAGCGGTTGTTCAAGAAAGGGTCACTCAATCCGACGGAGAAATTCGTTTGATTGTGGAACGAACAACAGAAATCTATGGCGACCCTATGAACTCTCTTGGTATCAGCGAAGAAACAAAGCTTCTGTCCGCCAATGGAGAAGAAATAGCGATTGGTGACTTTCGGCAAGGAGACACTGTAAGCGTAACGCTGAAAGATGCTTTTACAGAAGAAACACCTTTTTACTACCCTGTCGTATATGAGATCAAACTTGTTAAATATTGAGCAATCTGCCAGATAGCAGTAAAAACAGCATATCTTGATTGGCAATAAGGAGGAGAGGGATATGTTAGCACAAATGAATATAGAACGCCAGCCTGTTATCCAACGGGGCAACCTTACCATTGATCCACAGTGCTGCATGGTTTTATTAGAAGCAGAAAATATCAGTCTGTATCCAAAAGAATTTGATGTCCTTATCCTGCTGGCACAGTATCCCGGTTGGGTGCTTTCGCCGGAACAGATATATGAAACTGTTTGGAAGGAAAGCGTGGCAGGGTGTGAGCATGTGATCTATAATGTGATCTGCCAGCTTAGAAGGAAACTGAAAAATCCAGATTTGATTCAGACGATGGTTGGGAGAGGTTATCGGTTTGTGGGGTAGTGTGATCTCTCGGAGCAGTGAGAAATAAAGCTGCTCCATGTGATTTTGCTGTTTTCTAATGGTATATACGGAAACAGCCTGGAAGGAGCCGGGGAATCAGTGTCAGGCTGCGGTAGTAAATGTGGTGAGTGCGCTTAGAAGGAAGATAGGGGATGGGTAAATAGAGCTGGTAGCGGGCATCTGGAAACAGGTGTGGCTATCAGCTTTTTTTTGCGTTATTCTTAAAATTCTGTGTTCTCCACCTGAACTCCGCTTTTCTATGGTATACTTGGCATCGGAGGCGATATAGATGCAGAAAAATATTTTAATTATTGAAGATGAAAAATCTATACGGAATATACTAAAAGCATTTTTAGAGGACGCAGGCTATCAGATTACCCTATTCAAAAAACGATTGGGTGTATTTGCTGAATAGAGGCGGATGCCCCGGAATTCAGTGTTTGGTGCCGGTTCCGGAGTTTATTCGTTTTAGGGTACGATGCGGTAATCCGATTGAGAATGCTTATGTATGGTAAAGAAGCAGAAATTACAAACAGGTAGACAACCAATGTAACACTATTCCAGAATTGAATCAGTAGCAAGAAAAGTCGAAGTATAGATTTTTCTTGCTATTTTCTTGTATTAAAGGAAAGTTCTCCTGTCGGAGAACCCTTGAATTAATGCTCATGTACGGTAAAGAAGCAGAAACTAAAAATAAGAGATAGACCGCCAGCACCACACTATTCCGCATAATAAATGTTAAAAGGTCTTGACATTTTGGCTTCCGTGAGTATAATTAAAAATGTAAAGACCTTTTAACATTACAGAGGTTCTTTAACAGTACATCGGGAGGTAAATCCATATGAAAAATTTAGATGAAATGGACAGAAACATTCAGTTGCGCTCGGAAGAAATCGGCTATAAAGTCACACTCTTGATTTTGTCCGTTTGGACATTTTACGACTGTTGGCAGGTTCTTGTAAATGGCGCAAAATATAGCCCGTTGCCGGGGCTGATTGTTTGCTTTGTGGTATGTATTCAAGGCTTTTCACAAATGGCAATGAAACGGAAAATGATTGCTGGTGATGAAGAATACCACGAACCGAACAAATTTGTTTGGGCTATCGTTGGTGTAATTGCTGTTGTCGCCATTCTGCTATCTATCGGCACATACTTTTTGATGAAAGCGTAAAACGCTATGAGGAATGTGATTAAAAAACTTAGGAAAGAAGCAGGATTACGGCAAGAGGATATGGCAAATGAGTTAGGCGTAAGCCGTCAAACAATTATAGCGATTGAGAATGATAAATACAATCCCACTCTTGAACTTGCAATGAAAATCGCTAAACTGTTAAATCTCCATGTAGACGAAATTTTCTTTTTAGATGAATGAAAGTAGCAAACCCAGCCAAGCCAGTCAACGGTCAAGATGAACGGGCTTCGCCCGCCGTTGACAGCCCCGCCCGGTTTTGCAGCCCAGCAGTCAAGTGGCGACAGCCTAAAGTGCTGCCGCCACTTACTATCATAAAAGGCAACTACCAACCAGCATTTATGGAGGAAAGTAGATTTTCTATGTCCTGTGCAGCAGAATACCGGGAGCATATCGAGGAATATATAAGGATACACACTCAAGGATATCGGTTTAGGGTGCAAATTTAACGATTACCCTACTCAAAAAACGAAAGGGTGCATTTGCTGAATAGAGGAGGAGGCCCCGTAATTCAGTGTTTGATGCCGGTTCCTGAGTTTTTTCGTTTTAGGGTACGATGCGATAATCCGATTGAGAATGCTTATGTATGGTAAAGAAGCAGAAATTACAAATAGGTAGGCTTCTAATGCAACACTATTCCAGAATTGATTCAATAGCAAGAAAAGCCGATGTATAGATTTTTCTTGCTATTTTCTTGTTTTTATTGACTTCCGATACAGACTGTATTATACTGTACTTACATAAAAGTACAGTTAAGCACAGTTGGAGAGTGAGAAGTTGAATATAATTATTAGCAATCGGACAAGCAAACCTATTTATGAGCAGATAGCCAGTCAGATTAAAGGCTCTATTATGAGCGGAGAATTGCAAGCCGGCGAAGCACTCCCCTCAATGCGGGCTTTGGCAAAATCATTGAAAGTCAGTGTATTGACCGTACAAAATGCCTATGAATGTTTACAAAGAGATGGTTTTATTGAAACCACTGCTGGAAAAGGCTGTTTTGTATCAGCACAAAATCAAGACTTTTATCTTGAAGAACAGCAAAAGAAAATCGAAGAATTGTTTATAGCTGCGATAGAAATTGCACGTTGCAGCGGTATCAAACAGGAAAAGCTGGAAACCCTGCTGAAAGTATTATGTGAGGAGGAGTAAGAATGAATAACGCAATTGTGGTACAGAATTTGACTAAAAATTATGGCGATTTTGTTTTAGACAGTTTGTGTTTTGAATTGCCTCAAGGACATATCATGGGAATTATTGGAGAAAACGGTGCTGGTAAATCTACTACAATCAATTGTATCCTGAATGAGGTAAAAGCCAGTAGTGGAACCATACAAATTTTTGGCAAAGACCATATAGCAGCAGAAAAGGAAATTAAAAACGAGATAGGCGTAATTTTTGATGAATGTACTTTCCCGGTTTATTTCACAGTGAAGCAGCTTGAACAGGTAATGAAACATGCGTATTCAAATTGGGATACTGCAACGTATTATTCGTATGTGAGAAAATTTTCACTTCCAGAGAAAAAGATGATTAAAGATTTTTCAAGAGGGATGAAAATAAAAGTTGCTTTTGCTGTTGCGTTATCACATAATGCCAAGTTACTGATTTTGGACGAAGCGACAAGCGGATTAGATCCCATTATTCGTGATGATATTTTGGATATTCTATTTGAGTTTATACAAAATGACACACATTCCGTATTGTTTTCCTCACATATTACAGACGATTTAGAAAAAATTGCCGATTATATCACTTTTATACATGCAGGCAAAAAAATCTTTACAATGCCTAAAGACGAGTTGTTAGATAATTACGGGATTGTAAAATGCACAGATGAACAGTTCGGAGCTGTTGAAAATGGCGATTATATCATTTATCAAAAACAAGACTATCAATATCGGTTATTGGTTGCCGACAGGAATAAAACAGAGAAAAAATATCCAAAGTTAGTCGTTGAGCCTGCTTCTATAGACGATATTATGCTTCTATATGTGAAAGGAGAAATTGTATGAAAGGTCTAATTATAAAAGATTTAACTGTCTACAAAAGGACATTAAAGAAAAGCAATCTCATTTTTGAATTTGCCTTATTTTTAGCACTCCTTTTTTTTAATCATTACATTGGATTATTTTTATTTAACATTGTAATCCTGCTTACATCCGGCATGGCTGTTGCAGGAATTATGTTTAACGATGACAGCGCATCTAAATGGGAAAAATTTATGATCGTTCTTCCTGTCAGCAAAAAAGATATAATTTTTAGTCGTTTTGCAGCGGTATGGGTTATTTTAGGAATTGAATTTGTGGAAGTCCTTTTATTCAACATTTTGTCAGCGGTAATTCATGCCCCTGCAATGTTAACCACATATATCTCTTTTGCTGTAATTGGGTTTTTGGGAGCATTTGTTTTGTCCGCAATATCTTTAACAATCAATTATTTAAAGGATGATAAACTATCAGGCGTAGTTGGTATGATGACGATTATTGTTGCTATCATTGTTTCTTTTTTAGTTTATCAATCTGGCGTTAACATAATTGATGTGCTTAATACTTCAAAAACTATTCTTTTGCTACTGGCACTTTTAGGAGCAATTGTTTCCTTTGTCGTATCATTTTATGTATCGGTATGGGGATTTTCACGAAAGCACAGTTAAAGGGGGGACGCTATGGGAACAGATTTTCTTGCAATTATTCTTATGCTATTGATATTGGGAACACATTGGTTTCTTATCCACTCAAAAATCAAAGCGCTGGGAGCGATTATCCCTTGCCTGCTGTTTATATGCTGCATTTGGTCTTTTGTTTCATTTAAGCCTGACACACAGACAGCAATTTATTTAATTGGCTGTTTTGCGATTGCAATATTTGCATGTACATACTTGTGGATAAAAGCGTTAAAGAAATAGCTGAAATAAAAGATGGGTGGTGATACGGATGGAACGATTGAGATTGTAATGAGGATCATTAAGGCATCTGGAATAGTGACAGAGACAGTGCTTACTTCTTTTGCGGTTAAAAATATAGAACAAAGAGTATCTGTTCTTGCTTTTTCTAAACTGGAAATCCATCTAAAAGAACAGGTTGTTTACCATAGTGGGGAGCTTATTTCTATGAGCCACCATGAGTTTTTCACATTATTATATTTAGCGCAGCACCCGGGTTGGGTGTTCAGTAAGAAACAAATATATGAAGCCGTGTGGAAAGAGGCTGGAGATGGCTGGGCAGCGGTGACGAACGTGGTAAGCCAGATCAGACGGAAGATTGGGGAGAGGTACATAAAAACGGTTATCGGCAGTGGATACAAATTTGAAGTATGAGGATGGCCGGCAGCGGGCATCTGAAAACGGTGGAAAGAGTCCATTCTCTATGGTATACTTGCAATACGAGTAAAGAGACAAATATGGATTTGAAGGATTTAGTTGGAGGTAAGCTGTATGGTTGATTTGTGGCAGATTTTATAGCAGGTATAATAGAATTGATAACTAAACCCTGGGTAGACAAGATGAACAAGAAATGGAAATCCAGAAAAAAGAAATAGATAGATCGGGATTCAACGTACAGGAAGGAAATAGAAATGGACATAAAAGAAATAGAGAAACTCCTTACATCGAGAAATATACAGTATGAGGTCATTCAACAGGATAAGCCTATTTTATCTGCATTGGATGCTGAAGGCTATTATCCTGTTGAAAAATCAGCACCTACATTTGTGTTGCAAACAGAGAATGGTTTGATAGGGTGTATGGTTTCTTTACAGAATGGACGACTTGATTTTGACAAATTGAAACAGGTTTTCGGTTTCAGCAAGCTGAAAATGGCTGATAGGAAGAAGATAAAAAGCCAAACTGGATATGACGTTGGAGCCATTCCGCTTGTTGGTTTACATCTTCCCTGTATATTCGACAGAAAACTTCTTAAACATGATTTTGTGTATGGCGGCACTGGAAATGAATTGTTCACATTGAAAATTGCTCCATCGGAATTGCTGAAAGTAAACGAAGTTATAGGAATGTTTGATTAAAAACGCAAGTTCCAGCTTTGGAGGAGGATGAAAGATGGAAATGGAATTTTCAAAAGATGACTTAATAGAAGCGAAAAGACAGATTGATTCAACACTGCATAAGTTAAGGGAAACGATAAAGACTTTAGAATCCAAAGAAAATGTGGAAAGGTATAAATCACAAATCACACTGGCAAAAAGGCGGGTAAGAGCCTTTGAAATTGCGAATTGCTTTATTGAAAATGAAATTGAAAAATGAACAGCTTTCTGTCTGCTAGGTGACAAATATTTCTGTATATATAATGAACTAAGGAGAAGGAGCGAAAGAAAAAAATAGGAATTGAGGAATGTGAACTTATGAATATAACAGATAAAAATATAGATGGCGGAAAAGCATTTGATTGGGGTAAAACTTCAACAGATTATGCAAAGTTCCGTGACATTTACCCGCAGGAATTTTATGATAAAATAATAAAACGTGAACTATGTATGAAAGGACAGCGTGTTCTTGATGTAGGAACAGGAACCGGAGTGCTGCTAAGAAGTATGTATCGTTATGGTGCCAAGTGGACAGGTACAGATATTTCTGCGAATCAGGTGGAACAGGCAAGAATTCTTTCCAAAGGTATGGATATTGACTATTATTCACTGCCTACAGAAGATATAGATTTTCCAGAAAATTCTTTTGATGTAATTACCGCATGTCAGTGCTTTTGGTATTTTAATCACGAACAGGTTAAATCTAAGTTTTTTCGTATGCTGAAACCGGATGGACGTATTCTTATATTGTATATGGCATGGCTACCCTTTGAAGACAAAATTGCAGGAGAAAGTGAAAGGCTTGTTTTAAAATACAGTCCTAAGTGGAGTGGAGCGGGAGAAACTATTCATCCAATATTCATTCCTGATTGCTATAAGGAAAAATTTGAACTGGTTTATCATGAGGAATATCCTTTGAAGGTGCGTTTCACCCGTGAAAGTTGGAATGGCAGAATGAAAGCCTGCCGAGGCATTGGTGCTTCTCTAACAGAGCAGGAGATTTCTGCGTGGGAAAAGGAACATATTAAATTACTTGCAGAAATTGCTCCTTCTGAGTTTGATATTTTACATTATGCTGCTATTGCCGAGTTAAAAGTAATAAAATAAATATTGATTGAGGTGAACGATTTTGAAGGTATTAGTTAGTTCCTGTGTTATGGGTAAAAACTGTAAATACAATGGCGGCAATAATTATAATCCCAAAGTTATGGAGTTTTTAAGGGATAAAGACGTTATCGAAATTTGTCCTGAATTATTGGCTAATCTGCCAATTCCCCGGCCATCGGCTGAATTGGTGGATGGTGTTGTAATGAATATAAATGGAGAGAATGTTGATAAGGAATACCGCCATGCTGTTGAAATTTCCATGAAAGAAATTGAACACATGGATATTGATCTTGCAATCCTTCAATCGAGAAGCCCTACTTGCGGCGTGAATCAGGTTTACGATGGGAGTTTTACCGGGAAATTAGTAAAAGGGCAAGGGGTGTTTGCACAGGCACTCATTAGAGCTGGTTATAAAGTAATAGATTCAGAGGATTTTTAGAAAGCAGCCCATCCTGGGTTCTTTCACAAACCGTAATCTACGAAGCGGTCTGGAAAGAGCCGGGGGATAAGTGTCAGTCTGCGGTTGTGAATGTGGTGAGTGCGATTAGAAGGAAGATCGGAGATGGGTATATAGAGACTGTTGTTGGTAGCGGGTATCGGTTTGTGGGATGAATAAGAGCTGGTAGCGGGCATCTGGAAACAGGTGTGGCTATCAGCTTTTTTATATGATTAAATAAAATTTCCTTTTATTTTGGTATTGACTTTAATAAAATTTATGCTATACTAAGTTTTGTTAAAGAAATTATGAAAGGAGGATTGAAATGGAACTAGATAAAATCCCACAATGGATACTTGCGCTAGAACAGGAGGATGCTACATTCTTAAAGAACTTTGTTTTGAAATCAGGCTCATTAAAAGAAATTGCTAAACTGTATGAAGTGTCGTATCCAACGGTACGTTTGCGCCTGGATAAGCTCATTCAAAAAATTGAGATGAATGACCGACAGGAGGAAGAACCATTCCAGACATTTATCAAAGGGTTGGCAGTTGATTCCCGTATTGATTTAGAAACTGCAAAGATTATTATTGAAAAATATAAGCAAGAAAAGGAGAGGTAAGATGTTTGAATTATCAATAGGTTTTGCAATAGCAGGTATACTTATGGTATTGGAATATCTCATTTGCACCAAATTAGAAAATCCATTATGGGGAGGAATTATTCCATTAATAATACTTATTGCTACAATTTGGATTTTTGCCAGCGGCAGAGTGCCGTTTGAATTGAAAACGGTTTTCCCGTTTGTTATTTGCAACAGTATTTTTTGGGGAGAATGGGATAATGGCAGAAAGAAATATGGCGAAAAGAAAAAAGAAGAAATGAATAAAATGCGTGCTAAGGACATTTAAACTAGGAGGAAATATTATGTTGATTGATTTTTTTAAGATTTTTGGTTCCATCATTATCACACTTCTTATAGCTGGGATACAAAAATATATGAGTACAAGGAATACAGCCTTGTTAGGAGTAATTATTCCTATCATCTCTTGTGTCATTATGGGTTTATTAGTCTGGCTAAAAAATGTACCTCTTTCTACAGAATTAGTTATTGCCTGTGCTGTTATTATCATTTTGGAGCTTTTCCTTTGGATAGACGGCCGTAGAGAATATCGTTTCAAATCACTTAATAAAATGAAAGCAAAAGATATTGGATAAGGTAGTGTCAAGTAATCTATGAAAAAACGAGCCGAAAAAAACAGGCTCAAGTGAACCTTGAAAATTGCAAATATATCACACAATAAGTCCTCCGAAGGCTCAGGGCTCTGCCCTAAGAACCAGCAAGGAGCCAGCCCTTTGACCCATTTTCGGGCTCTGCCCGAACCCGTCCTCGCCGGAAGGCAGGAAAAGGGCGCACTTGCCCCCTTTTCTGCTGTACAGGATAATCCGAGAACCTTATGTCAAGTGACTTTCGCGGCATAACGGGGCCCCTGCCCCATTATTCCACGGTTCACCTGACAACAGTTCCGCTCCGTTTATGCAGTTCCCGATTTTTGTAGATTCAGGATTGTCTGCTGACCGAGGAAGATCAGGAGCTGCCATTTTCCCGGCATATTGTCCGTGCCTTTCAGCATATCCACTTCGTTAAGTACATGATAGTTGTTGTGCTTGTGAGGACGGAGAAAGTTATAATAAGCAACCCATAAAGCCAGGTCATAGTTGGCACCGTCGATGTTGTCAAATCCGTTTGTTTTCCGGTAGGATGCTTTGTATGTGCGGTTGAGCCGCTCGATCATCTGTTTGAATGGCCGGAACTCTTTGGAAACAGCATCGTCGTTGGTAAGTCCAATCACCTGAGTGATGTTGAATTTAAAAGCATCACCGAATTCATGGAAGAACTGCTGTGCCGCTAAGGGATAGGCACTGTAACCATCAGCAATAAAACGGAAGTTTTTGGGAAGTTCTTTCAAGTGGCGGAAGGCCATGCGCATCGCCATGATGCAGGGGCCGACACCACGGTTATCAGACACCTGGTAGCCGATAATGGAACGTTTGGCGGCGTCCATGATGAACCAGATATAGGTCTTGATCCCGCGGATTTTGATGTAGGTCTCATCAGCGGTAAAGGTATCACCGGCATCATAATCGTAGTTGTCTACAAAAGGTTTGATACAGATGGCGGCTGTCTTGCAGTAGTTGGCGATCTGCTGGTGG
Source organism: Roseburia hominis (assembly GCA_040702975.1). Lineage (NCBI taxonomy): Bacteria > Bacillati > Bacillota > Clostridia > Lachnospirales > Lachnospiraceae > Roseburia > Roseburia hominis. The sequence goes on from CP159990.1 coordinate 772,852, forward strand.
GAGATCTGGATGTTATACAGGTCTTTGAGAGCCTGCGAGGTCTTTCTGAGGGAAAGGCTGAGGTTCACGTGAAGTGTCAGACACAGGGACATGACATGGGAGTCGAACTTGCTGAACCTGAGGGAGGAAGCATTCCTGGGGAGAGAGTTTAAGTCCATCTTAAAGAAATCTATCGTGAATTCACGGTAGATATAATGGAGCTTGTATTCGTTCTTGCCATAATCTTTTTCGAGATGTTCTTTATCGACTTTCTTCAGGTTATGAAGATAGTAAGGGCATTTCGGGTTGACGCATTTATGGATGATAAAGTGCTTGCGTTCTTTCTTATGTGCCAGAGCGTTGCCGCAGTGAGGGCAGCGAAGGGTGTATTGTTTAGAGAAACGGTTCTCATCAGGAGAAAAAGTGGTGTTGCAGACCTTGCATTTAATCTGCCCCTTTTTACCGTTGTTGCGGTAGAGGAAGGGCTGGGGAGCATGACAGCAGGGACATATGAGGTCCTCAGGGATATCGCATTCCTTGCGGCGTGCAATAGGTCTGATCTTTTCGTGATACTTGTGATCAAAGTAGGGAATCAGGAGCTGCCAGTCCCAGTCATTTTGATGGATCTGCATTTTGGGAAGCTCATCAGTTTTGAACTTCTGGTATTTAGGAGAATGAGAATCATCAAAGGCCCACTGCTTGAGGGGGATATATTTGCAGATAAAGTGAATCAGCCAGCAGTTTTGTTGGTAAAGATATTGAATTACAGAGAGTAAGTATTGTATAATGTCCATGAGCATTGGCTCCTTTCGTGAGTGTTGTTTTGGTCGATGACATTATACACGAAAAAGGGAGGTCAATGCTCTTTTTATTGCAGATTTCCCTAAAAATCAAGGTTTTTATAAGATTTTGGAACAAAAAAACAGGTAGTTTTTGACACTACCGATTATCTGCAGGAGGTGTGAACATGAAAGAATATATTACAAAAACAGAGATGGAACACTGTCTGCAGGTAAAAGAAATCTTCAGGAAATTATCGGAAGGCGGCAGGGACTTTTGCGTAGTCGATGCGTACCCATTTGGATGTGAAGTGCTGGAGTGGTACGGTGAAGGGAGAGGCTTTGACCGGATCGTGCATTTTACAAAAGCTCCGGAGCTTTTTGATTATCTTCTGGAGACCTGGGAAAAGATTTACCTGTTTGATATGAAAGAACGGTATGGGGATACGGATATGGACGATGAGGAGATACTTAAAATCCTTCCGGAAGAACGAAGAAAAGAGATGGCATCACTTAAGGAAGATTATATCATGCAGTATGAACAGTACAGGGTAAATTGGTAATGAGTGTTTAAAGAGAAAAGAGTCATGGATTCCACGGAATGGGAATAACCATGACTCCGTTTTTTATTCAAAATAGTGTCCATCAACTAAATACTGAAGACTGGATATTGCAGTTTCATAGGAGACTGGTGAAAAAAGCAGATTTTCTGTGATTTGTTTATAGTCCTGCTTATAAACGCTTTTGCTGATGATTTCTCTCAGAATGCAGTTTATATTGATTCCGTCTGCCGCAGATGGGCAGATTGGAAGCTGCGCACGTAATGCACGGACTTCACTGATCAGGGATGCAAAGGATTCTGGAAGGATAGTATTCTCCAGAATTTTATGTATATCATAAAGGTGTCTGGAATGGCGGTCTGTATTTCCTGCCATATAGTAGTCGCAAAGAGCAAATACTTTATCGACCAGTGTACGTTCGATAGCCTGTACGGTAATTTCAAACGGCATCAGATTAAATTCTTCAGCTAAGTGTATCTGATTCGACTGCCGTAAGAAGCGATAGATATAATTGTCGGTCATGCGTACGGTTGTTGGAAATGGAAGCAAGGCAATATAGGTTTCAATAACCAGTTCTGTCTTGATTTCCAATACCGGTGCATAAACTGACGGATATGCAGCACGATAGCAGTTGTAATTGCGGCGGCTCCGGGTTTGCTCCAAATTGGTAATTGGAAGGCTCAGAGTATCCATAGAGGCAATAATGGCTTTTTTGAGCTGGCGTTTTTTACTTTCACCGGGGATGCCTTCCGAAGCAGCGTAGGAGATATCTATATCTTCAGAGAAACGGTCAAGGATCTGGTAGCATTTGGTCAGGGAGGTTCCTCCCTTAAATACCATTCCCTCAATACGTGCAGAAAGCTCACGTAAGGCAAGTGTCACATAATAATCTTTTTCTACAATATTTGGTGGTATATGTAGCTCTAAGGAAGTGGCAGTAACCAATTCTCCGAAGGCTTCTTTATCCTGATGTAAATTCATAAATCAATCCTCCTTCGATGAGTTTCTTAGCGGTATTTCCAGTAATCGCTGGCATGATCTCAGTTAGCTGTGTTTGGGAAAAACCCTTTTCACGGATATAGTTTTTGTAAAGAGCCAGGGCATCCTCTTTTTCTAACTCTGCATATCGGTCCATTTGTCCAATGGCATCAATTACTTGCAAAAGTTCCGCATTTTCCTGCGTCACAGTGACTGCAGGGCGTTTCAGGCGAATGGACTGTCCGCCAACAGTAACGATACGGCCTTTTGTAGATTCTTTATTTGTCACAATTTCCATTACTGCAGGCATCTGGGTGGTCAGCCCAATCTGGTTGGCAAAAAAAGCGCCAGAGAAGTATCCGAAAGTAGAGGAATCATTTTTTATATATTTGCGGATAATGACTTTTAAAGGATCCATATAGGTTTTGCTTAGCAACCGGGATGTTTTGGGAAGGTAGTAAATTCCTGTATCAAACCGTACCAGATCACCGGATTTTACCATGCGCTTAAAATACTGACGCAGGGAATTGTCATTCATATTATCAAACTGAAGGTCGCTGATAAAAATAGGTTCATTATACCCGTATGTCTTTTCCAGATATTCTTTTAGCATAGATTCATCCACTCCTTTCACCCCCATAATACTATATTTATACCTAAGAAGTCAATAAATATGTCATTTATATTATGGACAGAGTATCTGGAAATATTCTTTATCAGGAAGCATGATAGGATCTGGAATGGATCAGGTGATAAAAACTGATGGTACGCACGATACAGCATATCCCGATCAGGATGCTGAGAATCAGGAACATCCTGTCATTTGCATGGATGCCGTAGATGCACCCAAAAAGGACATAAAATAAGCCGATTGCCGCCTGGACAATCAGCTTTGAAAATAATGGTTTTGGCATAAGACTCCTTTCATAGTCGTTGGAACCAGTAGTTGGTGGAGTTATTGGAGGTGGTTTGACCTATGTGTCATTCAAACCATGCTGTGATAAATTGAAAGCATCTTTACAAGATACTTTGCTGAGTAATCCAGATCATAAGGCTACGGATGAAGAAAATGAGATTATTATTGATGTTGAAGACGTAGAGATGACAGAGAGTGTAGAGGAAACTGAAGAATAATTAGACAAACAAAAGCTGTAAAATTTTAAGTTGAATTTTACAGCTTTTCTGCATATAATAAACGTAGAGGAAAAGTAGTAGACTGGAAAGGAGATTGGTGTATATGGCAAATATTTTACCGGTATCTGATTTGAGAAATTATAATGAAGTTTTAAAGAATTGCCGGACAGGAGAGCCGGTGTTTTTGACAAAAAATGGCAGAGGGCGTTTTGTAGTGCTTGATATAGAAGATTATGAACGTGATCGAGAAGAGAAAAAACTTCTGATGAAACTGCAAGAAGCGGAAGAAGCAGTAAAAGATGGGGAAGGCTGGCTCAGCTTGGATGAATTAAAAGCACTTGTGGGGGAATAAAATATGCTGAAATTACGGATTACCCCATTAGTTGCAGTAGATTTAAAAGGGATACGGGATTATATCGCTGAAGATAACGAAGAGTATGCGACAAAGACGATTAACGAGATTTACGGCAAATTTGAAAATATTCAGATGTTTCCGGGAATAGGTACGGATCTTTCTAAAAGAGTTAGCTTCAGGACAGATTATAAATATGCAGTCTGGAAAGATTATGTTATTATTTATAAAGTGGGAAAAGAGTATGTGGAAATTTACCGAGTGGTGAATCGGTATCAGGATATTACAAGAATTTTTACGTAGAATTAACGTTAACTGGATACACAAAGGAGAAAGGATATGGATGTTTCATCAACAATTTTTCAACCAATTTTTGAGGGTGTAAAGCAATATGTAGTTCCTTTATTTCAGCGTTCATATAGTTGGAATAAGAAAGAATGGGTAACATTATGGGATGATTTGAAGGAATTATATGAATCAGAAAACCCCAGACAACATTTTATGGGGTCTGTAGTTACAATTCCTGCCAAATCTGTACCAGAAGGTGTGGCAAAGTTTTTGTTGATTGATGGACAACAAAGAATTACAACTGTATATTTGATATTAATGGCAATTAAAGACTTATATAAAGAGCGTGGAGAACAAGAGAAATATGAAGAAATAAAGAATATTTATTTGGTTAATCCATATAAACGAGGTAATGATTATTATAAATTATTACCTACACAGGTTGACAGAAATACTTTTAAAAGAATAATCGATGCACCACAAGAGAAAATTGAACATGGAATGTGGGACTCGTATATGTTTTTTAAAAGGAAGCTATCTATAAATGTAGATTTAGATAAAATGAAAACGATAATCACAACAAAACTATCTATTGTTAGTATCGTTTTAGATGCAACAGACAACCCCTATTTAGTTTTTGAAAGCTTAAATCATAAAGGAAAACCATTATCAGTTGCTGATTTAATAAGAAACTATGTTTTTATGAATATTCATGTGGATCATCAAGAAGATATATATAATGATATTTGGAAGCCCATGCAAGATAGGCTTGGTGAAGCTGTGCCTGAGTTTGTAAGACATTATTTAACCATGAATGGAGACTATATAAACACAGGAGATGTATATAATGTTTTAAAGGATCGAATTGACCGAATCGGAGTAGAAGAATGTTTAAAAGAGCTAGAGAAGTATTCTAAATTCTATAGTATTTTTTTAAATCCTGAGAAAGAGGAAAATGAAATAATATGTAAAGAATTGTTTATATTAAAAAGATTGGATATTTCAACCTCATATCCATTGTTGTTAAATTTATATAATTTGTATTCGGAGGGAACTATAACTACAGATGAATTTGGAGAAATGCTGTGTGTGATTGAAAACTACATAATTCGCAGATTTGTATGTGGAGTTCCGACAAATCAATTAAATAAAGTATTTCCACAAGTATTTATTCAGATGAAGAAAGTAGAGGAGGGGTCTTATTCTGATAAGTTAAAATCTGTTTTGCAGACAAAAAATTATCCGAAAGATTATGATTTCAGAGAAAATCTTAAAACTGCAAAGTTGTATGGAAAAGGTGACAGGATAAAGAAAACAAAGATTATTTTAGATAGAATAGAACAATCATATGCCCATAAAGAAATGAGTGTTTTAGATGAATTAACTATAGAGCATATTATGCCACAGTCACTTACAGATGAATGGAAAATCCATTTAGGAGATGATTGTGAACAAGCTTATGATCTATATTTGGACACTTTAGGAAATTTAACACTAACTGCATATAATTCTGAGCTTTCTAACGGAAGCTTCAAAAGAAAATGTGAAATATATAAAGAATCTCATTTAGAGATGAATAAATATTTTATAAATACTGAAAAATGGACAGATTATGAAATAAAAAAACGTGCGGGTATACTGGCAAGTAAGGTTTTAAAGATATATCCATATTTCGGAGAAACAGTAAGTGGGCATGACCTTGAAAGTGTTACAGGAACAAAACCTTATTTGTTGATTGTTCTGGGACAGGAATTTAATGTGAATTCGTGGACTGATGTACTATTCTATACATTGCAGGTGGTTTCTGATCTTGCACCGGATAAATTGGAATTAATAGAAAATGATTATCCATCACTTTTGGGGAGGCGAGCAGACTTGTTTAGGCGTCCTAAAGAACTTTCAAATGGATATTATTATGAGGCAGGTTTGACTGCTGTTCATATATACAATTTCTGTAAGCAACTTGTTAACATAATGGAATTGTCTCAAGATGAATGGGATGTTGCGGTGGTAAATTCATAACGAGTGATAATAAATTAATAATACCATTCGATACAGCCCATAGGGCTCGGACAGTTGGAAAAGAATAAATCCAAATAGAACCAAAACATTTATACAAAACTGTATAGACTAATTTCAAATTTTGCGTTGAATGATTATATGTTTTGGAAAATTAATAATTTCGGATTTAGAGTTCAAACATATACACGATATAGTTCCTCCATCAGAAAATGTATTTGATTTTGTTATTGGAGTTTTAGAAAATTATTTGCGAAGTAGTGGAGGGAATGATGAAGAAATAAAAGTTATATATGAAGGATATGTAGATGATGGCAACGAATAAAAAAGGGATTGTATGATACATTTTAATGACGATAAGTTTATAGGGTTGAGATGAAAACAAGGAGAGGATATAATTGAATAAACATAGTCTTGAAGTTCCTTTATATTTAAATCAGAAAATCGTATTTGATTTATTGGCGTCTATTAATGATGGATTTACTCAGGTAACTAAGTTAAAAACAGCATCTGCTACAGACGGGAGTCTTAGTGGAACAGTAGAGGCTGATTTGGGGAACAAAAATATTTTTGCATTGCTGGGGGTTAAATTGTTGGACGGCAAATTGAAGGAGACATAAACGGCGAATTATTTTTCTGATTTTTATCCCGTTGACTGCGCAGTGCAACCTGCAAATGCATTCTTCTATCAAAAACGCGGCACGCTGTTGGCAACAGGGAGACTGCTCTGAAATACAAAGAGCTGTGGAATCCATTGTGGGATCCACAGCCCATGTAAAATTCGTAATCTTTCAAATATTATCAGCCAGGGCAGGCAGATACACCAGGGCGGTGGCCACGGTTACTGCGTCTACCTTCCGCATCAGACTGCGGAGCCTTTCTTCGTTCCAGAAGATATCGGAGAAATCAGATAATTCGCACCCGATATCATGGTTGGGGATGCACAGGTAATTCCCATATTTATGCCGCCCGGCAAGGATGTGGAAGTAAGTCCCTCTCCCGCTGATTTCTGCTTCGTACTGGCCGGGAAGTTTCCGCAGCAGCGTAAGTTTTCCAGTCCAGCATTCTTTCCGTGAACCGTGCCTGAGAATACAGGTGTATTCCATAAACAGTACCCCTCCTTCCTTAGCCGAGGTTCTGGCTGCTGACGGAAGCCAGGATGACCTCTGTATCAATGACCTTCTTTTCCATCTGTGCCCCAAGTGTCAGCGCGTTGGTCATCAGGTTATCAACAAGCCTGGGACTGCCCTGGGAGTGGCTGTGGACAGCACACAGGGCTGCATGGTCAATAATGGAGGAAGCTCCGCCAGCACAGGCGATCTTGTGGAGGACATACTGCCCGACTTCCGAATCGGAGAGCCCGGAGAAGTTATAGTGGACGGTAACACGCTGCCGCAGTGCCTCATGGACGGGCTTTTTGAGCGTATTGTTCAGATGGGGCTCCCCACAGAGTATGAGAGTAAAGCAGTTGAGGGAATCATAGCCGTAATTCATGAGCATCTTGATATCCTCCAGAATGCCGGTAGAGAGATACTGTGCCTCATCGATGGCAAGGAGGAGGGGCTGCTTCTTTTCACGGTAGAGATAGAGGACCTGCTCCTGGATCGCCCGGAACATGCCGGGTTTGCCGCCTTTGGGTTCTATACCAAGCGTAGAACAGAACTGGCGGTAGAACTCCATGACACTGACGGTAGAGAGGCAGAGATACTCCATGTGGTAAAGATTCGGGTTCAGGCTTTTGGCAAAACAGCGCAGTGCGAAGGACTTGCCCATGCCGGGGCGTGCGGTGAACAGCCCGATGCCCCTGGTATCCTTGAGGTAGTCCAGCCGTGAGAGCATCTCCGAGATGTCTTTCGAGAGGAAACGGTCCTTCTCAGAGGCCATCTGTTTGTCAAAAGGGTTGAAGGCCAGCCCATAGTAAGTGCGGAACATCAGCAGGCACCTCCTATCTTTGAATAATCAATAGAAGGGGTGTTGTTACGTTTTGTCCTGCAGTTTTCATTTTTATCTGTCGGCCGGATGGGATAATGCTCCCCCTCATAAAGGATGTAGGCAGAGGACATATCGTCGGGAAGGAAGCGGATCTCAACTTTGGATGAGATGAACTGCATGGGGACGTCATAGGAGACCTTGTCGATGGAGACAGTGGAATCCTTATTCACCTTCCTGTTGATGCGGTTTAAGAAACATTCCTCCAGCCATTCCCTGGACTTTGGCATCTGTATGGCACAGCGCGTCTTCTGGTAACGTTCCATGGGGGTACAGCCGATGCCGGAATGCATGGAAGTATTGTAGGTGCGGATATAGTCCCGCAGGAGGGAATTGAACTGTGCCAGGGACGTGATGGAATCCATGTCCAGCGTATAAAGCCAGGTCTCCTTGAATGTCCTGAACTGGCGTTCGATCTTGGCCTTGCTGGCGCCGTCCCGCACTTTTGTATGAAGGAGGACCGTGCCGATGGAGCCGCAGATCAGGGAGAGCTGTTCATTTGAGTAGCTGCAGCCATTGTCGACATAGAGTTTCGCCGGAATGCCGTGGGAGGCAACTGCGTTTTTTAAAACTTTCTGGAAGTTATAGGCGTTATCGTTATAAAAAAGGCCGCCGCCCACCAGGAAACGCGAGTGGTCATCAATGATCATAATGCAGTAAACCCTCCTGCGCTGCCCGCCTTCCGTGATATAAGGGAGGTAACAGGTATCCGCCTGCCACATTTTCCCAAAGGCATCTTCCTCAAAAGCTTTCCTGTCCCTCATAGATGGATTGCGCGCCGACTTCAGGTCATGCTTTTTCACGAAGCGCTGGACGGCGCAGACGCTGACAGAGGCGGGGATAAAAGCTTCCTCCACAAGATGGCGGTGGATCTGGGTTGCGTTTAAGCGTGGGAAAGCCTCTTTCAGCCGGTAGATCTCTTCAATGGCCGTGTCCGGCAAGGCGCGTGTGGAGCCTTTGTCGGAACGTTCCCGGGGCATGAGCGCGTCAATGCCGCCATTCTGGTAAAGAGAGGCCCACTTGCTGAGGGTCTTGGGGCTGTACTGGAATACAGAGCCGTCAGGCAGGGTGAGGGGTTTTTCCGTTACCCGCTGGTAATAGGCGTTTCTGGACGCATCCGGATAAAGGCCATGGATGACCGGTGCAATGAGTGCGAGCCGGAACTGTGCCATAGCAGATGCGTCTGAAAAGTTTTTGGTGTTGTAATGCATAAAAAAATCCTCCTTTACTGTTTTCTATCAGCATATAGGAAGAACAGCCTGGAGACCATCCCTGTGTTATGTGGTGTCTGGGAAACGGTTCAGGGGCCGAACTGCTGTTGGCAGTAAGCCGCCGGATTTCTGTGGGACTGGAGGAAGGAGACAGAGAAGCGGCGGACAAAACCGGATGCAAAGCCGGAATAAGCGGGCATCCGAAAAAGGCCTTTCAGGAAAGAGAGGCCGGAGGACTCCCTGGAAGAGAGAAGGCCCAGCCACTCTTCCTTCTGCTTTTTGAACAGGGAAAGCCAATGGTAGAGCTGGTTTTGGTTAATACAGAAGCGTGCGCAGATTTTTTCTACGGAAGCAAGCCGAAGGAAATATTCCGCCAGGACACGGAGGATAAAGAAAAGGCCGTAGGAGGAATAAGGGATGATGAAATCCGGAAGGATGGCATGGGTATGGCCGCAGGAACAGACAAGGCGCAGGATACAGAGGCTGTGCCAGACAGGCTTTCCACCAACGAAATCAGCCAGGGAACGTTCATAATAGGCATGGACGGAACAAGCTCCCTTTGCCCCACAACAGGGGCAGGTCTGTAGTTCAGGCCGGAAACCGTCCATGAAGGAGTCAAAAAGCTTTTTTGATGAAGATTTTATACGAATTAACTTGCAAAACAGGGAATTATTTCTTATCATAATAAATGTCAGTGATGCCAAAGCCTCATGAGTGGGACATGATCCCGTATATGGCAGGTATGCTGGTGTATGAGAGAAAGAACGAACTGTAGGAGGGGCTGTTCTTTCTCTTTTTTGTTCCATAAAAACTATACTGGAATAGAGCAGGATGGTCAAGATAAAAGTGTGCTGTTTTTTACTGCACGCTGACATAGATAATAATTAAATGTTGAGATTTTAATTTGCTGTATTTGTGCAGGAGACAGGAACTTTAATTTGCTGGCTGACAGTTAAATTAAAAGGAAAAGTTGGCTCAGAATATAATAAAGAACATAGTAAGGAGCAAGAACAAGAAAAAATTCATACACCATCATCATTGTTTAATAACCTGAAAGCGCAGTTGTTTAAAGAAAAGATGGTAAAACATATCAATGGAAAAATATATGATGTACATCCAGGAGAGTTTATTGAGATATCTGGGATTTTAAAAATAAATCCATTGATTACGATAATGGAAAATATGACTCGTTTACTGGAATTAGCTAACGTAATGCAAAATGACGGAACTGGTAGGAAAGCGAAGCAAAAGAATTTCGAAGATAAAAAAACCATTATACAAATGGAGGCATTTACAAATAGTCTTAAGGCAAACGGAATGGTGGATATGATTTGTGAGATAGAAGGGATAGAAAAGTGTAAAGCAGTTTTGCCTGTATACATGGATTATTTTTTTAATGGGAATAGCAGTGAAATTGTAGATGGGAAATTTAAGGTATTGGGAAAGGTTGCTAAAGTATGTGATCAAAACGAAAAAATTGATTTACTTAGGAATACAAGTTTAAGTATTTTTAAAGAGAGCTTACTTGAGGAAATGTTATCTGGGTTTAATGCTGATAGCAGTCAGGAAATGAATATTGGAGAACTAGAAACTACTGTACAGGGACCAGCATTATTAATCATTCCTATTGCTATATATTTATAGAGGTCAATATTAAAAGTGGATATAGTATTGACATACAGAGTTATATCGTGTAATCAAGCGGTATTAGAATGTTACGAGAATTATTGATTGATAACAGAAATCTGATAACAAATTGATAACATCATTCGGTACAGCCCATAGGGCTTGGACAGTTGGACAAAAATAAAACCAAATAGAAACAAACCACCTATACAAAACTGTATAGAACCAATTTCGAATTTGCGAGTTCGAATAGTAAACAGAGAGCCGGGAAGCCGCATAAACAGCGGACTTTCCGGCTCTTTGTGTGTGGCGGCGGCTATACTCCTTCTTTCTTGTGGTAAATTTGACGATAGTATGTTAAAATCAAAGAACAGAGATAAAAACACAACGTAAGGGATAATATCTCTTATAGAGCCGGTAGGTAGTCCGGCCGCACCACTTTGGTGTAAGTAGCCCTCCCTCCTTGGGTCGTCCGTTCTTTGTTCAGTACAATCATTTAAGGAGGAATTGTCATGGACAAAGTATTGGGCAGACTGACAGTATTTTTTGAGGAACCATTTTGGATAGGTGTTTTTGAACGCATATCGGAGGGGAAGCTATCTGTATGTAAGGTTACGTTTGGAGCAGAACCGAAAGATTACGAGATATACGAATTTGTTCTGAAAAATTACTATCGACTGAAATTTAGTCCGGCTGTGGCAACTGATGTAAAGGAAGCTGGTCGCAATCCGAAACGGGTACAGCGAGAAGTGCGAAAACAGGTACAGAATACTGGCATAGGCACAAAATCGCAGCAGGTTTTGAAATTACAACAGGAGCAGTTGAAAACTGAACGCAAGACTGTGAGCCGAGAGCAGCGGGAAGCAGAGAGGCAGCGGCAGTTTGAACTGAAACAGCAGAAAAGGAAAGAGAAGCATAGGGGCAGATAACGCCTGCTCCTATGCTTCTACAAAAGTATTTAAGAAGGGGATTCCGCATGGAAAATTTTGCCATACATAGTATCAGTAGTCTGTGCTTTAATTTCCGGGATTGCAAGCTATACTGTTGCGAGAAGGCAGAACAAAGAAGATATTAAAAAACTTGAAAAGACTTATGTGTTAGATTTGGAAAAGGAAAAAGAAAAACATAAACTGGAAATTGATAAATTAGAGTTGGAACATAAACATCAATTAGAATTACAACAAAAACCATTTGAAAATCAATTAGGCGGTGATATGATAAATACGCTTATCTCTGGGGCGATGAAGATGCCAGAGGTTAAAAAACAAATTTCTCAAGGCATGAATGCCGCAGGTAATAAAAGACGGTAATTGTTCAGTTGTAGAACACGCATATATTTGTGTGCTTTTGCATAAAAATTTAATGGAAAGCCCTATTGATTTTTCCCTTTGCGATTGCTAGAATGCAGGTACAAAGAAAGTTTACCACTGACCGATATGTGGTATATAAGTGGTCGGGTTGTAAGTTTACCGCTGACCGATATGCGGTATATAAATGGTTGGGTCGAAAGTATAGTCCTTCGCCGCAAGGCGGAGGACTATTCCGTAATGAGGACAGGCAAATGAAGAAAACAGGATTTATAGATTTTTGCTGTTGGCATAAGAAGTACATGGTGCTAGCACCATGTAGATAGGGCACTTAAAGAGAATAATTTGTGATACCCGTGATACCTGCCTTATTTATTTCCTTTCACATACAAGTAATGGCGAAAGGCTTCTACAATATAATCGCAACTGCCTGCGCCGTACTTGGTGTCGGTTACAGTTTTCAGATAATCATTAGAGTAGACTTCAATAATCATCTGGCAATAATTATTATCATCTCCGACTAATTCAGCCGGAGCGTTTCCGTGGGCGCAAGAGATAATTTCTTTAACCATGTTTTGAATACTGTCCGAAGAGACGTCCTCCCCTTTGCGCGAAGCTAATTTAAGAAACTTGTCCTCGGTTCTCATTTCCTCTGGGATTTTTGAATACCAGTTGTCCATGGTTTCAGAGAAATGTTCCAAATTGTGCTTCATAGTTTCGGTGTATTTTTCGATGCTGCCGAACTCTTGAATGGCGAGTTTTGCCACATGGTCTTCATCGTCCTTGATTTTTTGAATGAACATGTCAAAATTTTCAATGCTTCCCCAGTGCTTGATAACTTCTTCTGTCTGATTGAACTTAAAATCTTCTAAAGCATTAATATAATCCGACAAATCAAATTCTTTAAAACTCATACATTGCTCTCCTTTCTCTAAGCGGCTAAGAAGCTGTATGAGTCTGTCTATGCGATTGCGCTTTAGAAGAAGCAGTTCTTTTTGTTTTTTGAATGCAGCAATTCTGTCAAAATTGGGTTTTTGCAGAATTTCTCTAATATCATTTAGTTTGAAACCCAATTCCTTAAAAAACAGAATTTGTTGAAGTTTCTGCAATGCTTCATCATTGTATAAGCGATAGCCGGACTGCGTTAATTCACTTGGTTTTAGCAGTCCGATTTCATCATAGTATTGCAGCGTGCGTATACTGATACCTGTTAATTCTGCAACTTGGCTTATGGTTCTCATTCTTACCAGCTCCTTTAGTTAGTAGGGAAGCAAGATAGAAATTGCCGGCTAATATCTATTCTGCCTCTGTGAGAATAGAATACAGTATCACGTTACGTTGGAGTCAATAGTTTTTTGGTTTATTCAGAATATATTTTTACTGCATATAATTTTACGTGAATTGAAAAAGTAAATTCGGTATGTAAGACTTAATTCTACATCTATGAAACAAGTTTGCTCCATTGGCTTTTGAACCTTTTGCAATTTCTACCATCGTATATACGATAGCCCCCGTTTTTCTGCAAATAGATTTGAAAATTTTCTTGCATTTTTGTTGCAGGTAATATATCCTGACTTTTGCAGGAAAAATAAGCTAAAAAAGGCCGCAAGTCCAGTATTTATGCTGGTTTGCGGCCTTGACATTTTGTCATTTTTTCATAGGGATTTTTCTATTTTTTTGTATCCGCCAAAATTTTTTTTATTTCTCCAAGTGTACGGATCCGTTTGCTGAAATCAATGTTCATCACTTTGCCTATATCTTTAAGTGTTTCATCATAATAGTCGAACAGATAATAATTCTGTTGGAGCAGACTACATTCCGCTTTTGAAAGCGCATCTAGTATAGTTCCAATGCTGTACTTTCTCTCTAGCTTCATTTCTAGTATCCTGGCAATGGTAAGTGCAACAAAGCAGGTAAGAAAGTGCGCTTCGATGTGTTCTTTTGTCCAAACATATACAGGCCTGGCTTCCAGTTCGCTTTTGGTGACTTTAAAGGACTCTTCAATTCTCCAAAGTCCTCGATATATGTCTATTATCTCATCATCTGATGTTTCCATCTCACTGGTCAGAAGCATGTAATAACCGTCAAATGCTTCTTCTTCCCTGAGCTTTTCTTCATCGATATCCAGAATGGAAGAAGCAGTAAGGATTTCCCCGGTTTCTTTATCAAAATCTATTTTTTTATATACTTTGCTGCTCCATAGGAAGTGGATCTTTTGTAGTTGCCGGGATTTGCAGCAAGCTCTCTTGCTTTTGCCAGTGCAGCTTCCCGTTCGGCTTTTGCTCGTTTTGCATATTTTGCGCTCCAGAATACGACTTGTTTTTCATCTACCTGTTTGTTGAGTTTTTTCCCGGTAACAGAGGTTACCCGGATAGTCCTCGGATACCTTCTGGATTTTCTTTTATATTCTTTGTCAAGCCATTCATAACCATTTTCATCCAAAACATAATCCTTTATACTTTTTTCAGCTCCCCGGATGGACATGCTGAACACGTAGCCATCATGAGTGGGAGTATTTATGGTGTACCAGATATTATCCCCGGTAGTCATTCCTTTATCTGCCACAGAGATTACCCGTCCAAGATCAAACTGTTTTTTGATGCGCCCGAAGTTTGGCCGGTAGGTAAGGCAGTCATTGGTATTCCCAGGAAAAAGTTCATAAGTGATGGGAATACCATTTTGATCCATGAAAAGGCCCATCTGGATAATCGGGTTGGGGCGATGTTCTTTGGAAACGCCTTTATGCAGGAAATCATCCTGCCTGTCCGACTCAAAGTAATAGTTGGTGACATCATAGTAAATAAGGCTGGTATCCCTGCCGTAATTCTTTTTGATTCTGTCATTGAGCCAGAACTGTAGATTTTCCTTTTGCTTGTCCAATAATGTCAGACAACGATAAACATCATCGAGAGAGTAGTCAGTCTTTTCAAAAAATCTGTGCCGGTTATCATAGGAAGATTTTTTGGAAGCTGGGAAAAGGAGTCTGGAATAGACAAGCATTTTCATGATCGTATTGGCGTCATACTGTTCTTTTGAGTGGCGCTGCCGATTGATGAGGAAAGTATGGATGCCAAGCTCATGATAGATTTTACTTAAAGCGGCATATCCAAAGTTTTTCCGGAAGTCATCACCGACGCATAATCGGTCGGAATCAAAGAAAGTAAAGTTGATTGGAGCTTGCCGAGCTTTTTTTTCAGCTTTTAATTGCTCGACCCTTTTTGTAAAGTGAGCGATAGGGTCATCGTATTGCTTTTCTAACTCGTCCAGCCAGCCAAGAGATTCTATTGTTTTTTGGCGTGCATATTTTTTCTCTTTATCATAATAAGAATCTACAATGGAAAGCCGGATACGACCTTTAGGATTGGGTGTTTTTTTAAGATGCATATATTTTAAACTCCTGTCAATATAATATTAATTATACCATAAAACGCGACATAACGCAATATAAATATGACGAAAACTAGAAATAAAAAAAGCTTGAAATCCTGTGTTTATAAGGGCACTGAAAAAGTCTGATTCTAAAAAAGAATTGGGCTTTTTTAATGTATCCATTATAATAGAATCATGAGGAAGGAGGTTCTGCCATGTTGAAAGACCATTCACAGTTGAAACTTTCATTATCACCCTATCAGGGGATTTATGATGCAATCATTCCAGCAAATCATCTTTTGCGTAGAATTAAAGAAAATATAGATTTTAGTTTTGTAAATCCAATGCTCCGTAAACAGTATTGTGAAAATTTCGGGCGGCCGGCGAAAGAACCGGAGATGATGTTTAAACTGCTTTTTCTGAAAAAGCTGTACGATCTGTCCGATGAAACCCTGATCAGCAGTGCTCAGACAGACATGGCATATAAATTTTTTCTGGATCTGGAACCAGAAGAAAAAATGATAGATCCCAGTCTTCTGACGAAATTCAGAAAGACCCGCATCACGGAAGATATTCTGGAGGAAATGCTGAAAGAAACAATCCAGCAGGCTCTGGACAAAGGTCTAATCAAATCGGGAACGATTATCGTGGATTCTACCCACACAACTGCATCCGTCCGAGCGAAATCCCCCACACAAATCCTGAGGGATATGAGTAAACAACTTCGGAAAGAGATTTATAAAAATGCTTTTGAATTATCAGAGAGATTTCCAGAGAAACCATCTTTGGAAGCAGGATTGGACGAAGAGATCGCCTATACGAAGGAACTGCTCCAGGTTCTGGAGGAAGGGATAGAAACCTGTGGAAATCAAAAGATACAGAAAATCTCTAAAGAGATGAAAGAACTGCTTGAGAACGAACAGATCAGAGAGATCCGTTCCAAAGATGATAAAGATGCACGGTTTGGGCACAAAACGGCGACCAGTACGTTTTATGGGTATAAGAATCATCTCGCAATGACAGAAGGCCGTCTGATTGCTGGGATAAGTGTAACAGATGGAGGAGCACCGGATGGTCAGGAATTGCCGAAACTGATAGAAAAAGCACAGAAAAATGGAATAAAAGTAACAGAAGTTATCGGAGATATGGCATATGTCAGTGATGATAATCTGGAAGTATGCGGAAAAGAGATTGCACTGATTGCCCGAACGAATACAGCTGTAGCGGCGGCTGCAAACGGAAACCTTGCGGAGGGGTTCTGTTTCAATAAAGATGCAGGGTTGCTGCAATGTCCTGCCGGAGAGCTTTCCATGCGAGTGGAAAAGAGAGCTGCCAAAAACGGGAACACCTATTTAAGATATATATTTAGCAAAGTTAAGTGCCGGAAATGCCCGCAAAGAGAAAACTGCCGTGTAGGAAAATCAAACTCAAAAGAACGGAGTTACAGTATCACGCAGGCAAGCGCGAAAAACATGGAAAGGCTTAAATTTGAAGAAAGTGAATACTTCCAAGAGAGAATGAAAATCCGGCATAGGATAGAAGAAAAGAATGGAGAATTAAAAGAAGCCCACGGTTTGCGCAGAGCAGATTCAAGAGGGTTATTTGCTATGCATGTTCAAATGTATTTTACCGCATTTACAGCAAATGTAAAAAGGATAGTAAGATTACAGGAATTGGCTATGGCTTAAACCATAGCATTATTCTGTAATCTTATCGAAAAAGAACTGAAAATCACAAAAAATCGTCATAAAAGAAAAACTCCCACTTAAAAAATGGAAGTTTTTCAGTGCCCTTTGTTTATAGGGGATTCAAGCTAAAATCGAACATATGTTGCTGCAAAACTGTGGAGAATATATTTTTACTGCATATAATTTTACGTGAATTGAAAAAGTAAATTCGGTATGTAAGACTTAATTCTACATCTATGAAACAAGTTTGCTCCATTGGCTTTTGAACCTTTTGCAATTTCTACCATCGTATATACGATAGCCCCCGTTTTTCTGCAAATAGATTTGAAAATTTTCTTGCATTTTTGTTGCAGGTAATATATCATATTTAATGAAATAGTTTAGATATTTATCGAAATTTACTACATAATACAAATTACGTATCAGACCCAACGCCGGGCAGGATGGCTTGCGAATGACAGAGGAAAGCGTGGACGTTTTCCTGTGCCAGCAGAAAGAGAGCGGAGCAGGCTATATCACGAAACGATATGCAGGCGCTGGAGCTGCTGATAAGCGCAAATAAAAGAAATGAGGACACGCAGATATGAGCAAGGCAACGGAAAATACGAAAGAACCAACCTCCGTGGGCCACAAGATAGGGACTGTGATCGGTACGATCCTGTGCATACTTTTGGTTCCGATTCTGGTAATCAATATTACACTGATTATCCGCAGCTTCACAAACCCGGACAAGGTACCCAATGTTGGAAATTTTTTCCCACTAATTGTTCTTACTGATTCCATGTACCCGGATATCCAAAGCGGCGATCTGATCTTCTGCCACACAGAGGAGCCGGAAAACATTCAAGTTGGCGACGTCATCGCCTTTTTTGATCCGGCCGGCAACGGAACCAGCATTGTGACCCACTCGGTAGCAGAGGTTACACAGGTCAATGGGCAGACGGCGTGGATCACCCGTGGTATTGCCAACAACGCCGACGACGCTATGCCTGTGCCGGTGGATAAACTGGTGGGCGTATACCGGATGCGTATTCCTAACCTTGGCAATGTGGTCATGTTTATGCAGACTACAGCGGGACTGATTGTATGCGTGGTATGTCCTATTCTTCTTCTGGTCGGATGGGATATTTTACGCAGGCGAAAATATGAGAAAAGAAAAAAAGCGGATACGGATGCGCTTTTGCGGGAGTTGGAGGAACTTCGCGCGCAGAAAGCGAAACAGGCGGAAGACCAAACACCCGTTTCTTGATTTGGTTCAGCTTCACAGAGGCCACGCTGTGAATTTGAATAGATAAAAGATGCCTGGCCCGGCAGGAAACTGCTTTGCTCCCGGCAGCCACGGCAAGAGCAAAGCCCATGGAGGTTTTCTGTGGGACCAATGAAAAACTCTGAAAGGAGGATAAAGAATGAAAAAAAATAAGATGCTCCGTATGGCGTCCGCTCTGATGGTTTTAACGCTTTTGACTACCAGTATTATCGGCGGCACCTTTGCGAAGTACACCACTACCGGCAATGAAAGTGATAACGCTCGGGTTGCTAAGTGGGGCGTGACCATTAACGTGGAGTCTGATTTGTTTGCAACGGCTTATAAGGATGAAAAAGTTGATGACAACGCCGCCACCGCAACTGTTAAGTCATCTGATACGACGCAATTGGTTGCTCCCGGTACAAAGGGTACAGGACTTGACATTACCCATGGTAGTGGCACACCTGAGGTTTCTTACAATATGACGATCAAGTTGAATCCTGCTACAGCAAAAATGCCTACGCTGAAGTACGCACCGAACGGTGGGAGCGAGGCTGATTATGAGCCTGTGAAGTTTAGTGTTTACAACGGTGAGAACGTGCTTGTGGAAGATAAGACCCTTGAGCAACTGAAAGCATTGTTCGATGGCTTTAAAATTATTTATACATACGATGTTGGTGCCCAAAAATACTATGTTGATAAAGACATAGATGGTACTATCAGTGATAGTGAAAAAACTACTGCCTCGGATGATTTACCGGACATCAAAATCAAATGGGAGTGGGCATACGAAGATAACGCGAATCAGACTCTTAACGATAAGCTGGATACCGTTCTTGGCAATGCTGCTGCTACTACTCCTATTCCTACTGAGGCGGAGTATGATGGCGGTAAGGCTACCCAAATTAACACTGAAGTTAAACTGGATTGGACTGTAACCGCAACGCAGATTGACTAATTTTTGAATGGTAAACTTATTGTAACGTACTGAAAATCCCTCTCCCCCCTTCGTGGCAGGAGGGAGAGGTGTTTTCACCTTTTCAAAGAAGCGAAAACCGGATTCGCTTTTTTGAAAGGGTGAAAAAGGCTTGGATACCCGGACTATATTGTGAGGAGGGCTCTTGTGAAGAAAGTACAGATCAATCAGATGGCTTCGCGGCAAGCGGGAGCCGATTCCCCAAAAAAATATCCGATGTTTGGAATCCTTGTTCTTTGCCTGCTGCTTGCCTTTGGAATCGTTATCAGTTTGGTGTTCCTTGGGAGCAGTATAGGTCAGTTTTCCAGAAAGGACACCAATGTGATTTCTCTTGTTCCGCCGGAAGCTGCTTATTCGGAGTCCGAAGGAAAAGCGACGGCCGATATTTCTGAATTTAAGGAGAAACCGGCGCAGGAAGAAAGCTCTGTTGCAGGCAGCACGACTTCGCCCCGGCACACGGCCGGAACCACCAGCTATATCGCCGGGCAGTCGGACGAATACCAGGGAGAGTTGCAGGTGTATGACGATGTGCAGATATGGAACAGTGAAACCCATGTGGATTTGTTCAGAAACAGCTATGATGGCACGGTGAAATCCGATGATGAGGAAAAGGTTATTGCCCCCGGTACCTCCAATTTCTATGATTTTACCTTAAAAAACAACGGCAATATTCCACTGGACTATGCCATTTCTCTGAGAGTGGACACCTATTTGGGAGAGGAGGAAACCTATTCCGCAATCCCGCTGGAATGGCGCCTGCTGGCCGGTGACGGGACAGCCGTCAGTGATTGGCGGGAATATAATGAGCGTACAGAAGTACTCAGACAGGCTACGCTGGATATCCGCCATCAGGACAATTATACCGTCGAATGGCGTTGGGCCTTTGAGCGGGGCGAGGGCATGGACGAGTCGGATACCGATATGGGAAATCTGGCCGTGAATCAGCCCTTGGGCGTAAACGCCACAATTTATGTTTACGCGGAACAAAGTGCAAGCTGGGATGGAAAAACGCCGAGCTCTTGGAAGGTACCGAAAACCGGGGATCCGTCCAATATTCTTTTTTATATTGTATTAACGGCGGTATCCGCCTGCGGGCTGCTGATGGTTTTATGGGTACGCGGAAAAAAAGATAAGGAAATAAAGGATGGCAAGAAGTGACTGTAAGACCTCTAAAAAGAATAAATCCGGCACAGGAAGTCACTGGCGGCGGGCCTTGGTGGTTATCGCCGGACTGATATTAGGACTGAACCTGTACAGCTGGAACGCCTCCGCACTTGCGGGAAACGCAATGCCCATGCCCTTTGGAATCGGTGCGGCGGTAGTGCTGTCGGGCAGTATGGAACCGACGCTGGATGTCAACGATGTTATCATAGTACGGGAAACGGGCAGTTATGAGGTGAACGATATTGTGGTGTACCAAAGCGGCAATACTCTGATCGTCCACCGCATTATCGCAAAGGACGGTGAAACCATCGTCACCCAAGGCGATGCCAATAATGTGGCGGACACACCTATTGAAATACACGCCGTCAAAGGCAAAGTTATTGCCCACATACCGGCGGCTGGGCTGGTGGTGAACGCACTAAGAACTCCGGCTGGTATTTTGATTGTGCTGATTGCTGCCTTTACTCTGATGGAGTTTTCTTTCCGTAAGGAAAAGGATAAGGACGAAAAAGAACTGGAAGCCATTAAAGCAGAGATCCGGAGGTTCAAGGAAGAACAGGAAGAAAAGGAATGAGAAATGAGCATGGGAAAATACCTGCATAAAAACAAAAATACCGCCTTTGTAGATTATCCATGCGGCGATTTTCTGAAAGAAGTTCGTAAGAGCTTGAAATTGTCGCAAGCCGTTATCGCGCAGGATATAGGTATATCCCAAATAGCTTATTCCGGCTGGGAGCGTGGAGCCAGGGTTCCACGGCGCAAAGAATACCAGCGCATTGTCGCCGGCCTGGATCATGTGGAAGAACAAAAAACGCTATCTCTATCTGAATTATGAAGAAACCCGTGTGGTGCTGCAAAGCCTGATCCGGCTTAAGAACACTCTAATACAAGAGGGACGCTGCACGGATTGCATTGACGAGCTGATCGTGAAAATCACGGCGGCACCCGTGAAGAAAATGTAATAGTGAATACTGTAAAAATAGTAAAACAGTAAGAGTGTTTATCGATATGCGCTGCATAATGCAAATTATGTATCAATTCAGCGTAGGGCAGGAGGGATGGCTTTGCGAATGACAAAGAAAAGCGTGGACAGTTTTCTGCGCCGGCAGAAAGAAAGCGGTGCATCGGCAGACTGCGTACGCAAGCACAAATGCTTTATAACGGCCCTCTACAATTGGCTTCCCGAAGGAAAAGAATTGACGGCGGACGCTCTTCTTTCGTGGAGAGAAAGCATGGCCGTCAGAGGTTACTCCAAAGCCACTGTCAGCAGCTATGTCAAAGAATAACAGAAGCAATCACCAAAACCAACCCAGCCGAAGAAGCCCCGGAAATGGTAACAGACATCAGTGGACTTCTTTCAGAACGCTTATGTCAACCAAAACGGTGAGATCACGGTACAAAGTGCCGACGGAGATAAGGTAATCGCTCCGGGAACCAGCAATGATTACACCTTCACTTTAAAAAATACGGGAAACATTTCCCTTGATTATATACTGAATTTAGACAGCCTATTTCAGGTGGATGAGAAAAACATCCCCATTCTGGTGCGCTTACGAAAGGGCAAAAAAAGCCCGAAAATAAGCGTAATCAGACTCCGGGAGGACTCCGGATCGGTGAAGATAATCATTTAATCATAGGATAAAGCGAAGCGGATTCCAGATATCCGCTGTAGGGAGATAGAAAAGCAAGGTTAAGAACAGAGAGGAGCGGCAGCGAATGGAGGAAACAAGGGCATATCGACCGAATTGGGTATTTAGGGCGGCCATGGTTTTGTTGTGCATGGTGCTGGTCTTGACATATATAACGGCAGGACTTTTGGCCAAGTATGCAGCCATGGGAACCGGCCAAGATCAAGCCCGGGTAGCTTCTTATGATGTAACTGCGAATATGCCGGCGTTTGAAACGGAAATTCCCGTGGTGTTGAAACCGGGAGAATCCAAGGAATACACTTTTACTATTACCAATTCCAGCGAGGTAGCGGTACAGATGCAGGCGGCTTTGCAGACAGAAGGCAATCTGCCGCTGAAAATAGAACATCAAAAGGGAACTGCCGAATCAGGCAATTGGCAAACCCTTACAGGTAATATTCAAACCGAATCGGGAACCACCTGTACATGGTCCGATCCGCTGGCCGCCGGAGATGTGGAAGAGCAGACATATCGGATCCGAATCTCATGGGCAGAAAATTGCAGCGAGTACCAGTATGCCAACGGAGTAGAGGCAGTCAAATTGACCATCACGGCCAGTCAGATCGATTAAGGAGGAGACGAGTGTGAAGCTTCATCACAAAATCAGTAAAAAGCATTTCATTCAGGTGCTGGCTGTCACTTTAGTCTTATTTGCTGCAGTCGTGCTGGCGAAATACATTCAAACATTTCAAACGGATCATGGCGTAATCACTTCGGAGAAATTCTATTTCACCGTGGATCTGATCAGCGACAGTAAAATGGCAGCAGGATCCGATGGCCTCTTCTCCCTGAAAAATACAGAGAGCGGCACATGGCATCTTTATGGCGGCGGCCAGCATACCGTGGATTTCAGCGTGCGCAATTATTATGATGATCTGCGGATTACGCGGGAAAGTATCACCTATTCTGCTAAAGTAGAGGCAGCAGACATTCCCAATGTGAATCTAACCGCCGAGGGCGAGGGCGGAAACGTGACGGGTTTGATGACCTTGGGAGAAAAGTCCGAGGCGGAGGACAAATATACCAAAACGGATAAGCTGTTTCACCTGACCATACCGGAGAATTATACGGAAGAAACGACGGTTAAGGTTACCATTCAGAGCACAAGCCCCTATAAAAAGACCATAGAATTGTCCTTCGTGGTTCATCCGGCCGGAGAGGAGCTGACCTATGAGGTTGTTGATTCCATGAACAGCCCTTATGCGGAGCTGATCATCCGTAACGGAACCAGTCAGCCAGTTCGACCGGTGATTAACTGGAGCAGCACCACGCTCTCCATTGACAATACCAATGAATTGACATTTGTATATGGTGCGGATAACACATTTACAATTCAACCTGACATGGAGTCTAGGGAAATGCAGGTCAGCAGAGAAATCAAATCCGGTGAGAGCGTATCGATTTATTTTTTTAAGAGTGACAGCAAGAATTATAGCCAGGTCAAGACTTTAGTGGCTTCTGATAATAAGATTGTAATTCGGGATTCCGGTTCGGGGGAAGGAAACGCAGAATGAAGAGCATAAAAAGAATGACGATTAATAGACTCTTTGCCGCTTTGTTATGTGCCGCAGTATTACTGGGGCAGTTTGGCACGCCCTACTACGCACAGGCAGCAGAGGGCGGCAGCAAAATCCCGGAGGCGGCCGAGACGACTGAAATCGTGGAGCCTACAGAAGAGAAGAGTAAAGAAGAGGCGGATCTCACCGCGGATGTGGAATCCGAAGCGGACTGGAATGGCACGGTGGGCGCTTTGGCGTTCACGGGAGATTGGCGGCACGACCTTTTGCTCCTGGCCGACACGCAAACAGGCTATGATGAGAGCACCCGGAACTACATTGAGGAAGACGGCGTCCGCCATGGCTATACCCGCTACGGCCAGTGGTACGGGGACCCTTACGGAGCATGGAACACGACCATGATCGGCTTCTGCCTGCATTATGCGGGTGTAAAAGGTGTGCCCTTTTTGCCGGACTGCCGGCAGTGGGTGGACCGGTTACAGGAATGGGATAAGGAGAATCAAACCGCCTTGTATCACGAGCACGGCTCATATCAGCCGGAGGCGGGCGATATTGTGTTCTTCTATACCGTGAGCGAGAAAACGGGCCAGCTGGAGGCGTCCCGGGCAGGGATCCTCCTGGAAGTGACCGAGGACGGTTTCCGGACCCTGGAGGGGGACGACGGCCCGGTCAGATCTTGCGAATACAGAAAGGATGCCGAAGACGCGAATTGTGTCTTGGGCTATCTTGCTATACCGGAAAACCCGGATTATAACGTGCCCGAGGAGAGCGTATCTCAGGAGGGCGAGCCTCAGGACGGGGAAACAGTTCCCGATGATTTGGATACGAAGCCGTATCCTTGGGAAAATCTGGACGATGCAGGCTTTGCCGCCTGGGTCACAGGTGGGGAGAATGACGAAGCCCTGAAGACCATGCAGGAGGAGGACGGGGCAGAATTTGATGCATTCCAGCTTCGCCTGGAGGAAATGCAGTCCTTGGCGCTGCTGCAGCAGGTGACAGAATACCTGCAGGCTCTGCTGGGCGGGGAGCCTACGGCACCCCTTGCCGATGATGCGGGGAAGGAAACTGTCTATGTGGGCGTAACGTACGGTAAGACATTGGAATCCGCCGACGTGGGAGACAGGCCGGAGTATCCCTATCCCACCATGGAGGATGCCATGCAAGCTGTGAAGAACGGCGGCACAATTTTAGTTGTGGACAAAATTGATGTCAGCGCTTTGCCTGGACAGCAGAACGGCAAGGCTGTCACGATTAAAGGCTGGAGCGGCACTATCGCAGCGGACGCATCGCAGGACGGGAAGGAGCATGTGCTCACTGACCCCATCATTACTATGAAAGGAGACTGGGTACTGAAGGGCGATACTACAATTTGCGACGTCACTCTGAAACAGGGAGGCAGCGGAACCAAAATGCTTTATCCGGAGGGGTATAAGCTGCAGATTGGAACGCCGGCGGAGGAAACCGGTGAGGCAACGACCTTCATTAAAGATGCGAACGGTAATGAAAGTAACTGGTTCACGATCTATACCGACCCATACGGTTCCAAAGGTGTAGCTGCGGCAACTGTAGAAAATAAGGCAAACAGCAGCATTACAAAGGTAGATATTGCCATTTACGGTGCGCATAAGGGTGTCTTCCTTAGCAGTTTCCATATACCCGCAGAGTTTAATAAGGTGCTGCTTCCCAATCTGGAGACGGTCAACATATATGTTGCCGGTAGTAATACGAAAAAGAATACAATATATGCAGGGAGCTGGTATGAATCTCTGATTCCTGCATTTGGAAATAAATTACAGACCGTTAATGTGACGCTAAAATATATAGACTTTAAAGGATATCATCCTCATCTGAACCGTGGGTGGCAAGACATCAGGCAGCAATCCGGCGCGAATTTTATGTATACCCTGGACAATGTTAAGACTAACGGGACTGACCCTAATAACGGAGATGGTAACTGGATGTGTATCGGTCCGTTTAACACAACAGGGAATATAGAATTCAATTTAAAGAATTCCGAAATAAGTGAGTTATATATTGATGGAGGAATAACCAGCAAGGTCAACAATCTCACACTGAATTTGGAGAACTCCACCATTAGAAAGCTGTTTTCCGATTATCATGAACAGTATGGAGACATCAACGTATCGGTAAACGGTGCGTTTGAACTGAACTTAACGGACTCCAAAATAACCGACAGTTTTCTGCTCACCAATGCGAGCAGTGAGGCATTGGCTACGGAAACGATCAATGTAAAAGGCGCTTCCTCCTCATTGCCGGGTACATTTGAGATTCGGAATAAGACCGCCAGAACTCAGCCGGTTCAGATCAACTATTCTGATGGTATAACCACCACCATTCCGTCGCTCCAAGAGGAAAGTTATGACGTTACTGTCGGCGCCGGATGTACGGTCACGTTCGATAAAGCGCAGAATCATGTCCATGACGTGACCAATAATGGAACGATTATAGCCACAGTGAACCAAAACTGGAGCGGAAATTACACCGGAGCTGGCGGTGCTAAAATAATACTTGACGCGGTCAACAAGGTGCATATCAGCGGCAGTGTCAGCGGCACCACGAATGTGTCCCTGCAAGATACGGCTGTGAGCGCAGACAAGATCATTGCGGCCATTTCATCAGGCAGCGGTGACGTCAGCGCAATGACGTTGCCGTCTGTCGATGGCGTTATTGTTTCGACAGCTGCGGGCAGTTGGCGGTATGAAAAGAATGTGCCGAATTATGCGCAGCCCGGTTGTGTTTATCTGAGCTACCTCGGAAGTGACGCTTATGATGGTTCAAGTTATCAAAAGGCCGTATTCAGCGTGAAAAGAGCGTATGAGCTTGCAATACAAGGAAATAAACGAATCGTTCTTTGCGACAAATACTTCTATGATAATATCGATGCGAATGGGCAGTGGGCGTTTGGTAAAGATAACAACGTCTTATCGCATCCTTCCACACCGATACTCTTTACAAATACGGACGGAAACCATACGTTTAACGATGCAAAGCTGATTGTCCCTACGGCAAATAATTTTGATGCTGTAATAGTTCGTGAGAAAAGCTCGAGAGACTCCACGGGAATCCGGATGGAGGGCAGCTTTGAGTTTCAAAACATCACCTTTTCATGTGCCGAAGGAGATACCTACGGAAACAAACACAGATATCTCAACATTTACGCAAATGGATACAAGACGGTAATCGGCGACGGCTGCAAAACCGATGGATTAAGGCGCACACAGCTTTTCGGCGGATCGTACAATGGCGAAGTTCAATCAACCGATCTGACTGTGAAGTCCGGCAAGTTCTACCGCATTTACGGCGGAAACTGCACCGGAGACGTTAAGAACGGAATCAAGCTTTCGGTCATTTCGTCAGACGCTCAGTCTGTAACGGGGGTAAATCTCATTGACGGCGGGAGCACCAACGGAGAGATCAGTGTTGAGGTTTCGGGAAACGTGCAGTTTGACGATGACAAGATCGATCCGCCTAAAAATGATAATATTTATAAAATACCTATAAAAATCAAGGGCGGCAGCACGGGCCAGGATAAAGCCGCAGCGCTGAAAATCCGTGATATTACTGAAAAGATCGATTACATTTACGGGCCTAACAGCAGCTATTCGAAAATTGAAATTGATGGTGTTACAGTGACCACCATATATTTACATTCCTGCGTTAACCCTCATTACGGAAGCGGCGTTGCAAAAATCGGATATACCGGTCCGGTAACAGCAGATTATATTTACGGGGCCGATTCTTTCCAGTGTGCATCAAGCGGCAGATATGATATCTATTTTAAGGAAGCAAAGGTAAAATCTGTAACCGGCTATTCGAAAATAGACAACGTTTTCGTAGAAGGAAACAGCGAGGTCGAGTCTGAGATTGCCGGGGTAAAAGCTGTGACCGTGCAGAGCGGCGGTACTCTGATCTATCACGGACCGGAGATAAAAGCAGAGGGTGTTTGTGTAAATGGCGGAACACTGAACCTGACGAATCTGTCTGCTCGTCTGCCCAGCCTGAGAGCGACGGACAGCGCAAAGCTGATACTCTTTGAAGGAGGAAGCTTGACGATTGCAGGTGCGGTTAGCGGAACCACCACGGTGGAATCTGAACGCTTTACCATCACCGCTCCAACCGCATTCGTTGAGAGTGATCCCAAGAAAGGGGCGTTTACGGCGGAGGGCATCGAGTATAGCACCTCCGGCGTAAATTCGATCTGGAAAAAAGAGAAGGTATATACCGGTATTCTGGACGTCGTATATGTATCTCCCGATGGAGATGACTCCAACGACGGCGCGAAGAATACTCCTGTTAAAACGCTGGGCAAAGCGTTTGAAAACGTAAATGACAACGGCTATATCGTTGTATGCGGAAAGGTCGAGTTCACGACATGGCCGAGCATACCTAAGAAGGTATTTATCACCTCGGATGACCGACTTATTCCCGAAGTATCGGACGGTCAGGATTACAGAGCCTCCGGGGCGAAGCTGTCTTTTGCGCCGGGAACGTCGGGTTCAAGCTACATCACCATGCTTGCGGATCTTACGCTGAGAAATCTGAACGTAGAGTATGACTTTGGTACAGATTATGGCGGCATTGACGCCAACGGGTATTGCCTGACCATCGGTGAAAAGACGGCAGATACCTATCAGGACGACCGGTCTCCCGATGTTACCTTCACTAAAAAGAGTCCTACCAGCATCAATAAGTTCTTCATTATCGGCGGCGGCAGAAACGGAGATTTGAGTTCCGTCAACTTAAATCTCTATAATACAACCGTATATGGGGTATCGGCAATTTGGGGCGGAACGAACGCCGACGGCGCTGTTACGGTTAAGGGCAATGTGGATCTTGATCTGCAGGACTGCTCATATACCCATTTGCTGATTTGCGGCGTGCCTGATCAACCAGATCCAAAAGTGGACTATAGATCAGGCTACGGTACAATAGAGGGAAACAGCACGATCACGGTCGAATTTACCGATTCCAAAGCGGTTAATAGAGTGATTGGAAATGATCTAAATAAGGGACTTTCACATCCCAGAGGATATGCAAACCTGAAGCAGAATGGGAATACGACGCTTAGAATGGAGAATCATTCCAAGCGTAATAACGCATTCATTTGGGACGATTGGAGTATCAATGCCGGTAATTATAATTTTGACTTGCCCCATGCGAAGGGTACGAATACCCGCTATTATGACGGAGGAGACTACGGCGTAACATCCAAGAATTTTGTTATCGCGGGAAAATCCATGGATTTAGATTACGCAGCGGGCGACAACCCGGAGATCGTTGTGGAAATGCGCGGGAAAATTACAATTCTGTGGTCAGATTTTCTGCGTAGTTATAGTCCGGTCTGAGCTCCCCATACTTCCGTGAAGCTGATTTTAGGCGATGAAGTGAACGGAAGCGGCGGCATAAATATCCAATCAGACAACAATCCCAAATACCAGTTGTTTGGATGGCAAGCTGAAACCAGTGGCGCAAATATTGGTACTGGAAAATATAACGGGGACAATGCCTTCAAGGATTTTACCGTAGAGGTATATCCCGGCACCAAAGCTCGTTTCCGTTTTAATCCGACGGGTTATGAAATCGAAACGAAAAATGCACTGTACAACAATAAGCCTGTTGTTATACTCCACAGCAAGAAAGGGGAAAAGTCCGTTTACACTGCGGAGGATATAGTGTCGGAAAATCCGTATGCATCGGGCGTATATTTGATGCTGGATGGTGTCACTCTGAAAAAGAAGAGTATTTCTGGAACCAATTTCGATCTGCACCTTAAAAAAGAAAGTGAATTTATTTCTTTGGATGACGAAAACATCGCTTTTGTACTGAACGGGCAGCTCACCGTGGAGGGCGCGGGCTCCAAGCTGACGGTTCCCACCGTGGCGACGGTTAAGAGTGCAAAGTTTACGGAAGCGCAGTTTACGATCGAGCAGTCGCTTACTGTCGAGGGGAAGCTGACGTCCACAAACAGCACATTGACCATGGGACCCTACAGTGTACTGAACGCCGGGGAAGCGGACGGAAGTGCGGTTGTAAATTACAGCGGTACAGGTGGCGATGGCAAACGGTTCCGCATTGTGGAAAAGAAAGGCAACGCTTTGCAGGATCATTTCAAGGCCGGCAAAGACAGTAACGGTAGTGATTTTACGTTAACCTATACACCTACGGGCACCGATACAACCTGGCGCTACGGCGCAGAAAACGATGGAACAGTCATCTTTGTCAATATGCTCGGCAATGATTCCAACAGCGGTCTTGAACCCTACGATGCCGTTATGACCTTGCGAAAGGCGTTTGATCTGGCAGCTGAAAAAATCAAAGCGCTGAGAGCTGAAGATTCTAATGAAAAGGTGGCTGTTCGGATTGTATTCTCCGGGGCGTATGACCTTACGAATGATCCGATCAATCAGGTAAGTGGTACTGCACAACAAACGCTGACGGGTATCGGAGCCGAGAACTATGAGATCACCCTGTCGCAGTGGGTCAGCGCCAAAGGTAAGGTTACTGTTAAAGATGGGTATGAGATGCCCTGGGACCTTACGGTAAAGAACATTAAGTTCACACATCCGATCGACCAGAATACTCTGTTCGCAAATGGCCATACGATTGTTTTTGACGAGGGTGTTCAAAATCTTCTTGAAGACGGAACAGTGCAGGCGAAGCCGGTCCTGTATGGCGGAAGCGAGGATGGCACAGTTGAAAACACCAATTTGACGGTTAATTCCGGAAGCTGGCTCCAAATATACGGCGGTGGTAAAAACGGCGACGTGAAGGGGAACACTACCGTCATTCTGGGCGATCCGGAGAAGAAAACCGCCCCCATCTTTAACGGGCGGGATGAAGATTTCAGCACCGCATCCACCCCGGCAGTCTTTGGCGGCGGTGAAAAAGGCGATGTGAAAGGCAATACCAATGTGACGGTTCGCTTCGGCGAATACGGTCACATCTACGGCGGCGGCCAGTCCGGCAACGTGACCGGCGATACTGCTGTCATCATGAAGCATAAGGACGCTTCGGCTCTCCGCGTCTATGGCGGCGGTTACACCGGGACGGTCGGCGGTACGGCAGCAGTGAACCTTAAGAGCGGCACCGCCAAACGTGTTTACGGCGGCGGCGAGGCGAATGATGCTACCGTGGGCAAGACAAATGTCACCATTGGTGACGGCTTGGACAGCTCCGCACAGGTGCTTAACTATCTCCGTGGCTCCGGCGCCCGAGGCGGCGTGACAGATACAGCGACCCTGACCATTCAGGACGGTGCCGTGATTCCGGCAGGATGCGACGCGGCTGCCGGCGGTTATACCGGCGGCGTTGGCACTAGCATACTGAACGTCATCGGCGGTGAGGTGAACACCGATCTGTTCGCCGGCGGCGCCGGGGAGATCGTCCTATCCGGAGCCAATCAGGGGCAGCCGGATCCCGACAAGGGCGTGGTATCCGCGTCTAAGGCTATCATCACCGGCGGCACCATTAAGGGTAATATCTACGGCGGCGGCAACCTTGGCTCCGTGGGAACGAACAGCGTCTCTGGCTCTACGGCCGTGAATTTGGAGGGTGGCAGCATCACCGGTAACGTTTACGGCGGCGGCAAGCAGGCGTCCACTTATGGCAATATCGACCTGACTGTGGATATGGCCAATGATTCAGATTCTGTCACCGGCTCCGTTTTCGGCGGCGCGCAGGGCACAGATACTGTGGCGGCAAATGTCAACGGCACAGTCAGCGTCACTGTTAAAAAGATCACCATTAAAGGAGCCGTTTACGGCGGTTGCGATACCAACGGCAAAGTCAACGAAACGAATGTTACCGTCAACAACCTCCCGGACTGTGATGTGTTCGGCGCGGGTCTGGGTCAAAAGACGGAGGTTGAGAATACCAATGTCACTCTGGCATTGCCGGAATCACAGGCTTTAGAAAAAGATAACGAAGACAGTCCTTTAAATGACTTCTCCGTCTATGGCGGCGGCGAGAAGGGAACAGTTACAGGCCAAAGTGCTGTAACCGTGAACCGCTGGTCCGGCGATGTCTATGGCGGTGGCAAGGGCGTTAAGGAAGGAGAAAACCTGATCGATGCCAATGCCAAGACTACCAATGTTACGGTGAGCGGTGCCCTGATGGGTAATGTCTATGGTGGCGGCGAGCTGGCCACAGTAGGCACTTCCGGTGAAACCGATATAGTAACCCATGTCACTTTGGAAACCACTGCGAAATTGTTTCACAGCGAAGTGTTTGGCGGCGGCCGCGGAGAAATGGAAAAAGAATTTGCTACGATCTACGGCAGCACAGAGGTGGTTGTAAACGGCGGTACGGCTGACGAACATAGCCCGGTGTTCGGTGGCGGCCAAAACGCCTCGGTACAGGGCAACACCAATGTGACGCTGAATGGCGGCACATACGACAGTGTGTTTGGTGGCAACGAGATGTCCGGAGAGATCAAAGGTTCTATTAACGTCACAATCCCGGAGGATAGCAGCGTAAAGGTTGCGCATCTCTTAGGAGGCGGACGTGAAGCGCCTTATGATGGACTAGGTACAAACGTCTCCATTGCCGGCGGCACAACCGGGAATGCCTATGGCGGCGGTTTTGGTCAAGGTGCGGTTGCGTTGCGCACAAACATTACCATCACCGGCGGTCGGGTGGATACCCTTTACGGCGGCGGAGAAGAGGCAACGGTTACGGAATCAGTCTCCATCAAAGTCAATGTAGAAGATAACACGGAGGCCATCGGCACCCTGTACTGCGGAAACAATCAGGCGGATATGGAGATTCAGCCGACACTGGAACTGACAGACGGCAAGATCGGAACCCTTTACGGCGGCGGTAATCAGGGTGCTATGACGGTAAAGGACGGCCTTGTATACAATCTGAACGCCGAAAACATCGAGATCGGCACGGTTTACGGTGGCTGCAATAAGGCGGATGTGCCAGGCGGCGTAAAATTGACCCTGACCAAGGGTATCTACGGCACAGTCTACGGCGGCAACAACCAGAGCGGCGCGATGCCCTCCACCTATGTGAAGCTGGCAGGCGCTACCGTGGGAACTACGCAGAATAACGCTGACAAAACCACCACCGGTGGTCTTTACGGCGGCGGCAACAAGGCAGTAACCGGAACGACCCAAGTCGTACTCAAGTCCGGCACCGCCTCCGACGTCTACGGCGGCGGCAATGCGGCTACGGTAACGGACAGTGTTTCCATTAATGCCCCGAAAGACGGCGAAGCGAAGGTCACGAATCTTTTCTGCGGCAACAATCAGGCAGATATGGCGATTCATCCGACACTTGATTTGCAAAAGGGCGAGGTCTGGACCTTCTACGGCGGCGGCAATGCAGGCGCAATGACCCATTCCAAAGGTCTGACCTATACCTTTGACAAGCCGGATATGCAATATACCTATATCATCGGCGGCTGCAACGCGGCGGACGTGATTTCAAAAAAGGGCGTTACCCTAAACCTGGAGAATGTCAAGGTGAATACGGCGGTTTACGCAGGATGCAATGAGAAAGGAAACGTAGCCAAGACCCAGGTGAATATCCTGGGGGATGTGACGCCTGTGAGTTCCCAGTTTACCTCCGTCTTCGGCGGCGGCAGAGGTAAAGATACCTCTGTTGGTAAGACAGATGTCCGCGCGATGAACGGAACCGTTCAGGGTACCCTGTACGGTGGCAGCGGCTTCGGCAGAGTGGATAAATCTCATGTCATAGTCAAGGAGAAGGAGGACGATGCAGACAGCAAAATCGTCATCAAAGCCCATGTGTACGGCGCGGGTTATGGCGAAAGCTCTGTTGTCGGTACCACGGATGTTGTGATCAACACAAAGCTCCGCATTAAGGATCCCAATAACACCGATTTATCCGATGGTTATGACGTGGTCGTCACGGAAGAAGTGACAGATACGATAAATAAAGACGAAGTCGGCTCCGGCGCAAGCTCTGTGAGCGTTGATTGGAAGAACCCAGAAGTCAGCCGTATTGAAGGCAATGTCTATGGCGGCGGCGACATGGGTCAGGTTGGTGTCGGAACCATCCATGTCGGCAGCAATACGGCGGCGATCTCGGAAGACGGATATTCCCATGTGCAGCTTATAAGCGGTTATGTGAAAGGGGATCTGTTCGGCGGCGGCAACGGCAAGCCCGCAGAAGGTACGGATTACAGCCTGAATATGGGCGCTGTATTCGGCGCCTGCCAGACGGACATTACCGGCGGCTATGTGGGCGGCAGCGTCTATGGTGGTGGCTACCAGAGCCGTGTTTACGCGAATCAGAGCAGTACAAGGCGGCTTCCGCTGCATTATGATCCGGCACAGCCTAACGGAGTCCCGGTATCAGGCGCAAAACACGATAATGCACTGGCGACCCAGGTCAATGTTTTGGAGCAGCCTGATACTTACGACCCCATAATCATCGGCAAGAGCGTGTTCGGCGGCGGCGCCAAGGGAGAAAATAACTCCACCAACCCAACGATCTACACGGTAGTGGGCGATGTGGAGGTCAACATCATCGGCGTTCACGGCAGAGTCGAAAGCAGATCTACCGCCATCTATTTCGACCAGACCGGCGGTGATTTGGGCGGCGGCTTGTATGGCGATGGAAACCTCTGCCTGGTCAACGGAGAAAAAACCGTCAATATCCGCTGCTTCAATGCAGGATATCTGATAGGCGGTAAAGGAGTGGGCAACAAGCTGAAAACCTTCTACTCCCTGCAGCGGGCCGATGTCGTGAATGTGCAGCACAGTAGGTTCGTACTCCGAGGGGCGGAGGATCTGGTGGATGAGAACGCAGACGACACCCTCTATTCCATCAACCGGGTGGAGCAGCTCAACATGCGTCAGAACAGCACCATCAAGCTCAATGAGATTGTAAACTATCTGGGCGGCCTCTGGAGCGATGAGCACTATGATACCCGCTACATCAACCGGGGCAACAACGGTCAGAATAGCTATACCACCCGGGGCGGTGTGGGTTTGGATTACATCTATGACGGCGTTCCCGAGGGCAAGGATTCGACCCAGAACGGCATGTATGACAATCTAGACGGTTCGATCCGCAGGGTACTGGGGAACAACAACCGGATTATCCATTACCGCAACGCGTATATGGAATACGTGCATGGTAAGGGGAAGTATCAGGAGGAATATGACAAAACGGATGAACCTTCCAACCAGTATGCCAATCTTAAGTCCTTCAACGAGATCTGTGTGGCCAATGGTAAGTATCTGGAGATCAAGAAGAACGATACCGAGTACGGTGATGTGAAGGGTGTGTTTATTCTCTCCCTGCTCCATGCCAATCCCGGAACCGGCGGCGGCTTCGTCTATGCCTCCATCGGCGATAAGGATACACTGAACTCCGGCTCCACCGGCGCGTTTGTCTGCGTGACCAAGGATACATCCAAGCATACGGAAGACGGGCAGCCTGTCCCGGATGATCAGCAGCCCTATATGATCATTTCTCATAACGTGGGCGGCTATCGCAGCAAGGCCGGTGGAAACGGGGACTACAGCTATTATTACTGGTATATTAAAGGCAACAAGTATGTCTATGATATGAAGGTGACCGGCTATATCGGGACGTTGGATACGGATTTTGAAAGCACTGCGGTGCTCACGGAGATGGAGGACCGGCATTACATCCTGAAAAGTATTTCGGGCGAAAAACCGGACGAGGATCCCGATGCATCTGACAGTTTCTGCTCCAAGCAGCTGGTGGATGAATGGAAGGAAGTCTATGCCGACAGCGACAAATACGCTCTGGAGCTGAAAGTCATAAGCAGCGGCAGCAGTGGTAATATCACGGAAGAATCCATTGGATTCCTGTATTACCAAAATGACGAATGGGTGATCAGAAAGACATCAGATAACTCCTATGTATCCGGCAAGAAGGAGAGCACAGATCAGGAAAAAGATTTTAAGCCCAATGACCTGATCACGGCGAAGGCCGGCACCACCAATCTGGAACTGATGGTGGTGCTCCATAAGGGCCGTGCGGTGCAGACGGAGATCCGGGATGTGCCGGTAACGCTGGATTTCGATGTGTACAGCACGGAACAAGGCGGAACCGGATATGATACCGTTAAGGATGCAAGCTCGATAAAAATCAATCTCTTTACCTCCATTGTCCGTCTGGTTCCGACCCAGGACGTGTTTGTGAGCGCGGGGCGCATTTACGCCGGTGTGCCCACCAAAGCAACCCCTTGTATCACCGGAGACTCGGCTTTCACGGTGCAGTACATCACCAAGTTCATGCCCAGCGCCTTCAATACCGCCACGGACACGATGACGGAGTGCCTGACCACTGCGGTCGAGGAGATCTATCTGCTGGATAATGAAACCGGCGTTGGCTTCACGGTGAAGGTAAACGATGATGGCACGGTAAACCTGATCCATGCCACGGAAGGGGCGAAAACCGACTATGAAATCAAGCAAACAGGTGGTGGCTACGAGGTAACATATACGAAAGGCAAGTACGCGCCGACTGAAGAAGGGCAGACAAGTATAAATCCTCTAACGGAGTCAGTGATGCAGCATTCCAATGGCATCACCTTACCTGCGGGCACGATGATCACCATGATCGCCCAGATCGACAACTACACGCCCACCTACTGGTATTACTACTGCATTGGAAACGAAACCGAAATTGACCTGGCGAAATTTAAGAAGATGAACAGCCTGGGCAAAGAGGGTGAAACCTACAACTTCGTAGCAGCATCGGGCGGCAACATTTCCAACACCGCCAGCCAGAGGGTGACGGAGAATCTGAGCTTTATCTTCGACTTCTCGAAGACGGATCAGTCCCAGGAGACGGCGGCGGGAATGCAGGATGAGCTTACAGGGCAGCTTCGCCTGCTCCATACGTATAAGTCGGGCAGCGATGATGTCGATATCATGGACGGCGTGAACGTGATCTCCAAGTCGGGCAGTTCGCCGGTTTATACCCGCAGCTATCCTGTGGTCAGCAATGGATTCGATGTTATGGGAGGCACCGGAAACCAGAGCCTGACGGTAAATGGGATAACGGGCAGTTATGCAAAGGACACCTTCGATGTGACCTTTACCATCAATGCGGATAATAACGCAGGGGAGAATACCCGTTACGGTGAGCGGGAATATTCTGTCCTGCTGGAGCGGGAAAAGGGAGAACCATTCCCGGCGGGCACCACCTTCACCTATGACAACCAACTTCTGACCCCGGGGGAGGAAAATCGGTCGGTCTGCATTCCGGTGAAGAGCACGGGCACCCATACCGTCACCATGCGGACAGAGATGGTAGGATTCCGGGAGGGAGAGGTGAAGTTGAAAGCAACGCTGTATTCTTCTCAGGACGCGTACTATCACAACGAACTGGACACCACAAGGATAGACGATCGGACGTTTACAGTGAAGCCAAATCCGTCCATTGCCCTCTCCGTCACGCAGCAGACACACCTTTATTCCCCTGGAGAATCCATGGAACTGACCGTGGAGGCGAAAGGCCCTGAGAACAATCCGGAGAAGGTTTCCGTACGGTTGTTCCGGTATAACCGAAGCGGGAAGAATTATGAGGCGAAATCGCTGGAAGATGTTCTGCCGTATGCGAGCGAATCCCTCAGTCCAGGGACAGGGCCAAGGTCGTGGACTGCCGAGATCTTCGAGAAAGCGGCCCCCGGCACCTACCGATTGGAATTCCAATATCACGATAAGATCGAGTACTGGGATTTTATTGTGAAGTAAGGCCAGCCACGCAAGCAAAATAGCCTCTTTGACATTCAAATCAAGAGGAACTTGCTGCTCTGCGGGAAGCGTATCGACTCCGGCGCAAGCTGGTAGATATGGAGCGGCCACCAATTTGCTTTCGGGGTCATTCGGACGCAGTGGCCTATCTAAAAAGAGTGGGGCAATTGAATAGGAAAAGCAGCACGGATTTGATTTGATAGTCTGTGCTGCTTTTCGTATTGTTGGAAAAGTGGTAGTCATATTCAGGGAAGATTTTGCACCATTCTTTTTGCATTACTATTGACAAAAAACAAAGCAGAGTGTAATAAACTCAAAATACACCAACTCGTAACTCAGCTATTTGAGAAAAGGGAGGAAGAAACTATGTTTTATTGTCGGGAAGAAGAACTGCGCACGATGAATCGTCGTTATGAAAAAAGCCGGTTTGTTTCTGCCTTAAATGCGTCCTCCCAGGAAAATTTGGAGGCGCTCTCCAAGGCAATCTTTACTTGTCAGAACCCGGACATCGCCAGCACGCCTACCTATCAGAGCTATGCGGATGCGCTGGATGCTGTTACCGCGATGGCAAGGGGAAAACGGCTGGTATTTGTGATTGATGAGTACCCCTATTTGGCTAAAGCGGAGAAGTCGATTTTCTCCCGGCTCCAGCACATTATCGACCATCAGTGGCAGGACAGTAAACTTTATCTGATTCTGTGCGGTTCCTCCATGAGCTTTATGGAATATCAGGTGATGGGGCTATCGGGAAATAGATAGTCTCAAACAGGAGAGGTTGTGGTCAAAAGTGACTACAACCTCTCCTTAACTTTATGATAAAAAGAAAAAAGATGGCTAACGACAGCCATCTTCTCTCCCGTTCCATGTTATAATGGAACTATGCTAAAACAAGATTATTATAACGAATTTTTTGAAATTGGGCAACAGAAAATTAACTTCAGTTTCTTCGAATTGCATTTACCCGATGACGATCCAGTCTATACCCTGAAAAAAGTGAAGGAGGAATTAGATTTTACAGGCTTGCTTGCCTGTTATTCAGATAAGGGAAGAACCGGGTACAATCCAATCATACCGTGATAGAGATTGACAACTGCTCCCTACTGGAGCTGTTGAAACTGCAGAAGAACCTGCTGAGGATTGCAGAAGGGGAAGGGATCCGGTTTGTCTGTGGGAAAGGAAAACATAAACCGGGGATCCAGAAACTCTATGAGGAACTGGAAGAATGCGGGAGCCGTCTGATGGAATATAAAGAATGCTTTGAGATCATGGGGAAAGACCGCAACAGCTATTCCAAAACAGATCTGGAAGCAACCTTTATGAGAATGAAGGAAGACCATATGCTGAACGGCCAGTTAAAACCGGCATATAATGTACAGATCGCAATGGAGAACTATTTCATCATCCACGGGTATGTAAGCAATGACCGTACCGATTACAACACCCTGATTCCGGTATTAGAAAAGCACCGCAAGGCTTTTGGGAAAGAGCTGGAAGAAGTAACTGCAGACAGTGGATACTGCAGCGAAAAGAACCTGCTGTATCTGAAAGAGAATGGCATTGCGAGTTATATTAAACTGCAGGACCATGAAAAACGGAAGACCCGTGCGTATAAAGAGGATATTGGAAAGTATTACAACATGACATATCAGGTGTTTGAAGATGAACATTTCTATATCTGCCGGGATGAACGGGAGCTTCGCCATATGCGTACAGGAAGCATCCAATGCGAATATCCTGAGCGAAAAAGGGATACTGAAGCGTCAGATCCGTTCGATCCAGACAGAAGGGCACTTTGGAGATATCAAAGAGAACGAAAACTTCCGGCGGTTCAACTACCGTTCAGCCGAAAAAGTATATAAAGAGTTTATGCTGTATGCGATCGGTCGAAATATCAATAAATACCATCGGTTTTTACATCAAGAGATTGAGAAATATGAAGGAAAAACCGGGCAAAAAACAGCATAGAAAAGGGAACGCCTTCAAATATCCAAACAAGGGGTTTTTGCGCCTTGAAATAAGGACTGTCAGAAATCGGTATTAACCGACTGCCCCAAGATATAGAATCAATAGTGAGGGAAGAAGGGATAAAAGACTATGTTGTATTTAGGATTGGCGATTATCGCCAGCGCGCTGGTGTCAACGGTTATGCGTCTTAGTGAAGGTAAAGTTAAGAATAATATGGGAATGTTTGTGGCGAATTACGCTGCCTGTTCGTTTCTTTCCCTGCTGTTTATGGATAATCTGGATTTTGGGAGGGCGGAGGCGAAAGCGGGCATTGCGGCCTGCCTTGGAGTGTTCTCAGGCGTTCTGTATTTGACCAGTTTTGTTCTTTTGCAGCAGAATATCAGGAAAAATGGTGTAGTCTTAGCTGCCACGTTCATGAAGCTGGGTGTGT
Organism: Roseburia hominis; assembly: GCA_040702975.1. Classification (NCBI taxonomy): domain Bacteria; kingdom Bacillati; phylum Bacillota; class Clostridia; order Lachnospirales; family Lachnospiraceae; genus Roseburia; species Roseburia hominis. Next base: position 812,844 of record CP159990.1, read on the forward strand.
TGATTCCGACGCTTATGGCTATCATTGTTTTTCGTGAGCAACCTGAATTTTTTCAGGTATTAGGCATCGGACTGGCGATTGCCGCTATTATCATAATTCACTTTGAGAAGGAAAACGTGGAGGCCTCTAAATATCAGTTCCTGCTGATTGTTCTGCTATTGGTCAGTGGCTTTACTGACTCGATGGCAAATATTTATGATAAGCTGGGGAGCACAGAATTAAAAGACCACTATCTGCTTTTTACCTTTCTGGCGGCCGGTGTGTGCGCATTCGTGCTCTGGATCAAAGAACGTCAGAAACTTTGCGTATGGGATGTTTTGGCAGGCGTCTGTATCGGGATTCCGAATTATTTTTCTTCTCGTTTTCTGCTGCTGGCGCTTCATCATCTGCCTGCAGTCATTGTTTATCCGGCGTATAGTGTAGTGACCATTGTGGTCATTAGCGTTGTGGGTGTAGTGCTGTTTAAAGAGAAACTGAGCAGGAAAAAGCTCGCTGCAATCGCGTTGATTTTTCTTGCATTGGCGTTACTGAATTTGTAATGCCGTCATGTGATAGTCGCGATATTATGATATTGAAGTGAGGTAGATAAATAATGGTGGAAGAAAAGCGGAATAAAGATTTCTTCGAAAGAACAGCAAAAGCAGACTGTGGGAGCGATTATGCGGATGATAGGTGGGAAGAGAGAAACGAAGCAGGAGTAGCTTTCATGGGGAAGATCCCATCAATTCCTGTAGTAAAACTGTTGACAATATGCTAAAATCAAGAAACAAGGAGGAGAGATATTGATGATAAATAAAAAGATGATAGCCTTTTGCGGTACATATTGCGGAGTGTGCGAATGGAAAGATAAAATCGGATGTAAGGGCTGTAAAGCCAATAGAGGAATGATGTTTTGGGGCGAGTGCGATAAAGCGAAATGCTGTATGGAAAAGGGATTTGAGCATTGCGGTGAATGTGCAGATATGCCCTGTCAAAAGCTCAGAGATCTGTTTGATGATCCAGAGCATGGCGATCATGGAGCAAGACTTCGCAATCTGAAAAATTGGAAAAACGGAAACTATGCCTATGAGAAATTAGGCAATGCAGCGCAAGAGAAGGCAAAAAACCTGGAGCGATAATAACACAACAGGAAAGATAAAAAATGGGGGGTATATATGCATTACATAAATACAATAGAAGATTTATATGATATGCTTGATCAGTATACGGAAGGAGTAGATTGGAACACTTTTTATACCAAAAGGGACAAGCCGGCGCCTTTTTTGAAATACAATAAGCTGCCAGATAAGTGTGTCGTTGAGTTCATAAGGGAGCACAATATTAAGAGCGCCTGTGAATTTGGCTGCGGAGAAGGAAGAAACGCAATTTATTTGTCTGGAAATGATATTGAGACAGAAGCATACGATTTATCAGAGGTTGCAATAGAAAATGCAAAAAGAAATGCAAGGGACAGCAAGGCGGAAAAAGTGATCTTTAAGGCGGGAGATATTTTTGCATTAGACTTGACAAATAAAAGGTTTGAATTGGTAATAGACAGTGGTATTTTCCACCATTTATCTCCGCATAGACGTTTGCAATACAGGGATATTGTATCAAATATATTAGTAGAAAACGGCTATTTCATTTTGCTGTGTTTTGCGGCGGGAGGTGATGGCGCAGATGAGATAGATGATTATGAGTTTTATAAGAGCAGGCAAACAGGGGTTGCATTTACCAAAGAGAGGCTGGAGGAGTTTTGGGGAGCAAAATTTGATATTGTAGAATTGCGAAAAGGGGAAAATGTTGTAGATTCCCAGATGTGGGAAAGCGAATACTTGTATATTTGTGTGTTGAAAAAGAGGAATTAAGACATAATTTATGGGTGGTTACCTGGAAATCGTGAAAAATACTTGCTTTGTTCAGGGTGAATAAGTTATCCTATAAACAACTATATCTACTATAAAAAACTGTGTCAAACATTTTGCAGCATCAGGAATTGCATAGGACAGGGGGGGAGATGATTATGAAGAAAATCTGGGAATTTTTTGAGAACCTGAATGAATTTGTATATGCTTCAGATATGGACAGTTACGAATTGATTTATATGAATAAGAAGCTGTTGGAAGTATATGGTTTTCATTCTCTGGAAGAAATTTACGGGAAGAAATGCTACGAGGTGCTTCAGAACTGTTCCAAACCCTGTGCGATCTGTACGAATCATGAGCTGTCACCGGGTAAATTCAAGGAGTGGGGATATTATCAGCCGGTCCTTGGAAGGTATCTGGTGCTAAAGGATACCATGATGGTGGAGGGTCAAAGACGTTACCGGATAGAGCTTGCGCTGGACGCAGAGACATCGGAGTGGCAAAGTAATGTGATCCATGGCTATAAGAATATGGAGAAGCTGGTAAATGAAGGGCTTCGGATTGCTCTGCAGGCAGCTACGCCTGATCAGACTATTGAAATCATACTGGAATATCTTGGTAAAGCATTGAATGCCGAAAGAACTTATATTTTTGAGAAAAATGAAGCCGGCTGTGACGATAATACCTATGAATGGGTGGCAAACGGAGTGACGCCGGAAAAGGACAGTTTGCAGAATTTACCTCCCGAAATCTGTGCAGAATGGTACCAGAGGTTTAAAGAGAACAAGAAAATCGTGATTGAGGATCTGGAAAATATACGTGAAGTGGATTCGACGCTGTACGAGATTCTGAAACGTCAGAATATCCGTTCGCTCGTGGTGGCCCCGCTTTACAACGACAAGAATGTGATTGGTTTTTATGGCGTGGATAATCCCCCTGCAGGATTTCATGATTATACCTACGATATGCTCCAGATCATGGGATATTTTATTTCTTCATCCATGAAAAGGCGTAATCTGGTAAAAATGCTGCAGTGTATGAGCTATTCCGATCAGCTAACAAAATTCGGCAACAGATATGCGATGAATGAGCAGATTGAGAATATATCGGATGGGGAAAGCGTGGGTATCGTATTCTGTGATGTGACAGGATTAAAACGGGTCAACGATACGGAGGGCCACAAGGCAGGAGACAGGCTGCTCCTCCGTGCATGCGAGAGCTTAAGAAGAGTTTTTGCAGATTATGAGATGTTCCGCATCGGCGGAGATGAATTTTTAGCCCTGTGTCCGGGAATAGAGGAAGAAGAGCTAAGCGGAAGAGTCGAAGCGCTGAAAAAAGATTTACAGGAAAGCTCTGTTATCATGGCAGTCGGTGCCTTCTGGCAAAAAGAGGGAAAGAAAAATATTGACAGTCTTTTATCCGAGTCAGAAAAACTGATGTATAAGGATAAATCCGCTTATTATAAGGCGGCAGGAATAGACAGGAGAAGATAAAGGGAAAATTGGGTTTTCAAAGGAAAGGAGTAGCAGCATGCTGTGCCATTTAACAATTAATTTGAATGCAGTACTCTGTGCAAGGTCTGGTGATTGGACGATACTTGTACAGAGATGATGATTGGATAGGTTGATTGATATTTAGACCTATGGTAGGAAATCGTCCACATTGGATTTTGCACTTATAGAAAATTTACCAAAATAAGGTTCACTGGACCTTATTTCAGGTATGTCTGGCAATTAAAAATATCTATAAGGAGAGAAATTCAATGAAGAATAATTTTAGAAGATATATCGTATTTTGGCTCAGTCAGGCGTTATCACAATTTGGCAGTTCTATGACGAGTTTTGCGCTGATTTTGTGGGCGTATGTGCAGGAAGGGACGGCGATGACCGTTTCGCTCATGACGTTTTTTAATTATGTCCCGTACATTATTGCGAGTCTGTTTGCCGGAGCTTTCATAGATTGCCACAGCAAGAAGAGCATCATGCTGGTGTCGGACAGTATTGCCGCGGGATGTTCCGCTGCCCTGTTTTTTTTGAGCATGGGAAATGAATTGCAGATATGGAATATTTATCTGGTGAATTTTATTATTGGTTTTATGAACGCTTTCCAGGGACCGGCATCTGCGGTCGCGATCGGTAAAATAGTACCAAAAGAGAAATTGGAGCAGGTAAGCGGAATGAATTCCTTTTCCGGCAATCTCGTCGCTGTTCTCTCTCCGGTAGCGGCAGCCTCGCTGTTTGTCTTTGGCGGTTTGAGACTGATTCTGGTAATCGACCTGGCGAGCTTTCTGTTTGCCTTTTGTGTACTTCTTTTTGTGCTGAAAATCCCGGAAGATCAGGCACGGAAGGGGGAAAAGAAATCTGCATTTGCCGGATGCAGGGAAGGGTTTGTGTATCTCAGAGAAAAGAATGAGATTTTTATGGTCGTCCTTACGATGGCGTTGCTCAATTTCTTTTCCCGATTAACCTACGAGAATATTTTGTCGCCGATGATTCTCTCAAGAAGTGCAAATGACAGTGTTATTCTGGGTATTGTAAATGCAGTCATGGGAATGGGTGGAATCGCAGGCGGTATTATCGTTTCCACCGGAAAAGTAAAGGCGAGCAGTGCAAAGATGATTTATATATCGGCATTGCTGTCGTTTCTGTTGGGGGATCTCATGATGGGAATCGGCAGAAATGTAATAGCCTGGTCGTTTGCCGGTTTGGCGGCAAGTATGCCGATTCCGTTTATCCAGGCGGGACAGATGGTCATACTATATCGAAATATCCCGGAAGAACTCCAGGGGAGAGTGTTTGCCGTAAGAAATGCCATTCAGTTTGGCAGCATTCCGCTAGGAATTCTGCTTGGTGGTCTTTTGGCGGATTATGTGTTTGAACCCTTTATGCTTAGGGACAATGTTGTTACACTGGCTCTGCGAGTGCTGGTAGGCGAAGGGGTAGGAAGCGGTATGGCGGTTATGTTTTTATGTACCGGGGTGTTAGGGGCTTCGTTTAGTTTTATGTTTTATCGCAGGAAGGATATTCGGGAGCTGTAGATTAAAAAATGATTAGCGTCCAGTAGAAAAAATTAAACCTTGAGATATGAGTGAAATTGCTTGTATCCCAAGGTTTTTTGTTGCCAAGCATACCTGAGTGAACGTCCGGTGGACGTTCATCTCGGTTTTCAAAACGTGAAAACAATTTTATATTTTTTTAATCTTTAAGAATCATTAGTTTAAAATCAGTTTAAGTAAAAAGGATATTCTAATGAAATGAGAAGGAAATGGCGTGGAGGATGCAAAGAATGATTAGAAAACAGGGAGCAGGAGGGTTAGAAGCATGACGGTAAAAACACTCATGAAACAGATTAAACAGTATAAAAAAGCATCAATACTTTCAGTGGCGTTTACGGTGTTAGAGGTGATTCTGGAGCTCATGATTCCATTGTGGATGGCTTCTGTTATTGATAAGGGAATTGAAGCGCAGAACATGTCAAATGTCTACCTATATGGGGGAGGAATGCTGGTTATGGCAGTTCTCGGTCTGGGCTGCGGCGTCCTTGCGGGGAAGTATGCAGCAGAGGCATCTGCGGGGGTGGCGTGTAACCTTAGAGATGGAATGTATGAAAACATTCAGTCATTTTCATTTTCAAACATTGATAAATACAGCACAGCAGGACTGGTTACAAGATTGACTACGGATGTTACGAATGTACAGAATGCTTATCAGATGATTATCCGTATGTGTGTTAGAGCACCGATCAGTCTGATCTTTGCATTATCAATGGCAGTCATGATCAGTGCGAGAATCAGCATGATCTTTGCCGTGGCAATTGTATTTCTGGCAGCCGCACTTGGACTCATCATGTATAACACAATACCTGTATTCGCACGGGTATTCCAGAAGTATGATGATTTGAATGCCAGTGTTCAGGAAAATGTAACGGCTATTCGAGTCGTAAAGTCTTATGTAAGAGAAGAGTTTGAAAAAAGTAAATTTGATAGAGCAGTGAGTAATTTATATAGTTTGTTTGTGAAAGCAGAAGGAAGATTAGCTTTTAATAACCCATCTATGATGACTGCGATGTATGGATGCATTATTGCAATTTCCTGGTTCGGGGCAAAAATGATTGTAAAGGGAAGCCTTACGACAGGAGAACTTACGAGTTTATTTTCTTATGTTATGAATATTTTGGTGGCTCTTATGATACTTTCTATGATATTCGTTATGGTCAGTATGAGCATTGCCAGTGCGAAACGAATTGCAGAGGTACTGAATGAAAATACAGATTTGCAAAATCCTGATGATCCTTGCTATGAAATCGCAGATGGAAGTGTAGAGTTTCAGCATGTGGATTTCTCATATAAAGCAGAAGGAAGCGGTGAACTTGTCCTTACTGATATAGATATTTTTGTAAAACCGGGAGAAACGGTAGGGATTATAGGAAGTACCGGAAGTTCGAAGTCCAGTCTGGTAAACCTGATCAGCAGACTATACGATGTGAAGAATGGATGTGTTATGGTTGGAGGAAAAGATGTTCGGGAATATGATTTAACGACACTTCGCAATGGAGTAGCAGTTGTATTACAAAAGAATCAGTTATTTTCCGGAACCATTCTGGAGAATCTCCGTTGGGGAAAGGAAGATGCTACGGAAGAAGAGTGTATTCACGCATGTAAGTTAGCACAGGCAGACGGGTTTATTCAGAATTTTCCTGATAAGTATAACACTCATATTGAACAAGGCGGTACGAATGTGTCAGGTGGTCAAAAACAGCGGCTGTGTATTGCACGTGCGTTGCTTAAAAATCCAAAAGTATTAATTTTAGATGATTCTACCAGTGCAGTGGATACGGCTACAGAGGCGAAAATCAGAGAAGCCTTCCATAATGAAATACCGGAAACCACGAAATTTATCATTGCACAACGCGTATCCAGCATACAGGAGGCAGACAAGATCATTGTATTGGATGATGGGAAGATAAATGGCTGTGGGACGCATGAGGAATTGATGCAGAAAAATGAGATCTACCGTTCTATTTATGAAGGCCAGACAAAGGGAGGAGGAGATTTTGATGAATAGGAAGAAGGGGATGGTATCAGGTGCAGAAAGTACAGGACGCCTTCTGAAGATGGTGTGGAAAGATTATAAAGTTGCCATTCTTTTGGTGGTATTGGGCATTCTGGGGTCTGCCCTGGCTACAGTAAGAGGTACTTTATTTATTCAAACTCTGATTGATGATTACATTATCCCGCTTACTAAAGTGGATGAGCCGGATTTTGGACCTCTGGCGAAAGCCTTATTTCAGATTGCGGGTATCTATTTCATTGGCATTCTCTGCTCTTTTATGTATAATCGTATTATGGTAAATGTCGGACAGGGGACGATGAGGAATATCAGAAAGCAATTATTTGATCACATGGAGTCATTGCCGATCAGATATTTTGATACCCATGCTCACGGAGATATCATGTCTATTTATACCAATGATACCGATACTCTGCGCCAGTTTATCAGCCAGAGTCTTCCCCAATTGGTGAATAGTATTGTTACGATTGCAAGTGTCTTTCTTGCGATGATAACATTGAATGTTCCGCTGACCATCGTAACGCTCGCAATGGTGGGAGTTATGCTGTTTGTAGCACAAAAAGCAGCAATACTATGTAGCAAATATTTTATAAAACAGCAGATAAATCTGGGAAAAGTGAATGGATATATTGAAGAAATGATGAGTGGGCAGAAGGTGGTAAAGGTATTTTGTTATGAAAAGAACAGTCTGGCTAATTTCCGCAAAGTCAACGAGGAACTCAGGGACAGTGCGCAAAAAGCGAATACTTATGGCAATATTTTAATGCCGGTGATTATGCAGACCGGTAATGTAAGTTATGTAATCTGTGCGATTGCAGGTGCCGGTCTTGCATTGAATGGATATAGTGGATTAACGATAGGGATGTTGGTTTCTTTTTTGACTTTGAATAAAAACTTTAACCAGCCCTTTGGTCAGATCAGTCAGCAGATCAATAGCGTTGTTATGGCAATGGCGGGTATTGAACGTATATTTGATCTGCTGGATGAGGAACCTGAGACGGATAACGGTTACGTGACACTAGTCAATGTAAAAAGAGATTTGGCAGGGCAGCTTCGAGAAAGTAATGAACGGACGGGTCTTTGGGCATGGAAGCATTATCATAAGGCAGATGATTCGATCACATATAAGGAATTAAAAGGTGATATCGTCATGGACGGGGTAGATTTCGGATACACGGATGAGAAGATGGTATTGCATGATATTAGGCTGTATGCAAATGAGGGACAGAAAGTTGCTTTTGTTGGAAGTACAGGTGCAGGAAAAACGACTATTACCAATCTGATTAATCGGTTTTATGATATTCAGGATGGAAAAATCCGCTATGACGGTATCAATATCAATAAAATCCGAAAAGAAGACTTAAGGAGGAGTCTGGGAGTGGTATTGCAGGATACGCATTTATTTACGGGGACCATCATGGATAATATCCGATATGGTAATCTGGGTGCAACCGATGAAGCATGCGTTGAAGCAGCGAAATTGGCAAATGCAGATGGATTTATCCGTATGCTGCCGGAGGGATATCAAACACAGATTACCGGAGATGGAGGCAGTCTGTCACAGGGGCAGAGACAGCTCCTTGCGATTGCCAGGGCAGCAGTAGCAGACCCGCCGGTTCTGATTCTGGATGAGGCAACCTCCAGTATTGATACCAGAACGGAAGAACTGGTACAAAGCGGAATGGATCAGCTTATGAAAGGAAGGACCACGTTTGTAATCGCCCATCGATTGTCTACCGTGAGGAATGCAGACTGCATTATGGTTCTGGAACAGGGTAGAATTATTGAGCGGGGAACCCACGATCAGTTGATAGAGGAAAAAGGAAGGTACTATCAGCTTTATACGGGGAATGCAATTAGTGCATAAATTTAAAGAGGAACCGAGGCGGTTGTGTATGCGACTCGGTTCCTTTTTTTGAGTTGCCAAGCATACCTGAGTAAAGGTTCGGTGGACCTTAATCTGGCTAGAAGATTACTCCATCATAACCGGAAGTGTAACAATAAAGATGCTTCCCTGCCCAGGCTGACTTATTACAGTAATTGTTCCGTGATGGAGTTCTACAATCTTTTTTACGAGAGGCAGCCCAAGCCCATTTCCTTCAGAGGAGTGAGAGATATCCCCTTGATAAAATTTGTCAAAAATTTTATGTTGTGTTTTTTTATCCATTCCCGGCCCGCAGTCTTTCACCATAATTTTAACGGAATTATCATCGGCAGCCAGCGACAGAGCAATCTCGCTTTTGGCAGGTGAGAACTTGATAGCGTTATCAATAAGGTTCATCCAGACTTGTTTTAGTAATTGTTCATTACCGTTAAATTGTAATTCTTTCAGGTCAAAGTCAAAAGAGATTTCCTTTTTATACCATTTGTTTTCAAGTAGTACAATGGATTCCCGAATCTGTTCTGCGATATTAAATGTAGTAAAGTCAGTTAAAAGAGACATACTTTCTACTTTTGACAGATTAAGTATATTAGTTGACAGCTCAGTAAGCCGCTCGGATTCCTCGATAATAATATCCAGATACTCGGATTGTTCTTCTGGAGTGAGGCTTCCTTTTTTCAGTAATTTTGCAAATCCAAGAATAGAAACCATCGGAGTCTTAAATTCATGGGAGAAATTATTGATAAAATCAGAGCGCAGCATTTCTATTCCGGCTAATTCTTCCGTCATACGATTAAAACAATGTGACAGTTCTCTGAATTCCCGTGGATGCTCCATATAGATTTTGGTCTGGAAGTCACCCTCGGAAACAGCATGGATTGCCTGTATTAATGTATTGACCGGGCGCAGGGGCAGATGACCGATGGATAAGGTGAGGACGGTCCCGATCAGGATACTGATAATACCCGTCTGAAGCAAAAATGGAAATAAAGATGCTTCCGGCGGGTTGAATATCAGTCCGTGTTTGGAAAGAAACACAATGATTGTATTACTGATAATCATAGTCAGGGTAAGGAGAATAAAAATGATTCCCGTACTGATTAATACAATATTCGTTGGGAAATTGGACTGTTTTCTCATAGTGTATCCTCCTTTACCTGAGCTTTATACCCCAGTCCCCGAATGGTAACAATTGAGAAATCGGGGCAGTTTTCAAATCGGTTTCGCAGACGGTTGATATGAACGCTGACAGTAGCGTCTGTGGAATCAGACGATGGCCCCCAGATATCTTCCATTAACTGTATTCGTGTAAAAATCTGGTTTGGATAAGATAAAAGTTTGTATAACAGATAAAATTCTTTCTGAGGCAGTATTTGCTCGTTGGAACCGGATTTTACGGATAATGTATCATAGTTTAAAGTTGTATTTCCTACGGTAAGTTTATGTTCCGACACAATTTTAGAGCGTCTGAGAAGCGCCTTGACGCGTAAAACCAATTCTTCTTCATCAACGGGCTTCGTCATGTAATCGTCCGTACCGGAAAGAAATCCCTTTTTGATATCCTGGGGCATTTGCTTTGCGGATAACATAAGAATGGGAATATCATTGTGACAGTCTCTTAATAATTCTGAAAAAGTATACCCATCCATTCCGGGCATCATAATATCCAATATGATCAGATCTATTTTTGAATCTTCCATGACACGGAGTGCTTCTTCCGCAGAGCCTGCGCTAAAGGTTTTGTATCCGGCCTGAGAAAGAACTACACGTAAAAAACGCCGGATATTTTTATCATCATCTACAACTAATAATTGAAACATTGAAACACCTCCCAATAATTATTAATGAACTATAGCATGAAAATATAAACTGAATTTAAAGAAATACTCTACTTTCTTGAGTTTATATTTTTTTCACATAATGCTGGGTGTAGTTTAAATTTAGTTTAACAAAAACACTTATGATAATCAAAACAAAAAAACGGAAAGAAGCGAATAAGCGAGGATATCAGATGAGAACGGTAGGATTAATTGTTGTGTGGGTAGTAATGACAGTAACACTGGTGCTGAGGTTTACAAAAATAGAAGACCCCAGAAGCTTCATAATTTTATATGCAATGTTGACTTTGTATTTTGGATATTTAATATGGCGGTACAAAAGAAAGGGATACAAAAAAGAAAAATAGGATACTCAAACTCTCTTCACAGAATTTTCATACAATGAGCGGATGAGTTTAAATTGAGTTTAACTTATCTGAGTATGATGGCTTTGATTGCAAAAAATGAAATGACAGTGAAGTGTCAGCAAGGAGGTTTGTAATGATTACAGTTAGGCATTTAACTAAGTGCTATGGCGATTTCAAAGCGGTTGACGATCTCTCGTTTGAAATTGATGAAGGTCATGTGTATGGTTTTTTGGGGCCCAACGGTGCCGGAAAATCTACTACAATGAATATTATGACGGGCTGCCTGTCAGCAACAGAAGGACATGTTGAAATCAATGGTTATGATATTTTTGAGCATGCAGACAAAGCAAAGAAATTGATAGGATATCTTCCGGAATTCCCGCCACTTTATATGAATGAAACGCCATTAGAATATTTACGATTTGTCGGTGAGGCAAAAGGGCTAAAAGGGAAGGAACTGGAAACGCAAATTGAAGAAGTGATATCGCAGACCAGGATAAGTAATGTGAAAAATCGGCTGATCTCAAAACTATCTAAAGGTTATAAGCAAAGAGTGGGGATCGCCCAGGCATTACTGGGCAACCCCCAGGTCATTATTCTTGATGAGCCGACAGTGGGGCTTGATCCCATTCAGATTATTGAGATCAGGGATCTGATTAAGCAGCTTGGTCAATCGCATACAGTTATTTTAAGCTCCCATATTCTCTCAGAGGTGCAGGCAATCTGCGAAAAGGTACTGATTATTTCGAAAGGCAGGCTGATTGCGTTTGATGAGCCGAAAAATCTGGAAAAATTGCTGTTGGGGTCAAATGAAATCATTTTCATTGCAGAGGCAGAAGCGGAAGAGACTGGTCTGCTTTTAGAAACGATAGGAGGCATTACGGACGCATCATACAAAGAAAAGGAAGACGGCCTGTTGGAAGTCTGCCTGAAAACAGACAGTGAAAACACATACGATATCTGCCGGAAATTATTTTTTGCTTTTGCAGAAAGAGAAAAAGCATTATTGGAAATGACATCCAAAAAGGCGAATCTGGAAGATATATTTATTGAACTGACTGAAGGTGAACTGCCTGAAATTGAACATGTAGAAGCCGCCCGGACGGAAAAGGAAGTGGCAGAGGAGGTTAGCGAATGATAGCAGTATTAAAACATGAATTATCCAGTTATTTTCACTCATTGACAGCATACGTTTTTGGTGCATTTTTACTGGTATTTGTTGGTATTGGTTCTATGCTGTACAATATACAATCGGCGGTTTCAAATTTTGAATATGTACTTGCATTTATTAGTTTGATCTTTGTGGGCATTGTCCCGATTTTGACTATGCGGGTAATCGCAGAAGAGAGAAAACAAAAGACAGATCAATTGTTATATTCGCTGCCTATTACCACATCGAATATCATTATCGGAAAGTATCTGGCGTTGCTGGTTGTATATTTGATTCCGCTGCTTATTGTTTCAATATATCCTCTGGTCTTTTCCCAGTTTGGCGATGTGTATCTGTTGACATCTTATGGCAGCCTCATAGCATTCTTTATTATGGGGGCGGCTCTTATCGCTGTCGGAATGTTCATATCTTCTTTGACAGAGAATCAGGGATTTGCAGCAGGAATTGCGGTTCCTGTGATCCTGTTTAACTATTACAGTGTAAGGCTCGCGGACTATATCTCCAGCAGTGTGACGGGTTCTGTAATTGCTTTATGTGCACTTATATTCCTTTTATGTGCAGTTATTAAACTCCTTACGAAAAACGAGATTCTGGCCTATGGCGTTGGTTTGGTTCTTACCATAGGGATTGTGATCACATATTTTTATGATAAAACAGTATTTGAAGGATTGCTTCCGAATATCATGACAAAGTTATCGTTATTTGAGAGATTTTATACTTTCGTAAACGGTGTATTTGATATGACAGCAATTGTTTACTATCTGACTGTTGTTGTTTTCTTTCTGTTTCTTTCGGTACAATCACTTGAGAAAAGGAGATACAACTAATGAAAAATGAATTTAAAATATTAGAAAAACTGAAAGGTCCCGGTATGAATCAGGCCGCTTTGAAAGGAGGGACCTATTCCATTACCATTACGGCCATTGTATTGGCAATAGTGATCGTAGTTAATATTTTTGCACAGGCTCTGCCGTCTCATTTGACGCAGTATGATATCAGTTCTACGAAACTTTATTCTATCACCAGCAACACAAAGGTTGTTGTCAATGCACTGGAAGAGGATGTGACAATCTACTGGGTCGTTCAGTCCGGTGAAGAAGATGATGTGATCGAGAAACTATTAGATAAATATGACAGTTTATCGGAGCATCTTGAGGTTGTAAAAAAGAATCCGGATATCTATCCGACATTTGCCCAGCAGTATACCACGGAAACAGTTTCCAATAACAGTCTGATTGTAGAATGTGGTGATCGCAGCCGTTTTATTTCATACAGCGACATCTATCTTAGCAGCGGAAGTATGTATAGCAGTTCCTCCAGTACGTCCTTTGACGGTGAAGGAGCTATAACATCGGCTATCGATTATGTGGTAAATTCAGAGCAGCCGCAGTTATATATACTGGAGGGGCATGGCGAGGAGGAACTTTCCTCAACATTTAGTGAACAGATTGAAAAAGAAAATATGGAAACCAATACCTTTTCTTTGTTAAACAGTGATTCAATTCCGGAAGAAGCTGACTGCGTATTAATCAATGCGCCGACAAGCGACATTTCCACAGAAGAAAAGGAATTGCTGGAGAAGTACATTGCAGACGGAGGTAAGCTGTTTGTAATGGCAGGACCTGCAGAAGACGATGAATTACCAAATCTTTACAGCTTACTGTCGGATTATGGCGTGGAGTCGGAAGAGGGAATCGTGATAGATATGGACAGAGAATATTATGCGTTCCAAATGCCATATATCTTAATGCCGAATATCTGCAGTGATGAAATCACAGATCCATTGATCGAAGAGAAATACCATGCGATCGTACCGATCTCAAAAGGCTTGACCGTAGGTGAGACACCGGATGGTGTAACTGTAACGGAGCTGCTCACTACTTCGGACGAATCTTATAGCAAGAAGGCCGGATATAATCTTACCAGCTATGAAAAAGAAGAAGGAGATGTGGATGGTCCTTTTGCACTGGCAGTATCAATAGAAAATGCAAATGAAGGCCAGGTTGTCTGGATTGCTTCTTCCCATTTTGTTGATGATATGTACAATGAATATTCGTCTGGAGCAAACCTTGATCTCGTGATGAATGCAGTATCTTCCATGGTGGGAGAAAGCGACGCAGTATCTATCCGCAGCAAGTCACTGAAGTACAGTTATCTTACCATCAGTGATTCCACAGCCTCACTTTTGAAATTCGTCATGATAGGTGTATTTCCGTTATTGTATCTGATGACCGGTATTGGAGTGACCTTGAAGAGGAGAAAAAACGATGAATAGAACTAAAAAAATATATTTGCTTTTGGGTATTTTTCTTGCAGTCTGTATTGTGACATTTATTTTGAGCAATATAGAAGAGCAAAAGGAGAAGATAAAAAACAGCGATGAAATTATCCTGGAGATAGACAACGATACGGTTAATAAATTGTCATGGGAATATGATTCGAAGAAACTGGCCTTCCATAAGGATGAAAATTGGCAGTATGATGAGGACGAGGCATTTCCGGTCGATGAAGATAAAATTAATGAATTGCTTGAACTGTTCCAGGAGTTCGGAGTTTCCTTTATTATCGAAGATGTCGAGGATTACGGGCAGTATGGTCTGGATAATCCGGAGTGCACGATTACCCTGGAAACAGAGGAAAAGACCTATGAGATTCTTTTAGGAGATTACAGTACTATGGATTCTAAGCGGTATGTCTCTATTGGCGATGGCAATGCATATCTCGTGAAAGATGACCCGTTGGAATATTTTAACGTAGAACTTAAGGATATGATAAGGGACGATGAAACGCCGGATTTTGAAAAAGTGAAAGCAATCAGTTTTTCGGGAAGCACTTCTCTGGAAGTTATATATGAAGAAGGAAGCAGCAATACGTATTGTGAGGACGATGTTTATTTTGTAAAAGAGGACAGCGAGTATCTTCCGCTTGACACCTCCCTGGTAGAAGAGTATCTGGAAAAATTAAGCGGTCTTGATCAGGGGAATTACGTGACATATAATGCTTCGGAAGAAGATTTAAAAACCTATTGTCTTGATTCGCCGGAATTTTCGGTCCAGGTGACATATATTGAAGAAACAGAAGACGGAGAAGAAGAGAAGGAAAGTACCTTTGTCATGCACGTGGGCTGCAATGAAGAAGAAAAGGAGGAAGACGAATATTCTGCGTATGTGAGAATCGGAGACTCTAAGATTATTTATGAGATTAATAATACGGACTATGAAGAAATTGTGGAGGCATCCTACAACTCCCTGCGGCATCGGGAAGTGGTAACCGCTGATCTGGCAGAGGTATCTCAGATAGAGGTTTCCTTAGAGAAATCTTCATACACCATTACGGTGGAGGAAAAGAAGGATGAGCTGATCTGTACGTATCAGGATGAAGAAATAGAATCCGATGATTTCCTTGATGCTATCGAGAATCTAAAAGCAGACAGCTTTACAAATGAAGAGGCTTCACAAAAGAAAGAAATTGGATTTACCATACAATTTAAAGATAAAAAATATCCGGATATGGAAGTGGAAATATACCGTTATGATGGCGATTCCTGCCTTGTAGTGATTGACGGCGAATCCGTTTCCTTAGTAGAAAGAAGTTCTGTGGTAGAGTTGATGGAGTCAGTCAATGCAATTGTTTTGAATTAGCAGGAAATGGATTGAATGTAGAGTCCATGTGAAAAGTAAAAGGGGTACCGTTCTATGAAAGCAGGAATGTTTTGAAGAGAAGGGTACCCTTTGAGTTAATAAATATGGGTATTATTGGGTGAAATGAATTCATACATTTTGTGGCAAATTGTAATAAGGGAGGTATCATGAAGAGGGTGTTTTTATCTTTTTATAAAATCCTTAATGTACATCAGAAAAAGAGAATGTTGATTCTTTTTTTTATGATGATTGTAGGTGCGCTTTTAGAAACAATAGGGATTTCATTAATATTGCCATTCGTATCGCTGATACTGGATGTGGATAGCATTTATACTAATAAGATAATGAACAGTGTATATAGTTTTTTAGGCATGGAAAGTAGCAGAGAATTTTTGATTGTAATCAGTATTGCACTGATTGGAATTTATGTGGCGAAGAATATCTACCTGTATCTTATGTATTCCATTCAGTATAGACTCGCATCTAACTATAAATTACAGATGTCCTCAAAATTATTTAGTGTATATTTGAACAAACCGTATGAATTTTATTTGAATAGAAGTTCTTCAGAGATTATAAGAAATGTAAATACGGATGTTTCAAATGTGTTTACTCTTCTTACAACTATTCTGCAAATGCTTACTGAAATTACAACAGCGATAGGCATGATAGCGGTCCTGCTGATAATGGATTTTCAGATGACAGTTTTTGTGGTGGTATTACTTCTTATTGCTGTTGGAATTTTGAAATATATCTTCAAACCTATTCAAAGAATTACAGGGGTAAAGGTAAGGGAAAGTGATGCTGAAATTTTAAAATGGCTGAACCAGTCAGTACATGGAATCAAAGAAGTAAAAGTTACAGAAAGTGAAAGATATTTTTGGGAAAAGTATTATAAAAGTGGGTTGGTATCCGCAGAGGCAACAAGAAAATTTAATGTTGTTAATACTATTCCCCAACTTTTTATAGAAGTTGTTTTTATGGTAGGTATTATAACCTATATTATATATCTTCTTATGACAGGGAAAGATGTTTCTTTGTTAGTGCCACAGATATCTACATTTGCAATGGCGGCTATAAGATTATTGCCAATCGTGAACAGAATGAACCGCTATATGGGAACGATTACCTATTTAATGCCATCATTAGAATTTATTGAACAGGAATTAGAAGTGAAATTTGAAATTATAAAAGAAGAGAAATCAGATACAAGACCACATAAATTGAAACAAGGAATTTTATTCGATCATGTATCTTTCCGGTATTATAATTCGGAAAAATGGATTTTAAAAGATGCAATTTTAAATATACCGGTAGGGAGTTCGACTGGTATTATGGGGCCAAGCGGTTCAGGGAAAACGACGTTGATAGATTTGCTGTTAGGATTGTTATGTCCTAATGAAGGACGCATTGTGGCAGATGGCGCAGATATACAGACTTTGGGAGAAGAGTGGCTGCATAAAATAGGATATGTGTCGCAGTCTATGTATTTGACGGAAGATTCTATTAAGAAAAATATAGCTTTTGGTCTTTCAGAAAATGAAATAGATAACGAAAAGATAGGTACAGTATTAAAACTGGCACAGTTAGATGAATTTGTTAAGGGATTACCTAAGAATGTAGATACAAAAATAGGAGAGTTTGGGACAAGATTATCAGGAGGACAGAAACAAAGGATTTGTATAGCGAGGGCTTTATATTTTAATCCGGAAATATTGATTTTGGATGAAGCAACTTCAGCACTGGATTATGTTACGGAAAATGAGATAATGGAAAATATCAAGCAATTAAAGGGTAAAATTACAATGATTATTATTGCACACAGATTAAAGACAATAAAAGATTGTGAATATACATACCAAGTGAAAGAAGGAAAAATTATTCCGGTTCGATATGATGAAATACAAAGTTAGTGAGGAAAATCTATGGAGGATAGGTTACTATGAAGAAACGAGATAAGATTACGCGCTTTCTAATAACAAGCCTGATTTTTGTCTGTGCTTTTTGTATTGCTGTTTTTGCTTTTCTTATCAAGTATATCAACAGACAGAATGAAGAAACTATCGAACAGATCGGAAATACATACATGGCTGGTATGAATGAGCGGATTTCCAAGCATTTTGAAACCATGGTGGATCTGCGGATGACGCAGCTTAGTACTCTGGTGGATACGATGCCGATTGCGGGTGATACGGACAGTGAAGAGCTCCGGGAGTGGCTGGAGTACAGTGGAAAGGCCCGGGGGTTTGAAGGGCTGGCATACTATTTTGATGATGGAAGCTTTGAGATGATTTATGGGGAGAAGGTAGAATCCTCGAGTGCTGAAGCTTTTCTTGATTCCATGAAAAATGGCGAGAATATGGTTTCTGTCGGTGTTGGTGAGAATGGAGAAAGATCCGCTATAATGGGTATTCCCTTTACAATTGATACGAAAGATGGAAAAGAGTGTGTGGCATTGGTTGGGAAACTGCCACTGGAGTATATCAGTCAGACACTTTCTCTGAATGAAGAGGAATCCATGATATATTCTTTTGTTATCAGAATAGACGGAAGTTTTGTTATCCGTAGTTCAGATGTATCCCGGGATAACTATTTTAACCGGGTCAAGGATTTGTATGAGGATGACGAAATTGGGGCAGACCAGGTGATTGAAGAGCTGAAGGCTTGCATGGAGAAGGATGAGGACTATGCTGCCATGATTAAGATATATGGAGAACGCCGTCAGATATACTGCTCCAGCCTGCCTGCGTCTGAATGGTATATTATTACGGTGATGCCTTACGGAACAATGAATAAAGTGATAGAGGATGCGGGAGACCGGTCAATCAAAGTATTCATAGGATGCTGTGCTGCTCTTCTGATAGTATTACTTTATATTTTCTGGAGATACCTGCGTATGACTGCAGCACAGATACAGGAGCTGCAGGAGGCAAGAGAGATGGCTGTGGAAGCCAATAAATCGAAGAGTGAATTTCTCTCTAATATGAGCCATGATATCCGCACGCCTATGAATGCTATTGTAGGCATGACCTCGATTGCTCTGGCAAATATTAATAATCCCCAGAGGGTACAGGATTGCCTGAAAAAGATTGTGCTTTCCAGCAGACATCTGCTGGGACTGATCAATGACGTGCTGGATATGTCCAAAATCGAAAGCGGGAAGATGACGCTGAATGTGGATCTGGTTTCCCTGCGGGAGGTTATGGATGGTATAGTCAGTATTATTCAGCCGCAGATCAGGGAAAAGCAGCAGAAATTTAATGTGTTTATTTATGATATTTCATCTGAAAATGTGCGGTGTGACAGTGTGCGTCTGAATCAGGTCATTTTGAATCTGCTGTCCAATGCAATTAAATTCACTCCGGAAAAGGGCACCATAGAAGTGTCACTTCATGAGGAGCAGTCTCCAAAGGGTGATGAGTATGTTCGTATTAAGATTCAGGTGAAGGATAATGGAATCGGTATGTCCGAGGAATTCATGGAGCATATTTTTGATTCCTTCACCCGTGAGGACAGTAAGAGAGTCCAGAAAACGGAAGGAACCGGTCTGGGAATGGCAATCACGAAGTATATTGTCGACGCAATGGACGGGGAGATCACTGTAAAAAGCAATCAGGGCGCCGGAACAGAGTTCTGTGTGACGCTGGATTTTGAAAAGGCAGAGGAACAGGAGGAGAATATGATCCTTCCTGACTTTACCATGCTGGTGGTGGATGATGACCAGCAGCTCTGTGAGAGTACGGTGTCTTCTCTGAAATCAATCGGTGTAAGCGCAGAATGGGCACTGGACGGAGAGTCAGCCATCGAGATGGTAAACGAGCATCATAAACGCCATTCCGATTATCATATTATACTTCTGGACTGGAAGCTGCCAGGCATGGATGGAATCAGAACCGCAAGGGAACTTCGGAAGGAGCTGGGCAATGACGTGCCGATCATTCTGATTTCTGCCTATGACTGCAGTGAAATTGAAGACGAGGCACGTGCGGCGGGAATCAGCGGATTTTTATCCAAGCCACTTTTTAAGTCTACATTATATTATGGATTAAAGCCGTATACAGGTTCTTCGGACGAAGTGACCGTACCGGAGAAGGCAGATGTGAATTTCGCAGGCAAGCGGCTTCTGGTAGCAGAAGATAATGAGCTGAACTGGGAAATTGCAAGTGAATTGCTTAAGGACTTAGGACTGGAGCTGGAATGGGCAGAAAATGGTCGGATGTGTGTAGATATGTTTAAAGAATCGCCTGTGGGCTATTATGATGCGATCCTGATGGATATTCGTATGCCGCTTATGGGCGGTTATGAGGCGGCGGATACGATCCGCAAACTGAAACGTCCGGATGCAGTGCTTCCTATTGTCGCAATGACTGCGGATGCATTTTTAGAGGATATCCAGAGATGTCTGGAGCATGGTATGAATGCGCATCTGGCAAAGCCTATCGACATAAAAGAAGTTTCTCGTATTCTGGACAGATGCCTGGTCAGAAAGTAATAAGAAGAAAATGGGAAATTTACAGAAAACATTTTTTATGCTTGCTTGATTTTACTTAGATTTAACATTTCCCTGTCTTTGATTTAACGCAGCTGTAGTAAGGTAAAAACTACTATAATTGGAGAAAGTTGGGGTTAAATCAATGAACCATACCTTAGAAATCATATTTGGACTTCTTGGCGGTCTTGCAGTGTTCATTTTCGGAATGAATATGATGAGTGAATGTCTGCAAAAAGCGGCAGGGGAGAAGATGCGGAGTATCCTGGCGCTTCTCACCCGGACACCGATTCTCGGAGTGCTTGCGGGAGCGCTTACCACAGCGGTCCTGCAGAGCAGCAGTGCAACGACTGTCATGGCAATCGGGTTTGTCAGTGCGGGGCTGATGACGCTGCCCCAGGCAATTTCGATTATCCTGGGGGCAAATATCGGGACGACCATGACGGCTCAGATCATTGCATTTAACATCAGTGATTACATATCGGTGATCATTTTTGCCGGATTCATGGTGTCGTTTGTGGCAAAATCCGAGAAGGTGAAGAATATCGGGCAGACCATATTTGCGTTTGGACTTTTGTTTCTTGGGATTGAGACGATGGGCGGGGTGATGAAGCCTCTGGCGTCAAGTCCGGTGTTCACGGATATGATCGGGAAGGTTGCGGATATTCCGGTGCTCGGAGTTTTGGTGGGCACTCTGATGACGCTGGTGGTGCAGAGCAGCAGTGCGACCATTGCCGTGCTCCAGAATTTTGCGTCGCAGGCGGGACCGGACGGGGTGACCAGTGTGATCGGCCTTACGGGAGCCATTCCAATTCTTTTAGGGGATAATGTGGGAACGACGATCACGGCGCTTCTTGCCAGTGTGGGACAGCCGAAAGATGCGAAGCGGACTGCGGCGGCACATTGCATTTTTAACCTTTCAGGCTGTATGCTGTTTATCTGGTTTGTTGAGCCGTTTGCGAAAGTGATTCGTTTCATTTCCACGAAAGGGCCGGAGGTGGAAGTGATATCCAGGCAGATTGCAAATGCGCATACCTTGTTCAATATTGTGATGACGATCATCTGGATTCCGATGATTGCGTTGATGGTGAAAATCGTAATGAAACTGATTCCCGACGGAAAGAAGGTCTCGCAGGATTCGTCCATACCGATGTATCTGGACAGCAAGCTGATCGGACAGCCCGTAGCGGCGCTCCAGCTTGTGGCGAAAGAGGTGTTAAGGTGTAGCCATCTGGTGGAAAATCTGCTTCAGGATTTGTCGAAGGCGGTGAAAAAGGAGGATCAGGGCCTGATGGAATCGGTGTGCAAGAAGGCGCCTGCATCGCGGGAACTGATCGTGCGGATCAACGAATATCTGACGGATCTGTTTTCGGCGGGCGTTCTGACGGAGGAGCAGGCGTCGCAGACGGCGGGGATCATGTATGTGCTCAGTGATGTGGACCGAATCAGTTTTCTGTGTCAGGCTATTGCAGAAGCGGTTCTGGAACGTCGGGATAAGAAGCATTGGTTTTCCAAGGAGGCCCGTGGGGATCTGGAAAAGGGACTGGGAATGATCGGCGATATGTATGCGGAGGTGCTTCAGGTCATGGAAACCGGTGATCTGGAAAATGCGAAGAAGATTCTGAAACGAAAAGAGAAGATCCTGGATCTGGACATTCACATGAGGAAAGCACATATGGAGCGCGTTGGAAAAGGAAAGTGTGCAGCGCATCTTGCCGCGCCGTTCAATAAGATCCTGACGATGGTGGACCGTATGAGCAATAGCTGTGCAAATATCGCAGACGCGGCGTTGGGGGAAGTGGATATGCGGTATTTCCGAATGGTCTCGGAGGAGAAAGGATAGCGGGAAGAAGAGGTCCCTTTCATAGGAATTTGAGAGAGCAGATTCTTATGGGAGGGGCTTATTTTTGGAGTGAAAGAACCGGGGCGGAGAAATTGACAGTAGTAATTTCGGGCTTTTTTTATTACAATGGAGGAGAGAATGATTTCCTATGGAGTGAGGCATATAGCTATGACAAAAAGAGAAGAAGTAATCAAATATTGTATGGAGTTTCCGGACGTTTTTGAGGATTATCCGTTTCATGACACAAATTGGACTTGTATGCGAATCCGAAAAACGAACCGGATTTTTGCGTGGATTTATGAGCGGGAAGAGCATATTTGGGTCAATGTAAAATGTGAACGCGAGTGGAGGGATTTCTGGAGAGATGCGTTTGAATCCGTGGTACCTGCGTACCATATGAATAAGGAGCATTGGAATTCGATTATTCTGGACGGCACGGTGCCGGATCAGGATATTAAGCGAATGGTGGCGGAAAGTTATGATTTGTGTGCGGGGAAGTAGGTAATCTGCTGCTTTGGCGAGAAAGTATCGAGATATGTGCGGCTGGGTGCATTTGGGGAAAGGAAAAAGTTTATCATGAAATTATTACATACATCTGACTGGCACTTCGGCATGGCGGCCGGAGTGCGGTCTTTGGCGGAGGACCAGAGGTATTTTCTGGAGCAGCTCTATGAGATTATAGAAAAAGAGCAGGTAGACGCCGTGCTGCTTGCGGGCGACGTCTATGACAGCAGTGTGGCAAATGCGGAAGCGATTTCCATGTATAATGACGCGACGACGAAGATTTGTGGGGAAATGAAGCTGCCCTTTATTATTATTGCAGGCAACCACGACGGAGCGGCAAGGCTGGCTTCCTGTCGGGAATTGTTAAAAGGGGCTGGACTATTTGTGACGGGGCGGCTGACCAGGGAAATCGCTCCGGTGCTTTTGCGCAAGCAGGAAGGAGCAAAAGAAGGGGTAAAAGAGCCTGGGGCAGAGGAGAGCTGTCGCAGGGAAGAGTGCGAAGAGACGGAAATCGCCGTATATCCTATCCCGTTTTTTAATCGTGATGAAGTAATAGCGTTGTTCCCGGAGCGAAAAGAGGAAATTATTTCCCAGGAAATGGCCTATAAGGTCGTGTGTGACCATATCCGGGAAACGATGGATCCGGGGCGGATCAATATTGTGATGGCACACGCGATGATCGTAAATGCAGAGCTGTCTGAGTCGGACCGGACTGCGAGAGTGGGACAGGCTCTGGCAGTCTCGAAAGAGGTTTTTGAAGGGTTCGATTATGTGGCGCTGGGGCATATTCATAAACCGCAGAAGATTACGGAGAGGATTCGTTATTCCGGAAGCCCGCTTAAATATTCCTTTGGAAAGGAAGAAGAGCAGCAGAAATGTGTGCTGATTCTGGATACGGACACGATGGAGGTAAGGGAGATTCCTCTTGTCATGCGACATGACCGGAAAACGGTGACAGGGACTTATGAGGAACTCATAAAACGAGAGGAGCTTGCGGGGGATTGCCTGCGGCTTTATGTCACGGACCGCTATGCGGGACTGGAACTTCTGGGAGAATTGCGGGAGCATTTTCCCTATTTGCTGGAATTGTACGGAAAAAGCCTGGAAGAAACGGATAAATTTACAAGTTTGAGTATTAGTGAGCTTGAGAGCTTAGATGAAGTAGATATCATGATGAAGTTCTGTGGGGAAAACTTTGTGGACGCCGATACAGAGCGTGGATATGTTCCGGGAGCGGAGCAGATCGCATTGTTTCGGGAAGTTCTGGAGTGGAGTGAGAAGGAGGCGGAGATGTCATGAGACCGATTTCGATACGTTTTCAGTGTTTTGGACCTTATCTTAAGGAGCAGTTCATCGAGTTTGAAACATTTGCAAAAAATGGTCTTTTTCTTATCTGCGGAGAGACCGGAGCGGGAAAGACGACGATTTTGGACGCTATGTGCTATGCCCTTTATGGGAAATCCAGCGGCGGGCAGAAGGGCGACCGGGGAGATTTGAGCGTAATGCGGTGTGCCCTGGCGAAGAAAGAAGACGAAACGCTGGTGGAATTTATTTTTGAGGCGGGCGGCAGACGGTACAAATTTGTTCGTTCTCTGAAATACAGCAGGAAGAATTTGCATGATTATCATAACTGTATGGTCTTTGAGGCGGGAGAGTACGTGCCGATTTTTGAGAATCCGAAGAAGCAGAATGTGAACCAGAAGGCGGAAGAGCTTTTGGGCCTTACGGATAAGCAGTTCCGTCAGGTTGTCGTTCTCCCGCAGGGGCAGTTCGAGCGGTTTTTGGTGTCGGACTCGGCGGAGAAGGAAACGATTCTGGTCAGCCTTTTTAAAGCGGACAGGTGGCAGAAGATCGCAGATGAGATTTTCCGGCGGGTGACCGAGGAGGATCAGGAATTGCAAAGGGAGTCGGCAAGAATGGCTGACCGGCTCGCGGATTATGCATGTGGTTCTGTGAAGGAGTTTGAGGAATTTACGCAGTGCAAAAAGGCGGCCCTGGAGCAGGTGAAATTGCAGGCGGAACAGGCAGGCGCTGTGGAGAAGAAGGCGAAGGAGGTATGCGTTTGGGCAGGGCGTTTGCATGAGGAGTTCGTGCATTTGCAGGAGCTAAGGGAGAAGGCCCGCGCCCTGCATTTGCGGGAAGAGGGAATGAAAGAGGAAGAGGCGTTTCTTGTTCTGGCAGATCGGGCGGAGGAGGTAAGGCCGCTGTACCTTGCATACGAAGAGGTGAAGAGAAAGGAGCAGGAGAGTCTTCGGGAGCTTGCGGCGGCAGAAGAGAATTTGGCGCTTGTCCGGGCAAAGCGGGAGAGGGCCGGGGAGGAGAAGGCGCGGCACGAGGCCGGAAGATCCGGATATGAGGAAAGGCAGCGCCGAAATACCTTGCTTATGCACGCCAGAGAGTTATATGCGGCTTTGGAGGAGAAGAAGGCTGCGGTAATCCGGGCGGAGAAAGAATGGAAGAAGAAGGAAGGCGAGTCGGAAGCGGCAAAGGAGGTATTTGCGAAGGTAGATGAGGCGTGGATAAGCGCCATGGAGGTGCAGAGGGCGCGGATTCGGGAATATACAGATGCGCAAAGTGCGTATTTGCAGGGAATCAGCGGAATCCTTGCAGAGCAGCTTCGGGAAGGGGAGCCCTGTCCGGTCTGCGGAAGCAGGGAGCACCCGCAGCCGGCTTCGGTTGCCATGCATACGACAAAAACATCCGATGGACGTTTTTTAGTGAGTGCCTCCAAGGTGACGGAGAAGGATTTGGAACGGCTTGGCAGCGCGATGGAGGAAGCCAATCAGAAGGTGGAGCGGGCTGCAAAAGAGAGAAGAGAGGCGGAAGGCATTTACCAGAGTGTGAGTGGGGAGGCTGCGGAGGCGAGGCAGCGTGCCTTGGCTTTCCAGACGGCTTACGGGGAAATGGAGAAGCAAAAAATATCCGGAATTGATACGTCAGAGCAGCTTGAGAGGGCGCTTAATGAGCTGGGGAGCGCCCTGGCAGAGTATGTGGCAGAGGAGCAGAAACTGCAGGCGCAGCTTACCGTGGCCATGGGAAATGAACAGGCGGCCCGCATACGAAGATCTGAAGCCGCCGGGAAGGCAGAGCGGGCGGGAAAAGTGCTGGAAGAGAAGCAGGAGACGTGGACGCGGATCTATCGGGAAAAGGGATTTGCTTCGGAACAGGATTTTTCAGAGAAGCTGCTAAAAGTGTCTGAGAAAAATGCGAGGTGGGAGGCGGTCATTCAGTTTCGGACGGATTTGAGAAATGCGATGCTTGCATTAGATGAGCAGGAGAAGAAGCTGGACGGGGAAGACGATCCGGATATAGAGTTCATAAGGAAAAATGTGGAAGAGTCTGAGGCGAAGCGGGGGGAAGCGGAGCGGAATCTGATTCTGGGGCAGCAGGAGCTGAAAAGGCTTGAAAAGGAGGTTCGTGCTCTTAAGGCGAGTAAGAAACGGTATGATATGCGGCGCATAAAGGTAGATGAAAATCTGGAATTTGCCTCCCGGCTCCGGGGACGTTCCGGCATCAGTCTTCAGCGGTATGTGCTGGGCGTGATGCTTTCTTCGGTCACGGTCGAGGCGAACCGTTTGCTTCAGCATGTACACGGCGGGCGCTATCAGATTTACCGGACCAATGAGATTGCAGGAAGCGGTCATAAAGGCGGCTTGGAGCTGGAGGTGCTGGACGCTCAGAGCAATGAAAGGCGGAGCGTCACCACACTTTCGGGCGGGGAGAAATTTCTGGTGGCCTTAAGCCTTGCGATCGGGCTCTCAACTGTCGTTCAGGCTCAGGGAAGCGGTATGAAGCTGGAAGCCATGTTTGTAGATGAAGGCTTTGGTACATTGGATCAACATTCGATTTTAGATGCGCTGGAGGTGCTGCAGGGGATTCAAAAGGGAAATGGCCTGGTGGGAATCATTTCGCATGTGGAGTTGTTAAAAGAGGTAATCGGAAGCCGGATCGAAGTGGTGAAAGAGGAGAACGGCAGCAGGTGTATCATTCGATAGAAAAATCGGAAGGCCTGTGGTTGTTTATGAGATGAAGCAGGGTTGTTTCATGAAGAATAATTCAAATGATTAAGCATACTGTTTTTACGGGGGTTATGGAAATTATACATTTTTTTCATAACCCTCGACTTTTTTCTCTTGTAGAGGTATAATGTCTATATAGTATAGGTATGCTCTACCTATACAGAAAGGAGGATATTATGCCAGTAACAGAGAAAAAATATCCTGACTGGGTGCAGGAGAAACGGACCAGGGGAACCACCGTCAAAAAGAAAGGTGATACTTATTATCTCTATAAACGCACTTCCAGGCGTGTTCCCGGGAAAAAATACCCACAGCCGGTAGATACTTATATCGGCATCATAACTCCGGAAGGAGTCATAAAAAGTGAAAAGAAAAAAATATCCCTGGGAGGGATAGAAGTGAGGGAGTATGGATTCTCCAGGGCAGTATGGCAGCTGTGCCCGGAGGGATGGAAGAAACCTCTGGGGAATGACTGGGAGGATGTCCTTTCGGTTATTCTGAAAAAATGGTCACCAGAGACCTACCTTGCGAAAGAAAGAGAGATAAAAACGGAGCAGGAATTTCACTATCAGTTTAATGCCCAGGCAGCATCCCTGAGCAGACGGATTTATAAAGAGCACGGAGTAGAACTTCAAAAACTGCAGATATTGAAAAGTATTTATCTGCTGTATTTTGAAAAAGAAAGGGTGATATCAAAG
This sequence comes from Roseburia hominis, assembly GCA_040702975.1. Classification (NCBI taxonomy): domain Bacteria; kingdom Bacillati; phylum Bacillota; class Clostridia; order Lachnospirales; family Lachnospiraceae; genus Roseburia; species Roseburia hominis. The sequence goes on from CP159990.1 coordinate 840,189, forward strand.
ATTAGTACAGAACAGGAGGAACTGTTAGAAAAAACAGGGGTGGAACTTTCCGTGTGCTGAGAATGGCTTTCGGACAAAAATGCTTCTGGAATATATGAGGATGGTGCCGGATCCACGATGCGGCCGGGAGACAAAGCATGACTCTGCGGAAGTGCTGGTATGTCTGGTGACCGGTTTTCTGGCAGGAAAGACAACTATACGCAGGAGCCTTAGATGGTGTAACAAACATCTGGAAGAGCTGCGGGAATATCTTCTATTAAAGAAGGGTATCGCATCCCCGGCAACAGCATGCCGGATCCTATGGGGGATTGACGTGGAACTGTTTGCGCTGGCATTCATGGAATGGATCGGGGAGATTGTAAGCACGAAAGGAATCCATATATCAATTGACGGAAAGGCACTGCGGGCAGCAATGGAGAAAGTGAAGGATTTCAGGGCCCCGATGATCCTGAATGCGATAGATGCGGTAACGGGACTGGTGATCGCGCAGATGCCCATTCAGAATAAAGACTGTGAGATTAAGGCGATACCGGAGCTGTTGAAACTGCTTGATATCCAGGGAAGTACAGTCACAACAGATGCAATTGGGACACAGACGCAGATCATGGAGCAGATCCTTTCCCAGGGGGGACATTTTGTGCTGATGGTAAAAAAGAACCAGCCACAGTCCTATGATGAGATCGTGAAATATTTCGGAGAGATGGCAGAAGACCACAAAAAGATGAAAAAAGACAGTAACTACAGGGCAAGGTATCCGGAAATGCAGGAAAAATATGAGGAAGTGTGCCAGCAGGAAAGGAACCGTGACAGGCAGGAATACCGATGGTACAGCGTTTGTGGGGAATGCAGCCTCCTGACAAAGACACAGAAAGAATGGCCTTTTGTAAAAACAGTGGGATTAGCCCGTCAGATACGGATACCGGTTGAACGGGATCCTAAGGGAAATGATATCACACCAGATGTGAGGACATTTCTGGAAAAGGGTTCAAGAAGAAGGCCCAGACCAGTCCAGGATGAGGAAAGGCCAAAGGATATACAGAAAACAGGAATGATCTCGGATATGGAACTGACAGCGGAAGAAATGGGACGTATAAAAAGGGAGCACTGGTCGGTCGAAAACCGACTTCACCATGTGTTAGACGATACGTTCCGTGAAGACAGGTCCCCGGCGAAAAAATCAAAGATCAATCTGGCCCTGATCAGGAAGTTTGCCTATAACATCCTGCGGATAGCTATGCTGGCCGGGGACTGTTCGGAGATCATGACAGAAGCTATGGACGAGTTCAGTGATGATCCATTCTTAAGAAAGAAATATGTCTTCAACGGGATAGCCAGTTTCTATTGATATAAAATAAGTATAAGTTATTTTGAAAAAAGTGTAAATAAGATATAGGGATATTTTGCGCCTTTTTAGAGGGCAAACATCTTGGATGCGGGTAAGGAATTGCAAAGGATGCGTTTAGAAAGATTCTGATCTGAATAATAGAGGGGTTATAACAAATGAAGCTGTTTGGGAAGATTCATGAAACAACCCTGTGAGATGAAGTAAAGAATATTGAATTAATTATAAAAGCTGTTTATAATAAATAGAATAAAGAGTGTTCATTTGGCCGTAAAAGCGTGTATATAGATTCCGAAAGCGCGACAATCAGTTGTGTCGCGCAGAACCGGAGCATGGTAAGGAGGAGTAAGATGGAATCCGTCCAGAAATTAATAGAAAAAATGTTACATAACAAGCGACAGAACAGGAATAGAAGATATATAATCACCTGCATTGCAGCAGTTGTTGTATTTGCGACGGTCTATGGAATAATGTCGCCAGCCTTCGCTCTAACAAAGCAAGAGTGCGTTCAGGAAGAACATGAACATATGGATGAGTGCTACATCGGTGGAGGAGAGGAGAAAAAGATGAGCGATACCTCTGCCGGCGATGGAGAAGATGGGCAGAATGCAGAGCCCGTGGTGGGCGGAGACTCTGACGCCATGCTGCCGGACGATGATTCGTCTGATAGTGATATAGTGGAGGATGCGGAAGCATCCGCCAACACGCCTGATGCCGGGGCGGCGGAAGATGATGTAATGTCCGATGGCACACCTGATGTTGGAGTAGCGGAAGATGACGTAATGTCAGATGGCACATCTGATGTTGGGGTAGTGGAAGATGGCGTAACCTCAAGGAATGCATCTGGTGTTGGGGTAGTGGAAGATGACGCAATACCAAGAGACGTATCTGATGTTGGAATCGTGGAGAATGCCGTAACGCCAAATGGCACGGTGATTCATGTGTTTGACTATTGGCTGACGGATAGGGTTTCTAAAAACTCAGGCGGGGATTATGGCGAGGGGAATCAACCGGATAAGGGGATTAACAAGGGGCATGCGTTGCAATTTACGACAGACGGTGCAGAGGGAATAAATAAATGGACGGGTAAGGCCGGAGGTCCGTACAAAGGAATTGTAGAGAACACGCTTGTTAACGGCTATCCAAAGCTCACAGAGGAGGCTGCGGGCAAATCGGGCAAGAACGGCGCGGAGGCAGAGTCTCTCGCATACCTGTTTGATCCGAAGATAGAGAATCCGTATAAGAAGACTTTCCGTAACGTGGGAGGTCTATTGCAGATTGATAAGACGGGATACTATTACTACAACAGTCAGAGTAATTTTGCTGAGTTTGATGAAGAGAGCAGGCAATTTGTGTTGTATGACACATGGGGAGTAGAAGCCGGTGGAAGCAGTCCGAACGGACAGTTTTTCCCGTTTAATAAGTTCAAGGAGTCGGTAAATCATAAGTCTAATAGTAAGGAAATCAACCACTATTTTGGCCTGACCATGACGTCCCGCTTCGTGCAGCGGTATGGAGGGCATACGGATTCATCCCGGAAGAAGACCACCGTCTTTGATTTCGCGGGCGATGATGATGTATGGGTTTTCATCGACGATGTGTTGGTTGGCGATCTCGGTGGCATCCATGACAAAGTAAGCCTTGCCATAGATTTTTCAACAGGCGATGTGCAGATTAATGGAGAAACATCTAACACAATACGATCAGCGTTTCAAGCGGCAGGGAAAACAATCGATGAGGATGAGTGGGCCGGAAATACATTCGCCGATAATACGTACCATACTTTGAAGTTTTATTATCTTGAGCGCGGTAACATGGATTCCAATATGTATTTGAAATATAATCTGACTGCGGTTCCCACTACGGGAATTTATAAGGTGGATCAGTACGGCGATCGGATACCTGGCGTTGGATTCTCGGTGTATAGAGCTGATGAAAACTGGAATTACAGCGAAGATGATGTACCCGTATACACGGGCACCACTGATGCAAATGGCGAGATGATGTTTGTCGACGAAGACAATATGCCGTATACATTAAAGGAACTGAGAGCCCTATTGGGAGATTACTGTGTTTTAAAGGAGACTGGGATTTTAGATGGATACCGACGGACCAGCAGGGAAATCCGGCTGCAGATTACGGATAAGGTGATGTTGTGCAGAAATACCTATGATTCCGGCGTGTGGTCAACGCCGACACTTCGGGTTGCGGCACCGGGCATACTGCGTCTGATAAGTGGAGCAGAACAGCCATATTACGACGAGAGCGAAATAAAGGGCACGTTATTTGCCGTCGTGCTCAAGCGAAGGGGAAACGGAGCATTAACCGCACAAAGTAGTTGGGATCCGGTTTCGGGCAACAGCACGAATGGTTATAACGTGAACACAGTAAACCAAGGAGACAACTTTATTGCGAAGGCAATTGAAACAGCGAAGGCACAGAAAAATAATAAGAGAAACGTTGAATTTGCCATGGCGCCCAGTGGGGCAATGGAGCTGACGTTAGAGGATATTCCGGGTGATATCACAGAATATTATCATATGCTTGATTCAAGTGAAAAAGAGAAAGCGAGGTATACGGTTGCATATTACTGGACAAATGCAAAAAGCCTTGATGGGGCTACCAGTGAGAATACGGTTCGTGTCAATGGAGAAGCAGAGGATCATGTATTTGACCGCATGTTTGGCGCAATTGTTGAGATACCGAACCTGTCCAATCGTCTGATTGTTCAGAAATTTGACGAGAAGATGGAAAAACGCATAAATGGTGCAAAATTTGCATTGTATAAAGCGGATATAGGCGGGGGCTATATTGCTGACAATGATGAAGTTATTATGTCCCTGGAAGATGGGAATTATACGATTGATGAGCAGACCGGTGTGATCACATGTAGTGACGGCAAGACAGTTTCTCCGGTTGAGGTTCTGGAAACGGAAGACAGTAAAATCGCGGAGGAAGATGGAACAGCCGTTTTCGGGGTAAAGAAGGTATTGTCGCAGGGGTGCTATTACTTGCGGGAGATTAAGGCTCCGGTGGGCTATACGATTAATCCAACGCAGATTATGGCTCGGGTGACGGCAGAAGGCATTTACGCAAATGCAGGTACAGAAGAAGATGGTGTGAGAGTTGGTTGTGGTCCGGGGCATATTGCGGCTACGCTACATAAGGCGGCTTCGGAGGGTCAGGTAGACAATACATTGACGTGGATTTATGAGAAGCTGCGAGTATCTCAGGGGAATGCGGGCTTTACGGCAATGGACGAGGAGACTGGCCAGACGTGGCCGTACCTCAAGGATGCGAATGGAAAGGATCTGGTTACGTACCTGAAATATATCGTCACAGATAATCAGGAGAAGACGCTGTTCAATTACGCGGTGAATGAAAAGAGGTATTCAGAAGGCACGGATCTCTCCAGGATTACCAGACGTATCTACACAGATACCGGTTGGCCGTACTATGAGATATATCAGGATGCAGAGTACGGTAAAGGAAAGGCGGAGGCAAAGGGGGCCGATTATGATGAACTGGAGAGCAAAAGTATTGCAAATCTGTTTTCACGCTCAACGTACGTTCAGGTATCCGACAGTAAGGTTAGCAATTTAGAAATCAGTAAGACGGTTGTCAATGCTCCGGAGGGAAAGGATGACAGTTTTACATTTACGGTCGGCCTGACGAAGGCGGATGGTGAGATTTTGGCCGGCTCTTATCTTTATCAGGTCTACACAGTCGGTCAGGATGGGAAACGAATTGCAGTGACCGACACGGATGGAAATCCAGTCACGGGTGTCATCCAGCCTGATGATCAGGAGAAGAGCACGCTCACGCTGAAGGCTGGACAGACTGCAGTGATAGAAAACCTGCCGTATGATGCGAAGTATACGGTCACGGAAACGGCAGTGAAGCAGTATACTACGACTGCAGCAGTGGATGGAGAGAATCTCGGAACTTTGGATTCTCTCCGGGTGACCGGTGAATTAATCTGGAAACTGTCGGATGATGCCACAACGGTAGAAAATACCACGACCGTGGCGTTTACAAATACATATTACCCGCCGTTTACTGTGATACTGAAAAAAACGGATGCGGCGGATTTAGAGAAGCTTCTTTCCGGCGCAAAGTTTGTACTTTATCGTACGGAGAAGGGGGAGAAGCAGTACTACAGCGAGATGGGTGGTACAGTGACGTGGAAAACGCTGACAGGTGGTCAGACAGAAGAAAACTTTGCACTGATGACGGATGAAAAAGGTGAAATCATATTTGAGAATCTATCTGAGGGAACATATTTGTTAAAGGAAGTGAAGGCACCGGATGGTTATAATATGTTGAAGGAGCCTTTTGCATTCACCATATCCCGGAATGCAGTCCGAATCGATGCTTCCAACAGCGGCATTACGGTGGGAGAAGACGGAAAAACGCTCCTTGTCAAAAACAGTGCAGGGGCTGCGCTGCCGGAAACGGGCGGTGTTGGTACCACAGTGTTTTACATTGTCGGGGGCATCCTGATGATTGGTGCAGGAGTCCTGCTGGTAACGAGACGTCGGTTGGAAAAATAGAATCTGGGTGAATTATGATTAAAATTAAGTCGGAACATTTTAATATTTCCCAAATCTGTGCATCAGGGCAATGTTTTCGTATGGAAATGCGGGAAAATGGAAGATATAGCGTGATTGCAGGGGAACGGTATGTGGAGGTCAAACAGTGTAAAGAAGGGGCAGTGTTTTATTTCGAGGAGGATTTAAACAAGAAAGAGTGTTCAAAGATATGGCCGGGAAATATCTGCAAAGAAGGGGAAAGGGAACCTCTGGAAAAGGAGACGGCTTCATGGGAAATGCAGGAATTCTGTGGATTTTGGAGGCAGTATTTCGATTTGGAGACAGATTATGCGGCATATATGGAGATGGCGAATCCAAATGATGCATATTTGATGCGGGCGATTGCATTTGGGAGCGGTATGCGGATCTTGCGGCAGGATCTTTGGGAGATGATCGTTTCCTTCTTGATTTCGCAGCAAAATAATATCGTCAGGATTCGCAGATGTATCCACAATATTTGTGAGAAATATGGGGAGGAACGAAGGAATTTCCACGGCGAAGTATTTTATACCTTTCCGAAGCCGGAGGCGCTTGCCGGACTGGACGAGAACGCCTTGATGGAATGTAATCTGGGGTATCGGAGCAAGTATGTGGTCCGCGCGGCCCGAAGTGTGCTAAGCGGGGAAATCGACCTTGAAGCAGTAGAAGGTATGCCGTATAAGAAAGCAAAGGCGGAGCTTTTGAAATTGTTTGGAGTGGGGGAAAAGGTGGCGGATTGCATTTGTCTTTTTGCACTGCATCATTTGCAGGCATTTCCGGTGGATACCCATATTCAGCAGGCACTTGGCGCGCATTATAAGCGAGGCTTTCCCCATAGGAGATATGGGAAGTTTCAAGGGGTGATTCAGCAGTATATTTTCTATTATGAATTATGTGGGGAAAAGGACGGGGAGTTAAAACGTGTTTCGCGGAAAATAGACGAAAAACAACGATAATAATCTTTATCTACCTAAGTTCGTCGAAAGGCTTGCAATAGGGAAAAAAGGGTGTATACTTCTAGGAACTTAAGTACCTGGAAGGAGGAATGGTTAGATGGCTGGAAGATTAAAAGAATATTTCCCTATGATCCGCGAGCGAAGGGAACTTTTGGAGGAAATTGGAAAAAGGAAGGATTTAGAAGCGGTATATGAGTCGTGGACTTTGGAACAGAAGGAAGAGTTTCTGGATTTTTGTACGGGAGCCCGGGGCGCGAAAATGTTGTATGACTCATTTTTTAAAGAAATCCTGAACCCGGAGAGTACGCCGGAACGGCTGGAGGATCTGGTATCGGAGGTGTTTGGGCGAAGGGTGCGCATTTTGCAGGTGCTGCCCAATGATTCGGTGAGGCTGGCGGATGAAGGGTCGCTTTTGATTACGGATATTATAGTAGAGATGGAAGATGGATCCGTGATAAATTTAGAGATTCAGAAGATAGGATATAAATTTCCGGGGCAGAGATGCGCGTGTTATTCGGCAGATATGCTGCTTCGGCAGTATAAGAGAGTGAAGAGCCGGAGAAAGAAAAAGTTTAGTTATAAGGATATTCGCGGTGTATACACGATTGTTTTGTTTGAGAGGAGCACGAAGGAATTTCAGGAATATAAAGACAAATACAGACATCATTTCAGGCAGAGATCGGATACGGGGCTTGAACTGCCGCTCCTGCAGGAATTTTACCTGATTCCGCTTGACATTTTTCAGGAATGTTATCACAATAAAGGTATAAGCAGCAGGTTGGACGCATGGCTGGCGTTCTTGTGCATGGACTCCCCGGAAGTGATAGAGGAAATCATTGAAGCTTATCCAGAGTTTCGGGAGTTGTATGAGCATGTGTACGAGATCTGCCGGAATATCGAAGAGGTGATGACGATGTTTTCGAAAGAATTGTTGGAACTGGACAGGAACACGGTGCAGTATATGATTGATGAGATGCAAGATGAGATAGATGAGCAGAAAGGGACGATAGATAAGCAGAAGGGGACGATAGATGAGTTGAAGGGAACAATAGATGAGTTGAAGGAAACGATTGATGCGCTAAAGCAACAGATTCAGGAATTAAAGCAGGCTAAGTAGACCTGCTTTTTTTCAATGAAGTGAAGAATAATCTTTCCACGGCAGTGTAGTCTGAAAGTAAAGATAAATATTGTAAATCCATATAGGGACAATTATAATGATAAAGGAAAGATTCAGAAGAAAAGACCGGACAGATGAGGAGCATATCTCGATCCTATAAAGCAGGACTATTGAGATTAGCCTACAATTTTATAAGTTCCATGAAAAAATAGCTTGACTTGGAGTGAACTCTAAAGCATAAACTATATATGGAATTAGAAAATAGCAGGGATATTGCGGGGCAGAGTGCAGTGTGAAACGGCATTTGCATATGCCAGAAAGGGAAGAGTCATGACAATTTCGGAAGTGAGCAGGAAATATGGGATTACGCAGGATACATTGCGGTATTATGAGAGAGTCGGCGTGATTCCGCCGGTGCACCGGATGGCCAGTGGACTTCGGGATTATACGGAGGAAGACTGTGGCTGGGTGGAGCTTGTGAAATGCATGAGAAGCGCAGGGCTGTCAGTGGAGGTGTTGACAGAATATGTAAAACTGAGCAGAAAGGGGGATTCCACCATTCCTGACAGGCTGAAACTTTTGGTAGAGCAGAGAAAACAGCTTGCCGCGCAGTTGGAAGTGATCCGTGAATCTATGGAAAGACTGGATTATAAAATATCCCGTTATGAAGATGCAGTAAAAACAGGAACATTAAACTGGGATTAAAGGAGGAAAAAAATATGATCTATAAGAATTTTCAGGAATTAAAGCTGTCCGCCCTGGGGCTGGGAACGATGCGTCTGCCGCTTATTGACGGAGATGACAAGCAGATCGATGAGGCGGCAACTGCGGAAATGGTGGAGTTTGCGCTCAAACAGGGAATCAATTATTTTGATACGGCGTGGGGATATCACGACGGCAATTCTGAGATCGTAATGGGAAAAACGTTGAAGAAATATCCAAGAGAGAGCTTTTATCTTGCGTCTAAATTCCCGGGATACGATTTAAATAATATGCCGAAGGTGGAAGAAATATTTGAAAAACAGCTTGAAAAATGTCAGGTGGAGTATTTTGATTTTTATCTGTTCCACAATGTCTGCGAAATGAATATTGATGCGTATTTAGATGAAAAATACGGTATTTTCGAATACCTGATGAAGCAGAAGGAAAATGGAAGAATCCGCCATCTCGGTTTTTCTGCACATGGAAGCTATGCTGTGATCAAACGTTTTCTGGAGGCGTATGGGGAGCATCTGGAATTCTGTCAGCTGCAGATCAATTATATTGACTGGGAATTCCAAAGCGCTAAGGAGAAGGTGGAATTACTCAAAGAATACCAGATTCCGGCATGGGTAATGGAGCCGCTTAGGGGTGGCAAGCTGGCCTCTCTTCCGGAGGAGGAGGCAGGGACGCTTAAGGGACTGCGCGCAGATGAGGACATTCCCGCCTGGGCATTTCGATTTTTACAGAGCATACCGGAGGTGACCATGATTCTTTCCGGTATGTCCAATATGCAGCAGCTTCAGGATAACATACATACGTTTGAGACAGAAAGACCGTTAAGTGATGAGGAAATGCAGAAACTTCTTGACATGGCATACCGCTTAAGTCACGGAGTACCCTGCACGGCCTGCCATTATTGCACCAGCCATTGCCCGAAGGGAATTGATATTCCGACGATGATTAAGCTATATAATGAACATACATTTACCGGAGGCGGATTTATTGCCCCGATGGCGCTTAAGGCAGTTCCGGAGGAAAAACAGCCGTCCGCATGTATTGGCTGCAGAAGCTGTGAGGCAGTCTGTCCACAGCAGATCAAAGTATCTGAGGTCATGGCGGATTTTGTAAAGAAATTAGGTACGGAATAAATTGAGGGAGACTTTATGGAAGCAAGAGAGATACTGGAGCAAGTGAAAAATGGAGCGATCACTGTGGAGGAGGCGGAGGCCTATTTCAGGCGGAAGCCATTTGAGGAACTGGGATACGCGAAACTGGATACACACCGGGAAATGCGCTCGGGCTTTCCGGAGGTTATATTTTGCAGTGGAAAACCGGATCCTTTTCTGGTATCTATTTATCAGAAAATGGTGGATCAGACCGGTCAGGCTTTTGGGACAAGGGCAAGCCATCACCAGTATGAGATCGTGAAAGAAGTGCTGCCGCAGGTCATCTATGATGAGACTTCCAGAATCTTGAAAGTGGAAAGGCCGGGGCAGAAACGGCAGGGGAAGATTGCGGTCTGTACTGCGGGAACGGCGGATATTCCGGTGGCCGAGGAGGCTGCTCAGACGGCAGAATATTTTGGCGCTAATGTGGAGCGGATTTATGATGTGGGTGTCAGCGGCATTCATCGGTTGTTTTCCCGGCTGGACGCGATTCAGTCTGCAAATTGTGTGGTGGCTGTTGCGGGAATGGAAGGAGCGCTTGCGAGCGTGCTGGGCGGTTTGGTAAGTAATCCGGTCATCGCGGTTCCGACTTCGGTGGGATACGGTGCGAGTATGCACGGACTTTCCGCACTTTTGACGATGATCAATTCCTGCGCAAATGGAATTGCCGTGGTAAATATCGATAACGGCTATGGGGCAGGGTACATGGCGACGCAGATTAATCGCCTTGCTTCTGGCGGGAAAGAGTAATTTACAGGTCTATACCTGGAAGAAAGAGTGGCAGGCCAAAGGAGATACGAGATGTCGGGAGTTCAGAAAGAGACCGAGAGCAGAGAGGGCGCTGTGGCAGAGGAGAAGCTGGAGGAGCTAAAACAATATTTCATAAAGCTGGGTGATGTTCTGGTCGCGTATTCCAGCGGTGTGGACTCTACTTTTTTGCTCAAAGTGGCGCATGATGTGCTCGGGGAACGGGCGGTGGCTGTTACAGTACAGTCCTGCCTGTTCCCGGGAAGAGAGTCTGCGGAGGCGGAAGACTTTTGCAAGAAGGAAGGAATCCGGCAGATTATTTGTAATGCCGATGAGATGGAAATTCCGGGGTTTTCCGGGAATCCTAAGGACCGATGTTATTTATGCAAAAAGGATTTATTTGAAAAAATCGGACAGATTGCAGCCGCTATTCGGATAGAGCATATTGCAGAAGGCTCTAACGTGGACGATATGGGAGATTACAGGCCGGGACTTCGGGCGGTGGCAGAACTGGGAATCTTAAGTCCGCTTAGGGAGGTAGGACTTACCAAAGCGGAGATCCGGTATCTGTCCAGAAAGCTGGGGCTTGTAACGTGGGAGAAGCCGTCGTTTGCGTGCCTTGCCTCACGTTTTGTATATGGGGAGACGATCACAAAAGAGAAGCTTGGTATGGTGGAGCAGGCGGAACAGTTGTTATTGGACTTGGGATTTCGCCAGATGCGGGTGCGGATTCACGGGACGATGGCGCGGATTGAGGTGCTGCCGGAGGAAATTGAACGGCTGGCGTCAAAAGAGATTCGTGAAGTCGTTACGGCAAGATTCAGGGAATATGGATTTACATATATAGCAATGGATTTAGCCGGCTATCGTACAGGAAGTATGAATGAGATCTTATAGAGTAGTTGGGGCAGAAATTGATCGATTGGATCAAGAAAATCAGGGCGGAGCGTTTTAAAAGACGAATGGCTCGGAATCAGGGACAAGGAGAAAATTTATGGGAAAGACATTATATTTGGAATGCAGTGCCGGAATCAGCGGGGATATGATGGCGGCCGCACTTTTGGATCTGGGGGCAGATCAGAAAGTGCTGGATCAGGCTCTAGCAAGTATACCGGCGGGAGGATTTTCCGTGGAAGTCGGCCGGGTGAAAAAGGCGGGAATAGACTGCTGTGATTTTAATGTGAAGCTGGACGCAGAGCATGAGAATCATGATCATGATATGGAGTATCTGCACGGTAAGACGTATGGACATGAGGCGGCGCATGAGCATGGGGACCATGGGCATCACCATGAGTTAGCAGAAGAACATAGCCATGAGCATACGAATCATGGACACCATCATCATCACGAGCATCGAGGCATGCGTGAGGTAATGGAAATTATCGACGCATGTACGATGTCGGAGAGTGCGAAAAAACTGGCGGTGAAAATTTTCCAGATTCTTGCTCGTGCGGAAGCAAAGGCACACGCAGTTCCGGTAGAGGACGTACATTTTCATGAAGTGGGCGCCATTGATTCTATCGTGGATATCGTGGCGGTGGCAGTGTGCGTGGACAATCTGGGGATAACAGATGTCATTATCCCGAAATTAGTGGAAGGGTGCGGCACTGTGAGATGCCAGCACGGGATTCTGCCGATTCCGGTGCCGGCTACGGCAAATATTGTCGCAGAACAGGGCTTAAAACTGCAAATTACAGAAGTGAAGGGAGAATTTGTCACTCCGACCGGTGCGGCGATCGCGGCGGCACTTAAGACTTCTGACAGACTTCCGGAAGAATTTACGATACAGAAGATTGGAATTGGCGCAGGAAAGCGGACGTATGAACGCCCGAGTATTTTGCGTGCGATGCTGATCGAGAGTCAGGAAAAAAAGGAAGATAAAGCGCCGGAGACAATCTGGAAACTGGAAAGCAATATCGACGATTGTACCGGAGAAGCATTGGGATATGTCATGGAACAGCTTTTTGCTGCAGGAGCACGGGACGTGCATTATATGCCGGTCTATATGAAGAAGAATCGACCGGGCTGGCAGTTAAATGTAATTTGCAGCAAGGAGAAAATAGAAGCTTTGGAACAGATCATTTTCCGCGAGACTACCACGATCGGAATCCGCAGACAGGAGATGGCACGTACAGTGATGCGGCGTGAAATCCGGGAGGTGGAAACATCTTGCGGCAGGGCGCAAGTCAAGTTCTGCTCCTGCGGGGATATCGTAAGATATTATCCCGAATATGAAAGTGTGGCGTCCATTGCCAAAGCGCAGAGAAAACCGTATGCGGAAGTGTACCGCGAGGTGATGGAGGCCGCGGCAGATTTATAGGAACGGATACAGGAATACCAAAAGTGGAATGGTCAGAATGGAAAGTAATGTGGACAGAATGATCGTATAAGCACATTCCTTTCCGTCCAGACCGTGTTCTTTTACCAGCATCAATACCAGATTTCCACAAGGCATAGCCAGCATGATCATATAAGTCTGGCACATGACCGGGGAAATTGGCAGGCGTTTTAACAGAAAGGTCCCTGCAAGTGGAAGGAGTATCAGTTTCCAAACGCAGAACAGATAGCGTTTCCAGCTGGTAAACAGTGCAAGGATACTGTCCTGGGCACCCAGTGAGACGCCGATTACCAGAAGGGAGATCGGAGTCGTCGCATTGGCAAGGTATTGAAGACCGTCGGCAATAGGACCGGGAATCGTAAATCCGGTCAAAAACACGATCAGTGTCGCTATGCAGGCAAGGGTCCCAAGATTAAGAAGCGGTTTCAGGTTAGAAAGCTCAAACCGCTTTTTCTTATCTCCGGTTTCCAGAAGTCCGATGCCATATGTATAAATCAGTATATTATATTCCAGAATAAAGATGGCTACATAAATCAGCTTATCTGCGCCAAGCAGTGCCTTCACCACCGGAATTCCCACAAATCCTACATTTGCAAAGATATAGAGCAGTTCCGTGATATGCTTCTGATCCGGAGTATTTCGGGTGAAATGCACCAGGATTTTAGAACATATGATCAGGAAAACAAAGAGTCCGGTGGACACCATAAACAGGCTTGCGACAGAGTCCTTCGCCCCGGCAGAGGCATTCCCCAGAACACTGGAAAAAATCATAGCAGGGTTAAAAATATTAATTACCAATTTTGATAAAGTCGCATTATTTTCTTCGCTGATCAGGCCCTTTTTATGGCAGAAAAACCCTACAAGAATCAGTAAGAAGATAACAAACATTTGCTCGGTTGCAGTCATTACGCTCATTTTCATTCCTCATTTCTCATACCTTTTACAGGTGATATTCATATCAACATATAGCATATAATTGTATCCAATGGTTTTATTATATGAAAAAGAAAGTATTTTCACAAGGGGATTTAGAAATTCAGTTTTCAATATCTAAAAAACGTTTAAAAATGAAGACTACATGAGTAGAAGTTTAACTATAGACGTGTTATAATGTCCACGAAAGCAATGAGCAGTGCCAAAGTGCAGAAAAAGCAATCGGCTGCTTGCAGACGAATTGCTTTTCCTGCACTTTGATAGGGCGAAGCCCGTGAACGAACGAGCGAAAGCTCGTGAGTTCGCACTGCGGAGAACTGTGCATCAACGCATTTTGATAGGGCGAAGCCCGTGAATTCGCGAAGCGAAGAACCGTGCACCAATGCATTTTGATAGGGCGGAAAGCTCGTGAGTTCGCACTGCGGAGAACTGTGCATCAACGCATTTTGATAGGGCGAAGCCCGTGAATTCGCGAAGCGAAGAACCGTGCACCAACGCACAGCAGGGGAATGCTTATCGTATTGTAGTAGAAAAGGAGAAAATAATGTCAAAAAAAGTAAATTTAAAAGAATATGCCGTAATCATAATCGGTATGTTCATCATATCAGCAGGAATCTATTACGTAATGATGCCGGGAGGCTTCGTTCTGGGAAGCCTTGCAGGTCTTGTGGTCGTACTGGTCAATTTTATTCCGTTGTCGGTATCGACTCTCACATTTATATTGAATGTAATCCTATTATTGATCGGCTTCGTGTGCATAGGAAAAGAGTTTGGCGGCAAGACGGTATTTGCGTCGATGCTGCTCTCCGTTTATCTGTGGATTTTCGAGAGACTGACTCCGAAGGTCTCACCGCTTACCGGAGATATCCTGATTGATATGCTTTGCTTCCTGCTGATGCTTTGCTTCGGACAGGCACTCCTATTCAATGTGAATGCCTCCTCAGGCGGACTGGATATCGTAGCAAAATTGCTGAACAAATATCTCTACCTGGATCTCGGAAAAGCAGTAATGTTCGTGGGATTTGCGACAGCCGCGACTTCAATCCTGATTTATGACCGGAAAGTTCTGGTAGTCAGTTTGCTGGGAACCTACTTAAGCGGTATTGTACTGGATAACTTTATCGACGGTTTCCACATGCGAAAACGGGTATGTATTATTTCGCAGAATTACCAGGCCATACTGGATTTTATTTTCAAAGACTTAAATCGGGGGGCAACGCTGTATTCCGCTTATGGTGGCCTGAACCATGAGGAAAAAGTAGAAATCACGACGATTCTGGAGAAGAATGAATACGGAAGACTGTTGGCGTATATTCACGAGAATGATCCGACAGCTTTCATGACGGTATCCAGTGTCGGTGAAGTGATTGGAAAATGGAACGAGAATCGTAGAAGAATCGGATAAATAAGGAGCGATAGCATGCGTGAAACAGTGTTATTGATTAATTTTCAGGACAAGAAAAGACTGCGGGAGATTCAGATGATGCTGATGACGGCAAAGCTGCGCCAGCGCCTTGTGAAGAAGGAAGAATACCTGCAGACTATAGGGGCCCTTGCCGGCGTGAATGGCATGGAACTGACGGAGGAGATTTATACAGGGGAAGAACTGGGGGAGGAAATGATGGTATTTGCCTCCCTGACAGAGAATCATCTGAACCAGATCTTGTATCTGATGCGAAAAAGCAACGGAGGACCGGTGGCATATAAAGCGGTAATGACAGAGACCAACCGGGAGTGGAAGGTGAGGGATCTGTATGCAGAGCTTGCGAAGGAACATGAGGCAATGCAGAAGTTGAAGAAGAAAGAGGGGACTGATGATCATGAAAATTAGAAATCCTAAATTAATGGCGCTTATGCTGTCTGGGATATTGGGAGTATCGGTATTGGGAGGGTGCTCCGGCGAGAAAAAAACAGAGGAGAAGAAAGAAGTGACCCAAGAGGACGACTCCAAAGAGGACCTCTTCGAAGACGATGCATACGAAGATGATGCGTATGAAGATGAGGGGTATCCGGACATGGGCGACGAAACCGGTAATATTAGCACCGTTGGGCAATTCGAAACCACCGATATAGAAGGAAATGCTTATACAGAAAAAGTATTTGCGGATTACGATCTTACGCTGGTCAATGTACTTGCTACCTGGTGCTCTCCGTGCGTGCAGGAACTGCCGGAGCTGCAAAAGCTTTACGAGGAAATGGAGGGCAAGAAGGTCGGCGTAATAGGGATTGTGATGGATACTGCGGAGGATAACGGGCAGTATGCAAAAGAGGCAATAGAAAAAACGAAAGAACTGAAAGAGAAGGCAGCGATAACATTTCCGCTTCTGGTGCCGGACACAGGGTATCTGAACGGACGTTTAAGCGTGATTCAGGGCTATCCGACAACGTTTTTCGTAGATAAAGAGGGAAATATTGTCGGGCAGACTTACGAGGGCAGTACCGACCTGGAAGCGTGGAGGGAGGTCGTGGAAAATGAACTGGCCAATCTGAAAGGGGAAGAGTAATGAAGAACTGGCTGCATTCCCGATGGCTAGGGGCCATCGCCGCCGTCGCAGGGCTTCTTATGATGTGCTACGGAATTTTCAGAGGCGAGGTGGGCGTCGTACTTACCAAAGCAATAAATATATGTATGGAGTGTATTGGGATTGGATAAGCAGAAGAGAACATTAGGCGAATGGCCCAGGCACGGGATACAGGCATTCTGGGCCTTGCTGACAAACAGCCATATCGTGGGGTTTTTGAACGGGAAGATTTATAGAGGAGACCTTAAAAAAATCTGTGTCCCGGGACTGAACTGCTATTCCTGCCCGGGAGCCGTCGGAGCCTGCCCGATCGGGGCGATTCAGGCGGTCGTGGGGAGCTGGAATTTTAAGTTCGCCTATTACGTGATTGGTTTTTTGATCTTTATAGGCTCAATGATCGGAAGGGTGGTATGCGGGTTTTTGTGTCCCTTTGGTCTGATACAGGATCTGCTACATAAGATTCCATTCCCGAAAAAGATCAGGACGTTTCGGGGCGACAAAATATTGCGGAAACTGAAATACGTGATTTTTCTCGTATTTGTCATTCTGCTCCCGCTGTTCGTTGTGGACATTGTGGGGCAAGGGGCGCCGTATTTCTGTAAACTGATCTGTCCGGCAGGCACACTGGAAGGCGGAATTCCTCTGGTGCTGCTGAATAGGGGAATGCGAAATGCCATTGGCTGGCTGTATGCGTGGAAGAGTGTAATACTGGTTGTAACGATCGTGCTTTCCATTTTGATCTACCGGCCATTTTGTAAATATATCTGTCCGCTGGGCGCATTTTATTCTGTTTTCAATCCGATTTCTATTTTTAGGTATCGGGTAGACGAGGTAAAATGTGTGCACTGCGGAAAATGTGCCAAGGCCTGCCAGATGCAGGTGAATCCAGTGGAGAATGCGAATGATATGGAATGTATCCGGTGCGGCAGATGTAAAACGGTCTGTCCGACGCAGGCGATCAGTTGCGGGGTGAAGTGGTAAAGTAGAAATAACAGGCCAAGGTAAATGCCAAGTAGGCATTTACCTTGGCCTGTTATTTTGGAGCATGCAGGAACACATCCCAATTCTACCACTTGGCAGCCTATATTTACCACTTACCGAAAAGCTATTTACAGAAAAACTGTGATGTGGTTAGATAGGTCTATGCGGAGCAGTAAATGCGTATGACCGGTGCAAAGGAGGGAGAGGATGAGGGTACGAATAGAGATTGATGAAGATCTTAAGGAAGAGGAAGTCATTATCCGAAGCCGTGCGCTGGACGACCGGGTGCAGAGTATTCAGGCCGCTGTGGAGGATGTGGCGAACCGGCGTAGAAAAATGGTGTTTTATAAGGGAGAGAAGGAGTATTATCTTCCCCTTTCGGAGATGCTGTTTTTTGAGACGGATGGAAATGAGATCTATGCACATACCATAAAGGACGCTTACCGGATTAAGTATCGGCTCTACGAGCTGGAAGAGCTCCTGCCCGGGTATTTTATGCGAGTATCTAAATCGACGATCTTAAATACGAAATGCATCTATTCGATCAGCAGGTCGGTGTCGACATCGTGTGTGGTGCAGTTTCAGAACACGCATAAACAAGTATATGTATCCAGATTTTATTACAAACCACTTAGGAATAGATTAGAAGAAAAGAGGGAATAGGTCATGAAAAGAAAAAACTGGTTTTGGGGAATATTTTTTATTGCGGCGGCCGTTCTGCTGGTGGTTGGCAACCTTGGAATTCTCGGAGCTGTGAATATCTGGGGGCTTCTGTTTACGGTAGTATTTGCCGCGACTTTGGTAAAAAGCCTGGCGCATAAAAATGTGGCGGGCGTGCTGTTTTCCATCGCATTTCTTTGTATTATCTACGCCAAGCCCCTTGGAATCACGGCGATCACACCGTGGACGGTTCTTGGCGCGGCACTTCTCGGAAGCATTGGGGTGTCCTTTTTTTACCACCCGCATATGCCGGGGGGCGGTCATATACAGGTGGGAGACGAGAACTTCAGCGACATCGAGACCGTAGAAGGAGAGGAAATAGAGTTCGTGACCCGGTTCGGCGGTAGTATTAAATACGTCAATTCTGAGGATTTCCGCTCCGCCAGGGTCGTGGCGTGCTGCGGCGGCGTAAAACTGTATTTAGACAATGCGGTGATTCAGGGCGAGCAGGCAGTGCTGGATCTGTCCCTTTCTTATTCCGGACTTGAACTGTACGTTCCCAAGACATGGAAAATCGTCAATAACACAAATGTATTTATGGGCGGAATCGAGGAGAAGAACAGCAGGGGAGTGGCGGAAGAAAAGACACTGGTTCTAAGAGGGGAAATCAAGCTGTCGGGAATCATGGTGATTTATATATAGGAGAAGAAAATGGGAAAAAATTTTTGGATGGTAGTAGTAGGCCAGGTGATCTCCCTGTTTGGAAATGCAGTTCTGCATTTTGCGCTCCCTCTGCATTTGCTGAATGTGACGAATTCTCCGGCTCTGTTTGGTATGGTTTCTGCGCTGGCTTTTCTGCCGATGCTGGTCATGTCGCCGATTGGCGGTGTGGTGGCGGACCGGGTAAACAAAAAGAACATCATGGCAGGCCTGGATTTTTTCACGGCAGGGATCGTGCTGGTGTTTACGCTCTGCTATGGAAAATATAATATGGTTTTAAACATTTTGATTGTGCTGACGCTGCTTTACGGGATTGCGGGGGCGTATCATCCGGCGGTTCAGGCCAGCGTCCCGGCGCTTGTGAGGGAGGAAAAGATTGTGGCGGCGAATGCAGTGATCAATATGGTGACGTACCTTTCCGGCCTCCTGGGACCGGTCATCGGCGGAGTGTGCTACAGTATAGGCGGTCTTAGACCGATTCTGACGATCAGTATCATTTGCTTTTTATGCTCTGCGGTAATGGAACTGTTTATCCGGATTCCACAGGCGGAAAAGCAGCAGAAGAGGGAAAATGCATTTCAGATCCTGTCGTTGGATTTAAAAGAAAGTATCCGGTTCATCGGGAAGGAGGAGCGGAATATAGGAAGGCTCACGATTTTGCTCGCGCTGTTCAATCTCTTTTACTCGGCTCTCGTGACGATAGGGATTCCGGTCATCGTGACGCAGATCCTTCCATTTAAAAATGCAGACGCAAACCAGATGCTGGGGTATGCGCAGGGCATACTGGCGTTTGGAGGAATTGCGGGCGGACTGGTAAGTGCGTATCTGGGAGAGAAGCTGAAGATCGGCGGCAGTTGGAAACAGTTATTATGGGCGTGTATTCTCCTGATTCCAATGGCGCTGGTCCTGTTTTTGAAAGCCAGTGCGGAAATCGCGTATGTGGTCATTTGCATGAGCTGCTTTGTCGGAATGCTGCTGGCAAGTGTATTTTCGATAGGCATGCTGGCATATGTGCAGAAGATCACGCCGGGGAATCTGATCGGAAAGGTGATTGCGTGGGTGATGGTGGTCTGCAACTGCGCACAGCCGGTCGGACAGGCGATGCATGGAGTACTATTTGAAAAACTGGCGGGCAGAGAGTGGGTGATTTTCCTTATGTCGTTGGCGGCGACAGGAGTGATCACGTGGAAATTCTATCAGTGGACGGCGGTTTATCGGGAAGAGGAATAAAGGAAAATAAAAGATATATTACCGATTGAAATTGCGCGGGTTTTCCCTTATACTAGGTTGGGAAGATTTTAAATGCGATTCGGAAATTCCAAAATATATGTGGAGGAAAACAATATGCGCAAACAAGGTAAGATAATCCATTTTTTGAAAGACAGCATGGTATTTGTTGGCATTATCTGCATTGGTATTTTTGCTTTTCTGGGGTTCTACATGAACAAACGGAGTGAGGAAACTATCAACCAGGTAGGCAGTGTTTATATGGCCAGCATGAATGAGCGGGTATCCAAGCATTTCTCGACCATGATCGATTTGCGGCTGACACAGCTTAACACGCTGGTGGAGACAATTCCGACGAAGAATCAGGAAGACAGCGCGGAAGTACGGGAATGGCTCGAATACAATGGAAAGATCCGGGGCCTGGAATCTATCGCTTACTATTTTGAGGATGGAAGCATGGAAACGGTCTATGGGATTCCGACGGAGTCTGCCAAGGCTGAGAATTTCCAACAGGCGATGCAGAACGGGGAAAAAATGGTTTCTGTAGGCATAGATCAGGGTGGGGATAAATCGGTAATCATCGGAGTCCCTTTTGAGGCTGCAATGCAGGATGGAAGGAAAAGCATTGCCATCGTAGGAAGAATGCCGATCGAATATATCAGTGAAACGTTGTCATTGGATGACGAGGAAGCGCTTATGTACTCCTATGTCATCCGCAAGGATGGGAGTTTTGTTATCCGCAGCGGAGCCACAAGGGACAGCTTCTTTGAAAGAGCCAGGGCGCTCTACGACGAAGTAAACGGAAAAAGTGATATTGAACAGTTCATTACAGAACTGCAGGAGACTATGGAAGCGGGGAGGGACTACTCTGCCATGCTCAAAGTAGAAGGGGAGCGCCGCCAGCTCTATTGTTCTGCTCTGCCTGCATCGGAATGGTATCTGGTTACGATTCTGCCTTACGGTACACTGAATGAGGTGGTAGAGGCTCAGGCAAGAGAGTCTCTTTTGGTGTCTTTGGTAGGCTGTATTTGTATTTTGCTGGTGCTGCTTGTTATATTCATGAGATATTTCCGCATGAATCAGGATCAGCTTCAGGAACTGGAAGAGGCAAGACTTGCCGCCGAGGAGGCCAACCGCTCCAAGAGCGAATTCCTCTCCAACATGAGTCATGACATACGTACACCAATGAATGCGATCGTGGGCATGACGACCATCGCTTTGGCAAATTTCAATGATAAAGTCAGGGTGGAGAACTGTCTGAGGAAGATTGTTCTGTCCAGCAAACATTTGCTGGGGCTCATTAACGACGTGCTGGATATGTCAAAAATCGAGAGTGGCAAGATGACGTTGAATGTAGAACTGGTGTCTCTGCGGGAGATCATGGATAGCATTGTCAGCATCGTCCAGCCACAGATCAAGGCAAAGCACCAGAAGTTCGATGTATTTATCTACGACATCACATCGGAAAATATATTATGTGACAGTGTGCGGCTGAATCAGGTTCTTTTGAATCTGTTGTCCAATGCGATTAAGTTTACTCCGGAGAAAGGTTCTATCGAAGTGGCTCTGCACGAAAAGAAATCACCAAAGGGTGACAAGTATGTGCGGATCCTGCTCAACGTGAAGGACACCGGAATTGGTATGTCTGAGGAGTTCCAGACACGCATCTTCGATTCCTTCACCCGTGAGGACAGCAAGCGTGTCCAGAAAACAGAAGGTACTGGCCTGGGAATGGCCATCACCAAATATATTGTAGATGCCATGGGTGGTGAGATTGAGGTCAAGAGTACTCAGGGCGTCGGTACGGAATTTAATGTGACGTTGGATTTTGAACGCACGGAAGAACAGGAAGCGGACATGATTTTGCCTGACTTTATGATGTTGGTAGTGGATGATGACCAGCAGCTCTGTGAGAGTACTGCCGCGTCGCTTAAATCTATCGGTATTCGGGCAGAGTGGACTCTGGATGGAGAGAGTGCGATCGAGATGGTACGCCAGCGTCATATTCAGCACAATGACTACCAGATTATTCTGTTGGATTTCAAGCTGCCGGGTATCGATGGTATCAAAACAGCCCGACTGCTTCGAAAACAGCTGGGCGACGACGTGCCGATTCTGTTGATTTCTGCTTATGATTGCAGTGAGATTGAAGCCGAGGCACGGGAAGCGGGAATCAACGGATTCCTGTCCAAGCCGCTCTTCAGATCGACTCTGTACTATGGAATCAAACCTTTTGTTGAGTCTCCTGAACAGCCTTCTATGCCTGAAAATGACACGATTACCTTTGAAGGAAAGCGCATTCTTTTGGCGGAGGATAATGAATTGAACTGGGAGATTGCAAGTGAACTGCTTCAGGAATTGGGACTGGAACTGGATTGGGCGGAAAACGGACAGATTTGTGTGGACAAGTTTCGGAATTCTCCGGTGGGCTACTATAATGCAGTCCTGATGGATCTCCGTATGCCTGTCATGGGTGGCTATGAGGCTACAGATGCGATTCGTGATATGGAGCGCCCGGATGCGTCCCTCCCGATTATCGCCATGACTGCGGACGTTTTCTCTGAGGATATCCAGAGATGTCTGGATCATGGCATGGATGCACATGTGGCAAAACCAATCGACATTAAAGAATTCTCCCGGATTTTGAGCAGATGTCTCGACAAATAGAATCAGGGAGATTAGATAAAAAAGGAGAAGTACATCACCAGTACTTCTCCTTACTTCTTATATTGAAATTATTTATCCCCGCGAAGTTTTGCCATGAAGCCTTTCTTCTTTTTCTGGGGAACTACGAGTGAACCTCTCACACCTTTCACTGCAGTGATGTAGATACCGCTTACAGTCGCTTTTACTTCTTTCTTGACCGGAATCACTTCGTATACTTTCGCATCGCACATCAGAGTCATGATTCTGGGACCAACTTTAGCCTTTACTACCGGTACTTTGGAACGACGCAGATATTTCGGCGTGTTCTCCACTACAGCAGCGGGGAAACCGGCGTCCTTCAGGCGCATCTTGCCTTTATCAATGACCAGCATCGATACTTGTTGGGCTGCGGCAGCCATCATCTGTTCCTGCTCTGCCTGTTTCTTTTCTGCTTTTTTACCCAGGAAATATAAAACGACTAAAACAATGATTAAAATAACCAGAATGACTAATAAGACAATCGTTAATTTGCTCACGGGTGAACCTCCTCTAAACGTTTTCCATTTTGTAATTGTATCATTCTTTGGGGGAGAGTGCAAGAGCTTTGTCTTTTCTTATCTGCAATTCTTATCCGCAAAAAACCGGAAGAACATAAGAAATCTGTCCTTCCGGCAAAAAATCAATTTTCGAAGTTCTTAAAGTATTTTTTGTAGGTAATGAGAAACAGGATAAATGCCAGCAATGTGGCCATATAATCCGTGACAGGCTGGGCCGCTGCCAGCATCCTTGCGGAATCAAATACCGTCCTGAAGATCAGCAGAGTCGGGAGGTACAGAATTCCCTGACGGCTGAGGGAGAGGATCAGCGACGGAAGTGCAGCTCCCGTGGACTGGATCGCGTTGATGAACACGAACAGGATTCCCAGTATCGGTCCGGAGATGATGTAGGTGCGGGCGAACGCCATTCCAAAGTTAAACGCGTCTGCGTCCTCCAGAAAGGCGCGTACCAGGGGGCCGGCTCCGAAGTAGCAGATTACCGTCATGATTGCGCTGAGGCCGAACGCCAGGCAGAGGGAAAACTTCAGTACTGCCGTGTAGCGTTTCTTGTTACCGGCTCCAAAGCAGTAGCCGAGAAGCGGCTGTATGCCGGTTCCAAGGCCGATCAGAAGCATAACGACGATCATATTGACCTTCATGGCCACGCCAAGTCCCGCTACCGCCATATCTCCGTAATCAGCCATCAGGTTATTGATGATGATATTGGAGACACTCAGAAGGACGTTGTTCAGGGAAGCCGGCACGCCGATGGCGAGTACCCCGAAGGCCACACCTTCCTTCGCCTGGTAGTTTTTGGGGTTGATGGACAGCATGGATCTGGAGGACAGAAGATGCCGGATATAAAAGAACGCGGCACATACATTTCCAATCACCGTAGCAATGGCGGCTCCAGCCACATTCCAGTTAAATACAAGGATCATCAGCGGGTCAAGGACGATATTCATCATGTTGCCGATGATCATTCCCATCATGGCGATTTTCGCATTTCCCTCCGCACGGATAATGTTACTGAAGCTGTTGCTGACGATCAGAAACGGGATTCCGACCGCAACGACATTCAGATATTGCTGAGCGTAGCCGATGGTATCGTTGCTGGCTCCAACAGCCCGGCAGATAGGGGAGGAGAAGATCCAGATCATCACCATGGCGATCACTCCGATCGTGAGACCGGTCCAGAAACAAAAAGCGGAGATCCGTTTCGCGCGGTCTGTCTTTCCTTCTCCCAGCATACGGGAAATCAGCGAGGTCCCTCCGATTCCGAACAGCAGCCCCACTGCCATAAAGAGGAGGAATACCGGGGTGGCTATGGATACTGCCGCCACCATATAAGCGTTTTTGGTCTGTCCGATGAAGAATGTATCGGCAAGATTGTAAGCCAGTACCATGATCATGCTGATGATGGACGGCACTACGTTGCTGATGACTGCCTTCGGGACAGGTGCGTTTCTAAAAATTTCAGTTGTTTTGTCTTGCATCAATGCTTCTCCTTTCGTAACTTTTGTAATAATTTGTCTTTTGTGATCTTGCTTCTATGCAAAATGACATAATTTTTAATACACAACAAAGTATATGATACGATATTATTTGGGAAAAGAAAAGCCTTGATTTCATTTTTCAGCAGGTTAGTCGTATATGTCTGCTTTAATATGCGGAATGTATACTCTTCGGGTTTGGACATTATTATATATAGAAAAAACGCGCCGGGAAGATGAGGCAGCATGTACGGAAACTTCTTAAATATGTATGAAGTTGCGAAAACGGCTTTTTATTTTAAGGATTCTGTGATATAAAAAGGTGTAGGTCAAAAGGAAACTCTTCGGTGTTTGCCGAGGGAAGAACCGGACGAAGAAAAATAAGAGGTGTAGAGATGAAGAAAAGAATCAGAGTACTTATAGGTGTATGCACGGCGCTCATGCTGACCGGGTGTTCCGGCGAGATTTCCAACGATTACGTGACCGTGTCGAAATATAAAGGCGTGGAAGTAGCGAAGCAGGAGAAGATGACTGTGACTGATCAGGATGTGGAAGATAATATTAAGAGTCTTCGTGAGGCGGAGGCAACTTATGAAGAAGTGACCGGGCGCGCGGCTGCGAATGGCGACGTGGCAAATATTGATTATGTGGGAAAAATTGATGGAGTGGCATTTGAAGGCGGAACGGCTGAGGGTGCGGATTTGACACTGGGAAGCAATACGTTTATTGATGGATTTGAAGCGGGTATTGTGGGGCACAATATCGGTGAAACGTTCGACTTGAACCTGACTTTTCCGGATCCGTATGAGAATAATCCGGATTATGCGGGGAAACCGGTAGTGTTCACCGTGACGCTCAATGGGTTGTCTGCGCAGATCCTGCCGGAGCTCACCGATGAGTTCATTCAGAAATATTCTGAAAGCGCCAAGACGGTGGAAGAGTACAAAAAGGAATTAAAGGAACAGCTTCAGAACAACTACGACGAGTATGCTAAGTCGGCTCTCAAAGAAGCGGTCTGGTCCGAGATCATGGATAATCAAGTGGAAGTGAATCAGTATCCCAAGGATAAGCTGAAAGATATGAACGAGAGAATTCAGAAGCAGTATGAACAAAGAGCAGAGATGTATAATATGGAATTCGAGGAGTATCTGAAAAGCTATCTGAATATGGATGTAGACACGTTCAACACGGAGAAGAGCAAGGCGGCCAAAAGCCAGGTAAAAGAGAATCTGGTCTGTGAACTGATCGCCGAGAAAGCGAAGATTGATCTGTCTGACAAGGCGTTGGAGAAGCATTATGAAACGTATGCAGAGGAATATGGTTTTGAGAGTGTAGAAGCAATGCTGACAGCCTTCAAAGAGGCAGGTATGAATGAGGATTTAAAAGAAATGGTCTCTCTGGAGATCGTGCAGGAATGGCTGACAGAGAACTGCAAGCAGGTCGAGCAAAAAGAGACAAAGAGCAACTAAAAGGCAGAGAGCCTTGCAATCGCGATAGAGGGAATGGAGAGACTTACCGGTGATAAAAGCAGTATTATTTGATATGGACGGTATTTTAATCGACACAGAAAAGTATTTGACGGTATATAAGCAGCAGGCCATGCGGGAAGCGGGATATCGCATGAGTGTTGCCGAAGCGTATTTGTTTCGCAGTAAGGCTGCAAAGTTCGCCAGGGTGCAGGCGAAGGAAATGTACGGAGAGGATTTTGACTATGATGGGATCCGTGGGCGCAGGCGTCAGCTTATGAAGGAGCATATTCAGAAATATGGATTGGAGACGAAGCCATATGTGCGGGAGACCGTGACGGAGCTTCGCAGAAGAGGCTATCAGACTGCGGTTGTGACGGCGACCGAGGAGGAGCAGGCATTACGGTATCTCCAGATGGTAGGATTTGTTGATCTGTTCGATGAGATTGTCAGCGCCTCCATGGTGGAGAATGGGAAACCGTGCCCGGACGTCTATCTGTTCGCCTGCGAAAAGATTGGAAGACGACCGGAAGAGTGTATGGCGGCGGAGGATTCGCCCAATGGCGTTCATGCGGCTTGGAGTGCAGGTTGTCATGTGACGATGGTACCGGATCTGACAGGGCCTGATGAAGAGACCGGAAAGATGGCTGAGTACGTGGTGCCGGATTTGAGAGGGCTTCTTGAAATCTTGTTATGACAGGTATCCCTCCCCTGAAATGAGGAGTGCCGATATTCAGAACTCTGAATACCGGCATTATGAAAAAGAAAAATTTATGTGAAAAGGTTACTTGCTGTCTGTTTTCTATGTTTATAAGTATAGCCAGGAAATGTGAGAAATCTGTGATAAGATTTTGAAAGATTTGTGAATAGAACGTTAATAATTTTGTTCACAATTCTCCTGCTATTTTTGGAAAAGCCAAATGATGCGTAGCTTGAGAGGTTGTCATAAGCTTTACAAAAAGAAAGGGACTGGAAAAATTGGAGTTGAATGCAATCCGATTTTTCACAGTCCCTTGTATTGTATCTTTATACCTTCAAAGTTAAGAAAACGCCTTGATTGGCCAACGGAGTGTTTATATAAACTAGAAAGATTTAATTACATCAGCGTTAAGGTGCTTGATAATTTCTACGGCCAGCTTTACGCTGTTATTATAATCTGCCAGGCACGCGAAGCCGTGGTGTGAATGGATGTAACGAACCGGAACTCCAATGACGATTACGGGAACTCCGCCGTTTGACATATGGATCGGACCGCCATTGGTGCCTCCGCCTGAGCGGACAGATTCCTGAA
The DNA here is from genome assembly GCA_040702975.1 of Roseburia hominis. Lineage (NCBI taxonomy): Bacteria > Bacillati > Bacillota > Clostridia > Lachnospirales > Lachnospiraceae > Roseburia > Roseburia hominis. The sequence continues at coordinate 867,603 of CP159990.1, forward strand.
CCGGTATTCCCAGTTTCCTGCCAAGCTCCAGAGAGAAGCGCTGGAAGCGGGGATTCGTGATCATAGAGCGGTCGTAATGACGCAGCATAGGACCTTTTTTCATAGCGGTCTGGATGAGATAGTCCGGAGCAAAGGTATCGTCTGCCGGACAGCCTTCAAAGCAGATTGCGATATCCGGTTTGACAACATCACGGGTAACGAATGCGCCGCGTTCGCCGATCTCTTCCTGGCAGGAGAGTACGCCGACCAGATCCACATCCAGAGATTGTTCCTTCAGATCCTTCATGGTTTCCAGAACTGCGGCACAGCCCAGCCGGTTATCGAATGCCTTGCCGAGCATAACGTCCGTGGTTTTATCATATTCAAAGGTGACGTCCGGAACAACAGGAGCGCCGATATGGATATTATAGATTTCTTCTACCTCCTGTTTGGAAGTGGCTCCAATGTCAATGACCATATCGCTGAAGTCCGGGCAGGTATTTCTCTGTGCATTGGACAGGAAATGTACCGGAGTGCTGGCAAAAATGCCGGACACCCATCTTCCGTCGTAGGTCTGTACTTTGACCTTATGGGCCGGAACGGTGTATGCAGCCCACCCGCCCTGGGGTAAGAAGCAAAGCGTGCCGTTAGGTTTAATAGCCTGAATGATAAAACCGACCTCATCACTGTGAGCGTCGATCATTACAACTGGTTTTTCACCGGAGTTCTTTTCCGCGTTGATATATACATTCAGATTACAGTCATGTCTTACAGAACCAAGCGCTTCATCGTGCGCGTATTTTTCCGCTATTTCGACAACCTCATCTTCAAAACCGCTCGCTCCATAAGCGTTGGAGAGGGCTTCAATTAAAGCTAAAGAGTCCATGTATAGACTACCTCCTTGATTATAATAATTTTACTTGCTGATTATGTGAAAAATATCAGATAAAATCAGACGGATTCCCAATCCGCCAGCTGATAAAATCTTATCATAGCAAAATGGGAAACTCAAGATGTATCCATGTAAAATAAGAAAGTCAAATAGCTGGTTAAAATGTAAGCCGACAACAATTATGATATCCCCCGTCAGGCAGACAGATGAAATATCATTATGTTGTCGGCTGTACTTATCTTATGCCCAAGGCACACATTCTAATATTTCAACTAGCGCATGGAAGGCTGGGTCAAAATATTTTTTACATGCGCCACTTCCTCGCGACTTGCCTTGGCAGCCGGAACGTAGTAGCTTTTCTCACGCGCGAGCTGATACAGATTCTCCTGGGACATCTCGCACTGATTGCGAATCTGTTTCAGGCATTGTTTCAGTTCCTTATTTTCCGTCTGCGGAATGATTTCCCCAAACATCTTTAATTCCCCGTTTACTCCGACCAGAGCGTCGGATACCATTGTCTTTTCGTCCATGATGGTCCCTCCTATAAAAATTTCATCAGTTCCTGTTTGTTTTTCATTGCAGAGTCGGCAGCATCCTGAAAGAGCTGTTTCACCTGTGCATCCTGAGCTTCAGAAGCGTAAGCAGTCATTTTGCAATGTGTAGTGTCATATCCGCCAATCAGGTGGCGAAGATTCTGCAGATCCAGAATAGAAATTTCAGCCATTTTGAATTCCTCCTTCTTGTGACATAGTTAATTTGGTAACAAAAATAGTATGTCTGATTGTGGAAAAAAATATGTATGGATCAGAATTTGTTTATTTTTTTAAAATTAATAGAAAAAATAAATACGAGATTGTTAACAATTGACAATGCGTATAGAACAGGGTATAATTAAGATTATAAATTGTTAACAATCTATAACGGAAAGGGGCTGGTTGATATGCCAGACAACAGAGTACCAGTATTTACGAAGAAGACAATGCGGGAGCAGATTGCAGATATTTTGAGAGATCAGATTTTACATGCAGATATTGCACCGGGAGAGAGAATTATCGAGGAAGATATTTCGAAAAAGTATCAAGTGAGCCGGGGACCGGTCAGAGAAGCGCTCAGGCAGATCGAGGAAGAGGGGCTGGTCACCTATTTGCCGCACCGGGGCTGTATTGTCAGGACACTGACAGAAGATGAGATGGCGGAAGCGTATCTGATCAGATCGACATTGGAAGGACTTGCAGTACAGGTATATTCCGGAAAGATGAGTCAAAGAGGGATAGAACGGCTTCAGCAGACAATCGATGACCTGCGTGAGGCGGCCGGGAAAAAAGACCTCTATGCAATCATCGAGGCAGATGAGAGGTTCCACGCAGGAATCGTGGAGGAAGCAGATCTTCCCAGATTATATCAGATGTGGAAAACGCTCTGCAGTGTTAACACATGTACCTATTACACCATGAAGTCAGAGAATTTGATGCCTTATGATGTTTTGGGCAAGAACCATCAGTGCATCTTGAATCTCTTTATTGAGAATGTTGGAACGAACAAGATCATAGAGGCAATCAAAGAGCATTATATGGTAGTTCCCGAGACGTTACACAAGGCTCAGGAAGGGAAAACGGCGGAAGGTGAGTAGAAATAAAAAGTAAAGGAAATTAGCAGGAGGGATGAAGATGCTGAAATTTATTGGAAAACGCCTTGTATATGCAGTGCTGACATTATTTTTAATTGCAACGGCGACATTTTTTCTGGTATCCGGAGCACCTGGAGATCCGATCGCCGCGAAGGTAGGGCAGATGCCAGAGCAGGCCCAGGCGATCATCAACGCAAAGTACGGGCTTGATAAGCCAGTAGTAGAACGGTATGTCATCTATATGAAGAATTTATTGACGACCGGTGATTTTGGAGAGTCGATTATTTACACGGGAAAGTCGGCGAACGATGTAATACGGGATAACACTCTGGTATCGGCTAAAATCGGGCTTTTGGCCCTGTTTTTTCAGGCGACGATAGGGATTTCGCTGGGGCTTGTGGCAGCACTGAACCGAGGAAAGAAGATTGATCATTTTATTCGGTTCATGGTGGTCCTGGCCATATGTGTGCCCAGCTTTGTATTTGCGGCGCTGCTTCAATATTTTCTGGCATTTAAGCTGAAAGTGGTTCCCGTGTTTGGCTGGGGAGAGCTGAAACACTACATATTGCCTGTGACGGCATACGCGATCGGAGGAATTGCTTCTTATACAAAATATATGCGGAACAGTACACTGTCCGTAATCGGAGAGGATTATATTGTTACGGCAAAAGCGAAGGGCTGTAAGAAGGGAAGAGTCATCAAAAAGCATGTTCTTCGAAATTCTATGATTCCGATTGTTACGATGATAGGCCCGGCAGTTGCGGGCGTGTTCGCTGGTTCCTTTATTTTGGAGAAGATGTTCTCCATTCCGGGACTTGGTTTCTATTATGTAAAAGCGGTGTCTGATAACGATTATACGATGGTGATCGGCCTGACTATCTTCTTTGCGATCCTTTATGTGGGTGCATTGATCGTGGTAGATATTCTCTATGGCATTGTAGATCCGAGAATTCGTGTGACAAAAGGTAAGAAGTAAGCGAGGTGGCAAGATGAGTGAGAATGTTTTAAATAGTGCGGCAGATGCAGAGATGTCTGATGAATTGTTTGAACGTGTGGGAACAAAGGGGCTGTCGGGAGAAGATATCGGTAAAAAATCGCTTACCTATTGGGCGGATGTCTGGAGACGTTTTCGCGGAAATAAAATGGCACTTTTGGGGCTGGTCCTTCTGGGAGTTGTGGTATTCCTTCTGTTTGTGGGACCTATGATCTCCGGACAGGATTATCAGCTTATCGATTCTCCAAATAAGAATCTGGGGCCGAGCGCACAGCATTGGTTCGGGACAGATGATATGGGGCGTGATTTGTTTACCCGTGTCTGCGTAGGCGGAAGAATTTCAATTTATATCGGACTTTGCTGTACAGTAGTGATGTTTGTAATCGGTGCTTTGGTTGGGGCGTTTGCCGGTCTAAAGGGCGGAATCGTAGATGATGTGATCATGCGGATCTGTGAATTTATCGGGAATCTTCCATATCTGATCATCGTGGTCATTCTGTCTATGGTACTGGGACGAAGCATGTTTTCCCTGGTATTTGCCATGTCGCTTACGGCGTGGGTGGGGACGGCGCGAATGGTCCGCGGACAGATCCTTCAGATCAAAGAGATGGATTATGTGCAGGCTGCAAAGGCATTGGGGGCGGATACGAAAAGGATCATACTGAAACATCTGCTTCCGAACACGATGGGAATTATTATGGTAGATATCACCATGTCTGTTCCGGGATTTATTTTCAGCGAGGCATTCCTTAGCTATATCGGACTAGGAGTAAGACCGCCGGAGACCAGCTGGGGAGCGCTTGCCAGTGCAGGACAGCAGCAGTTGATGTTTTATCCGTATCAGTTAATGTTCCCGTGCCTGATGATCGTCCTTACCATGTTGGCCTTCCATCTGATAGGAGACGGACTTTCTGATGCACTGGACCCGAAACTTAGACAGTAGACAAGGAGAGGAAAATGAGCGAGAAAATATTAGAAGTAAAAGATCTGCAGGTTTCCTTCCGCACGTATGCAGGAATCTCTCATGCTGTCCGCGGGGTGGATTTTTATCTGAATAAAGGTGAGACACTTGCGATTGTAGGGGAATCGGGTTGTGGAAAAACGGTTACCTCAAAAGCCATTATGGGACTTTTGCCGGAATCTAATACGCAGATCAAAAGAGATGGAGAATCAGCGATTCTGTTCCACGGCGAAGACCTTTTTACATATGACGAGAAAAAGATGACGGAGATCAGAGGAAGCAAGATTTCCATGATTTTCCAGGACCCGATGACATCACTGAATCCGACAATGAAAATCGGTGACCAGATCATGGAGAGTATTCTGATCCATCAGAAGAAGACGAAGGACGAGGCTTACAGGCAGGCGGTAAAGATGCTGGAAATGGTCAAGATTCCCAATGCCGTACAGCGAATGAAACAGTATCCATTTGAATTTTCCGGCGGAATGCGCCAAAGAGCGATGATCGCAGTAGCACTTGCATGTAACCCGGAGATTCTGATTGCAGATGAGCCGACGACCGCGCTGGACGTGACGATACAGGCGCAGATCATGGAACTGATCGGGGAACTGCAAAAAGAACTGGATATGGCTGTGATCCTGGTTACGCACGATCTGGGAGTGGTTGCCAGTGTGGCAGACCGAATACAGGTTATGTATGCAGGAAAGATCGTGGAGAGGGGCAATGTAGACGAAATTTTCTATAAATCTACGCACCCGTATACGAGGGCACTTTTGAACTCGGTGCCGAAGATTCACACGAACAATAAGGATACGCTGTATTCGCTTAAGGGAACGCCTCCGGATCTGATCAATCCGCCGGCCGGCTGTGCCTTTGCACCGCGGTGTGAATATGGAATGAAGATTTGTCGTATGAAATATCCTGAGATCACACATTTTAGCGACTCTCAGGAATGTGCATGCTGGCTCGCAGCACCCCAAAGCAGATATCACCGGACTTCCGGAAGGAATGGCCAGGAGAGGAGGCAGCAGATGAAAGAGAAAGAAATGCTGATAGAAGTAAAAGATCTGAAGAAATATTTCCAGGTAGGAAAAGGCGCCACGCTTAAGGCAGTGGACGGGGTCAACTTCTGTATCTATAAAGGTGAGACGCTGGGACTTGTAGGGGAATCGGGTTGCGGAAAGACAACCTGTGGAAAGACGGTTATGGGACTTTATGAGGCGACCGGCGGGCAGGTGATTTTTGATGGAACTGATATTCATAAACTTGGCAGAAAAGAAAAAAAGGAATTTACAAGACGCGCGCAGATTATTTTCCAGGACCCGTATTCCTCTTTAAATCCCCGAATGACAGTAGGGGATATCATCGGAGAAGGCATTGATATCCACGGGCTTTATAAAGGGGAGAAGCGCATGGAAAAAATCTATGAGCTGTTGGAACTGGTGGGACTGAACCGGGAACATGCACTGCGCTTTCCGCATGAATTCTCAGGTGGGCAGAGACAGCGTATCGGAATTGCGAGAGCACTGGCAATTGAACCGGAGTTTATCGTGTGTGATGAGCCGATTTCCGCTTTGGACGTATCGATTCAGGCGCAGGTGGTGAATCTTCTGATCGAATTGCAGAAGAAAAAGAATCTGACATATCTGTTTATCGCACACGACCTTTCGATGGTAAAGCATATTTCGGATCGTGTTGCCGTGATGTATTTGGGAAATATGGTGGAGTTCGCAGGAAGCAATGAGTTGTATGCACAGCCGCTCCACCCGTATACCAAGGCACTGATGTCCGCTATTCCGATTCCGGATCCGGAGGAAGAGAAACGGAAAAAACGAATCCCGATTGAGGGAGAGATCCCAAGCCCGATCAATCCGAAACCGGGCTGCAGGTTTGCTGCCAGGTGCCGGTATGCAAAGGAATGCTGCAAATCGGAGACGCCGGAGCTTAAGGAACTAAGACCAGGGCATTTCGTTGCCTGTCATAGGGCAGAGGAATTAAATCAATTATGAATTTGACAGCGGAAAGCTGACAAAGAATAAAGGAGGATTTTAAGATGAGGAAGAGAACAAGACTACTTGCAGGACTTGTAGCAGCAGTACTTGCAGTCACGACCATTACCGGCTGCGGAGGCGCTGAAACAAGAAAGAACACAGGCTCAGGAGAGAGTTCAGCAGATGCAAAGGTATTCAATTACAGCGTGAACAGCGTAATCGTAGGACTGAACCCGATCATGGACAGTACAGCTCCGGATAACGAAGCACACAATCTGATCTGTGAGCCGCTGGTGAGAAAGGCAGCAGCAGAGAATAATACGATGGAATGTATTCCGGCAGCGGCGGAGTCATGGGACGTCAGTGAAGATGGAAAGACCTATACCTTCCACCTGCGCGAGGGAATGAAGTGGAATGACGGAGAGCCGTTTACAGCAAAGGATTTTGAATATACATTGAAGCTGATGGCAAATCCGGATACTGCGGCAGTAAATGCATGGTTGTTCGACGGTGTGATCGAGAACTTCGGTGAGGCTCTTTATCAAAATGGTAAGACACCGGATGAGATCGGTGTAAGCGCGCCGGATGATACGACTCTGGAAATCCGTCTGACGCACCCGGCTTCTTATCTTCTGGAGCTTCTTGGAAGCCTTTTCCCGGTTCGCCAGGATAAGTATGAAGAGTGGGGACAGGAATATGGTTCTTCCGCAGATAAGATTATTTGCAGTGGTCCGTTTGAAGTGGAATCCTGGAGCCAGAATACGGAGTTTGTTGCAAAACGTAATGAAAATAACTGGAATGCGGCGAATGTTAAACTGGATAAGATCGTGCAGAAGGTCATTCAGGAGCCGGCAACTGCAATTCAGGCATTTATCAATGGCGAAATCGATGTGGTCTCGACCCTGGATCCGAACTGGGCCAAGACGATCGAGGAAGCCGGAATCTCCACAACGGAGACGGTTCCGGATAGCTCACCGGAATTCCTGATGTTTAATCTGGCAAATGAATATTTATCTAATGTGAAGATTCGTCAGGCTTTGTCTGCGGCTTTTGACAGAGAGGAATTCATCGATGCGACTTATAATGGACAGGCAATACCAATCTATTCTGTTATGCCGGACACCATGATGGTAGGAGAAAAGACTTATACTGAGTTGGTTGGTGGAAGAAATTATTTTGTAAAGGATCTGCAAAGTGAGAATCCTGATCCGAAGAAGCTGATGCAGGAAGGCTTAAAAGAACTTGGTAAATCAGATGATCTGTCTCAGGTAACTCTGCGTTTTGCAAGTCGTGGTACGACGGAACTTTCCAAGAAAATGGCAGAGTGGTATAAGCAGACATGGGAAGCCAATCTTGGCATTACGGTACAGATTGATATGATGGAGTGGAACGTAATGTGGGAGAAGATTGATGCCGGCGACTATGATATCGCAGTTGGCGGCTGGGGACCGTATTACAATGAGCCCAGTGCGATTCTGACCTTATTCGACCCGGAGAATGGATACTTCAATGCGGAAAAGATTGGCTGGAAAGACGAAAATGCTGCCAAATTCAAAGAATTGTGTAATACAGCAAAGGATACGGTAGATGACAAGGAGAAAGCAGAGCTGTATCTGCAGGCTGAGGAGCTTCTGGTAAAGAATGCAATTGTAGCTCCTGAATATCTGTCGCAGAGCCCGACATTCATTGCGAATACAGTAGAAGGATATATCGTGGCTACGAACGGATATGAGAACTGGGCAAATGTAACTGTGAACAAGTAGAAGGAGAGAAGATGTATATAATTCGGAACGGAACGGTCCATATTGGAGATGGATCGTTCCGGGAAAATTGTGATATTCTGATTGAAGCGGGCAAAATTAGGGCGGTCGGCCCGAATCTTGCGAGTGAAGGAGCAAAGGTTCTGGACGCAGAAGGGTGCCAGGTATTTCCCGGATTTATCGATCCGCTATCCTGTGTGGGGGCAATGGGAATGCCTTCCAGGCATTTGGACAATGATGAGCATTCGGAGCCGGTCACACCGGAGATGAATCTGCGGTATAGTCTCGACCCGGACGAGGTCAACAATCAGGAATTCTATAAAAGTGGTATTACTACGATCGGCCTTGCCAGCACGAATAATAATCTGATGGGCGGGCAGATCGCAGTCTGTAAGACGGCACCTCAGAAGATGGAGAAGCGTCTGGTGAAGGAGCATGCAGGTCTTAAATGCAGCGTGACCGGAAGCGTAAAGGAGACCTTTGGTTCGGCCAAGTGTCTGCCGATGACGAAGATGGGAATCTTTTATCTGTTTCAGGAGACGCTCCGCCAGGCGAGAGATTGTGAGAAAGAGAAGCGGACTACGAAACAGAACGTAATCTGTGAGGTGTTTGACGAACAGTCCATGCAGGTATTCTGCGCCGCAGCGACCAAGAATGAGATAGACGGTCTATTACATATGATGCGTGACGAGAAGGTGCAGCTTAATATTGTGGACGGGTACTGTTTTGCAGATTCGCTTAAAGAGATTAAGGAAAAGAAGGTTGGCCTGATTCTGGGAAATGTGAATAATATGTCTCAGATTGCAAAACATCACATGGATTTGCCGAAGCTAAAAGAATTGGCGGAGAATGGAAACCGGATTGCATTTACCACGTCCTGCGGCGGATATTCTGAAGGACGTGAAGTGTTCCTTTGGACGGCAATCGAGGCGTACCGGGCAGGTGTTCCTGCGGAAGAGGTCGTGAAGATGATGTGTAAATACCCGGCGGAAATGCTGGGAATTGCTGACAGAGTCGGAACCCTTGAAGTCGGAAAGGACGCAGATATTTCCGTATTTACCGGACACCCGGTGACAAGCTATGCGGCAAAGGTGGTTCATAGTGTAGTGAATGGCGAGGTGATTTTCTAATGGGCAGGAAATTGATCAAAGGTGGAATCCTTTATACTATGGAAGATGAAAAAGAGGCATTTCAGGGAGACGTGCTGATTGAGAACGGAAAGATTTTCGCTGCCGGGGAACATCTTGAGGCAGAGGATTGTGAGATTATTGATGCTTCCGGCCTGTATGTGATGCCGGGACTCATTGATGCGCATTCTCATATCGGCCTGTTTGATTTCAATGCGGATAAAAGTGTAGATGATGCCAATGAGATGACTGATCCGGTATCGTCGGCGATGGACGCCCGGTATAGTATCAATCCCAAGGCAAGAGAATTGAAAGTCGCCTATGAGCACGGAATTACTTCTATGCTTTTTACACCGGGAAGCGGAGATGTGTTCTGCGGACAGCCGTTCGTGGCAAAAACGTATGGAGACAATATTTTTGATATGACGGTGAAGGCTCCGGCAGCGGTCAAGATTGCTCTTGGGGGGAATCCGAAGAATACGTTCGGGGATATGAACAGATGCCCGATGACCAGAATGGGCGTTGCCCATGTCCTGTGGGAGAACTTCCGAAAGGCTAAGGAGTATCTTGAGAAGAAAGAAAACGGCAAGAAACCGCCGTATGATGCGGCTATGGAGGCTATTATTCCTGCACTTTCAGGTGAGATTCCCTGTAAGATACATTGCACACAATATGATATGCTTACGGCGATTGAAGTGGCGAAGGCATTCGGTGTGCGGTTTTCACTGGAGCATGCGTGGGGCGCGACCGATTATCTGGACGAGATCGTAGCGAGTGGATGTGATATCTGTTATGGCCCGATCGCAACGTACAGAGCCCCGGGAGAACGACGAAAGATTGATGTAGAGGCGGTCAAACTCTTAGATGAGAGAGGTGTGAACGTAGCATTGATTACGGATTCGCCGATTTTAAGTGAAGAATCCCTGTATCACCATATGGGAGAGGCAGTCCGGGAAGGAGCGCCCTGGGAGAGAGTGCTCCGCATGGTAACTATCAATCCCGCGCGGCAGCTTGGGCTGGAAGAAAGACTGGGGTGCTTAAGCGAAGGAAGAGATGCAGATGTGATCTTGGTCAAAGGGAGGCTGGGACTGGATACCGATGCCAAGGTGATGATGACGTTGGTGAACGGCGAAGTCGTATATCAGGCGTTGGGATAATGGAAAGACGGAAGCATTAGAGGAGAGAGGGGAAGATGCTGCAATGGACCTTGGGAGAAAGGGCAGCATCTTCTCTTTATTGCAATGCATACCTAAGTGAACGTCCAGACGTTCTTCTTGGTGCCGGAGGAGGCTTTTCTCATAAAAAGGCGGGAAATCAGGGCGCTTATGCATTCGTACAGTGCTGAAGAAACAGAGACAATAGGTTCCGCATCGGAATGGAAGTTTCAAACATGGCTTCGGGGTGCCATTGGACACCGAGTGCAAAAGGGTGGTTGGCAATCTCAATGGCCTCGATGGTGCCATCGAGGGCGCGGGCGCTGATTGTCACTTTCGCGCCGTGAATGTGAATGCTCTGGTGGTGGAAGCTATTGACGGCGATGGAATCTCCGATTACCTGATGGAGAATGCTGTCCGGGGTGATGATAATCCTGTGGCTTACATCGCTTCTTCGGCGGGATTTCTGCATATGACGATGGGATCTGCCTGGCTGTAGGGAAAGATCTTGATAAATGGTTCCACCGCAGGCGGCGTTCATAACTTGCATACCGCGGCAGATGCCAAGGAGTGGTTTCCCAGTCTTAAGTACAGCTTTGGCAAACTCAATCTGGAAGATGTCCAGTGCAAGGTTGGTTTCGCCGATATCGCAAAGGGGCGTTTCCTGAAAAAGAAGAGGCGTAAAATCACCTCCGCCGGGCAGGAGAAACCCTTGACATAGTGTAAGATATGAGGAAAAATGATGGGACATTTCAGTGGCTAAGCCGGCAGATCTCGCCACAATTTCCTCAGGAGGGTCAATGTGGCGCCAGCTTGCAGACAGAGTGCAACACTCTGATTTCCCGAGAGAATAGTCGGTGTAGAGAGTGGTGCCAGCATCAGGAAATACCGGTATGATGACGGGGATACCGCCGGATAGAATGATTGCCCGGATATAGGAGTCCGTGACGAACTGTCCGTCATTTTCAGTAAAGCCACAGGATAAAATACCAATGATTGGTTTCATAGGAGATTTCACTTTCTTTAAAGGGGGATTATTTTATTTTATGTTGTCATGCATATCTGAGTGAACACTCAGTGGGGTATCCCGGTTGCCATGCGCACCTGAGTGACCGTCCGGTGGAGGTTCATCTGGTTGCCAAACATCTATTGAGAAAAGTGTTGGGAAAAGATTTCTATATATCATATTTCTAGATCGTGAATTGAAAAAGTAAATTCGGTATGTAAGACTTAATTCTACATCTATGAAAAAAGGCATTAAGGTCCTCATAAAAGTTGCAGAATGGTCTGTTTTTGAATAACTGTTACGGTCTGGACCGCATATTTCTACCTTTTCTATGTATTCCTTTAGTTTTTCAATATACTCCTGCAGTTTTTCGTAATGACGCTGCTGTATGGATTTACGGTGCCCTTTTCCATAAACAAAAGTATCCGTATCTATTTCAAAAGCCTCTGCATATCTGGCTAAGATATCTTTTAACCCTTCCGGCGAATATTCCACATTTGTCTGTATCTTCAATCCGCTCCAGGCCAGTGCTTCATTCATTTCATCCAACAGGGCTGTGATCTTCCCAAATAGCCTGTATCTGGATTTTTCAGTTGTCTTTTTCCATACCCAGCTGTATCTATTGGCATTTGCTTCAAACTTTGAGCCATCAATGTAGATATGGCTTAGATCTACATGTTCTTCCTCAAATATTTTCCGGTTGATCTCGTTGAAAATATCTTCAATGGAATCCGCAAAACCTCATTGATAAAATATCCAAAGGTACGATAGGAAGGTTTTTCATTATCCATGAGATACATAAATCTGATATTTACGCTGCAGTTGTCTTCCAGTTCCCTTAGCGACATATAGCCCTGGGTCATAAATCCGAAAAGCACCGTTTTTAACATGTTGACAGGATTATATCTGATGCGTCCGGTCTCATGCCCCGGCAGTTTTTTCAGATACTTAGCTAAATCAATTCCCTCCATGAATTTGTCGAATGTCAAAACGGGATCACGAATATCGAGAAAATCTGAAATAAATATTGGCAAAATGCCTTGTTTGGGTTTAAAATAAATTGTGGTTTTATTTTTCATCGTAGTTAAACTTTACCACAAAAAGAGGATTCTCAAATCACAAATGTGAATTGAAAATCCTCTTTTTTATTCAGACTGTTTTTTCACAGCCCCTATCCAAACTATCTCTATATTTTTTTACTCTCCTACCGATGCGAAGCAACTTCTAAATCTCTCTCGTATACTTCGCCAGCCATTCCTTCTCTTCTTCATTCAGATGCGGAGCCACTTTCTCATAAACCGTCTTATGATACTCATTCAGCATCTTTTTCTCCTCCGCTGACATATAGTCCGGATTAATCGCATCTAAATCGAACGGAATATACGTGATCGGTTCAAAATACATGAACTGGCCGTATTCATTCTTCTCTCCCTTGCGCACCAGAAGCTCGTTCTCCAGACGCACGCCGTGAGAACCTTCGATGTAAACGCCCGGCTCGTCTGTGATGATCATGCCTTCCTCAAATTTCTGAATCTCGCCTGAACGGAAGGTCCAGCGGAATCCAGCCGGTCCTTCATGGATATTCAGCAGATATCCCACGCCATGTCCGGTGCCATGGTTAAAGTTCATATTCCTGTCCCAGAACGGTTTTCTCGCCATCATATCCAGCGTCATTCCGGTACAGCCATACATGAATTTGGCGTTTGCCAGCATCAGGTTGCTGACAGCGACCAGTGTAAAATGCTCCTTCATGATTTCCGGAATCTCTCCGAACGCGTAGGTCCTGGTGATATCCGTAGAACCTTCATAGAAGCCTGCTCCGGTATCCGTCATGAGCATCGCACCCTCCGTAAGCTCCACATTCGTCTCCGGTGTAGAACTGTAATGCACGATCGCACCATGCTCGCCAAAGGAACTGATCGGATCAAAGCTGGGGCGGATAAAATTGCCCATCTCTGCCCGGAACTCGTCCAGCTTATCCGATGCGCTCATCTCCGTGATATGGATTTTTCCAACATTCTCCTTCAGCCATTTCATGAAACGCACGTGCGCCACGCTGTCCTTAATCTGCGCTTTGCGGATATTTTCAATCTCGACCGGATTCTTGATCGCCTTGAATAAAATCTCCGGGTTTGGCTTCTCTACTTTTGCCACCTCTGCCGGAATATTTGTGTAAAGCGCATAATTCAGCTTGGACGGGTCAATCAGCAGAACATCCTCTTTGCCCACCTTTTTAATATCCTCATAAATATCATTGTAGGGGTGAAGAATCACGCCGTCTTTTGCCAGATCTGCGCGAATCTGGTCGCTTAATTTTGTCTCATCAATGTATAAATCCATCTGGTCCATCGTGATGACTGCATAAGACAGGACCAGCGGGAAGAATTCGATATCATTTCCACGGATATTAAGTGTCCAGCAGATATCGTCGAGCGTGGTAAGTACATGCGCTGTCGCCCCATTCTTTTTCATCTCTTCGCGGATACGGCCGAGCTTGTCACTTACAGACTCGCCGGCATACTTCATCTCCAGTGCAAATATCGGTTCTTTCGAGAGTGCGGGACGATCCGCCCAAACGGCGTCGATCAAATCATATTCGTAACAGATCTTTCCTCCTTTATCGGCCATGATCTTCTCATAGCTCTGTCCCTCGCCCATGGAAATCACGCGCCCGTCAAATCCCAGCACGCTGCCTTCCGGTACAGCCTGTTCCAGATATTCCATGATCGTCGGAACTCCCGGCTCGCCCATCTTCATAAGCTCTACCGTGCTTCCCTCCAGCTGCGCCGCTGCCTGAATGAAATATCTTCCGTCCGTCCAAAGGCGCGCCTCCTCCTTCGTAATGACAGCCGTTCCTGCCGATCCGGTAAATCCGGTGATAAATTGTCTTGCTTTGAAATGTTCCCCAACATACTCACTCTGGTGAAAATCCGCAGTTGGAACGATATAGAAATCGACTCCCTTTTCTGCCATCTGCTCACGCAATTTTGTAAGTCTCTCAGGTATACTCATAGTAATAAGCCTCCTCATCTGTTTCATACTAAACACTATTCTGATTATAGCACGCTGTTGTCAAAATGGGAACCCAAAACAGCAACCTCTTTTCCCATCTTTTCTCATGATATAGAAATAAAGAATACTTTTATTGTGCATGTGATAGCACTAGGAATGAACGAGGTTTTGTGTTATCATAATGTCGAATGTTATGAATCTGTCAACAGATTGGAGATAGATTGAGAGCAGGGAGGCCAGAGTATGCTGCAGATTTATGAACTTCTTGAGATTCCGCTGTTTCAGAATTTTCGCCTGGCGGCGGGAAAGCAGGGGCTGACCCGGGCAATTACTAATACTACGATATTGGAATATGAGACCTTTATCGATGGATTTCATGTCTTTAAGGCGGGAGATTTTATTTTGACTTCGCTTTTCTTCGCAAAGGATGATCCGAAGCTGATCCGCAGATCATTCGAGGGCCTGCTGGCGCGGGAGGTGGCGGGGATCGCGGTGAAGACCAGCTTTTATGATACCCTGCCTCAGGAAGCCCTGGATTATGCGGACAGTAAAAACCTGCCGGTATTTTTGTTTGATGATACCTATATGGAAGATATTATTGTGGGCATAGATGAAGTGATTAAGAAAAAAGAGGCGTACCTTAAGGACGAAAGAATCCTTCAAAAGTTTTTGCAGCCTCATTCTGCCGTTGATGTGGTAAAATTTGCCGGGAAATTCTGCAATTTTTTGTATGGACAGTACGTGATTGCATGTCTGACTCCGGTAGTAGAAATGGATATGAACAGGATTTTTAATTACATTTCATATCATCAAAAGGCATTGGGAAGCGGAGAAAATATCACATTTGTCAAATATCGCAGTCAGATGCTTGTTATCTACAATTTTCAGACCGGACTTAAGCCGGATCTGAGACAGAAGCTGGAGGGACAGCTAAGGGAATTAGGGCTTAGACTTCAGGATTTTTATTGTGGAATCGGGGAAGTG
The DNA here is from genome assembly GCA_040702975.1 of Roseburia hominis. Lineage (NCBI taxonomy): Bacteria > Bacillati > Bacillota > Clostridia > Lachnospirales > Lachnospiraceae > Roseburia > Roseburia hominis. Next base: position 883,090 of record CP159990.1, read on the forward strand.
CATACGGAACTGATGTATTTTGATATTGCGCTGGAACAGGCGATTACGGCGAATTACATCTGCCGTTTTAAAAAAGAAAAATTTTTGACTTATTCCGAGATTGGAATTTATCAATACATTTTTCCGCTGCTTAAGAACAAGTCGCTGGTGCGGGAATATGAAAAAACGGTTCATATTTTAAAGGAATATGATGAGAGATATGGTTCTGACCTTTTGGGGACGCTGCAGGTCTATGTGAAGAATAACGGCAAAATCGCGGCGACAGCGAAGGAGCTTTTTCAGCATGCGAATACGGTGCGCTATCGCCTGCAAAAGGCAGAGGAATTGATTCACGCTGAGAATTTCTACGAGTATATTTTTCTGGTGATGCATCTTTATGAACTGAAACAGATTGAAGGATTGTATGAAAATACATAAATTTTCGAATAACTTTTGTAGAAAAGACAATGAAACTGTCTTTTTGCCTTGCTATAATAAAGTTAAAGCAAAGAAAAGGAGACGATTTCATGAAAACATCTGAGAAAATTATTGAAAAAACTGAAAAATATGGTGCACACAACTATCATTCTAAGGAAGTAGTATTTGAGTATGCGACTGGGGCTAGAGTAACGGACCCGGAAGGCAGGAAATATTTTGATATGCTCAGTGCTTATTCAGCATTGAATTTCGGACATCTGCACCCGGAGATCGTGGCGGCAGCGAAGGAGCAGCTTGATAAGGTGACTTTAACTTCCCGCGCGTTCCATAATGAATTGCTGTGTGATTTTTATGAATCTTTGTGTAAATTGACCGGAAAGAATATGGTACTTCCGATGAACACCGGAGCAGAAGCCGTGGAGACATCTCTGAAAACGGCACGTCGCTGGGGCGCTTTTGTAAAAGGAGTAGAGGACGGAAAACAGGAGATTATCGTTTGCAATAATAATTTCCACGGACGGACGATCACGGTTATTTCCATGAGCTCCGATCCCTCCTGCCGGAAAGGTTTCGGACCGTTTACGCCGGGATTTGTGAATATTGATTATGGCAATATTGAACAGTTGAAAGCCGCGATCACGCCGAATACGGTGGCATTTTTGGTAGAGCCGATTCAGGGAGAAGCGGGAATTATTCTCCCGCCGGAAGGATTTTTAAAAGAAGCCAGCGAGGTCTGCAAGGAGAATAACGTGCTGTTCATTGCAGATGAGGTACAGACTGGATTTGCGAGAACCGGAAAGATGTTTGCCTGTGAATGGGAAGGCGTGGAGCCGGATATCTATGTGCTGGGAAAGGCTCTGGGTGGCGGTGTGATGCCGGTATCCGCAGTGGTGGCTGACAGCAGTATTCTCGGGGTCTATGAGCCGGGCTCTCATGGTTCAACGTTTGGCGGAAACCCGCTGGCTTGTGCAGTTTCCATTAAGGCAATGGAGATTCTGGTGCGCGATGAATACCCGAAGATGGCACAGGAAAAGGGCACCTATTTTATGAATAAATTAAAGGAACTGAAGAATCCGGATATCCTGGAGATTCGCGGCAGAGGCCTGCTGATCGGGGTGGAATTCAAGGTTCCGGCAGCGCCTTATGTGAAAGCGTTGATTGCCAACGGGGTGCTTGCAAAAGAGACACATGAGAAGACGATTCGTTTTGCGCCGCCGATCACGATTTCTTATGAGGAGATCGATCAGGCGATGGAGGGAATCAGAAAAGCAATAGGATAGAGGAGGAACTGTAGATGAGTGGATACGGGTTTCTGATGGACTTAAGAACGTGCATCGGCTGCCACTCCTGCCAGGCTGCGTGTGCTGAGGAGAAGGCTCTGGCAAACGGGGAATGGTTCAGAAGGGTACTGCATTTGGAACCGGAGGACCAGAAACAGTACGTGGGGGCATTTTCAATGGGCTGTAATCATTGTGAAGATCCGGTGTGTGTGAAGGCCTGCCAGAATGGCGCCATGGTAAGGGACGAGGAAAAAGGGGTCGTGCTGCACGACGGAAAGAAGTGTATTGGCTGCGGGGCCTGCACCTGGGCCTGCCCTTATGGAGCCGTATCCATTTCAGAAGAGACAGGAAAAGCACATAAATGTGATAGCTGCATAGAGCGCAGGCAGGCGGGATTTCCCCCTGCCTGCGTAGCAGCGTGTCCGGTTGGAAGCCTGAAATTCGGGAAGCTCAGTGAATTTGAAGAGGAAGGGGCGGCCCCCCTTTCCCTGGATTTTCTGCCCGAGGAAGATGTGACGAGACCTTCTGTCAGAATCATAAGGAGGGCATTGTGATGAGAAAAGCGGATTATCTGATTCTTGGGAATGGAATTGCCGGCCTCAGTGCTGCCGGGGCGGTTCGGGGTGAGGACAAGGACGCCCGGATTCTGATTGTGACACGGGAAAAATGGCCGACTTACGTGCGCCCGCTGCTTTCCAAGGCGGGCCTGAAGCTGGCGGATTTTGACGTGCTTCATATGGTAGATGAGGCGTGGCACAAAGAAAACCGGATCGAGTTGGTTAGAAACATGACGGCAGAGGAAATCGATGTTAAGAATCATGTGATCCGGTGTGCGACGGACAAAATAGAATATGGAAAATGTATTTATGCTTTGGGAGGAGACGCGTGGCTGCCGCCGGTAAAAGGACGGAACTTTCCGGGCATTTTTGTGCTTCGAAATATAGAAGATATGCAGGCAATCAAAAGATGGGCGCTGCGGGCTGGGAGAGTGGTCGTGATCGGCGGCGGTGTGATCGGTATGGAAATCGGCGAGGCGCTGTACCGCCATAAAATGCAGGTGACCGTGCTGGAGAATCAACCGCGAATCCTGCCGCGGGTGCTGGATGAGGAGACGGCAGAGGAGTACGTTATGCGGCTCAACCAGGTTTGCAAAGGGACGCAGGGGAATCTTATGGTGCGGACGAATGTGAATGTGGCTGAGATTTTGGGAGAAGATTGTGTGACGGGCGTTAGACTGGCAGATGGCGAGGTGCTGGACTGTGATATGGTTATTTTTTCCTGTGGGATTCGTTCCTGCACGGAGCTGGCAAGCCGGGCGGGGATCGAGGTAGAGAGGGCGGTCGTCGTAGACGAATACATGAGAACCAGTGCGGAGGATATTTACGCCTGTGGAGATTGTGCACAGTTCCGGGGAAATTGTGCGGCTTTGTGGAAGCCTGCCATGGAGCAGGGGAGGATCGCCGGTCTTGCGGCCTGCGGAGTTTATGAGAAATACAGACCGCAGAAGTTTCCGGTACTCTGTAATTCGTCGCTGGTGTCTTTATTTGCAGTGGGAGATCTGGCCATTTTTGGTGAGGAAGGATACCGGATCGAGGTGTCGGATAACAGGAAGGATTCCGGCGCGGCGATGAGTAATGGGGAGGAAGGCTGCGTGGCAGGACGGGTGCGAAAAGAAATGGAGAAGATAGCGGTAATGCCGCGGGAAACGGGCACCTATAAGAGGCTGGTTTATCGGGGGGATCGTCTTGTGGGAGCGGCGCTGGTCGGGAACTTATCGGAGATGCAGGCGCTGAGAGAAAAAATGGCAGATGAGGAGGGCTCTTATGAATAAGCAGCATTTTGCGGGGGAATATGTGAGATGGCATGTTCTGACGGAAGTTTTTTCCGGGTATGAGAACTGGCAGAATATTATGAGTCTTCTTGGAGCAGGGATCGAACTGGAAGAACAGGACTATGAGGACTATTTTTATGGGACGAATGCGGCGATTTACGTTCCCCTGTGGGCGTCGGTCTGCCAGGGCAGGGAGCCGGTTCTGATGAATAGAGAGACGTTGGAAGTGATACGTTTTTACAAGCGTTTAGGATATCGGACGGTGGATATTGAGAGCAATCCACCGGATTATATTGGGCAGCAGTGCAGGTTCATGGAATATCTGTCCGTATTGATTTTAAAAGGAGATAAGGAGCTGGAAGCGGAGTATGAGCGGTTTCTCGTCCGTTTTGTGGAGAACACCTTTTATGAGATCGAGAAGGCGGTAAATGAGGGAAATCCTCCGGAAGGGATTCAGTGGATCTGTGAGCTTTTGCGCGAGGCGGTGTGTAGGGAGAGCTGGAGCGGCGCCGATGTAAAATGGGAGAAGTTTGACAGTTATGCATGGACGCGGGGGGAAGCAGAAGAATTAGAGGCACCTTACGAGACGCCGCAGGCGAGCTTTTACGACTGCGGAAGAAAGTGTAAGATGAAGGCGGTGGTCCAGGAAGGGTGTGTGCTGTCGATCGGACCGGATCTGGAATATGGCAAGAAGGAATTCGTGGGCTGTATCAGAGGGTATCAGTACCGGCAGACCTTTCTGACGCCGCACCGTCTCCGCTATCCGATGATACGGCGGGGGAAGAGAGGGGAAGGACTCTTTAAGCGGATTACCTGGGAAGAAGCGTCGGATATTGTGGCTGCGAAGATCCGGCAGACGATGGAGGAGTACGGCCCGCAGTCCCGCTATGTCATGCCCGCCTCGGGTGTGTGCGGAGCTATCCGCGGAGACAGATTTGCAAAGGAGCTTCTTGTCCTTACGGGAGGCTTTCTGGATTACTATAATTATTACAGCGCGGCGTGTGCGGAGCATATCCTCCCTTATATTTACGGGACGGAGGCGTGTGGAAGCGCGGAGGAGGAGATGCTTAAATCACGCCTTTTGATCCTGTGGGGAAATAATCCGGCTGACACCATCTGGGGGCCTGATTTTTTGAAAAATATGGCGGAGGCGAAAAGGAGAGGAGTCCGGATTATTGTGATCGATCCGCGGCAAAGCGATACGGCAGTCCAGTATGCGGATCAGTGGATCGGAATCCAGCCGTCCACAGACGGGGCGCTTGCGGATGCTTTGGCGTATGAGATCTGGAGCCGGGGGCTGCAGGATCAGGAATTTATGGACCGGTTCTGCATTGGATTCGATGAGGAACATATGCCGGAGAATGTGCCGAAGGAGGAAAATTACAGGGCGTATCTGTTTGGAGAGAAAGACGGGATCGTGAAGGACGCCGTATGGGGCGAGAACATAACAGGTGTCTCGGCAGAGGTAATCGTAAAACTGGCAACTGAACTGGCCGGGACAAAGCCGGCCTGGATCCTGCCGGGGCTTGGACCGCAGCGTACACTGAACGGAGAGCAGACCTGCCGGAGCTTTATTATGCTTGCCTGCCTGACCGGAAATGTGGGAATCCCGGGAGGCGGAAGCGGAGGTTTCCTGATGAGAAAAGGGGAGAGTGCGCCGGAATACACGTACCGCACGAATCCGTATCCGGGGAAAATTCCTTCTTTTCTGTGGGTGAAGGCGGTAGACCGATGGAACGAATTTACCGAGGGGGACGGACTTACCGGGACAGACAGGCTGGATACGGGAGTGAAGCTGCTGTTTAACCTGGCGAGTGGCCTTTTGATCAATCAGCACTCCAATATCAACGACACGATCCGGGTGTTAGGCGAAGAAGACCGGTTGGAAACGGTCGTGGTCTCAGAGCTTTTCATGACGCCGGGAGCCCGTTATGCGGATCTGCTGCTTCCGGGCGCGTCATTTCTGGAAACGGAGAATATAGTGCTGCCGTGGCTCCCAGCGGACTATTTTCTGTATAATACGGCGGCAATCACTCCGCTGTTTGAAGGAAGATTTGAATATGAGTGGCTGAGGGAAGCGGCGGCGAAGCTGGGAGTAGAGAAAGAATTTTCACAGGGCAGGACGGCCGCAGGGTGGCTTAAAGCCCTTTATGAGAAGAACCAAAGTGCCAACGAGGAAGCTCATTTACCGGATTATGAAGCGTTTAAAAAGGAAGGCTGTTACGTTTACCGGAGCCTGGAGGAGAAGACGGCATTTGGAGAACAGATTGAAAAAGGAGTTCCCTTCCAGACTCCTTCCGGGAAGATTGAGATATTTTCCAAACGTTTGTATGAGAGAGGGCAAAGAGAACTGCCCGGTATTCCCTGTTATACGCCTTGCGAGGAGGGGGCTGAGGATCCTTTGCGAGAAAGGTTTCCGCTGCAGCTTATCGGGTATCATACGAAAAGGCGCTGTCATTCTACGAATGACCATAACCGGAATCTGGACCGGATTGATAAGCCGCATTTGTGGATTCACCCGGAAGATGCGAGTAAGAGAGGGCTGGAAAATGGAGCATTGGCCGAAATCTATAATGACAGAGGCCGGGTGAGGGTTCCTGTTAAAGTGACGGAGCGTATCGTAAGGGGAGTGGTTGCGCTCAGCGAAGGCGGCTGGTACACACCGGATGAGAACGGAGTGGATGTGCGGGGAAGCATCAATGTGCTGACGATGACCCACAGAGCGACTCCACTTGCCAAAGCGAATCCGCAGCATACAAATCTGGTAGAAGTGAAGCGGTGCGAGGAATATGTGTAAATATGTACAGACTACCGTTTCAGGCTATCATGTAGGGGCAAGATGACGTAAGGAATGATATTTATATGGGATACATTTTGATAAAGAAAACAGGAAAGGCTAAGAGAATGGGAAGAAAAGAAGAAATTATAGAATTAACAAAAGAACTTATGGAAATTCCCAGCATTTCAGATTCTGACAGTGAATTGCTGGCTTCAGATTTTATTGTTAAGTGGTTCCAAAGCCTCCCCTTTTTTCGGGAATTTCCGCAATATGCCGGTTCTTATCAAATTCCGGGGGATTATCGGAATCGGGATGTAGCATATGCCTATGTTCCCGGAACGAGCAAAAAAACTTTGGTTTTGATGGGACATTTTGATGTGGTTTCTGTGGCGGATTTCGGTGAGGGTCAAGAGGTGGCATTTTCTGCGGATAAGGTTATCGGATATCTGGAAAAATGCGAGTTAGATGAGGATGCGCGGGCCGATCTGGAAAGCGGAGAGTGGATGTTTGGGCGAGGCTGCGGGGATATGAAGGGCGGTCTTGCGGCAGCGATGATATTTGTAAAGGAATATACAGAATGTGCGAAGAGACCGGGAAGTCTTCTTTTGGTGGCTGTGCCGGATGAAGAATCCTATTCTGCCGGCATGCGGGGAGCCGGCGGACTCATGAAGGAACTGAAGGAGAAATATGACCTGGATTATGAACTTCTGATCGATCCGGAACCGAATGCACGGCAAGGCAGCAGACATATTGTCCCGGTGGGATCGGCGGGGAAATGTATGCCGGTGCTTCTGGCGCAGGGAGCAGTTTCCCATGTCAGTAAATGTTTTGAGGGGCTGAATCCCATGGGAATTATGGGCGAAATATTTAATCGGACAGAGCTTTCGCTGGAGTTTTCAGATATCAGTGACGGAGAGATTACCTGCCCTCCTACCTGGCTGTGGCTGAAGGATATGAAGGAGGAATATGACGTATCCGTTCCGCACCGGGTCAGCGGATATATTAGTATGATAAGCTATGAATCGACGCCGGAGGACGTTCTCGATAAGCTCATTCCTATTTGCAATGAGGCGTTTGAAGCCTACGTGGAGAAAATGAAGAATATTTATCAGAGATATCAAAAACTGTGCAAATATCCTTCTGATTATCAGATAGCCTGGGAACCGAAGGTCATGACTTTGGCAGAGCTATGTGCTTACCTGAAGGAAGAGAAAGGGGAAGGATATAGAAGGTTTTACGAAGATCTGTATACAGAAACAGCGGCTAAGATTCAAAGTGGTACTTTGAATTACCCGCAGGCGACGATTTACATGATGGACAGTCTGCTTACATTTTCGGGAATCACAAAGCCACTGGTACTTTTAGGCTTCACTCCGCCGTATTATCCGGCAGTGCGAAGCGATCATGTAAAAGGAAAAGAAAAAACCGCGGACAGGTGTTTGACGGCGGCGGGAAAGAAGATGGAAGAAAAATACGGGGTTTCCTATGTGAAGGAGAACTATACGCTGGGTCTGTCTGATCTTAGCTATTGTAGTATTGACAAAGAGTTTGATTATGTGAAATATTCCCGGAATACGCCGTTGTGGGGAGATTTGTACAGTATTGATTTTGATGTGATTAGCCGGATTGATGTGCCGTCGATACTGGCAGGGCCATGGAGCAAAGATTTGCACAAAAAAACGGAGCGGGTACATATAAAGAGTCTTTCGGAAGAGTATCCGGAGTTTTTGGCGGCAGTCAGCGAAGAAGTGTGGAAAAATAGTTGAGACAGAGGTAGACAATATAAGAATCCTACCGTACAATGAAATTAGTTTCATTTACAGGAGAGGATTATGCTATGGAGAGACTAAAGAAATTATTTGCACCGGTGGATATGACGGTGGGAAGGCCCTGGGAGAACATTCTTTTATTTACGATTCCTATGTTGATCGGTAATATCGCACAGCAGCTTTATAACACGGTGGACAGTGTGGTGGTCGGGAACTATGTCGGGGATAATGCGCTGGCGGCAGTGGGGAGTGCCGGGCCTATTCTGAATCTTCTGATCGTGTTGTTCGTCGGAATCAGTGTGGGAGCCAGTATCATGGTTTCGCAGTATTTTGGCGCGAGGAACCGGGAGGATTTGTCAAGGACGATTGGAAATTGTATCACGCTTACGGCAGTGGCGTCGCTGTTTGTGATGGTGGTGGCGACCCTGGCAGCGCGCCCGCTGCTCGTTATGCTCCGGACGCCGGATAGTATTCTGGATTGGTGTACGTCCTACCTGCGGATTCTGTTTATCGGAGTCGCCGGAATGGCGTATTACAATATCCTGGGCGGGGTGCTTAGAGGGCTTGGAGATTCCGTGTCGGCACTTTTGTATCTGATCGTGGCCAGCGTGATGAATATTATACTGGACTTGGTCTTTGTGATTAATTTTGATATGGGAGTTGCGGGAGTTGCTCTTGCGACGGCAATCGCGCAGGGCTGTTCAGCGATGCTGTGTCTTCTGAAGCTACTTAGGATGAAGGACGCGTTTGATCTGAATTGGTCCTATCTGAGGATGACGAAGCATCATTCCATGAATATCATTCGCCTGGGGGTGCCTTCCGGGGTGACGCAGGCAATTCTTTCTATGGCGATGCTGGTGGTACAGTCCCTTACGAACAGCTTTGGGGAACAGTTCATTGCGGCGAACGTGATCGTGATGCGTGTGGACGGTTTTGCGATGCTTCCGAACTTCTCATTTGGAACGGCGATGACGACTTACGCCGGGCAGAATGTGGGAGCGGGACAATTGGATCGTGTGAAGCAGGGGGCTAAGCAGGGGACCTGTATGGCGCTTGGGACTTCCGTGTTTATCACGATGCTGATTCTGATATTTGGAAAACATTTGATGGGGATTTTTACAAATACGCAGGAACTGGTAGAACTGAGTATGAATATGATGAGAATCCTTGCGTTTGGATACCTTGCCATGGCAGTGACGCAGAGTCTTTCCGGCGTCATGCGCGGAGCGGGAGATACGATGACCCCGATGTGGATCTCCCTGTTTACGACGATCGTGCTCCGGGTACCGGTCGCTTATGGCCTGGCGTATGTGACGAGGAGCGCGGCCTATCCGATGGGACGAAAGGAAAGCGTGTTTATCTCGCTTCTGGTGTCCTGGGTCATGGGAGCTGTGATTACTGCGATATTCTATAAGAGGGGGAAATGGATAGATAAAGGGCTGAAATAGGAAGAAGAGAAAGAGTGCTGCTGAATCGGTTATTTGAGGATTTGGCAGCACTCTTATTCGATTACCAAGTATGCCTAAGTGAAGAATCGGTGGCCATGAGGTTGCCGGACATATTTAAGCGAAGGTCCGGAGAACCTTATTTTGGTCAAAAAAATCGTGTTTACCTATCCGATCAGGAACGTTCCCATCTCCCGCTTGCCCCGCAGGGAAGTACCAGTCCGTTGGAAGAGACGGGAAGTCCGATTTCCTGGGAGTCTACGTGTCCGTTCCATTTCCTGAGCTCCGTTGCCAGCATGTAGGTCAGCACTGCCGGCGCAAGGCCGGTGGTGTAGGAGTTGATCAGGAAGAACAGCGGATCATCGGATAAGATCTTAGCGCAAAGCTTAATTAAGGGGTGGATAGCCTCTTCGATTTTCCATATCTCGCCTTTAGGTCCACGTCCATAGGACGGCGGGTCCATGATAATCGCGTCGTAGTGATTGCCACGGCGGATCTCCCGCTCTACGAATTTGACACAGTCATCTACCAGCCAGCGAATCGGGGCATCGCCAAGACCTGATGAGACGGCGTTTTCCTTGGCCCAGGTAACCATGCCCTTGGAGGCGTCCACGTGGGTGACCTGTGCACCCGCTGCGGCAGCGGCAAGGGTGGCGCCGCCGGTATAAGCAAAAAGGTTAAGTACCTTTACCGGGCGTCCGACGGATTTGATCTTTTCAGAGAACCAGTCCCAGTTGACGGCCTGCTCCGGAAAAAGGCCGGTGTGCTTGAAGTTAAAAGGTTTCAGGTTAAAGGTCAGAGTCTTATAATGAATCTGCCATTGCTGGGGGAGGTCAAAGAATTCCCATTCTCCGCCGCCTTTTTTGCTGCGGTGGTAGTGGGCGTTCGGAGACTTCCAGCCCTTTTGCGTTTTGGGAGTATCCCAGATTACCTGTGGGTCCGGGCGTATCAGAAGAAAATCGCCCCAACGCTCTAATTTTTCTCCGCTTGCGGAGTCTATTACTTCATAATCTTTCCAACCATTAGCAATCCACATGTTGTATTGTCCTTTCGTATCAGTTATTCTTTATTATTTGGCGGGAATTTCAAATGATACCTGGTTTATTTATTTCCTGAATTAGTTTGAGGACGGTATCCAGATCCAGTTCTAATTCGTCTGCGATGGTTTTCGGGGATTTGCTTTTTTGGAGTTTTTTTCTATCAATTCCCGGTGTGCGGCGTTACGTCCATCTTCCTGCCCAGCACTATACCCATCTTCATGTCCCGCTTTATATCCTTCTTCATGTTCGTAATATTTTTCTTCCCAAGCCTGCATATACTTCACTCCAATTTCTTCGCTGAGCTTGACCTTACGCACCCGCTCATGGATTCGTCGGATTCTTTCACTGCCAGAAGCGTCCGCCTCAGAAGCTGTCGTATTCTCCAGATAATGCAGAAAATCTACCAGTTCCTTTGAGACTTCGGTATCATTCGTCCCTCGCGTATTCAGAAAAATGTGGACAGCCTTATCTTCCAGAAGACATTCCGGTACTTCATGACACCTTGCTTCAAAGGTATATTGGTACTTCCCGTAGCCAAACAGATTAAAAGGTGTGATGATAATGATATACGACGTATTCAAAAGATTATAATTCGGAATACCGGGTTTCAAAAGTCCAGTATCGATAAGCGTCTGGTAGTAGCGGCTTCGTTTTGCCAGGTCAGCTTTCTTTTTGGCTTGCATTTCCGTGTTATAAATCGTATTTTATTCTTTTTCGGTTTTGATTTTATCAAGCAGAGAAATCTCTTTTCCGAAAATAATACTGAGTACGTCCTGATGCGTCTGTGGGTCGTCCATCACTTCATCGAAAAGGAAACGACTGGTCAGGTTCAGGTCTTTCAGCGGTATGATATTTTGTTTATGGTTCATGTATCCTCCTTTAGTGTATCATAGTTGTTCAGTATATTACAAATAAAATCAATCAATTATGTGGTCATAATTATATGGTCATAAATATCCCCTCCGTTCTTTTGTATTTGTTTCTGCTATGAAATAATTTGGCGATCAGCCATGAATTTGTGATCCTATTGCTATTCGAATTTCTTGTCAGTGTATCAAGCATACTCTGAAAGAAATAAAATTTCAAGATATGGAAAAGAGAAAAAGTTTTTAATATGATTTATTCAAAAAGACTGAATTGAATACAAAATTAGACAAAATAGAACAAATAAAGACAAATGAAAGTGAAATATAGAAAAAATTTCTAAATAGTGATACAATAACAACAGGTAACAGTAGGCATATACTCCTGTAAGTGAATCTTATCTTTACATAGCACGAAGAAAAGTTTTGCAGGAGGTGAGATACGAATGAGAAAACTCTATGTGCTGATGCTGCTAAGCATTAATTTGTTACCAATGTTGCTGCTTTTCCTGCTTGCCATTCTGGTGTTTACTCGCAAGAAAGGGAAAGTAAAAACAATTGATTTGGATATTTGGGGGTGTCATTTGATACTTACAATGTCCTGATATAGAAGCCGGGTAGCACCGGCTTTTATATTGTGAGGAGGAGCATAATGATAAAATGCAAATATAGTAAATACGATAGAGCAGGGAGAGAATTGACCAGCGAAATTATGCCGGTATGTGATGTGGTTAGTGAAGGGATAGAAAAGGGAGAATTTCCTTTTTTTATTGCACATGAATATAGCAGGCTTTATGACATGGTGGAAAAAAAGCAAATTGCAGGAGCCCTGTTTGAAATAAAAGACGTTTTCGAAGTTATGTTAAAATTTCCGATACTTCTTGGGCTGGCTCTTATTGTGCGGTTGAAGGAAGAAGGAAACGGAAAAACGTATGAAATCATGAGCGGGCTGGTTGTAAAAGAACTGACTCTTGGAGATTGGGAAAAGCTGGCAAAAAAGCTGAATAATATATTGTATGACATGGAGGAAACAGAAGAGACAGAAGTAATCCGTATCATCATTGAGAAAACGCTTTGTTTTTATGAAGGTTATGAAGTGGTAAGTTGGCGGAATGATATGATAGGACATGGGGCTCTTCCGTTCGAGAATGATATATCCTTCATAGAAAGATTTATCCATATTGCATATGGAATCACGGAATGCCTGGAGCAGTCATTTGAACAGTATCGTGTCATGCAGCTGTATTGCGGGAATAAGCTAATTAGGAGCCTGGAAGATATAGAACAGTCATCCGGTAATGAAGTGATGGTAGAGATGAATGGAAATACTAGAATATCAATGGGAGATTTTGTAATCAATAAGAAATATTTCTTTGATGGATTTTATTGGAGGATATTAAAATCATATTGTTTGGATTATATTGAGGGAAAAAGAGAAAAAAAGGATATTGAGCGCTTTAGAAATTTATACAAATGTACGAAAAAGGAACTGGGAAATCATAGTAGTGTTGACAACCCGGTGATACAAAGAGGTCTGGAAGAGAGTTTAAGAAGCCTTAATAGTTCAGAGAATTATTTTGAGTTTAAAAGTCTGAATAAGTGGTTTAAGAAACAAATCGGGAAAAAGAAAGGCATCTTTCTTTTGCAGATGGATCGTGGAATGGGGAAAACGGCATTTGTTGCAAATTTAGACCCTTTGCAGAGAAAGAGTAATAATACCTATTACGATTGTTGTATCCGGGTATACTATTGCAATGAGCTCTCCTATCGAAGCGCAGATGAATTTGTTGAGGCGATTAATCAGTTATTTAAACTAAATAGAGACAGGAGCCGGGAGATATCGCGAGAGAATTTCATGAGATTGAAGCCTGGAGATACTGGGAAACAGCTGGCACTTGTTTTGGGAGACATATTAAATAAAATACATCATGTGGAAAGTGATATAAGAAAACTGATATTGGTTATCGATGGACTTGATGAAATTTATCCTTCGACGGACAGCATATTCCAATATATACCGAGTGAGGAGGAACTGCCGGATAATGTTTATATCCTGCTTACCTGCCGCAACGAGGATGGCGTGCGTTTAAATGAATTTACCAAAACCAAACTTGATGATATTAAGAAAAATAAGATTAAAACAGAGGATGGTATTTTAAATATCCCGTTAAAAGATGAAAAAAATATAAATCATTTAAAGAAATATATCAAGGCCCGAATGGTGGCGGGAATAATCGATAAGAAAACGGAGTTGTGGAATGAAGGATTCCAGGAGGAAATACTTAAGGCATCAGAATATCGCTTTCTGTATGCAAAATTAGTGGTGGACTTGCTGATAGAATGCAGGAATAAAAATATAGATTACCGAATGGTATTTAATTCGGTTGATGTAATGGGTGCGTTCTTAAAGTATATCGAAAGTCAGTTCGGAACGAAACTGTTTAAAGAGGCATTCAGGATATTGCTGATTATCGCGACAGAATATGTGCCGCTTACACTTAAAGAAATTTGTTTTTTGAGTGAGGGAAGAGAAGGTGGAATTCCTGCGTATGTTTTAGCAGTGCTTAAGACCTTTGATAGTATACTTATGACGGTCAGAACACCGCGAGGGACATGTTATAAGCTTGCGAATGCTGAGTATAAGAAAAAACTTACAGAGAAATCCCAGGAGCAGATGAAAGAACTGATTGACGAGTGGAAGAGATATATCTTATGTACAAATATTGGGGAGAATGCAGGTTATGTAGATAAGAGTATATATGAGAATAGTGGAGAAATGTATCTGACGGCACACTTATATCAATATATTCAGGACTACTTTGGAAAAGTATGGGGAAGTGTAGAAGAAATCAATAGACTGTGTCAGGTGATCATGAAATATGAAAATCATCTTCCGGCTATTCAAAAAGGAGTTCGTGTACAATTATGGGATATGCAGATGACGGAATCTGTGATTATCATGCTGGAAAAGCTGAAACGTGAGGGGCATCATTACGATAAGCAGGCTTTGGCTTTGGCATATAGTAATTATGCATATCATTATGCAGATGTACAGAGAGCGGAGGCTGACAAGGAGAAAATCATCACGTATTACAATAATGCGATTAAAGAAATGGAACATAATGAAGAGATTAGTGAAGGGAAAAAGAAAATCACATTATCAAGATTTTATTCTGGAAAAGGCGTGTTTCTGAATAAATATAAAGAAAATATTGAGGAAATAGAGAAAATTTTCCTGAAAAGTTATATGCTGTGTCTGGAGGCAATGGAAGCTGGGGAGGTAACAGCCCGTTATTCCTATTTGTTGTCGGTAATAAGAGTTTTAGATATTTATGGTGTCAGAAAATTTGGAGAAGCAGTGGATTTGTTTTATAGTGCTGCAAAGAGAACTTCTGCGATAAAGAAGCAATACAGTAAAGAAAAAAAGGTGTTAATTTATAATACAGACAACCGGATTGAGTCGGGAATTCTGTTCCAGGAAGCACAGCTTTATAGAAAAATGGCGAATATCGCAGTGCGCTCAAATACGGTGGAACTAAATGCCGACGAGTTGTTCCGGTATGCGGTCACTTGTATGGAAGAACTCATAGGCTATGAGGTGAAGAGGGAGGAAGTTGACCGCGTAAACAAGGATAGATGGGTAATTATATTTGAGTATAGCAGATACTTGTATGAGAAAAATGATATAGAAGCGGCCGAAGAAGGGTTTGATCAGGCCTTAAGGCTGATAGATGACTTGGTAAAGAAGGAAAAATTAGAAATGAAAGGAAATCGATATTTAAAAGAACTCATGCAATTATGGTGCAATATGAAAGAAACTAAAGAAATGACTGAAACCACCAAAGGGCGCGTTCAAATGTACCGCAGAAGACTTTGGGAAGAGTGCTAGAAAGGTCTATCCTCAAAATAATATCCTATGATAAGTGGGCCGAAAATGTAAATATTTATTATTTTGAAAAAGGGAGATATTCCGCAACGGAAAGTATCTCCCGATATTTTCATAATTAGAAACTGGTAAAGACTATTGTATGAAAATCAGCTTTTCTTATCTCTTACGTCCCACCTTAAATCCATATTTCAACGGATCGTCCGGATCGATCACATAGGTGGATTCTCCGGTCACATATGCGCTTCCGGTGATCTGTGGAATGACTGCGTCGAATTCTCCAATCTTGCTTTCCTTCAGGATTACTCCTTTGAATTTGGAACCGATAAAGCTCTCATACACGAACGGCTCCCCGATGCCAATCTCACCCCGTTTGTAGAGGGTGGCGAGCTTCGCGCTTGTCCCGGTACCGCAGGGAGAGCGGTCGGCCATATGATCCCCGAAAATCACTACATTCCGTTTGTCGCAGCCCGGCGTGTCGGTGTGGCAGTAGAATTCGGCAAGATCCACGGTAGTGATATCCAAAGTCGGATGCTTGATCTCGACTTCCTTATTTACCTGGTCGATCACATGCATTCCGAATTCCGTGAGCTTTGGAATTGAATCAGGATCTACGCTCCAGCCAAGCTGCTCGGCGTCGATGAGTGCAAAAGCTGCCGCCGAAAGCGATGTCATATGTGATCGTTTTTCCGTCCACAGTCGTGGTCAGGTTCTCCTTGTAAAGAAAGGCTGGAACATTCGTCAAAGTGACGCTCTGGACCTTGCCGTTCTTTACTTCTGCCCGGGTGCGGATGATTCCTGCCGGAGCGTCAAGCACCACCTCTGTGTAAGGCTCGACTGCCGGCACCAGTCCGGTCTCAATGATCGCGGTGACAGATCCGATCGTTCCGTGTCCACACATATTCAGATATTCTCCGGTATCCATAAAGATTACGCCGAAATCGGCTTCCGGGTGAATTGGGTCCGTGAGGAGCGCCCCGAACATATCGTGATGTCCACGTGGCTCGAACATCAGGGCACGGCGGTATTGATCATAGTTTTTGGCGAGAAAATTCTTCCGCTCGATCATCGTGTCCCCCTCCAGCTCAGGAAAGCCGGAGACGATGATGCGGGTAAACTCCCCTACCGTGTGCGTGTCGATGGCATGAAAAGCTGCCTCATATCGCTCTGTTTTTAATCTTGGATTGATTTCCATAATCCAAACCTCCTGACATGGTATCGTACGATGTGCTGCACCCGCATATCGTGCAGTGAATCCTGGCTGCCAAGCATACCTAAGTGAAGGTCTAGTGAACGTTCATCATGGTAGACTAAGTTCTAGTATGCGGTACAGCTTATGGGTTTATTATGACGGAAAAAGGGGGAAAAGTCAACGGATATTCAGGATTTCATTTTGCTCTTTTGGTTTCTATTAATAGAAGCATGATAGTTTCAGTGGTTCGAAATGCATGTGGTTGCAATATGAAAATATTCACCGTCTGGGACAGAATAAAGGTTGCGAAATGAAACTGAATGGAGTATAATACTACTTAAGAAAGGCAGAAAGCGGTGGTATTTTATGAAGAACAAATTTCATGAGAACTTAACGATTCTTAGAAAAGCAAGGAATTATACGCAGGCGCAGATTGCGGACAGATTGGACATTTCTCGTTCCACCTATGCGAATTATGAAGCGGGAAAACGCTCACCGGATTTGGATATGCTGGAGAAAATCAGCGTGGTGCTGGATGTTTCTATAGATGAACTTTTTGGAAGGCGCCCGAGGAAGATGTGGGATGTCATTTGCGAAGATCCGGCTCCTTACGGGACGGACACGGACTTGTCCATACGCAGAGCGTCTGCAGTTAAAAGAGCGATACTGGATGTCCCGGGGCGAAACAAAAGAAAAGGCCTGGCGATTGGTGAGCAGAGCTTTCGGAAGATGCGGGAGGCGGAGCTATTATACGGATAAGACTCGAATGATAGCAGAATTCCTGAAAAGTGACACTGTAGTGACTTTGATTACCCGTCCAAGAAGGTTTGGCAAGACACTGAATATGTCCATGCTGGCAGAGTTTTTGGATTGCACCAGGGATTCGGAGGAACTTTTTGCCGGAACCGAGATTATGAATCTGGGGTTTACAGAAGAGATGAACCGGCGTCCAGTGGTGTTTTTTTCATTTCATAATGTCAAAGGAAGGACGAAGGAACTTCTGCTTCGCAATCTATTCCAGGCCTTGTCCGTAGAGTATCAGCGTTATGAGACAATCTGGATGGATGAGCGGGTAAACGAGAAAGTGAGAAGAGAACTGGCGGATATTTATGAGGTATTGCAGGCTAACAGCGGAATTGACCGGGAAGTACAGGAAAAGATTGCGTATGCGATTCAGAAATTGAGCCAGGCTCTGTATGAATATTATGAGGAAGAGGTCTATATTCTGATTGATGAATATGACACTCCGTTTATCGAAGCACAGGTGAGTGGTTATTATTCGGAAATCCATGATATCCTGGCAATTCTGCTTGGCTCCGCTCTGAAAGGGAATCAAGCCATTAAAAAGGCGATGCTGACAGGCATTCAGAGGGTCGCAAAAGAAAATATTTTTTCGGGACTGAATAATCTGTCAGTCTGCACGGTGAAAGACCCAGAGTATTCAGATTGCTTTGGTTTCACGAAGGAGGAGACCGAAGAATTGCTTAACTATTATGGGCTCAACCTGACTGAGGAAGTGAAGGACATGTACGACGGCTACCGGTTTGATACGACAGAGGTATATAATCCCTGGTCCGTGATAAACTATGCGTCCCGAAAGCGACTGGAGCCATACTGGGTGAATACCAGTGAGAATAAGATGATTCGCGATGCGATGGACCAGTGCGGGCCGGAATTCAGGGAAGAATATGAGGAACTGATAAGAGAGGGGCGCGTGACGCCGACAGTGCAGATTGAGACCTCTTTTTATGAATACCAGAGCAGTGATTCTTTGTGGGGGCTTCTGATTAATGCGGGTATGGTCACGATTGAGGAAGTAATTGATATTGATATGTATACCCTTCGGATCCCTAACAGCGAAGTGGCCCGTGCCTTCCGCGGGCTGACCGCGCATCATCTGAATGTGCGGGAGAGCAGTCTGAATCATATGTTTTTAAGTCTCAGATTAGGGGATATGGAGCGTTTTGCGGGTCAGTATCGCAGAACTGTGTTGGAACTGCCATCCTATCATGATCTGAAGGACGAGAACAGTTACCATATGTTGATGCTTGGTATGTGTGCGTTCCTGTCAGGGGATTGTGAGATTAAGAGTAACCGTGAGAGTGGAAAAGGCAGAAGCGATATCATTCTGAGGTCGAAGAACGGGAAATATCCAAACGTGATCATGGAGTTCAAATACACAAAAGAGGAGAAGGAAGACCTGCATAGTCTTGCCATGGCTGCGATTCGGCAGGTGAAGGAGAAACAATACGACGCCGGAATGCAGGGGCCGGTGTGGTATATGGGACTTGCGCACTACGGCAAAGAGACAGAGGTCGTGTGGGAACAGGCGGATTTTCGGTAAAAAGGTATTGAAAAAACATATAAACTATGGTAAGGTAATTAGGTCGATAACATATAATATCTGGGGGTAGATGGGTAACTGGTGTGCCTCCTAGTCTTCAAAACTAGTGTGGGGCGTTAAGAGCGTCCTGGGTGGGTTCGATTCCCACATGCCCTCGCCAGAAAAGATCATGAAAGTGTTTTAATAGAGCGGCTGTCGTTTGAGAACGACAGCCGTTTTACTGATACAAAGCATACCGAAGCCAACGTCCGGCGGACATTCATCCTGGTTGTCAGGCATACCTGAAATAAGGTCCAGAGAATCTTATAAAGGATCAGTTTTCACTTCTTTGTTATTAATTTAACAAAGAAAGCCATATGTTGATATATATTTTGTTAATAATATAGAAAAATGCTTAACCAAATTTGAATCACGGAAAAATACACTTTTTATTGATAAACTGTTGACAAAAAGAAAGGAGATTGATATAGTATTTGTATAGAAAAAGCCATTTATAGGAATTGTTTATGGTTAAAATGTACAAATTTTGTAAATGCTAAATATAGTTTTTTTTGTCTCGCTGCATAATCTATAAACTTTTTATAAGGTTGTTTTAAAGAATATGCAGATTGATGTTAGAATCGGAAATAAGGGTTTGGCGACTTATTCTAAGTTGTCATGCCCTTTTTATTTTGCCTTGAAGCAAAAATAATAAAAGGAAATTTTAATAAAAATATTGAATATAGTTTTTTGTCTCGCTGCACAATTCATAGAGTTTATTTATGAGGCTGCTCTAAAATGTGTGCAGATTGATGTTAGAATCGGAAATAAGGGTTTGGCGACTTATTCTAAGTCGTCATACCCTTTTTTATTTTGCCTTGAAGAAAAAATAATAAAAAGAAAGATTCAGGCAAAACGAGAAACCAATTACAAAGGAGGGGTGAGAGAGAACGTATATTTAGTCGGAATCGTACTAAATATAAGAGGTAACAAACACAATAACGATCAAGGTGGTAAATCGGAAGAAGTCTAAAAAGACATCCGAGGTAGTGTCAAGTAATCTATGAAAAAACGAGCCGAAAAAATAGGCTCAAATGAACCTTGAAAATTGCAAATATATCACACAATAAGTCCTCCGAAGGCTCAGGGCTCTGCCCTAAGAACCAGCAAGGAGCCAGCCCTTTGACCCATTTTCGGGCTCTGCCCGAACCCGTTCTCGCCGGAAGGCAGGAAAAGGGCGCAATTGCCCCTTTTCTGCTGGACAGGATAATCCGAGAACTTTATGTCAAGTGACTTTCGCGGCATAACGGGGCCTCTGCCCCATTATTCCACGGTTCACCTGACAACAGTTCCGCTCCGTTTATGCAGTTCCCGATTTTTGTAGATTCAGGATTGTCTGCTGACCGAGGAAGATCAGGAGCTGCCATTTTCCCGGCATATTGTCCGTGCCTTTCAGCATATCCACTTCGTTAAGTACATGATAGTTGTTGTGCTTGTGAGGACGGAGAAAGTTATAATAAGCAACCCATAAAGCCAGGTCATAGTTGGCACCGTCGATGTTGTCAAATCCGTTTGTTTTCCGGTAGGATGCTTTGTATGTGCGGTTGAGCCGCTCGATCATCTGTTTGAATGGCCGGAACTCTTTGGAAACAGCATCGTCGTTGGTAAGTCCAATCACCTGAGTGATGTTGAATTTAAAAGCATCACCGAATTCATGGAAGAACTGCTGTGCCGCTAAGGGATAGGCACTGTAACCATCAGCAATAAAACGGAAGTTTTTGGGAAGTTCTTTCAAGTGGCGGAAGGCCATGCGCATCGCCATGATGCAGGGGCCGACACCACGGTTATCAGACACCTGGTAACCGATAATGGAACGTTTGGCGGCGTCCATGATGAACCAGATATAGGTCTTGATCCCGCGGATTTTGATGTAGGTCTCATCAGCGGTAAAGGTATCACCGGCATCATAATCGTAGTTGTCTACAAAAGGTTTGATACAGATGGCGGCTGTCTTGCAGTAGTTGGCGATCTGCTGGTGGGAGATCTGGATGTTATACAGGTCTTTGAGAGCCTGCGAGGTCTTTCTGAGGGAAAGGCTGAGGTTCACGTGAAGTGTCAGACACAGGGACATGACATGGGAGTCGAACTTGCTGAACCTGAGGGAGGAAGCATTCCTGGGGAGAGAGTTTAAGTCCATCTTAAAGAAATCTATCGTGAATTCACGGTAGATATAATGGAGCTTGTATTCGTTCTTGCCATAATCTTTTTCGAGATGTTCTTTATCGACTTTCTTCAGGTTATGAAGATAGTAAGGGCATTTCGGGTTGACGCATTTATGGATGATAAAGTGCTTGCGTTCTTTCTTATGTGCCAGAGCGTTGCCGCAGTGAGGGCAGCGAAGGGTGTATTGTTTAGAGAAACGGTTCTCATCAGGAGAAAAAGTGGTGTTGCAGACCTTACATTTAATCTGCCCCTTTTTACCGTTGTTGCGGTAGAGGAAGGGCTGGGGAGCATGACAGCAGGGACATATGAGGTCCTCAGGGATATCGCATTCCTTGCGGCGTGCAATAGGTCTGATCTTTTCGTGATACTTGTGATCAAAGTAGGGAATCAGGAGCTGCCAGTCCCAGTCATTTTGATGGATCTGCATTTTGGGAAGCTCATCAGTTTTGAACTTCTGGTATTTAGGAGAATGAGAATCATCAAAGGCCCACTGCTTGAGGGGGATATATTTGCAGATAAAGTGAATCAGCCAGCAGTTTTGTTGGTAAAGATATTGAATTACAGAGAGTAAGTATTGTATAATGTCCATGAGCATTGGCTCCTTTCGTGAGTGTTGTTTTGGTCGATGACATTATACACGAAAAAGGGAGGTCAATGCTCTTTTTATTGCAGATTTCCCTAAAAATCAAGGTTTTTATAAGATTTTGGAACAAAAAAACAGGTAGTTTTTGACACTACCACATCCGACCAGGAGGGAGAAATATGGAATTATTATTAAAAAATGCGATTATCGTTACAGTGAACAAAGAAAGAGAAATTATTTATGACGGCGCAATGGCTGTTGACAATGGAAGAATTGTAGCAGTTGGACATGAAGCAGACGTGCTGAAAGAGTATCCGACCGCAGATCGGGTAATGGATCTTAATGGAAAGATCGTATTCCCGGGATTTATCAATACACATAATCATCTGTTCCAGACACTGCTCAAAGGCTTGGGAGACGATATGGTGTTAAGTGACTGGCTGGCAACAATGACTTTCCCCGCTGCACAGTATCTGGAGCCTGAAGACTGCTATTATGACTCTATGCTGGGATGTATGGAAGGAATCCACAGTGGTATGACTACACAGGTTGACTATATGTACCCGCATGCAAGAGAAGGCTTAAGCGACGGCGTGATCAAAGCGTATAAAGAACTCGGTATCCGTGGAATCTTCGGAAGAGGATGTATGGACGTAGGACTTGAATTCGGAGTATGTCCGGCAATCACACAGCAGCCTGACCAGGTAGAGAAGGATCTTGTTCGTATTTTTGATACATATCACAATACAGAGAATGAAAGAATTAAAGTATGGGTAGCTCCGGCTGCACTGTGGTCTAACTCAGAAAAAATGCTCAGAATGCTCTGGGATGTGACGAACAGCTATAAGTCTGGATTTACCGTTCATGTATCCGAGACTCCGTTCGACCGTATGGCAACCAACACACTTCATGGATGTGAAGGTACGGACTGCCTGGAAAAACTGGGAATTCTTGGAGAGAACGTGCTTATGGTTCACTGCGTGTATCTGAATGATAAGGATATCAGACGTTCTAAATATTATGACCTGAAGGTTTCACACAATCCGGTCAGCAACATGTATCTGTCATCAGGCGTGGCACCGATTCCGAAACTCCTCAATGCAGGTGTTACCTGTAGCCTTGGTGTAGACGGTGCGGCAAGCAACAATGGTCAGGATATGATCGAGCTGATGAAGACAGCATCTCTGCTTCAGAAGGTTGACACACTTGACCCGACAGTTATCACAGCAGAGAAGGTTCTGGAGATGGCTACCATCGACGGAGCAAGAGCAATTGGTTTGGAAGACGAGATCGGTTCTCTTGAAAAAGGCAAAAAAGCTGATTTCGTTATTTTCAACCCGTACCTTAACCCGAAGGCTATTCCGGTTCATAACCCGGTATCTACACTGGTATACTCTTCCAGCATGCAGAATATCGAGAGCGTGGCAGTAGACGGACAGTTCATCATGGAAAATGGTATCATCACCAAGGTTGAGAACGAAGAGAAGGTGCTTCGTGAGGCACAGAAGACGGCTGAGAACCTCTGCGAGCGCGGAAAAATTACGAACCGTATGGACGGACATAAGTGGAAGAGCATTGCGTTCTAATTAAGAGCTGTATGGTTCAAATGAAAGGAATTCACTATGGAAGTAATTCATTTTAATCTAAACGGAGAAGATCGGGAACTGAAGATCGAAAAAGGACAGAGACTGCTTGATATTTTGCGGGATGTTTATCACATGACAGGAACCAAATGTGGCTGCAGTACAGGTGATTGCGGGGCATGTATGGTCGTGATGAACGGTGAGGCGGTTCGTTCCTGTCTTATTAATGCCGGCAAGCTGGAAGGAAGCAGAGTTCTTACCATAGAGGGTATGAGCGATGGAGAACATTTACATCCGATTCAGCAGGCATTTATCGATGCGGGAGCGATACAGTGCGGTTTCTGTACTCCGGGGATGATCATGTCGGCGAAAGCTTTGCTTGATAAGAATCCAAATCCGACAGAAGCGGAAGTGAGAAAAGCGATCAGCCCGAACCTGTGCAGATGCACGGGCTATGAAAAAATTGTCGAAGCAATTCTATTGGCTGCTGACAGATTGGGGAGGTAGAGTTCATGAACGAGAAATTTCGTGTATTAGGAAAAGACAAACCAAATCGTGATGCAGCACTTAAAGCGACAGGCAGTAAGAGATATGTGGCAGATATGGAATTTCCGGGCATGCTCTATGCGAAGGTATTATTTAGCCCGGTAGCACATGCGAAGATCAAGAGCATCGACACAAGCGAGGCGGAGGCTCTTCCGGGAGTGCGTGCGGTTGCATGTTACAAAAATGTGCCGCAGGTAAGATATAACAGTGCAGTACGTTTTATAGAACATCAGATTCCGAATACGGAGAGAATTTTTGACGATACGGTACGCTTTGTGGGAGATCGCGTGGCAGCAGTAGCGGCAGACAGCCTTAAGATCGCTGAAAAAGCGGTAAAGCTGATCCATGTAGAGTATGAAGAGCTTCCTATTTTGCTGGATGTGGAAGAGGCTGCAAAGCCGGACGCATACCCGATTCATGAAGGCGGCAATGTAGTAGGAGAGAACATTGTAAATGCCGGGGATATCGAAAAAGGCTTTGCAGAGTCAGACTACATATTTGAGGACCGCTATGAGACACAGCCGATTCATCCCGGCGCGATCGAGACCCATGTGGCAGTGGCGGATTGGAACTATGAGAATAAGCTCACGATCTACAGCCCATGTCAGAACACCTTTGGATTCCGTGTCATCTTAAGCAGGATATTCGGACTTCCTTACAACAAGATCCGTCTTGTTTCTCCGGCAATCGGAGGAGGCTTCGGCGGAAAACTTGAGATGGTGCTGGAGCCGATCGTGGCAGTTCTGTCGAAGATGACGAGGCGTCCGGTCCGGCTGGAGTATAACCGTAAGGAGACCATGCTTGGCACGAGAGTGCGGCATGCGTCCGTGGCTTACGTAAAGACCGGTGTTATGAAGGATGGAACTATTCGCGCAATGGATATCCGGATGTTCACCAACACAGGAGCCTATGCGTCCAGCGCCCTGAACGTAAGCGGCGCGATGTCCCATAAGGTATTCAAGGCATACAAGATTGACAATATGAGATTCGAGAACCATCCGGTCTACACGAACACGCCGATTGCGGGCGCTATGAGGGGATATGGCTCACCTCAGGCATTTTTCGGAATGGAGCGTCAGATCAATAAGATCGCGAAGACGCTGGGAATTGATCCGGTCGAAATGCAGAGACGTAATCTGGTAGATCCGGACAGTCTGGATCCCTGCTTCCACACACCTCATGGTAATCCGAGAGTAAAGGACTGCCTGGAGAGAGCGGTAGGGCTTATCCATTACGAGGATGCCCTGAAAGAGCAGGAGGCTACGAAAAATGATGATATCCGGATCGGCGTTGGAGTGGCGGCCGGAGTTCATGGAAATAACTGTTTTGGAGCTCACAGAGACACGACGACTTCCATGATCAAGATGAACGAGGATGGAAGCTGTATTCTCTTTACCGGTTCCCATGATATGGGAAATGATAACGTGGGCCTTCAGACGGAGATCGTCTCAGAGGTGTTGGGGATCAGTCTGGACCGAATCGATGTGGTTCAGGCAGATACAGACGGTTGTCTGTGGCATCTGGGCGATTATGCGAGCCGAGGCACATTCGTGGCAGGAGAAGCTGTCAGAAAGACAGCAGAGTCCATGAAAAAAGAGCTTCTAAAGCAGGCGGCAGAGGTCCTCGAGGTGCCGGCAGAGGAGATCGATCTGTATGACGACACGGCGTGGTGGATTAAGGATGAGAATAAACACGTTTCACTGGCAGAGGTCATGCTCCACTGTCAGCGTGATAACATCAAAGAGCTTTGTGTCAGCGAGACGCATGTGGCGAATTGCAGCCCCACCTCCTATGGCGTACATATAGCGAAGGTGCAGGTCGACACAAAGAGTGGAGAAGTAAAGCTTTTGGAGTATGCCGCGGTGCAGGACGCAGGACGTATTCTGAACCCACTTACGATAACAGGCCAGTTGGCAGGCGGAGTTCATATGGGACTTGGCTATGCACTGTCAGAAGGCATGGAATACGATGAAAAGGGAAGGCCGCTTACGACCAACCTGAAAAAATATCATATTTTGCGGGCGGATGAGATGCCCAAATTATATTTGGATTTTGCAAAAGAGGGGGCCGGTGAAGCCGGCGGACCTTATGGGGCAAAGAGCCTGGGCGAGAGCCCGGTCGTACCTGTGGCCCCGGCAGTGCTGAATGCCATCAGCAATGCAATACGCAGGGAAATCAATACTCTTCCTGCAAAACCGGAGAAGATCCGGAAAGCAATGGAGGGACCAGAAGAAACATATTAGGAGGTGAAAGGCATGGTAAAAATTCTCGGTATTTGCGGAAGTCCCAGACAAAAATCGTCCTATACGGCACTTCAGGCAGCTTTATCTGCAGCAGAGGCACAGGGAGATGTGGAAACAGAACTTATCTCACTCAGAGCTAAGAAGATCAACCCCTGTATACACTGTAACAAGTGTCTGCGCGATGAGGCGGACAGATGTACCATCTATACGGATGATATGACGGAGATCTATGATAAGTTCTATGAGGCAGATGGAATCATCATCATATCACCGGTATACGACATGAATATTACCCCGCAGCTTTCGGCATTTATGAGCCGTTTCCGTTCAGCATGGAGAATCAGCGCGAGAGATCAGTACTTCTTTACCAAGAAGGTGGGAGCAGCGATGAGCGTTGGCGGAACACGTAACGGCGGTCAGGAAGGCGTGATCCATTGTATCATGAACTTCTATAATACACACGGAATCACAATCTGCAACGGTGGCGGTGAAGTGTATGCCGGAGCAGCTCTGTGGAGTCCCGGAGACGGATCTCAGACAATGGATGATCCGATCGGCTTAAGGAATGCACAGACTCTTGGAGCGAAGGTTGCGGTTATGGCAAAGATTATGAAAAATGCAGATATATAAGTGTAAAAGCTAACCCCTTAGACACCGTTTCGGTCTTAAGTATGCATTTAACATGAAAATAGCTGCTGTTATTGAATTTTTCTGCGGTCGCGGGGCGCTAAAGCGCCCCGGAGAAAAAACAAAATTCTAAAGGGCTGTAATGCAAGACGGCAGCATTACAGCAAAAGGAGAAATAATATGAAGATGACATATGGCATTAATGATAAGGTACCTATAGCAAAAGCGATTCCACTGGCTATGCAGCACGTATTTGTAATTTTTACAGGAACAATTGTAGGAAGTACATTGCTGGCACAGGGAGCCGGACTGGGCGTAAATGAGACGGCATTGATCATACAGTGTGGTATGCTGGCGTGCTGTCTGGCAAGTATGATTCAGTCATTCGGTATCAAGATCGGCAATTTCCAGATTGGTTCAAAACTTCCGATCATTACAGCCGGAAGCTATACACTTATCACGCCAATGGTTATGTTTGCTAATGATCCGGATATCGGATTGGGAGGATCTTTTGGAGCTGCGATTGTAGGAAGCTTGGTGCTGTTCCTGGCAGGCCCGGTCCTGATCAAATATCTGCATCGCTATTTTACACCGGTCGTTACGGGAACCGTTGTACTTACCGTTGGTCTTAGCCTGGTAACAACGGCCGTACAGAAGATGGTTGCTTATAATCCTGAAGGACCGGATGTATGGAAATTTTTTGCAATCGCAGGTTTCTGCGGAATTTTAGCATTGCTTATCGATATGTTTGCCAAGGGCTTCCTTCAGTCTCTGTCATTATTGATTTCCATCGTTATTGGTTATATTCTTTGTGTTGCCCTCGGAGTTGTTGATTTTTCATCTATGCGCGAAGCTGCATGGGTAGCAGTTCCGAAACCGCTTAACTGGGGTATTTCTTTTAATATTGGTGCAATCATTACAGTATGCTTCGTACATATTGCGACTTTGATGGAAAATATCGGAGATACAACAAGTATCGTAAGTAACGCAGAAGACAGAATTCCGACCAGAAATGAGTTGATGCAGACAATCCGAGGAGATGCTTTCGGTAGTGTTATCGCAGGCTTCCTGAACGGACTTCCGGTATGTTCCGCTACACAGAATGCTGGTGTACTTGCTATGTCAGGATGTGCAAGCCGCTGGGTAACCGGTCTTGGAGCTATTATCTTCGGTGTATTCGCATTCTTCCCGAAAATTTCTCAGATTCTTGCTCTGATTCCTGACCCGGTACTCGGAGGAGTTCTCATGGTAGCATTCGGAAGCATCATGGCAAGCGGTATCCGTGTAATCGGAATGGGCCGTATGACCAAGAGAAGTATGACGATTGTAGGTGTAGCGCTTGCGGTAGGTATCGGCGGACAGTATGCACAGGATTATCTTGTGTTCCTGCCGACAACCATTCTTACAATCTTCACAGGAATTTCCGGTAGTGCAATCATAGCATTAGTTCTTAACATTATTCTTCCTAAGACAGACGAGGATAGAGAATATGATAAGGAATTCCAGAAATCTATCGGTATGGAAGTAGATAAATAGTGATATAGGGCAAATACGAGGAATGCCAGATGGGGCATTCCTCTTGCCTAATGGAGAAGATGATATGGAACAATATTGTTTGCGAATAAATGGAAAAGAATATGTTTGCCTGGCAGAGCCTAATTGGACCCTGCTTTATGTGCTTCGGGAGGTATTGGATCTGACAGGAACCAAATGTGGATGTAATACAGGGGATTGTGGAGCCTGTCGTGTGATTGTGGACGGCGAGGCGGTCAATTCCTGTGTGATACAGGTGAGAAATGCGGTCGGAAAATCTATCGAGACGATAGAAGGCGTGGCAAAAGATGGAAAGCTGCATCCGATCCAACAGGCGTTCATCGACTGTGGCGCGGTTCAGTGCGGTTTTTGTACTCCGGGGATGATCATGTCGGCAAAAGCATTGTTAGATAAGAACCTGAATCCGACGGAGGAGGAGA
Organism: Roseburia hominis; assembly: GCA_040702975.1. NCBI lineage: Bacteria > Bacillati > Bacillota > Clostridia > Lachnospirales > Lachnospiraceae > Roseburia > Roseburia hominis. The sequence goes on from CP159990.1 coordinate 911,693, forward strand.
TCCGTGAAGCTATCGCAGGCAATCTCTGCCGTTGTACCGGTTATGTTAAGATTGTAGCGGCAATCAACCAGGCGGCACAGATGATGCGTGCAGAGAGTGAGGAGTAAGATGAAAGGTGATGTGATTAAAAACGGAGTAGTTGGTAAGACAAAGCCTGTTCGTGATGCAATCCAGAAGGTGACAGGAGAGATTCGGTATGTAGGTGACATGAAGCTGCCTCATATGCTGCACGCAAAGGTGTTGTTCAGCACGGTTGCTCATGGAAAGATCAGGAAGATAGACACTTCAAAGGCTGAGGCGCTTCCGGGAGTAAGAGCAGTTGTATGCTATAAGGATGCCCCGAAGGTGCGGTATAACAGTAACGGAGAAGACCGGAACGACTTTCCGTCCGAGATGATATTTGAAGATCATGTGCGCTATGTCGGTGACAAAGTAGCGGCGGTAGCGGCAGATACACCGAAGATAGCGGAACAGGCGGTAAAGCTCATAGAGGTTGAATATGAGGAGCTGCCTTTCTACCTGGATCCGGAGGAGGCCATGAAGGAAGGGGCTGCCCCGATTCATGAGAATGGCAATATCCTGCAAGAGGTTCATATGTCAAGCGGTGATGTAGACCAGGCATTTCAGGATGCGTATCGTGTCTATGAGAGAAGATTTACATTACCGGCTGTTCATCACAGCGCGATGGAGCCGCATGGATGTATCGCGGATTATTCGGCGGACGGGAAACTGACCATCTATACTCCGACCCAGGATACTTTTGGACAGAGGGATAATCTTCAGAGAATCTTTGGCCTTCCCATGAATAAAATACGGGTGGTCAATCCTGTTATGGGCGGTGGATTCGGAGGAAAAATAGATCTGATCACCGAACCGGTGGCGGCACTTTTGTCCATGAAGACCCGGAAACCGGTAAAGCTTGTTTATACCCGTGCGGAGGCGATCGCAAGCAGCCGTACCAGACACGGAATGGTGGTCTACAATAAGATGGGCGTGGACCGTGAAGGCAATATCACGGCACTGGACATCAAGGCGATCGTCAATGCCGGTGCACAGACCAGCTGTACCATGAGTGTGACCTGGGCGATGGGCGGTAAAATATTTAAGAATCTAAAGACAAAAAATATACGGTTCCATGGAATCCCGGTATATACGAATACCGAGCCGGCAGGTGCCATGAGAGGCTTCGGCTCTCCGCAGGCATTTTTCGGCGAACAGTGTATGATCAATACGATTGCAAAGGATCTCGGAATCAGTGTCGCCAAGATGCAGATGAGGAACCTGGTGGAGCCGTTTGATGTGGATCCGGGCAATCAGTCCTCACACGGCAATGCGAGGGTCAGAAAATGTCTGGAAAAGGGAATGGAGCTTCTGGAATACGAGGATGCCATGAAGGAGCAGGAACTGTCAAAGAAAGAAAATGGCCGTTACCGCATCGGAGTGGGGATTGCCTGCGGTGCGCATGGAAACGGGCTGTATGGCATTATGCCGGATACGACTGCGGTGACGATCAAGATGAATGAGGACGGCTCCGCCACACTTATGACCGGTGTAAGCGACATGGGAAATGGTTCCGTGACAGTACAGATCATGGTGGCGTCAGAAACTCTTGGCATTCCAATGGAGAAGTTTGCATGCGTGCAGGCAGACACGGAGGCTACGATGTTCGACATGGGGGCCTATGCCAGCAGAGGAACCTTTGTGGGTGTCAGTGCAGCGCTTAAAACGGCGAGAAAAGTAAGAGAGGTTCTTGCAGAGGAGGCTTCAAAGCTGCTTGAGGTTCCGGCGGAGGATCTGGAATTTGCAAATGAGGAAGTCTTCAGCGTCAGGGATGAATCGAAACGGGCAACTTTGAAAGAGGTCATGACTCATGCGATGAAGGTGACGCAGCGGGATGTCTGTATATCAGAGACATTTGCAAGCAGTGCGGCGCCGATGTCATACGGAGCCCATCTTGTCAAGGTGCAGGTAGATACACAGACCGGTGAGGTGCAGCCTCTTAAGTATGTGTCCGTGCATGATATCGGCAAGGCCATCAATCCCGGCAATCTGGAGGGACAGATGCAGGGCGGAATTCAGATGGGCTTAGGATATGCCCTGACTGAAGAAATCCGAAGGGATCCTAAGACCGGAAAGGTGCAAAATGCCACATATAAGAAATATCAAATATTCCGCGCCGACAAGATGCCGGAAATAAAAGTGGCAATGATCGAGGATAACGAAGAATCCGGTCCATTTGGTGCAAAGAGTATCGGAGAATGTGCGGTCGTACCGTCTCCGGGCGCAGTAGTCAATGCTGTTTCAAATGCGCTTGACTGCGAGTTCATGGACATTCCGCTGACGCCGGAACGGGTTTTGAAAGCGATAAAATAAACAGAATATTTATGCCAGCCATCCAGAGAGGTGGCTGGTTTTTTTAGTTGCGGGGCATGCCTAAGTGAAGATTCGGTGTACCTTCACTTAGGTATTCTCGCATAAAAAAGTTATATGCGGACAGAAGGAAATAAAAAATAGACTATAGTCTAGTATGGAGTTCAGTTTTTTGCTACAAATTCATGCAAATCTATTGAAATAACCCGTATTATTTGCTACAATTAGGGCGAATTATAGGAGGAGTGGTCATGGGAAACTTACAAATTTTATTGCGTCAGCATGTAGGTGCACCCTGTGAGGCAGTTGTAAAAGAGGGCGACAGAGTAGAAAAAGGAACTTTGATCGCAAGACCCACCGGGCTGGGAGCGAATATATTTTCCAGTGCATATGGCGAGGTCGTGTCTGTACAGGATGACCGAATTGTGATCAGACCGGATGAAGAGCAGCCGGAGACCTTTGTTCCGATTCCGGAAGGAACGAAACTGGAGATGGTAAAAGCGGCCGGAGTTGTCGGAATGGGCGGCGCCGGATTCCCCACGGGCGTGAAGTTGGGAACGGACCTCGCCGGCGGTTATATTTTGATCAACGCCGCAGAGTGTGAGCCGGGGCTTGTGCATAATATCCGCCAGTTGGAAGAGGATGCGCCGAAGGTGATCCGCGGTGTCAAACATAGTATGGAGATCACGAATGCGTCAAAAGCCATATTTGCAATTAAGAAGAAGAATGAGAAAGCAGTTGCCCGTCTGCGGGAATTGTTGAAGGAAGAAGAGAATATTACGATTCATTTGCTGCCGGATATCTATCCTATGGGGGAGGAACGTGCGGTAGTACGTGAATGTCTGGGTGTTGAACTTGGCACGACGCAGCTCCCGTCTGCGGCGGGTGCGGTCGTCTGCAATGTAGAGACTTTGGCGAGAGTTTCCGAGGCGATTGATGAGAGGAAGCCTTGCTACTCCAAGAATCTGACGGTAGTCGGAAAGCTGAATGGTGGAAACGCTCCCCATGTATTCATGGACGTTCCTGTGGGGACAAGCGTGGAAGAACTCATCGAGAGAGCAGGCGGTATTGACGGCGTCTACGGTGAGATCATCATGGGCGGTCCATTTACCGGGAGAGCGACCGGTAAGGAAGAGCCGATCACCAAGACGACGGGCGGAATTATCGTGACGATCGATCTGCCGGATCTGCATGGGGCGAAGGTAGGGCTTTTGGTCTGTGCGTGCGGTGGAAGTGAGGAGCGTATGCGTGACATCTGCGCGAAGATGAACGGCCAGGTGGTATCGGTAGCGCGGTGCAAGCAGGCGATCGAGAACAAACCGGGAGCGCCGCTCAAATGTGAAAGACCGGGGAATTGCCCGGGACAGGCGAAGAACAACATTCAGTTCAGGAAAGACGGATGTGAGTATATCATTATCGGAAACTGTTCGGATTGCTCCAATACGGTCATGGGTTCTGCACCGAAGATGGGACTTAAGGTATTCCACCAGACAGACCATGTGATGCGGACGATCGGCCACCCGCTTTACCGGTATCTGCGGGTATCCAAGCAGGTGGAGCAGCTTCCCGATGGAAAATAGATTTCTGCATTTCCAGGGGTATTTTATGCCGGAGGAAATGTCAAATAGAGTGTAATAGAAAGATTGTAGGAGTTAAACAAGCATTTCACTAAGAAAACAGGAGGGAAAGATTATGTCAATTACGGCTGAGACAGCGAAAGAACACGCAAAAGACCCGGCAGTGCTTTGCTGCCGTGCGGAAGGCGGGATCACGATTCAGGTAGCGAACCTGGAGGATCCGGCAATTTTTGATGATCTGGTAGATTCCGGACTTTTGAATCTGGACGGCGCTCTTGCGATTGAGCAGGTTCTGGGTGCTAAGCTGGTAAAGACCTGTGATTCTCTGACTCCGCTGACCGTTGACCTGGTAGAGGGAGCAAAAGTGGCAGAAGCAGAGCAGGAACGAGAAGAAGCTTCGGCAGAGACGCCCGCAGAAGCAGCGCCGGCAGAACCGGCAAGAACGATGCCGGTAGTTTCCGGCTGCCAAGCATACCTAAGTGAACGTCCGGTGGACGTTCATCTCGGTGGAGTACTTAAGATTCATATTGGAGAGGGCAAAGATATTGATATCGAGATGCCCATGGGTTTTAACAGCGGTGTTGCCGGGGTAGAGATGCCTGCGCAGACGGCAGCAGATGCCGTGGCAGCACCGGAAGCAAAGGAGCAGGAGCCGAAGTTTATCCGCAGCGTGACAAGAAAGCATTATCAGATTACCGAGGTAAAACGTGGACCGGAGACGAAGATCGAAGGAACGACGCTCTATATCCGTGAGGGAATCGAGGCGGAGGCAATCGAGTCCCAGAAGCTGGTTCACAATCTGAAAATTGATATCATCACACCCGAGAAGTACCACACCTATTCTGAGACGATCATGGATGTACAGCCGATCGCAGCCAAGGAAGGGGATGACGAGATCGGAAGCGGTACCACGAGAGTTCTTGATGGCGTCATCATGATGGTGACCGGAACCGACGATAACGGAGTACAGATCGGCGAGTTCGGTTCTTCCGAGGGATATCTGGACGAGAACATCATGTGGAATCGCCCGGGCGCACCGGATAAGGGCGAGATCTTCATCAAAACAGAAGTGACTATCGAAGCGGGAACCAACATGGAAAGACCGGGACCGCTTGCTGCACATTCTGCAACAGATGTGATCACCCAGGAGATCCGTGAAGCACTTAAGAAACTGGATGATGAAAGCCTGGTAGTGGATACGGAGACGTTTGAACAGTACAGAAGACCGGGTAAGAAGAAAGTGGTCATCGTAAAAGAGATCATGGGACAGGGCGCGATGCATGACAACCTGATCCTTCCGGTAGAGCCGGTAGGCGTGCTGGGCGCAAAACCGAACGTAGATTTAGGAAATGTTCCGGTCATGGTTTCTCCGTTGGAGGTTCTTGACGGCTGTATCCATGCGCTGACCTGTATCGGACCGGCGTCCAAGGAGATGTCCAGACATTACTGGAGAGAGCCTCTGGTAAAAGAAGTGTTAAATGACGAAGAAGTGGACCTTTGCGGCGTGATTTTTGTGGGAAGCCCGCAGATCAATGCGGAGAAATTCTATGTATCCAAACGTGTGGGAATGATGGTGGAGGCGCTGGATGTGGACGGTGCATTCGTGACCACCGAGGGATTTGGAAATAACCACATCGATTTCGCGAGCCATATCGAGCAGATTGGTATGAGAGGAATTTCCGTAGTAGGAATGTCCTTCTGTGCGGTACAGGGTGCGCTGGTAGTGGGCAATAAGTATATGACTCACATGATCGATAACAATAAATCAGAGTCCGGTATTGAAAATGAAGTTCTGGCATGTAATACGCTCTGCAAAGAGGACGCAGTACGTGCACTTGCGATGCTGAAAGCGGCGATGGCAGGCGAAGAGGTGAAGAAGCCGGAGAGAAAATGGAATCCGAATGTGAAGTCCACCAATGTGGAACTGATCTCAAAGGATATGGATACGACTCTGGAACTGGTTGCCAATGAGCAGTCACTGCCGATGAGCCAGAAGAGGAAAGAAAAATACGACTAAGGCTTTTGAAGCTGGAAAGATAGAAGCGCAGATAAACAGGAAAAGCAGAAGGAAGGATTCAGATCCGGCAGGGTGAGAATCCAAAGCAGGTGGAAAAGATGCAGTACGGAGATAAGATTATTTATATGGAAGGCGTGATCGTAGAGATCCATGACGGCTGCGTAGGAATTGATCTGAAAGGCCGTTTGGGGTATCTTAAGATACCCATGCGGATGCTGATCACAGATTATCCGCTTAAGGTGGGCCAGGAGGTCGGCTGGAACATGAGCTTTATCGAGCAGCTTGGCCCCGAGAGCAATGAGAAATACGTAAGTAATCTGGAAAAGACGAGAAGGCTTAAGTCCGGACAGGATTCCTGTTAAATCTGTTTGAAAATGTCGGATAGATGAAGTCGCAGAGTATAGGACTACCTGCAGATTTTAGGAGGGAAAGATATGAGTTTAACAGTAGTAAAAAGGCTGCAGTCGGAAATCTATGTTCCGATCACTCCGCCGCCCGTATGGGCTCCCGTGAAAAAAGAGTTAAAGGACATGACGATCGCACTGGCTACCGCCGCAGGCGTACACCACAAGGATCAGGAGAGGTTCAACCTGGCAGGCGATTTTACATGGAGAAAGATTACGGATACCATGCCGTCAAACGAATTGATGGTGTCTCATGGTGGATATGACAACAGTGATGTCAACAAGGATATCAACTGTATGTTCCCGATCGACAGAATTCATGAGCTGGCAAAAGAAGGATTTATCAAAGCCTGTGCACCGGTACATGCCGGATTCATGGGCGGCGGCGGAAATCAGGAGAAATTTAAAGGCGAGACCGGACCTGCTATCGCGGAGATGTTCGTGCAGGAGGGTGTAGATGCAGTCATCCTTACCGCCGGCTGAGGCACCTGCCACCGCTCTGCAGTTCTGGTGCAGAGAGCGATCGAGGCGGCCGGAATCCCGACCATTATCATTGCCGCGCTTCCGCCGGTAGTACGTCAGACCGGTTCCCCGCGTGCTGTGGCTCCGCTGGTTCCCATGGGGGCAAATGCCGGACAGCCAGGCAACGTGGAGATGCAGACGGGCATCGTGAAAGCGACGCTGGAGGCTCTGGTGAGCATTGAGTCTGCCGGAAAGGTTGTTTCACTTCCGTTCGAGTATGTTGCGAAAGTATAAAAAGAGAATAGTTTTATGCATAATTAAGAGGCAGAGCCTTTCATGAATGTGGGGGGCTCTGCCTCTTGTCAGATGCTATGTATACGCCTGGAGAGATGTGGGAGGACTTTTAGCTGCTATGTATAAGCTCAAACTGTTCGGCGGAAAGGTTAGTTGCCATACATATGCCCAAAAACGTTCGATGGATGGTTTTTGGTTGCCATGCATGCCTAAGTGAACGTCCAGTGGACGTTCATCTCGGTTCCCTAGATATAACAATCGTGTTCCACGCTCCAGATATTGACCTGCCAGATGGAGCCGTCGGCGTTTTTGCGGAATTTGAGCTTTTCCTCCTGCTCTGTTTCTTCAATGGAGATGGTGACTTTTACGATTTCATAGTCATCGTCTTTTTCTACAAGTTCCATATCCGTCACTTCGACCGTTTGCCCGTAATAGGTATCCAGATAATAATAGCCGGTTGTGGAGAGAAAATAATTCAGGGAATTCGGACTAAAATATTTGCCGACAGCCTTCTCCCATGCCGCAGTGCGCGCTTCGGTTGCCTTGCGTACTTCTTCCTTCTCTTCCTCGGAAGGAACCTCAGTGCCTAAGCCGATCGTAAGATGGGGTTCTCTGTCATACAGGTCAGGGTTCGGGACGGTCATACAGGCTTTGATGATTGCCTGTGCACCTTCGCTGATTTCTTCCGGCGATTTTTCATTTGTCTTTTCGTTTTTCTTACAGCCGCTACATGCGATTGTGATAACGAGCAGCGTTAGTATGAGAATCGATAAATTTCTGGATGTGATTATTTTTTTCATAAAAACCTCGCCTCCTTATCTGAAAATAATAAGTCCATTAGTGATATCACAGTTTATTTAGTTTGGTTTATTATAATAGAATGATAATTTTCTTGCAATATAGTTTGCGTGAATGCAGAGATTTCCTGCGTGGATATTGACTATGTTTTTACTTTCAAAGCAAGCAAGATTCTCTTCTATACCCAAGGGCACCTTAATCCGGATAATTATTTTATAATCCTTGCTATTGTATCGCTGTGGAGATATAATTGGGGAGAGGTGATGAAAATGAAAAAGACACTTTACCATGGCTCTGACCATATTATTGAGAAGCCTGAATATGGGAAGGGTATGCTAAACAATGATTATGGCAGGGGCTTTTATTGTACGGAGAATTTGGAGCTTGCAAAGGAATGGGCTTGTGCAAAGCAAAAGGACGGGTATGCCAACATCTATGAGCTGGACATGGAGGAACTCAGGGTCCTGAACCTGAATGCGCCTGAGTATCACATTCTGAACTGGCTTGCCCTGCTGGCAGAAAACAGGACGTATTGGCAGAACGGAAGTATCGCACGTGAGGCGAAACAGTATATAAAGGAACACTTTTTGATCGACATTTCAGAATATGATATTTTGGTTGGATACCGTGCAGATGATTCGTATTTTTCCTTCGCACAGGATTTTGTGTCAGGCGCCATTTCCCTGCAGAAGCTCTCCGAGGCAATGCGGCTTGGAAAACTGGGAGAGCAGGTTGTTTTAAAAAGCCGTCTTGCATTTGAAAAAATTCATTATATAGGGAACGAGCCGGCTGGTGCCGTGGAGTATTACCAGAGGAAAATGCAGAGGGAAAAAGAGGCAAGGAAGGAGTACCGTAGTACAAAGAAACGTACCAATTATTTGGAAGAATTGTTTATCATTGATATTATGAGGGAGGGGATGCAAAATGATGATCCGCGCCTACGATGAGGATTATGTGGTGTCTGCGCAGCGCATTCTCGGAGATATGATGGATTTTGCCATAAATACGCTGGAATATGACGGGGATACCTTTTTTACGATGTTTCGCATATCCGGTCTGGCGCATCAGTTTGGGAGCGGAAACCCTTCTTATGTGGCAGGAAAGACAGGATGTGAATTGGTAAGGGAGGTGTTACGGGAAAGCGGATTAAAGGAGCCTTTAGTCCCGGACGAGATGTATATAGATAAATCTCCGGAATACTGGAGCGGCTGGGCGCTTGCGTATTACCAGTGGTATACGGGGAAGACATTTGCAAAGATTCACAAGGCAGTTTCAATCGCAATGATTTTGGATATGTACCCGGCGCTGCACGAAGCGGATATTATGAAATTTGTATCAGTCATGGATGAGAAACTGCGGGATTATTATACGGAAACAAATCTGAAGCGGCTGCGTACCGGTATGGGCCTGTCACAGAGGGAACTTGCGCAGCTATCCGGCGTCGCGCAGAGGCAGATACAGCTTTTTGAAGAAAAGCACAGGGATATTAATAAGGCGCAGGCATTCACGCTTTTTAAGCTTGGAAAGGTCCTGCACTGTAATTGTGAAGATTTGTTAGAGATTTAGAAAGGCCGGAAGTGCCGGACGCAGAAAGGAGAGAACGATGGAAAAGGATTTGCGCCGTCTTGTGATCAAGGCGTTTCATATAAAAAATATAGAAGAAGGGGCAGAAAACCGGATATCCCCAAGTGGAACCATGACGATTGACCGGGGCATTCTGGAAGCTATCCTGAAGAAATATCCGCAGATCGATCATGCAGATATCCAGATCATCCGCCCCGGAGACCGGGACAGATACACCAATACCATGATGGATATTATCCCGATTTCCACAAAGGTCCTGGGAAAGCTGGGCGAGGGTATCACACATACTCTGACCGGTGTCTATGTGATTCTGACGGGAGTGGATACGAATGGCAAGCAGACCCATGAATTCGGTTCCTCGGAAGGAATTCTGCGCGATAAGCTCTGTCTGAACCGTGCAGGTACGCCCGGAAATCAGGACTATATCATTTCTTTTGATGTGACACTGAAAGCCGGGATGGGGCAGGAGCGGGAAGGCGTGCTGGCGGCGCATCGGGCGTGCGACGAATTTATACGGATTTTCCGCATGCAGATGAAAAAGTTCCGGGGCGAGGCCTGCACGGAGCGCCACGAATATCACGACGTGGTGCGCCCGGGTAAAAAGCGGGTTCTCATTATCAAGCAGGTGGCTGGCCAGGGAGCGATGTACGACACCTCCCTGTTCGCAAAGGAGCCCTCCGGCACGGAAGGCGGAAGGTCCATCATTGATATGGGAAATATGCCTGTTCTTGTTACGCCAAACGAATATCGGGACGGAATCATCCGTTCCATGCAATAGGAGGGGAAAACTATGGGAATCGGACCATCAACGAAGGAAACATCACTCCATCATTTTCGCGATCCGCTGCTCGACATCGTGTCTGCCGATGAAGAACTCGATTTGATGGGAATTATAATTGTGGGAACCCCGGACGACAACGAAGATAAGCTCCTGGTGGGAGAGCGCGCCGCCGTCTGGGCGGAAGCCATGCGCGCTGACGGCGCCATTATCTCGACAGACGGCTGGGGAAACAGCGACGTGGATTTTGCCAATATGGCAGAACAACTGGAGACGCGCGGTATTTGCGTCACCGGCCTCAAATTCCAGGGAACCGTAGGAAAATTCGTGGTGACCAACGATCACCTGAGCGGTATCCTGGACATCAATAAGAGTGCAGAAGGCGTTGAGACCAACATGCTCGGGGAAAACAGCGTCACCGCTCTGGACGCACGAAAAGCGACCGCCCTTCTTAAATTAAAAATGCGTAACCGGGAAAAGAAGGAATAAATCCCGGCTCTATCGCACAACGTGATTGCGTATGATGGCCCGAATGCTCTCGTTCAGATAAGGCTTCAAGTCCTCGAACGGCATCGGGTCATTTTCCAGTATGGTACTGTAAGAAGTAGAGCTTGCCAGCTCAATGATCAAAAAGAGCATGGTATCCGGAGCGCGGAGCGTGACCTCCGGGTTGTCCAAAAGCAATTTCTGATAAGTCTCGACCACATTGAACGCGGCATCATTTTCGTTATGTGTGATCGCCTGGCGGAAAATGCCCCAGCTCAAATTCTTGGAAATGAATCGAAGGACGGACTTATTTTTTCGCATCTCTTCCAATATGTAATCCACCACGAAAATGATCTTGTCTTCAAATACGGGAATCTGCGCCGCCTGCAGCGCGTTGTAGGCGGAAAAGAACAGTCTGCCGGCAGTTTTTGCGATCAGGCGGTCCCGCACCTCGTATTTGTCTGTGAAATAGAGATAGAACGTCCCCTTTGCGACACCGGCATTGTGCGTGATATCGCTGACGGAGGTCTTCTCGATTCCCTGCGTAAGGAATAAATCATAGGCGCTGTGAAACAGCGCATCTAATTTCTGCTGTTTGTTTTCATCAACTTTACTCATAATATTCCGACCTTTTCTATTAGCGTAGTATGTTTCTAGGTAACATTATAAAATTTTAATAACTTCCCGTCAACTTTTTATAAGAAAAATATTGACTAATAGTCATTTTTGGAATATAGTAATTAGCGAAACAAGAAAATGACCAACAGTCATAAAAGAAAAGGGAGGCATTTTGATGATTAAGGTAGGGAAAAAAATCGTAAAATACCGTGTATTCATTCTGATTTTGGGATTCCTGCTTCTGATTCCTTCGGCGCTTGGATATTTCAAGACGAGAGTCAACTATGATATCCTGTATTATCTTCCGGGGGATATCGAGACGATGAAGGGCCAGGATATCCTTATGGAGGATTTTGGAAAAGGTGCATTCGCCATGGAAGTGGTGGAAGGAATGCAGACGAAAGAGATCAGCGACACCCGGAAACTGATCGAGGGCGTAGAAGGCGTTGCAGAAGTGATCTCATATGATAAGCTCACGGACGGAATGATTCCCGCTTCGATTCTTCCGGACGACATCAAGGAGGTATTTAGTAAAGGCGACGCGACGCTGATGGCAGTATTCTTTGACGACACCACATCTGCGGACAGCACGATGAAAGCGATCACCAAGATCCGCAGGATTACAGGAAAGCAGTGTTATTTGAGCAGTATGTCGGCAGTGGTAACGGATATCAAGCAGCTGTCGGAAAAAGAGACCCCTATCTACGTGCTGATCGCGGTGATTCTTTCCTGTATCGTGCTTTCCGTTTTTATGGATTGTTGGGTGCTTCCGATCTTCTTTATGCTGAGTATCGGAATGGCGATCGTTTATAATATGGGAACCAATTACTTCCTGGGAGAGATTTCGTATATCACAAAAGCGCTGAGTGCGGTTCTGCAGCTCGGCGTGACGATGGATTACTCTATTTTCCTGTGGCACAGCTATCAGGAGAACCAGCAGAGGTTCCCGGGACAGAAGGAACGGGCGATGGCTCATGCGATTTCCAATACCTTCTCTTCCGTAGTGGGAAGCTCAGTCACAACGGTCGCAGGTTTTATTGCACTCTGTTTTATGAGCTTTACACTGGGCAGGGATTTGGGAATCGTTATGGCAAAGGGTGTCGTGTTCGGCGTGATCAGTTGTGTTACGATCCTCCCATCCTTCATTCTGATTTTTGATAAAGTAATAGAGAAAACGACGCATCGCTCGATCATGCCGGATATGAAGCGGGTGGCGGACGCAATCACCCGTCATTACCGGATCTTCGTAGTCGTGTTCCTGATCGTTCTGGTTCCGGCATTTGTCGGATACCGCAAGGCCAAGGTCTACTATAATCTGGACGCGACGCTGCCGAAATATCTGGACAGCATTAAGGCAAACGACAAATTGGCGGAAACCTTTGATATGAACGCCACACACATGGTGCTTGCTGATGCCGAGCTGTCCTCAAAGGATGCGAAGGCGATGCTGGGAGAGATGGGAGAGGTCGACGGCGTGAAATTTGCGCTGGGAATCGACAGCCTTCTGGGCTCGGCGATCCCGCGTGACATCGTTCCCGCAGAAATGACGGATGCCCTGAAACAGAACGGCAGGCAGCTCATCTTGGTACAGTCCGAATATAAGGTGGCAACAAATGAGGTCAACAGGCAGTGTGAGAAATTGAATCAGATCATCAAAAAGTATGATTCTTCGGCCATGCTGATCGGCGAGGCTCCCTGTACCAAGGACCTGATCACGATTACGGATAAGGATTTCAAGGTGGTCAGCGCAGTTTCAATCGTGGCGATTTTCCTGATCACTGCCCTGGTATTCCGGTCGGCGACCCTTCCGATCATTTTGGTTTCCGTGATCGAATTTGCGATTTTTATCAACCTGGGAATTCCGTATTACACCGGAACGAAGATGCCGTTTATCGCATCCATTGTTATCGGAACCATTCAGCTTGGCGCTACGGTGGATTACGCGATCCTGATGACGACGCGGTACAAAAAAGAGCGCTGCAAGGGCAAAGAAAAACGTGACGCGATACAAATCGCACTGGCCGTTGCGATTCCGTCCGTCATCGTATCAGCTTTGGGATTCTTCGCGGCGACCTTTGGCGTAGGACTGTATTCTGACATTGATATGATTTCTTCACTTTGTACGCTGATGGCAAGAGGCGCGATCATCAGTATGCTGGTGGTAATCTTTATTCTTCCGTCGATGCTGATGGTATTTGATAAAGTGATCTGTGTTTCAACCAGTGAGATGCATGTGAAGAAGCGTAAAAATAAAGCCGTAACAACACAGTAAGGCAATAGACTCATCACAACAGGAGGTATATGATATGAAAAATAGAGAAGTTCGGGTGCTGCTGGCAATGGCAATGACAACAGCTCTGGTGGTAGGAAGTATTAGTGGAACGACAACCTTTGTCCGCGCAGAGGATCAGAATGCCGCAGTCGTAAAAGAAGTGGCGGATATCAATAGCAGTGAAAACGAGAAGAAAGCTGAGACAAAAGGCGATGCGGTCAAAGATGAAACCGTGTACGTGAAGCTGGATGCATCAGGAAGCACGAAACAGGTCACGGTCTCCGATCAGTTGAAAAATGTGAAAAATCTTTCGGAAATCAAAGATATTTCAGAACTGACGGATATCGAAAATATAAAGGGAGAGGAAGAATTTTTCCAAAAGGACGGCAATCTGGTATGGAGTGGGGCCGGAGCGGATATCTGTTATCAGGGAACGACGAATAAGAAGCTCCCGGTAGGAATCAAGATCACATATGAACTGGACGGAAAAGAAATCTCAGCGGAGGAGCTCGTCGGAAAGAGTGGCCACCTGGTTATTCGATATACGTACCAGAACATGACGGGAGAGGATGGAACAGAGTATACGCCGTTTGCCATGGTTACAGGGCTTTTGCTGGATTCAGAGAAATTTACGAACGTGCATGTGGAGAACGGGAAGATCATTTCGGACGGGGAACGCGAGATCGCAGTAGGAATCGGGATTCCCGGACTTAAGGAAAATCTGAATGTGGCAGATTTGGATATTCCGGAATCCTTCGAGGTGGAAGCAGATGTGACGGATTATGAAGCAGTTCAGGGTGCAACAATCGCAACAAATAGTCTGTTTGGCGATATTTCAACCGATAATTTTGACAGCTTGGATGAACTGGAAGATTCTATGGGAGAACTGGAAAGCGCGGCAAATCAGTTGGTAGATGGCGCGGGCGCATTAAAAGATGGAATCGGTACACTGCTGGCGTCTTCTGATACGTTGATTTCGGGAATTGATCAGCTCGCGTCCGGCGGAAAGCAGCTAGCAGAAGGAAGCAACACGCTTGCAGGAGGCGCAAGTCAGTTAAAGCAGGGAAGCAGTGCGCTGGCATCCGGCACAGAACAGCTTGCAGTAGGTAGTAATACGCTGAATCAAGGGGCTTCGGCTCTGGAAGCCGGTGCTAAGAGCGCGCTTGCGGGAACGACCCAGCTCTACGGTGGGATCGCACAGCTTGACCAGGGCGTGGCAGAGATGCAGTCCCAGGTACAAAGTGGAGTGGAAGCACTGGCGTCCGGTTCTGCAACTCTGGTGGAAGGCGCGACAAAGGTGTCTGCCGGTGCAGGCCAGTTAAGCGAAGGGATTGGGCAGGCGTCCGGCGCCGCGGCGGCACTAAGCCAGGGACTTACCGGAGTGTCTCAGAAGGCGTACCAGCTGGCTGATGCAGTGGAGAGTATACAGCTGCAGAGCCAGGGAAGCGTAGAGGTAACGGTGAATGAAACGATTGCGATAGATAACAGTAGTGCGATAGCCGCACTTCAGAGTATCAGGAGTCAGACGGAGGATGCGGATATTCAGGCACAGATCGATGGCGTGATTGCACAGCTTAGCGGTCAGACGGCTTCCATATCTAAGACAGAAACGGTTCCGGTGACGCAGGAGATGGCAGGCGGAGCCAATACACAGGCAATCGCTGCGGGAATCCGGGAGATGGCAGCGGGACTCGGAGCCGGGGGCCAGCTCGGCGGGGGAGCGGCAGCTCTGACAGCTTCTCTTGAGAATACGATAAGCCCGGCAGCAAAGAGTCTTTACGGAGCATTGAATGAGCAGATTCTTCCCGGCACACAAACTCTCAGTGCCGGAATCGGACAGGTGGCGACGCAGCTAAATGCAGGAACACAGCAGCTTAAGGCCGGTACAGGAATGCTCCTTGGCGGGGAAGATGGAAATGGCGGTGTAAAAGCACTGCAGAGCGGTATGTCTGCTCTTGTGGCCGGAGCGGAAGATCTGCATAGTGGAAGCGCGCAGCTTGGCGGGAAAATGGCAGAAGCAGATGCGGGGGCAAAGACGCTTGCCGCTGGTGCGGCGGAGTTGGCCGGCGGAGCAGCCAGCCTGGCCACGGGAGCCGGTACCTTATCTAACGGACTTGATACACTCCAATCTGGTTCTACGGCATTGGTCGATGGCGTGAAGCAACTTGATGATGGAGCCGCTGAACTGAATGACGGTATGATCAAGTTCAATAAGGACGGAATTCAGAAGCTGGCCACTGCATTCGATGGAGACATCAGTGCCCTTTTGGATAAGGCAAACGATATGCTTGATGCATCGCGCTCTTATAACAACTTCTCGGGAATCGCCGAAGGAATGGATGGAGAAGTGAAATTCATTTTCCTGACGGATAAATAAGTGGGAAGATATGATTAAAAAACACGATAGATGGGGCAGAAGCGGAGAGAGATTCACTTGATTGTCTGAACAGAGGAGGCACGAAAGTGTCTCCTCTAAAACGTACCGGCGGTTAATACCTAAGCTGTATTCCCTGCTCCTCGATCCAGTCTTCCAATTCATCCTGGGAATCGGCGGCCCATTCTTCGTTATTCTCCGCCCGATATTCTTCTTTTAATTCTTCCTGAACTAGTTCTTTTCCATAGTCGCTCATGATAGCCCTCCTTTGCAATGCGTCGGTTCGCGTATTTCCGTCTGGCCTTTTTCTTCCTATTATATAGTATGAATTTGAGAATGCAAGGCTCAGGCGGAAGAAGTGTATATCCCATCTTCCCAGGCAGAGTGTGGGATTTTATCTATGTCCGGAGAAATCTTGTATTTTCAAATTCTAATATATCTGATATAGTAGAAAAGACACGACCGCAGTCATGTCTTTTCTATTTGGTATGTCATTGAGAGGTTTTCCTCGTTGCATTGCAGTTTGTCTATATACAAAGCTGGGGAATGCTCCTACAAAGAGGATGTATATAAAAATTGGAGTTTATCACTGCAGGATCGTTCTTGGGGGAAACAATCGGCAGCGACGTAACTGCAATAACAACCAAAATTGGTCTAGCACTCAATCAAGTTTTGAAAATAACAACCTTTTCAAAAGGAATTGCTATTCTCTGACGCTCAATTAAGTTGGTTACAATATAGCATTTTATCGAAGTGATGTCAAGAAAGTGGGTCAAAATTATTGTACGAAAAAAAATACAAAATTTTTACAAAACCTCTTGAAAAGCCCGTGGTTATCATGTATACTGAAAAAGCTGTGACATGATAGCAATGAAGCGCGAGGTTGCTGCCCGATATGGCAGGTTTTCCGTGGAGCGAATGTCAAGTTAGGAAACTGGCGACAAGTCACTGTACGAAATCATAACGGCCGCTGAGATGCGGTAACAACGTGTGAGTAACTCACGACACACACGGGGAAGTGTACAGTCACCGCTTGTCGTACTGAAGTCAAAAGTACGAAAAGGAGGCGACTTTTTTTATGGCAAGTCAAGTAATGAGAATCACACTTAAGGCATATGATCATCAGCTTGTAGATGCATCTGCCAAGAAAATCATCGAAACTGTTAAGAAAAATGGATCACAGGTGAGTGGACCGGTGCCGCTGCCGACGAAGAAAGAGGTAGTGACCATCTTAAGAGCGGTTCACAAATACAAAGATTCCAGAGAGCAGTTCGAGCAGAGAACTCATAAGAGACTCATCGATATCATCACACCGACCCAGAAGACGGTAGATGCTCTTTCCAGACTGGAGATGCCGGCAGGTGTACACATCGATATCAAGATGAAGAATAAATAAGAAGCATACGGCAACATCTCACGGGCCGATGCATATAGAGTTCGCAAACCGGACGGAGTGAGACGGACGGAAAAGCAGCGGACATGAACAAGAAAACACAGTATTCCTAAAATTTAGGATGAACGCCCAGGCGTTCCGCTGTAAATCACAGGAGGTAATTATAATGAAGAAAGCTATCTTAGCTACCAAAGTCGGAATGACTCAAATCTTCAACGAAGATGGAGTATTGACTCCGGTAACTGTTCTTCAGGCAGGACCTTGTGTAGTAACACAGATCAAGACTGTTGAGAACGATGGTTACAGTGCTGTTCAGGTTGGCTTTGTTGACAAGAAAGAAAGAATCGTCAACGTAGACAAGAACGGCAAGAAAGAGATCGTGCACAGACACGGTGTTACAAAAGCTGAGAAAGGACATTTCGATAAGGCTGGAGTGACAGGCAAGAGATATGTTAGAGAATTCAAGTTCGATAACGCTGATGAGTATCAGTTAGCTCAGGAAATTAAAGCAGACATCTTTGAGGCTGGCGACAAAGTAGACGCAACAGCTATTTCCAAAGGTAAAGGCTTCCAGGGTGCAATCAAGAGACACAACCAGCACAGAGGACCAATGGCTCACGGTTCCAAGTTCCACCGTCATGCAGGTTCCAACGGTGCTGCATCTGATCCGAGTAAGGTATTCAAGGGTAAAAAGATGCCTGGACAGATGGGAGCAAAGAGAATTACAGTTCAGAACCTTGAAGTTGTAAGAGTAGACGCTGAGAACAACCTGATCTTAGTAAAGGGTGCCGTACCGGGACCGAAGAAATCTTTAGTAACAATTAGGGAAACTGTAAAATCTATCTAAGATTTGCACTGGGAAAGGAGGAACACACAGATGGCAAACGTATCTGTTTACAATATCGAAGGCAAAGAAGTTGGCACAATCGAGCTTAGCGACGCTGTATTCGGTGTGGAAGTAAATGAACACCTTGTGCATATGGCAGTTGTGAGCCAGCTTGCAAATAATCGTCAGGGAACACAGAAAGCAAAGACACGTTCCGAAGTTTCCGGCGGCGGAAGAAAACCGTGGAGACAGAAAGGTACCGGTCATGCAAGACAGGGTTCCACAAGAGCACCGCAGTGGACAGGCGGCGGAGTTGTATTCGCACCGACACCGAGAGATTACTCTTTCAAGATGAACAAGAAAGAGAAGAGAGCTGCTCTTAAATCTGCTCTTACATCAAGAGTAGAGGAGAACAAACTGATCGTAGTTGATGAGATCAAGTTTGATGAAATCAAGACAAAGAAATTCCAGGAAGTATTAAACAACCTGTCAGTATCTAAAGCATTAGTTGTATTGGAAGACGGCAACAAGAACGCAGAGATCTCTGCAAGAAACATCGCTGATGTTAAGACCGCTAAGACGAATACAATCAATGTGTATGATATCCTGAAATACAACACAGTGATCGTAACGAAAGCTGCTGTTGCTGCAATCGAGGAGGTGTACGCATAATGGCAAACGTTCAGTATTATGATGTAATCCTTAAACCGGTAGTGACCGAGAAGACTATGGAGCTTATGGCAGACAAGAAATACACATTCCTTGTACACACAGAAGCTACAAAGAACCAGGTAAAAGAAGCTGTTGAAAAGATGTTTCCGGGAACCAAGGTTGCAAGTGTTAACACGATGAACCTTGACGGAAAGAAGAGAAGAGTTCGTGGAACCATGCAGTATGGAAAGACAGCTAAGACGAAGAAAGCGATCGTACAGCTTACAGAAGAGTCTGCTGAGATCGAGATATTCCAGGGACTTTAAGAATAACGAGTATACGGTGCAATTCCGTGAAAACAATAACTAGCAACGAAAGGAGATAGAGTAATGGGAATTAAAACATACCGCCCATATACACCTTCCAGAAGACATATGACTGGCTCTGATTTCTCTGAAATCACCAAGACTACTCCGGAGAAATCCTTAGTAGTATCTCTGAGCAAGACAGCCGGCCGTAACAATCAGGGTAAAATCACTGTAAGACACCGCGGAGGCGGAGTTAAGAGAAAATATAGAATCGTAGATTTCAAACGGAAAAAAGATGGAATTTCCGCAACGGTAATCGGAATCGAGTACGATCCGAACCGTTCAGCAAATATCGCGCTGATCTGCTATGAAGACGGAGAAAAGGCATACATCCTGGCTCCGGCAGGACTGACAGACGGCATGAAGGTAATGAATGGACCGGAAGCTGAGGTAAGAGTAGGAAACTGCCTGCCGCTTTCCTGCATCCCGGTTGGTACACAGGTACACAACATTGAGCTGCATCCTGGAAAAGGCGGACAGATGGTTCGTTCCGCAGGTAACAGCGCACAGTTAATGGCAAAAGAAGGAAAGTACGCAACACTTCGTCTTCCTTCAGGTGAGATGAGAATGGTTCCGATCGAGTGCCGCGCATCTGTTGGTGTTGTCGGAAACGGCGACCACAACCTGATTAACGTAGGTAAAGCAGGACGTAAACGTCACATGGGATTCAGACCGACCGTTCGTGGTTCTGTTATGAACCCGAATGACCATCCGCACGGTGGTGGTGAAGGTAAGACTGGTATCGGACGTCCGGGCCCGAGTACTCCGTGGGGCAAACCGGCACTTGGCCTTAAGACCCGTAAGAAAAATAAACAGTCTAATAAGCTGATCATCAGAAGAAAAGACGGTAGAGGTATCAAATAGAGAATTTTGAAGGAGGTTAGAACCTATGGCTCGTTCACTTAAAAAAGGACCATTCGCAGACGCAAGCCTGCTTAAGAAAGTGGAAGCAATGAACGCATCTGGTGACAAGGGCGTTATCAAGACCTGGTCACGTCGTTCTACGATCTTCCCGATCATGGTTGGACATACAATCGCAGTTCATGACGGAAGAAAACATGTTCCGGTATATGTAACAGAGGATATGGTTGGACACAAGCTCGGAGAGTTTGTAGCTACCAGAACCTACAGAGGACATGGAAAAGACGAAAAGAAATCCAAAGTTAGATAATATTTAACGAAATGAAAGGAGGGTTCATCCATGGCAAAGGGACACAGAAGTCAAATTAAGAGAGAAAGAAATGCAAACAAGGACACCAGACCGAAAGCGACGTTATCTTACGCACGGGTTTCTGTTCAGAAAGCATGTTTTGTTTTGGATGCCATCAGAGGTAAGGATGTACAGACAGCGCTTGGTATTTTAACATACAATCCAAGATACGCTTCAAGTATTATAAAGAAATTATTGGAATCAGCGATCGCTAATGCTGAGAATAACAATGGTATGAATGCCGAGAACCTTTATGTTGAAGAATGCTATGCAAATAAAGGACCGACAATGAAGAGAATCAGACCGCGGGCACAGGGAAGAGCTTACAGAATCGAAAAGAGAATGAGCCACATCACACTTGTGCTGAATGAAAGATAAGGAGGAAGAGTATGGGACAGAAAGTTAATCCTCATGGCTTGAGAGTCGGTATTATTAAAGACTGGGATTCCAGATGGTATGCAGAGAAAGATTTCGCTGACTGCCTTGTGGAAGACCACAAGATCAGAACATTTCTTAAGAAAAAATTATACAGCGCAGGTGTTTCTAAGATCGAGATCGAGAGAGCATCTGACCGCGTTAAGATCATCATCTACACTGCTAAACCGGGCGTTGTGATCGGTAAAGGCGGTTCTGAGATCGAGAAAGTGAAAGCAGAGCTTCAGAAGATGACCGATAAGAAACTTATCGTTGACATCAAAGAAGTTAAGAGACCTGACAAGGACGCTCAGTTAGTAGCTGAAAATATTGCACAGCAGCTTGAGAATCGTATTTCTTTCCGTCGTGCAATGAAGTCCTGCATGTCCAGAACTATGAAAGCAGGAGCACTTGGTGTTAAGACTTCCGTATCCGGACGTCTCGGCGGAGCTGATATGGCTCGTACTGAGTTCTACAGCGAGGGAACTATCCCGCTTCAGACACTGAGAGCAGACATTGACTATGGCTTCGCAGAGGCAGATACCACCTACGGAAAAGTTGGTGTTAAGGTATGGGTATACAAAGGCGAAGTTCTTCCAACAAAGGCTAGTAAGGAAGGGAGCGATAAATAATGTTAATGCCAAAAAGAGTTAAACGTAGAAAACAGTTCCGCGGCTCCATGAAAGGTAAAGCATTAAGAGGAAACAAGATCACCAACGGTGAGTACGGTCTTGTTGCTATGGAACCGTGTTGGATCAAGTCCAACCAGATTGAGGCTGCCCGTATTGCTATGACACGTTATATCAAGCGTGGTGGTAAAGTTTGGATTAAGATTTTCCCGGATAAACCAGTAACTACGAAACCGGCTGAGACTCGTATGGGTTCTGGTAAAGGAACTCTGGAATACTGGGTAGCAGTTGTAAAACCGGGACGCGTTATGTTTGAGCTTGCAGGAGTACCGGAAGAGGTTGCAAGAGAAGCGTTGCGTCTGGCTATGCACAAATTGCCCTGTAAATGTAAAATCGTTTCTCGTGCAGATTTAGAAGGCGGTGATAACAGTGAAAATTAAGACATTCGTAGAAGATTTAAGAGCAAAATCAGTTGCAGAACTGAACGAAGAATTAGTAGCTGCTAAAAAGGAACTCTTCAACCTGAGATTCCAGAACGCAACAAACCAGTTGGATAATACAAGCAGAATTAAAGAAGTTAGAAAGAATATCGCAAGAATTCAGACCGTGATCGCTCAGGCAGAAAGAAACTAGCGAGGTAGTTTCGAGCTTAGTTTTTCGTTGTTCTTTGAGCAAAACAAAAAGAACTTCATTTAGCGACAATGCGATATTGATATCTGGAAAGGAGCAAAACCGTGGAAAGAAACCTGAGAAAAACGAGAGTTGGTAAGGTTGTCAGCAACAAGATGGACAAAACGATCGTAGTTGCTGTAGAGGACCATGTAAAACATCCACTTTACAAGAAGATTGTAAAAAGGACATATAAGTTAAAAGCGCATGACGAGAATAACGAGTGCAGCATCGGCGACAGAGTAAGAGTTATGGAGACCAGACCGCTGTCCAAGGATAAGAGATGGAGACTCGTAGAGATCGTTGAGAAGGTTAAATAGTTTGACTTTAAGAATAGTATAAGGAGGTTTACCTGCATGATACAGCAAGAAAGCAGATTAAAAGTAGCAGACAATACAGGTGCGAAAGAATTACTCTGTATCCGTGTATTAGGCGGTTCTACAAGAAGATATGCAGCTATCGGCGATGTGATTGTTGCCAGCGTTAAAGATGCAACACCAGGCGGCGTTGTTAAAAAAGGCGATGTTGTAAAAGCGGTAGTTGTACGTACTGTAAACAAGACCCGTCGTAAAGATGGTTCCTACATCCGTTTCGACGAAAATGCTGCGGTAATCATCAAAGATGACAAAAACCCAAGAGGAACTCGTATTTTTGGACCTGTAGCCAGAGAACTTCGTGAGAAACAGTTTATGAAAATTGTTTCCCTGGCTCCGGAAGTGCTGTAAGGAGGTTCGAGTATTATGTCAACAATGAAAATCAAAAAGGGTGATACCGTTAAGGTCATCACCGGAAAAGATAAAGACAAAGAGGGCAAGGTAATTGCTGTTAATAAAAAAGACGGTACAGTCCTTGTGGAGAACGTGAACATGAGAACCAAACACGCAAAACCGAGTGCTGGCAATCCGGAAGGCGGAATTATCCACCAGGAAGGCCCGATTGATGCATCTAATGTAATGTACGTTCACAAGGGAAAAGCTACCAGAGTTGGCTTCAAACTTGACGGCGACAAGAAAGTGCGTGTTGCAAAATCAACAGGCGAAGTGATTGATTAGTTCGAGGAAGGAGGTCAAAGGCTTTGAGTAGACTTAAAGAACAGTACCAGAACGAGATCGTAGACGCTATGATCAAAAAGTTCGGTTACAAGAATATTATGGAAGTGCCGAAACTCGACAAAGTTGTAATCAACATGGGTGTTGGCGAAGCAAAAGATAATGCGAAAACTTTAGATTCAGCAATCGCTGATATGGAAAAAATCACCGGACAGAAAGCCGTAGTCACAAGAGCTAAAAAATCTGTGGCTAACTTCAAGATCAGAGAAGGTATGGCAATCGGATGTAAGGTTACCTTAAGAGGTGAGAAGATGTATGAATTCGTTGATCGTCTTATCAACCTTGCACTTCCCCGTGTACGTGACTTCAGAGGTGTAAACCCGAACGCGTTTGACGGAAGAGGTAACTATGCTCTTGGAATTAAAGAGCAGTTGATTTTCCCTGAGATCGAGTACGACAAGATCGATAAGGTAAGAGGAATGGACGTAATCTTCGTAACGACTGCCAGGACAGACGAGGAAGCTCGTGAGTTACTGAAACAGTTCAACATGCCATTCGCAAAGTAAAGGAGGGAAATTCATGGCAAAGACAGCAATGAAAAATAAACAGCAGCGCAAACAGAAATTCTCCACCAGAGAGTACAACCGCTGCAGAATCTGTGGACGTCCACATGCATATTTAAGAAAATATGGAATCTGCCGTGTATGCTTCCGTGAACTGGCATACAAAGGAGAAATTCCGGGCGTAAAGAAGGCAAGTTGGTAAACACCGAACACTTAGCGAGCGCGCAGAGCGCGAGCTTAGTGAGAGGGTTCATCGTGCTGCTTAGTGAAGCCGAGCCGCAGGCGAAAGCTGAACTTAGCAGAGTGATGGGCATATTACCGTCTTAGATAGATTAGAAAAAAGGAGGAAATCCACAATGACTATGAGTGATCCGATTGCAGATATGCTTACAAGAATCCGTAATGCAAATACTGCAAAACATGATACAGTTGATGTTCCGGCATCAAAAATGAAAATCGCTATTGCAGACATCCTTTTAAACGAAGGATACATCGCAAAATACGATATCGTGGAAGAAGGAAACTTTAACACTATCCGTATCGCATTAAAGTACGGTGCAGATAAGAATGAGAAAGTTATTTCCGGACTGAAGAAAATCTCCAAACCGGGTCTTCGTGTTTACGCTGGTAAAGACGAACTGCCGAAGGTACTTGGAGGACTGGGAACAGCAATCCTTTCCACGAACCAGGGCGTAATCACCGATAAAGAAGCAAGAAAACTCGGCGTAGGCGGAGAAGTACTTTGCTTTATATGGTAGGCACTGAACACTTGTTAAGTGCTCACAGCAACTGAAAACAGAGCAGGCTTTAGCACCTGCTCCGAAAATGTAAGTGTAGGAGGTAAACAGGCATGTCACGTATAGGAAGACATCCGGTAGCAATTCCGGCAGGCGTAACTGTTGAGATTGCAGAGAACAACAAAGTGACCGTAACAGGTCCTAAGGGAACTCTTGTAAGAGAACTCCCGGTTGAGATGGAAATCAAAAAAGAAGGCGAAGAAATCGTTGTTACAAGACCGAACGACCTTAAGAGAATGAAATCTCTTCATGGTCTGACAAGAACCCTTATCAACAACATGGTAATCGGTGTGACCGAAGGATACCAGAAGGTTCTTGAAATCAACGGTGTTGGTTACAGAGCAGCTAAATCCGGTAACAAGTTAACATTAAATTTGGGATACTCTCACCCGGTTGAGATGGAAGATCCGGAAGGAATTGAGACAGTTCTTGAAGGACAGA
The DNA here is from genome assembly GCA_040702975.1 of Roseburia hominis. NCBI lineage: Bacteria > Bacillati > Bacillota > Clostridia > Lachnospirales > Lachnospiraceae > Roseburia > Roseburia hominis. Next base: position 936,737 of record CP159990.1, read on the forward strand.
ACAAGATCATCGTTAAGGGTATCAGTAAAGAAAAAGTAGGCCAATACGCAGCTGAAATCAGAGACAAGAGAAGACCTGAGCCATACAAGGGCAAGGGTATCAAGTATGCTGATGAAGTGATCAGACGTAAAGTTGGTAAGACTGGTAAAAAATAAGTAAGGAGAGTGTGAACAAATGGTTAGTAAGAAATCAAGAAGCGAAGTTCGTGTAAACAAGCATAAAAAATTACGCAACCGTTTCAGCGGCACTGCTGAGAGACCGCGTCTGGCTGTTTTTAGAAGCAATAATCATATGTATGCTCAAATTATTGACGATACAGTTGGAAATACTCTTGTTTCAGCTTCCACTCTTCAGAAAGATGTGAAAGCAGAACTTGAGAAGACCAACAACGTTGATGCGGCAGCATACCTGGGAACAGTGATTGCGAAAAAGGCAATCGAAAAAGGTATTACTTCTGTTGTCTTTGACAGAGGAGGCTTTATATACCACGGAAAAATCAAAGCATTAGCAGACGCAGCCAGAGAAGCTGGTTTGAATTTCTAGTAAGGAGGCGCACACATGAAACAGGAACGTATTGATGCTAATCAGTTAGAGCTTACCGAAAAAGTAGTATCAATTAAACGTGTTACCAAAGTTGTTAAGGGTGGTCGTAACATGAGATTCACAGCTTTAGTAGTTGTCGGAGATGGAAACGGCCATGTTGGTGCAGGTTTAGGAAAGGCAGCAGAAATTCCGGAAGCGATCCGCAAAGGAAAAGAAGATGCCATGAAGAAACTTATCACAGTAACATTAGATGAAAACGGAAGTATTACACATGATTATGTTGGAAAATTCGGAAGTGCATCTGTACTTCTGAAGAAGGCTCCGGATGGTACCGGTGTGATTGCCGGTGGTCCGGCCCGTGCCGTAATCGAGATGGCAGGTATCAAGAATATCCGTACCAAATCTCTTGGTTCCAACAATAAACAGAACGTAGTACTTGCTACTATCAACGGTTTAAGTGAACTGAAAGCTCCAGAAGACGTAGCTAAACTTCGCGGTAAATCTGTAGAAGAGATTTTAGGCTAAGGAGGAGATTACAGATGGCAAATTTGAAGATCACATTAGTGAAATCCACAATCGGAGCTGTTCCGAAGCATAAAAAAACAGTAGAAGCATTAGGCCTTAAAAAGGTCAATAAGACAGTTGTCCTGCCGGATAACGCTGCAACCAGAGGAATGGTTCAGCAGGTAAGACACCTGGTAAAAGTTGAAGAAGAAGCATAAATCTGATAGATAAGGAGGTGTCACAATGGACTTATCAAATTTAAGACCTGCTGACGGAGCAAAACAGAGCGATAATTTCAGAAGAGGCCGTGGACACGGATCAGGAAATGGAAAGACCGCCGGAAAAGGACATAAAGGTCAGAAAGCTCGTTCAGGAGCAACCAGACCGGGATTTGAAGGTGGCCAGATGCCGCTTTACAGAAGAATTCCGAAGAGAGGATTCACCTGCAGAAACTCTAAAACAATCGTGGGAATCAATGTTAGCGCATTAGAGGCTTTTGATAACGATGCAGTAGTATCTGTAGAGACTTTAGTTGAAGCTGGTATCGTGAAGAACCCGAGAGATGGCGTTAAAATTCTTGGAAATGGAGAGTTAACCAAAAAGCTTACAGTTCAGGCAAATGCGTTCAGCGCAGGTGCAGTAGAAAAGATTGAAGCACTTGGTGGAAAAGCAGAGGTGATTTAATGCTACAAACATTCCGTAAGGCATTTCAGATCGAGGATATACGGAAAAAAATATTGTATACTCTTGCAATGCTGTTTGTAGTGCGCCTTGGATCTCAGTTACCTACTCCAGGCGTAAATCAGTCCTTTATTAAAGACTTTTTTGCAAACCAGTCCGGTGAGACGTTTAACTTTTTTAACGCCTTCACCGGCGGCTCTTTTGAGCAGTTTTCAGTATTTGCACTTAGCATCACTCCGTATATCACATCTTCTATCATTATGCAGCTTCTGACGATCGCGATTCCAAAACTGGAAGAGATGCAGAAGGATGGAGAAGACGGAAGAAAGAAAATTGCTACAATTACACGTTATGTTACTGTACTTTTAGCTTTGATCGAATCTACTGCCATGGCAGTTGGATTTGGACGTCAGGGCCTGTTAGTCAAATTTAATTTTGTAAATGCAGCAATTGTAGTTATGACACTGACAGCCGGTTCCGCATTCCTGATGTGGATTGGCGAACGTATTACCGAAAAAGGAGTAGGAAATGGTATTTCTATAGTCCTGCTCATTAACATTTTGTCTCGTGTACCCAGCGATCTGACCACTCTTTACGAGAAATTCGTGAAAGGGAAAGGACTCGCCAAAGGTGGACTCGCAGCACTTGTGATTTTGGCCATTATTCTGGCGCTTGTGGTATTTACCGTTATTCTTCAGGATGGCGAACGGAGAATTCCGGTTCAGTATTCCCAGAAGATGCAGGGAAGAAGAATGGTTGGCGGACAGTCCAGCAATATTCCTCTTAAGGTGAACACGGCAGGTGTAATTCCGGTAATTTTTGCATCCTCATTGATGCAATTCCCTATCGTCATTGCAAGTTTCCTCGGAAAAGGCGATGGCACGGGAATTGGAAGTGAGATCCTGCGGGGAATGAATTCAGGAAACTGGTGCAATCCGAACCACCTGAAGTATTCGTGGGGACTCATTGTTTACATCATTTTAACAGTGTTCTTTGCATATTTCTATACGAGTATCACGTTTAACCCGCTGGAAATCGCAAACAACATGAAGAAGAGCGGCGGATTTGTTCCGGGTATTCGTCCGGGCAGACCGACAGTCGATTATCTGAATAAGATCCTGAACTACATTATTTTTATCGGAGCGTGTGGTCTTGTAATCGTACAGGTGATTCCATTCTTCTTTAATGGTGTATTCGGAGCAAATGTGTCATTCGGAGGAACATCACTGATCATTATTATCGGTGTAGTATTAGAAACTGTGAAACAAATTGAATCACAGATGCTCGTACGTAATTACACAGGATTTTTAAATAGCAAGGGATCCTCTTCCATGAAGAACAGTTTCCTTGGATTTTAAATCATTTTTAGCTCGTTGTTTTTTATCTCAGATGAATGATAAATAGCAACGGGCTAAATTGACATAAGAATGCAGCAGGCTCCGCTGCGTTTTGTACCGGCTTCTGAACTATTCCGGTAAGGAAAAACGTGGCCTGTGGCTGTATTATAAATGTAAAGGAGGTAGCAAGATGAAAATTATTATGTTGGGCGCACCGGGTGCAGGAAAAGGGACCCAGGCAAAGAAGATTGCCGAGAAGTACGGAATTCCGCATATTTCTACCGGAGACATTTTCCGCGCAAACATCAAGAACGGAACAGAACTTGGTAAGAAAGCGAAAACTTACATGGATCAGGGGCTTCTTGTACCAGATGAGCTGGTGGTAGATCTGGTAGTGGACCGTGTGAATCAGGAAGACTGCGCAAACGGATACGTGCTGGATGGATTTCCGAGAACTATTCCTCAGGCAGAAGCACTTGACAAGGCACTTGCAGCACAGGGACAGAAGATGGACTATGCCATCGATGTTGATGTGCCGGATGAAAATATTGTAAAACGTATGGGCGGACGCCGCGCATGTGTCGGCTGCGGAGCTACATACCATTTGGTATATGCAGCGCCGAAGAAAGAAGGAATCTGTGATACCTGCGGAGCCGAGCTGATCCTGCGCGATGATGATAAGCCGGAAACTGTTCAGAAACGTCTTGGTGTTTATCATGAGCAGACTCAGCCGCTTATCGAGTATTATACAAATGCTGGTATCCTTAAGAGCGTTGACGGAACTGTTGATCTGGAAGATGTATTTAAGGCGATCGTAGAGATTCTGGGAGAGTAATCCATGTCAATCAGCGTAAAGTCAGAACGGGAAATTGAACTTATGACAGAGGCCGGAAGAATTCTGTGGCTTGTACATGAGGAGCTTGAAAAAGCGCTAAGACCAGGAATGACGACACTGGAGATAGACAGATTAGGCGAGGAGGTCATTCGCAGCTACGGCTGCGAACCCTCTTTCCTGAATTATAACGGGTATCCGGCATCTATCTGTGTGTCAGTAAACGAGGAGGTCGTGCACGGAATTCCTTCGAGAAAACGCAGGATCCGGGAGGGCGATATCGTCAGTCTGGATGCGGGAGTTATCTACAAGGGCTATCATTCCGATGCGGCCAGGACGCATGCGGTCGGCGAGATTACGCCGGAGGCAAGGCAGCTCATCGAAGTGACCAGACAGAGCTTTTTTGAAGGAATAAAGTTCGCTAAGGAAGGCAATCATTTATTTGATATCTCTGCTGCGATTGGAAAATATGCGGCTGGTAAAGGGTACGGTGTGGTGCGGGAACTGTGTGGACATGGAATCGGAACCCATCTTCACGAAGATCCGGAGATTCCCAACTATCCTATGCTTCGCAGGGGACCAAAACTAAAGGCGGGGATGACACTGGCTATAGAACCGATGATCAACCTGGGAACGGAAAAGGTCAGGTGGCTCGCGGACGACTGGACCGTTGTTACAGCTGACGGGAAACTATCCGCGCATTACGAAAATACGGTACTTGTTACCAAAGGAGAGCCGGTTCTTTTGACTTTGGGAAGGGGAGCATGATCGTAAATGGAAAGATGGGAAAAAGGCATGCTCGCTAAATCACTGGCAGGGCACGATAAAAACAAGATTTATGTAATTATAGAATTGGACGATACTTATGTATATCTCGCTGACGGAGAAATAAGAACTCTCGCAAACCCTAAAAAGAAAAAGAAGAAACATGTACAACTTATCAGAAAAGTACATGAAATAGATGCGGCAGATGACGTAAGGATCAAACGGATACTGAAAGAATATGCTTTATCGCAAAAACAGAGCAGAGAAATATTGATAAGAAAGAACCGAATGGGAATCAAAATCAGGAAACCAATATGAATGAGGAGGCGTAATATGTCTAAAGCAGATGTAATTGAAATCGAAGGAACCGTAGTAGAAAAACTTCCGAACGCAATGTTTCAGGTAGAGCTGGAAAATGGACATCAGGTCCTGGCTCATATCAGTGGGAAGCTGCGTATGAATTTTATCAAGATCTTACCGGGTGACAAGGTTACACTTGAGTTATCGCCATATGATTTATCAAAAGGCAGAATTATTTGGAGAGATAAATAGAAATAGGTATTGACTTTATTGAATTAATAGTGCTATAATATTAAAGCTGTCCGTGGGTGTATTGCGCCCACTCAGCAAAAGTTGCAATTTGTTTGCCGCTTATGCGGCAGGGAGCAAGGTAGGAAAGGAGGATTTGACGTGAAAGTTAGGTCATCAGTAAAACCGATTTGCGAAAAGTGCAAAGTTATCAAGAGAAAAGGAAGCGTCAGAATTATCTGCGAAAATCCGAAGCATAAACAGCGTCAGGGCTAGGCATTGAACACTTAGTGAATGCAAGCTGAAAGCGCAGCATGAATTTAGTGAGAAAGCCGTTCTTGAATCTTAGCGACGATGAGCCAATAGGCGACAGAGGAGCTTAGATGAAAGAACATGGATGACTTGTACGAAGTTTATTATTTAATTAGGCGGCTGATAGTAGGAAACGCAAGGGTGTGTGTAGAGCGCTTGCTACTATTTCAAATATACAGGGAAGCACCCCACCTGCCGAGAGCTAAAGTGGTGGTTTCAAGTATATTGCGGTAAATACCGGCGGTCATTAACCGAAAGCTCGGTTGCCGGAAAGGGCGTGCATACCGACACGCCTGGGCTGGGATATCGGACAAAGAAGATCCGGTAGGGCGCTTTCGATAACTTTTGCTGCCCGCAGCCTCAGTTTAGGACAATATGCGAAAGCCAAGAAATGCGCAGATTGAAAAAATGACAGCAGGCAAGCTTGCTTGCATGATGGCATTTTTTGCAAGATGCATAGGGCGCAGCCCGACATCGAGATGTAGCGAAGCGGAATCGAGATGGCATTTCGTCCCTCTTGAACAAAGTAGCCAAAACACAATCGAGACGAGCGAAGCAAAGTCGAGATTATAGATTTAAAGAGGACCAAGGCCCATTCGCAGCTGGCAAAGAAGTGCTCTGACAAGCACTTCAAAGTGCAGGAACCAAGATCAAAGAAAATGGAGGAAATCACAAATGGCTCGTATTGCAGGTGTAGACTTACCAAGAGACAAACGTGTAGAGATCGGTCTGACTTATATCTACGGAATTGGTAGAACAAGCTCCAACCGTATTCTCGCAGAAGCAGGAGTTAATCCTGATACCCGCTGCCGTGATCTGACTGACGACGAAGTTAAGAAGATCAGTGCAGTAATCGATGAGACTCAGATGGTAGAAGGTGATCTTAGAAGAGAGATCGCTCTCAACATCAAGAGACTTCAGGAAATCGGATGCTACAGAGGAATCCGTCATAGGAAAGGACTTCCGGTTCGTGGTCAGAAGACCAAGACAAACGCAAGAACCAGAAAAGGTCCGAAGAGAACTGTTGCTAACAAGAAGAAATAGTCAGGCGAAGACCAGCTAAGTGAACGACTGAAGTTAGCTATTTCTTTGTTCACCGCACAGGGGGCGGGGAACTACCTTAAAAGTGAAACCGTATAACAATTAATATAGGAAAGTGTAGGTTAGTTTTATTATGGCTAAGAAAGTTACAAAAAAAGTGACAAAAAAACGTGTCAAGAAAAACGTTGAACGCGGACAGGCACATATCCAGTCATCTTTCAATAACACTATCGTTACTCTGACAGATGCACAGGGAAATGCTTTATCATGGGCAAGTGCCGGCGGTCTGGGATTTAGAGGTTCAAGGAAATCTACTCCGTACGCTGCACAGATGGCAGCAGAGACAGCAGCAAAGGCAGCATTAGTTCATGGTCTTAAGACAGTAGACGTATTCGTAAAAGGACCTGGTTCAGGAAGAGAAGCAGCAATCCGTGCACTTCAGGCTTGCGGTATTGATGTAACAAGCATCAGAGACGTAACCCCGGTACCGCACAACGGATGCCGCCCGCCGAAGAGAAGAAGAGTCTAGTCGAATAATTGTCGAATTATAATAGGAGGATAAGAGCATGGCAGTAAATAGAGTTCCGGTTCTGAAAAGATGCCGTTCTTTAGGAATGGACCCGGTATATTTAGGAATTGATAAGAAGTCTAACAGACAGTTGAAGAGAAGCAACCGTAAAATGAGCGAGTATGCTCTCCAGTTACGTGAGAAACAGAAAGCTAAATTCATCTATGGCGTTCTTGAAAAACCGTTCAGAAACTATTTTGAGAAAGCACAGCAGATGAAAGGGATGACAGGTGCGAACCTGATGATCCTTCTGGAGTCCAGACTTGACAACGTTGTATTCCGTCTCGGATTTGCAAGAACCAGACGTGAGGCTCGTCAGATCGTTGACCACAAGCATGTACTTGTAAACGGAAAACAGGTAAACATTCCGTCTTATCTGCTGAAAGCCGGCGATGTAGTTGAGATCAAAGAGGATAAGAAGAGTTCCCCAAGATATAAAGAGATCGTAGAGGTTACCGGTGGACGTATGGTTCCGGATTGGCTGGAAGTTGACGCTGAGAACCTGAAAGGAACCGTAAAAGAGCTTCCGCTTCGCGAAGCGATTGACGTTCCGGTAGACGAGATGTTAATCGTCGAGTTGTATTCTAAATAATAATTAGTACACTGGCTCACAGATGGTATAGTCTGTGAGTCGGGATACTTCAACCCCTCAACATTTTAAAACCCATAAGGAGGGACTAAAATAGTGTTTGATTTTAATAAGCCAAATATTGAGATTACAGAGATTTCTGAAGATAAGAAATATGGAAGATTCGTAGTAGAGCCTCTGGAAAGAGGATACGGTACAACGCTTGGCAACTCTTTGAGAAGAATCATGCTTTCATCCCTGCCTGGTGCTGCAATCAGCCAGATTAAGATTGAAGGGGTACTGCATGAATTCAGCTCGATTCCGGGTGTAAAAGAAGATGTAACGGAAATCGTTATGAATCTGAAGTCCCTTGCAATCAAAAATACTTCCGAGACCGATGAGCCGAAGAGAGCTTATATTGAGTTTGAGGGAGAAGGTGTTGTGACCGGCGCCGATATCCAGGTGGATTCCGATATCGAGATCATGAACCCGGAGACGGTTATTGCGACACTTAACGGCGGAACAGACAGCAAACTTTACATGGAACTGACGATTACAAAGGGCAGAGGCTATGTAGGCGCTGATAAGAATAAGACAGAGGATATGCCGATCGGTGTGATTCCGATTGATTCTATCTACACACCGGTAGAGCGTGTCAACCTGACAGTAGAGAATACCCGTGTGGGTCAGATTACCGATTATGATAAACTGACTCTTGATGTATGGACAAACGGAACTCTTCAGCCGGATGAGTCTGTAAGCCTTGCGGCTAAAGTTCTTAATGAGCATTTGAAACTTTTTATCGACCTTTCTGAAGTAGCGCAGGCTGCAGAGGTCATGATCGAGAAAGAAGACGATGAGAAAGAGAAAGTTCTTGAGATGAGCATTGATGAGCTGGAGCTTTCTGTTCGTTCTTACAATTGCCTTAAGAGAGCTGGAATCAATACCGTAGAAGAACTTACAAACAGAACTCCGGAAGATATGATGAAGGTCCGCAACCTCGGACGCAAGTCATTAGAAGAGGTTCTGGCAAAATTAAAAGAGCTCGGTCTGGAACTAAGCCAGGGCGAGGAGTAAAGCGACGAGTCCTGGCACCGCGGAACAAGCTGCTAATGTTTGTTCCGACACCGCAATTATCAGGGCGAAGAATAACCTTGTAACTATCTGGCTAGTAAGCCCGATGAAGCATAACCAGATGGCATAGTGCGATAAGTCCGATGAGCGCGTATTATGTCCCGAATAATGGAGGATTAGAACAATGGCAAAATATAGAAAGCTTGGCAGAACAGCCAGCCAGAGAAAAGCATTATTAAGAAACCAGGTAACGATGTTACTTCAGCATGGAAAGATCAGAACTACCGAAGCTAAGGCTAAAGAGATCCGCAAGATCGCTGAAGGCCTGATCGCTATGGCAGTCAGAGAAAAAGACAACTATGAAGAAGTGACCATTAAGGCTAAGGTTGCAAGAAAAGACAAAGACGGCAAGAGAGTGAAAGAAGTAGTAGACGGCAAGAAAGTGACCGTATACGACGAAGTTGAGAAAAAGATTAAGAAAGACAATCCGTCAAGACTTCATGCAAGACGCCAGATGCTGAAAGTTCTTTACCCGGTAAAGGAAGTTCCATCTGCAGCGGCAGGAAAGAAGAAAAATACAAAGGAAGTTGATCTGGTAGAGAAAATCTTTACTGAGATTGCTCCGAAGTATGTAGACCGCAAGGGCGGCTATACCAGAATTATCAAAATTGGCCAGCGTAAAGGTGACGCTGCTATGGAAGTTCTGATTGAACTTGTTTAATTAAAATGTAATATAGCTCCGCATCTCTGAGTCGAACGAGATGCGGAGTTTTTGCTACCAATTACATGAAGATTTGCCAGACAAACGCTTAAAGGGGCGTATTTGGCAATAAATCCTGTATAGAGGCGCGGAGGAAATCCAGTGAAAAATAAAAAGAACAAAATTATTTCGATTATTTTGAGTTTTGTATTTGTACTTGGCCTGACTGGGTGTGGCGGTGAGGTAAGAAGAGCAGATGGAAGCCAGGAAGAATATGAATATCTAATTACGGTAGGATTTGCACAGGGAGGCGAGGAAGGATCTTGGAAGACGGCTAATACAGAGTCTTTTCAAACCATATTCGTTGAGGACAATGGCTATGAATTACTATTAGAAGATGCGGGAATAGATCAGGAAAAGCAGATACACGTTATCAGAGAATTTATTGAAAAAGAAGTAGATTATATTTTGTTGGCTCCGGTGGCGGAGTACGGCCTGGAAGAGGTGCTCGAGGAGGCAAAGGAAGCACGTATTCCCGTACTTTTAGTAGGAGCGCTCAATGCAGATATCGATTCCTCTCTTTACGAGTGTCAGATTTGCAGTAATACGGAAAAGCAGGTGCAGGAGATGGGAAACTGGCTGGAGACGTATCTGGAAGAGCGTGAAAATAAGGGCGAAAACAAGGAAGTGACTGATAATAAAGGATACACAAAGAAAACGAAACAGGACAGGTTAAAAGAGGAAGAAAAGCAGAGGCAGGAAGAAAAAGCAAAGCAGCAAAAGTCCGGAGGCGGTGAGACGGACGAAAGTAAGGAAGAACAGGAAGAGGAAAAAGAAGCTCCCTATATTTTAGCAGTTGTCCAGGACTATATTGGGACTGCGCGGCAGCTCACCCTGGCAGAAGGATATCAAAAGCTGATTGAAAAACATTCAGACTGGCAAATGGAGGGACAGCAGACAGGGGAAAACAGCCGGGAAATCGCAAAACAAGTCGTAGAACTTTTTATAGAACATTACCCGGAGCTGAATATCATCATTGCAGAGACCAGTGACATGGCGCTGGGAGTAGTCGATGCGCTTGAGGAGCATAAAAAAAATCAGCAGAGCGAGGCTGATGATCAGGAGGAAGTAATCCTGATTTCTCTGGGAGCGGGAAGAGAGGTTCTGGAAGCAGTCAGAGACGGCAAAATCCAGGCTGCTTTTGAACAGACTCCGCTCCAAGCCCCGAAAACAGCAGAAATCATACAAAAACTGGAATCTGGTATCTATCTGGATAAAATACAATATGTCAAGGATGTTTATTATGACCAGACGATGAATCTGGAGGAAGTTATCGCCAAGCAGACCTACTAACTGCCGGGCATGCCATGGTAAATGCCAACGTAGTTACAGGAGATGCCAAAAATTCTTGAAAAACAGTGAGTTTCGGGTATAATAAAACTATCATATTATTTTATTAAAGGAGATGGAGAATATGAAGATTGGAATTGCAAACGATCATTCAGCGGTAGATATGAAAAAGCAGGTTGTGGAATATCTGGTGGAGAAGGGCTATGAAGTAGTGAATTATGGAACAGATTCCTATGAGAGCTGCAATTATCCGGAATACGGTGAGAAGATTGGACGCGCAGTGGCTGCCGGGGAAGTGGATTTAGGTGTGGCGATCTGCGGAACCGGACTTGGCATCTCACTTGCAGCGAATAAAGTACATGGCATAAGGGCAGCAGTTTGTTCTGAACCGTATACGGCTAAGATGGCAAAAGAGCATAACAATGCGAATGTTTTAGCCTTTGGCGCCCGTGTAATTGGAATCGAGATGGCCAAAATGATTCTGGATGCCTGGTTGAACGCTGAATTTTTGGGAGGACGCCATCAGGATCGGGTAGATATGATTATGGCGATTGAGGAAAAATAAAAAATTTTCAAGAATAACATGTGTACAAAAAAACCGGTGAGAGGATTTGTCAAGTAAAAAATGGGCGAATTCTCGAACCGGTTTTTTATGCGTTTTATAGTGAAAACAGAAAAAAATAAAAAATATGTATATATACAACTTGCGAATAATAAAATACAAGTTTAAAATTTGTACAAAAAGTTGTATTTCATTTTGTAACATATTACATCTTGCAAAATATAAAGTTGTGTTGTATATTAATACTACAAACAAATTTGAGAGATCTCAAAAATATGCAAATTGAACAAAAAGCATAAAATTGAGACTCCAAAACAAAATAAGGAGGAAAAAAGAATGAAAAAGAGAATTCTCAGCGTAGCTCTTGTAGCAGTGATGGCACTTTCTCTTGCACTGACCGGATGCGGCAGCAAGAAAGAAGGCGGCGGAGAAGAAGGCGGAGACAAAGGAGAAAGCAACGGCAAGAAAGTTGGCGTAGCAATGCCGACCCAGAGTTCTGAGAGATGGATCAAAGACGGCGAGAACATGAAGAAGCAGCTGGAAAAGCTCGGCTACGAAGTAGACCTGCAGTATGCAGAGGATGACATCGCTGCACAGCAGCAGCAGCTCGAGACTATGATCGCACAGCAGGTTGACTGTCTGGTAGTTGCAGCTATCGACTCATCTGCACTGGTTAACGTACTGGATCAGGCTAAACAGGCAGAGATTCCGGTTATCGCATACGATCGTCTGCTCATGGACACCGATGCAGTAAGCTACTACGCATCCTTCGACAATGAAGGTGTAGGTAGAAAGATCGGTGAGTACATCGAAGAAAAAGCCGGCCTGAAAGAAGCAACAGAGCCGCAGACCATCGAGTTCTTCATGGGATCTCCGGACGACAACAACGCAGTTCTTCTTCACAAGGGTGTTATGAGTGTTCTGGATCAGTATCTTAAGAGTGGCGTTCTGGTATGTAAATCAGGAAGAACTTCTTTTGACGATACCTGTATCTTAAGATGGTCTCAGGAGACAGCTCAGCAGAACTGTGAGAACTACTTAACTGGATTCTATGCAGACGAAGATCTTGATATCGCTTGCTCAGCATTTGACGGTTTCGCTTATGGTATCAAGGCAGCTCTTGAGGGCGCTGGATATACAGAAGAGAACTGGCCGCTGATCACAGGACAGGATGCAGAGGTTATGGCAGTTAAGAACATTATCGAAGGAAAACAGACACAGACAATCTTCAAAGACACAGGACTCCTTGCAGAGAAATGTGTAAAGATGGTACAGGCAGTGTTAGAAGGAACTGAGCCGGAGATCAACGATACAGAGACATATGACAATAACGTATTAGTTGTTCCGTCTTACCTTTGCGAACCAGTATCTCTTGACAAAGACAACTACAAAGAACTTGTAATTGATAGTGGATACTACACAGAAGCTGATATCGAGGCAGCAGAATAGTGTTAATGCTCGTGTAGTCAAAGGGCGGCGGCGAACAGGCGCCGCCCTTTATTCCTAGGGAAACTTGAGGGATCCGAAAGAGGATTTCTTTGGTGATATACTCGGACATGGGGCCGGGAAAAATAGAAAAGAAAAGGAGTTGAGGAAATGTCTGATTACATTCTGGAAATGAACCATATCACGAAAGAGTTCTCAGGCGTGAAGGCACTGGACGATGTGAATCTGAAGGTGGAACGTGGTGAGATTCATGCACTCTGCGGTGAGAATGGTGCTGGTAAGTCGACACTGATGAATGTACTGTCAGGAATTTATCCGTTTGGTACTTATTCCGGTGACATCGTATATAACGGTGAAATCGTTAAGAACCATAACATCAAGGACAGTGAGAAAAAAGGCATCGTTATCATTCATCAGGAACTTGCGCTTAGCCCGTATCTTTCCATTGCTGAAAACGTGTTTATGGGGAACGAGCAGACAGCGATGAAGGGGGTTATCGACTGGACGAAGACACGCAGCAAGGCACAGGAGATGCTGGAAAAAGTAGGACTTCCAAACGAGAATCTGGAGGCGCCTATTAATTCTCTGGGTGTAGGAAAACAGCAGCTTATTGAGATTGCAAAAGCGTTGGCGAAAAAAGTAGACCTTTTGATTCTGGATGAGCCGACTGCCGCACTGAATGATGAAGAGAGTGCACAGCTTCTGGAGATTATGCTGCAGCTTAAGAAACAGGGTATCACCTGTATTATTATTTCACACAAACTGAATGAGATCAGTTACGTTGCAGATTCCATTACCGTTATTCGTGATGGACATACGATTGAAACTCTGCGTAAAGGTGTTGATGAGTTTACAGAGGACCGTATTATTAAAGGCATGGTTGGACGTGAGCTCACCAATCGTTATCCGGAGAGAACAGATTGCCCGATTGGCGATGTGATTCTGGAGGTTAAGAACTGGAATGTATTTCATCCGGAGGACCCGGAACGTCAGGTGCTTAAGGATATCAATATCAAGGTACGTGCCGGCGAGGTAGTAGGTCTTGCTGGACTTATGGGTGCCGGAAGAACAGAGTTCGCTATGAGTCTTTTTGGAAAAGAGTATGGACAGAAGATTTCCGGAGAGGTTTATATGCACGGCAAGCCGGTCAAGATCAATAGCGTAAAGGATGCGATTGCAAATAAACTTGCCTATACCTCTGAGGACAGAAAGACCTATGGTCTTGTCCTTATCAATGATATTAAGTGGAATATGACTCTGGCCGCACTGAAAGGCTTCTTCTCCAAGAACGGCGTAGTGAATGCGAACGATGAGATCGTAGCGGCAGAAAAATACAAGAAACTGATTAATATCAAATCAAATTCCATTAATCAGACGGTTGGTTCTCTGTCAGGAGGTAACCAGCAGAAGGTCGTTCTTGCAAAATGGATGCTGACAGAACCTGATGTATTGATTCTGGATGAGCCTACCCGTGGTATTGACGTAGGTGCGAAATATGAGATTTACTGTGTAATCAACGATTTGGCGAAGGCCGGAAAGGCTGTCATTGTTATCTCCTCCGAGATGCCGGAAATTATCGGTACATGTGATAGGACTTATGTGCTGAACGAAGGGCAGATCGCAGGTGAATTGTCAAAAGAAGAGTTATCACAGGAAAAGATTATGAAGTGCATTATGCAGCATAATAACAAGAAAGGAGCATAACAATGGAGAAGAAAAAAACAGTTAATCTTAATCTGAAGCAGTATGGTATGATATTTGCCCTGCTTGCAATTTATATTATTTTCTATGTTCTGACAGGAGGTTCTAACGCGACTCCTATGAACATGAACAACCTGATCATGCAGAACGGCTACGTTGTTATCCTTGCAACCGGTATGCTGCTCTGTGTACTTACCGGTAACGTTGACCTTGGTGTTGGTTCTTATGTGGCTCTGACCGGTGCAGTTGCAGCTAAGCTTATCTGCGAGAACAACCTTCCGATCGCAGTTGGTTTCATTGTAGCACTTGCAGTAGGTCTTGCATTTGGTATATTCAATGGTATTTTCATTGCATACCTGGATGTTCCGCCTTTCGTATCAACCCTGGCTTCCATGCTGATTGGACGTGGTCTTACATACGTATTCCTTGCAGCTAAGACGATCGGACCGGTTCCGGATGGATTCAAATTCTTTGGCGCAGGTTTCTTTATTTCCAAGAAGGTTCCTTTCGGAGATGGAACGATTGAACTTGTAACGATTATTGTGGCAGCAATCGCAACTGCACTGATTATCGTCTCTGAGATGAAATCGCTTGCATCTAAGAAAAAATATGGATTTGCGGTTCCGCCGATGTGGCAGACGGTAGCAAAACTGGTAGTAATCCTTGGCATTATCTGGTTCTACGCTTATAAGCTGTCACGCTACAATGGTATTCCGATCGTGCTTGTTATCATGGGTGTGATCGTTGGTATCTATCATTTTATCACCAGTAAGACCGTTGCTGGACGTCAGATTTACGCATTGGGTGGTAACGCAAAGGCAGCAAGACTTTCCGGTATTAATACCAAGAAGGTATTCTTCTGGGTATACGCTAATATGGGTCTTCTTGCAGGTGTTGCAGGTATCGTTCTTGCAGCCCGTGCAGGATCTGCTACTCCGAAAGCCGGCGACGGATTCGAGCTTGATGCGATTGCTTCCTGCTACATCGGTGGTGCAGCAGCAGCCGGTGGTGTTGGTACGATCATCGGAGCCGTAGTTGGTGCGTTCGTTATGGGTATTCTGAACAATGGTATGATCCTTTGCGGTCTGTCTACAGACTGGCAGAAGGTTGTCAAAGGTCTCGTTCTTCTTGGAGCAGTTACCTTCGATATCCTTTCTAACAAAAAGAAAAAATAATCAGATAGTAGTCGGGCGAAGCTGTCAATGGCTTCGCCCTGATAAAAAGAGGTAGAACCATGCCGGAGATGGTTTCAAAATATGAAGAAATACTAAAGTGGATAAAAAAACGACTGGAAGAGGGAGAACTGAAACCCGGTGACCGGGTGGAATCAGAGCACCAGCTTTGCGCCCGTTTTCAGGTCAGCAGGCAGACGGTGCGGCACGCTATTTCTGTTCTGGAAAATGAAGGCGTGCTTGAGCGGCGCAGAGGAAGCGGGACCTATGTGAAGACCATAGTGAACGTGCAGGAAAAAGAGAAGAAAGCGATGCAGGTCGCAGTTATGACGACCTATGTACAGGAATATATCTTTTCTTCCATTATTCAGGAAATTGAGAGGGAGTTGTCCCAGTCAGGATACGGGATGCAGCTTTCCTTTACGAATAACGCGGTGGAAAAGGAACGTTTTATTTTGAAAAATATTTTGGAGAAGAATATGGTGGATGGACTGATTGCCGAACCGACAAAGAGTGGTCTGCCGAATCCAAATTTAGATTTATATAAGAAAATTATGAGTAAAGGAATCCCGATACTTTTCATCAACAGCTATTATCCGGGACTTGAGGCCCCGCATGTCAGTCTTAATGATAAGCTGGCGGGCAAGATGGTGACGAATCATTTGCTCCGATGCGGACACAGGAATATTGCTGCGATATTCAAGGCGGACGATGGACAGGGACACCAGCGGTATGCCGGATACATAGAAGCACTTATGGAGGCAGACATCAAAGTGCGGGGGTCTCAGATTGTCTGGATTGATACGGATGGGGTTCGGAATATGCGTGAGGATGCAGGTTGGATTCTGCGGAGAATCCATGGCTGCAGTGCGTGTGTGTGCTATAACGATGAAGTGGCAAGCAGCCTGGTGGCGGTATGTCTGGAACAGGGAATCAGGATTCCGGAGGAGCTTTCCGTGATAGGAATTGACGATTCGGACCTGGCAACTTATTGTGAAGTACCGCTCACATCGGCAAAGAATCCAATCCGCGATTTGGGAAGGATTGCAGCGCTTGAGATTCTGGAAATGATGAAGGGAATGCCGGTCCCGATGTGTACGGAGCTTGATCCGGAGATCATCAACAGGAATTCCGTTACGATCATTGACAGTATATAGAATATGGAACAGAACGAAAGTGGCGTGGCGCTGCTTTGGATAAATGAGGAAAGGGAAAGGTGTAAAGAAATGAATGATGTAAAAACTTCCATTTTGAATGGGAAAACAGCACTGGGAATCGAGTTTGGTTCCACCAGAATTAAAGCAGTACTGGTCGGCGAGGACAATGCCCCCATTGCATCTGGAAGCCATGACTGGGAGAACCGGTATGTGGACGGCGTATGGACCTATACACTTGAGGACATCTGGATGGGACTTCAGGATTGCTACAAGAACCTGGCAGAAGATGTAAAATCGCAGTACGGCGTGGAGCTTGAGACAGTCGGTTCACTTGGCTTCAGCGCGATGATGCATGGATATATGGCATTTGACAAGGCGGGAGAGCTTCTGGTTCCCTTCCGTACCTGGAGAAATACGATTACAGAGCAGGCTTCCGTAGAGCTTACAAAATTGTTTGATTTCCATATTCCGCAGAGATGGAGCATCGCACATCTTTATCAGGCTGTTCTTAATGAGGAAGAGCATGTAAAAGATGTTGAGTTCTTCACGACTCTGGCAGGATATATTCACTGGCAGCTTACCGGCGAGAAGGTCCTTGGCGTGGGCGAGGCTTCCGGTATGTTCCCAATCGATATCGCGACCAGAGACTGGAACGCGAAGATGATTGCACAGTTCAATGAACTGGTAGCACCGAAGGGCTTCCCGTGGAAGCTGGAAGAATTACTTCCGAAGGTACTTCTTGCCGGGGATGCGGCAGGCGTGCTGACAGAAGAAGGTGCAAAGCTGCTTGACCCGACCGGCACACTGAAAGCGGGTATTCCGGTATGCCCGCCGGAAGGTGACGCGGGAACCGGTATGGTCGCAACGAACAGCGTAAAAGTACGTACCGGCAATGTTTCTGCAGGAACCAGTGTATTTGGCATGGTGGTTCTGGAAAAGGAACTTAAGAAGGTACATGACGAGATCGACCTGGTAACGACTCCGTCAGGGGATCTGGTCGCTATGGTGCATTGCAATAACTGTACCTCCGACCTGAACGCATGGGTAGGCATTTTCAAAGAATTTGCAGAGGCTTTTGGAATCGAAGTGGATATGAACAAGCTGTTCGGAACCCTTTATACAAAAGCACTTGAAGGAGACGCCGACTGCGGCGGACTTCTGGCATACAACTATTTCTCAGGTGAGCATATCACCGGATTTGAGGAAGGACGTCCGCTATTTGTACGCACACCGGAGAGCAGATTCAATCTGGCGAACTTCATGAGAGTGAACCTGTTTGCATCTCTTGGCGTACTGAAGACCGGTATGGACATTCTTTTGAAGGAAGAGGGCGTGGCACTTGACGAGATTCTGGGCCATGGCGGACTTTTTAAGACGAAGGGCGTTGGCCAGGGAATCCTTGCAGCAGCTTTAAATACGCCGGTATCCGTAATGGAGACCGCGGGAGAAGGCGGCGCATGGGGAATCGCAGTGCTTGCATCTTACATGGCAAACAAAGCCGAGGGCGAGAGCCTGGACGCTTATCTGGCAGAGAAAGTATTTGCCGGACAGAAAGGAAGCCGCATGGAGCCGAAACCGGAAGACGTAGAAGGTTTTGACGCATTCAGCAAACGCTATCTTGCGGGTCTTACGATTGAACGTGCAGCAGTGGAGTCCTTGAAATAATAAAGCTTATATATTTGCGGAAGGCGCCGGAGGGCAGAAGATATGCTGCGGGCTTATCTGATACAAAAGGCGCCTGACGGAAATTATAATAAAAAGGCAGGAGGGTAAAAGAAATGTTGGAACAGTTGAAAAAGGAAGTATATGAGGCAAATATGCTGCTTCCGAAGTACGGACTGGTTACCTTCACCTGGGGAAATGTAAGCGGAATTGACCGCGCAAGTGGTTTGTTCGTGATCAAGCCAAGCGGCGTTGAATACGATAAGCTGACCCCGGAAGATATGGTAGTCATGGACCTTGAAGGAAATAAGGTAGAGGGACGTTACAATCCGTCCTCCGATACCGCAACGCATCTGGAGCTTTACAAGGCATTCCCGGATATGGGCGGAATCGTTCATACCCATTCTCCGTGGGCAACGAGCTGGGCGCAGGCCGGAAGAGGAATTCCGTGTTATGGGACCACTCATGCTGATTATATGTACGGTGAGATTCCGTGTGTGCGCAATCTGACGAAGGAAGAGATCGACGAGGCATACGAGAAGAATACCGGCGTATTGATCGTGGAGCATTTCAAAGATAAAGAATACATGGCAATGCCGGCAGTACTCTGTAAAAATCACGGACCGTTCTCCTGGGGCAAGGACGCTCACGAGGCGGTGCACAATGCGGTGGTATTGGAAGAGGTCGCGAAGATGGCGGCGCGCTGCGAGATGATCAATCCTGACGTAAAACCGGCTCCGCAGGAGTTGCAGGATAAGCACTATTACAGAAAGCATGGAGCAAATGCGTATTACGGACAGAACTAAAAGTGTTAGTATGTCCCTGATTATATAACAAACTATCAAATAAGGAGAGTAAAATTATGTTAGCATGTAAAGATTACAAATTTTGGTTCTGTACAGGTTCCCAGGATTTATATGGAGATGAGTGTCTTGCACACGTTGCAGAGCATTCTCAGATTATCGTTAAGGCTTTGAATGAGTCCGGCGTTCTTCCATACGAGATTGTCTGGAAACCGACCCTCATTACCAATGAACTGATCAGAAAGACCTTTAACGAGGCAAATATGGATGAGAACTGTGCAGGCGTCATTACCTGGTGCCATACCTTCTCACCGGCAAAATCCTGGATTCTGGGACTCAAGGAACTGAGAAAACCGCTTCTTCACCTGCATACCCAGTACAATCGAGAGATTCCGTACGATACGATTGATATGGATTTCATGAATGAGAATCAGGCAGCACATGGAGACCGTGAATTCGGACATATCTTCACACGTCTTGAGAAGAACCGCAAAGTCATCATGGGATATTGGGAAGACAAAGATACACAGGAGAGAATCGCTTCCTGGATGCGCACTGCGATCGGCGTGATCGAAAGCAGCCATGTTCGCGTAATGCGTATCGCGGACAACATGAGAAACGTTGCCGTGACCGAGGGTGACAAGGTGGAAGCACAGATCAAATTCGGTTGGGAGATCGACGCGTATCCGGTAAATGAGATCGCAGACGCGGTAAAAGAGGTTCAGGCAGGCGACGTAAATGCTCTGGTAGAAGAGTACTATGACAAATATGAGATTCTTCTGGAAGGCAGAGATGAGGCTGAGTTCAGAAAACATGTGGCAGTGCAGGCTCAGATTGAGATCGGATTCGAGAAATTCCTGGAAGAGAAGAATTATCAGGCAATCGTTACACACTTCGGCGATCTTGGAGCTCTTCAGCAGTTACCGGGACTTGCAATCCAGAGACTTATGGAAAAAGGCTATGGATTCGGAGCAGAAGGCGACTGGAAGACCGCTGCTATGGTTCGTATCATGAAGATCATGACTCAGGGAATGAAGGGCGCAAAGGGAACCTCATTCATGGAAGATTATACCTACAACCTGGTACCTGGAAAAGAAGGTATCCTGCAGGCTCATATGTTGGAGGTCTGCCCGACGATCGCAGACGGCCCGATCAGCATCAAGTGCCAGCCGCTTTCCATGGGCGACAGAGAAGATCCGACCCGTCTGGTATTCACTGCAAAAGAAGGACCGGCTGTTGCAACGTCACTTGTGGACCTTGGCGACAGATTCCGTCTGATCATCAACGATGTAAACTGCAAGAAGACAGAGAAACCGATGCCGAAGCTGCCGGTAGCTACCGCATTCTGGACACCGGAGCCGAACCTGAGAACAGGTGCAGAGGCGTGGATCCTTGCAGGCGGCGCTCACCATACCGCATTCTCCTATGACCTGACAGCAGAGCAGATGGGAGATTGGGCAGAAGCTATGGGAATTGAAGCTGTATACATCGACAAAGATACCACCATCAGAAACTTCAAGAATGAACTGATGTGGAATGCAGCAGCATTTAGAAGATAGAAATTAAAAAGGAGCATAAAGAACCGGGATTCCATGCTATGTCCCTGTCAGGCAGACAGGTGAATAAGAAGGAATCCCGGTTTTTTGATCGTGCGCCTTGCGCCACACGTTTCCGACAGCTTGCAGTATGTATAAGAATCCTGCGTTTATCCCCAGATGATAAAGTATAAAAGCACCAGCACGCCAAGTACGATCCGGTAGTATCCGAATGCTTTGAAGTCGTGTTTCTTGATATAAGACATCAGGAACTTAATCGCAAATACGGATACGAAGAATGCGACCAGGCAGCCGACGATCAGGATCACGACCTCAATCGGCGTATAGTGGAGGCCGAATTTGATCATTTTAAGGGCGCTGGCTCCGAACATGACCGGGATAGCAAGGTAGAAGGTGAATTCCGCAGCCACATAGCGGGAGGTCCCAAGCAGTAGGCCGCCGAGGATGGTCGCGCCGGAGCGGGAGGTTCCCGGAATCATGGCAAGCACCTGGAATAGACCTATGTAAAAAGCAGTCGTATATGGCAGGGCGGAGAGCTTGGTGATTTTCGGAGTTGCATGTTCGTTGCGCTTCTCGATGAAAATGAAAAGTACGCCGTAGATAATCAACATCAGAGCGACGGTGACGTAGTTATAGAGGTATTTGTCTAAAAGGTCATCAAACAAAAGCCCGATTACGCCTGCCGGTATGCAGGAAATGATGATTTTACTCCAGAGAATTAATGTGTTTCTGCTTTGTTTTGCCGTTTTTTTGGATGAAAACGGATTGAGCTTATGGAAATACAGGACCACGACAGCCATAATCGCGCCGAGCTGGATTACCACCCGGAACATTTCCATGAAATCTTTATCCACGGTCATGTGAAGGAATTCCTCCACGAGAATCATATGTCCGGTACTGCTGATTGGAAGCCATTCGGTAATACCTTCTACGATACCGAGGATGATTGCAATTAATACATTTATCATAGTGTTTCCTCTTTTCTATCCCTGACGGGATTGGTTTTATTGTAAGTTTATTCTATGTAAGCGGTTATCATGTATAACCGGAGTATTCAAGATTTTTCTGTCAATGCGGCGGAAGAAGTATTATATGCGGTGTACCTGCAATACAAAACGTTCAATTGCTTTGGCAGCACCGTCCTCATCATTGGAGCATGTGACATAATCGGCGGCTTCCCTCACTTCGTCGATGGCATTTGCCATGGCAACACCGAGGCCGGCGGCGCGTATCATGGGCAGATCGTTGTTGCCATCACCGAGAGCCATGATCTCTTCGCGGCGGATTCCCAACAGTTTGCCGAGTCGTAACAGGCCATTCCCTTTGTTGACGCCGGAGGCGTTGACTTCCACATTGTGTCCCATCGCACTGCTGATTTCTAAAGAACCTAAAGCGTGGATGCGATCTTCGGCTTCTTTTTGCTCGTCTGCATTGGCAAAGATAGCGTGCACCTTGTCCAGGCCATGGCCCTTCATCGCCTTCATCTTCTCCCAAAGATTCGGGATGGGAAGGCGGGTAGAACGTATATAATCTGCCATGGGCGGGGAGGACACATATTCATCCAGGCGCTTTAGCTCGTCTTCCTGAATATAGCCCTGACCGTCAAAGTAGATCTCATGGATGACATCGTAGTCGTCGAAGATTCTTAAGACTTCTGCGGAAAGCTCATAAGGTACCGGGCAGTTATAAAGTAGTTTATTCTCTTTGATATCTACGATGCGGCCGCCATTTGAAGCCACCACATAGCGGATTCCGGGAAAGGCGAGGAGTTCTTTCGGTACACCTGTCACTGGACGCCCGGTAGCAGGGAGGATGACCACGCCCTGCCGCACAGCTTCGGCCAGCACCTCTCTTGTATAGGTAGTCAGTTCTTTTTGGCTGTTCAGAAGAGTTCCGTCCAAATCGAACCCGATCATTTTGACTTGTTCCATTGTTTTCTCCTTTGTGAATAACAACAATTGTACATTTCAGAAATTAGTATAACAAAATTTGCGTAATAAAGCAATTTGTAGTATACTATATTAGACTCATTTTTTCTAAGAAAGGAAAATAGGATGATGAATGGAAAGAGAAAGGCGCTGATTCGAACCATTACAGCGTTCGCATGTGCTATTGCTGTCTGTTTTACCGCGGTTCCTACTTATGCTGAGGATACGGTCGAGTCTTTGGAACAAAAGAAAAACGGGCTTCAGGACAAACTGGATGCACTAAATAACGAATTGGGAAGCTTAAGTTCCCAGATTACGGCGCTTGCAGCGAAGATGGAAGAGACGGATGCCGCAGTTAAGAAGGCTGAGCTTGATCTGGCAGCTGCCAGATTGAATGAAGAGATGCAGTACGATTCTATGAAAAAGCGTATTAAGTATATGTACGAAGGAGGCAATAATTCACTGCTCCATGTGCTGCTTTCCTCCGAGAGTATGGGGGACTTTCTGAATAAGGTGGAGTTTGTCCAGAATGTTACAGAGTATGATCGTAACATGCTGGTGGAATTACAGCAGATTCAGGAAGAGATTGGGGAGAAAGAGGCCAGGCTGAAGAGTGAGCAGGCTGCTTTAAAGAAGATGCAGAGCCAGATGGAGGAGCGCCAGGGAGCGCTGAATGCGGCCATTGCGTCGACATCGGGAGAACTGCAGGCTTCGGCGGAAGCTCTAAGTGCAGCTAAGGCTGCGCAGGAAGCTGCGAAGAAGGCGCTTGAAGAACAGAAAAAGAAGGAGCAGCAGGAGAATGCGGATAACACGGGAGGGGATTCCGGAGATAAGAAGGATGAGGATTCCGGAAGCAGCCCTGATAATAGCCAGACAACATCAACTCCGGTCGCTGCGGACAGTTCGGATATCGCCCTGCTTGCGGCAATCCTGCAGTGTGAAGCGGGAACTTCGAACTATGATGCACTTCTTGCGGTCGCGACGGTGATTATGAACCGTGTGGCAAGCGGAAGGTATCCGAATACGCTGCGGGGAGTGATTTACCAGAAGGGACAGTTCTCTCCGACCTGGAATGGAAGTCTGAACCGGGTTCTGAAAAGAGGCCCTGCTTCGTTATGCTATCAGGTGGCACAGGATGCCCTCGGGGGTGCGCGGCTTTCCTCGGTAAGCGGCTGCTATCAGTTCCGGGCCTCGTGGACAGGCCATTCAGGAATCGTTGTGGGAGGCAATGTATTTTTCTAAAGAAGAGGCAGAAGGAAACTGCTTAGGTGGTGAATATAGGACAGGCATTCATGGGGAGCGAGAAGCTCCGGCATGAATGCCTGTTTGAATTTTCAAAAATATTCTGAAGAAAGCAAAGATTTTCCTGATCAGAGAGTTTTTAATACGGGAAGCACAGAGTCGATCACGTAATCTGCGTAACCGGTCACTTCCGGCACGCCGGTTTTCATGGCGTAACTGGTTCCTGCCATTTTGAGCATTTCCAGGTCGTTTTGCTGGTCGCCAAAGCAGATACATTCTTCGCGATGGATGCCGAATTTTTCCATAATAACGGCAAGAGCGGAGCCTTTATTGGCGTTGGGCGCGATAAAATCAATCCAGTGCGCAGCTGAAGTGGCAACTCGGATCTTATCTCCGACCCGCTTACGGAAGAAAGGTTCCAAGTTTTTTGTGCCATTAAAGTCACAGATTGCCGCCTTTATGAAAGCTTCGTGGACTTCATATAGATTCGGAGCATAAGTGAGCTGGTTACGCATAGTATTCAGCATATAATCCCAGAACCTTGCATCTTCCGAGTCGGTATAGTAAGTATCTTTGAGAGAAAGAATGCAGTGTCCGGTGTGGAAATGTTCCCGGTATTCGGTGAGGGCATCCAGGATGCAGCGAATCGTCTCGTCAGGAATCCGTCCGGTCGAGAGAACCTCTTCCCGGTAGACACAAAGAGAGCCATTCTCGGCAATATAGGGGATATCAAAACCCAGGGGAGCAAACAGACGGCGGATGCCTGCGTACTGTCTGCCGCTTGCGGCAACAAAAATAATACCTTTGTCGTGAAGGCGTGTGATTTCTTTTAGAATCTCGGCGGGCACTTCCTGTTGATAATCACGAAGGAGCGTGCCGTCTAAGTCGCTTGCAATCAGTTTTATCATATGGTAAACTCCTTTTTAACATAGTTGTAATCCTACGTGGTAAGTATATAACAGAATGGAAAAAAGAGAAAGAAAAAATTACGGATTCCAAATTTTGGGGAAAACATATAATAATAGGTTAGTATTCAGAAGATAGAAGTACAGGAGGAAAGAATCGTGATTATAGGGACACACATGTCTATTGCAAAAGGACTGGTTAAGACGGCGGAGAATGTGGTGAAAATGGAGGCGAATACCATGCAGATTTTCAGCCGCAATCCGCGGGGATCGAATTTTAAAGTGCCGGGTGCTAAGGAAGTGGAAGCATTTCAGAAGATAAGGCACACGCAGAATTTTGGGCCGCTTCTGGCACATGCGCCTTATACGATGAATCTGGCAAGTGCGAAGCCGGAGGTATATGAGTTTGCCTGTACCGTGATTCGGGAAGATGTGGCACGGATGGACGCACTGGGCATAGAGAATCTCGTATTTCACCCGGGGAGCCATACGGGAATCGGAGTGTCCGCCGGAATAGAAAATATAATTGCCGGTCTTGATCAGGCGATTACCGGCAAAGAGAATATCACGGTCCTTTTGGAGACGATGTCGGGAAAAGGGACGGAGATCGGAGATAAGTTCGAGCATCTGAAGGCAATCCGGGATGGGGTCAGCCATCCGGAACGGATCGGCGTCTGTCTGGACACCTGCCATGTTTTTGCGGCAGGGTATGATATCGTGGAAGATTTGGATGGGGTTCTGGAAGAGTTCGATCACGTTTTGGGGCTTGAGCTGCTCCGGACGATTCACTTCAATGACAGTATGATGCCGTTTGGCTCGCATAAGGACAGACACGCACCGATCGGAGAAGGAGAGATCGGCTGGGAAGCGCTTCTTAGGGTGATAGAGCACCCGGCGCTTAGGGATCTGCCATTTTATCTGGAGACCCCGTTCGACGACGCCGGCCATAAAGAAGAAATAAAAACGATTCGTGAGAAACTTTTGAAGAACAACATAGTATGAGCTAAGGAAGATAAATATTTGAAGATATAGACATATTATGATATAATTAGTATATGATGAAAATGGAGGTGAAAGCTATGTTGACATTACAAGAAAATATAAGACCATCTGCTGACTTAAGAAATCATTATAATGAGATTTCAAAGCAGTGCAGAGAAGGTAAAGAAGCAGTGATTATTACAGTAAATGGACGTGGAGATACTGTATCACTTTCATATGAAGAGTATAAAAATATGAAAGCACGTATAGAATTATTGGAAACTCTTGCTGAGGCAGATGAAGATGTGAGAAATGGGCGTGTAGCACCAATCAGGGAAACTTTTGATGATTTGCGTACAATGCTGAAAGGGGAATAATTATGAAATATCATATTATCCGAACTGATACAGCAGATGCAGGCATTAGAAAGATCGTTCTACATGTTGCACAAAATTTTGGCAATGATGTAGCATTAGAAAAGCTGGATGAATTAGAACAAAACATATTGTCTTTAGAAGATACTCCTTATATTGGCACAGATCCCCGGTACCCAATACTAAAAAGGCAAGGATTTAAAGTATTGATATTAGAGAAGGATTTAGTATTCTATAAGATTGATGAGGAACGAAAAGAAGTAACTCTTTATGCTGTTGTCGATCAAAGACAAGACTATTTGAATATAATCCGTGGACTTTAAGCTCCAGGGTGTTTTAATCGGAAGCGGGTCAGAGGAGAGGAAACTCAAGGCAATTTTTTATTGCGCTGTACATTTGACCGTGGTATAATACCAGCGGAGATAGTATTTGAAAGAAGCTATACTCCGTCTGGTTCACTGAATTTCATATAGATATAAGGATATTGTAAGTAAGAGCTTATATTTTTGGTAAAAAAGCAAGACTCAGAAGATACAAGAACCGAAAGGTCCGCAGATACTGGTATATTTAGCGCAGGAGGGTGAGAATAGCCGCTCCATGCGAAGGTGGCAGTGTGTGCCGGGCATTTTGATATGCGTTGCAGTTGAAAGCATTTTCAGGGTCGAGTTGTACCTACTCTGAAAGTGCTTTTTTTACTGCTATGGATACGGAGAACATGTCCGGTCGTATTTTGCCGTCAGGCATACCGGAAGGGAAATGCCTGCGGACATTTCTCCTGACTTTTGGAAAAAGAAAGAGGTGTATGAAATGACAGTAGAGATGTTAAAAGGAAAGATTCACCGTGCAACGGTCACTCAGGCAGAGCTTGACTATGTGGGCAGTATCACGATAGATGAAGAATTGCTGGAAGCAGCCGGGATACTGGAGTACGAGAAGGTACAGATCGTAGATGTGAATAACGGCAGCAGATTTGAGACCTACACAATCTGCGGCAAGAGAGGCAGCGGCATGATCTGTTTAAATGGAGCGGCGGCCCGTTGCGTCAGCGTAGGGGATAAGGTTATCATTATGGCGTATGCAGGGTATGATGCGAAGGAAGCCGGGGCGCATAAGCCGGCAGTTGTTTTCGTAGATGAAGAGAATAAGATCAGCCGGATCACCAGCTATGAAAAGCATGGTCTGCTCAAGGATATGGAATAGGACAGCGAAGCTAAGTAAAGGAGAGAGATAAGATGCAGGTTACAAAGACAGTGGAAGAAACAAGAAGACTGGTAAAAGGGTGGAAACGCGAAGGGAAAACGGTAGGACTTGTGCCGACTATGGGATTCCTTCATGAGGGACATGCGAGCCTGATTAAACGGTGCCGCAAGGAGAACGATATCGTGGTGGTATCCGATTTCGTGAATCCGACCCAGTTCGGACCGAATGAGGATCTGGAAGCGTATCCGCGGGATTTTGAGATGGACAGCCGTCTCTGTGAGAGCCTGGGGTGTGATCTGATCTTCAACCCGGAGCCGGAAGAAATGTACCACGATCCGTGTGCTTATGTGAGCATTGACACGCTGTCTGAGACGCTTTGCGGAAAGACAAGGCCGATTCATTTCAAAGGCGTGTGTACCGTGGTGTCCAAGCTGTTTCATATCGTAGCGCCGGACAGAGCCTATTTTGGACAGAAGGATGCACAGCAGCTTGCAATCATCAGGAAGATGGTGCAGGATCTGAACTTTGATATTGAGATCGTGGGCTGTCCGATCGTGCGGGAGGAGGACGGGCTGGCCAAATCCTCCAGAAATACCTATTTAAGCCCTGAGGAGAGAAAGGCGGCACTTTGCCTGTCAAAAGCGGTAAAATGCGGCAGCGAACTGATCCACGCAGGTATGTTTGCAGAAGAGGTATTAAGCAGGATGCGTGCGGTGATCGAGGCGGAGCCGCTGGCAAAGATTGATTACGTGTCCATGGTAGATGCGCTGACGATGCAGCCGGTCGAAAAGGTTGAGAAAGATGTGCTGGTCGCTATGGCAGTGTATATTGGGAAGACGAGACTGATTGATAATTTTACTGTGAAACATTAACTTCCGGGTAGCCAAAAAGCGCAAACTGCCCCTATCAAGCTATTAAACATTCATTTTGAACTTAGTAGACAGGTCTATGTGGCAACTACAGGAGCCTCCCAGCCAAGTGCTTTTAACTTTTTCAGGTACGCATTGATTTTACGTTCCTTATTGAACTGATTATAGTATTCGGCACCGAGATCTTTGAAAACTACACTATCCTTGAGGATATGATAAATTGCTATCAGCATGGAATGAGCGACAGCAACGTAGGCACGTTTCGGTCCCCGATGTGAACTGATCCGCATAAATTGCGCATAAAAGTAGGACTTTTTATTCTTAACAGCTGCATGCGCACAGGTAATTAAGGTGGTTCGGAGAAGGGCATTCCCTTTCCTTGTTTTACCGGATTTTCGCTTCTTTGCGCTTTCATTGTCTCCGGGACATAGGCCTGCCCATGAAGAAATATGGGCATCCGTGGGAAAACGTTCCATGTCTGTGCCGATCACGGAAATGATTGCCTGAGCGCTGGTATTTCCAATCCCGGTAACATCCTGAATGGCAGCTGATGCTTCCTTTTCCTCCGGCTTCATAAAATTGTCTATCTCACCATCAAGATTCTTGATATGGATATTCAATTCATCCAGATGGTTCAGGAGTTCCTTCATCATCCTGCGCTGAAGCGGGGACATGAAACCATTGAGGTCGTCCACAATCTGCTCCTTTGTTGCTTTGAGATTATGCGCAATAATTTTTTTGTCATACATTTCATCGTACTTTGCACCGTCAATGGATTTACCCGTGAGCAGATATTCGAGGATACTGCGTGCGCTTTTACCATTGATATCGGTGACAGTTCCGGAAAGCTTGATATTTGCACCTTCCAGCATCTTTTGGAGCCGGTTCAGTTCCCGGGTTCGCTCTGCGACAAGGCTTTTGCGGTAGCGGACAAGCTCCCGCAGTTCCCGCTGGTCTTTATCTGGGATATAGCTGGGCCGTAACAGACCATGCTGAAGAAGGTCAGCAATCCATTCAGCATCCTTTACATCCGTTTTTCTCCCGGGAACAGCCTTCATATGGCGGGCATTTACCACCATGGCTTTCAGGTCAGAAGATTCAAGGATGTTATACAGAGGCTTCCAATACGAAGCGGTGCTCTCCATTGCGGTCATTTCACAGCCGCTGTCTTTGAGCCAGTCAGCCAGCATGAGAAGTTCTCTGGTTGTTGCACCAAACTCACGAACTTCCTGCCTGTTGCCTTTTCTAAGGCAGGCAACGATGAGTTTTTTGTGCACATCAATACCACAACAATTGTCGTAAATTTTATCCATCATGATACCTCCGTGGGAAATTTACGGCACGGTTTCCTGTCTGTTATCATTTTACTGTACGTCCTTTTGCCGCAAGCAGCTGGACAGATGGTGGTGCAAATGAGGAAACCTGAAATCAGTTTAGTTAGCGGGCTACAAGCCCAAAGTTAAATCGATCTTTGCCGTTAATACCAGTATAAGTTGCGTCAAAGATAAATTCAATAACCTGTCGTCTGCATAGTTTCATTTATGGTGGTGTCAGGCGTGCGGACATGGGGGTTTAGTTTTGAAGTGTAAATCGTCAAAAATACATGAAATTAATAGCCGAAGGGAAGGCTTGCAGGAGCTTCCGTGAGGTATGCCTGGCAACAAAGAGAAGGTGCGAAAAACCACAGAATAAAATCGTTTTTGCACCTTCTTTTTTTCATTGTCACATGCCTTTTTCCGGTGATATTGTGCAAATTCAATATTCCGGCGTTGTCGCATTTTTATTTGTCTGGAACTGCGGAAGCAGGGACCGCCTCTTCGGCGGGCAGGGCGCTGGTAATCATGCGGACCGGACTGGACTTCTCGATATCCTCCGCAATCTTCTGTGCTTTGAGGAGGATGTCACTGATTTCGGTGTCCTCCGCCTCTTCCGGGGTATAGCAGCGGGCGCTTTCGTCGGGGAAGAGATGATTCTTCAGCTTAAACGCCATCAAAAACGCTTCCAGCTCTTGCTTCAGTGCATCCCGGTAGAATTCAAAATAGAACCGGATCTCCGTTTTCTCGAAATCGGTGCACATACAGCCGCACTGAGTGCCGCGCGTGCGGCTTCTGCGGCGGAAGTATTCGCTATCGCCTGTCACCATGTAGAAAATCTGCACGAGAAGATTTTCTTCGATCTCGTTCTCATATGTAAACCAGTGTTTCCCCAAACTGTCTTTTTGAAGAGATTTCTCATCTATATCGTACTTTTTAAGAAGCTTATGGTAAAGTTTGAGAGCGGATTCCTTTTCTCCGCCTTCCCCGCGTTCCGCGAGGGCTTTGATCTTCAGAAGTTTGGCTTCGATCTTGTTTTCGTCCATGATAATACTCCCCTTAATTTTTGACCATGTCCGAAAGCTGGATTGCTTTCGTGCATAAGTATAGCATACTTTTTTCTATTGCAAAATGGCTAAAACAGGAAAAGATTTCAAAATCTTAAAGTTTTGTTTAGAATTTGTGAATTGGGTTGCAATATCGTGGGAGTAAGGTAAAATAAATGAAAGAAATATTTTGTTCCTAATGCGTAATTTTCAGACAAAAAGAAAAGGGGGATTCATATGACAGCAGATATGATCAAACAGCTTAAGACAATGAAGCAGGCATTGGTCAATGTGGAGATGACTGGGGAGGATGCCGAGGAGAGACAGGTAATTCTGGAAAAGATTGAGGATATCACCAGCTATCTGAAGGATGCCCTCGGAAAAGGAATTGAGTTCTGATGGTGAGGATCAAGGCTTTAATCTTTGATATGGACGGTCTGATCTTTGACTCGGAGAGAGTGGTCCAGCGGACCTGGAATTATGCGGGAGAGAAGCTGGGCTATGGGCGGGTCGGAGAGCATATTTATCATACACTGGGGTTCAATGTGAAACGACGGGAAGCCTATTTTAAGAGTGTATACGGCGAAGACTTCCGAATGGACGAGTTCAACGCGATCACCAGAAAGACATTTTATGATATTGTAGATGTGGAAGGGCTTCCGGTGAAAACCGGTGCGCGGGAGCTTCTGACCTATGCAAAGGAGAAGGGGCTCCTTCTGGGAGTTGCCACTTCTTCGCGGCGGGAATATTCCGTGCGGAATCTGACAAATGCAGGGCTTATGGAGTACTTTGACGGCTGTATTTTCGGCGATATGGTCACCCAGGCGAAGCCGGAACCGGAGATCTATCTGCGGGCCTGCGAGATCGTTGGGGCAAGGCCGAAAGAGAGTATGGCGCTCGAGGATGCGCCGGCTGGGATTCGCTCGGCATATGCGGCGGGAATGTATCCGGTCATGGTGCCTGATTTGGTTCAGCCGGACGAAGAGGTGGAGAGGCTCTGCTATCGGAAGGTGGATTCTCTGTTGGAAGTGATTCCGATTCTGGAGAAGATTTTTGATGCAGAGGCGTAAATAGAAGTGATTCCGGTATTTGATGCGGAACATGTTTGAATAGACGTCTCGCGTATTTTCTTAAGCATATCTGGCAATGAAAAACAGACTGCGGTAGGTAAGGATTACCAGCCGCAGTCTATTTTAAATTGCATATTCTTGCCGGTTCTCGGGTGAGAGAAGGAGAGGCTGCAGGCGCAGAGAGCGACAGAGCAGCGCTCAGAGCTGCCCGGACGGCCCGGGGAGGCTTCCGAAAACGCCGGGTTGTATTTGGTATCGTACAGAAGAGGCGCGCCTGCGCCGGCCATCTGAACCCGAATCTGGTGATGGCGCCCGGTTTTTAGCTGAATCTCCACTTCCGTTACTGTCTGCGGGCGGAAGGCGGGAAGTTCCCTGAGGACCCGGTAGCCAAGTTCGGCTTTTTTTGCGCCGGGCGTATCAGAACTGCAAATGCGGGAGGTGTTGGTGCATCCGTCTTTGACCAGATAATCGCACAGGGTGCCCTGCGCCGGATGGAGAGTGCCGCATGCCAGTGCATGGTAGATTTTTTGGAATTTTCCGGTCTGCATCTGGTGGTTTAGCTGCTTAGCGGCAGAAGGGATCTTGGCGAATACCAGGATTCCTCTTACCGGCTGGTCCAGACGGTGAATGACCGCAAGGTAGGGAGCGCCTGATTGTGTTGCCTTTTTTGGTCCGCAGGGGGCAGGACGCTGACTGGGGGCTGCAAAATGTTGCCTGGTAGAGTCGGAACGCTGATTGGCAGACGCAGGACGCCGGCCGGCAGAAGCCGCAGTTTGAATCAGGTGATTTTTCAGCAGACTTTCCATATCAGGGGTGCGAAAACCTCGGGTCTGTACCGGAGTTCCGGCCGGTTTTACGCAGACGATGATATCGGCGTCTTCATATAAAATATTAATGTTTTCCATGTTGGTATCCTCGCTTATTTATTTCATCCGATAAATGTAATTTTACCTGTAAATGTAATTTGTCCTTGACTTTTGAGAATTGGAAAGTTACACTAGTTTTGATAAGAGGGAGTAGCTTCCATTGAAGGACAAACCGATCGTTCAGTGTAATACGAAATCGTCATCACGATTATTTAAACATAATCCGGTTCGTATTGTCAATTAGCGAGACTTTTATTGCAAATATTTTACGCCCGAAGTGTATGAATGTTGCAATTAAGAGTCTTTTTTTGTTGCATACATACCTAAGTGAAGGTCCAGTGTGCATTCATCTCAGTTGCATAAGAAGCGGGGTATACATTTAGGAAAGAGAGGAAAAAAATTATGATGTATCTGTTACTGATTCTGGGATTTGTACTTTTGATCAAAGGCGCGGATTTCTTTGTGGACGGCAGTTCCAGTGTGGCGAAGCTTTTGAAGGTGCCCACGATCATTATCGGTCTTACGGTGGTGGCGTTCGGGACCAGTATGCCGGAAGCATCGGTAAGTATCACTGCGGCATTAAAGGGGCAGAATTCCCTGGCGGTCAGCAATGTGCTGGGATCGAATATCTTCAACCTTCTGGTCGTTCTGGGATGCAGTGCGCTGATGAGACCGGTGGCTGCAAGCGCAGGAGTACTCAAAAAGGAATTCCCATTTTCGATTCTGATTACAGCTGTTCTTCTGGCTTTAAATTCACAGCTTGCATTTGGTAAAGTGATGTCTGGTGAGGGAGAATTCGTGCTTGGCAGAATGAGCGGAATCATTCTGCTGGTGCTGTTCGTGTGGTTTTTGTTCGATCAGGTGCGAAGCGCATTAAAAGCCCGCAGTGAGGCGTCGGATGAGGAGGTAGAAGTGATGCCTCCGCTTAAAAGTGCGCTTTACATTATTCTTGGACTGGCAGGCATCGTTTGGGGCGGGGATCTTGTGGTGGATTCTGCTACGGAGATTGCTGTACAGTTCGGACTGAGCCAGACGTTTATCGGTCTTACCATTGTGGCGATGGGAACCTCCCTTCCGGAGCTCGTGACCTCCGTGATCGCGGCGAAAAAGGGAGAGAATGACCTGGCACTGGGAAATGTGGTGGGATCAAATATTTTCAATATCCTGCTGATCCTGGGGGCAAGTTCGGCGATTTCTCCGATTACGGTGGATATCAATGCAATTTATGATATGGTCATTTTGATTGTGTTCAGTGTTCTGGTCTACCAATGTGCGAGAAGCAAAAGGGAACTGTCGAAGAAAGAAGGTATCTTGTTTTTGGTAGTCTATGCAGTGTATTTTGGATATATTTATACGAGATAAAAATGAAAATATTTTAAAGAATGGATAGAATATTCTGCGGACATTCATTTCGGCGGAAGGAGTTGGGGAAATGGAGAGGATCAAGGTATGGACGAAGCAGCATGAAAATGTATTAAAAGAGCTCATGAGTACGGGAAGATATACCGCGAAGCGGGACTATATCCGTATGGATCTCAGGGAACATGCGAATTTGGTCCTTGAAGTCTATGACTGGCTGGTGAAAAACGGACCGGACGCGGCAAACAGGCCGGCGGATGTGGAGTATCCGGTGTGGGTTTCGTTTGTGAGTGAGGGGACGATGATGGTGGAGAAGGGGTATCAGATTCTGGAACTGACAATTGAACCTAAGATCATTACCCCGGTGAATATCAGCAAGTGGGGCGCGATTTTGAATTATTCCTATATCCCGGCCGATGAAGCGGATGCCAGGCGTCACTATGAACTGCTTGACATGTACGGGATCGATGATGCCAAAGCCTATATGACACAATTCTATCCCCAGATTAAAAGGGAGATTGTGGACAGTTGGAAGCGATTGTTCGATGAGAAAATCCTGATGGGAAATGATTTGAAATACGGAACGATATGGGAGATTAAAAGAGAATGGCTGACAGATGTAATACAGTAAAATTATATGCATCACAGACGGATGTGGTGGTAGAAGCGCTGCGGCGCGACGGGGTGTGTTATTCGAAAGAGGCATATGTCCGCAGAAAATATCAGGAAAGCGCGCCGATTTTTGTGACGGCGTATTCCTGGTTTGTGGGGAAGGCGCGTGAAATTGTCCCATGCCCTGCAGGGGCTGAGTATCCATACTGGGCTTTCAGGGATTTGTATAGCCTGGATCAGTCCGGCGCGGGCAACGTGCTGGAACTGAGTGTACCAATCGATCAGGCTGTATTTTTTGACGTGATGGATTGGAATAAGATCATGCGCTTAAGTTACATCGGCGCATCGGAAAAAGAGGAGGAAGCCTTTCAGGAGGAAATGCGTGAGCGGGGACTGAATTATAATGATGTGATGCTCACCCAGTTCTATCCGGAATATAAGAAACAGATCATGAAGAGCTGGGACCGCCTGTTCCGTCATCATGATGAGATTAAATCGGGAGATTTTACCGGAACACACAGCGTTCAGGCGGGACTTTGGCAGATTCGGGAAGAATGGGTTGACAAAATCGAAAAATTCAATTAAAATTCTTGGTAATTCCATATGAGAAACGCAAGGAGCGTCCGAATGCATACTAGAAAGGTGGGATTCAGGGCAATCAGATGCGTTTCTGTTTGACAATGAAGAGGAATAGTATATATCGGAAGTGGCACAGAGAGGTTTTGGGGACATGGCGTCGCCTATTCTGTAAGTAAAGAAGAGCGGGCAGGCGCGGTGTGCCGGTTGGTGGGAGAAACTGCATGGAAGATATAGAACCGGCCTTGGAGTCTCTGCATGAAAATGCGGCGTACCCGGCGTTAACGGGGAATGAAGCGAACTGTGTATTGCAGTTAATTAGGGTGGTACCGCCGGCTTTTCGGTCCCTTATAGAGGGATAGAAGAGCCGGCGTTTTGCTTGCTTCTGTCCCGAACGATGATGATATCATATAAATAGAAGGAGAAAAAACAAATGGCAAAGGAAAAGAAATTTGTAGAATCTATCACTTCCCGCGATGTGGATTTCGCGCAGTGGTATACGGATGTGGTCCGTGAGGCAAAGCTCTGTGATTACTCCAGCGTAAAAGGCTGTCTGAATTACCTGCCCAACGGCTATGCGATTTGGGAGAAAGTACAGGCTGATCTGGACAGGAGATTTAAAGAGACCGGCGTGGAGAATGTATATCTGCCGGTTCTGATTCCGGAGAACCTGCTCCAAAAAGAGAGCGATCATATTGAAGGATTCGCTCCCGAGGTGGCGTGGGTGACGAGAGGCGGTATGGAGCGTCTCCAGGAGAAGATGTGTATCCGTCCGACCTCCGAGACCCTGTTCTGCGATCTCTGGTCAAGGACCGTACAGTCCTACCGCGATCTGCCGAAGGTATGGAATCAGTGGTGTTCCGTTCTTCGCTGG
Organism: Roseburia hominis; assembly: GCA_040702975.1. Lineage (NCBI taxonomy): Bacteria > Bacillati > Bacillota > Clostridia > Lachnospirales > Lachnospiraceae > Roseburia > Roseburia hominis. Next base: position 972,814 of record CP159990.1, read on the forward strand.
GAGAAGACGACCCGTCCGTTCCTGCGTTCCAGAGAGTTCTTATGGCAGGAAGGACATACCATTCATGCAACCTATGAGGAGGCGGAGCAGAGGACCTTAACGATGCTGAGGGTTTACCAGGAGTTCATCAGGGATTCCCTGGCGATTCCGTTCGTATCTGGTCCCAAGACAGAGAGCGAGAAATTTGCGGGAGCACAGGACACCTACACCGTAGAAGCATTGATGCATGACGGTAAAGCACTCCAGTCTGCTACAAGCCATTTCTTCGGAAATGCATTCCCGGACGCTTTTGATATCAAATATTCTGATAAGAACAATGAGCTTCACAGTGTATATGAGACCTCCTGGGGACTTTCTACCCGTATTATTGGCGCGATCATCATGGTTCACGGCGATGACAGCGGTCTGGTACTGCCGCCGAGAATCGCACCGGTCCAGACCCGCGTGATTCCGATCGCACAGCACAAAGAGGGCGTGCTGGAAAAAGCGAACGCACTGACGGAGGCGCTTAAAAAGGCCGGATACAGTGCGAAAATAGATGACTCCGAGAAGAGTCCGGGGTGGAAATTCAGCGAGCAGGAGATGCTGGGAATTCCGACCCGTATCGAGATCGGTCCGAAGGATATTGAGAAGAATCAGGTTGTTGTAGTGCGCCGTGATACCCGTGAGAAGATCGTGGTAGCCATGGACGAGATTGAGACAAAGCTGGGCGAGATTCTGGAGACGATCCAGAAGGATATGTATGACCGCGCGAAGGCTTTCCTGGATGCTCATATTGATACGGCGCTTACTATGGATGAAATGAAAGAGAAGTTCAATGAGAACCGCGGCTTCATCAAAGCGATGTGGTGTGGAGATGAAGTATGCGAAGGCGAGATAAAATATGAGACCGGTGGAGCGTCCACAAGATGCATCTGCAAGGAAGCACCGATTGGAGATACCTGCATTTACTGCGGAAAACCGGCCAAACATCTCGTATATTTTGGAAAAGCATATTAGGAATAATGGTCGTAGTTTAAGCCAGGAGTAGATGAAGTATGATTAAAATAGAGTTGCCCGAAAAGGTAAGCAGAATCATTGCCACCTTGCAGGATCACGGATATGAAGCCTATGCGGTAGGGGGATGTGTGCGGGACAGCATTCTGGGAAGAAAGCCTGAGGATTGGGATATTACGACTTCAGCCACCCCCATGGAAACGAAATCGTTATTTGAACGCACCTTCGACACCGGGATTGAGCACGGAACCGTGACGGTTCTGCTGGAAAGAGAAGGATTCGAAGTCACCACATACCGGGTGGATGGAAAATACGAGGACAGCCGTCATCCCAGCGAGGTGCATTTCACAAGGAGTCTTTCCGAGGACCTTTTGCGCCGGGATTTCACGATTAATGCAATGGCGTACAATGAAAAGGACGGACTGGTCGATATTTTCGGCGGTCTGGAGGATCTGAAGAAGGGCTGCATTCGCTGTGTGGGAAATGCAAAGGAACGCTTCGGCGAAGATGCACTGCGTATTTTGCGGGCAATCCGCTTCTCTGCTCAGCTTGGATTCGAGATTGAAGAAGACACGAAAGAGGCGATACGACTGCTTGCCTGCACCCTTGCGAATATCAGCGCCGAGAGAATTCAGGTGGAGCTTGTAAAGCTTTTGGTATCTCCCCATCCGGAACGAGTCGCACTTGCCTATGAGCTTGGAATTACAAAGGAGATCCTGCCGGAATTTGATGCAATGATGCAGACAGAGCAGGAGACCCCTCATCACTGCTATAATGTAGGAGAGCATACGCTGCATGCCCTGATGGAAATTGCACCGGTGAAGGTTCTTCGGCTTACCATGCTCTTTCACGATATGGGAAAACCGGCGAAGAAGACGGTCGATGAGGATGGCGTGGCGCATTTTAAAGGGCACGCAGCCGTCAGCGCGGAGCTGGCAAAAGAGATCATGCAGCGTTTGAAATTCGATAATGATACGCTCCACAAGGTATCACGCCTGGTGTGGTATCACGACTATCGTATGCACGCAACTTCCCGAAATGTACGGCGCGCCATGCATAAGATTGGAGAAGACATTTTCCCATATTATATGCAGGTAAGAAGGGCGGATACGATGGCGCAGAGCAGCTATCAAAAAGAAGAAAAGCTGGCAAATCTGGATGGAATCGAACAGCTTTATGAAGAGATTCTGGAAAAAAAGCAGTGCGTCTCTTTGAAAGAACTGGCCCTTACCGGAAATGACCTGATTGCAGCAGGATTAAAGCCCGGCCCCCAAATTGGAGAACTGTTGAAAAAGCTTCTGGACGAAGTGATAGAGAATCCCAAGAAGAATGAGAAGGAGTATCTGCTCCGGCTCGTTCAGGAATGGAGCAAACAGCTGGATTAACACATTTTTATTGCGAAGCATACTAAAAAACGTCCGGTGGGCGTTTTTTTAGTTGCCAAGCATACCTGAGTGAACGTCCGGTGGACGTTCATCTCGGTATAAAGATTTCTGTCATGATTTTCCCTGTATCATGCATACATTAGAAAGAACGGTGGGCAGCGCAGAGGACCCGGTCAGGGGCAACTCTGGCTCAGGTCTTACCGGTGTATACGGTAAAACTGCGCTGCTAATTACAGGTTACAGGGGGATGCCATGAAGGATTATGGAGTTAGTGTGCTGGAACAATATGAGATGGAAGTTTTTAGCACCCGCAGGATAAGGGGTGCTGTTTTATGCGATACAGACAGGGGCGTTTTTCTGTTGAAAGAAACCCGGGTGGCGAAGGGGCGTCTCCCGGTGCTGCTGAGCGTGTATGAACTTCTTGGGGAAAACGGATTGGAGCTGGCAGATGCGCCGCTGGCAAACAGGGAAGGGGAGTATGTAAGCTGCGCAGAGGACGGGACTTTCTATATGGTAAAACGATGGTTCTGCGGGCGGGAATGTGATATCCGGCGGGAGGCGGAGCTTTTGGAAGGCGTCCGGCTTTTGGCGAATCTTCACCGCATTCTGCGATTTCCCGGGCGCTCAGACGCGGAGGCAGAGAAACGGGAGAGCTTGAAGGAAGAGTATGAGAGGCACAACCGGGAATTGAGAAAGGTGCGCAGCTTCGTCCGAAAACGTAGTGTAAAAGGGGAATTTGAGACCGTATTTTTGCAGGGCTTTGAGAAAATGTATCTTCCGGCGTCTCTGGCGGCAAAGCGTCTTGAAGGAGAAGGCATCGCGCAGCTTTATGAAGAATTTCAGCGGGAAGGCACCTTTATTCACGGCGATTACAATTATCACAATTTGATGATTTGTCCTCAGGGCATGGCAGTCACTGGATTTGAACGGACCCATCAGGATGTTCAGATGGCAGATTTTTATTATTTTCTGAGAAAGACCATGGAGAAATACCACTATGATGAGAGATTGGGATATCGAATGATGCGTGCGTATGATGACGTGCTGACTTTGGACCGCCCCAAGCGGGATTATCTGGCGGTGCGCCTGGCATATCCGGAGAAATTCTGGAAAATCGTGAATATGTACTATCATTCCAATAAAGCATGGATTCCGGCTAAAAATGTAGAAAAATTACGAAATTCTATTGCACAGTCAGAGGAAAAACGACGTTTCCTGGAAAATTTATTCTCATTTTCAATCTGAGGGCAAAAAGTTATTGCAAGAAACAGGGGTTCCCGCGAATTTCTCTTCTTTTCATTTATCCTGAAGTGGTGTATAATGGAAATAAATATTGTTCCGGCAGACGATTGATGTGGTGGTGCCGGTCAAGAAATCATGGAGGTAAAAGGAGTATGGAAGAATATTTAAAGAGATACCAGGAGTGGTGCGAGAACCCGTATTTTGATGCTGACACCAAGGCTGAGCTCAAAGGAATCGAAGGCAACGACGGAGAGATCAAAGAACGTTTCTACAAAGACCTTGAATTCGGTACCGCAGGGCTCAGAGGAGTGATCGGTGCGGGAACTAACCGTATGAATGTCTATACGGTACGCAAAGCTACTCAGGGTCTTGCAAACTATATCACGAAAAAAGATGCAAAGGACCGCGGAGTCGCGATTGCATACGATTCCCGTCGTATGTCACCGGAATTTGCAGATGAGGCAGCACTGTGCCTTGCGGCGAATGGTATCAAGGCTTACGTATTCGAGAGCCTCCGCCCGACTCCGGAGCTTTCCTTTGCAGTGCGTGAGCTTCACTGCATTGCAGGTATTAATATCACAGCCAGCCATAACCCGCCGGAATACAACGGATACAAGGTATATTGGGAAGACGGCGCGCAGATCACGCCGCCGCACGACAAAGGAATTATGGACGAGGTTCTGGCAGTTACGGATTATACGACCATGAAGACCATGGGACCCCGGGAAGCGAAGGCTGCAGGTCTTTATGAAGTGATCGGACAGGCAATCGACGATGCATACATCGCAAAATTAAAAGAACAGGTCATCCATCAGGATGCCATTGACGCAGTAAAAGATCAGATCAAGATTGTGTACAGCCCGCTTCACGGAACCGGTAATATTCCGGCAAGACGTGTGCTTAAGGAGCTTGGATTTGAGAATGTATATGTAGTAAAAGAGCAGGAACTGCCGGATGGAGAATTCCCGACCGTTTCTTATCCGAACCCGGAAGCAGAGGAAGCATTTGAACTGGGACTTAAGCTGGCGAAAGAGATCGACGCAGATCTGGTACTTGCTACGGATCCGGATGCAGACCGTCTCGGCGTTCGTGTAAAAGATAGGGACGGCGTTTACCACACACTGACCGGTAATATGTCCGGATGCCTTCTGGCTGACTATGAGATCGGACAGAGAAAGGAATTGAACGGAGGTCTTCCGGAAGACGGATATCTGATCAAGACGATCGTAACCTCTAACCTGGCGGATGCAATCGCAAAAGGCTATGGAATCGGGCTGATTGAAGTCCTGACCGGATTCAAGTATATCGGACAGCAGATTCTTGGCTTTGAGACCACCGGAAAGGGACAGTATCTCTTTGGATTTGAGGAGAGCTACGGCTGCCTGATCGGTACTCATGCAAGAGATAAAGATGCGATCGTGGCAACGATGGCTCTGTGTGAGGCAGCGGCATATTATAAGACCAAGGACATGACCCTTTGGGATGCAATGGTAGCGATGTATGAAAAATACGGCTTCTATAAAGACGATATCAAGTCCATCACCATGAAGGGAATCGAGGGTCTGGAGAAGATTCAGAATATCCTTCAGACGCTGAGAGACAACCCGCCGGCAGAGATTGGCGGATACAAGGTGCTGAAAGCAAGAGATTACAAAGCAGATACCATTAAGGATATGGAAAGCGGCGAGGTAGTACCGACCGGACTTCCGTCTTCTAATGTACTGTACTATGATCTGACAGATGATGCATGGGTATGTGTACGCCCATCCGGAACAGAGCCGAAGGTGAAGTTCTACTATGGAATCAAAGGCACCTCTCTGGAGGATGCCGATGCGAGGTCAGCGGAGCTTGGCAAAGCAGTTCTTGCTATGGTAGATAAACTGATGTAGAAACCGCTTGCCAGAGAGGCATTTGCATCAAGAAAAGACATTGTGAATTTAAGGTCCTGCCATTTTTGATGGCAGGGCCTGTTTTGCCCCAGATTTTCCCCATTTTCAGGGAAATATGCTTGACAAAGGACCTAAAAACCGATATAACATTACATAGAGTGTGTCATAGACCTAACACAGGAACTCTGAACTCAGGACAGAATACATGGGGGTATTCGAAGATTATATTACAGGAGGAAATATCCATGAACAAAACAGAATTAGTTGCAGCAATCGCTGAGAATGCAGAAATTTCAAAAAAAGACGCAGAAAAAGCAGTAAAGGCTTTTATTGATGTAGTGACAGATCAGCTTAAGAAGGAAGAAAAAGTTCAGTTAGTAGGATTCGGAACATTTGAAGTAAGCAAGAGAGCAGCAAGAGAAGGAAGAAACCCGCAGACTGGCGGAACCATGAAGATCAATGCCTGCAAAGCGCCGAAGTTCAAAGCCGGCAAAGCATTAAAGGATGCAGTGAACGAGTAATACAGATCGGTTGAATATGCGATGTTTTTGCATTTCCCGAAGTGGGCGTGCCAAAGATATCAGTTGATAGATGTGTGTAATGGAATGGTAGGAGAGCGATGGTGATGTCGCTCTCTATTTTTTACCGGGGAGAAGCCTGCGTGCCGAAGGGGTGTTGGAATTACCAGGCGTTTTCACGGAAGAGCAGATGAAGAGGAGAAGCAGAATGCGGTTAGACAAATTTCTTAAGGTTTCGCGGCTGATCAAGCGACGGACCGTGGCAAATGAAGCATGTGATGCGGGCCGTGTGTTGGTAAATGGCGTGGTGGCCAAGGCATCGCTGAAGGTAAAAAAAGGTGATATCATTGAGATTCAGTTCGGCACAAAGAACGTGAAGGCAGAGGTGCTGGAACTGAAGGATACGACGAAGAAAGAAGAAGCGGGAGAGTTATTCCGTTATCTGTAAGGTGCCTGCTGCGGGGTACAGCAGAGTAGCAATGGCTTAAGCGACGACTGCAAATAGCAGGAAGCTTTGGTTCTAAATTTCGGGAATCTTTCATAGAATAAGTAGAAAGCAGAAAGGTTGGGACAGGGAAGTTGGAAACAAAGCAGATGCCGAAGGTGCAGAATCATAAATTAGTTGTGAACAATAGACAAAGCAGTACAGTGACGGGGGTTTTAGATGTGCTGTCCTTTGATCTGAATGAAATTCTTCTTGAGACAGAACAGGGAATGCTGATGGTGAAGGGGACGGACATGCACGTCAACCGTCTCAGTCTGGAAAAAGGGGAAGTGGATCTTTCCGGGCATATTGACAGTATTGCTTATTCGGATATCCATGCCGGAGCGAAGTCGGGAGAGAATTTCCTGACAAAGCTGTTCCGATAGGCAAAGATGCTGGGAATCGGTGTAGAGTTTGCGGTATTTATTCACGCGGTGCTAAGTGGAATCGTAGTGACGTGCGTGTATTTAAGCCTGCGTGTACTGCGCCGGATCGTGCCCCACGCGCTCTGGGCGGTGAATCTGGAAGATGTGATTTACTGGCTTGGGACCGCATTATACCTTTTTGTGCAAATTTACCATACCAGTGATGGGGTGATAAGATGGTATTGTGCACTAGGTATTGTGCTAGGGGCGTGCACGATTCGTTTTTTACTCTTTTTAGCGCAAAAAATTGCAAAAAAAATGTACGTTTTTATTTTGAAAAAATCGGGAAAAAGTGTTGCGAAATCAAAATAAAACCGATAGAATAAGTTTGTTGATAATGGGTAAGTGAATCGAAAAGTGACGATTACGAAGGGTGAATATAGATATGAGGAGCTTAAAGCCAGAGAGCCGGAATCGGCGTCCGAAGAGCAGGCTTCAGAATCATAAGAGAAGTGTCGTATTGATCAGCCTTATTATTTTCCTGTTAGGCGCAGTGATATTTGCCCAGGGTATGTCTCTGCGGGAGAGAAATAAGGCGTACAAAGCACAGGAGGCGGAGCTGATGGCTCAGCTTGATGAGGAGAAGGAACGTTCGGAAGAGATTGATCAGTTAAAAGAGTACGTAGGTACAGATGAATACATAGAAGATGTTGCAAGAGAGAAGCTGGGTCTGGTTCATGAGAACGAGATTCTGTTTCGGGCAGAACAATAGATCAGGCAGGTGCAGATCTCAGGAAGGGATCGGTCGTGCCGGGAAAGAGACAAAAGATGAGCTTTGGAAGAGATTTCCGGAGCTCTTTTTCTTTATTTCACAGGAAATATAAGGGGGAGTCGCAGATGGACAAGGATTATAAGGGGCAGGAGGTCATGGTCAACCCATATGTAGCACAGGCGGACCGATTTGCTTCCTCTCTCCGCCATTTGGCAGATACATTTTTAAAAATGGAGGGGCCAAGGGAGACATTTACCCGGGAAGAGACCCGGGACATGTTCGATGAGGTGACGGGAAAAGTGTGCGCCCTCTGCAAGAATAAGGAAAGCTGTCTGAAAAAAGACCGGGAACAGGTATATGAGCTGATGTATGAGATTCTCTGCACGGTGGAGGAATATGGTAGCGGACTTAATGTGGAGATGAAGCGGAAGCTGCAAAAAAGGTGCATACTTGCGCCTCGTTTTTTGCGGGAAACACTGGGCGTATTCGGCGAGGCGAAAAAAATGCTTGCCTGGAATAATAAGATGGTGCAAAGCCGGGAAGGCTGCGCGGTCCAGCTCAACGCATTTGCGCAGATGATACGCCATGCGACGCGGGAGCTTGACGCCAGTATTTTTACGGATACTCCGATGGAGAAGCGAATCAGGGCACAGATGAAAAAAGAAGGGGTGAGGCTGCTCAGCTCTGTTTTTTTTGTAAATGCCAGGGGGAGATATGAGATTCATCTGACGGTGCGTCCGGAAAAAGGTATTTGTATGACGACAAGAGCGCTGGCAAGGGCGCTCTCTGCGTGTGTCAAGCGGCGTATGGTGCCGGCGAAAGAGGAACGCCCGGTTCTGGCGCAGGAATACTGTACAGTCGTGTTCGTGGAAGGACCGGGGTTCTATACGCTTCAGGGGGTGGCGCGGATCGGAAAAGGCTGCGAGAAGATATCCGGTGACAGCTTTTTGATGACCGAGCTTCCCGGCGGACAGGAAGCGGCGATCCTTTCGGACGGAATGGGAGCGGGGGAAGAGGCCGGCCGGGAAAGCGCCATGGTGGTTGAGATGCTGGAGGAGCTTCTGATGGCCGGATTTCCCAGGCAGACGGCGCTTCAGATGCTGAACACGGCGCTTGTGATGGGACGCGAGGAGGTCTGCTTTTCCACGCTTGACATGTGCGTTTTCGACCTGTACAGCGGCGTGTGCGAGTTTGTAAAGGCAGGGGCTGCAACGACTTTTGTGCGCCATGGGGACAAGATAGAGCATATTTATTCGGAAAGCCTGCCCCTTGGAGTGGTGCAGAAACAGAAAATCGAGGAGGCAAGTATTAAGCTAAAGTCCGGAGACCTGGTGGTCATGGTAACGGACGGGGTGCTTGATGCACTCCCGGCAGGGGAGCAGGAGTATTTGCTGGATCTGATGCTGCGCTCGTCAGAGCAGGAGAATCCGAAGGAACTGGCGCATGAGATTTTGGAGAAGGTTCTGGAGCTGGGGCAGGAAGAACCGCTTGACGATATGACGGTTTTGGTGGCGGGAATCTGGGATTTGTGTTAAGATAGATGACAGAAAAACAGAGGATAAAATCATGGTTCATACGGTAAAAGAATATATACAGAGATATCATATGCTGGCAAAGGACGATGTCGTGATTGCCGGAGTCTCCGGAGGCGCAGATTCTATGTGCCTTCTTTTGGTGCTGGAAGAGCTGGCAGGGCAGATGGATTTCAGGCTGGCTGTGGTGCATGTCAATCATATGCTGCGCGGAGCTGATGCGGACGCAGATGAAAGGTATGTGGCCGCATTTTGCAGTAAGAGAGGGATTCCGTTCGAAGCATTTCACGTGGACGTGTCACTGCTTGCAAAGGAGAGAGGACTGTCTTTTGAGGAGGCAGGGCGCATGGCGAGACGGGAGGCGTTTCTTCAGGCAGCCGGAGAATATGGGGAGAGGAAGGGAAAGGTGCGCATCGCTCTGGCGCATCACCGGGAAGATAATGCGGAGACCTTTCTTATGAATCTGGCGAGAGGCAGCAGGCTTAAGGGGCTTGGGGGGATCAGTCCGGTAAATGGAATGTGGATTCACCCGCTTTTGTGTGTGGGAAGAGAGGAAATTGAGAAATTTCTGGAAGAAAAAAAGGTGTCTTATTGTATGGATGCCACAAACCTGGAAGATACTTATACGAGGAACCGCATTCGCAGGAATGTCCTGCCGGTTCTGACAGAACAGGTCAACAACCGTGCAGTGGAGCATATGAACGGCGCCATAGAGCAGCTTCGTGAGGTTTGGAGGTATCTGGAAGGGCAGACGAAAGAAGCATACCGGGAGTGCGTAAGGACAGAAGAAGAGCATAAAATTCTGCTGGAAACGGTATTTCTGGCATTAGATGAAGTGATTCAGTCCATGGTGCTGTATCATTTGCTGGAAGATATGGCTGGTCAGGCGAAGGATATCGAGGAGCGTCATGTACACGCCTTGCGGGAGCTGATGGACAAACAGACCGGGAGAGCGATCAATCTTCCTTACGGAATGCGGGCCTTAAGGGTATACGATGGCATAGAGATCTGGCGGGAAAAAGAGGGGAAGGACAAGGCGGAGTCTTTGGAGGCAGAGGAACTGAAAATAGAGATCGGACCGGGAGAGGCAGAAGAGTATCACTTTAAGGAACGGACGATTCTTGTGCGGGTTTTTCCGCGTCCCAAGACAGATTTGGATATCCCGAAAAAAACATACACGAAATGGTTTGATTATGGTATAATAGAACAAGGTCTAACTATACGTACCCGCAGGGCGGGGGATCAGCTGGTTATCGACAGGAACGGAAGTTCCAAGAAGCTTAAGAAACTGCTGATCGATGAGAAGATTCCTTCGCGCAGGCGCGATGAGATTCTTCTGGCAGCGGACGGCAGCCGGATTCTGTGGGCCGTGGGCGTCCGCCAGAGTATGGCGTATCAGGTGACACAGCATACGAAAAATATTTTGGAAATTACGATTAGATAAGCGGAGGTATGGAAGATGTCTGAGACAGTAAAGGTATTAATCCCGGAGGAAGAGGTTTATGCCAGAGTGCGGGAACTGGGAAAGAAGATCAGTGAGGATTATGCGGGGAAGCAGGTGCATTTGATCTGTGTTTTAAAGGGCGGCGTGTTCTTTATGTGCGAGCTTGCCAAACGTATCGAAGTGCCGGTTTCCATGGATTTCATGAGTGTGAGCAGTTATGGCGACGGGACGCAGTCAAGTGGAATCGTGAAGATCGCAAAGGATCTTGATGAATCCCTGGAGGGAAAGGACGTGCTGATTGTGGAGGATATCGTGGATTCAGGACGTACCTTATATTATCTGATGGATATTTTAAAGAAGAGGGGACCGAAGAGTCTGCGCTTATGCACCCTGCTGGACAAGCCGGACCGCCGCGTGCGCGACGTGAAGGTGGACTATGTCGGATTTGAGATTCCCGACGAGTTCGTGGTCGGCTTCGGGCTGGATTATGCGCAAAAATATAGAAACCTGCCGTACATTGGCGTTGTGCAGTTATAGCAGGTTGGAAGGAGCAGTTCATTGAATAATCATAAGTCAAGAGGAATCAGCGGGCTCACGATTCTTTTATGCGTCGTGATGCTTTATGGAGTCTGGTTTTTTATGAACCAGTCTCAGAGTCAGGAGAATGCTTATACGTATCAGGCTCTGCAGAAGGATCTGAAAGCGGGCCGGGTGAAGAGCGTGGAGATCAGGCAGAATAAAGTGGCCCCGACCGGTACACTTCGTATTGATTTCGGGGAGAATGTGTTTAAGGAACTGAATGTGTCGGACGTAGGGAAAGTGGAGGAACTTTTGGATTCCTACGACGTACCCTGTTTCGTGTACGATGTTCCGCAGGACAGCTGGGTGACTTCCTGGCTTCCCACTCTGGTCACGATTGGAGCATTCGTTTTCCTGTTCATGATGATGAATCGCCAGGGAGGCGCCAACGCCAAGGCGATGAATTTTGGAAAGAGCCGTGCCAGGATGAGTACGGAGGCGGATAACCATATTAATTTTGATCAGGTCGCGGGCCTGAAGGAAGAGAAGGAAGATCTGGAGGAAATCGTGGATTTCCTGAAAGCGCCGGGCAAATATATCCAGGTCGGAGCGAGGATCCCCAAGGGTGTTCTTTTGGAGGGGCCTCCAGGAACCGGTAAGACCTTGCTCGCAAAGGCGGTGGCAGGAGAGGCACACGTTCCGTTCTTCACCATCTCCGGTTCCGATTTTGTGGAGATGTTCGTGGGCGTGGGCGCGTCCCGTGTCCGTGATCTGTTTGAAGATGCGAAGAGAAATGCACCGTGTATTATTTTCATCGATGAGATCGATGCGGTGGCCAGAAGACGTGGAACCGGTATGGGCGGCGGCCATGATGAGAGGGAGCAGACTCTGAATCAGCTTCTTGTGGAGATGGACGGATTCGGAGTCAACGAAGGTATCATCGTGATGGCAGCGACGAACCGTGTGGATATTCTGGACCCGGCGATTTTGCGTCCGGGACGTTTTGACCGGAAGGTGATGGTCGGCCGTCCGGATATACAGGGAAGATACGAGATCCTGCAGGTACATGCCAAGGGAAAACCGCTGGGAGAGGATGTGGACCTTCAGCAGATCGCGCAGACAACGGCTGGATTTACCGGGGCAGACCTTGAGAATCTGCTCAATGAAGCGGCAATCCTGGCGGCGAAGGAAGGCAGAGTTTATCTGCAGCAGGCGGATATACGTCACGCATTTATCAAGGTGGGAATCGGTTCGGAGAAAAAGAGCCGCGTGATCTCTGAGAAGGAGAAACGGATCACGGCCTATCATGAGGCGGGGCATGCGATCCTGTTCCATGTATTGCCGGATGTGGGACCGGTATACAGCGTATCGATCATCCCGACAGGGGTGGGCGCGGCAGGGTATACGATGCCGCTTCCGGAGAAGGATGAGATGTTCAATACCAAGGGCAAGATGCTTCAGGATATCACGGTGGCGCTGGGCGGAAGAGCGGCTGAGGAGCTGATCTTTGACGATATTACGACAGGGGCTTCTCAGGATATCAAGCAGGCGACGGCCTACGCCAAATCCATGGTGACAAAGTTCGGTATGTCCGAGCGGCTGGGACTTGTCAATTATGATAATGACAGCGATGAGGTGTTTATCGGACGGGATCTGGCTCATGCCTCCAGGGGATATGGGGAGCAGATTGCGACCACCATTGATCTGGAAGTGAAGCGGATCATTGATGAATGCTATATCAAAGCGAAAGATATAATAAAGGAACACGAAAATGTATTGGAAGCCTGTGCAAAGCTTTTGCTTGAGAAGGAAAAGATTACGAGGGAAGAATTTGAAGCGTTGTTCGTGTAGAATTGGGGTAATTTATGAATAGGGATGCACTGTTTTGTGACGGGACGGAAGCCTATATGGCACCGCCTGAGCCGGAGGTAGGAGATACCCTGAAGTTCTGGTTCCGCACGGCAAAAGACGATGTAGATGAGGTATACCTGCAAAGCGGGGGCGTAGATTATCTCATGAAGAAAGTGATTTCCAGAGGGAAATTCGATTATTATCAGACGGAAAAAAAGATGACGGAAGATATGCTCCGGTATCGTTTTCGGATCTTAAGTAAAGGCGAGGTCTGCTATTACAATAAATGGGGTCCTGCTGATGAGATCCTGGAATATTATGATTATCGGATCGCTCCGGGATTTTCCACGCCTGATTGGGCGAAGGGAGCGGTCATGTATCAGATTTATGTGGACCGTTTCCGCAATGGTGATAAGACAAATGACGTGTTGACCGATGAGTACAGTTATATTGGGGAACATGTGCACCGTGTGGAAGACTGGAACCGTTACCCGCAGGCGATGGACGTGCGGGAATTTTACGGAGGCGATCTGCAGGGAGTGATCGACAAGCTGGACTATCTGCAGAGCCTGGGAATCGAGGTCATTTATTGCAATCCGATTTTCGTCTCACCGTCCAACCATAAATATGACAGCCAGGATTATGACTATGTCGATCCGCATTTTGGCGTGATCGTAGAGGATGGCGGCGAACTTCTGGAAATGTGGGATCAGAACAACAGTCATGCGAAGCGGTACCGGATCCGCACTACCAGTAAGGCAAATTTGGAAGCAAGCAACCGGCTGTTCATCAAGCTGGTGGAGGAGATACACCGCAGGGGGATGAAGATCATTCTGGACGGAGTATTCAATCACTGTGGATCCTTCAATAAGTGGCTTGACCGGGAGAAGGTGTATGAAGACGCCGATGGCTATCAGCCGGGCGCTTATATTTCAGCGTCAAGTCCATACAGAAATTTCTTTAAATTTGAGAGGAGCCAGGATCATGACTGGCCGGAAAATGGAAGCTATACAGGCTGGTGGGGGCATGATACCCTGCCGAAGCTGAATTATGAGGGCTCCAAGGAGCTGGAAGAATATATATTGGGTGTGGCGAGAAAATGGGTCTCACCGCCCTACAATGCGGACGGCTGGCGGCTGGACGTGGCGGCAGACTTAGGACAGAGCAATGAGTTCAATCACGGATTCTGGAAGAAATTCCGCAAGGCAGTGAAGGAAGTGAACCCGGATGCACTGATTCTGGCGGAGCATTATGGTGATCCGATCGAATGGCTTGAGGGCGATGAGTGGGATACGGTGATGAATTATGATGCTTTTATGGAGCCGGTGACCTGGTTCCTGACCGGAATGGAGAAGCATAGCGATGAGTTCCGTGAGGACCTGCTGGGCAATGCGCATAATTTTGAAAATGCCATGAAACATCATATGGCGAGTATGATGATGCCGTCCCTTCAGACGGCCATGAACCAGCTATCGAATCATGATCATTCCCGGTTCCTGACGAGGACCAATCATATGGTCGGCCGTGTGGCAGATCGCGGCTCAGAGGCTGCGAAGCAGAATATTGACTATGCCATTATGCGTGCAGCGATTGTAATCCAGATGACCTGGATAGGCGCGCCGACATTATACTATGGCGACGAGGCGGGGGTGTGCGGGTTTACGGACCCGGACAGCCGGAGAACGTATCCATGGGGCCATGAGAATAAGGGACTTATGAATTTCTATCGGGAGATGATCCAGATTCACCGCAGACATCAGTCTCTGGTGAAGGGATCGCTTAAGATGCTGAAGGTGGAGAAGGATCTGCTGGCCTACGGAAGATTCTGGGGAGATGAGCAGATCATCGTGATCGTGAATATAGCGGATTATCTGAGAGAAGTCGATGTTCCGGTGTGGCAGGTGGAGACTGCGGAGGGCAGCAGCATGGCACGGATGATGTATTCGTATGAGAAGGGCTACATTGGAGAGTTTGAAGAGTATCAGGTGCAGGATGGTATGATTTCGCTGATGATGGGAAAGAAATCGGCGCTTGTGCTTAAGAATAAGAAATGGTAATATACTTAGCTTTTATCATGGCAAAGAGCTGTGTAAAGAGGGTGTCGCAATTTTGCGACACCCTCTTGTTGTTGCCAAGCATGCCTAAGTGAACGTCCGGTGGACCTTCATCTCGGTTGCCAAGCATGCCTAAGTGAACGTCCAGTGGACGTTCATCTCGGTAAATAAAAGACGGAGGTTTTATTGTATGGAAAGAATAAAATTAGATTATGCAAGAGACATATTGGCAGGTGTTAAGGATGATAAGCTTGTAGACCCTGTTGCACAAATGTACAAAAGTGGACGGACCATTATTAAAAACGGAACAGTAGTGGATCCTAAAAATGGAATTCATGCGCAGAGGGATATCGCTTATATCGGTGATACCATTGTGGAAACTGCGGATGAAATCAAGCCGGAAAGAGGAGACAGGATCATTGACTGTGAAGGTCTTCTGGTATTCCCCGGATTAATTGATATGCATTTGCACATGCATGACCTTTTTGAAGTGACGACCAATTCCATATATCATGCAGCGGAGGATGGCGTGACGACAGGATTTACCCCGGGAGCAGGAAATACGCTGATCGGGCCGGCGCTTCTTGGAGCAGAGATCGACAGAGGACTGCCGGTTAATGTAGGAATGTATTTGGGCGCGGCCAGCCTTTTGAGCACGCAGATGAGCACAGAAGATTGGATTTCCTATTTCAAGGGTACACTGCCTGCCGAGGTGGCATTTGAAAAAGCAACGTTGAATTTCTTTGCAAATACCTGTGGTAATTTAATTATGGGAATCAAGGATCACATGGGACATTTCTTATTGTCGGACGAAGACCTTGACGCTGTGTATGAGATTACTTCAAAGGCGGGTCTGGTATTTATGTCACATACACAGGATCCATTCCGGGCGGAACATGTTGTAGGGATTTCCAAAGGAAGACCGGTGCATTTGGGACATGTGGATATTGCCGGCTGTGGTACTCATGGGGATGCAGTAGAAAGTATGAAAATGGTTCTTGATTTATGTAAACAGCCAAATGTGTCGGGTGAGGTAATCTCAACACTTATGCGCATAGGCAAAGGAAGCAGGGAAGCATTATTTATTCCAAAGGAAAGTCAGAGATTGCTTTACGATGCTATTCATGATGGATTGATTCGAGTGATGATCTCAGATGGAGATAATGACGGAACGATAAAAGGCGGTGGAGATACAAGAGATAATATCCCTGCAATTCTGGAACTTGCTCAGCAGGAAGTAGTGACTCTTCCACAGGCGGTTGCACTGATGACATCAAATGTAGCAGAGCTTTTGGCCGAAAGATGTCATAATCCGTACTTTACCGAAAAACTGGGACATCTTGGAGTAGGCGCATCCGCTAATATCACAATTGTGGATGAAGCCGATAAAATGGCAACTTATACAATCGTGAACGGAGCAATTTCCGGTTTCGAAAATCGCGTAGTGCGGAAAAATGTAGGCTGCGGAAAATGGATATCCAGAATAGGAAGCTTAGAAAATATGGGAGTCGGAGAACTGCCAATGTTCTATTATTGGAAATAATCTGAGTGGTGAAAAAATGTTAGTGTTTAATCAAACGAAAATAGAAAAATGTGAGGAAATTTTAGGATATCTGGTTTCCTGGGACACAAGACAGCCGGAAGGAAATGAAAAGGAAATAGTAGATTATATAGAAATGCTTTTTGGGGATACAGTGGAAAAAGAGGTATATCTTCATTCTCCGAAGCGTGCGTCACTGGTTCTTAAGTTTGATGGGGAACAAAAAGATGGCGGGATCGCCTTTGTAGGACATCTGGATACGGTGTCCTACGAGAATCCCGATGACTGGAAATACAATCCTCTGGAGGCAGTCGTAGAAGACGGCGTGATGTACGGCAGAGGAACGGCCGATATGAAAAGCGGCGTATGCGCTATGATACTGGCTGCTCTGTATTTGCAGGAACAGAAAGTAAAGCTGAAAAAGCCGGTATATTTTTGTTTCACAGCAGATGAAGAACGGGGAGGCATTGGCATACAAAAGATCATAGAATCAGGAATTCTGAATACGATTGACGCTGCTATTATTTGTGAGCCCAGCAGCAGAAAGATAGGAATTGGAGAAAAAGGAGCATTGTGGCTTCAGGTAACGGCAACCGGAGCGGCGGCACATGGCTCCAATCCTTCCGCGGGAACGAATGCACTTGATTGCCTGATTGAAATAAAGACGATGCTGGATTCCTATATGACAAAAGAAAACGGAGATAGTATGCTCGGAAAAAGCACTATCTCCCTCACGAAGATGAATGGGGGAACGGGAACGAATATCATACCTGTTTATGGAAGCATGGAACTTGATATCAGAACAATTCCCGAGACCAAAAATTCAGAGATTCTGGAGTTCCTGGAGACGGCATGCAAGGAAGTTCAGCGGAAAAACAGAGAGTTTAAGTACGGGATTCATATTTTAAATAACAGAGGATCTGTCTGTACAAAGGAAGACAATCCGTTCGTGCAGGACTTCAAAACTGCTGTGGAAAGCTTAGAAATAGAAGCAAATTGTGCAGGACTCAAGTATTATACGGATGCGTCCCAGATGATTCCGCCGCTTAATATTCCCTTTATCATCTTTGGGCCGGGAGAAGCTGAGCAGGCACATAAGACAAATGAGCACGTCTCGCTGCATTCTGTTAAAGAGTGTAGTGATATCTACATTACTTATCTGATAAATTATTGTGGGGGTAGAATATGAAGGAAAAATCAACAATAAAACTTGGTTCAATAAAGGGATATCTTATTACTCTGGGTATAGGTTTTGGTTTATATTTTCTTACGAAAAATCTGCCAAGCCTTACTAATAAAATGGCCTATGGGGACATTGCATCAGGGGTACTGGATCATACTTTCTATAAATTCTGCTGGTTCTTTATGGACTTTACAGAGGCCACCTTTTTTGCAAGTGTATGCGCTTCCTTATTTATGATTATTGGAGGAGCTTTAGCGTGGAGGATGGCGGTACATGGTTCCAAAAAACAGGTATTCCCCATTTGTTACGGAATGAGCAGTATGTGGCCATGGGTTCTTGCGGGCCAGTGCCTGTCGCTGATATTGACTTTGTTTGTATTTGGGTATATAAATTTATTTAAAGAGGCAATGTGGATTCCGTCTTTCCTCGTTACTGTGAGCACGCCCAACGCGGTACTTTTGCTTTATGGTCCGAGTGTGAGTGCTTTGCTGACAGGTTCTATTTTAACCGCATTGATCTGTGCACCTTTAGCTACATGGTGTATCAATACTATAGTACCGCTTCTTCAGCTTCCGGCGGGATATGGCGGGCTGATGACCATGGCACTGATGGCTTTCTTAGTATGCTCAGTATGTAAATATTTGCCGTGGATGAAACAAAAAGCAGCAAAGCAATATCCGGCACCGGAAAGCCAGGTGGATCTATATTCTGCTCAGTGGGCAGTCAGAAGAACCTTCGCAGACTTTACAGAGCCGATGTTTTATGGAAATGATGTGGCGGGCGCCATGATGGTTCTGGGCGTTCTGGTGGATTATCTGATCAATCATGATCATGTGGCGAATGGAGCAGGCGCGCTTCTTCCGGCGATTCTCTTATCCCAATTTGTGGCATCGGGAACAGGAGTATTCCTCTATACATCAAAATATGAGGAATATGGATGGGTTGGAACGTTCATTCCTGTAGTCAGTGCAGCACCGTTTTGTGTATTGACTCATGGAGGAAGCATTGGCGTGGCAGTGCTGGCTGGCGTGATTGGCGGAGTCTTCTGTGCTCCGGTAGGCCATCTGATATCTGAACGTGTGCCGAAGGGAATTCATCCTTTCTTTGCAGGCGTATTGACTATGCTGCTGGTTACACCGGTGACATTGGCTGTAACAGGAATATTTTTCTAAATGACGGGCAGGGCAGGTCTCTTTTAAAAGTAAAATAAAGGAGTGTATTGCAATGATAACTGTACATGATGTAATGGGGATGTTCAAAGATTTTTCTGTACTTGCGGGAGAAGAAGCATTGGACAAGGAGCTTACGAATGTAACAGTAGTTGACGCACCGGATATCGGAATTTGGATCAAAGGAGGAGAGTTTGTCCTGTCAACAGCCTATGCTTTTCAGAATAATATTGAACAATAGTGAATTAACCGCATTACAGTATTCAGAATATATTCACAATTTGTTTATTGAGATGATGAAGGGCGTGAAGGTTGAAAAAATTCTGGATGAGCTGGAAAGACTCACAAATATTCAGACGGCCTTATACCAGTACCATGATGACAAGATTGTTTTCTCGTCGGGGTCAGAGGAACTGAAAGAGCAGATAGAGGTACTGGAAAAAAAGGAGATGTCTCATGTGAATATAACAAGGGCATTTCCTTTTTTTGAACTTCGTCTGGGAAATACCATATTTGGAAGACTGCTTTTTCTCGAGGACAATCCGGTATATGGAAGAGAAAAGAAAGAAAACAAAATTGTAATTGAACAGGCCGGAATGATTCTGATCTTGCTCATGCAAAGAGAGATAGCGGACAATAAAATAAGGGCACAGTACAAGGACGAATTTGTGCAGGACTTGTTATATCAGAATATCAAATCGGAGGAGGAAATCCAGAACAGGGCAAAACTTTATAATTGGAATTTCAGCAATGGCGGAATTGTTGTTATTGTAGATGTGGATGACTATAAGCTGATGTACCATAACAAAAATTATAATGTGGATATGAGCTGCGTGCAGGAGGAGCAAAGGAAAATTATATTTGCGAGATCCAAAAGAGTGATGACAAAAAGATTTGACAAGGTAGTATATAACTACTTAAGTGATCAGATTATATTTATAATATCAGTAGAAAATTATAACAAAGAACAAGTTATCCGGCAAATAATAGAGGCAGGGGACGAAATCAGAAAAACCGTGGCAGAGGATACGGATTTTACGGTTACAATTGGAATCGGACGATATATGGGTAAGATTGTAGATGTGCATAAAAGCTATACCCAGGCCAAAAAGAGTGTTTTGATCGGGCGTGCGATTTACAAAAAGGATAAAACGGTAGCCTTTGAGCAATTGGGCGTGTATAAATTGCTATGGGCGGTTATGAATACAGAAGAAGCAGTAGAACTGTATGATGAGTATATAGGGAAATTGGTGAAATACGACGAACAATTTCATACACAGTTGGTCCAGACAGTGGAGGCAATATCGAAATATGACTGGAACCTTATGAAAGCGGCAAAAGAAAGCTATATTCATTATAATACGATAAAATACAGGTTTTCTAAAATTTGTGAGATATTGGAGGTAAATCTGCGGTCAAAAGAGGAGCAAATTAATATGGATTTGAGCCTGAAATTGTATTATTTGAATGAGGAAAAATGTGAATATGTTAAAAGTATGAGCTGATGATGGGGAAATAGCCGGAGAGATAACTTAGAAGAAAAGGAGATAGATAGCATGGTTACGGGATTTATCTGCGTAGCGGGGACAGCGGTCATATTGGGGATTATGCCGACGATTCAGAAGCAGATTATGCTGAACGGCATGCCGCTGAATAGTTTGATGTTTTTTACAAATCTGACAATTACCATTGTATGCCTTGATAAAGAAGCGTAGTCTGAAGGCATCGGTAAAGCAAGCGGCTCAGACGCTTCTTATGGGAGTATTTGGAATGCTCCTCACACCAGTACTGTTAAACAGCAGTTATTTGTATCTGCCGGTGGGAACGACAATTATGCTGAATTTTCTGTATCCGACGATTGTATGTGTGATCATGGGAACCCTGTTCAAGGCTGGCTTTACCAGACTCCAGCTTATAGCGGTTGCAGCTTCGATTCTGGGAATGGTATTTCTGACCGGAGGAGGCAGCAGGATGCCGGTCATTGGCGTAATTATGGCGATCGCGTCGGCCTTTACATATGGAATTTATTTGGTGGCCAATGAAAAAGGGCCCGCCAATGATTTATCGATCGAGGTGAAATTATTTTTTGTGTCTCTGCCGGCGACTGTTCTGTTTGCTGTGCTTACACCGGCAACAGGCACATTGGTTATTCCGGTGGGTCTGACAGAATGGGCGATGGTAATCGGAGGTTCCGGCCTCTTTACCGTATGCGGATATTTCCTTATGATGTTTGGAATCAGTAAACTCGGGGCGTCTACGGCAGCATTCGTATCTATGTTGGAGCCAATCGTAAGTGTAGTATTTGGCACTATTTGGTTCAACGATCCGATAACAATCGGGATTGTGGCGGGAGGATGCCTTGTTATGGCAAGCATTCTGCTCATTACAATAGATGGGTATCAGAAAGGCAGGCAGGAGGGAAATGCTTTATGCTCTTAGGGAAATGCTTGTAATCTAACCGAAAAAACTGTAAAGCGGAGGTGGCAAAAGGTCTGGGAACGACTTTTTGCCACCTTTTCGGTTGCCATGCATACCTGAAATAAGGTCCAGTGGACCTTGTTTCGGTGGTAGGCATATCTGAAATAAAGCCTGTTAGAGATTATTTTGGCTCTTCAGACTGTTTTTACAGCCCCTTCTTTTTTGATGCACTCGCCCGGCTATAGACGAAAGTTAAAGTCTGCATAAGCGGAGCAACCGTGTTCGTGAACGTCGAGTCCGTCGAGTTCTTCCTCTTTGGTCACGCGAAGTCCGACGGTCTTGTCGATTAAAGTGAATATAATAAATGCCATTACGAATACGAAGGCAGCAGTAGCGGCGACTCCGATGACCTGGGTGGTAAGTGCATATTCTTTAGAGAAAACTCCGGTGAGGATCGTTCCGGTCGCACCGCAGACGCCGTGGACACTGATGGCGCCGACCGGGTCGTCGATTTTGGCTACCTTGTCGAAGAATTCTACAGAGAATACGATCAATACGCCAGCAATGAGTCCGATGATGATCGCGGAGGTGTTACTTACCGTGTCACATCCGGCAGTGATAGCCACCAGACCTGCCAGGGAGCCGTTGAAGGTCATAGATACATCCGGTTTGCCGTAGCGTATCCAGGTGACGATGAGGGCTGCGAGGGTCGCGGTTGCGGCAGCCAGGTTTGTGGTCATGGCGATGTCGCCGAGGTTCGTGGCAGCGGCAGTTGTGGAGCCGCAGTTGAAACCGAACCAGCAGAACCAGAGAATGAATACGCCTAGTGCTGCGATAGAAAGGTTATGTCCCGGAATAGCGCGTACCTTGCCGTCCTTGCCATATTTGCCAATACGGGGACCGAGGATCTTCGCGCCGACTAATGCACAGATACCGCCAACCATATGTACTGCAGTGGAGCCTGCAAAGTCGTGGAAATTCATCCGGGCGAGCCAGCCGCCGCCCCAGATCCAGTGTCCGGATACCGGGTAGATGAAAATGCTGATTGCGGCGCTATACAAAAGATAGGCGATGAATTTCGTCCGCTCTGCCATGGCGCCGGAAACGATCGTCGCTGAGGTGGCGCAGAATACGGTATGGAAAATGAGGAACACTCCGATGGGAAGCCCGTTGAACAGACCGTTAGCATCTGCGAGCTTCGTAGGGTCAAAAAAGCCCTGCGTACCTAAGATTCCATTCCAGTCCGTCCCGTGCATAATGGCAAATCCGAAGATGAAGAAGAACAGGCTGCCAAGTACAAAATCCATCATGTTTTTCATCAAAATGTTACCTGTATTTTTCGCTCTGGTGAAGCCTGCCTCACACATGGCAAAGCCTGCCTGCATGAAATATACCAGGATTGCTCCGACCAGGCACCATACGACATTCAGGAGAAGTTCAGTTGCTGCTGTGGCGTCTATACCGCTCTCTATAAGTGCTGTTAATCCCATAAGTAAATCCTCCTATTGATTATTGATTTTGAAAACAGGTTACAATGCGGCCGGACCGCGCTCACCGGTACGAATGCGGACCGCGTCCTCCACTTCGTATACAAAGATCTTACCGTCGCCATACATGCCGGTCTGAATCTCGTCTACGATTTTCCGGATCAGAGGCTCAGCCACCTCCGGCTCCACAACGGTCTCCACCTTTACCTTCGGCAAAAGGTTCACGTTGTATTCTGCGCCGCGGTAGATTTTCTTGTGCCCTTTCTGATTTCCATATCCCATGATATTGCTGATCATCACGCCATTGGCGTTTGATTCATCCAGAATGACCTTCAGGTCTTCCAGTTTCTCGGGCTGAATAATGATTTCCAGTTTCTTCATAATAAACTCCCTCCTTTTTGATGTTAGGTATGCCCTGCAGCCGGGAAAAAGGTCTATCACATTTCCTTTTCGGTGTGCCAGGCAACCGGGATGAATGTCCACCGGACGTTCACTTAGGCGTGTTAGGCAACCGAGATGAACGTCCACCGGACGTTCACTTAGGCATGCTTGGCAACAAAAAAAGGACATTTTCCGGATTGGAAAACGCCCTTGTTTTTGGATAGTCCCTATTATACTCGGCAGAAAACATTTGTCAAAGAGATTTTTATAAAAATTTAATATTTTGTGAAGTGTGTCCTGTTTGGCTGTAAAATGAGAAAAAAGATTGTGGAAAATGTGGGACTGTCACAGAGTAATGCGGAAAACAAGAAAAAATGTAGCGACTGTTGACGGATAAAAAGTCATTTGTTACAATAAAGGGTAGGGAAAAATATAGGTTTATGAAGCAATTATAAAGTTGCTAAATACCGATAAACACTAAGGAGCATAATGATTAACAAGGAGGAAGAGGTAAGATGATAAGTCTCACGTTTGGGGAGCAGGTCAAAATCGTTTTGAGCAGAAAAGGTATGACTATTAAGGAATTGGCAGAGCAGATCGAAATGAAGACGGGAAAGAAGATGTCCCGTCAGAATCTGACGCAGAGACTGGGAAGGGATAATTTTCAGGAGCAGGATATGCGTATGATCGCAGAGATTCTGGGCTGTTCCTTCCAGCTTAGCATTTTGGCAACGCAGGAAGCGGCTGAGAGGGCATCTGTTATCGAAGAGGTACTGCCGACTACGGGAGAGATCGGCAGACTGGAGGCGCGGAAAGAGCGGAAAGCGGCGCGTGCGGAAGCGAAGCGGAAGGAATTGGAAGAGCGGGATCTGACGGTCGGTGAGATCGTAGATCTGTTGCGGTCCACAGCGGAGGCTGTGGAGAATGAGGCTTCCGGAGCAGAGGAGCACGTCGAAGGAATGACTGAGATGCAAGGTGAGAGTGAGACGATCGCGGAAACGGAAGCGGTTTCTGCTAAGGAAGAAAATAGTAATGAGATGGCGAAGAACTCTGGGGCAGAAATAGAAGAAGAGACACTGGCAGAGCTGCCGGTAAGTGAGGAGATTGTCGAAGAGACCACAGGAAATGAAAATACAGCCGCAGCGGAAGCGGGTGAGATGGCTGCAGGGGAAGAGATGCAGGAAGCAGCTTCGCAGATTGAGCCGGAGTATGAAGGGACTAAAGCTATGCCGGAAGAGGCAGCGGTAGAAGCACCGACCGAAGAAGAGGAAGCGGCGGACTCACATGCGCAGGAGCAGATTGAGCAGCCGAAGCCGGAAGAGGCAGCGCCGACCGGAACGAAGGCACCCGAGAAAAAAGGCGGTTTCTGGTCAAGATGGGAGAAACCGAAAAAGAAGGAGGAGCATTCTGATTTCCAGCCGATCCGCCAGCGTGTGGACGAGGATGAGGACCGGGAGAAGGGTGATGTGAACCCGTATACCGGCCGGGAGTACCAGAGCAACAGTGTGCGTATGCATCCAAAGCGCATCGGATATGTGCAGGTATATGACCGGAAGGAGCATAAATGGACTGATATGACGGAATGGGCTTTCCTGGGATTTGAGGAGCGCAAGAAGGCTGCAATGGGCAAGGATTATGAGCCGCCGATCTATCTGGATTAGGCAGGAGGAAATAAAATAGAAGATGAAATGGGAACAGTTATTGTCACCTCAGCGGAGCCGCGGGGGAGTGGGGAACAGATATGCCAGGTCCACCGACCTGCGAAGTGAGTTCGAAAAAGACTACCACCGTATTATAGGAAGTGCGTCTTTTCGGCGGCTGCAGGATAAGACGCAGGTATTTCCGCTGGACAAAAGTGATTTTATCAGGACGAGGCTCACACATTCTCTGGAGGTTTCTTCTTTTGCAAAATCGCTTGGGCAGAATATCGGGGAAAATATATTGGCTTATAAAAAGGACCCGGATTTTACGCCGCGCATGAAGGAAGACATCTGCAGTATCGTACAGTGTGCGGGGCTGATTCACGATATAGGGAATCCCCCGTTCGGACATTTCGGGGAAATGGCTATCCGGGAGTGGTTCGAGAGAAATCTGGACAAAATGATGTTTGGCGGGAAGCCGGTCTCGGAGGTCCTGACGGAGCAGATGAAGCAGGACCTGTATCATTTTGAAGGAAATGCGCAGGCGCTGCGTCTGGTGACGAAGCTGCATTATCTGGTGGACGAGCATGGTATGAATCTGACCTATGCTCTTCTGAATACCATTATCAAATACCCGGTGGCATCTACGGAGGTGAATACCGCATCAGGGAACATTAAGGATAAAAAGCTGGGATATTATTATGCGGACCGGGAGATTTTTCAGGCCGTGCAGGAGGCTACGGGAACGAGGGGAAGAAGGCATCCTCTGACGTATATCCTGGAAGCTGCCGACGATATCGCGTATAAGACGGCGGATATCGAGGACGCGTTCGTGAAGGGATTTCTTTCCTATCATCAGCTCTGCAGAGAACTGGGGGCTTTAGACGGCAGGTATACGGCGGGAGCCGTCGATGAACGTTCTGCGGCCGACTGCAGTGATTTGAGGGAACGAACGGGAAATGCATCATATCGGTTCGACGCGCTAGGGAAGCTGAATGAATTATATGAGCGCGGCGTGAAAAGAGGAGAGAAGTGTCCGGAAGAATATGCGGTCAAGAATTGGATCGTGCGGGTGCAGGGATTTTTGATCAGCTGTGCTACGTTCGGATTTACATCGCATTATCGTGAGATCATGGAAGGAACGTATGGGCACGATCTGTTTTATGGGACTTTTGCAGAGAAACTCATGGATTTGCTTGGGGATATGGCGTATCGGATCGTGTTTACGTCGGAGCAGATCTACAAAATGGAAGTGACGGAGTCAGTGATTCTTAATTTCCTGATGGATCAGTTCGCAGCGGCAGTTGTGAGGTATGATAACCCAAAGGAGAAACCGGATACGCTGGACCGGCGATTGATTGCATTGATCTCAGATAATTATAAGAATGCCTATCATTTTCAAAGTGAAGGCAAAGACGAGGTGGAGAAGCTATATCTGCGGCTTTTGCTGATGACGGATTACATCTGTGGAATGACGGACAGCTATGCAAAGCGTCTGTATCAGGAATTGAATGCAGTGTTGTAACAGAAGGAATGTTTCGGATAAAGGTTGAATAGTTTGTAATAGCGAAGAAAAGTGTAAAGGAGCGAAAATGCAGGCTATGAAAAAATTTATCCGATATTTATACGAATATCAAAATGGAAGAAGGGTGCTAAATGCCGGGTTCGTGAAAGCAGAGGAGTCCGGCAGTTCGGCAGTCCTTCAGATTTATGGGAAAGGATTTCCGACGGCGGGCAGGTCGATGGAAATTCTTCTTTTTTATCTCATGGGGGATCAGGTCGTGGGGATCTCTATGGGAACGGCCGAAAATGTGCGGCCGATGTTCGGATACCGTCTTACATATACCCCCGAAGATGTGGGTGGGGAGGAAATCTTTCAGGCGATTGAAGGGGTGATTATCTTAAGCTGTGCCTCCGGTATGGAGATGGAAAGAGAAAGGGGCAGCGAGAGGGCGTCGTTACCGGCAGGGCAAGGATGCCGCTGGTATGCCGCTTTGTGGAACGACGGGACGGCAGCAATTGAGAAAATGATACGGCGGGAGGAAGTGCTGCGGCAGAAGGAGAACGATGCGAGAAGGGAAAGTGGGCCGGAGGAGAACGATGCGGGAAAGCAAAATGAACGGGAGAAGAACGGGGATGGAGTGCGAAATGAGCAGGGAGAGAATGGCGGAGGAATAAGAAAAGAATTGGAGGAGAACGGCGCGGGGCAAGAGGATGCGTTGGGGGAGAATGATGAGCGGATGCGAAGTGAGCAGGGGGAAAATGGCAGTGGAATAAGGAAAGAACTGGGGGAGAACGGTGCGGGAAAGCAAAATACACGAGAAAAGAATGACGACGGAATGCGAAGTAAAACTGTGGAAAACGGTGGGAAAATAAGAAAAGAGCTGGAAAAGAGCAATGGGGCAATGGGAAACTCACCGGAGGAGAACAGCAGAGAAATACAAAATGCGTCAGAAGAGAACGGTGTCAGAATGAGGGGTATATCGGGAGGAAGCAGTGCAAACAGAGAAGAGGCGCCAATAAGAAATAGTGGTGAAAATAGAAATATGACAAAGGAAACAGAGGTACGGGGAGAGGTACGAAGTGTGAGGGAAGAGAATAATAATGAACCGGTGGAACCTCTCGGGGAGAAAGAAAATGCGCCAGAAGTTGAAAGCGAGGGACAAGAGGAAGGGACCGTACAGGCCAAAGCGGAAGAGGATACGCGGGGAGAAAGAGAAATCTATAAGATTACCCGCCGCGATCTTGCAAAACTGCCACGCCGGGAGTGGAAATTGGCAAATAATCATTTCCTGATGCATGGTTATCGGAATTACCACTATCTTGTTTCTTTTAAGAAGGACGGTTATTGCTGGCTTGGCGTTCCGGGAATCTACCATCCCCGGGAACAGCAGGCAGCCTCCGCTTTTGGATTTGGACAGTTCATGCGGCCGGACGGGCAGGAAAACATCTCAGGTGAAGGAGGAAAAAGTACAGGAGAGGAGTTTGGATATTGGTGTCGTGCTGTAGGTGCTTTGATTCAGAATTAAGTGAAGAAGGGGTATTTGGAGTCATGACGAATCGAATGGAGTTAAGGGAATTAGGGTGGTTTGGGAATAAATTTCCCGGATATATTGACATTTGCCCCAAAACAAGGTAAAGTAGAAAACGTGCAGCCGGGGTGTTAGCGGTACCCTGTACCTACAATCCGCTACAGTAGGGGTGATGCTGTGCCGAGGGCATATTTTGTCAAAGCTGCCCCTGGTTCGCGGCGTTGATATCCGGGTCTTACGCGGCGGGAATCTGTGAACCGTGTCAGGTCGGGAACGAAGCAGCACTAAGCAGAAGCTCTCGGGTGCCGTAAGGTAGCCTGGGTTGAGTTTGCGGCCAGGGTAACGTTTGGGAGGGTCTGTTCGACGCACAGCGCACATAAAAAAAGGAGGAAGAGCAGAATGTACGCAGAATTTGACGAAAGTTTGGTAACTGGTAACGAGATGATTGATGCGCAGCACAAAGAATTGATCGGAAAGATTAATGAATTATTAAAAAGCTGCGAACTGAATTCTGGTAAGATGGCAGCCGTTCAGACTCTTGGATATCTGGCTGATTATACCGACTATCATTTCCAGGCAGAAGAGAAACTGCAGGAAGAGATCAAATATCCGGGACTTGCTGAGCATAAGCAAAAACATGAGGAACTTCGTAAGACTGTTGAGGAACTTCATAATATGCTGGAAGAGGAAGAAGGACCCAGCGAGGCATTCGTAGATCAGGTTCAGAAGAAGGTTGTTGAGTGGCTTTACAATCACATCAAAGGATTTGACCGCTCTGTCGCTGAGTATAAGAATATGACATTGAGCAGTGACAGACTGTAAAGAATGGTTTTGGTAAATAATTTTATATTACCCCAATAAGGTCCACCGGATCTTATTTCAGGTATGTATAGTAACCGAGATGAAGGTCTGTGGGACCTTCACTTAGGTATGTATGGCAATATAAAAGCTCCTGGTGTTTTTAGACATCAGGAGCTTTTTGCTGCCTTTAATGCTTTTTGTTTCATACGCAATTCCCTGAAGAATTCTTTCATCATCAGTGAACATTCTTTTTCCAGAACGCCTGTGGTAAGCTCAGCCTGATGGTTGAATTTAGGTACCTGCAAAAGGTTGAAAATAGATCCGGCGCAACCGGCTTTCGGATTCATACACCCGACTACAACGCGTTTCATACGGGCCTGAATGATGGCGCCGGAGCACATTTGGCAGGGCTCCAGAGTTACATATAGAGTACAGTCTTCCAGGCGCCAGTCACCGAGCCTTTTGCTGGCCTTTTTTATCGCAATCAGTTCGGCGTGTGCGAGGGGATTGCCGTCAGTTGTGCGGCGGTTATAGCCACGTCCAATGATACGGCCCTCATGTACGATCACGCAGCCGATGGGGACCTCTTCGAGCTGCCACGCTTTATTCGCCTGCCTGATGGCTTCTTTCATGTATTTTTCGTCTTCGGTCAGCTTGGGACGCATGGGTCTTCCTCCTGCTAGTGGATTAAGGTAGTACAGCTAGTTGATTAAGGTGATACGGCAAAAAAAGGAACTGTACATCATTATACGGAAATAAGGAAGGAAAATCAATAAAAATGTGCTTGCTTTTTTGTAATACATGTATTAAAATATTTGTACTACAAAAATGAAAGAAGAGGTGGATTAAAATTGGGAAAAGTAGGAAGACCAAAAGGCGAGAATAATAAAGACATCGTTTTTACACTGCGCATGGACAGCAGTATGCAGAGGAGATTGGAAGCATACTGCAAGAAGATGAATGTGGCGAAGTCGGAGGCCCTGAGGCAGGCGATTGAATTGCTGGTCAAGGGAGAGGAAGCAGAGAAGAAGGAACTATAATTATGAAAATACTATTAGCCGCTATTAACGCAAAATATATCCATTCCAATCTTGCCGTATACAGCCTAAGGGCTTATGCAAAAGAAAAATTGCCGGAAGAGGCGGATATCACGATAGATATTGCTGAATACACGATTAATCAGCAGACAGATGCGATTCTGCAGGATATTTACAAAAGCAGACCGGATATGCTCTGCTTATCATGTTACATCTGGAACATTACTTATGTGGAAGAGGTGGTAAGAGAGGTTCACAAAATATTACCTGATGCTATCATATGGCTGGGTGGTCCCGAGGTGTCGTATGACGCGTGCCAGACGCTTTTGCGCCTCCCGGAAGTGGACGGAGTCATGAAGGGGGAAGGAGAGGAGACGTTTCTGGAACTCATTTACTGTTATGCGGGTAGGGGGAACTCCCTGGAAGATATTGAGGGGATCACATGGAGAAAGAGGAGCAGCGACAGCTTCGCCGAAGCAGGTTCAGGCAGCGGCGAGGTGATCGAGAATCCATGGCGGCAGGTGATGGACCTGAGCGAAGTTCCGTTCATATATGAAGATATGGATATCTTTAAGAATAAGATTATTTATTACGAGTCCAGCCGGGGCTGCCCGTTTTCCTGTAGCTATTGTTTGTCGTCAGTCGATAAGTGCCTGCGTTTTCGGAAGCTGGAGCTGGTGAAGAAGGAATTGCAGTTCTTCCTGGATCATCAGGTCCCGCAGGTGAAGTTTGTTGACAGAACCTTTAATTGCAGGCATGACCATGCTATGGCAATCTGGTCCTATATATTAGAGCATGATAACGGAATCACGAATTTTCATTTTGAGATTTCGGCGGATTTGTTAAAGGAAGAAGAATTAGAGCTGATGCGGCATATGCGGCCGGGACTCATTCAGCTGGAGATCGGCGTGCAGTCTACGAATCCCGAGACCATAAGGGAGATCAGGAGGACGATGCGTTTTGAGGAAGTGGCGCGGATCGTGAGGAGGATCCATTCTTTCGGGAATATCCACCAGCATCTGGATTTGATCGCAGGGCTTCCCTATGAAGATTATGAGAGCTTCCGGAAATCTTTTGATGATGTCTATGCACTGGAGCCGGAACAGCTCGAGCTGGGATTTTTGAAGGTGCTGAAAGGTTCCTATATGGAGGAGCAGAAAGCAAACTATTCATTAATATATAAGAGTGCTCCGCCATACGAGGTGCTGGCCACGAGATGGCTGCCATATGCAGATACCCTGCGTTTGAAGGAGATTGAAGAGATGGTGGAAGTCTACTATAACAGCAGGCAGTTCTGTTATACGCTTCCCTGGCTGATTCGGAGATTTACGGGCCCATTCGCATTTTTTGAAGAACTGGCGAAGTTCTATGAGGTGAGGGAGCTGACGCAGGAGAGTCATGCCCGTGTGACCAGATATGGGATTCTGCTTGCATTTGCCGGGGAAAAGGATCCGGAGCATTTAGAGGAATACCGCCAACTGCTGACGTTGGATTTTTACCTGCGCGAGAATGCGAAAAATCGTCCGGCTTTTGCGGGGGAGGAGCGTGTCCATAAAGAACTGGCAAGGGAATTCTATGATAAAGAAGATATAGAAAGAAAATATTTATGGAACTATGATGAGTTTGATAAAAGAAAAATGCGTAAGATGACGCATTTAGAAGCGTTTACAAATAATGTTCTGGGAGACATGAAGCCGGAAACGCTGGTGCTGCTGTTCGACTATAAAAACCGCAGCCCGTTAAATCATCAGGCCGCGGTCTATATTGTCGGTTAAAGCAGGTCATGTCCCTGAAAAATTAAAAAAGTGCACATGGCTTATTCCGGCTGCAGGGGAAATGTGAGCGCTAATTGCAGAAAAGCCGTCATCTCTTTTGTCACCCATTTGTCTTTATGATAGAAAATCTGCCGCCAAACCTGCAGATGGAAGTTATCTACATTCAGAAAGGCAAGCTCTCCTGCATCGACCTCGTGCTGTACGGTAAATGCGGGAAGGAATGAGACGCCAAGATTGTGCCGAAGCTGTTTGACTATAAATTCAGTGTTCCCGGTTTCCAGGAAAGGATGTAGTCCTTTTCCAATAGAGGCCAGATGCTGTTCCAGAAGAAAACGGTAGCTGGCATCTTTTTCAGTGGAAATAAAGGGCTGGCAGATTACGTCGTCAAGCTCAAGGTGTTCTTTTTCGGCAAGCTCGTTTGAAGAAGAGGAGACGAACATGACATCCTCGGGTTCTTCCAGAACTTTGATCCACTTGTTGTCATACATGGGTTTGTCCAGCAAATATACGATATCAATTGTATTCTTATCCAGCATATTCAGGAGTGTTTCAGGCGAATCCGTAATAATGTTGACATTTACCTGCGGATAGACCCGATGGTATTCCCGTAAGAGAGCGGGGAATATGGATGCGCAGATGGACTCTATAGTTCCGATACAGAGTCGTCCGTTTAAATGCTGGGCATCAGAAACTGCTTCCTTGGCGTGTGTGACATTATTCATGATCAGAACAGCATATTCATAAAAGACCATGCCCTGGTGGGTGAGGGTGATCTGTTTGCCGATGCGGTCAAACAGATGGACGTTAAGTTCCGTCTCTAAATGCTTGATCTGGATGGTTACAGCTGCCTGAGTATAGCCGAGTTGTTCAGCAGCCTTGGAAAAACTTTGAAACTTTGCAACGTAAAGAAAAGTTTTAATCTCACGAAGTACCATACCTGCACCTTCTTTTAGTGAATTGTGGAAACTGCTGATGAAAAATAGTCTCCTGTTGACGAGTTATATGACATTTAGCAGTGTAAAAAGTACATTTAAAGCAAGTCCTTTGTGTAAAACTTATAAAAAATTTTTAATGATATTATAAAAACAATAAATTTTACACTAATATAATCATATGATACACTTAAAACATATAGAAATCAAGAGGGATTTCAGAAAGTGAAGAATGCAGGAATATATTGATCATCTTGCAATACAGAAGGAGAAAAAAGATGGAAAAAAGCAATGTAAAGTATGGAGCGTACATTAATATTCTGAAGGAAGAGCTTGTACCGGCTATGGGGTGTACTGAGCCTATTGCACTTGCTTACGCATCAGCTAAGGCGCGCAATGTACTCGGGGAAATGCCGGACCGTGTTGTGATCGGGGCCAGTGGAAGTATTATCAAGAATGTAAAATCTGTAATCGTGCCGAATACGAACCATTTAAAAGGAATTCCGGCGGCAGCTACGGCAGGAATTATAGCAGGAGATCCGGACAAGGAATTAGAGGTAATCGCCAGTGTAACGGCAGAGCAGATTCATGCAATGAAGGAATTTCTGGAGAAAACGGAGATCGTAGTAGAACATATTGACAATGGTATTACATTTGATATTATTGTTACGCTTTATAAAGGTGATTCGTATGCAAAGGTACGTATTGCAAATTATCACACGAATATTGTTCTGATAGAAAAGAATGGTGAGATTCTGAAAGAGATAGAGGTTGCCTCTGAGAGTGAGGAAGGCTTAACAGACAGAAGCCTGCTGAACATGAAGGATATTTTTGACTTTGCAGAGACTGTGGATGTAGAGGATATTAAAGAGATTCTGGAACGCCAGATGCAATATAATATGGCTATTGCAGAAGAGGGAATTCATGGAAATTATGGGGCCAATATCGGGGCGGTCCTTTTGGATATCGGGGGCAATAATCTGACAGTCAAGGCAAAAGCGATGGCGGCAGCCGGCTCTGATGCCAGAATGAATGGCTGTGAGCTTCCTGTGATCATTAATTCCGGTAGCGGCAATCAGGGAATTACGGCTTCCGTTCCGGTTATTGTATATGCAAAGGAAATAGGAGCATCAGAAGAAAAGATGCTGCGGGCGCTGGCCCTTTCCAATCTGACGGCAATCCATCAGAAAACGCCGATCGGCAGATTGTCTGCATATTGCGGAGCAGTGAGCGCAGGTGCAGGTGCAGGTGCGGGAATTGCATATTTATGCGGCGGCGGATATGAGGCGATCATTCACACGATAGTTAATGCCCTGGCGATCGTTTCGGGTATTGTTTGTGATGGGGCGAAGGCGTCGTGTGCGGCGAAGATTGCTTCGGCAGTAGAGGCGGGAATCTTCGGTTATCAGATGTATACCCACGGACAGGAATTCGTAGGCGGAGACGGAATTGTGGCAAAAGATGTGGAAGCTTCTCTGCAAAATGTAGGTCGGCTCGGAAAGCAGGGAATGAAAGAAACAAATGAAGAGATTATCCGGATTATGATTGGTGAGAATCACGTGTGTTAAACTGTCTGGACAATGCAGGCGGAAGGACTACCGGCTGCATTGTCCATGGCCGAATTGGTATATTCTTGTCAGGGGCGAGCTGACAAAAATATAAAGTTTCAGGGGATTTTAACTGGAGCGAATCCCCAAAAGACGCATTATCACAAAAGAGGTGAAGAGATGAAAGGTAAAAAAATTAATGGTGCATTTGCAAAAATGTATCGCAGCTCACAGTACCGCATCTGGATGTGGCTCCTGGGCTTCTTCACAATGCTGGTAACGTATGTTGTCTACAGATCTAAAAAGGGCAAGGATGCGTTTGCAGAAATGAAGGAAGCACTGCGAGGCCAGGAAGAGATGCAAAGCCTGAAGGAAAAGTTTTATCAGGATGCTTTGGTTCAGGTGAGAAAGAAGAACGAGTATTTTAAGAAAACAGTATCTGAAACCGAGGTGCAGAAGCAGGCAAAGGCTATCGCCGAGAAGAATTTTGAACAGCTTTTGCAGGACAAAGCCAAGGAAAAAGCGGAAATGCAGGGGATGCATGAAATTACGGTAGTTTCCTGTTATGCAGGGCTTATGGCGAATCCGGTATTTATGATCGCGTCGTTTGTCTTGTCTTTCCCGATGTACATTTTGATGATACTGTATATGCGTCCCATTGCGAAGTACGTTACGGAACGATTATTCCTGATGATTTTCGTTCTTTTCGGTGTAACATGGCTGGTATTTACGATTCTTTATATTGCACCGATGGATGCGGCGACGAACATTCTGGGACAAACTGCTACACAGGAACAGATTGATACATTTAACCATGTATATGGGTTGGATCAGCCTTACCTTACGCAGCTGGTTAAAACCTTCAAGAACCTGATCACGTTTGATCTGGGCAATGCATATCAGGGAAATGAACCGGTTATGGCTGCGATTATGGCAAAATTCCCGGTTACAATGCAGGTAACTTTTTCTTCTATGATAGTTGCCTTGCTCATTGCAGTTCCGGCGGGTATTATTTCAGCAATCAAGCCGTATTCTTCATTTGACTATATTGCAATGTTCATAGCACTTTTGGGATTGTCTATTCCGAACTTCTGGCTGGGACTTATGTTTATTCTCGAGTTCTCGATTAATTTGGGATGGCTGCCTGCCACCTTCCAGCCGGATCAGTTGGTGACGCTCATCTTACCGGCAATTGTCGTCGGCACCGGTATGTCGGCGTCGATAGCGCGAATGACCCGTTCATCCATGCTGGAGGTTAAGAATTCGGATTATATCTTAACTGCCCGTGCAAAGGGGCTTCCGGAAAAGAAAGTCGTTTTAAAGCATATTTTAGGGAACGCTTTGATCCCGATTATTACGACAGTCGGTATGTCTTTTGGCGGTTTGATGGGTGGAGCATCAGTAACAGAAAAAGTTTTCAATATTAACGGTATTGGTTCCTACATTGTAGACAAACAGTTTATACCGGATATTCCGGTTGTATTAGCGGGCGTGGTCTATATTTCCTTTGTGGTATCGCTGATGAACCTGTTAGTTGATATTTTATATGCGTTTATTGATCCGCGTATTAAATCAAAGATGAAGAATTACTAGGAAAGGAGAGACGCTTAAGATGGCTAAGAAAGAAATGACTAAGAATGAGAGCTTACATATTAAGAAAGTCAACAAAAGAAAATTAAGTGGCTCTCTGGAATTTACGACATCAAGACTGGCGTCCCAGGTTACCGGTGTAGGAGTGCTGCTTCTTGCATTGTGGCAGGTTGTACTTCCGCTGATAAGAGGCAAAGAGATTTCTCCGGTTATGGGGATTGTCACAGCAGTTTTTGGTGTGGAGTTCATTTTGCAGTATATTATTGTAAAAAGAATTGAAAAAGAAGTGACGGGAGTAACGGGAGAAATAACAAATGCCACAAGAAAATTGGGAATTTTATTGATTCCATTTGTTGTGACAGGAAACTTCCTTTTATTCATCGCCGGAGCAATGCTGGTAAAAAAAGAAAAAAATCTGGAATACCAGCTTTCGGTGTACTCGCTGTTAGTAAATATTTTTGTTATCCTTGTTTCGCTTCTTAATTTGTTCAAGGATGCGCTGGTGGATACTTTCTGGCTTGGAATCGGATTCTATTCACTTTATGCAGTGTTAAACATTGTCATTATCTGGGCGGTGAACAAATATACCTTTGGTAAAAAGCCGGATAAGAAGTTTATGCCGTTTGCGATCGTCTGTCTTTTGGGAATTGCTTTAGGAAATGTGTTCTCATTTGTGCTTGGACTTATCACAATCGGAAAATATCGCAATAAGAACGAAGAGGTTAGTGTGGAGTGGATCGACGTTATCCAACGTTTGTTCAGAAACTACACTGCAGTCATAGGTATGTTTTTTGTAGTATTTTTCATTGGAATTTCAATCGGCTCTAATCTTACCTTTGATTATGATATTGCAATTTCCAACAACTTTGTGGCACGGCTTGCAGAGCCAAGTCTGATGTATCCCTTTGGCTGTGATGACTATGGCCGCTGTGTGTTTACCAGAATTGTATTTGGAGCAAGTATTTCCCTGATCATCGGTATGATTTCTACGATAGTTCCGATTATTCTGGGCGGAATCTTAGGAGCGGTAGCCGGATTTTACGGTGGAAGAAGAGACAACGTGATCATGCGTGTTATGGACGTTCTTAACGCAGTGCCAAGTATTTTGCTGGCAATTGCTATTATCGCAGCGTTCGGAGTCAGCACAGTGAACCTTATTTTGGCGCTGTCTATATCTGTGATTCCCAGTTATGCGAGAACAGTACGTGCTCAGGTCATGGGAATTGCGAATCAGGAATTCGTTGAAGCGGCAAAGGCCTGCGGCGCGAAAAACGGTACGATCATATTTAAACACATTATCCCGAACTCCCTGGCTCCGGTTATTGTACAGGCTACTATGGGTATCGGTTCAGCGGTTCTTTCCACCTCGTCCCTGTCTTATCTGGGAATCGGTGTTGAGGCGCATGTGCCGGAATGGGGTAACGTATTAAAGGCTGGTTCCACCTTCCTTGAGACGAACCCATACATAGCTATTTTCCCGGGTCTCGCTATTATTATCATCGTACTTGCATTCAACTTCTTCGGCGACGGTCTTCGCGATGCGCTTGATCCGAAGCTCAAATAGTGTGGGGAGGTAGAAAATGGAAAAAAATACAGTTTTAAAAGTAAAAAACCTTCATGTTCATTATGTTACCAGTGATGCTGCGGCAAAAGCGGTAAATGGTATAGATTTTGAAGTGAAAGAGGGAGAAGCGCTGGGACTTGTAGGGGAAACAGGTGCAGGAAAGACTACGACGGCTCTCTCTATCATGCAGTTGATTCCGGATCCGCCCGGGATTATAGTCGACGGTGAGATTGATTTTGAAGGTAAGAATGTAATTTATAATACGGATAAAGAAAATCAGGCAATGCGTGGAAATGGTATTTCCATGATTTTCCAGGATCCCATGACTGCGCTTAACCCGGTCATGACGGTTGGAGATCAGCTTGCGGAGGTTGTTCTTACCCATGAGAAGATCTCAAAAGCTGAGGCTAAAAAACGAGTGATTGATTTGCTGGAAATTGTTGGCGTAAAAAGTGACCGTTACGATGATTACCCGCATCAGTTTTCAGGCGGACAGAAACAGCGTGTCGTGATTGCAATGAGTCTTCTCTGTAACCCGAGACTGCTCATTGCCGACGAGCCTACAACAGCTTTGGATGTTACGATTCAGGCACAGGTGCTCGACATTATTAATAATCTGCGTGAACAGTATAAGATGGCTATGATTCTGATCACTCATGATCTGGGCGTTGTAGCTGAGACCTGTGACAATGTAGCAATCATGTATGCGGGTCAGATCGTGGAAGCGGGAACTGTGCGCGATGTGTATCTGCATCCGAAGCACCCGTATACAAGAGGACTGTTTGACTCTATCCCGAAACTGGATGATGATTCGACGGAACTGATTCCGATTGAAGGAGCAATCTCAAATGCGGCTGACCTGCCTACGGGATGTTATTTCCATCCGCGCTGCCGTTATTGCAAGGAGATCTGTAAGAAAAAACAGCCACCACAGCAGGGTGACAAGCACAAATTTATGTGTCATTTTGATTTATTTAGCGAGGAGGGAGAATAATGGAAAATCAGGTTTTAATAGAGACCAGACGACTGAAAAAGTATTTCCCTGTTCCGGCGGGTTTCCTTCATGCTGTAGATGATGTCAATCTTACTATTAATAAAGGAGAGACTCTGGGAATCGTAGGTGAATCAGGGTGCGGTAAGAGTACGCTGGGACGTGTCATCCTTCGTCTTCATGAAGCAACCAGTGGAGATGTGTTGTATGATGGAATGGATATTAACAATTTTTCCGCAGACGAGATGCGTCATATGCGTCAGAATATGCAGATTATTTTCCAGGACCCTTATGCATCTTTGAATCCGCGTATGACGATCGGGCAGATTATTGAAGAACCGCTTAAGCTTCATAAGCTCTATAAGTTAGCGGAAGAAAGAAGAGCAAGAGTGGAAGAACTGATGAATCTGGTAGGGCTTCCGATGCGTTCCTATAATCAGTATCCTCATGAATTTGACGGCGGCCGCCGCCAGAGAGTGGTTATTGCCCGTGCTCTTTCCATTAATCCGCAATTTATCGTCTGTGATGAGCCGGTATCTGCGCTGGATGTATCCGTGCAGGCACAGATCCTGAATCTTTTGATGGAACTTCAAAAGAAAATGGGGCTGACATATATGTTTATTTCACATGATCTGTCGGTGGTAAAACATATTTCGACGAATATCGGGGTTATGTATTTGGGACAGTTGATTGAGAAAGCACCCAAAAATGATATATTCAATTCTCCGTTGCACCCGTATACAATCGCTTTGCTGTCGGCAATCCCGTCTACGAATGTTTTGGAAAAGAGTAAAAAGATCATTTTGAAGGGTGAAATTAATTCCCCAATCAATCCAAAGATAGGCTGTCGTTTTGCAACGCGCTGCCCGTTCGCAACAGAAA
This sequence comes from Roseburia hominis, assembly GCA_040702975.1. Classification (NCBI taxonomy): domain Bacteria; kingdom Bacillati; phylum Bacillota; class Clostridia; order Lachnospirales; family Lachnospiraceae; genus Roseburia; species Roseburia hominis. Next base: position 1,011,834 of record CP159990.1, read on the forward strand.
AATGTAAATCTGAGAATCCTCAGTTTGTGGAGGCTATGCCGGGACATTTTGTGGCATGCCACAGATGGAAGGAAGTAGCAGATGGCAGTCTTAGCTTTGATGTATAGCAAGCGATATTCATTAAGGCTGTAACTTGTCAGAAGTAACTGATAGTACTGGTGAATTGCTCTTCGAGCTTCACATAAAAAAAGGAAAAGGAGAAAAAAAGGATGAACAAGATGAAAAAGTTTACTGCTGTCGTGCTTGTTTTGGCAATGGTTTTGTCACTGGCTGCATGCGGTAAGAAAACAAGCGGTGGTTCAGGAAAAAAGACTGAGACCACGGGTGAAACCATAAGATTGTTAGGTTATTCTTATTATGAATCAACCATGAACATCTTACGTGACCAGTTGACGAAGGCCGGCTTTGAGGTTGAACTCAACATGCAGCCGGACTATTCAAGTATGGTAACTGTCCGTGATACCGGAGAGTGGGATCTCTGTATTTCAGGCTGGACGACTGTAACAGGTAACCCGGACTATGCTGCAAGGGACGTATATGCTTCTTATGGTCAGTATAATGCAGGCGGAATCAATGACCCGAAGGTTGATGAGCTGATTGACAAGGCATCTACCCAGACTCCGTCTGAGTATGCAGCTACCTACAAAGAACTGGAAGATTATGCAATAATAGAGAACGTTTACTCTCTGCCGTTATATGCGCAGAAAGGTATCCGTGCCATCAACAACACAGTTGTGGATGAGAGCACCGTTCTCAACCCGCAGTCCCGTTCTGCATACTGGGAGAACTATTCTTATGTTGATGAATCCCAGAATGCTACGAGAACATTGATGCTTACACAGACAATGGGCGCATTGACCTCCTTAGACCCGATTCAGGCTAATGATGGTTCAATCAACCAGCTTTCTGCTAACCTTAATGTTCGTATTGTCAACATGACGCCGGATGACCAGATTGTACCGGAAGGTTCACTTTCACGTAACATTGCAATCGGTGAAGGAAATAGTGCATTCTATTTTATCCTTCGTGATGATGTTTATTTCTCAAGAGTAGAGAATAAGCATGTTGTGGCTACTGATGTACGTGTTGGCGCAGAGGACGTAGAGTTCTCTCTGGAGAGAGCAGCAGACAAAGACAGTGTTGCAAGCCACAAGACCTACAACCTGCATAACCATATGTCAGACGTTTCTATCGTGACAGATATTGAGGAACTGAAAAATATTAACGATGCTGATACAGGAAAACCGGTATTTGAGACCTTATCTAAAGATCTTCCGTCTGAAATCACTACACTGACGGCTGATAAGACACAGGTTGATAATGCAAACGGTGTATATCAGGTTGTTAAGATCTCTACAGAGAATCCGTTCCCGCAGGTACTTTATTACCTGGCTCACCAGTCAGCAGGTATCCTGAACAAGGAAGCTGTAACAGAAATGAACTCCAAGTTTGATGTTGCTACTTATGACCCGACCAAGGATGTATGTTATGGCGACCCGGCTGCAATTAAAGCTGGAAACAATCATCTGTGGATGTCCGGTCCTTATGCGCTGGTATCTTATGACGATTATCAGGTAACCTTTGAGAAGAACCCGGGCTACATGGCAGGAACAGAACACGAAGCAAAGATCAGCAATGTTGCAATCAAGTTCATTAAAGACGCAACTTCTGCAACTTCTGATTTCCGTGCAGGTGGTATTGATATCCTGGATTCCGTTGCAACCAATGATGTTGCTACACTTGAAGAAAACAAGGATTACACCGTATACAAGTATATCAGACATGCTACATCATACTGCGATTTCAATATGAAAGATGGCAATAAGTTTGAGAATCTTGACCTGAGAAAAGCGGTATACTATGCAATTAATGAGGAAGAGTATATTGCTTATAACAACGAGCTTGTAGGACCGCTGTGCTCAACATTCTCTACACTGATTGACACAGGAAATACTCATGAATTCAGTCTTGAGAAGAGTGCAGAGCATCTTGCAGCATACCAGAAAAGCGCTGGTAAATAATATAAGCGGATAAACAGGCATACACATTTAGAAGGGAATAGTAATTATGAAGAAAGTGATAATGTTTTCAAATGTACATTGACCGGGCTGCCCACCAGTGAAAGAGGCTCTTTCCGAAGCAGGCATAAAGTTTGTCTATTTTGACATTTCTTCAGGTATGCTGCCACTTAAAAAATTTCTTAAATATCGTGACGAAAGACCGGAATTTGCTCCGATCAAGGAAGCCGGAAGGGTTGGACTTCCCTGTATTGTCGTAGAAGATGATGAAAAGGGTGTACAAGTTCTTTTTGAACTTTCGGAGAATTTAGACGAACTGAAATAAAGGCGGAGAAGGGAACGCTTGCAGACTTGCAGGTGTTCCTTTCTTTTTTCAATCCTATATCTTGCAAAAACAGAGCAAAGAGTATAAAATGAAAGGAAATATGCGATTTGAGGTGAGCGTAATATGCTGAATGGAAAGAATAACAGGAGAATAGCGGCGATCATTATACTTGTAGTCGTAGTTGCAATGCTGGCTACAACGGTAATTCCATACATTTTATAATCGAAAAAGGGGAGTTACACATGCCAAAACAAAAAAGAAGGTCCCAGACACAGGGGAGAAAAAGGAAGAACAGAAAGAGAAGACGGATCGTTTATCTTTGCGGTGTCTATCTGACGTTTGCTCTGGTGGTGTTCGGGCTGATCTATATGGCATTATATAAGTATGTACATAAGGTAGATGAGAAGAAAATCTGCGACAATATTTACATCGGCCCCGTGAAGGTGTCCGGCATGGACGCGGGGGAGGCCAAAAGCGCAATGGAACAGAAACTGGAAGAGTGGAAGAGCCTTAAGCTGACGATGGAAGTGGGGGATCAGACAGCGGAGGCGACGTTTGGTGAGCTTGGACTTTCCATGAAGGAAGTCGATAAGTTAGTAAAGGAAGCAGTTTCCTATGGAAAAGAAGGAAGCCTTCTTGAACGTTTTAAGGCCATACGCAGATTAAAAAAAGAAAAGAAACAGATCATACTCGCATTTTCTTTAGATAAAGAAGCGGCCTCTTCCGTGATCGACGAGAGGACGACGCCGCTGGAAAAGCGGGCCGTGAATGCGACCATTACCCACGATTCTTCCGGATTTCAGATCACGGAGGAGTCGGCGGGGCAGAGTGTGGATATCGAAAATGCGATTCAAAAGATAGAAAAGCATCTGAACGGCAAATGGAAATATACGGAGATCAAGATGAAACTCCCGGAGATTGAAGAGGAGCCCCATATCAAGAAATCGGATTTGGAGACGATTCAGGAGGAATTGGGTTCTTATCAGACGGAGGCCGGATATGGAAAGCGTGTCACGAACCTAAAAAGAGGGGCAGAACTTTTAAATGGCAGAGTTCTGATGCCGGGCGAAGAACTGTCGGTTTTGGATGCAACCATGCCCTACTCGGAGGAGAACGGGTATGTAGATGGCGGCGCCTATGAGAATGGCGAGGTCGTGCAAAGTATTGCCGGGGGGATCTGCCAGGTCTCGACAACCTTATATAACGCGGTACTCTATTCAGAGCTGGAGGTCACGGAGAGATCGGCACATTCGATCATTGTAAGCTATGTGGACCCGTCCCGCGACGCCGCAGTTGCCGAGGGCGTGAAGGATTTTAAGTTTAAGAATAACTACGACACTCCGATTCTGATCGAGGGCTATATAGATGGAAATAATATGCTTCGTTTCTATATATATGGAAAGGATACGCGGGACAAAGGGCATTCCGTAGAATTCGAGAGTGAGACTTTGGAAAAGAAAGAATACACAAAGAAATATATCGAGGACAGTGAAAAAGAGCTTGGTTACATGGAAAGCGAGGGGACTCCGATCAATGGAAGAACTGCGAGACTTTGGAAAGTGGTCTATGAAAACGGGGAGGAAGTCAGCCGCGATGTAATCAACAACAGCACCTATAATCCTACCGAGATCAAGATCAGGGTAGGCACCTCCTCCGACAATACGGAGGCGTCAGAGCTTGTTAGAAATGCGATTAAATCGCAGGATGAGGGTCAGATTAAAGAAGCGATCAGTCAGGCAAGGACGATGAAAAAGAAAGCAGAGGAGTAAGGAGTGCAGATATGAATCTGGGAAATGTATCACAGACGGTATACCGCCGGTCTGTTCTCAAACAACTGCATAAAGAGTCGCAGGCCGTTCTGGTGCTGCCCGGACAGGAAGAGGAGTGTTGGGGAGTTATAAGCGGACCTGGAGAATCCGTCCTTGCAAGTGATGTCACCTGCTATGGCAACGAGAAGGATCTGTGCGTATTTGCCATGGCACAGGCGGCGAATAATCTCGCTTCCAGAGGAGCGCAGGTGAAAGGGTTTGCAATCTCGATCCTTTTGACGGACTATGCCCACGAATCCAGGCTGAAGGCCATGATGCAGTCGGCAAGGCAGGCAGCAGAACGGGAAGGGCTTGCAGTGATGAAAGCACATGCCCAGACGATGCCGCTTTTGCAGACAACCGTAGTGCAGGTGACGGCACTTGGGACGATTTCTACCGTATCTGCAGGAAAAGATAAGAGTGCCGCGATCAGTGGAAAAGAGAGTGCAGGGCATGAGAGGCGCACAGACCTCATTTTAAGCAGAAATGCAGAGCCGGAGCAGGATCTTGTTATGATAAAATGGGCCGGACTTGAGGGCACGCTGCGAATCAAGAGAGAGAAGGAAGAGGAATTAAGCGAAAGGTTTCCGGGCGCATTTTTGAATAAGCTGGAATCTTACATGGCGGAGTTGTTTTCTATCCGGGAAATGAAGGCTGCTGCGGCCACAGGCGTATCTGCCATGCATCAGATCACAGATGGCGGAGTGCTGGCGGCACTCTGGAATCTGGCGGAAAGCGCCGGAATCGGCCTTTCAGTAGATTTACGGAAGATACCGATCCGTCAGGAGACGATCGAAGTGTGTGAACAGTTTCACCTCAACCCTTATCAGCTTACCAGTACGGGAAGTATCCTTGTGGTGACGCAAAAAGGGGAAGAGATGGCAGATGCGCTGAAACGGGAAGGTACCGCTGCGGCGGTGATTGGATATACAACGAGGGGACGGGAGAGAACGGTGCGAAGCGGCAGTGAGCTTCGGTATCTGGACAGACCGGCCCCGGATGAACTAACAAAGATTTTTGCATAATTTGGAGGTATAGAGATGGAGAATAAAGAAACAAGACGTGCTATTTTGAATTACATTGAAAGGAATAGCAAGGCGAATTTGAGTGATCTGGCTATCATGATGGGCACGGATGAGGTGACGATTGCTAACGAGATTGCTGAGATGGAGAAAGAGAAGATCATATGTGGATATCATACATTGATCGATTGGGATAAGGCAGGATCTGATATGATCACGGCGCTTATTGAGGTGCGTGTTACTCCACAGAGAGATAACGGTTTCGATAAGATTGCTGAGAGAATTTTCAATTTCCCGGAGGTGACCAGCGTATATCTGATTTCCGGGGCCTATGACTTTATGGTCATTTTGGAGGGCTATACTTTGAAGGGGGTATCTCAGTTCGTATCTGAGAAGCTGTCGCCGATTGATTCGATTTTGTCCACGGCGACCCATTTTATTCTTAAAAAATATAAAGATCATGGAACAATAATGGTACCGCAGAAAAAGGCAGAAAGGATGTTGGTGACGCCGTAATGAGAAATCCGTTATCAAAGAAAATTGTACAGTTGGAGCCTTCCGGTATCCGTAAATTTTTCGACGTGGCAAATGAGATGAAGGATGCTATTTCCCTGGGCGTAGGCGAGCCGGACTTCGATACGCCATGGAGAATCCGTGAGGAAGGAATCTATTCTCTGGAGAGAGGAAGGACTTTTTATACAGCGAATTCCGGACTTCAGGAATTAAAAATCGAAATCTCAAAATATTTAAAGAATCACATTAACGTGCAGTACGATCCGGCGCATGAAGTGCTTATTACCGTAGGGGGAAGCGAAGCCATTGACGCCATGTTCCGGGCGATGATCGATCCGGGCGATGAGGTGCTGATTCCGCAGCCGAGTTTCGTTTCCTATCTGCCGTGTGCCGTGATGGCGGACGGAGTTCCGGTCGTGATCGATATGAAGCAGGAAAATGATTTTAAGCTGACAGCAGAGGAGCTGGAGGCTGCAATCACGCCGAAAAGCAAGATTTTGGTGATGCCGTTCCCGAACAACCCTACCGGTGCAATCATGACCAGGGAGGATTTGGAACCGATCGTGGATCTGGTGATAAAGCATGACCTCTATGTTCTTTCTGATGAGATTTACTCGGAACTTAGCTACATGGGCGATCATGTATCTATCGCAAGCTTCCCGGGAATGAAGGAGAGAACGATCCTTGTCAATGGATTTTCCAAGGCATTTGCCATGACAGGCTGGAGACTTGGATATGCCTGCGGCCCGGCTGAGATCATAGAGCAGATGACAAAAGTGCATCAATATGCGATCATGTGCGCGCCGACGAACAGCCAGTATGCTGCGATAGAGGGTCTGCGCAACTGCATGGGTGAAGTGAAGAAGATGCGGGAAGCATATAACCAGAGAAGACGTTATCTGGTCCACGAATTTAAGCGTATGGGCCTAACATGTTTTGAGCCTTACGGTGCATTCTACATTTTCCCGTGCATCAAAGAATTCGGCATGACATCAGAAGAATTCGCGAACCGCTTCTTGTTTGAAGAGAAGGTGGCGGTCGTTCCGGGATCTGCATTCGGGGCATGCGGAGAAGGATTCCTGCGGGTATCCTACGCGTACTCTTTGGAGGATCTGAAAGAGGCGCTGGGGCGTCTGGAGCATTTCATCAATAAGCTCAGGGAAGAGAAGAAATTCAAATAAGCTATAAATGCCTGTTGGTGGTTGCTGACAGGCATTTCTTTACATTGCCGGTTGAAAGCACTGAGACCAGGCCGGCGAAGGCTCCTATTGGAGGAGTTGGCATCTAAAAAATGAAAGGACAGGGTAGTATGTTAAACATTGTATTATTAGAGCCGGAGATTCCGTCAAATACGGGAAATATCGGAAGAACCTGCGTTGCTACGGACACCAGACTGCATTTGATCGAGCCTTTGGGGTTCCGATTGAATGAGAAGAATTTAAAACGTGCCGGAATGGATTATTGGCAGGACCTGGATGTGACCACTTACATTGATTATGAGGATTTTCTTGAGAAGAATCCGGGAGCAAAGATCTATATGGCGACCACAAAGTCCCCGAATCTCTATACGGATGTCAGATATGAACCGGACTGCTATATTATGTTTGGGAAAGAGAGCGCGGGAATTCCGGAAGAAATTCTGATCCGTAATAAGGAAAATACGCTAAGAATACCTATGGCAGGAGAGATCCGGTCTCTGAACCTGGCAAATTCTGTGGCAATTGTACTTTATGAGGCCCTCCGGCAGAATGGATTTGCAGGCATGAATACGGAAGGGCATCTGCATCGCTTAAAGTGGCAGGAGTAGAGTGTGGTCTATCCTTTTTATAAATCACGTAAAATCAGGCGTTCTAAGAGGTGTCATTCTAAAAAATATATAAAATAATTTGAGGATAAGAGGAATTTACTAGACATACTGCTATAAAATGGATATAATATAGGCTAGAGAATTTTTATGAAACGGGGAACAGTCATGGGATATAAGAGAAGTGTATTTCGCAGTTTTGCATTAATATCACAATTAGGTATCAGTATACTGGCTCCCGTTTTATTGTGTACTATTCTCGGAAGTTGGCTGGAGGAGAGGGTCTCTTTTCCGGTCTTTATCCCACTTATCATCATGGGCGTTCTTGCCGGTGTACGCAACGCGTATGCACTCGCAAGGCATGCCAATGAAGATCCGGAAGACAAGAGAGAGCAGCAGACAGGCGGAAGGATGGATAAAAAGGATGGGAAAGACAGATAATACAGTGCTCAAGGATATGATCATCATTATGATTCTATATGGAATTGTTGCGCAGATTATTTGCCTTTTCATACCGGGAGATCATCTGAGGATGGCTTCGGGGCTCTGGATCGGAGTCGCGGCAGGAATCGGGATGGCAGTTCACATGAAGAACTCTCTGGATGAAGCGTTGCTGATGGGAGAAAAGGGTGCGCAGAAGTATATGCAGAAGTCGTATGCGGTGCGTTATATATCGGTGGTCGTTATATTTATGACGGTCTCCTATTTTAAACTCGCCAATGTGGTGACGTTACTTGTAGGAGTTATGGGATTAAAAGCATCGGCCTATCTTCAGCCGGTGATGCACAAAGTTTTTGAGAAGGTTAAAAAATCTAAGTAAAGGAGGTGGAGATGTGGTAAATAGCTTAGGGATACTGGCGGCGAAAGAGCCGGATTTTCAAATTCACGGTCTCGTTAAGTTTCACTTGTTTGGACAAGAGTTATGGCTAACCACCACCCATGTCAGCATCTTGATCGTTGGTCTGCTGCTGCTGATATTTGCGCTGGTTGTCCGGTCTAAGCTAAGTAATGCGGAAGGGAAGCCCGGGGCGCTTCAGAATGTTGCCGAGCTGATCGTGGAAATGCTGGACAACATGGTCAAAGGAAGCATGGGGAAGAACGGGATTCGTTTCCGGAATTACATCGGGGCATTGTTTATGTTTCTGATCATAGCCAATATATCGGGTCTTTTGGGACTTCGTCCGCCCACAGCGGACTATGGCGTGACCCTGCCGCTTGGTCTTATTACGTTTGTCTTGATTCAGTTCAACAACATCAGGTACAACAAGATAGAAGCATTTACAGGCTTGTTCAAACCATTACCATTCTTGTTTCCGATCAACCTGATCGGTGAGATCGCAGCACCATTTTCAATCTCGCTGCGTTTGTTTGGTAATGTACTTTCCGGTACAGTTATCATGGGACTTCTGTATGGTCTTCTGTACAAGGTCGCATGGGCGTGGCCCGGATTTCTGCACATATACTTCGACCTGTTCTCAGGTTGTATCCAGGCGTATGTGTTCTGTATGCTGACGATGGTATATATCAATGATAAGATGCCGGAAGCATAGCAAATGAAAATTGAATAGGAAGATTGAAAATTAGAAACAGGAGGAATTAATTATGGGAAACATTTCTAATGAAGCTTTAGTTTTAGCGTGTTCAGCAATTGGAGCAGGACTTGCGATGATCGCAGGTATCGGTCCTGGTGTTGGTCAGGGTATCGCTGCAGGTCATGGTGCATCAGCAGTTGGACGTAACCCGGGAGCAAGATCTGATGTAACTTCTACCATGCTTTTAGGTCAGGCCGTAGCCGAGACGACCGGTCTTTACAGCTTGGTTATCGCTCTGATTCTCTTATTCGCAAACCCGCTGCTTGGAAAACTGTAAGAGTAAGAGGCGGTTTGCCGGAACTGTTCCACAGAACCTGCTGAGAAATCATGTGTTGTAGTGTGGTGGGAAACGAGGAACAGTTTGCCTTGAAAAAATGAGAGAAAGGAGGCAAGGACTTGGAGCGTTTATTTAATTTGGATGCGCAGCTTCTGTTTGACGCATGTGTTATGGCTGTCAGTATGTTCGTCATGTTCACATTCCTTTCTTATCTGCTGTTCGAGCCGGTGAGAAAGATGCTGGAAGACCGTCGTCAGCGGATCGCTGATGAGCAGGAAACAGCAAAGCGTGAGAAAGAAGAAGCCATCACCTATAAAGAAGAATATGAGCAGAAATTAAAAGAGATTGATAAAGAAGCTCAGGAAATCTTAAGTGAAGCCCGCAAGAAAGCAATGAAGAATGAGGCGCAGATCATCGCTGAGGCCAAGGAAGAGGCGGCACGCATTATTGCCCGCGCGAACTCTGAGATTGAACTGGAGAAGAAACGTGCTCTGGATGATATGAAACAGGAGATGATTTCCATCGCATCATTGATGGCCGGAAAGGTTGTCTCAGCCTCTATCGACACCAGTATACAGGATAGTCTGATTGACGAGACATTAAAAGAAATGGGTGAGCAGACATGGCTAAGTTAGTATCAAAGGTATACGGCGACGCCCTGTACGAAGCTGCTCGTGAAGCCGGACGTATGGACGATATGTATGAGGAGGCAAAGGCACTTCTGAAGATTTTGGAAGAGAATCAGGGGCTTCAGAAGATGCTGGACAATCCGAAAGTCATACGTGAGGAGAAAGAGAGCGTCATCGAGACTGTTTTTGGCGGCAGAATCTCAAATGAGATCGTGGAGCTGATGAAACTGATGATCGTCAAAGGGCGTTACAGCAGTATTGAAAGTGTATTAGAGTATTTTATCGGTCTGGTAAAAGAAGAAAAGAAGATAGGAATTGCAAGCGTTACGACAGCCGTAGAGCTGACGGACGTTCAGAAAAAAGCGATAGTTGCGCGGCTTTTGGAGACCACCCGTTATGAGTCGTTTGAGATGAACTATGGAGTAGATTCATCTCTAATTGGCGGTATGGTCATCCGTATTGGGGACAGGGTCCTGGATTCCAGTATCCGGACGAAGCTGTACGAACTGTCAAAGGGCCTGAGGAAGATTCAGGTCTAGCGTTTAATATTATAAAGAAAGAAGGTGGATTCGCTCCATGAATTTAAGACCAGAAGAGATTAGTTCAGTAATCAAGGAACAAATTCAGAAATATGCGTCTGAGATGAATGTCTCCGACGTGGGAACCGTTATTCAGGTAGCGGATGGAATCGCGCGTGTCCACGGCCTTGAAAATGCTATGCAGGGAGAGCTGCTTGAATTTCCGTCAGAGGTGTACGGCATGGTGCTGAACCTTGAGGAAGACAACGTAGGTGCGGTTCTTCTTGGTGATCATAAGAATATCAACGAAGGCGATACAGTAAAGACTACGGGACGAGTAGTTGAGGTTCCGGTCGGAGACTGTTTGCTTGGCCGTGTTGTAAATGCGCTGGGACAGCCGATCGATGGCAAAGGCCCGGTTCAGACGGACAGATACCGTCAGATTGAGCGTGTGGCGCCTGGCGTTATCACACGTAAATCCGTAGATACCCCTCTTCAGACTGGTATCAAGGCGATCGACTCCATGATTCCGATCGGACGTGGACAGCGTGAGCTTATTATCGGTGACAGACAGACCGGTAAAACTGCCATTGCGATCGATACCATTATCAATCAGAAGGGGCAGAATGTAAAATGTATTTATGTTGCCATCGGACAGAAAGCGTCTACCGTGGCAAATATCGTAAAGACTCTGGAGAGTTATGGCGCTATGGATTACACTACCATAGTAGTTGCTGCAGCCAGTGAGCTTGCACCCCTCCAGTATATCGCACCGTACTCAGGATGCGCGATGGGTGAAGAGTGGATGGAAAATGGAGATGACGTCCTGATCATTTATGACGACTTGTCCAAACATGCTACCGCATATCGTACACTTTCCCTGCTGCTTCGTCGTCCGCCAGGGCGTGAGGCTTATCCGGGCGACGTATTCTACCTGCACTCAAGACTTCTTGAGAGAGCGGCAAGACTTTCCGATAAATTAGGCGGAGGTTCTCTTACTGCGCTTCCGATTATTGAGACACAGGCAGGCGACGTATCTGCGTATATTCCGACCAATGTTATTTCCATTACAGATGGTCAGATTTATCTGGAAACCGAGATGTTCAACTCCGGATTCCGTCCGGCTATCAATGCGGGTCTTTCCGTATCCCGTGTAGGTGGCTCCGCGCAGATCAAAGCTATGAAGAAGATTGCAGGTACGATCCGTATCGACCTTGCACAGTACCGTGAGCTGGCTTCTTTCGCACAGTTCGGTTCCGAGCTTGATGCAGAGACCACAGAGCGTCTGGCACAGGGCGAGCGTGTTCGTGAGATTCTGAAACAGCCGCAGTACGAACCCATGCCGGTAGAGTATCAGATCATCATTATCTATGCGGCAGTTAAGAAGCTGCTTCTGGATATTCCGGTTGCGGATATCCTGCGGTTCGAGAAGGGACTGTTTGAGTTTATTAAGACTAAATATCCTGAGATTCCGGAGTCTATCAAGAATGATAAGGTACTCAGCGAAGAGAAGGAAGCATTACTTGTAAAGGCAATCGGCGAATACAAAGAAGAATTCTAGGAAGAGGTGACAGATCATGGCATCTATGAGAGATATCAAGCGGCGCCGGAACAGTATCCAGAGCACGCAGCAGATTACCAAAGCCATGAAACTTGTTTCTACCGTAAAGCTGCAGAAAGCAAGAAGCCGTGCCGAGGATTCTAAGGCGTATTTCGAGTGTATGTACAGCACCATGATTTCTCTGCTCGCAAAGGCGGGGAATGTGAACCATCCTTATGTGAAGGGAAGCGACTGCCCGAAGAAGGCAGTTGTGGTAGTTACCTCCAACAGAGGTCTGGCAGGGGGCTATAACTCGAATATTGCAAAGCTGGTTACCGGAAGCGACTTAAAGAAAGAAGATGTGCGTATTTACGCAGTGGGCGGCAAGGGACTGGAGTTCCTTCAGCACAGGGGCTATGAGATCGTTGCAGACTATTCTGATGTGATCGATGAGCCGACCTATGATGACGCCAAGGTAATTGCGACCAGACTTTTAGATGATTTCGCAAAGGGCGAGGTCGGAGAGATCTATCTGGCGTATACATTCTTTAAGAACACGGTGAGCCATATTCCGAAACTGATGAAGGTTCTTCCGGCCGAGATGCCGGAGGAGGGAAGAGAAGAGCAGGCAGCAGATGCTGCTGATAAGATTACTCCAATGAACTTCGAGCCCGAAGAGGAGGAGGCAATCGCACTTCTGGTTCCCAAATACGTCAGCAGTATTTTATATGGCGCCTTTATGGAAGCGGTTGCGAGTGAAAACGGAGCCCGTATGCAGGCGATGGATTCTGCTACAAGCAACGCGGAAGAAATGATAGATGATTTGGAACTCATGTATAACAGAGCACGTCAGGGTGCGATTACTCAGGAGCTGACAGAGATCATTGCCGGTGCGGAGGCAATCGGTTAGGATCAATGCTCCCGTGAGCAAGGAGGAAAAAATGGCAAATAAGAATATAGGAAAGATTACCCAGGTAATCGGTGCCGTACTTGACCTCAAGTTCGTAGAAGGCAATTTGCCGGAGATTAACGAAGCCGTTGAGATTATAAGAAAAGACGGCGGACGGCTTGTGGTAGAGGTGGCTCAGCACCTGGGTGATGATACAGTCAGATGTATTGCCATGGGACCAACAGACGGCCTTGTGCGCGGCATGGATGCCGTTGCAACAGGCGCGCCGATCTCGGTTCCGGTTGGCGAGGCAACACTTGGCCGTATCTTTAATGTGCTGGGAGAGCCGATTGATGAGAAACCTGCACCGACAGGTGTAGAGTATGCTCCGATTCACAGAAAAGCCCCCAGCTTTGAGGAACAGGCAACAGAGACAGAGATGCTTGAGACTGGTATCAAGGTCGTAGACCTTCTCTGCCCGTATCAGAAGGGTGGTAAGATTGGTCTGTTCGGCGGTGCCGGTGTAGGTAAGACGGTTCTTATTCAGGAGCTGATTACCAATATCGCTACCGAGCACGGTGGATATTCCGTATTTACCGGTGTAGGTGAGCGTACCCGTGAGGGTAACGATTTGTATTATGAGATGACAGAGTCGGGAGTTATCAAGAAGACAGCCATGGTATTCGGTCAGATGAACGAACCGCCTGGGGCTCGTATGAGAGTTGGACTTGCCGGACTGACATTGGCAGAGTATTTTCGTGATAAGGGTGGAAAGGACGTACTTCTTTTCATCGACAACATTTTCCGTTTTACGCAGGCAGGTTCTGAGGTGTCCGCTCTTCTGGGACGTATGCCTTCAGCCGTAGGTTATCAGCCGACACTGCAGACGGAGATGGGGGCTCTTCAGGAGCGTATTACTTCAACAAAGAACGGTTCTATCACATCCGTACAGGCTGTATACGTGCCGGCTGACGACTTGACCGACCCGGCTCCGGCTACTACATTCGCCCATCTGGATGCGACTACCGTACTTTCACGTGCGATCACAGAGCTTGGTATTTACCCGGCAGTAGACCCGCTGGAGTCTACTTCCCGTATTCTGGATCCGCACATTGTGGGAGAGGATCACTATAATGTTGCCAGAGGTGTACAGGAGATTCTTCAGAAATACAAAGAACTGCAGGATATCATCGCAATTCTTGGTATGGATGAGCTTTCCGAGGAGGATAAGCTGGTAGTATCCCGTGCCAGAAAGGTACAGAGATTCCTGTCTCAGCCGTTCCACGTTGCGACGCAGTTCACCGGTCTGGAGGGACGTTATGTACCCATCAGCGAGACGATTCAGGGCTTCAAGGAGATTCTGGAAGGTAAACATGATGATGTGCCGGAAGGATATTTCCTGAATGCAGGTAATATTGATGACGTGCTTGCCCGTGTGAAATAGGAGGGACGTCCTATGGCAGATAAATTTAAACTTAGTATTATTTCTCCGGATAAGATGTTTCTTGATGGCGAGGCGGAATTCCTGGAATTCACCAGCACTGAGGGTGAGATGGGTGTGTATGCAAAGCATATCCCGCTGACTACCATACTGGAGCCTTGCGTAATGAAGATTCATAGTGATGGAGAGGTCAAAAAAGCGGCGATTTTGGGAGGGTTTGTTGAGATCCTGAAAGACAAGATTACCGTTTTGGCAGAGGATGCACAGTGGCCCGGAGATATTGACGTGGCGCGTGCCAAGGCTGCAATGAAACGTGCGGAAGATCGGCTTACTGCAAGGCAGGAAGGGATTGATATGGTTCGCGCGGAGGCTGCACTTAAGAGGGCGATTGCCCGGATTGGGGCGGTTGAATAAAATATAGAGTAAAATGAAAAGGACGCTTCTTTTTTAGGGAGGCGTTCTTTTTTGGGGTTTTAGGAGACTGACGATTGGAAACTTCCCAAAGGATAAAAATGGGAGACTTGATGGGGAGGAAGATGGGAGTTTTTGACTGAAATGTTGTTGGAACTGGAGTATGTTTATTAGTGACAAGAATTAAAAATATGGTTGAAAATATAATAATTATGTTTTACAATATACTTAGTAATACAAAGTATATGAAGTGTTTTGCTGATGACAAGTATTTGATGTTTTGGAGGTGTCGGGAGTATGAAGGAGAAGCGAGGTTACTTGAAGTGGGTCAGCAGGGGATCGGTTTTGGTATGTTTGGGAACGATTGCCTTGATAGGAATCTTCTGGAGGAGGATTCCTGAGAGAATACCTACGCATTATAACTGGGAAGGGGCTGTAGATTCCTGGGGAGATAAGACTTCGCTTATTCTTTTGGTTGTGGTGATGCTGTTTTTGTTGGGAATGATGAAGATTACGGAGTATTTTTTGAAAACGGGAGCGGAATCTAAGAGTACTTCGGAGAGTGAGAAGGAGCAGTATTCGGCAGTTTATCCGATGATTGTTTGGATGGACTTTTTGATGGAATTGATGTTTGCTTATATTTTGTTTTGTTCAGCGGCGGCGAGAACAGTGGGAAAATGGTTCTTGCTGGTCTGTGTAATTGGGATAAGTGTTCCGGTGGTTTATTATTTGATCATAAGGCGGCGAAGGGGTGACGCGGAGTGTGTAGACAGTGAGAAGGGGAAGATTACCAGAAAAGAATTAAGAGAGATCTATGCGCAGCAGGAGGCGCTAGAGAGTGGTGAGGTCTATCGGACGAAGATCGATTGGTGGCTGGGGTTGATTCTTGGGAGTGCACTTTTGCTGCCGTTTGGAATCTTGTTGGAGGTATTTATGGAGGAGGGAAGGATAGAGTGGGTGACGCTGTTCACTGGAATTCTGATAATTGTTATGTGCGTGCCTATGTTTTTTATCAGGTATACACTTTATGCGGACCATATTAAGATAGATGTCGTCATTTATGGAAAGGAGAGGATTCCTTATAAGGATATTACGGGAATAAAGTCAACGCATAATCCGCTCTCATCGGCGGCGATGTCGCTTGACCGGGTGCAGATTGATTATGTAAAGAATGGAAGGCACGAGATGACGATGATTTCTCCTGTGAGGAAGAAGGAATTTATTCAGAAATTGGAGAAATATGCTGGATTAACTTAGAGTATTGGGGGAAGGTTTTTCATTTTAACTGATCAGGCACTATAGTAGTTCGGGAAAGGGGTTGGTGGTCCTGCTGAGTGATAAATATGTAAGTCAGATGAAAAAAGGGGTTTTGGATATGCTGGTGCTAAAACTCCTTAGGTCGGAGGAAAAGTATGGTTACCAGATCATACAGGAACTAAGGGATTTAAGTGACGGCAGGTTTCTGCTGAAGGAGGGAACACTGTACCCGATTTTGTATCGCCTTGAAGATGAAAAGATGGTCGAAAGCAAATGGAGCGAGGCGGAGGGAAAACGGGTCCCCAGAAAGTATTATGCAATTACAGCGCTGGGACGTGATGCGCTGGGCGAGCTTTCGAAGCTGTGGCTGGAGATCAGCAGCAGTGTTTCGGCAATTATGGAGGAGAAGGAAAATGAGTAAGAAATATTTACGTAAATTGATGAAACAATTGCGGTGCTCAAGGCATAGACGGAAAGAAATCATAGGGCAGTTGGCACTGGAGCTGGAGGCAAGGGTGGAGCAGGGAGAGACAGAGGAAGCTGTTCTGGCGCAGATGGGTGCGCCGGGGGAGATTGCGAAAGAGTTCAATGCTACTTTTTCCATAGAAGAGAAACGGAAATACAGGAGAGAAAAGTGGGGAAGGATAGCGGCTGTAATTGTAGGAATCCTTTTGATTCTGGGCATAGGTATTTACTGGGTCCTGCCTAAGACGTATGATATCGGGGAAAGTAAAATTTTCGATAAGGAAGCAGTGCGGCAGCAGCTTGAACAGGTGGTCTCATTCGTGGAGGAAGAAGACTATGAAGCGCTTAAAAACTGTTCTGATGAGCAGATGAAAGCATTTTTTAGTGGAAATGATCTAAAAGAGGCGAAGCAGTTATTTGGAGACGAATGGGGAGAACGGCAGGCGTTCGGGAATATGTATATCGCAGAAGTTCACCAGATGGGCGAGGCAAACGCGGTAGCACAGTTTAATACATCTTATGAAAATGTAAGTGTCACGTATACCCTGATTTTCGATGAGGATATGAGGCTGACAGGACTGTGGATGAAATAGTTAGGGCTGAAAACAAAGTGTATAGTGGCAAGTATATGGAACGAAATATAGTGAACCGGAAACGGAGCAGAATAGTAACAGGAGGGTTGCATTGGAATAGAGGGATAAGTATAATAGATTCATAGGAAATAACGGGAGGTGAGCTTATGGCAAGAACGGTAGGAATCGGGCATCAGGATTTTGAGACCTTGATCAGGAATCATTTGTTTTATATAGATAAGACCCATTTTATCAGGGAATGGTGGGAGAACGCGGACAGTGTTACCCTGATTGCAAGGCCCAGGCGTTTTGGAAAGACTCTGAATATGAGTATGCTGGAACAGTTCTTTTCGGTACAGTATGCAGGACGGTCGGATTTGTTTGAAGGACTGGATATCTGGAAAGAAGAGAGGTACCGTAAGTTGCAGGGAACTTACCCTGTTATCACTATTTCGTTTGCGAGTGTAAAAGAGACCTCTTTTGTTCAGACGAGGAAACATATCTGCCAGATCATCACAGACTTATACCATAAGTTTGACTTCCTTTTGAAGGGAAATTTGCTGAGTGACAGTGAGAAGGCAGAGTATTTGGAAGTGTGTGCCGAGATGGAGGATTTTGTACTTGCTTCCTCTCTGAAAAAATTGTCCAATTATTTGTGCCGTGCTTATGACCGGAAGGTTCTTATTTTCCTGGATGAGTATGATACGCCTATGCAGGAAGCCTATGTGAATGGATATTGGGAAGAGATGACGGGTTGTATCCGAAGTCTTTTTAATGCCACGTTTAAGAGCAATCCTTATATGGAACGGTCAGTGATGACAGGGGTTACAAGAGTCAGCAGAGAATCGGTGTTTTCAGACTTGAATAATTTGGAGGTGGTGACCACAACCTCTGACAAGTATGAAGATAGCTTCGGATTTACTGAAGATGAAGTGTTTGCCGCATTGAAGGAATTCGGTATTTTGGATAAAAAAGATGAAGTCAAAGCCTGGTATGACGGATTTACATTTGGAGATGTGAAGGATATTTACAATCCATGGTCAGTAATCAATTATTTGGATAAGCAGAAAACAGGCGCCTATTGGGCGAATACCAGCAGTAATGCATTGGTGAGCAAGCTGATAAGAGAAGGCAGCCCTGATGTGAAAACAGATTTTGAAGAACTGCTTAAGGGAAGGAGTCTGGATAAAGGTATTGACGAGCAGATTGTGTTCCGGGAGCTGTTAGATGATGAGAATGCAATATGGAGTTTCCTTCTTGCAAGCGGGTATTTGAAAGTAGATGAACATGTAATCAACGAGCCCATGGGAAGAGAAGAGTATCGCCTTTCTATCACGAATAAAGAAGTGCGTATTATGTTTAGTAATATGGTGCGGCGTTGGTTTTCACGGGAAAGTTCGGGGTATAATGCCTTTATCCGGGCCATGCTGCGGCATGACTTAAAGTCCATGAACGGGTATATGAATCGGGTAGCGCTGGCGACGATCAGCTATTTTGATACCGGAAAGAAACCGTCAGAGGCGTCTGAGCCGGAAAAATTCTATCATGGATTTGTACTGGGGTTGATGGTAGAACTGGCAGACCGGTATGTGATTACCTCTAACAGGGAAAGTGGATTTGGAAGATATGATATTATGTTGGAGCCGCTTGGGACAGACGACGCAATAATCATTGAGTTCAAGGTTTTTGATTCGAGTGAGGAGAATACCCTTGCAGATACGGTGAAAAATGCACTTCTGCAGATTGAGGAAGAAAAATATGAAGCTGCCCTGATTGCAAGAGGCATTCCCAAAGAGAGAATACGAAAATATGGATTTGCTTTTGAGGGTAAGAAAGTGCTGATAGGGGAGTAGAAGCGTACAGAGAAAATAAGGGATGGTTGACAAATAGGCTAAAAAACCAAATGATTAAGGTGGATACCACGTAAAGAAAATAGAAACGGCAGTTGGATGAAGTGAGATTCAAATCCATACTGCCGTTGTTTTATTTCCAAGCATATCTAAGTGAACGTCGGTTAGTTCTTTGCCTCAGTATCCGGGAAAAGCGTTCTGCTTTTCACTGAAAAATGCAAACCACTCGTGTACAGGGCATATATTTTTTTACATCTGTCTTGCCGTAAAAATCGCCACAGACCGTGGGCGCATGACGAAGCTGCCGTCGATGCGGATCTCTTCATTCTCCGGGTAGCAGTAACGCCCCTGTCCATCGCCGTAGGTATTCACACTTAGAAACCAGAAATAACCACGTGCTTCCGGGAGGGTAATAGGTACGTCTTCCCAGTAGGAATTGATGGCGACATAGACAATATCATCTTTCCCCTTCTTCCTGTCATATCCCGCGAAGCTGCTTGCGAAGAACCGGGTATCCCGGTCGATATTGGTGCGGCGGCCGTCTGCGCTGTGGGCGTGAATGGCGTCCATACCGCAGATCGCATCGGGCAGCTTCCGGCTGATGATGGGGTGACGGAAACGATAGTTTATCATGAATTTGAAAAATTCAAAGAGGCTGCGGTTCTTTTCCAGCAGACTCCAATCCAGCCAGGAAATTTCATTGTCCTGACAGTAAGAGTTATTGTTTCCGAACTGCGTGTTTCCGAATTCGTCGCCCGCCAGGAACATAGGAGTTCCGCGGCTGGAGAGAAGCACGGCACAGGCGTTGCGGATCATGCGGTAGCGCAGCTTTAGCACCTCAGGATCGTTGGTCTCGCCCTCGGCGCCACAGTTCCAACTACGGTTATCATTTGCACCATCAGTGTTATTCCAGCCATTGATCTCGTTATGCTTTTCATTGTAAGAATAAAGATCGTATAGCGTAAATCCATCATGGCAGGTCAGGAAATTGACGCAGGAATTGTAGCCTGCATAATTGTTGTTATGCTCAGAAGTATACCCGCCGTACAGATCTCCGGAACCGGCTACGCACCATGCGGCGTCAATGGCATTCCAGTTATCCCCTTTCAGGTAGCCTCTGATGGCATCACGGTATCTTCCGTTCCATTCCGCCCAGCGCAGATGTGCGGGAAAACGTCCTACCTGATACAGCCCACCGGCGTCCCAGGCCTCTGCGATCAGCTTTACGTTGCTGAGCAGCGGGTCATAGGCAAGCGCCTGTAAAAGCGGCGGATTATTGCTGGGGGATCCGTCCTGGTTACGCCCCAGGATACTGGCCAGATCGAAGCGGAATCCGTCGATCCGGTAATTGACCGTCCAGTAGCGCAGGCACTCCAGAATCATCTGCCTCACCACAGGGTGATTGCAATTCAGGGTATTTCCGCAGCCGCTGAAATTATAGTAGTTTCCATCGGGCGTCAGCATATAGTAAATATTATTGTCCAGCCCCTTAAAGCTAAAAGAGGGGCCGAGCTCATTTCCTTCGGCAGTATGATTGAATACAACGTCCAGAATGACCTCTATTCCGTTGGAATGCAGGGCTTTGATCAGTTTTTTCAGTTCCGTACCCTCGTGATTATGCTCCGGCGAGGACGAATAGCTGGTATTGGGAGCAAAGAAACAGACAGAATTATAGCCCCAGTATTCCAGCAGAGTCTTTCCATCCACCTCCCTCGCATTCATGGTCTCGTCGAACTCAAAAATCGGCATCAGTTCAACAGCATTGATCCCGAGTTCCTTTAAATAAGGGATTTTCTCCATCAATCCGGCGAAGGTGCCGGGATACGCCACGTTGGAGGTAGAGTGCCGGGTAAAACCTCTGACATGCAGTTCATAGATCACCAGATCCGCAAGCTCCCGTGTGGACTGCGGCATATCACCCCAGTCGAACACATCGTTCACGACCCGCGCATGGTAGGCTTTTTGATTACGTTTTCCCCAGATATGCTGGTCACTCAGAGCTTTCGCATAGGGGTCGAGCAAAATGTTGTTGCGGTTGAATAAAAGCCCTTTCTCCGGGTGATAAGGACCGTCTATCCGGTAAGCGTATTCAAATTCCCGGATATCCAGATTAAAGACGATCATGGAGTAGACGTCTCCGATCTTAAATTCCTCGGGAAATGGAAGTACGGCGTAGGGTTCTTCCTCTCCGGTGTGAAATAAAAGCAGCTCACAGGAGGTGCCGTTGTGGGTGGCGATGGTAAAATTCACTCCGTTTTGGAGCGGCATGGCCCCGCTGATCCCAAATAGTCCGGGACGGACCGGAAAGCCCGCAATCTCGCCGGTGGGTTTGTCAAAAGCGGCATATTCTGTAATTGGTAAATGGTTATGAGGCTTCATATATCTATTCTCCCTTGGATTTTTGCGTTGTTTACCTGTGTAAAATAAAAGTGATATTGTGCTTATTATACGGGTTTTGGAAGAGAGAGTCAAATTTTCAGCGGAATTTCTTGGTCAGGGGAGAAAGTACACAAAGGAAGAATGAATTTTTTAGGGGTATTTTCTTATGAAATAGTTGATAAAGCGAAAATGTTTGGAATACAAATGCGAAATTCCAGAGAATAAAATGCGAGGCCTTGCGGGACGAAAATGCGAAATCCCCCAGAATGATATTGCGAAATCAAGAGGAATGGTGTATGTTTACAATGGCAGGGGGTTGCCACAAAAGTAAGGAAATGGCTGTGGATTCCTACTGTAGAAAGGATAAAAAAGATGCTATATACAATCCCAGATTACTATAAAGAGTTCCGGTGCATCGCCGGAGCGTGTGAGGATACCTGCTGCGCGGGGTGGCAGATCGTGGTCGATGAGAAGTCGCTCAAAAAGTACAAAAAAGTCGAAGGGCCATTTGCCCGAAAACTCAGGCGAAGCGTCAACTGGAAAGAGGGAACCTTCCGGCAGGAAGAAAATCGAAGATGCGCATTCCTAAACGAAAAGAACCTGTGCGACCTGTATACGGCCTTGGGGAAGAAGAGCCTTTGCCGGACTTGCCGGTTGTATCCCAGGCATGTGGAGGAATTTGAAAATGTCCGGGAGATTACGCTGTCCCTGTCCTGCCCGGAGGCGGCGCGCCTCATTCTTGGGAAAACAGAGCCGGTGCATTTCTTAAGCTGCGAGAAGGAAGGGGAGGAAGAGTATGAGGATTTTGACCCGCTTCTTTATTCCGCGCTGGTTCAGACAAGGGAAGTGATGCTGGAAATCCTTCAGGACCGGACGAAAGCGACGAAAGCAATCCAGGTTCGCGGCGCGCTGGTGCTCGGGATCGCTCATGATCTTCAGTTCAGAATGAATAGAGGAATGCTATTTTCTTATGAAGAGATCCTGGAGAAGTACCGCAAGCCGTCTGCCGCATTATTCGTGGAGGAAAGGTACGAAAACTGGAAACAGGATATGGGGAAATGTTATGACGATGCACAGACATTTTTCGCAAATTTATATGATTTGGAGATTTTGCGCCAGGAGTGGAAGGCAAATCTGGACGAGAGCGCCTATCTACTTTACGGAAAAGGCGCGGTCGAATATCAAAAATTGCAGGAGCATTTTCAAAGATGGCAGAAGAGACATTTCCCGGAATTGGACGTGATGAAGGAGCAGATTCTAGTCTATTTTATATTTACGTACCTATGTGGGGCGGTTTACGATGGCAATGTATATGCGAAAGTAAAAATGGCAGTCCTCTCTACCTTCCTGATCTGCGAGCTCTTGGCGGCAAGGTGGAGTAAGAATGGGGAAACACTGGAATTTGAGGATATTGTGGAAGTAGTGTATCGGTTTTCGCGGGAAATCGAACACTCGGATCTAAATTTAGAGCGGATGGAACGGTGCCGTTTGCATTTGTAAAAGCATACCCAAAGGGCATTCCGTATGGCCATTCGGCCGTTTCACAAAGTATACCCAAGGGCATCCCGCATGGCCATTCGGCCGTTTTACAAGGTATACCCAAGGGCATCCCGCATGGCCATTCGGCAGTTTCATAAGGTTTAAAAAGGAGTAATAGTATGAAATCATTGGTAATTGCAGAGAAGCCTTCCGTTGCGCGGGATATTGCACGGGTTCTAAAGTGCAATAAGAAATTAAACGGCGCATTGGAGGGGAATACCTACGTCGTGACCTGGGGCCTTGGTCATCTGGTAACGCTGGCTGACCCGGAGGACTACGACAAAAAATATAAGGAATGGAAGATGGAGCATCTCCCCATGCTGCCAAAGCCTTTTAAGCTGGAGGTCATTAAACAGACCGGGAAGCAGTTCGCGGCAGTGAAGACGCAGATTCACCGAAATGACGTGGGGGAGATCATCATAGCCACCGACGCCGGACGGGAAGGGGAGCTGGTAGCGAGGCTGATTCTGGAGAAAACGAATTGTAAAAAGCCGATCAAGCGTCTCTGGATTTCCTCCGTGACCGACAAGGCGATCCGGGAAGGGTTTGCCAATTTAAAGAGCGGGCATGAGTACGACGCACTCTATGATGCTGCCATGTGCCGTGCCGAGGCGGACTGGCTGGTCGGCATTAACGCCACCCGGGCTTTGACCTGCAAATACAACGCCCAGCTTTCCTGCGGGCGCGTGCAGACCCCGACGCTTGCCATGATCGCAAAAAGGGAAAAGCAGATCCGCGAATTTGTCCCCAAACCATATTTTGGGATAACGGCAAAAGGGGAGGGGATTACTCTTACATGGCAGGATCAGACGTCAAAAAGCTATCGCTCCTTTGATAAGGAACGAATGGAAACGATATTGTCCCGGTTAAGAGGGCAGCAAGGGACGGTGACGGATATCCGCCGCACGCCGAAAAAGACGTATGCACCGCTTCTTTACGATCTGACGGAGCTGCAGCAAGATGCGAATAAACGATTCGGATTTTCTGCAAAGGAGACCCTTAACATCATGCAGAGATTGTATGAGAATCATAAGGTCCTCACCTATCCGCGAACGGATTCGCGGTATCTGAGCAGCGATATCGTGCCGACACTAAAGGACAGGCTGGAGGCCTGCGGCACCGGGCCGTACCGGAAAATGGCAGGAGCAGCGGCGAAAAGGCAGCTTCCGGCAAAACCGGCTTTTGTGAATAACGCTAAGGTGTCCGACCATCATGCCATCATTCCGACGGAGCAGTTTGTACAGTTGGATCATATGACGAATGAAGAACGCAAAATCTATGACCTGGTGGTACGGCGTTTTCTTTCCGTGTTCTTTCCGCCTTTTGAGTATGAACAGACGACACTGACGGTGGAGATTGGCGGGGAGTATTTTGTGGCGTCGGGTAGGATCGTGAAGCAGGCCGGGTGGAAAGAAGTCTATGAAAATATGACTTTGGACGACGACGAGGAAGAGGGCGATGAGGAAAAGAGCTTAAAGGGCCAGACATTACCTGAACTTGCAAAAGGGCAGCGTTTGAGCGGACTAAGACTTACGATGACGGAGGGAAAAACAAAGCCACCGGCTCCATTTAACGAGGCAACCTTGCTTTCTGCGATGGAAAATCCAGTCGCTTATATGGAATCACACGATAAAAAGATGGCGCAGACTCTCGGGGAGACCGGAGGTTTGGGAACGGTCGCGACCCGGGCAGACATCATTGAAAAACTGTTCTCCGGTTTTCTTCTGGAAAAACGCGGCAAGGACATTTACCTGACTTCCAAGGCAAGACAGCTTTTGGGTCTGGTGCCGGAGGAATTAAAAAAGCCGGAGCTGACGGCCGACTGGGAGATGAAGCTGTCCCGCATTGCCAAAGGGAAGATGAAGCGCAGTGTATTTATGAAAGAGATCGAAGCGTATACCGGCGAAGTGCTGGAGGAGATCCGGTCCGGAGAAGGCTCCTTTAGGCATGACAACCTGACGAACACGAAATGCCCCCGCTGCGGAAAGCGTATGCTGGCGGTGAAAGGGAAGAATAGTGAACTGCTCGTCTGTCAGGACCGGGAATGCGGTTATCGTGAGACCGTGGCAAAGACGACCAACGCCAGATGCCCGGTATGTCACAAGAAAATGCAGCTTCGCGGCAAAGGGGACGGGCAGATCTTCGTCTGTTCCTGCGGGCATAAGGAGAAGCTGACAGCGTTCCAGGAGAGAAGGAAAAAAGAAGGGGCGGGCGTCAGCAAACGGGACGTACAGAATTATCTGAAAAAGCAGAAGGAAGAACCGGTAAATAATGCGTTTGCGGACGCATTTGCAAAATTGAAGCTGTAAGAACAGGCATGTCAGGGATTTTTGGTTGCCAGGCAAGCCTGAGTGGACGCCTATCCCGGTTGCCGGGCATACCTGAAATAAGGTCCAGCGGACCTTATTTCGCCCCATGCCATGATGAATTTTTCACATGATAGATTTTTAAGATTGTCCCTATGATAAACGTGCAAAATGTGATAGAATAGTTTTCGGATAGTATTCCCAGGGAAACTATACCGGGACAACACTTGTTTTCAAATCCTGACATATGCCATGGAACTTATATCGAGACAGAATGAGATTTCATTTCCCGGCCGCCTTGAGGCAGGAGAGGGTATCACCTGAAAGGAAGGTGATAGGATGAGAATAGGATTTGTGGGTGCAGGAAAAGTGGGCTTTACGCTGGGCAAGTATTTTATGGAACATCACGTGGATGTATCCGGCTATTACAGCAAAAGTGAGTCCGCAGCCAGGCAGGCATCTGATTTTACACATACCAGGTATTATGAGACACTAGAAGATATTGCAGCGTCGAGTGATGCTCTCTTTTTGACGGTCCCGGACGGGGCCATAGAAGAGGTATGGAATTCTCTAAAACGATATTCTTTGACAGGCAAGTTGATTTGTCACACAAGCGGCGCTATGAGCTCCGCTGTATTTTCCGGGATCAGCCAGATGGGTGCGTTTGGCTATTCTATCCATCCTTTGTTTGCGGTGAGCAGCAAACAGAATTCTTATAAGGAAATTTCTCAGGCGTATTTTACAATCGAAGGAGACGAGGAGTATCTGGGCTTTTGGAAGTCCTTTTTCCAGGAACTGGGTAACCCGGTGCGGGTGATTGGGGCGGACGATAAGGTGCGCTACCACGGGGCCGCGGTCTTCGTCAGTAATCTGGTGACAGGGCTTTATGAGGCGGGCGTGTCTCTTTTGGAGTCCTGCGGCTTTGACAGGGAAAGCGGCGAGGCAGCCCTTGGACCGTTGTTTGTAAATAATGCGCAGAATGTGGCGGCAAAGGGGACGGCTGCGGCTCTTACCGGACCGGTGGAAAGAGGCGACGTGTCAACCGTTACGAAACATCTGGAAGCATTTTCAGAGGAGGAGCGAGAGATTTACCTGCAGATTTCCAGAAAACTGCTTCAGATCGCAAGACGTAAAAATCCCGACAGGGACTATGGGGAATTAGCCCAAATACTGGAAAGGAGTGGAAAATAAGATGAAGAACACAGTTGCAACTTTCAAAAAAGCAAAGCAGGAGGGAAAGAAGCTGTCCATGCTGACCGCTTATGATTATTCCACCGCATCTCTGATGGACGAAGCCGGAGTCAATGGAATCCTGGTAGGCGATTCATTGGGAAATGTTATTCTCGGCTATGAGGACACGATTTCTGTGACCATGGAGGATATGATCCATCACGGTGCCGCCGTGGCAAGAGGCGCGAAGAATGCGCTGGTGGTTGTGGATATGCCGTTCATGTCTTATCAGACTTCGGTTTACGATGCAGTGGTAAATGCAGGGCGCCTGATGAAGGAGGGCCGTGCAAATGCAGTAAAATTAGAAGGCGGCAGGGAAGTAGCCGCGCAGATAGGGGCCATCGTCGACGCCGGAATCCCGGTCATGGGACACCTGGGTCTTACTCCGCAGTCTATCAATGCGTTCGGCGGATTCAAGGTACAAGGAAAAGACGAGGCGGCAGCGCAGAAGATTCTGGACGACGCAAGAGCGATCGCTGAGGCAGGCGCATTTGCCATTGTACTGGAATGTGTTCCAGCATCTCTGGCGCAGAAGGTCACGGAGGCGGTAGATGTTCCTACCATCGGAATCGGTGCAGGCGCAGGCTGCGACGGACAGATTCTGGTATATCAGGATATGCTGGGAATGTTCTCTGATTTTACGCCGAAATTTGTGAAGAGATATGCGGATATCGGAGCAGCGATGAAAGAAGCGTTTAAGGCTTACATAGAGGAGGTCGGGGAAGGTACGTTCCCGACGGAGAAACAGAGTTATAGTATTGCAAATGAAGTGATCGAGAAATTGTATTAATTCCAGAAAAGAGACGGAAAACGGGGCATGTATGTCTGGCACCGGGAAAGGGCGGGCATACATGCCTCGTTAGCATTGTCAGGCGTACCTGAACGAAGGCCCGTTGGACATTCATCTCGGCTGCCAGGCAAACTTGAGAGAAGGTCCATTGGGTATTCATCTCGGTTCTGTGCCCCTTATTTGAATTTTATTATGGATCTGAAACATTTGGAAAATACTAAATATCGGGTAATGCGGTTATGGAATAAATTGACATTAAAGAAATAATATATTAAAATTGATTGGAATGATACAAGTCGGGAAACTTTCCGTAATCAGGCGGGCAGGGAGAACGGCAGAAGGAGAAAATATGCCTAAAAAAACTTTTTTTAATCTTTCCGAGTCTAAAAGGAATCACATTATTGATGTTGCCATGGACGAGTTTGCAAAGGCTCCGTACCAGAATATCAGTATTAATCATCTGATTAAATGTATAGGGATTCCGACGGGAAGCTTTTATCAGTATTTTGAAGACAAAAAAGATCTGTATTTTTATATTGTTTCTTTCTATATGGACAATGAGCTGAGAGAGAGGACAGAAAAGAATCAGAAATTCGATCCTATGGAACCGGAGGAAATTGAGAAGGCTGAGAAGGCCGACGCCATAGATTTGGAAAGTACGCAAAGAATGAAATATTATAAGGAAATTATGGTTGACAGTTTTAACATGGCACCAAAAGATATCAAGCGAGATTGGACCTTTGATAGGCTGATAGGCGGAAAATACATGGGGCTTTATGATTCCAGTTTTTTTGAGAACGAGCAATTAGATGAGCGCATCAAAGAAAATAAAGAGCTGATGATCGCGATTACGCTGGCTATGACCAATGTGATACACTGTTTTGGTGATAACGATGTGAATAAAGAATGGGAACTCTATAAACTTTGTATCGGTATTTTCAAACAGGGGTTATTGGACTATAAGAGATAGTACGATTAAAAAGACAGGCAATTCACTGAATTGTCTGTTTTTTTGTTTCATAGGAATGTGCGTGGCATTTTCCTATGAAGTAAAACGCACTTCGTGCGATCGTGCACATTCTATTTTATTTCCATTAGCAACGAGCCAGGCAGCCATGCCTGCAGGGAGGTTTGGCGACTGCCGCGAGGGTATAAGTACTTTGGAGTCGAAATCTGTCGTGTAAAAATCTGGTGTATTTATAATAAAACACCAAAATATTGACGAATATATTCATAACTGTGTCTAAATATATTGACAATTATAGTCTGTCATGATATTTTATAAAGAAGATTATGAACTTATTCATATTTATGCGTGATCCATAGGTTGAAGGGTAAATTTGAATAGAGGAGGAGAAAAATGGCTAAATACATAGTCAAACGTTTGTTGGTTGTCATACCGACATTGTTATTTATTGTTTTTGTTGTCTTTTTTATTTTGAACGTGACGCCTGGCGATCCCGGAAGAATTATGCTTGGACCGACAGCGACGCAGGAGCAGGTCGATATGTTAAATAAGTCTTTGGGCGTTGACCGGCCGCTTTTGGTTCGCTATGTAGATTATGTTTGGGATGCGCTTCACGGCGACTTCGGCACTTCTTATACGTTCAATGTACCGGTCACACAGGTACTGATGCCTAAGTTCCCTACCACATTGAAACTGGCGATCCTGTCTGTTATATTTTCGGCCCTGTTAGGGATACCCTTGGGAATTCTGTCTGCAGTGAAGAAGCATTCGATCGTCGATAATGGCCTGACGGTCCTGGCACTGTTCCTGGCTTCTGTTCCGGGATTCTGGCTTGGACTTATGCTGATGCTGTTCTTATCCTTGCAACTAAAACTGCTTCCGAGCAGTGGAGTCGGCACATGGCAGCATTATATTATGCCGGTTATGACTTTGGCGCTGCCAAGTGCGGCATTTATCAGCCGGCTCACCCGGACGACTATGCTTGACACGATGAATCAGGACTATATCCGGACTGCAAAGGGAAAAGGAGCCAGAGACAGACGCGTTATTTTCCTGCATGCTCTGCGTAACGCATTAATCCCGGTCATCACCCAGCTTGGTATGAACTTTGCCGGACTTCTGGGAGGTGCCATGATAACGGAAATCGTATTTGGACTTCCGGGCTTTGGAAATGCTATCGTAGCTGCGATCAAAGCGAAAGATGTTCCACTTACCATGTTTTCAGTGGTATTCCTGTCTACAACATTTATGGTGATTATGTTGGCTGTGGATTTGATCTATGCTTTCATAGATCCGAGAATAAAATCGCAATTTGAATAGTTGTGGGGTGATAGAATGTTGGGTAAAAAGAAGAAAACAATCACAAATGTAGAGCCGAGTCAGTGGAAGGAAATGTGGAGGCTCTTCTGTAAAAATAAAGTATCCGTAGTAGCGCTTATCTTTTTGATTATTATTATTTTCTTTGCATTATTTGCGGACGTAATTATAGATTATCAATCTGTCATTACAACAAATCCGCAGGAACGGCTTTTAGGACCAAGTATGCAGCACTGGTTTGGAACGGACCACATGGGACGTGATCTGTTCGGCAGGGTCATTCATGGGGCACGCTATTCCCTGATGTTTGGCGTTGTATGTACCTCCCTTAGTCTGTTCGGAGGATGTATTCTGGGAGCAACGGCAGCATATTTTGGCGGAAAGGTCGATACTTGGATCATGAGAGTGATCGACGCGTTGATGTGCATTCCCTACATGCTTCTGGCTCTGAGTCTGGTGGCTGCGATGGGAAGTGGATTAAAGAGTATGACAATCGCGATCGTTGTGGCGAGTGTGCCGAGTTTTACACGAATGATCCGGTCCGTTGTGCTTACGGTTGTAAGACAGGATTATATTGAAGCGGCCAGATCCTGTGGAGTGAAGGACAGAGATATCATTCTTCATCATGTTCTGCCGAATGCAATAGGTCCGATCATTGTAAATGCCATGATGAATGTTGCAGGTCTGATCATGTCTGCAGCGGGCCTGAGTTTTATAGGTATGGGTATTCAGCCGCCCACGCCGGAGTGGGGCAATATGCTTAGTGAGGCCACGAGCTGGATGCGGCAAAGTCCGCACATGATCATATTCCCGGGTCTGGCCATCGTTTTGACAGCGCTTTGCTTCAACCTTCTGGGCGATGGACTGACGGAGGCGTTAGATCCGCGTCAGGCGGAAAGATAAGTTTCTATACAGAATAGTCTGTTTAGAATAAATTTTTATGAAAGGGAAGGAATGTACAATGAAAATGAAAAAACTTGTCTCATTACTTTGTGTAACAGCTATGGTCTTAGGTTTAGCTGCCTGTGGAAGTAAGAGCGAAACCCCCTCGTCTGATGATCAGACAAAAACCGAAAAGAAAGAGAGCACAGGAGACAAAGACACACTGGTATTTATTTCACATATGACCAGTGAGACACTGGACCCGCTTACCACAGCTTCTGCTACCGGCGTGGATAAGAACGTAATGCATCAGATATTTAATTGTCTGCTGCAGTTTGACGACGAAGGAAAACCGATACCTTGTCTGGCTGAGAGCTGGGAAGATACCGACGACGGACACGCTGTTCTGTTCCATTTACGTGATGATGTTAAGTTCCATGATGGAACTCCATTTAACGCAGATGCAGTAGTGTATACATTTGACAAACAGTTTGCCAATCCGTTGACTTCATATGTTACTACTTATTACACGGCTTGTGAGAAGGTAGATGACTATACAGTTAAGATCACGAAAGCTACGCCTCATGTTGCGCTGCTTCCGATGATGGCAGAGAGTCCGTGGATTGTTTCTCCGACTGCTTATGAAAAGGGTGCCGATGAATTTGCTAAGAATCCAGTAGGTACCGGAGCATATAAATTTGAGTCTCAGGGTGCAGATCAGTATGTGCATTTGGTAGCGAATGAAGATTACTTTGAAGGAGCACCATACTTCAAGAAGGTAACAATCCGTACACCGATGGACAGTTCGACCGCTGTTGTGGCACTGCAGAACAATGAGGCAGATATTGCGATTAACGTTACACCGAACCAGCTTGCTCTGGTAGAAGAGGATCCGAATCTTGTAGCAGAAGTAAATACCGGCTGGTCAATCAAATACCTTAACTTCTATGCAGAACCGTTTACCAGCGATGAGAATTTAAGAAAAGCGGTATATTACGCAATCAACCGTGAAAATGCAGCGATGTTCAACAACGAACCGGAGACTATTCCGGCAACCACACTATATCCGCAGCGAGTTATGGGAGATTATGCTGATCTTCAGACCATCGACGGATATGATGTAGACAAAGCAAAAGAGTATTTGGCGCAGTCCAATTACAACGGTGAGACCTTGAAACTGTATATCAGTGCAAATGAGGCTTCCATCGCACAGTCTGTACAGGGCGATCTGCAGGCAATAGGAATTAATGTAGAGATCGTTCAGCTCGACACGAATGCATATTATGCAAAATTTACAGATGGAACCTGCCAGATGAGTATTCTGGACTTTGGTACCGATCAGGTTAGTACAGAAGATATGCTGAACTTCTATGTTTCCAATGGATATTATGGAGAATTCGTAACAAAGACTCCGGAATACGATGAGCTTATGGCAAAGATTGATAGTGAGTACGATGCAGAAGCGCGTAAAGAACTGGTAAAACAAGCTTTGGAGATGCAGTATAGCTTCTACAATATGGTTCCGATGTATGAGAGTTACTTTAACTTTGTTCATAGAGCGGAACTTACAGGCTTTAATCCGGTGAGTGGTGCGAACTACGTATACTACTTAGGAAAAGTGAAACCTGCAGAATAATGATAAAATGAGAAAAACTCTCAAGAGCTAAAGGAGTGTAGTGAATATGTTGTTGATAAAGAATGGGAATCTTCATCTTCCGGGACAGATTGTCCGCAAAGGTGATATTTTGGTGGAAGATGGATTCATTTCAAAAATAGGGAATGAGCTGGCGGTAGAGGGTATTCCTGTTTTGGATGCAGACGGAAAGGAAATTTTTCCAGGATTTATTCTTCCGGTGACCTCAGTGGGTCTGACGGATTATGCCAACCTGCGGCAGGGAGATTCCAATGAAATATCTTCCCCGTGCAATCCGAAGCTGCATGTTCGCTATGCCCTTGACGGCAGAGAGGTACAGCTTCAGCGCTATTGGCTTAGCGGCATCACGAGTATTGGTGCCGCTCCGGCCGATGGGCCCCTGCTGGCAGGGCAAATGGGAGTTTACCATGTGACCGGAATGACATCAGCACAGATGTGCGTATGTGATACGGTCGCTTTAAAGGGCAATTTTACTTCAAATGTGAAGACAACATTTGGTCCGAAGAACATAGCCCCCATGACACGTATGGGAATGGCTTCCTGCTTAAGAGAGACGTTCAGAGCAGCAAAGGAATGGATGGAGAAAGAGGATGCGCCGCTTAACAGTGACTATGAAGTTCTGGCAAAAGTGTTAAAGAGAGAGATACCGCTTCTGATGAACGTGACAACCGTTGCGGATATCAGTGACGTATTGGCTCTGGCGAAAGAATTTCAGATCCGCGTCATACTTAATGGAGCTTACGAGGCTGACCGGGTGACTGAAATGATCGCAAATTCAGGCGCATCAGTGATCATGGGCGACCTGTTTGACGCCGGAGCGAGATTCTGGTATGGTACGGACGTAGATAAGATCCTTTCCTTGCGTGAACAGCTTCCGCTATGTATCGGCTGCTCTTCCGGAGGGGTAGGCCGGGAGAATCTTCTCTGGAATGCCTGCCGTCTGGTGCAGATGGGATATGAGCCGGCAGACGTTTTGGATCTGATGACGGTAAGAACCGCGGAAGTTCTGGGCGTGGATCATTTGATCGGCTCGATTAAAGAAGGACTTTTAGGTGATCTGGTAATTTATAATGGAAATCCGTTAGAGAGCTGGGAGGCCGATGTGGCTGCAACCGTTGTTGCAGGAAATATCGTATACAATAAGAAAGGTGAAGCGGTATGTTAATTCGAAATGCGATGATATTGGATATGACGGGAACCGATCCTTATGTTGGTGACATATTGATAAAAGATGGAAAGATTGCTCAGATAGGGGCGCAGATTCAGGCTCCTGAGGAAAAAGAGGTTATTGAGGCCGATGGTCTGTGGGCCCTGCCGGGGTTCGTGGACGCTCATACACATCAGGGTGGTTTTGATATGATCGATCAAAACGGAATGGATCTGAACGAAATGACAGATCCTGTTACTCCGCAAGTGAGAGCGATAGACGGCTGTAATCCACTTGACAAGAATTTTCAGAGTGTTCCGGCAGCAGGGGTGACAACCTTGTGTATCACTCCGGGCAGCGGAAATGTGGTTTGTGGCCAGGCTTTTGTAGCAAAGAGCTATGGAAACGATATTCATGATATGGCTATAAAAAATCCCTGTGCGGTGAAAGTTGCTTTGGGAATGAACCCGAAGGGAGTCTATGGGCCGAAAGGAAAATCACCCATGACCCGAATGGGAATTGCCGCAGAGTTAGATGGAGCTTTAAAGGCTGCGAGTGATTACCGCAGTAAAAAAGAAAAGGCGGTCAGTGAAGGAAAAGAACCGCCGGCATACAATGAGAAATGGGAAGCGATTCTTCCGGCTCTGGAAGGGAAGATTCCGTTAAAGATTCATTGTGAACAATTTGATATGTTGACAGCTATTGAAATGGCGAAGAAATATGGCTGTCGGCTGACCATTGAACATGCATGGTTAGCAAAAGATTTCTTAGATGAATTAGCTGAAAGTGGTGCTTGCATTAATTACGGACCTGTTGGGGTTCCGACGGGATATGGAGAATTAACAGGCGCCGATTTAAGCGATGTAGCATTATTAGACCGTTTAGGGGTCAATGTTTCGATTATTTCAGATTCTCCGATCCTGTCAGAAGATATTCTGTTAGTGCAGGCGGGGGAAGCAGTGCGATGTGGTGTGACACCAGAACGTGCACTTAGAATGATTACGATTAATCCGGCAAAAGCCTTGGGCGTTGAAGACCGTGTGGGAAGCCTGGAAGTGGGAAAAGATGGAGACGTTGTTCTTTTTAACGCTTTCCCTGCGCGGGATGTTAAAGCCCAGTTAAGATATACGATTATTGAGGGACGGATCGTTTTTTCCTCCCTTGAAAGGAGTTAAGCTGATGGTAGAGCAGGAAAAGAATACTCCGGTATTGTTACATATTGAAAACTTAAAGACGGTTATCAGGAGCAGGAAGGATAAATTAGTTCCGGTAGATGGCGTCGATATCGAGATTCGGCAGAAAGAGACCGTGGGAATCGTTGGCGAATCCGGGTGCGGAAAAAGTATGACGGCAATGTCCGTGATGGGGCTGCTTCCGAGTTCGGCTTACATTGAAGAAGGAAGAATCATGCTTAGGGATATGGACCTTACAAAGTTAAGTCCAAAAGAACTGAGAAAGATTACCGGAGATAAAATTTCCATCATCTTTCAGGAGCCGATGACCAGTTTAAATCCTGTTGTGAAAGTGGGAAAACAGGTGCGTGAAGCCATTTTGCTGCATGAGAAGATCAGTAAAGAGGAAGCTACTAAGCGTGTGATCAATATTTTCCGCCAGGTCGGTATTCCGGAGCCGGAACGCCGCTATCACGCCTATCCGCATCAGCTTTCCGGCGGTCTGAGACAGCGGGTCATGATCGGTATGGCGATGGTATGTAATCCGGACCTGCTGATCGCTGACGAGCCGACTACGGCGCTTGACGTAACAATTGAAGCGCAGATTCTGCATCTGATGCGGCAATTGCAGAAAGACAAAGGGACTTCGATTTTGATGATCACGCATAACCTGGGAGTGGTAGCGGAGTTGTGCGATAAAGTATATGTAATGTATGCAGGGAAAGTGGTCGAGCATGCGGAGGTTTCCGAATTGTTCCGTAATCCTATGCACCCATATAGCCGGGGACTTTTAGGTGCTCTGCCGAAGATGGACAGCAATGAGCGTCTGGATAGTATTGAAGGTATGGTTCCGAGCTTAAAGGATATGCCGACCGGTTGTAGATTTGCTCCCAGATGTCCTATGGCAACTGAGCGCTGCCGAAATGAGGAGCCGCCTCTTAAAGATATGGGAAATGGCCATGAGGTGCGTTGCTTTACGCCCTGCCATAAGGAGGGAAAATAAGCTATGGATAAAGAAATCTTAATGCAGGCGAGAGGGATCGTCAAGGAATTCAAGACAAACGGAGGAATCGTTCATGCAGTCAGCGGTGTCGACCTGGATATCTATAATGGTGAGACCCTTGCCCTGGTAGGTGAATCCGGCTGTGGAAAATCGACTTTGGGAAAGGTGCTGATGCGTCTGCTTCCGGCTACATCGGGAAGCATCACGTTCGACCATGAGGATCTCTCAGGCATGAATTCCAAGCAGCTCCGTGAGGCCCGCAAGAAGATGCAGCTGATTTTCCAGGATCCGTATGCCTCTTTGGACCCGCGAATGAATGTAGGGCAAATTATTTCCGAGCCGCTCCGTGCATACAAAGTATATAAAAATAAGAATGAAGAAGAGGAAAGAGTCAGGGCCTTAATGGATAAGGTAGGAATTCGGTCTGAATTTTACAACCGTTATCCGCATCAGTTCTCCGGCGGCCAGCGTCAGAGAGTGGGCATTGCAAGGGCACTTGCACTGAATCCGAAGTTGATTGTCTGCGATGAGCCTGTTTCTGCTTTGGATGTTTCGATTCAGGCACAGATTTTGAACCTTCTTCACGATCTGCAGAAAGAATTTGGCCTGACGTATTTGTTTATCAGCCATGACCTGAGTGTTGTACGTTACATTTCCAGCAGGGTCTGCGTGATGTTCCTGGGAAAGGTCTGCGAGATCAGGGATACCGATGCGATTTATAGCAAACCGCTTCACCCCTATACCAAATTCCTGTTGGATTCAACACCGCAGCCGAATCCGGAACGGCGCAAGGAAGATAAAGAGCTGCTGACCGGGGAAATCCCAAGCCCGATCAATCCGCCCAGCGGCTGCAGGTTCCACCCGCGTTGTCCATATGCGCAGGATATTTGCAAACAGAAGGAGCCGGAACTGAAACCGTGTGACGGCGGTATGTGTGCCTGCCATTTTCCGCTTAAGTAAATATGGAATTGATGAGAATAAGATCAGGGAAAAAGTTGATTTGAGACGGCTTTTTCCCTGATTTTTTGTTGCCGTGCATAACCGGAATAAGGTCAGGCGGAGTCTCATCCCGGCTGCCGTGCATAACCAGGTGAAGGTCAGGCAGAGCTTCATCCCGGGTGCCATGCATATCTGGAATAAGGTTCAGTGGGGCCTAACGGTGAAAAATATTTCAGCGAACAGGAATTTACTATACCTAAGGGCCATGGTATATTATAGTTAATAAACTGCGAAAAAGGAATTGGATGAAAGATGTATTTGTTTTGTGAAGAAGTCGGAAAGCTGGCACGAATGACCGGCGAAGAAATTGTAGGTATCTTAAAGGAGAGGATTTCCAGTGATGAGAATTTACAGGAAATTTATTACAAGAACAACTGTTACAATGAAAGTGAAGTAAATTCGTGGAAAAATTCAATCCCGGCGTTGCTGAACGTACTGAACCGGAATGGGTTTGGAGCTTTGCGGGCGGTGCTTGAGTATTCGCTTCCGTACATAGATGAACGGATGGATGTTGTGCTTCTTGGGAAAGGGCCGGATGGAAATATGGCGGTTGTCATTGTGGAGCTGAAGCAATGGAAGGAGATACTGACGGAAGGAGTTTGTGAAAAGACCTTTGTCCGTATTCCGGAAGACCCGGAGAACGAAAGGAAACATCCATGTATGCAGCTGAATACCTATGAGACATTGCTGAAGCTATATCATAAAAAGGTCAGAGATAATGGAATTAAAGTGTATAGTCTGGCATATCTTCACAATTTTGTGAATAAAGAACAGTTATTTTGTAATCAGTATGAACTCTTCAAAAAGACGTATGACAGACAGGTATTTGTAAAAGGTGCAGAAGCAGAGCTTATCGCTTATATAGAAAGATTTCTGACGAGGGATGGCATCGGTAATAAGTATCAGGAATTTTTAGAGGGTGAGTTTGAAAATCCAAAGGAGGTTTTTGATAAAATAGGGAAACTTCTGAAGGGAGAAAGATGTATCACTTTATTAAAGGAGCAGCCGGAGATTAGTGCACAGATTACGAAAGAAATAAAACAGGCAGAAATAACCGGTAATAAAGTGATCGCGTTGATTTCAGGCGCTCCGGGAACCGGGAAAAGTGTTCTGGGCTTATTCTTAATGAGCTTTTATTACAGAAATAACGGGAATAACGGAAGTGGAATTCTCTATTCGACTCCGAACAGGACGCTGAAGGAGGTACTGAATTTTAATATTTGGAATAAGGATACGGGAATATCAGGGCCGGGCGGCAATTCGATTCTGAATACTTACAATTTGAAAAATGGGAAAAAGCGGATTAATTTTCTGGTGATAGACGAAGCGCAGCGGCTGCAGAAGTTAGACAGTGAGTTGGAAAAATTGATTGACAAGACTAATATACTGATTATTTTACAGGATGACGACCAGATTGTCCGGATGAGTGAAGAGGGGACCCGGAACCATATTACCTGTTGTATTAACAACTACAAAAAACGTGTGAACTCCCATATTGTTTTCAGGGATGACTTTTATTTGAAAACGAATTTAAGAAATGGAAGCGGTGCGGAATTTGAAAAGATCGTGAATCAGTATCTGTCGAATGAAAAAAGCACATTGGGTCTGTCTGCCGGCGTAAAAGGCTTTGAAGTCAGCGTAAAAGAAAATCTATCCGAAATTGAGGCAGAGCTGTCTGGCAAAAGCCAGAATTTTAGGTGCAAGTGGCTGGCACCGTTTTGCTGGAGCTGGAACAGAAATAATGAAGAAAGTCTGGATATCCATATTCCCGACCAGAATTTTCACCATCCATGGAATCCGCTCAGGAATCAGGCGGAATGGTATGCATACAGGGAGGAAAAGAACTTGAGACAAGTCGGCTGTGTGTATACATGCCAGGGACTGGAATTTGACTATGTAGGGCTGATCGTCTGGGACGATCTGTACTGGGATCATGACAGATGGAGGGTTGATCTCAATAAGATCAAAGACTATACTTTTATAAAAGAAATCGTTGAAAAGTATGGTGGAAAGCTGCAGAATGATTTTTCCGTGGCTTATGGAAACGTCAGGTATCGGGATATTAATGCTTTTTTGGAAGAACGTAATGCAGATTTTGATGAGATCATTACCCTCGTCAAAAATACATACAGGATTCTTTTCACAAGGGCGACAAAGGGGATTTATATCTGGTTCAGGCGGCCGGAAGAAAAAGAGAAATTTTTGGAGCTTTTCCAATCAATATAGTTTTTTGATTGCGAATGAACGGAGGAAATCATGAAAAGTATTGAAGAATTGCAGGAAAAGATAACAGCATTTAGGGATGAGCGCAACTGGAAACAGTTTCACAATCCAAAGGATCTTGCTATCTCTATCTCATTAGAGGCAGCGGAATTGTTGGAAATCTTTCAATGGTCCGGTGCAGATTTAGAAGCAGCGGACAAGAAAGAAAAGATAGAAGAAGAGCTTGCCGATGTCATGATATACTGCGGCCTTATGGCAGATGCAGTCGGCCTTGACATAGACGAAATGATATTGAAAAAACTAAAAAGAAATAATGAAAAATATCCTGTAGATAAGGCATACGGAAGCAATGCCAAATATACAGAACTGGAGATGAAAAAATGATCTTATATCGAAGCAGCGCGGCAGAGTTCTGTGATGAAGTCGAAAGAAATCTTATAGTAGATCAGATCGAGGCAGCCTACGTAAAGGGTATGGGAAGACGTGCCGGAGATGGCGAAAGGCGTGCGTGGAATAACTCTATGAGATTTATGGAAACAATCGTGAGAAAATCAGCTATTCCGGATGACTGTGGAATTCTGATCGAGTACAACATACCATCGACCAGTAAGCGAATAGACTTCGTGATCACAGGACACGACAAAAATAATGCTTCAAATTTTCTGATCATAGAGTTGAAGCAATGGGAAACAGCTGAGGCTACAGAGAAAGAGGCTTTGGTCAGGACTTTTTTGCATAACGGCATAAGGGAAACAACGCATCCGGCATATCAGGCTTATTCATATAAAAAATATCTTTCGGATATGAACTCAGCCGTTTATGAAGGAGATATCAAAGTGATATCGTGTGCATATTTGCATAATTATCAGAAGAAGGAACCGGAACCACTGCTGCAGGCGCAGTACAGGGAAATAGTAGAAGATACGCCGGTATTTTTCTCTTCAGATGTAGAAAAGTTAGAGGAGTTTATAGGCAGATATGTCAATAAAGGCCGGGGAATGGAGATCCTCTATGCAATCGAAAACGGAAAAACAGCACCATCTAAAAAATTTGTAGAATATGTGGCCGAAATCTTTGAGGGGAATCCTGTATATACGCTTCTGGATGAGCAGAAAATAGCATATTCCAATATCGTGGATATCGCGCTCAAAGCACGCACGAAAACGGCCATTATCATTAATGGCGGACCTGGAACAGGAAAATCGGTCGTTGCAATGAATGCTTTTGTAACACTGTTGGAGAAAAGAGTAAATGTGAGATTTGTGGCGCCCAACGCCTCGTTTAGAGAAGGCATGGTAGATACTCTCGGTAAGAAATCTTCAGCAACAAAAAAGAGGCTCAAAGCCCTGTTTTCGGGTTCGGCCGGTTTTGTACACTCATATACAGATGAGTTTGACGTCCTTATCTGTGATGAAGCCCATAGGCTAAAGAAAAAAGGTGCATTTATGTATTCCGGTGAAAGCCAGGTGGAGGATCTTGTAAAGGCCGCAAAGGTGAGTGTTTTCTTTGTTGACGATAATCAGATGATCCGGCCGGATGATGAAGGTTCTGTGGAAAGAATAAAAGAAGTTTGTGAAAAATATCATGCAGATATACAGATGGTGAAACTGAAAGCTCAGTTCAGATGTTCAGGGGCCGAAGGATATCTTAATTGGGTGGACCATACTCTGCAGATTGAGGACACCGCTAATTACGACGGGTGGGATGACGGAGCCTTCGATTTCAGGATTTTTGATGACCCGAATCAGCTTTTACGTGAAATTAACCGGAAAAATGAGGAAGGTTTTAAGGCAAGAATGCTCGCGGGTTTTGCCTGGCCATGGACAGATGCAAAGAGCGGAAACGACAATGCACAGAAGGAGGATGTGACCATCCCGGAGTGTAATTTCAGTATGCCATGGAACAGCCGAAAAGACCAGTATTCCTGGGCAACAGATGAGTCGAAAAGAAATCAGATCGGTTGTATTCATACATCTCAGGGTCTGGAGTTTGACTATGTCGGTGTCATTATAGGAAATGATCTTAAGTTTGACCCTGACCGAAGAGAGCTTTACGCCAGTTTTGAGGATTATCGTGATTCGGCGGGCAAAAAGGGGCTAAAGAACCAGCCGGACAAACTTACTGCATATGTCAAAAACATATACAGAGTACTTATGTCACGGGGGATGAAAGGGTGTTACATATATTGCAGGGATAAAAACCTTGAAGCGTATTTTAGGGAACGTAGGAATGAGGGAGAATAACGGGACTTTGAATATCTGCTGAAATCAATGGCATCCGAGCAAAAAAATGTAAAAATCGTAGCATGCCGACAGAGAAAAAATCTCAGTTTCACAGTGATACAAGGTGTCTATTATTTCGTTTGGATTTGGGTTAAGTAGATACTCCAAAACGGCAAAAATATATTCATAGTAAATGCATAAGATTGAGTTTATTGCCGACAATGTGATATACTATATAATAGATTAGAGTAAATTCTGATATTGAAGGGGAACAAGAAGAAGTTGTTATGAATTGGGGAGGAAATCAGATGCAATACTTTTCAGTTACTGAAATAGCAAAGAAATGGAATATTTCGGAACGCAGTGTGAGGAATTATTGTGCTCAGGGTCGTGTTCCAGGGGCTTCCCTTATCGGCAAGACCTGGAGTATTCCTGAAAATGCAGAAAAACCGGAGCGTTCTAATAAAAAGAAAGGGCGACCAGTCACATTATTGGACATTTTGCGGGAAGAAAAAGCCAGTAAGTATTCTGGCGGTATCTACCATAAGACGCAGATTGAGCTGACCTATAATTCCAATCATATCGAAGGTAGCCGACTAACTCACGATCAGACCAGATATATTTTTGAAACAAATACAATCGGTGTGGAAAATGGAGTCCTCAACGTGGACGATGTGATTGAAACAGCAAATCATTTTCGTTGTATTGACATGATTATTGATAACGCGAAAGCAGCGTTGACCGAAAAATTTATCAAAGAGCTTCATCTGATACTTAAGAATGGAACAAGTGATTCTAGAAAAGAGTGGTTTGCTGTAGGCGATTACAAGAAGATGCCGAATGAAGTCAGCGGTATGGAAACTGCACTTCCGGAAGAAGTTGCCGGCAAGATAAAAGCATTGCTGACAGCGTACAATTCCAAAGAAGAAAAAAACCTGGAGGATCTTATGGAATTCCATGTGAAATTTGAGAAAATTCACCCGTTTCAGGACGGAAATGGCCG
This sequence comes from Roseburia hominis, assembly GCA_040702975.1. Taxonomy (NCBI): domain Bacteria; kingdom Bacillati; phylum Bacillota; class Clostridia; order Lachnospirales; family Lachnospiraceae; genus Roseburia; species Roseburia hominis. The sequence continues at coordinate 1,053,598 of CP159990.1, forward strand.
TGTCGGTAGATTGATTATGTTTAAGGAGTGTCTGAAATATAACATTGTTCCATTTATCATCGAAGATAACTTAAAGATGTTTTACTATCGTGGATTGAAAGAATGGAATAATGAAAAGGGGTACCTGACGGATACTTGTTTGACAGCACAGGATAGATATAAGGCGTATTTGGATTATTTTAGAATTGCATATTAAGAGGATTCTTATTAGTTCTTAGGAAATTGGAAGGGATAAAGTGAATTTAACAAGTATAAGCAGATTCATGAGCTTAATCCTACGTCATAAGCCGGAAACAATCGATATCTGCATTGATGAACATGGCTGGGCCAAGGTTGATGAGCTTATTGCAGGAATTGCCAAGACTCATGAATTCAATATGGATATCTTGGAAGAAATTGTCCGAACGGATAACAAGCAGAGATATTCTTTTAATGAAGATAAGACTTTGATCCGAGCGAATCAGGGGCATTCTATTCCTGTTGATGTGGAATTGGACGAGGTTGAGCCACCGGCGGAATTGTGGCATGGAACCGGAGAAAAATATGTTGTATCGATTGACAGGCAGGGACTTATTCCTAAGAGTAGGTTGTATGTGCATCTATCAAAGGATGAGGATACGGCGGTTCATGTTGGAAAGCGTCACGGTAAGCCTGTGATTTATATAGTCAAAGCCGGTGAAATGTATAAGGATGGTTACAAATTTTTCTTATCTAAGAATGGAGTATGGCTTACAAAAAAAGTTCCGGTTCAGTATTTGGTAAAGGAGTAAAGGTGTCCATCAGTGTATGGAATTTACTACAGCACTATTGCACCATTTTGAAAGAGATATTTCGGAGTTTTACTTTGATAATTAACATTTTTTGATTATTCAAAGCACATTTCTGTGGTATTATGATTAAAGAATTGTAGATGCTGAAGTTTTGGCTAAAATAAAGTAAAGGGGCGAAGTGTCATGATAGATGAAACAATCAAAAACTCCAGAGAACTGGAATTTGCCGTGTTTTGTATTGAGAATGTTGCAACGAAGCTCGGCGTAGATGCGGAGCTGGTTTATCGTGCGTTCACAGAGAAAAGCGACATTTTAGGCAGTTATATAGTGCCGGAATATGAAGTTCTGCACACGCAGAGCCGGGAATATATTGTAAATGACCTCCTTGATGTGATGGAAGAAAGGGGGGTGAGGGTATGATCCTATATCATGGTTCCTATCTGGAAATCGCAGAGCCGGATCTGACACATTCCCGCCCTAATGTGGATTTTGGGCGTGGTTTTTATGCCACTCCCCTATATGAGCAAGCAGCGAAATGGTGCGGTAAATTCAAACGCAGAGGAAAAGACGGTATTATATCCCGCTACTTTTTTGATGAAAGCCAGGAAGCTGTTTTGAAAACTCTGAAATTTGATTTTTATTCCGAGGAATGGCTGGATTTTATCCTGAACTGCCGCAGTGGGAAAGATACAACAGATTATGACCTTGTAGTTGGCGGTGTAGCTAACGATAAAGTGTTCAATACAGTTGAATTGTTTTTTGAAGGACTGATTGACAAGAAAGAAGCAATTAAACGCCTACGTTATGAAAAGCCGAACCTGCAAATCTGTTTCCGCACAGAGAAAGCACTGGAACTGCTGCATTTTGAAGGGAGTGAAATGGTATGAAAGCTAATCCGATTTTGCTACAGAAAAAATATAGCCGAGTAATTGCGCGCTTTGCTGAATACCAGGGTATCTCATTGGATGCGGCGTTGGACTTTTTTTATCGCTCAGAGGTTTATCAGTTAATCCGAGATGGTGTTTCTGATATGCACTGTATGAGCGATGCGTATCTTGCGGAGGAATTGAAACAGGAATATCAGGCGAAACAATAGCCATATACGATTGTTGGCGGTGTTCCGGCAAGAGCAATAAGGAAACGTTTTCCAGAAGAAACCATTTCTGCATTATTAGAAATTCAGTGGTGGAACTGGACTGAGGAAAAAATTGCAAGAAATATTAGTGCTATACAGAGCGGAAATATTGAACAGTTAAAACAATCCATGGAAATGGAGATGATGAGGCGATAAAAAATTGGCAGCCGCTGTATCGGCTGCCGGTTCTTCTTTCATGAAAACCATGTCTATTTTACATAGTAAGCGATTTCTTTTCCGGCCCGCTGGTATTGTTCCAGAGTAAATGTGACTTTGCCTTTATATGTATCCAGAAGGTGGTCGCCTTTTAATTTGGCGATGGTGCGGTTGATGGTCTTCACAGTCATCCCCAGCTCTTCCCGTATTTCCTCCCGTGTTTTGCGCAAAGTGACGGTCCCTGTTTTTTTGATGTGATGGGCATCGGCATATTTCAGCAGATAATCCAGAAACAGAAAATTAGGTGGATAGAACAATTTTGCACCTCTGTTATAAGAGGAGCGGTAAAGTTTAAAGGCAATTACCTGGGTGATCAGCCGGAGAAAATGCAGATCTCTGGAAATCCACATTTCAAAATCCGCTCTTGAGATCATAAAAACCACACACTCCGTCAGCGTTTCGATGGTGACAGAGGTCTTTTCCATTCCTGCCAGAATGGTTACTTCCCCGATAAAATTGATTGCTTCGTTTTTTTCGATCATAAAGACATTGCCGTTTTCGAATTCATTGATGACACGGTGGTCCCCATGACAGATGATTCCAAAATAATCCAGCGGATAATCCTTCTGATGAATGATATATCCGGGGGGAAAGGTCCGGATCGTATAACGGGATTTCAGTTCTTCGGGCATAAAACGGAAATAAGGTTCTGCATCGGGATATGCCTCCAGAAGTTCTTCCAATATCATAATCTCTATCCTCCATCCATTCATTGCTTTTTAAAATTATATAACATTTTTTGACAAAATAACAGAGAAAAGCCCTTTTGTCCTTTTTTTTTCGAGGACGAATCCGCTAAAATACAAAAAAATAGTTTCTTTTTGAGAGGAAAGAGCAAAAGGAGGATATCTATGAAACAAGAAAAATTTATGTATACCGGTCTTGGAGAACGGTTTCGGATGGAATGGAAAATCTATTTGGCTGCATTCCTGTTTATTGTGGTCGCAGATTCCATTGGACAGATTAAAATCCCCATCGGACCCGGAATGCTGATTTGGTTTCCCATTTTTTATTCAATTTTCATGGGAATTCTGTCAGGGCCTCAGATACTGAAGGTTTTCCAGAAAAAAGAAGTAAGAGCGGCATCAAAGCTGGTAATCGTCTGTATCTGTCCGTTTATTGCCAAGCTTGGCATCAATGCAGGTGCAAGTATAGAAACGGTCATTTCCGCAGGTCCGGCGCTGCTTTTGCAGGAATTCGGAAATCTTGGAACGATTTTTCTTTCTCTTCCTTTAGCTCTTTTGTTTGGGCTGAAAAGAGAAGCAATCGGTGCCTGTCATTCCATTAACAGAGAAACAAACCTTGCACTGATGTAGGATATGTTCGGGCCGGATTCTCCGGAGGCGAGAGGAAGCCTTTCAATTTATATTATCGGCGGCATGGTGGGAACCATTTTCTTTGGATTTATGGCAACGGTGATTGCAGCAACAGGCTGGTTCCATCCTTACGCACTTGGTATGGCTTCCGGAGTTGGAGCGGGAATCATGATGGCTTCCGCAACGGCAAGTCTTTCGGAGATGTTTCCGGCGATGGCGGAGGAAATTTCTGCACTGGCAAGCGCAAGTGAGACAATTTCCGGAATTGACGGGATTTATATGGCAATTTTTGTGGGAATTCCCCTGTGTAACTGGCTGTACCGGGTACTGGAACCAAAACTCGGGCCGATTCATGACAGATTAGCAAAGAAAAAGGAGGCAAAATAGCATGAGATATATAGAGTGGGGGCCATGTTTATTGTGGCAGGGCTTGGTATTGCCCTTGCAAATTTTGTAGGATTCCAGGTAGGATTTTTGGATTCTCTGCCCGGAATTGTGATTCTGCTTCTGATTTCTCTGGCTTCCGTAGCTTTGAGCAAGCTTATTCCGGTAAAGCTTCCGGTGATCGCTTACTGTTCCCTTTTGGGGCTGTTTCTGGCATGTCCGCTTTCGCCGGTGCGTGAATTTGTGATAGAATCTGCCGGAAAGATCAACTTTACTGCACCTCTTACTATGGTAGGCGCTTTTGCAGGAATCTCTATCAGCGACCAGTTGAAAGAGTTTGCACGGCAGGGCTGGAAAATGGTGGTGATCGCATGTCTTGTAATGGTAGGAACCTTTGTATGCTCTGCTGTTATTGCCAATGTGACTTTATCATTGACACATGCAATTTAATTCGGTAGAGTATGTAAGATGTTAATTTAGCGGATTATATGAGGTATTGATTCCGCGGAACATATGAGATGTCAATTTTGTTGAATATATGCGACTTGACTATTCGGAGATGAAAAGAGGTATGAAAAAAGCTTGTGATTGTATGATTATACACGCATCCTGTCTTACAGAACAGATGACAGTGGAGGACCGACAGGCTATTGTGCTTAAGGACGGCATGATTTTGGATATTCTTCCGGTAAAGGAAGCAGAAGAAGCCTATGAAGCCGCCATACAAGTAGATGGAAGCCAAAAGCTGTGGATGCCGGGGCTGATAGATTGCCACATGCATACAGGCCAGCAGCTTTTAAAGGGCAGAATACTGGATGAGCTTCCTATGATCTGGACGAGGATCATGCTTCCCTTTGAAAGTACGCTGACGCCGGAAAAAATGCAGTTCAGCGCAGAGCTTGCCGCACTGGAAATGATTGAAAACGGTACGACTGGATTTGTGGATGCAGGAGGATATTTTATGGAAGAGGCCGGGAGAGTATATGAAGCTTCCGGGCTTCGGGGTGCATTATCCCATTCCACTATGGACCAGGGAAATTTCCCGGACTCCATCCGGCAGACGGCTGCCCAGGCACTGGAAACGACAGATGCACTGTATGAGGAATTTCACGGAAAAGGAAATCTTCGGGTGTTTTATTCGTTGAGGGCCATCATGAACTGTTCACAGGAGCTGATCCGGGGGGCTGCAGAGCGGGCCGGGGAGAAAGGAACCTGTATACAGGCCCACATGAATGAATATGCGGGAGAAGTCAATTATACATTGGAAAAATACAGGATGCGCCCTGTGGAGTATCTGGATTCGCTGGGAATCCTGCAGGAAAATTTTGTGGCGGCCCATGGAATTATGCTTTCTGCCAGGGAACAGGAAATTCTGGCGCAGCGTCATGCCAAGGTGGTACACTGTCCTTTCAGCAACTGTGGAAAAGGGGTTCCGGATACGCCATCTCTTCTTGAGAGGGGAATTTGTGTCGGACTTGGGACAGACGGGGCAGCCCATGGAGGGTTGAGCCTGTGGAATAAGATGAAAATATTCCGTTCCGTCATGAATGCGGTATGGGGAACACGTTATGCGGATCCTGAGATCATGCCGGCGGCTTCCATTTTCGGAATGGTTTTTACAGGAGGAGGCAGAATCCTGGATCAGGAGGGGAAGCTTGGCTGCCTGAAGCCGGGATACCGGGCTGACCTTATTTCAATAGACTGGAATCAGCCGCACCTGTTGCTTACCGGAAATCGTGTCCATACACTTTTGGAATGTGTGAATGGCAGTGATGTGGCAGACAGTATGGTAAACGGAAGATTTTTGATGAAAGACCGGGAAGTCCTCACAATGGACAGAGAAAAAATTCTCTGGAAGGCGAAGAAATACATGGAAACGGAGGAAATACCATCATGAGCGGACTGATGGAAGGTGGGGCGGTTGTTCTTTTGGTGATTGCCGCTGCTAACGGGGTGATTGGTGGATTGATCGGTATCTGCGGAATTGCGGGATTTTTGCTTCCTATGCTGTATACAGGGGTGCTTGGATATTCCGTGGAGCAGTCGCTGGCATTCAGCTTTCTGGCTTTTCTGGTATCCGGCATCCTTGGCTCGGTAAACTATAAGAAGGCAGGAAATCTGGATATCCCCATGTCGGTGCGCATAGGGATGGGGAGCTTTGCAGGGGCTGTGGCAGGAGTGTTTCTGCAGGCCATGATCTCCAAATCCGCAGCAAAGACCATCCTGTATCTGGTCGTGTTGCTCTCCGGGATTTCTATTCTATGCAGGATGTGGAATGAGAAAAGGCAAACGGATGCTGCAGTGGGAGAGAATGGCGCAGCAGGAGAGAATGCTGTGGAAGAATCTAACATGGAGGAACGAGGAGGTCTGATGGAAAAAACCTGGTTTTTGCCGCTCTTGGGCGCTGTGACAGGTGCCATCTGTTCTCTGTCAGGAGCCGGAGGCCCGGTTCTTGTAATGCCTCTTTTGATTACTTTTGGCGTATCCGCAAGGCTGGCAGTGGGCGTGTCCCTGTTTGATTCTGTGTTTATTGCGATCCCTGCCTGTGTGGGGTATTTGTCAAGAATTGATATTGGAAGTGTGTGGGTGATTTTACTGATCGTGCTTGTGGCACATGGTGCCGGCGTCCTGGCAGGAAGCCGGATGGCGGGAAAAGTACCGGTAACAGGTTTAAAAATTTTTGTTGCGGTATTTTCTGTTTTTATTTCTATTTATATGCTTTTGTGAATCAATGGTAGTTAGTTAAGTTCAAGGCTTGGATTCATGGTAGGGGGCTAGCCTGTTTTTTCGATAATTTCAAGAAATGTATTGACATAGACATCAAAATGTGTGGCCGCCCTCGTTACTGATTGGTTTTAAAGGTAACGAGGGCGGCCCTTTAGTCATAATATTGCTTTTGATCAAAGAAGCAGCTCCTTGGCTGCAACCTCTCAAAAGAGGGGGCATTATTTAAAGGATAATAATTATGAATGTAATAAAAAGTGTTTGTTTGCTAAGCGGATATATGCAGATTCTGCATGGATAGTGAGTTCATTATGTATAAAGCATAGAAGTGAGAGTTGACTTTTGTATCGAAATAAAGTATGATATTGATATAAAAGTTAACTGGAGGCGCAATATGGAAGTGAACCCGATTCTTATGAACGCACTGAAAGAAAATCGTAACCAAATTACTACGGCGCAGATTCAGAAACTTGGGTTTTCAAGGACAATGCTCCTTAAATATGTAGAAAATGGATTGTTAGTGCGGGTTGGGCGTGGAGTTTATACATTGCCTGATTCGGTGGTTGATGATATGTATCTTTTACAACGGCGGTCAGATAAAATTATTTTTTCTCATGATACGGCGCTTTTTTTAAATCATTTATCTGACCGGACGCCGTTCATTCATTCTATCACCATTCCAAGTAATGCATCTGTTTCCAGAGAATTAAAGGAAGAATGTATCTGTTATTATATAAAACCAGAGCTTCATTTGTTAGGAGTGGAAGAAAAAGAAACTACTTTTGGGAATTCAGTTCGCTGCTATAATCCAGAACGGACTTTGTGTGATTTCCTACGAAGCCGTAACCGCTGTGACGAGGAGATGGTTTTAAATGCAATAAAAAATTATGCGGCTTATAAGAAAAAAGATTTAAACCGTCTTGCTGAATATGCTGATGCATTTCGAGTCAGCAAAATATTGAGAAAGTATATGGAGGTGCTGCTATGAGCGCAAAGGCCATGAGTTTAAAAGGCGGATTAAAAATTATGCAAAAAGCAATAACGTAGCAGCACAGGAAGTTCTGCAAAATTATATGTTTGAAAGATTTTTATAAGATTTTGGAACAAAAAAACAGGTAGTTTTTGACACTACCTGTAGGTGAATGGAGGAACAGATATGAGACAAAAATTAAACGCACTGCTAATTCCGTTTTTATGTATTGTTTTACTTTTCGGAGCATGTTCTCCAGATGAAAAGGTACGAACGGATGCATCGGAAAAAGCAGCAGGGGACGGTACTCAAATCGAGGAAACCGGGGAGTATACATCGAAAGAAGAGGTTGCGGCGTATTTACATGAATACGGACATCTTCCGGGTAATTTTATAACGAAGGAAGAAGCGAAGAAATTAGGATGGGTAAGCAGTGAAGGGAATCTGGGGGAAGTCGCGCCGGGGAAAAGTATCGGCGGAGATCATTTCGGAAATTACGAAGGACAGCTTCCGGAGGAACAAGGGCGGAAATACTATGAATGTGATGTTGATGGTGATGGAGGATACCGGAGTGGGAAACGGATTGTATATTCCAATGACGGACTGATTTATTATACGGAAGATCACTATGAATCATTTGAGTTGTTATATGGGGAGGAATAGCGCGTGAAGGTAGTATTAGATGCAAAAAAAATGCCGGAGAAGAAAGCAACTCATGCATATTTACAGGAGAAGTTGAAGCTTCCGAGTTATTATGGTGGAAATCTGGATGCATTATATGATTGTCTGACGGAACTGAACGAAACAGAAATTGTTATTATAAATAGAAATGTGGGGGGAGAATATTTCGGAAGAATCTGTAAGGTTTTCCAACATGCATGCGAAGATAATGAGAAACTTCAAGTGTTTTTTGAGGAGCAGGATGCTCTATCATTATGATTATCACAGACGAAATGCAACTCTGCAAATTGCAGTAAATTTGAGCAGAATACAATATTTCAGGAGAAGTTTCATTTGTGATAAAAATATTAATGGTCTGCCACGGCAATATCTTGAAAAATTCAGAAAAAGCCTGTAAAATCAATGATTTCACGACAGGGAAGGCAGTTACTACACCACGACTACACCATTTTTGTAAGAGCCTTAATGTGACAGGAAAAGCAAGTTAAAATATATTTATTATGAGAAATCGAGGTGATATAATGGTGAATCATTTGAAGCCATACCAATCAGTTATTACAGAAATTAAAAGTATTATTTCTTCTGGGCAAGAAACAGCCTATAGTGCCTCCAGCAAGGCAATGCTACTTACCTATTGGAATATCGGGAAACGAATTGTAGAACAGGAACTGGGAGGCAGTGAACGCGCAGAGTACGGCAGAGGTTTGATTTCTGCATTGGCAGAAGATTTGACAAAGGAATTCGGCAAAAATTATTCTAAAAGGAATTTGCACTATTACATCAAATTTTATCAGTGTTTTCCCGATGAGCAGATTGTGAACGCATGCGTTCACAATCTTAACTGGACACATATTAGGAGTCTTCTTCGTGTTCCAGATGAAAATGCACGTTATTGGTATATGAAGGAAGCTGTTGACGAGAATTGGAGTTCAAGAACTTTAGACCGTAATATTAGTACGCAATATTATTATCGCCTTCTTCAGGCACCCACAAAAAATGCTGTAATTGAAGAAATGAAACAGAAAACCGCAGAATTTCAGAAAAATCAATTTGAACTAATTAAAAGTCCAGTGATTGCAGAATTTCTTGGTTTCAGAAATGAGGATACTTACTTAGAGGGAGATTTAGAATCTGCTATTCTTTCACATATTAGAGATTTTTTGATGGAATTGGGTAGGGGATTTGCGTTTGTGGCTCGTCAGCAGCATATTGTAACGGAAACTTCAGATTACTATTTGGATCTCGTTTTTTATAATATCGAACTTAAATGTTATGTACTCATCGATTTAAAGATGGGGAAGATTACACATCAGGATGTAGGTCAGATTGATATGTATGTACGCATGTATGATGATTTAAAGCGAGGGCAAGGAGATAATCCCACTATAGGGATTCTATTGTGTTCAGAAACTGATGAGGATATTGCCAGATACTCGGTGCTGCATGATAATGACAGACTGTTTATGTCAAAATATCTGACTTATTTGCCTACGAAAGAGCAGTTAAAAATAGAGATTGATCGACAGAAAGAAATTTTTTCTATGCAGCATCCAGCCATACATGTAGAAGGTGTTGACGATTGAACTGAAACTTGTATCCCGGATACTTGGAAACTCATCAACACAGACTACCAGGATTTACGCATCCTCGTCGATAGAAATGATGAGGGAGGCTATGGACGCGGCCTCTGGAACCATATCGGATGAAGAACCAGAATGGCCGGATGATAATGAAGCAATGGATCTGGACGCCAAATGCCTGTTCGGTCTTATCGAAAGGAAAAGAACGTAATAACCTGGATGCTCTTGCTAACAAAGAATACAAGTTTGTTGATGACAAGATTGACGCAGATATTTGATAGTAGTAACACACCCCGGTTTCGACTACGTTTTTACTACGATTGATGTCCTGGGCTTGCCTCGTTTTGCCGCATTTTGCTTATTGTGTGACAGATTTAACAATCTCACAGACGAAATGCAACTCGGCAAACTGTGGCAAATCGGGGCAGAATACGGCATTTTAGGAGGATTTTCGTTTATGATAAAAGTACTTTTCGTTTGCCACGGCAGGATTTACCAGGTACGATGAAGGGATTATAAATCAAAGATTTTCTGTGTTTCTTGCTCAATTTTACCAATGATTTACCAATATTTCTAGAGAGTCAGACTTGCAGATATAAAACCAGAATGAGAGACTTTAGTTTACTACACCGTATGCCGATGAATAGGTGCAAATTTGAATAGTATAGAATAAAAGATGTAAAAAGCCGAGCTACCAAGGCATGTTAAAAAAGAATTTAGATATGATAATTTTAGGACCTCATTGGGAATTTGCTCAATGAGGCCTTTTGTATTGGGAACGGAAATGTTGAATAATTATATATAAAAGAAAAAATATGCAAAATTGAATTGCGCTAAGAATATTAAATCATGTTTTTGAATATAATAAGTAAAATAAAGCTAACTTGAAATTTTAAATTCCAGTGCAAAGTTAAATTCCACAAGGCTTTAAAATTTTTAGTTTTTATAATCTTTTTTGAGTAAAAAAACTTGATATCTGTTATAATTAACTCAACTTCTCAAAAAATTCTTCATTTTTGGGCATGGCAAACGGGCCACTGAGATTCAGTGTGCGGGACTGAATTCCACCGGCCACATTTTAAAAATGTGAAAAGTTTACTTCCAGTCCGACAGCAGATTTTTTTGAATAGTTGCTTTAGTGTTTATGGCGGATCAGCTTAGGTGTCAGATTGACCTGGTCAGGGTCAATCGGTCTAAGCTGAAGCGTCTTTAAGGTTTCTTTGCCAAGTGTTTCCAATGCCATACTATACGGCGTCTTTCCGCCAAGGATTTCCCGCGGTGTCGAATTGATATGGTTCACAATCAGGTTTATATCCCATTGTGTGAGAAATTCAAAACTGGTTCCTTTAGGAAGCACCATACGAAGCATGGTGTGAGCCTGTTCAAGGCCTCCTTTTTGACCGCGCTGCATGGGATCGCAGTAATAAATGCTCGAACGTTGTATGCTGTTTATACCAGTTTCTAACGCAGCCGGATTTCCGAACTCAGAGCCTCGGTCGGTGTTATACCTAATTCGTGATAACACCGATTATACCGAAGAAAATACTATACCGAAGATTTTATTGTCAGCCAGCAAATTAAAGTTCCTGTCTCCTGCACAAATACAGCAAATTAAAATCTCAACATTTAATTATTATCTATGTCAGCGTGCAGTAAAAAACAGCACACTTTTATCTTGACCATCCTGCTCTATTCCAGTATAGTTTTTATGGAACAAAAAAGAGAAAGAACAGCCCCTCCTACAGTTCGTTCTTTCTCTCATACACCAGCATACCTGCCATATACGGGATCATGTCCCACTCATGAGGCTTTGGCATCACTGACATTTATTATGATAAGAAATAATTCCCTGTTTTGCAAGTTAATTCGTATAAAATCTTCATCAAAAAAGCTTTTTGACTCCTTCATGGACGGTTTCCGGCCTGAACTACAGACCTGCCCCTGTTGTGGGGCAAAGGGAGCTTGTTCCGTCCATGCCTATTATGAACGTTCCCTGGCTGATTTCGTTGGTGGAAAGCCTGTCTGGCACAGCCTCTGTATCCTGCGCCTTGTCTGTTCCTGCGGCCATACCCATGCCATCCTTCCGGATTTCATCATCCCTTATTCCTCCTACGGCCTTTTCTTTATCCTCCGTGTCCTGGCGGAATATTTCCTTCGGCTTGCTTCCGTAGAAAAAATCTGCGCACGCTTCTGTATTAACCAAAACCAGCTCTACCATTGGCTTTCCCTGTTCAAAAAGCAGAAGGAAGAGTGGCTGGGCCTTCTCTCTTCCAGGGAGTCCTCCGGCCTCTCTTTCCTGAAAGGCCTTTTTCGGATGCCCGCTTATTCCGGCTTTGCATCCGGTTTTGTCCGCCGCTTCTCTGTCTCCTTCCTCCAGTCCCACAGAAATCCGGCGGCTTACTGCCAACAGCAGTTCGGCCCCTGAACCGTTTCCCAGACACCACATAACACAGGGATGGTCTCCAGGCTGTTCTTCCTATATGCTGATAGAAAACAGTAAAGGAGGATTTTTTTATGCATTACAACACCAAAAACTTTTCAGACGCATCTGCTATGGCACAGTTCCGGCTCGCACTCATTGCACCGGTCATCCATGGCCTTTATCCGGATGCGTCCAGAAACGCCTATTACCAGCGGGTAACGGAAAAACCCCTCACCCTGCCTGACGGCTCTGTATTCCAGTACAGCCCCAAGACCCTCAGCAAGTGGGCCTCTCTTTACCAGAATGGCGGCATTGACGCGCTCATGCCCCGGGAACGTTCCGACAAAGGCTCCACACGCGCCTTGCCGGACACGGCCATTGAAGAGATCTACCGGCTGAAAGAGGCTTTCCCACGCTTAAACGCAACCCAGATCCACCGCCATCTTGTGGAGGAAGCTTTTATCCCCGCCTCTGTCAGCGTCTGCGCCGTCCAGCGCTTCGTGAAAAAGCATGACCTGAAGTCGGCGCGCAATCCATCTATGAGGGACAGGAAAGCTTTTGAGGAAGATGCCTTTGGGAAAATGTGGCAGGCGGATACCTGTTACCTCCCTTATATCACGGAAGGCGGGCAGCGCAGGAGGGTTTACTGCATTATGATCATTGATGACCACTCGCGTTTCCTGGTGGGCGGCGGCCTTTTTTATAACGATAACGCCTATAACTTCCAGAAAGTTTTAAAAAACGCAGTTGCCTCCCACGGCATTCCGGCGAAACTCTATGTCGACAATGGCTGCCGACTACTCAAATGAACAGCTCTCCCTGATCTGCGGCTCCATCGGCACGGTCCTCCTTCATACAAAAGTGCGGGACGGCGCCAGCAAGGCCAAGATCGAACGCCAGTTCAGGACATTCAAGGAGACCTGGCTTTATACGCTGGACATGGATTCCATCACGTCCCTGGCACAGTTCAATTCCCTCCTGCGGGACTATATCCGCACCTACAATACTTCCATGCATTCCGGCATCGGCTGTACCCCCATGGAACGTTACCAGAAGACGCGCTGTGCCATACAGATGCCAAAGTCCAGGGAATGGCTGGAGGAATGTTTCTTAAACCGCATCAACAGGAAGGTGAATAAGGATTCCACTGTCTCCATCGACAAGGTCTCCTATGACGTCCCCATGCAGTTCATCTCATCCAAAGTTGAGATCCGCTTCCTTCCCGACGATATGTCCTCTGCCTACATCCTTTATGAGGGGGAGCATTATCCCATCCGGCCGACAGATAAAAATGAAAACTGCAGGACAAAACGTAACAACACCCCTTCTATTGATTATTCAAAGATAGGAGGTGCCTGCTGATGTTCCGCACTTACTATGGGCTGGCCTTCAACCCTTTTGACAAACAGATGGCCTCTGAGAAGGACCGTTTCCTCTCGAAAGACATCTCGGAGATGCTCTCACGGCTGGACTACCTCAAGGATACCAGGGGCATCGGGCTGTTCACCGCACGCCCCGGCATGGGCAAGTCCTTCGCACTGCGCTGTTTTGCCAAAAGCCTGAACCCGAATCTTTACCACATGGAGTATCTCTGCCTCTCTACCGTCAGTGTCATGGAGTTCTACCGCCAGTTCTGTTCTACGCTTGGTATAGAACCCAAAGGCGGCAAACCCGGCATGTTCCGGGCGATCCAGGAGCAGGTCCTCTATCTCTACCGTGAAAAGAAGCAGCCCCTCCTCCTTGCCATCGATGAGGCACAGTATCTCTCTACCGGCATTCTGGAGGATATCAAGATGCTCATGAATTACGGCTATGATTCCCTCAACTGCTTTACTCTCATACTCTGTGGGGAGCCCCATCTGAACAATACGCTCAAAAAGCCCGTCCATGAGGCACTGCGGCAGCGTGTTACCGTCCACTATAACTTCTCCGGGCTCTCCGATTCGGAAGTCGGGCAGTATGTCCTCCACAAGATCGCCTGTGCTGGCGGAGCTTCCTCCATTATTGACCATGCAGCCCTGTGTGCTGTCCACAGCCACTCCCAGGGCAGTCCCAGGCTTGTTGATAACCTGATGACCAACGCGCTGACACTTGGGGCACAGATGGAAAAGAAGGTCATTGATACAGAGGTCATCCTGGCTTCCGTCAGCAGCCAGAACCTCGGCTAAGGAAGGAGGGGTACTGTTTATGGAATACACCTGTATTCTCAGGCACGGTTCACGGAAAGAATGCTGGACTGGAAAACTTACGCTGCTGCGGAAACTTCCCGGCCAGTACGAAGCAGAAATCAGCGGGAGAGGGACTTACTTCCACATCCTTGCCGGGCGGCATAAATATGGGAATTACCTGTGCATCCCCAACCATGATATCGGGTGCGAATTATCTGATTTCTCCGATATCTTCTGGAACGAAGAAAGGCTCCGCAGTCTGATGCGGAAGGTAGACGCAGTAACCGTGGCCACCGCCCTGGTGTATCTGCCTGCCCTGGCTGATAATATTTGAAAGATTACGAATTTTACATGGGCTGTGGATCCCACAATGGATTCCACAGCTCTTTGTATTTCAGAGCAGTCTCCCTGTTGCCAACAGCGTGCCGCGTTTTTGATAGAAGAATGCATTTGCAGGTTGCACTGCGCAGTCAACGGGATAAAAATCAGAAAAATAATTCGCCGTTTATGTCTCCTTCAATTTGCCGTCCAACAATTTTATTAACTGCTTTATATATGAGGATAAATATTTTTTCTTCGGCATAGTATTTTAAGCCTAATCTAATGAATACAGCAGTTTCTTTACATCATCCTTTTTCCAAAGTTTTTCCTCTTTATCCAATGTAGGCGCTGCTTTATTCATGGCATCTGACATCATCTCAAGAGTTGCAAATGCATAAAACCCTGAGGTAGTTGACATACTTTCATGTCCAAGCAGCTGCATTATAAATGGTAACGGAACACCATTCTTATATAAATCCATCGCCTTTGTTTTTCGAAACATATGGCAATGAACCCTTTCAGGAACAGCTTCACACGTTGCTCGGGCTTTATCTGCAGCTGTTTTTAAGACCAAACTTATGCTATCTGTTGATAATCTATGTGGCTTTCCGTCAAGTAAACTATAAAACAGAGGGAACTCATCCATTTCAGGATGATACTCTTTTAAATATTCATTCAGATGTTGAACCGTCTTATTCTGTAGTGGAACATTTCTGCTTTTTCTCCCTTTTCCAATAAGTGTAACAAACGGATTCTTTTCCCTTAAATGTAATGATGAGATATTCATATCCGCAAGCTCCTGAACTCGTGCACCAGTGTCATAAAGCATTATTAACAGCATTCTATTTCTACGATGCTTTGCCGTAGTTGTATCATAAGCAGCCAGTATTGCTGCTGTAGCTTCCGGTTGAAGATAAACTATTGGTTTTTTTTCTTCTTTTACTTTCTTTATAGAACAGACTTCTGTATATACCCCTCGGAGTTCAAAATCCTCTTCACTACTGTATTTGAAAAATGATCTAATTGCTGTAAGCCGAAGATTTATTGTTTTTGCAGAGCAATTCTTCCCAGTAAGCCAGGCTATATATTTCTTGATATTGTCTCTTGTAAAAGAGTCAAAGTTCACTTTTTCATTTGCGATTCCTTTTTCTGATTCAAGGAACTCTAGATATACCTTAAGTGACTGCTTGTATGCTTCAACAGATTTATCAGAAAGATTTCTTGTTACAGGCATGTAATCATGAAGATATCGTCTTGCAAGTAGCCAAAAATCAGCCGTTTTCTTTCGTTTATACTTCATAGATTTCCACCTCCGGTATTAATTCTTCAGTGGAAACAGTTAATTTCGCATACTTCGGAAAGAAGTCAGGAACCAAATGAATATAGTAGTAAGTACTGTCCAAAGTCGTGTGCCCCATATATCTCATTAGATAAGGCAGCATTGCATGGATATCTTTTCCTTCATCTGACCATTTCATGATGTTTGCGCATGCAAAGTGATGTCTAAAATCATAGGCTCTAGGCTTTACTTTGCCATCACGCTTCAATCCTGCTGATAACCATATATTTCTAAAGTTTGCTGATAAAGCAGTCGTTGAGCATATCCCTCCAGCACCTCCTGGGAAAAAGTATTCCCTATCTGGGAAGCACTTACTTATAGCAGCATCATATCTTTTTAAATAATCTATTAACTCATCAGACAAGTACAAACGTCTGTCTCTATGCGCCTTGGATTGAAGGATATCAACATATCCGTCATCAAGATGAACCTCTGAACATTTAAGATTTCTAGCTTCTCTGCATCTTACTCCACAACAATAAAGAAATCTGTATAAGGCTGGAAGAATGTATGGCCTGCCATTTGCTTTATAACGAAGTACAAAACGATCGCATTCTTCAAAAAAAGCTTGATTTCTTCTTCGCTAAGCAGGTAGACTTCGGCATGATATTTTTGAATCTTATATCTATCATCAAGTATGTATGCATCTTCATATCCAATGCTGCACAGATATCTTCCGAATTCCCTTATGGGAGAAATCCAGCTTCGGTCAGTAGTAATACTTTTTTCTGCCTGTTGATTGGCCCATCCTTCCGCGGTTTCTCGAGTAAGAACATCAACATTAGCGTGACACGCATTGTATTTATCCAGTTGTTCCAGGTAAAATCTGCCCGTATCATATTTAAAGCCCAATGCATGCTTAAACTCAAAGAAGTCTTCAATCAGTGGTTTTAGATTGCTTGTAAAATCATTCATGGTACACCTCCTTGGATATACCATCCATAGAGAGAACACACCCCTTAAGCCGTTCTATGTCTGTTGTTATATAAATATCTGTTGTGTCAGGTGTTGCATGACCAAGTATTGCTGCAATCGTTTCAATGGGAACTTCATTTTTGACCATTGTGGAAGCTGCATTATGTCTCAACATATGCATTCCAGACATTCTGTTATCTTTATTAATACCTGCAATTCTAAAAACTTTACTGACAACAGAATGACATGCAGCATGGTCGGCGAATGGCACATATGGAGCAAAGGATCTTAGGAATAAATAATGACTATCTACCCTAGGTCTTTCTTCTGTGATGTATTTAAAAAGCGCATTGCCTACTCGTTCAGTAAGTGGAAGACAAACAACATTTCCTGTTTTACTTTGTTTGAACTGTATTGTTTCATTATTCCAGCCTATATCAGACAACTGCAGCTTTATCAAGTCGCCAGCGCGAATACCGCACGATAGACCAACTATAACGATAGCTGCATCTCTTAATGATATATTTCTTTCAGCAATACAATCATATATTTTCTGCAATTCAGTATCGGAAAGCACTGGAAGTATCTTTTTAATCCGGGGAGCATGTATTCCTGCAATAGCATTGTATAAATCAAGTCTCGCTAAGTATCGAAAAATACCTCTCAGTTCGCATAGCATCTCACGTTGGCGGCTTGTTTTGGTCGCTTTTATGTATTCCATGATTAATACTGGTGACAACTGTTCAATATCGGTTATTCTTTTACTATTTAAAAACTGTAAAAGACAGTACATTCCATACTCATAAAAATGCCTTGTGTTAGCATTATCATAGATCCTCAAAAGATAATCCTGATATTCTATATAAATCTTCTGATGGTTCTCATTGTCTGGAACAATTCGTCCTTTCTTCATAAGTGAAAAATCAAATGTTCCAGTAGAAAAGTATGAATCAATTAAACGATAAAATCTTCCCTGTGTATGGTAGCGGTTGTTACTGAACTTGCCAGTTTTCTTGCTGATTACATCATCTGCATAAGCCTTACCTATTTCACTGCTATACAAGGAAACATCTCGCTCTTCACAGAACTGCTTGAATCGTCGTATCACCCCTTCATAATTAAATATGGTTGATTCGTTGTACCCCTCTACACGTAATGCATTTATACATGCAGAACAAACATCATCAATTGTCATACTTGAAGTACCTCCTTTATTCTTTGTACTTCAAGTATAAACACTATGCCGAAAAATGAATAAACAACCTTTTACATAAAGCAGTTAATAAAATCTTCGGTATAGTATTTTCTTCGGTATAATCGGTCAGGATATATTCAAATGCGGAAGCGAATTCAAAGGTCCCCATGCGTTTTTCCAGACGGTCAAATACAAGGCGGACAGCACCCTCTGTACAACGGTTCATGAGAAAAGCAAGGAATAGCTTTTCTTTTGTGAAAAACATGGTTAACAGGGTTTTCTTTGACTCTCTTGAAGAATGGACGGTATCCATCTCAACATAGGAGGAGAGGTTTAGGTTACAGAAACCACTGTATAACCTGTTGATAAAAATAGTCCGGTTGGTGATCTGCGTTTTGTGGCATTTTCTGGGCTTGAAACGAACTTTCCGTTTTAGGTCCATGTTCCGGGCAGTGAATAGTCCCTTATCCAGATAAGAATACATGGTGCGGACAGACATATCTAATTCAGGGTGATTGACCAAAATATGATAAGGGACTGTCCCTGTTCGATTAATGGAGAGATAATCTTATCCTTTTGATGCAGTTCCTGTTTAGTCATGTTGATTCCAACCCTGGAATCCCGGAGTTTTTCGCGATACTTCCTGTCTGCAAAGCGGGCGTTGTAAAGATATTTGTGTGCAATGGTGCAATGGTTGATTTTTTTCGAACAGCCATTACAAACGTAAGGGGTCTTTTCCAGTCTGCTGCAAAGTTCTTTCTCAAAGTCTTTGCAAGTCTGGTTACAAGTGGGGCAGAAGCACACTTAATGCCGCACAGAACGATCTTTCCACAGGCATTGGTTTTCTTACAGTGATAACGGTGGATACAGAAGTTGTGGGCATTATAAAAGGTTCCTATATGATACCAGTCAGAGAGACGG
Source organism: Roseburia hominis (assembly GCA_040702975.1). Lineage (NCBI taxonomy): Bacteria > Bacillati > Bacillota > Clostridia > Lachnospirales > Lachnospiraceae > Roseburia > Roseburia hominis. Next base: position 1,072,655 of record CP159990.1, read on the forward strand.
TGTGCCTTTACTTCTTTTGATATCGTAGTTGGATCTTTGCAAAGGAAGCGGGCAATATCTTTAAAAGAGGTTCCTTTGTTTAATTCATTTTCAATATAGATACGGTTATCAAGAGTAAGGTGTTTTTGGTTTCCAGGTATATATTTACTCATAATAGTGCTCCTTCTACTGCTGTCAGAAGGAAATATAAGGATATCATTTTTATGTGAAAGAGTAAATATCAACTGTGCTGGAGTAAATTCCCCTCTTCATTGGAGGAGTGGAATTTAAAATTTCATTTTTCATCATCGTTAAAAGGTTCCACACACCTTCAAAAAACACCCCGTCTGTGCTAAAATATCAGAGTAGTAAAAGTCCTCGATTTCTACTACGTTTTTACTACTACACAAGGCTTTAACTTGCATTATTTTGGCTCATTTTGCTAAAAATGTAGATTTCTTAACAAACAGGAAGATTGGCGAAAAAGTTGCTAAAACTGGGCAAAATAGGGCAATGTAGAGCAATTCGGAAAGGGAAAATACATGATAAAAATACTCTTTATCTGCCACGGCAGGATTTACGAGACATGAGAAAAGTGTTGAAAATTAAGCACTTCCTGTGTTTCTTGCTTGAGTTTACCAATGATTTACCAATATTTCTGGAGGGTCGGACTTGCTAAGTAATAAAATATTATGTTTTGTAATGACAATAATTCTATGTTTAGCTTTTTGCGGGGAGATAGTTCTGGCAACCGAAAAAAGTGTAGATTATGAAGCAATTAGCGCACAAATTGCGAGGGACGTTGAGAAAATCATATTCTGGGAATGGCTGTATGTGTCGTGGATAAGGATGGAGTTATACTTGAAGAAACATATGGAAATTGTATCAGTGTAGAACAACCATTTATTATTGGTTCTATGAGCAAATTTTTTACTGCAATATCAATTATGCAACTTCAAGAGCAAGGAAGAATTGATTTGGATGCTTCAATTTCTCAATATCGCGTTATGCAAGTCATGTCATTCAAGCATACACGCGAAGAGAGGGGACTATTGGGAAAACTGCCGCGGATAGGAGTGGTGAAATCTCTATACGTAAGGCTTCCAGGGAACGGCGCGGGGGTCACGCGTGCAAAATCGCGAAATGAAAGACGGGGGGGATGGAGTTGTATGTTCACTTCAGATTTCGATTGACAAACAGCCGGTTTGATTGTAATATTTAATTTAAATTCCGCAGAACAATAAAATGCCGAAAATAAATTAAATAAAATGAAATCGAGGTGGAAAAGATGGCAGGTACAGCAGTTCTTCCTGAAGATCAGAAGATCTTTTCCATGCAGGAGCTTAAGAGCAGAGGCTTCTCACAGTATAAGGTCAGTAAGCTGGTCAGCGAAGGAAAGCTTATAAAACTGAATAAGAGCTATTACGAGAACGCAGAGTATCGTGGAGAGGAATCAGACTTTTATTATGCAGAGGCCTATGCGCCGAAAGGCGTAATCTGTCTGCTCAGTGCAGCAGTCTATTATCATCTGACGACATTCATTCCGGATGCAGTTGATGTTGCCATTCCGAGGAAGGCAAAGATATCTACTATGCCGGATTGGCCGCAGATGAATGTCCATCATTATACAGATGACAGACATGAGATGGGAGTCACAACGGTCAAGGAAGGTAAGAATGAGTTCCAGATCTACGATATGGAAAAGACTGTCGTGGATATCGTGTTTTACAGAGAGAAGGTTGGGATAGAAGAAACCAAGGAAATCCTTGTGACCTATCTGCAACGGAAGGATCGGAATCTGAACCGGCTTCTGAAATATGCAGAACGGATGAAATGCGATAAAGTGATGAGACAATATCTGGAGGTGCTCATATGATAAGTGCGATATCAGTAAAAGACAGACTGAAGAATCAGGCTGTTGCAAACGGAAAGACGTTTCAGGAAGCACTGACGGCGTATGGGTTGGAAAGAACCGTATACAGACTGTCGGTGTCAGAATATGTGGAGCGTTTTACTCTGAAGGGCGGTATATTCCTGTATGCTCTTTTTGAAGGTGAATTTGCAAGAGCACAAGAGACATTGATCTTCTGGCAAGAAACATGCCGAATAATGTGGAGGATATGAAGAAAGTATTTGAAAACATATTCTCCATCGAGTGCGATGATGCTTTGCGGTATGACTTGGGCACGCTGAATGTAAAGGATATAACAGAATTCAAGGAATATCACGGCATAAGTGTGTCCATTATGGCATATTTGAACAGGACAAAAGTTCCGGTATCTATTGATATCGGGTTTGGTGACGTCGTTTATCCGGACAGAGTGAAGATGGATTTTCCGGTGCTGCTCGATATGGAAGTGCCCGAGATTTATGCGTATTCGATCTCTTCGGTAATCTCTGAGAAGTTTGAAGCAATCGTTTCCTTGGGAGACGCCAACAGCAGATATAAAGACTTCTATGATATCTACATACTTGCTGATAGGTATGATCTTGATGGAGGAGAACTGAAGGAAGCTGTCAAAGAAACTTTTGAACACAGAGGCACCGGATTCGATGATATATTTGCTTTCACGGATGATTTCATAACAAGCGAGATTCATCAAAGCAGGTGGAAGGCATTTTTGAAAAAGAAAAAGGCACTGGTGAAGGCAGAACTGGTTGATGTGGTAAATATGCTGCGAACATTACTGTTGCCGATTGTTGACAATATAACCGATGATCAGGAATATGCCGCAAAGTGGGAGCATGAATTCTGAAGCTGGAAGTAGAAAACAATAAGTTGATCAATTGTATACGAATTGAGGGAGTGGAACGAAACATAAAGAGGTAGTTTTATAAACAAAGAAGTAATTTTGTCAAAAAGCAGGAAGGAGTTTTGGTTATGATTAGAGTACTTTTTTGCTGTCATGGCAGGATTTACCAGGTGTGATAATAAAGCCAGTAAATTAAGTATTTCCTGTGTTTCTTGCTTGAGTTTACTAATGATTTACCAATATTTCTGGAGAGTCAGACTTGCGATATATGATACCAAAAGCTGTATAGAAAAATATAAGGACGCATGATATAATTAGTATTAACTTGGATAGATATACTATTGGATGTACGACAGACGATGTTATGGATATTATTCCCAAAGAAGGACAGTGTCTCTTATTAGTTCTGATTTACGGAAATTATAATCAGAAAGAATGAGCTTAATGGATGATAAATCTATGATTGTTATAGATACAATTGAACTTAATCAATAAGGAGAGAAACAAAATGGATAAAGCTTATGATGCCGTTTTGCAGAGCGAGGTAGACGCTTCAGTTATCGCAAAATCCTCATATAGTTTTTTGAGGGATAGATTCCGCTACCAATGTCTGTGTTGTGGTGAAGAAGTCTATCTTGCTGCGGTTGATAGTAGTGAACGCTCTCCTCATTTTAGACATCGGAGAGGAAATAACGATACAGAATGTGAACGATATCTTGGGCAACCAGGCGCAGTGGAACACTTTGCGCTCTTGAGAAAGCATAAACAGGAACATATAGAATTTTGTTTTAACAAAGATAGAAGGGTATTCGAGATTTGTGCTTCTTTTGCGGAAGATGAACTTCGGGTGTATGAAGAAGAAAACAGCAGAATGACGGTATCTTCAAAATATTACGTCGAGCCATTCCTGTCTATTCCTCTTAATAAAGGGGTATTCATTCCGGGCGGGAAAAGTTATTTTACTATTACAGAATTTTCAACGGAGTATTTTGTTTCCTTTAACTCCGGGATTAGTCGCTGTATCTATCAGGATGTAATGAGGGCCACAGAGAAAATCAATATATTCAGAGTCAGGATGCAGGATGAACACTGTAGGCATCAGACATCATCACTTCTTTATACAGATACCAAGTATATTGGTATATCTGAGAATGAAGAAGCTCTGCAGGAACTTGCATCTTTAGAATATGTTATTTCAGAAGAAGAGATGTTTTCTTTTACCACAGAAAACAGGATATTCTATGGATTGCAGTTTTATGTAAAAAGGGCAGAATTTTCTGTCCTGTGTTTCTTACAGAAGCACGATTATCAGATTGAAACAGCGGAAGCGTTCAGCATTTTATGGCCACCGGTTTATACCAGAGATTCATATTCTATATGCGCCGGAGATACGGTATATGTACATTCAAGTTTTGAGCTGATTCCTCATGGAAATATGAATGCAGGTGGTATTTTTGTCAGGGAGATCAGCAGAAATGTGCTGGAACTTCACATTGATGATGAAGTCATCATACATGAAAAGAATATTGATATATGTATTCAGAGGGAAAGAAAACTGGGAAATGAAACAGTTCTGGAAGAACCGGTGACCACATATTCTGACAGATATACCGTTCCTGACCAGTACAATTACTTTCTGTTCGACCAGAACGGATGCACACGACTGAGTCCAGGCTCAAACGTATATCTTTCCGAAGCGGATCGGATTGTCGGATATAAAAACGGACATCTAAAAGCATTCGTGTGTGCATGTCCGAAAGAAAAAACAGGTACCAGACAACTTATAGACGATATTCTGAAATATCATCCACAATCGGAACCGTTTGAGCTGGATGATTTCATGGATATCATAACAGACGAAACAGTCTTATCGTACCTGGAAAACTGTTATAGGAGCGGGCGGATCAATACAGTCATTAAACGGTACATCAAGGAGGAACTGATTTGAATTACTTGATAGAACTTACAAAAGAAGAAATTAAGTATGTATGTACTGTTATTCCGTTTAAGGAGGCATCTGCGTACTTCAAAAGGTATCCGAAAGAGTTCAACAAATTAAGACCGGGATTCCGTGTAAAGTCGTTGGACGAGGATACCATCGTCCGGATACTTTATGACTTCCGAAACAGGGATTTTATCGCTTCTTTTCTGAACAAGCATATTGACCGATGGATTAAAGAAATTGATAAAGAAATAGCAAAAGCGTGTGAGAATGGGCTTGATCAAGAGGCGGTCTATATTGATGTGTTGTCACGTTCTTTTTTTTCGAAAAACGTTGCGCTGTTCTTCAAAATCAAAGGGGAAGAAAAGACGGAAGATTATCTGAAGGTCATGGGCTCATCTGTTTTCTATCAGTCTGCTCATCAAAAAACAGATGAAGAAGAATTGGATTTATTAAAGAAAAGGCAACTGGAGCTTACTGGTATTCAGGAAGAGTTAAAGAACCGAATTTCTAATGAAAAGAAGGAAGTAGAAAGACTGAGAAAAAAGGAAACAGAGCTGAAAATCGAACTAAAGGAAAAAATAAAACAGCTCGAGCTAGAGCAGGAAAAGAGCTCTTGTCTTTCCGAAAAAGCGGATAAACTGGAAGCAGAGCTTAAAAAAAATCAGGATGATGAGGTATGGAAGATTGCGGAGATGCAACAGAAGATTGACACCCTTACCTCCAGACTTAAGGATCAGACCCAAAAGGCAGCAGGATACGAGTCCAGCCTCTCAGAATATGTATCTAGACTTTCTTCCGCCAAGGAGGACATCGCGACATGGAAAAATATGGTAAGAAGTCGTGAGAAACAGCTTTTTACATATAAAGCGGAAAGAGCATCGTTTTTAACAGAGCAAGAATCTAACCGGAAGCAGATTAGAGAACTTAAGGAAGCACTTGATAAAGCACTTGGTGTTGAAAAAGTATATAAAGAATGTCTTTCTGCGCTTAGTACAGAAAAAGAATCCTATCTGCAGAAGAACAGGGAGCTGGAAGATACATTGGAAGTGCAGAAAAATATTGAGACTGCAGCAGAAGCTGTTTCAAAAAGATATGCAAATTCTGACCGGAAGATGCCGTTATGTCCAGAAGATATAAATGATTTTGATGAATATTTCAGACATAACCTTGAAAATATTGGATTCGACGAGAACGAAGATGGTTCATCAGATTTTGTAGATTATCTTGAAAAGAGTTTTTTTCATGGTATTCCGGTGCTGATTAAAAGAGGAGCGGGAATCAATTTGGCCAACTGTTTGGCAAACACGATTTATGGTGTGCCGTTTGCAGCTAATCTGCTGTATTCGGAAGGTGCAGGCGTACAAAAGATAAAAGAGTTTCTTGCAGATACTCCTGATAGGGTCGTCTGCATTGACGGCTTTATTGGGAATTGTAATGAAATGGAATTAATCCCGGTGCTTGAACAGTATCGTAACAAGATTATTATTCTTACTTACATGTATGACCAGACACTGAGATTTGTTCCGTACGAAATTCTTTCTTCAGTTCATTTTATCAGTGCAGATATATTTAGTTCGATATTAAGAATCAGGGATATTACGGAGAACCCTTCCGAAGTAAAAGAAATCACGTCTGCATACAGAAGCAATGCAGGAGCTGACAGTCGGTCACAGAAGATATTCTATGAGATCGCATGCGAATGTGGATTAGGAAAGGATACAGCATGTGCGATGGTTGACATGATCGAAGATGAACACCATTTGAACGAAATGCTGATGTTCACGCTTCTTCCATATGTGTCCAAAGTTCTCGGGAAGAATCCTTACAACTGCTCCAAACGTCTTCAGCGGTATGCTGGGGAGACAGGGCGTTGTTCGAAGAAAGATATTTTGATGAGGTGGTTTGGATAGTGAATGAATTGATCAATATCATGGCAGATGACATGAATATACGCCCTTATACAAACGAACCGGCTGAATCCTTTGGGTACAGAGTCATTTATTCAGCACTCGGTCTGTGGTGCCTTAAATCAGCACTCAGTGAAAAGGAAAACAAGAAGGGAATTAGTAAGAGCGCACAGAGCATCTTGCTGCATGACTTGTCTAAAAAATATATTGAGCTGTGTCCGATGGCAAAAGATTTTGTGTTTGCACCAAGAAATACTGATATCGCTGTGTTTATCCGGAATATCTATGAACAGACAGGATATCTGCTGACTCTTGATAATAATTACAATGTTCTGAATAATAGTGGGGAAACAGTAAGAATCTCTGATACAGATTATTTATACTTTGGACTGCCAGCAACATGCTATATTGTAAACGGGCTTGGAATCCACTGCAGAAGCGGCAAACATGAAGTAAAACTAAATGATTTTCTCATACGTGACAGTTTGACACCGGAAGAATACTTAAAAGTAAAATATGACGAGTGTGATTTTGATGAGCGGGATATCGATGTGAAGGAGCTGGAGTTTTTCAACCCGTTTTATTATGGAAATATATCTAGCTCGTGGCATGGACACATGAAATCCAATATGACGATGGCACGGAAAAGTACGATGGGACCATATTATAGAGTTATTAGAAAAGAGAACGGCACGCTTCTTTACGCTGATGATAACAGCATGGATGAGCTTGACGCCCTAACGGGAGCAGAATTCCGACGGTTATATGTTGCTCTTAAGCAGCACTACGACAATCCGATGCAGCTTCTCATATGTCCGATAGATGAGAAATATTCCTATATTCGCATCCTTGGACAACTGCCGAATAGAGAATACTTTTATCTGCTTATGAATGCATGGCCAAGATATGCTTTTTCCGATCGGAACAATTTTATCATACGAAACGAATTGACGGAACAGACTGCAGAAGTCCTTGGAGCGATAGGATTTACTGCAAGAAATGGTGAATTTTATGGATAGAAACATGAACGGAGTACAGCAGTACTACCAGGTAATAAGGAACCGCTTGGTAAACTATATCAAGTCAGATTATCTTGCCAACAGTGAAACATTGCTTCTATATGCAGATGAGATTCTCGGAGAGATGTGTCCGGAAGATATTAACATTGCAAGGGAACCGTACATCGAGACATCCTCTTCCTACCGTAAGGTAAATGATGGTATCCGTACAGCTGATATTGAGGATAATGTTAAGGAAGTTCTTTTAAAGCTTGTTGATGCAAAGCTCGGCATTTATTCCACTCCCTTTGCCCATCAGGTAAAGGCTCTTACAAGTGCATTGAAGGGGAAAGACCTGTTTGTATCTACCGGTACAGGCTCCGGTAAGACAGAGTGTTTTCTTTGGCCGATCATTGCGCGTGCTATCGAGGAATCTCTAAATAGACCGGAAGATTTTAAAAAGCCGGCTGTAAGAACTCTTATCATTTATCCTATGAATGCACTAGTATCTGACCAGCTTGCCAGGTTCCGTAAGATTATGGGTTCAGAAGAGTTTATGGATATCTTTATATCTTCCTCGGGTGCAGGACGTATCCCACATTTTGGTATGTATACTGGAAGAACCCCGTATTCAGGAGAATCAAAGAAACAGAGTAATATCAAACTCGCAGAGACATATCGTGAACAGTATCTTGTGGATGAGTGCGCAACGGAAAACGAACGGAAAGAACAGTTAAGAAAGATAAACGGACTTAAGATCATCAATAAATATCCTGCGAGATACGGCGGAGATGAAGGGTTGAAGGATTTTGTCGACAATCTTGAGAACAGCATTCATAAGCCAGGTCCTTATGATGCAGAATATATCACTAGATTTGAGATTCAGGCAAATACCCCGGATATCCTGATTACTAACTATTCCATGCTTGAGTACATGCTCATGCGTCAGATGGAGGCAGGTATATGGGATGATACGAAAGAATGGCTGAATAAATCAGAGGGAAACAGACTCCTCATCGTCCTTGATGAGGCTCATATGTACAGAGGTTCCGCAGGCGGAGAAATTGCGCTCCTTCTTGACAGGCTCTTTTCACGTCTTGATATTTCTCTTAAGAAAGTACAGTTTATTCTTACGACCGCAAGTATGCCAACGGAAGACGAAGAGGCTATTTCTGACTTCTTTAATGGGCTTACTGGAAAGAAATATTCCGAATGTGTTCCTCTTTTTGGTGACAAGGAAAATGTCCGTACTGACTTTAAGGTAATGACGGATGCTGCGGCTCTTGCTGCAATCGGAACGAGCCAGGTAACGGAGGCAGAGATTAGCGCAAGAGTCTGCGTTTTTGCACAAAATGTGTTCCAGATTAAGCTGCCTTTTGATATTTCCGTATCAGATGCACAGGAATGGCTGTTTGAAAATCTTCCAGATTATCAGGCATTCATGAAGCTTCATGAATTGTGCAGGGACGGTGCAAAATCCTATACAGAATTAAAAGAGAAGATATTTGGAAACAGTGAGTATGCAGCAGATGCCCTTGACGCATTGCTCGTTATTGTATCCCTCGCAAAAAAGAATGGTGAGATTCTTTTTCCTGTTAGACTACATATGTTTGTCCGCGGGATCCAGGGATTATATGCCTGTTCCAATCCAAAGTGTACCTGTGGGGCGAAATATTCTGATGAGGAAAAGCTTCCTCTTGGTAAGGTGATTTCCATTCCGCGTGAAAAGTGCGGATGTGGTGGCAGGATATATGAGCTTGTAAACCATATCAAATGTGGAGCGCTGTATTTTAAGGTATATGTCCAAAAGATATCTGGGACAGGATACTGGTATGTGTTTCCGAATAAAGGGCTAAGTGGTGGAGCGAATGACCTGACGGAGATGCTTCTTTACATTTGTCCGGATGGATATGAGCTGAAAAGTAAAGATAAAGCGGGATATCTCGACCCTGTAACAGGAAAACTTTATCTTGACTACCAAAATGACGATGGACTACTTAAAGTTCTCTATCCGGAATATGATGAAAAACATAATCGTTTTATGTTTGGTACATGCCCGAAATGCAAAAAGATTATGCCATTAAAGAAGCCTACGGATCTGGCAACAAAAGGTAACATCCCTTTCTATAACCTGACCAAAGCACAGTTTGAGCTTCAACCGGCAAGGTCGGAACTCATTAACGAAGGCAAGAAGGTGCTTCTGTTCTCAGATTCCAGACAAAATGCGGCAAAGCTTGCACTTGACCTGTCCAAATCATCCGATGCGGATGGGTTCCGTCAGGCTGTCATGTTGGCTGCAAAGAAACTTTTGACAGACGGAAGAGAACATTCACTAAAAGAACTCTATAACGCGTTCCTTGCGGTCTGCGTGGAGCAGAGACTGGAATTCTTCTCAGGCGGAAGCGCGGATATCTTTCATGATCATCTTGAGAAGACTCGTAAAAAACTTAGAAAACGTAAGGATATTTCAAAGGAAAATTTTGAACCGCTGCCATATGACTATTACGAACAGCTGTTAAACTTCTTTACAGAGAGTCCACGTTCGTTCAAGGATATCGGTCTCGGTTTCCTCGGGCCTATGGACGGAGCTCTAGAAGACTGTGCTTATGAGCTTGAGGATGATTATGACATTGTAATCGATGAAGAAATGCTTCGTTCCATCTTAGTCTTGCTTTTCTGGGATGTCATGGACGGAAGTGCGGCTCTTGGTAATGCTATTGAGGATGATGTCAGAAGAAACCTTCCGGGACGAAGTAAGATTCAGTCCTTTGGTCTTGGCGGAGATTTCGTTGCTTCTGTTGATAAAAAGTTCATTCGGATTGTAAAAGATATGACTGGGCTTAATGATAGAAAGATGGGAGAACTTCTGAACTGCATAAAGAGCAATTTCTTTGGACCGGGGACAAATCAGCGGTATTACCTTAAACTTGATGCGGTAAAGATTGTCATTACGGATAAGAATTTCGACTGGTATCGATGTGAGAGATGCGGAAAAATTTCTCCTTACAAGCTTGGTGATTACTGCGGTTCCTGTTTTGAATCCAGAAATCTCCATGTCATCACCAATGTGGACTTTTCCAGATTTGATTTTTGGAGAAAACCTATACTTGCAGCCATTGATGGCGAAGAAAAAATTCACACCATTGATACTGAGGAACATACCGCGCAACTCTCCCATAAGGAAACAACGAGCGACATCTTAAGCAGAACCGAGGACTATGAGATTCGCTTCCAGGATATTGATGTCGGCGAGTTTGGTGAGAATTCCATCGACGTATTAAGCTGTACTACTACAATGGAGGTTGGTATTGATATTGGTTCTCTGACAGCAGTAGGATTGCGAAACATTCCTCCTATGCGTGAGAACTACCAGCAGAGAGCAGGCCGTGCTGGTCGAAAGAATTCTGGCATTTCCACCATCGTTGCCTATGCTTTCGGAGGTGTCCATGACAGCCACTACTTTAAGCATCCAGATGAGATGATCTCCGGAGAACCTAGAAAACCATGGATCGATAGGGGCAATCCGAAGATTGAACAGCGTCATTACAATATGAAAGCGTTAAACAGCTTTATGTCGACAGAACCTATGCGCAGCAAGTTTGACAGTATTGTCGATGTTGGCATTGTAACATTCTGTGAGAAATATGCAGATGCTTTTATCGAACATGTACAGTCACTTGATTTTCCGACAGACAGCACGGTTGAGATGTTCTGCAAGATAAGGGACATGGTGCTTTCAGAAGGCAAGAGAAATGAGTATTTCAACGGGGACAAAGAAACGTCATCATTTGATGTATTCTATTCCGAAGGATATATTCCTTCCTATTCCTTCCCAAAGAATGTTGTAAGATTCTGCGTGGAAAAGGATTCCGAATATGGAAGGAGAGTTCCTAAGGACGTTAAATATGCTCCTGAAAGAGACATTGCTGTTGCCATCAGTGAATATGCCCCAGGGCGTTTCATTACCATTGACAAGAAGATATACAAGAGTGGTGGACTATATTCAAATCCGAGACCAAAGGGATATGAGCATAATCAGGCGGAATACTATTTTACGAGTAAGGATTACAAGAAAGACATTATTGTCTGTACGGAATGCAACTGGTTCGGTGATGGGCAGGGAGAATATACGGAATGCCCTTATTGCCATGCACCGGTAGAGAGGCATTCAATGATTAAGCCGTGGGGATTTGCTCCGGTTAAGGGCGATCCGGTTAAGTATGAAGATGAAGAAGAAGAGAAGACATATGCGGAAGCTCCATATTATTCCTATGTTCCGAAAGATACGGAGATGCAGAATTATAAGCACAGTCACATCCGCTTCGCAAATCTTCAGAACCGCAAAGTACTGACCGTCAATATGGGAAAGAGAAAAAAAGGATTTAATATCTGTACTAAATGCGGTGGAGCAGAGGTAGCGGAACCGTTTCAGACAAGTGATTTCCGATTCTCTCAGCCTTACCATGACCGTAATCTCTGCAGACATGAAGGTACAGTTGCAACAAATATTTATCTCGGATACGAATTCCTGACGGATATGTTTATGTTAGATATTAGATATGACAATCAGAAGTTAGTATCAAATTATGACAGTGAGGAAAAGAATATTCTCCGTTCTGCTGCAACGACCTTACATGAGGCAATCAAAAGGGCGGTGTCTCTTTCGCTGGATATTGATTACAATGAAATTAACGGTGGATGGAGAACACGTTTTGAGGAAAATGGTGAGGTACATATCGAGATGTTCTTCTATGACAATTTGGCTAGTGGTGCCGGCTATTCTTCCCTTATCGGAGAGGACGGAGTGCTGGATGATGTCCTTTCAAGAGCAAAAGAAATTTTGACTGGATGCACCTGTTCGAGGTCATGCAGAAACTGCCTTGATAATTTTTATAACCAGAGAAACCATGACATCTTTGACAGAACGCTGGGTGCACAGCTCCTCGAATATGCTCTGGATAGAAAATATCCGGAAGATTATTCAGAAGAAGAGCAGGAAATTTATCTGGCGCCTCTGAAGAAACTGATCAGAGAGTCAAAAGGTATGTCTGCAAAAGATAATATTGCATTTGAAGTTATTCCCTCATTAAGAAAGCGGGAAAGAAATGAAAAAGGTAAGCTGTATCTGAACTTATACAATTTATCAGACTGGCTTCCAAATACCTTCATGGAGTATCTGGGAAAAATCAATGAATAAGCAAAGGAGGTGAGATATATGTTCTATTCCCCATTGAGATATCCTGGTGGAAAAGGTAAATTGGCTGAATTTATGAAGTACATGATTGAGCATCTTGGACATAATGGAGGAACATATATCGAGCCTTTTGCTGGCGGGGCAGGCATTGCAATTGAACTCCTCCTTCGAGGTGTTGTCAGTAGGATAGTCATCAACGACTATGATAAAGGAATCTGGTCTTTTTGGAAAGCTGTCCTTACTGAGACTGATCGGTTTATAGCGGAACTTGCAGTTGTTCCCATTACTGTGGAAGAATGGAACCGACAGCGCGATATCTGTCTCATGCGAAACGATAAATACAGCTTTGAACTTGGCTTTGCAACATTTTATATGAATCGCACAAACCGTTCTGGTATTATCAAGGGCGGTGTGATTGGTGGGATGGATCAGTCTGGATCATGGAAGATGGATGCGCGTTTCAATAGAGAAGAGTTAATCCGAAGGATAGAGAGTATCGCTGAGAGAAAATCAGATATAAAGCTTTACAACAAGGATATTAATAGTTTTATTACACGATACATCCCTCTATATGAGGAAAATACACTTGTATATTTTGATCCTCCGTATTTTAAGAAGGGGAAACAACTTTATATGAATTACTTCCAATTAGAAGATCATGTTCGTATTGAGAGAGCGATAAGAGACCATGTAAAATGTGACTGGATTATTACCTATGATGATGCGCCGGAAATAGAAGAGATCTACAGGGATTATTCGATGTGTTTGTATGATTTGAATTATAGCGTGTCTTCCAAGTGCAAAGCAAGTGAACTTATGATATTCAAAGAAGGGATAGAAGTTCCATATGATGAGGAACTTCAGAAGCAAAGGATAAAGATTAACATCCGACTATACAAGACATAATATTGGGTAATTCATATAGCGGCACTACTCCTTAGCCTACCTTTTTTAAGTAAAGTGTACACTTTATATTGATTTTTTATAGAAGCCATTTGCAGTTGCCTGCGGTTCACAGGTATTGATCTGTGTTCTACTGCATAAAGTAACCAGACTGAGAAACTCAGCCTGGTTATTTTTAGTTTGCGCGCCATGGGCGCGCTCTAACGGGTGCAAGTCCCGAACATGCCCAGGTAGTGGGAAATGTATAGCTGAACAGCAAGGGTGTTCATCGTGAGGTGGAATCTGAAGGAAGCTGTAAGCAAACCTCTGGTCCGACGGACAGAAATCACATATAAGGCTAGGTTACGAGAGATGAGTTGGCTAAATACGACGAAGTCTAATAACTACCACTTTTGTAGTAACAGAGTAAATGTGGCGGATATATGGAGGGAAAGAGCGTGCACCTTAAGCGTGGAGGTCTCACAGAGGTTTCATTAGCCTAGTAACAACGAACTGTGAGAAGTCAGCCGAACCCATAGTAGTGAAGAAGTCTCTGTAATGGAGATGGAGCAAAGGGGTGAACAATCAATAAGTTTGAGTAGGTCTCGTATTGCAGAAATGACAACATCTGCCGTAACCAGTCGGGTAAAAGGTGGTCAAATCAAGCGAGACGGAAAGGAAAGAACGCATGGACACAAGTAGTCTAATGGAGCAGATTTTATCTAATGATAACCTCAATAGAGCATATCTGCAAGTCGTACGAAACAAAGGTGCAGAGGGAGTGGACGGAATGAAGTACACAGAACTCAAAGAACATCTTGTAAAGAACGGCAAAACCATCAAAGAACAGTTGAGGACAAGAAAATATAAACCTCAACCAGTACGAAGAGTGGAGATACCAAAACCTGATGGCGGTGTCAGAAAACTAGGAGTACCAACAGTAACAGACAGATTTGTACAACAAGCTATTGCACAGGTATTAGCACCAATCTATGAGGGACAGTTCCATGAGCATAGTTATGGTTTTAGACCTAATAGGTGTGCACAGCAAGCAATTCTAACAGCACTTGACATGATGAATGATGGTAACGATTGGATTGTAGACATAGACTTGGAAAAGTTCTTTGACACAGTAAATCATGACAAGCTAATGACTTTAATTGGGAGAACAATAAAGGACGGAGACGTCATCTCTATTGTAAGAAAGTACCTTGTTAGTGGAATTATGATAGATGATGAATACGAGGATTCTGTTGTGGGAACACCACAAGGCGGAAATCTATCTCCATTGTTAGCAAACATCATGCTGAATGAACTTGACAAGGAAATGGAGAAACGAGGGCTAAAATTTGTACGATACGCAGATGACTGCATCATTATGGTCGGAAGTAAGATGTCTGCAAACCGAGTAATGAGAAATATAACTCGATTTATTGAGGAGAAACTAGGACTTAAGGTCAACATGACCAAGAGCAAAGTAGATAGACCAAGAGGGCTTAAGTACCTTGGTTTCGGATTCTACTTCGACTCAAGAGCACATCAGTTCAAGGCAAAACCGCATGCAAAATCAGTCGCGAAATTCAAGAAACGGATGAAAGAACTCACGTGCCGTAGTTGGGGCGTTAGTAATAGTTACAAAGTAGAGAAACTTAACCAACTCATCAGAGGATGGGTAAACTACTTCAAGATAGGTAGTATGAAAAGCCTTTGCGCAAAACTTGACGCAAACATTCGCTACAGACTACGCATGTGTATATGGAAACATTGGAAAACACCACAAAATCGTGCAAAGAATTTGATGAAACTTGGAATTGACAGAGTTACAGCATATAAAGTTGGCTATTGTTCAAGAGCCTACGCACATGTATGTAGTTGTGGTGCTGTAAATATAGCAATAACAAACAAGAGGCTAACCTCATTTGGATTAGTCTCAATGCTAGATTACTACACCGAAAGGTGTGTTACTTGTTAAGTTGATTGAACCGCCGTGTACCGAACGGTACGCACGGTGGTGTGAGAGGTCGGAATTTCTCATTTAGAGAAATTCCTCCTACTCGATCGGTTCATTTTATTGTAATTGATTGGTTTCGATCCTGCCCCGCTCTTTTTCCACCTGTTCCAGATGTTGGATCAGTACATATTCGATATAGTTCGTCATGGAACGGTGTTCGTTTGTAGCCAAAATACCGATCTTGTCAAATACTTCGTCTGACAGACGCAGAGTAAATACACGTTTGTTGGTCGCCATCTTCCTGCCCTCCATTCCGGGTATGAATTTGTGGTAAACCAATTTGCTCTGAAAATATACGTCCACTAAACTGTCAAGTGATAGCACTTTGCATATAAAAGCAAAATGAAAGATGTAATTGACTGCTTTATTCTTCTGCTTTTATCTCTCCACGCTTTTTTTCCACTTCCTCTAAATGACGGATCAGAATGTATTTAATGTAATTCGTCAGAGAGCGGTGTTCGCTTGTAGCCAGAATGCCTATTTTATCGAATACTTCGTCCGACAGACGCAAGGTAAATACTCTTTTATTGGTTGCCATATCCCTGTCCTCCGATTTGAGTCTAGGTAAATGGTAATCGAAATCCGTAAAATAATATACAGTTACTTGACAGTCTAGTGACATCATTTTATGATCTAAGAGTAGCCTGAAACAGTATTTTTGATAATATTTGCATCTGAAACAGAAAGGAGTGGGATATGAAGAAGTTATGGAGCGCAATAAAAAGGAAATGGCGGCATTTCTGGCGGGATGATGAACTGGATGGTTCTGTATATCATTTAAGTCAGTCTGATAAGAGAAACCTGAGGTATGGGGCTTTTATGGCCTGCATGGTTACAGTTGGCCTATCCAGTTTTGTGATTGCAATCAGCAATATCCGGGTGAGTCGTGAGAATAGCGAGGACATGGAAGCAGTCATGGAAATGATAGCGACTTACCTCGGTTCTGCAACGCAGGACGAATATGACGAAATCGCCAAAACCATACGGAATGATCTTGTATTTTCTGAATATGGGCAGGAGATAGAAAACTGTATCCAGTATATTCCAAACACAGCGGAAACATGCCGTACCTGCACGGTGGATTTCACTTCGCAGGTTTATCTTGTGTGTACGAATACCGAGCAGCCCTACGAGCTGGATCTGTTTGAAAAGGGGGAGAACCCGAATGGGGGCGAATACGATGGCACGAGCGTGAACTTTGGTTATGACGAGATCAGCGGATCAAGCTTGCATATCACGAAAACGCCGGGAAATAGTAGGGGAAGCGTGACAGTACAGAGGGAACGGGGGATAGTCAGTGTCCAGAGGATGAAATCATTGTTTTGTGATGACTGTATCCGCAAAATGCTGGAGGCGGTGAAGAACCAGCTAGTAGAAGAATTTGTAATCTTTGACGCAGGGCAAAAGAAATTTTAACCGGTGGATGATGGAGAAATGAGGATTGGAGATTATACTTTACAGATTGGGTTTGATGACGGAGACTATGAAATAGAAATCGAATATGCGGGAGAAAAAAGTAAGGGACAGGAGTAATCTGCCCATAAAAAAGTCGCCGCTGCGGGAATGCTTTTTCTCACAGCGGCGGCATTTTATTTCCTGCGCCGCATATTCAGAGGATTATTTTTGATTACCGGCGATTTTGCCAGTATTTTTTTCAGGAGCTTCTGTTCTTCTGCGGACAGCTTATCAAAATCAATGCCAAACTGGCTGAAAATCGCCTTCCAGATTTTTGCAAGGTGGTCGCCGGGGAACCGGAGGGCATTCTGGATTTCTTTTGCCATCTTTTTTGTAAGGGAAAAATCCGGCGTGCTGTCAATGTCATGTTCGTGGGCTTTGCGGATGTCATGAAGGATTGCGTCCCATGTTTTGTGCGTGATGTGGCAGAAAAAATCTTCTTCCTCTATCTGACCTGCCCGCAATGTCTCCGAGTACAGATCACCGTCCACAAGCTGATGTTCCCCCATTAAGGCAAGCCGTTGTTCTTCCAGTGTTTCGTTCATATCCCGGAAACGGGCGGTTGCATGGCCGTCTATGTAGATTTCTGTGTCAATCATCAGCTTTTTAAATTTATCGTGGGTGGCAATCTCACAGAGCAGCCGGTTGTTGATCCGCCCGCTTTTCAATAAATCCAGCATGTCATCACTCAAATGCAGCTCCGTAAGTTCTGTGTTTGGGTGGTTTCTATTTTCCGTCAAGCAAAGGATATAATCTGTTGACACGCCGCAAAAGCCATTATAGCATACCGTTCCGCAATCGTGGAATTTTTCTCTTTTGGGGCGGTATTCCTACTTTGCGGACATACGGCACAGGGCACGAAAATGTTCCATAATAGGCTTAGTTCATCGATGGATTATTCCAATCGAATGACCGGCCTGTGTGGGATATGCTTCCCCGGGGATGTAGCGCCATGACTTGCGGCAGGGAGATGGAGGAACCCTGGACGCAATGAGCGTACCAAAGGGAGCGATACACCGCTGTGAGATTCAGGGGAGGAACGACACCAGGATAAAACGGCAAAATGGACACCAAAATGATACCGAAACGCAACAGACGGGATGGGGCATAGTCTGCCCTGTCCGTATTATTCCAAAGGATTTCCGGGCGTCTCTATGGCCGGATTTTGCCCCAAAACCGCCCCGAAACATGACACTAAAAATACTGTCCGCCCATTTCCGCTGTTCTGGCTGACATGGGCGGCTTTTTTGTAAGGAGGCACTATGCCGAGAATGTCAAAGAAGCAGAAGCAGGAACTTGCTTTCTTTCTGAAGGGCCGGGGACGAAAAACCTACAATGACCTGTGCCGGAAATGCCAGCGTGACTGCAGGCAGAGCAGCCGGGCTGTGATTGTGGAGTGCCCCCGTTATTTATCTAAGCGCTCAAAGCATAGAAAGGAGGACACCGACTAAATGGAATTTGAATTTATGACAGCGGATACAGACCTGCCACCAAGTATGCCGCTTCCCAAAGCCACGCTGCGGCTCCCGGTGAGCAGCACCGCAAAAATCATGTATGCCTGTATGCTGGACGCTGCTCTGGCAAACGGATTGGAGGATATGAACGGGATACTATTTATCCATTTCCCGATTATGAAATTGTCGGTGGCACTCTCCCGCAGCCATATGACCGTCAAGCGCTCCCTGAATGAGTTGGAGGAAGCCGGGCTGATTATGCGGGTGCGGCAGGGCGTTGGGGAAGCGAACAGGATTTATGTATTGATTCCGGGGAAGGAGGAAATCCGCCATGAATGAAGAAATTGAAAAGATTACCAAGAGAATTGAAAAAGTCGAAGCGAAGCTCCGCAAAGCACAGCAGCAAAAAAAGATACTGGAACATCAGGCGAAGGAACTGACACGGAAAGAACGGACGTATCGGCTCTGCACCAGAGGGGCAATGCTGGAAAGTTATTTTCCCCAGCCGGAAGCGGTGACGGATGAACAGGTGGAAACGTTTTTAAAACTGCTCTTCCACCAGAGTGATACCCATGAGCTTATGCAGAGGATATTCAGCAACACGCAGAAGGAGGAAATGGAATAATATGGATTTTACAAAGAATGAGCTGGATATGGTTTATCAATATGCCGCCAGCACGAAAGAAGAACCCCTTGCCGGGCTGAAAGAGATCGTACCTGTGATCCATGACAGGCAGACAAAGGAGATCGTGGAGAATACCATCCGCAAGCTGGAAGCAATCCCGGAGCCGGAGTGCCGCCGCTTTATTGCTGCCACAAAACAGCACTTTATTGAGAAGAGGGACAATTCCATCCGGCGCAGGCTTGCCGAAACAAAGGCGCAGAGCAAGGCGAAGAAAACAGCGAAAAGACAAAAGCAGTCAGGCCGGGAACGGCCATAATTGCTTCCAGAGCGGCAAGCCGGGGCTTCCCCCTCTGAAAGAGGGCGCAACTATACACCACTTGAAAAGTGGTGCGTTGCGCTCTGCCGAGAGCCCCTTGCAGGGGGCGGATGATTTCGGCTTCACTCAATCATCACAGGGAACGTTACACTTCCCCTGCGCTGACAGCCGCCAGCTCCCCTTTTGTGGACTTACCGCCCGGAAGCACCTTGCGCTGCAAGCTGTTTCCGCCCGACAAGTTTTATGAAATCAAACTATACTTTTCAGGTAGGATTAAGTATAATGGAGCCAGTGACAATCGTAATTGTAGGGGGAAATATAGAATGAAAAAGCCAACCATTAGTCAATATTTATTGTCAACTTGTTTATTTACCATTGATGAATTAAATGAACAGTATGGAGGGTTGTCTAAGGAAGAACTCAAACAGATAGCTGATGACAAATATAATGAAATGGATATTACGGTTAGACTGGGATATCCTTTTAAACAAACGGTTCATTACACAGTAGGCGATGGAAAGAAAAATGGAAGCAAGGTAAATCATGACCTATATGTTGAATCTAAAGATTTTAAAATTGAAATTAAATATTTAAAGAACTGGAAAAGCAATTCAGGAACTAATTCTGCCAGTAAAACATGGGCTGAATATCAGAAAGATTTTGACTGGCTAATTGAAGAAATTGAAAAAGGTTATAAGCATAAACGTGCTTTTGTAATCGGATGGTTTAATTGCGTGGATTCAATTACACAGTATTTACAGTTGGGGAGTGGTGCTGGGAGCAAACCATTGGTTAACGAGGAAAGATTAGCATATTTTCCATTTTTAAGAAAAACTAAGGTTCCAACATATACTTCAGATATAGTTTACAACTATGATAGAGCATACGGAGAGCTTTCATTGGACTTAATAGGTGAAACTAATCCCAATTGTAACTGCTTATTTTTAGGAAATGAGGATGATGTATTTCACTTTGCTGTATTTTACTAATTCCATTTGTCAGATTAGAAAATTCACGTTTTCTGAACTGATAGCTCATCAAAAATAGAATAACCAGCCATTCACCGGCGACACCACCAGGCAGGAAATCTGAAAAGGTCTCCTGCTTTTTCTTTGTTCGGAAACCAGGAGAAAGGAGGCCACGCCATGCTGTGTCCGCACTATGATATTGTCATCATCAAACGGAGCGAAGACCGCTCCGCTGTTGCTTCTGCCGCCTACCAGAGCGGCGAAAGGCTGTTTTCTGAGTACGATCAGGAACAAAAGTATTACGGCCATAAGAGAGAAGTCGTCCACAAGGAGATCATGCTGCCGCCCCATACGCCGCCGGAGTATGCAGACCGCAACACCTTGTGGAACTCTGCGGAATCTGTGGAAAGGCGATGGGACTCCCAGCTTACCCGCAGGATCATCCTTGCCATTCCGAGGGAGCTGCCCCCGGAACGGTACGCTGATCTGCTGCGTGACTACTGCCAGGAGTTTTTTGTTTCCAAAGGCATGATTGCAGATGTTGCCATCCATGACAAAGGGGACGGGAACCCACACGCCCATATCCTACTTACTCTGCGGGCGATGGATGAAAAAGGAAAATGGCGTCCCAAGAGCCGCAAGGTCTATGACCTTGACGAAAACGGGGAGAGAATCCGGCTTGCGTCCGGCAGATGGAAAAGCCACAAGGAGGACACCGTGGACTGGAACGACCAGAAATACGCAGAGATCTGGAGGCAGGGCTGGGCTGATACCGCAAACCGTTATCTGGAAGCTGCCGGACGTACCGAGCGCCTTGACCTGCGATCCTATGAGAGACAGGGTATTGACAAAATCCCCACTGTCCACATGGGAGCCGCCGCCAGCCATATGGAGAGGAAAGGTATCCAGACCAATATCGGGAACCTGAACCGGGATATAAAAGCGGCAAACAGCCTTATGCAGTCCATTCGGCAGATGGTGCGCCACTTGAAAGGCTGGCTTTCTGACCTGCAGGAGAAGAAAGCGGCGCTCATGGAAGCACTGGAACAGGAAAAGGAGCCGACACTGCAGGAGCTGCTTTTTCGGTATATCAATCTGCGGCAGGAAGAACGCACCGGTTGGGCGGCAAAAGGATAGCTCAAAGGCAGTGTTGCCGATTTTAACAAGGTGACGGAAGCAATCCGTTTCCTGCAGGAGAAGGAGATTACCACCGTGGAGAGCCTTGACGTCCATCTGGATGCGGTTAGCCGGAAAGCTGCTTCTGTCCGTGCTGATATGAAGAAGAAAGAAAAGCGGACAGGGGCTATTGATACCATCCTCTCCCATATCGCAAACCATGAAGCAAACAAAGTCGTTTATAAGGAATATGCCGCCATCGGCTGGAAAAGGAAGAAAGAGGAATTTGCGGAAGCGCACCGGGAGGAACTGGGCGCTTTTTTTGCGGCAAGGCGGTTTTTTAAAGCCCATGAATCTGAGCTTCCGTATAACCGGGATGAGCTTCGCTCAGAGCAGCGGCAGCTTGCGCAAGAAAGGGACGCCGGACAGGAGGAATTGGCAGCGATCCAGTCGGAGGTGAAGGTACTGCGGAATGTACGGAACTGGATCAACGCAGTATTGCCGCCAGACCAACGCAGGGAAGCCCCGGAACCGGGGAAGAAAGCTTCCGTCACGCAGAAGCTGAACTGGAAGATCGAGGGCATAAAGCAGAGGGAGGAACTGAGGCAGGAGCAGCCCCGGCAACAGAAAAAACAGGATATGGAACACTAAGCAATCAGGCGTCTGCCATTTTCACCGAGGGAATGACAGGCGCTTTTTTTAATTCTAATTATTTTCAGGAGGAGAACGATTGAATGTATTTGAAGCCGTAAAGCAGTCTGTTACCATCCGGCAGGCTGCGGAACAATACGGAATCCGGGTGAGCAGGAACGGGATGTGCGTCTGCCCGTTCCACAAGGATAAAAACCCCAGCATGAAAGTAGATCGCCGCTTCCACTGCTTCGGCTGCCAGGCGGACGGGGATGTGATTGATTTTGTGGCACGGCTTTACGGTTTGCCTGTTAAGGAAGCCGCCCTGCGGCTGGCGCAGGATTTTTCCATCCCCTATGAGGACAGGGAACTGCCGGTCAGGCGCCGGGCAAAGCCGCCGCCCCGGAAGGAAACGCCGGAACAGCAGTTTAAGCGCATGGAGCGGTACTGCTTCCGGGTGCTGTCCGATTATTACCATCTCCTGAGCCGCTGGGAAAAGGAGTTTGCCCCGCAGGCGCCGGGGGAAGAACGGAACCCCTTGTTTACGGAAGCCCTGCAGCGCAAGAGCCATGTGGGATACCTGCTGGATGTGCTGCTGTCTGCTGATCTGGGGGAACGTGCTTCCCTGATTATCGAATACGGAAAGGAAGTGAGGAACCTTGAGCGAAGAATGGCAGAGCTTGCCGCCGGAGGTACGGCAGGCCGTGACCGACACCATAAACGAAGCGTCGCCGTCCAAGAGCGTTGAAGAAGTGAAATTCATGCTAGAGGGCACCGAGAAAGGCGGTGTCCGTAACAGTATCCAGAACTGCCTTACTGTTTTCCGGTATGACCCGGTGCTGTCCGGCGCAATCGCAAAGAACCTTCTGACAGAGCGGAATGACCTGATAAGGCCCATCCGCAAACGGCGCAGCCCCGGCAGAGCCTTGACGGATACCGATATGAAGTATATCCGGCTGTATCTGGAAAAGAATTATAACCTTACCAGCGAGAAAAAGATCGAGGACGCTGCCGAGCTTGCCGCCGAGGAAAACGCCTACCACCCTGTAAGGGAGTACCTTGACAGCCTTGTGTGGGACGGCACGGAACGAATCCGCTATTGCCTGCGGCACTTTCTGGGAGCCGACACGGACGAATACACCTACCAGTCTCTACGGCTGTTCCTGCTGGGGGCGGTATGCCGGGTATTCTCACCTGGCTGTAAGTTCGAGGTCATGTTCTGTCTGGTGGGCGGGCAGGGAGCCGGGAAATCCACGTTCTTCCGCTTCCTTGCGGTCAGGGATGAATGGTTCTCTGATGACCTGCGGAAGCTGGACGATGATAACGTGTACCGGAAACTGCAGGGCCACTGGATCATTGAAATGTCGGAGATGATCGCCACAGCCAATGCCAAAAGCATTGAGGAAATCAAGTCCTTCCTGAGCCGCCAGAAGGAGGTCTATAAAGTGCCGTATGCCATCCACCCGGAGGACAGGCCGAGACAGTGCGTGTTTGGCGGTTCTTCCAACGCCCTTGATTTCCTGCCCCTTGACCGCACCGGGAACCGGCGCTTTTTGCCGGTCATGGTCTACCCGGAACGGGCGGAGGTACACATTTTAGACGATGAAGCCGCTTCCAGAGCCTACATCGGGCAGGTATGGGCGGAAACGATGGAAATCTACCGCAGCGGCAATTTTAAGCTGGTATTCAGCCCCGAAATGGTACAGTACCTGAAGGTACACCAGCGGGATTTTATGCCGGAGGATACCAAAGCGGGGATGATACAAGCCTACCTTGACCGCTATACCGGCAGCGCCGTCTGCTCCAAGCAGCTTTACCGGGAAGCCTTGAACCATCCCTGCGAGGAACCCAGGCAGTGGGAAATCCGGGAGATCAACGACATCATGAACCACTGTATCACGGGATGGCGGTATTTCTCCAATCCCCGGATATTTGGGGAATACGGCAGGCAAAAGGGCCGGTTGCCGGGAAAAATCCCGTAACTGCGGGCTTTTCTCCCCCTTAACAACCAAAAAATAAAAGAAAAAGTAAATAGATAAGCAGACCGCCAGACAGAGATTATTTTCAATGTTTTTTGAAGCCCGTTGCCGGACTTCGTTGCCGCCCATCCCCTGTCTGGCTTATTTCATATGCGCGGGCAACGAGCCAAGCGGATATGTTTGCATATCCATTTGGTGACTGCTGTACAACGATAGTTATGGAGGTAAATGCCTATGGCAAGTAGTAAGACAAGTGTTAATGAAAACTATAATTCTGATATTCCGGTTTGGCACAGATATACGCTGACCATTGAAGAGGCTGCAGGATATTATCATATCGGCGAAACAAAGCTGCGGACGATTATTGGCGAACATCCAAACGGAGATTTCTATGTTATGAATGGAAATAGAGCGTTGATTAAACGTGAGAAGTTTGAACGGTATCTGGATCAGGCGACTGTCGTGCAAAAACTCTTGAAAAAAGATCGTGGCAGACTGCTGATTTTCCATGATAAAGCTATACGGAGAGCTGGATTTGTGGTATGATGACATCGCAAGTCTGACTCTCCTTTTTGAAAGGAGAGATTTCATGAGCGAAAAAAGGCGAGATAATCGTAATAGGATTTTGCATGAAGGTGAATACCAGCGTACAGATGGGAGGTATCGTTTTCGGTATATTGATGAGGACGGTAAGGAAAAGAATGTATATAGTTGGCGGTTGGACAAAAAGGATCCGACACCCAAAGGCAGGAAGCGTGAGCTATCTCTGAGAGAGAAAGAAAAGCAGATCGAAGCGGATTTGTTCGATCATATTGTTACCAACGGAGGCAATTACACGGTTCTTGAGTTGGTGGAGAAGTATGTATCTCTGAAAACAGGTGTCCGTCATAATACCGTTGCCGGGTACAAGACAGTTATTAATGTCCTGAAGAAAGAAGCATTTGGAAAGCAGCGCATTGATAAAGTACGTTTGTCAGATGCAAAGGCGTGGCTGATTAAGCTCCAGCAGGCGGACGGCAGAGGGTACAGCTCCATTCACTCTATCAGAGGTGTGCTTAGACCGGCCTTTCAAATGGCAGTGGATGACGATCTGATTCGCAAAAATCCCTTTGGATTTGAACTTGCATCTGTAATCGTCAATGATTCCGTTACCAGAGAAGCGATCACCCGGAAGCAAGAGCGGGATTTGCTGAAATTTATCAAAGAAGATAGGCATTTCAGCAGATACTACGATGCAATTTATATCCTCTTTCATACGAGCCTGCGGATTTCGGAGTTCTGTGGGTTGACTATTCCCGATATTGAGTTCAGCGATATGCGAATCAAGATAGATCATCAGCTGCAGCGCACATCGCAGATGCAGTACGTGATTCAGGAACCAAAGACGGAAAGCGGTGTCCGTTATGTGCCGATGACAGAGGAAGTGGCGGAATGCTTTCGCCGCATCATTGCTAACCGGGAAGCACCGAAAGTGGAACCGATGGTGGATGGCTATATTCGGTTTCTGTTTCTGGACAAGAATGATATGCCGATGGTGGCTCTTCACTGGGAGAAGTACATGGAACATATTGTTGAAAAATACAATAAGATTTATCGTATCCAGATGCCGAAAGTTACTCCACATGTATGCAGGCATACCTTCTGTTCCAATATGGCAAAATCCGGAATGAACCCGAAGACATTGCAGTACATTATGGGGCATTCGGATATCAGCGTGACGTTGAACACCTACACACATGTGCAGTATGATGACGCAAAGGCAGAGCTGCTTCGGGTGGCGGACGCCTGAAGAGCCTGTTGGTACAGGGCGAAATTTTACCAACAGTTTTACCAATATTGCAGAGAAAATATGGGAAGATTTGAAAAGATAGTCCCAAGACAAGGGAAAGCTTAAATACCGGAAAAACCTGTAATATAAGGGCACTGAAAAACTTCCATTTTTTAAGTGGGAGTTTTTCTTTTATGACAATTTTTCGTGATTTTCAGTTCTTTTTCGATAAGATTACAGAATAATGCTATGGTTTAAGCCATAGCCAATTCCTGTAATCTTACTATCCTTTTTACATTTGCTGTAAATGCGGTAAAATACATTTGAACATGCATAGCAAATAACCCTCTTGAATCTGCTCTGCGCAAACCGTGGGCTTCTTTTAATTCTCCATTCTTTTCTTCTATCCTATGCCGGATTTTCATTCTCTCTTGGAAGTATTCACTTTCTTCAAATTTAAGCCTTTCCATGTTTTTCGCGCTTGCCTGCGTGATACTGTAACTTCGTTCTTTTGAGTTTGATTTTCCTACACGGCAGTTTTCTCTTTGTGGGCATTTCCGGCACTTAACTTTGCTAAATATATATCTTAAATAGGTGTTCCCGTTTTTGGCAGCTCTCTTTTCCACTCGCATGGAAAGCTCTCCGGCAGGACATTGCAGCAACCCTGCATCTTTATTGAAACAGAACCCCTCCGCAAGGTTTCCGTTTGCAGCCGCCGCTACAGCTGTATTCGTTCGGGCAATCAGTGCAATCTCTTTTCCGCATACTTCCAGATTATCATCACTGACATATGCCATATCTCCGATAACTTCTGTTACTTTTATTCCATTTTTCTGTGCTTTTTCTATCAGTTTCGGCAATTCCTGACCATCCGGTGCTCCTCCATCTGTTACACTTATCCCAGCAATCAGACGGCCTTCTGTCATTGCGAGATGATTCTTATACCCATAAAACGTACTGGTCGCCGTTTTGTGCCCAAACCGTGCATCTTTATCATCTTTGGAACGGATCTCTCTGATCTGTTCGTTCTCAAGCAGTTCTTTCATCTCTTTAGAGATTTTCTGTATCTTTTGATTTCCACAGGTTTCTATCCCTTCCTCCAGAACCTGGAGCAGTTCCTTCGTATAGGCGATCTCTTCGTCCAATCCTGCTTCCAAAGATGGTTTCTCTGGAAATCTTTCTGATAATTCAAAAGCATTTTTATAAATCTCTTTCCGAAGTTGTTTACTCATATCCCTCAGGATTTGTGTGGGGGATTTCGCTCGGACGGATGCAGTTGTGTGGGTAGAATCCACGATAATCGTTCCCGATTTGATTAGACCTTTGTCCAGAGCCTGCTGGATTGTTTCTTTCAGCATTTCCTTCAGAATATCTTCCGTGATGCGGGTCTTTCTGAATTTCGTCAGAAGACTGGGATCTATCATTTTTTCTTCTGGTTCCAGATCCAGAAAAAATTTATATGCCATGTCTGTCTGAGCACTACTGATCAGGGTTTCATCGGACAGATCGTACAGCTTTTTCAGAAAAAGCAGTTTAAACATCATCTCCGGTTCTTTCGCCGGCCGCCCGAAATTTTCACAATACTGTTTACGGAGCATTGGATTTACAAAACTAAAATCTATATTTTCTTTAATTCTACGCAAAAGATGATTTGCTGGAATGATTGCATCATAAATCCCCTGATAGGGTGATAATGAAAGTTTCAACTGTGAATGGTCTTTCAACATGGCAGAACCTCCTTCCTCATGATTCTATTATAATGGATACATTAAAAAAGCCCAATTCTTTTTTAGAATCAGACTTTTTCAGTGCCCTTTAATATTGGGCATTTGAGAAGAAATATAGGACTTATAAGGAGCTATAAGAATATGATAAAAATACTTTTTGTGTGCCACGGCAACATTTGTCGTTCCCCCATGGCGGAATTCATTTTCCGCGACATGGTGCAAAAACGAGGCATGGGATCCTTATTTTCCATCGCCTCCGCGGCAACCAGCCGCGAGGAAATTGGTAATCCGGTTCATTATGGAACCGCAAGGAAACTAAAAGAACATGGTATCAGCACATATGGGAAATATGCTGTACAGATGAAAAAGCAGGATTACGCAGCCTATGATTACATCATAGGAATGGAATACCGCAATATTCGAAATATTGAACGTATTATCGGTTCAGACCCGGAGCATAAGGTTCATCGGCTGTTGGATTTTTCGGCCAATCCCAGGGACATTGCGGATCCGTGGTATACAGGTAATTTTGACAGAACCTATGATGATATTGTGGAGGGGTGTGAGGCTTTATTTTTGCATATTATGGAAAATGAGCAGTAATATATGCAGTATTCTAATATTGTTATGGCGGTCAGACATATATAAAAGATAGCCGGAAACTGAAAATATTTTCCAAAAATCACAAATAGCGGGGTAAGGGTTTACATATCCCGGAAAGAAGTCTATAATACGATTAAAGTTTATCCTGATTCATGAAATAACAGGAAGAAAAAGGCAGGTGAGCAGAATGGACGGCTGTGATAGTCGAGGTCGAAGTAGTTATAGGACAGGAATATGTGAAAAGGCAAGAAAGACAGACGGCTTTAGGCAGGCAATCTTTCTGCAAACTTGCAGGCGCTATTGTGAGAGAATATAGGATTCTTATGAAAGATAGTTCGCTTTTGGGATGAGTTCCGTAGATGAAACATTAGAACGTTAAAGAGTTCTTTCATAAAGTGTTCCCTATCAGAAAGTTCTCCCCGCAAGGGAATGTTTCGCCGTCCCCCCCTTAAATAAGCCGGCAAAGCATCTATTTGTCGCAACAGGTTCATTTCTATTTCTTATTTACATATCCGGTCCTAAGCAAAATTTCATGATTTATACCCAAAGGGCATCCCGTATGGTCATTCGGCCGTTTCATAAGGTATAAGTAAAGAAGGAACATGAGTGGAGGAGTACGTCCTGCACTTCTTAAAATGCGCGCAAAGGAGGACTGGAAAGATGGAGAAGAAAATATTGGAAATGACAGAAGAGACCAGAATGGTCCGGAGACCGGACTACAAAAGCGAGATAACGGAGATAGTCCGGAGTAATTTTTCGCCGAAGCTGATGAGCAGCCATCTGCGCGATTATCATGAAAATGATATTGCGGAGGCGCTTTCGACCCTGGCTTTGCCGGAAAGAAGGAAGCTGTATCGCATTTTGGACGCAGCCGTGTTGTCTGATATTTTTGAATATATGGACGAAAATGATGTGGCGTTATATTTGGAAGAGATGGATTTGAAAAAGGCGGCAGTTATCATTTCCAATATGGAGACAGATGCTGCGGTGGAGGTGCTTCGCGAGATTCGGAAGGAGAAGCGGGAACTGTTAATTGAGTTGCTTGATGAGAGTATCCGAAAGGATATCGCGCTGATTGCTTCGTTTGATGAGGACGAGATTGGCAGCAGAATGACGAAGAATTACATTGTGATCCGGGAGAATTTGTCGGTAAAGCAGGCGATGAGCGAGTTAATCGCTCAGGCGGCTAAAAATGATAATATCGCTACACTTTTTGTGGTCGACGAATCAGATGCATTTTACGGGGCATTGGATTTGAAGAATCTGATCATTGCCAGGCAGGATACGGCGCTGGAAGAATTGGTCATGACTTCCTATCCCTATGTTTACGGGAATGAGGCGATAGATGATTGTATCGAAAAACTGAAGGATTATTCGGAGAACTCGATACCGGTACTGGACAATAATAACCATCTTCTGGGGGTAATCACTTCGCAGAATATTATCGCGGTCGTGGACGAGGAGCTGGGAGAAGATTACGCCAGACTGGCAGGTTTGACTGCCGAAGAGGATCTGAAGGAACCGCTCAAAGAAAGTATGAAAAAAAGGCTTCCCTGGCTTTTAGTGCTTCTGGTCCTTGGTATGGTGGTTTCCTCGGTAGTCGGTATATTTGAACAGGTAGTATCGCAGCTCACCCTGATTATGTGTTTCCAGTCGCTCATTTTGGATATGGCGGGAAATGTTGGGACGCAGTCACTGGCTGTGACGATCCGTGTCCTTATGGACGAAAATCTTGCTACACGGCAGAAATTTATGTTAGTAGGCAAAGAGGTAAAGATCGGATTTTTTAATGGTGTGATATTGGGATCCTCTTCTTTTTTGCTGATCGGCCTGTATATCTGGCTTGCTAAGAGCAAAATGATGGCGTTTTCCTTCACGGTCTCCGGCTGCATCGGGCTGTCGCTTATGTTCGCGATGGTCATATCCAGTGCGGTGGGGACGATGATTCCTCTGTTTTTCAAGAAGATTAAGATAGATCCTGCGGTTGCGTCGGGACCGCTGATTACGACGATTAATGATTTGGTGGCAGTGGTTACTTATTACAGTTTGAGTTGGTTTTTGCTGTTGAAGATTTAGAGCTAAATTTAAAAATTGTGGAGGCTGATTTTTCAGCCTCCATAATTAAAAAAAGTTAATAGGATATCTAAAAGATTTTTTCCTTGGGAAGCGAAAAAATAAATTCCGTCCCAACCCCTTCTGTACTGATCACATTAATATTTTCCCCGTGCGCCTGAATGGCTTCCTTTACGATGGACAGCCCCAGTCCGGTGCCTTTCTTATCTTTTCCTCTCGAGAGGTCTGTCTTATAAAAACGTTCCCAAATCTTGTTCAGACTTGTTTTGGGGATTCCGATTCCTTCGTCTTTTACAGAGGTAAATACTTTGTCGCCCCGTTCCGTCGTCTCCACGGTGATGGTAGATTCCGGGTTGCTGAATTTGATCGCGTTATCCAGAAGGTTATAAAGCACCTGCTGGATTTTTCGCTTGTCCGCATAAACGATCACGTTTCTGGAAGAAAACAGAAGGTTGATTGATATTTTTTTGGCTGTGCAGGTGCCCTCGAAGGAGGCGGCCGTGTTCCGGATCATCTCGTGGATATTGAAATTACTTTTATCCAGGAGGAGATTCTTGGTATCGAACTCATTCAGGGTGAGAAGGTCGCGTGTCAGATCGGTCAGACGCTCGGTCTCGAACAGAATGATACGCAGATATTTCTCATGCATTTCCGGTGGAATCGTCCCATCGGCCATGGCTTCTACATAACCTTTGATGGAGGTGAGCGGGGAGCGGAAGTCGTGGGACACGTTTGCGACAAATTTTTTCTGATAATCCTCCATGTCCTTTAACTGGGAAGACATGTAATTCAGGGACGCGGAGAGGTACCCCATCTCGTCCTGTGTGTTTACCGGGATCACTACGTCCAGGTTGCCGGAAGCGTATTGTTTGGCGGCATCTGTCACCTTCTTAAGCGGACGGTAGATCAGGAAGTGGATTCCCAGTAAAATGACGAAGGAAAACAAGTATATAGTCACCATAATGATAAATGTGTGCCACATCAATACAGAACAGTTCTCCTCGATATGGCGGTACGGCTTGTGGATCAGCAGATATCCCTTGGTTGTGAATTTCTGCGTGACAGGGGTCATGACGGTGATCATGTCTTCTGTAAAATAGCCGTGATAATTTCCAATCGAATATACTTCGCTTCCCCCTTCGGCGGGATCAAAATCTTCGATGCTGGAAGGAACGTAGGGAAGCTCATCGGTCCGGACGGAGGCCAGCATCTTGCCTTCCCGGTCCACAAGCCAGACAGAAGCCTCCAGGTAGGAGCGCATTCCGCCGAATTGGGCGTAGACTTCGGAAAGAGTGATCTTTTCAGAAAAATAGCCAGGCAGATAATCGGAGGCAAGAAGACTTGCCT
Organism: Roseburia hominis; assembly: GCA_040702975.1. Classification (NCBI taxonomy): domain Bacteria; kingdom Bacillati; phylum Bacillota; class Clostridia; order Lachnospirales; family Lachnospiraceae; genus Roseburia; species Roseburia hominis. The sequence continues at coordinate 1,104,385 of CP159990.1, forward strand.
CCTGATACAGATCGCTGCCGGTCTCATTTTCCAGATAGTTTGTGGTCAGAAGCGGAAATAATGCACTGACCGCAAAGATACTTAAAAAACCAAAGATGACGTATAAAGCGACAAACTTCAGATATAATGTACTGCGCATTTATTTCACCTCAAATTTGTAGCCGATGCCCCAGACCGTAGCCAGTCCCCAGGAAGAATGATCCTTGATCTTCTCGCGAAGACGTTTGATGTGCACGTCTACGGTACGGGTATCTCCAATGTATTCATAGCCCCAGATCTGGTCCAGAAGCTGCTCTCTTGTAAATACCTGATTCGGTGAAGAGGCCAGAAAATAGAGCAGTTCCAGCTCTTTGGGGGGCATGTCGACATTGACGCCGTCCACCATGACAGAATAGTTGGTCAGGTTGATCACGATTCCCGGATATTCCACGCATTTGCCGCGGTCTGCTGCCGGCGCGTCCGGTTTAGCCGGCTGATAACGGCGCAGGACCGCCTTGACGCGGGCTACCATCTCCTTGGAATCAAAAGGCTTGATTATGTAATCGTCGGCGCCCAGCTCCAGTCCAAGCACCTTATCGAAGACTTCTCCTTTTGCCGAAAGCATAATGATCGGCGTATTGGAACGGCTCCGGATCTCCCGGCATACCTGGTATCCATCGATGCCCGGAAGCATCAGATCCAGAAGGATCAGGTTCGGGCGGTACGTGTCGAAAGCGCTCAGCGCATCTTCTCCGTCGTAAACCATTAAAGTATCAAAACATTCTTTGTTCAGATAAAGAGAGATCAGTTCTGCGATATTTTCATCATCGTCTACTATTAAAATTTTCTGTTTACTCACCATTTTTTATCACCCCTTATTGGAATAACGTTTTAGGTAAAGAACGTTTGCCTGCGCGCTATTTGAATTCTACGATTGTCACTCCGGCGTCTCCTTCGCCAAATGCGCCCAGCCGGAAGGTCTTTACATGTTTTTGACGGCGCAGGTACTGATGGACCCCATTTCTCAGCGCGCCGGTTCCTTTGCCGTGCACGATGCGGACCGGACTTAAATGCGCCAGATAAGCGTCGTCCAGGTATTTGTCCAGTGCGGCGATGGCCTCGTCCACCGTCTTGCCCAGCAGATTGATCTCCGGGCTGATGCTCATGGCTTTGCCCATTTTCATCTTGCCGCTTGTGGTGCGGCGCATCTGTTTCGCCGTGATAGTCAGCGGTTCCTCGATGATTTCCAGGTCAGACATATGGACCTGGGAACGAAGGATTCCCATCTGTACGGACAGATTGCCCTTGGCGTCGGGAAGGGAGTTCACTGTTCCGGTCAGATTCATGCTGAGCACTTTTACCGAGTCGCCCAGATGGAAGTCGGAAGCCTTATGCTGCTTCCTGGGTTTTGCTGCCTCCAGACGGGTGGAATCCTGCTTCTTTGCCAGCTCCCGGCGAATCCGTTCCCGTTCCTTTTCCATCTCGGAAGCGGAAATATTCTCTTTCCCGAATTTGCGGAAATTCTTCATCGTCTCGTCGGCAAATTCTTTTGCTTCCCGCAAAATGGCGGCGGCTTTTTCGTTGGCGTCTTTTAAAATCTTCTCTTTCTGCGCGTCCAGACGTTCCTGTTTGGTACGGGTCTCGGCCTTGAGACGCTCGATCTCCCGGCGGTATGCGGCCGCCTCTTCCTGCTCTTTTTCGAGGGTCTTTCGCCCTTCTTCCAGGTCGGTGAGCAGATCCTCAAAGGATTCCGCCTCTTCGCTGAGCCGTGTGCGCGCGTCCTGAATGATAAATGACGGTAGTCCCAGCTTTTGGGAAATGGCAAAGGCGTTACTCTTTCCGGGCACTCCGATCAGCAGATGGTAGGTGGGACTTAGGGATTCCACGTCAAACTCGCAGCAGGCATTTTCCACGCCGGGCGTAGAAAGGGCAAAAACTTTCAGCTCGCTGTAATGTGTGGTCGCCATGGTCCGAATTCCCCGATTGTGCAGATGGGAGAGAATGGCAGTGGCAAGCGCGGCGCCCTCCGTAGGATCGGTTCCTGCCCCTAGCTCGTCGAAAAGAACCAGGGATTCCTCGTCTACATGCGAGAGGAAGGATACAATATTCGTCATATGAGAGGAGAAAGTACTGAGCGATTGTTCAATGCTCTGCTCATCTCCGATGTCCGCGAAAACCTGGTGAAATACTGAAAGCTCCGAGCGGTCAAGCGCCGGAATATGAAGCCCGGCCTGGCCCATGAGCGTAAATAGCCCCACGGTTTTGAGGGAAACGGTCTTTCCGCCGGTATTCGGTCCGGTCACGATCAAAAGATTGAAGGTATCGCCCAAGGTCAGGCTGATCGGAACGACTTTCTTTTTATCTAAAAGCGGGTGCCGCCCCTCGCGGATCCGAATCCGTTTCTCTGTATTGAAAAGCGGGCGGCTGGCGTTCATATTAAGCGCCAGTGCTCCCTTGGCGAAAATCATGTCCAGCTCCGTCAGCATCTTGTAATTGGTGCGGATCTCCTCGGTATATTCTGCCGCATCAGCGCTTAAGCGCGCCAGGATAATCTGAATCTCTTCCTGCTCTTTTGCAAATAACTCTTTCAAATCGTTGTTGAGCTTTACAACCGCCATCGGTTCGATAAACAGAGTGGAACCGGTGGAGGACTGGTCGTGGATCATACCATTCACCTGGCTGCGGTATTCCGCTTTGACCGGGAGACAGTAACGGTCTCCCCGCATGGTGATGATCGCGTCCTGAAGGTAAGTCCGCATGGAACCGTTCAAAAGTCCGACCAAAGTGGAATGAATCTTGTCGTTCATTCCGTCAATGCTGCGGCGAATGGAGCGGAGCTTCGGGCTGGCGTCGTCGCTTATCTCCTCCTCGCTGATGATGCACCGGTCAATCTCGGCGGCCAGTGCGGCAAGAGGGGATAGCTGTTCAAAATAAATGTCCAGGCAGTCGGAGAGTTCTTCTGTGGTGTCATGCCGTCCGTACGTCTTTGCGCGGGCGGTGACGGTCAGAAGTTTGCCGATTCTAAGCAATTCGCCGCTTCCGAGGGCGCTGCCTACTTCCAGCCGGCGCAGGGAATCATTTACTGCCAGACAGCCGCTGAAGTTTAGTTGTCCTTTGCGGACGATTCGGGTAAATGCGGCGGCGGTCTGTTCCTGGGCGGTATTGATCGCCTCCAGATCCGTCATGGGTTTCAGTCGTTTGCAGAGCTGCTTTCCTCCCGGGGAGGAGGCAGAGTCTACAAGCATATCTATAATTTTTGGAAATTCAAGTTTTGTTAATGTTTTCTGATTCATAATACACCTCTCATAAGTTACAGTATATCCTATTTGCGTGGGAATGGAAAGTGAAAATGTAGTTCTGTTTCCGGAAAGTTTTCGGGAAAGTGATGAGATTTATTCCTTTTTGAGAATGTTTGAAAATGAAAGGGAATGAATTTTGGGCTAATGATTGAACATTTCCCCGGAATCATGTATACTACAAGATAGGGTACTGCTTAAGCCTTTTTGGACCAAAGGAGAAAGAAAGATGTCTGAGGAGCGGGAAGTAGAGAAAAGATTAGAAGAAGAACGGCCGCGGACTCGTAGCGAGGAAGAGGCGGCGGAAAAAGCGAGAGAAAATGGAAACACTTTAGGGGAAGCAGAGCGCTATTCTTTCCTTAAAGAGACGGTAAAAGATGAGCAGGTGACGGGAAAAAGCGTCCTGGGCTTAGTCCTGAAAACGGCAGGAAGAGGGGCCATATTTGGACTTGCGGCCTGTATTGTATTTAGTGCGCTCAGGCCCTGGGCGGAGAGGACCTTTGGAGAAAGTCCCCAGAAGGTGACGATTCCGGCCGATGAGGAGGAACAGGAGAAGCCCCAGGAGGGGAACGAGGAAGAAGAACAGGAGGCAGAGCCTGTAATTCCGGTGCTGACGGCGGATAATTATCAGGAGATGTATGAAGCGCTCTATCAGATCGCGGATACGGCCTCTGACTGTGTGGTGGAAGTAAGCGCAGTCAAGGACGAGAACGCCTGGGAAGGAACGCACTATGACGCGGTGAACAGCGTTTCCGGTATTATTGTGTGGGAAAATGTTTCGGAGATTCTGGTTCTGGCGCCTTCGCGGATTCTGCAGGACGCAAAGAGCCTTACCGTTACATTTACGGATAATGCCAAATATTCGGCGGTGCTGAAGAAACAGGACCGGAATCTGGGGCTTGCCGTATTTGCGGTGGACGGGCATCAGGTCTCGGACAACACGAAAAATCAGACCAAGGCAGCGGTGCTTGGCAATTCTAATATTGTAAATAGGGGTGATCCGGTCATTTGTCTTGGGAAAATGTTTGGTTATGCAGGCGGGACCGGATATGGAATCATCAGCTCCGTGCGCAACAGGATGACGATTACCGACGGAGATTTCCGGATTTTGTGTACGGACGTTGCGATGTCGGAAGGCGGAAGCGGCGTGCTGTTTAACCTCAAGGGCGAAGTGATCGGACTTGCCGATCAGAAGATCACAGACGGAAGCGGGAAGAGCATGGTGACGGCATTTTCCATTTCCGGCATCAAAGAAGTGATAGAAAAACTTTCTAACGGGCAGGCGATTCCGTACCTTGGAATCAATGGCGTGGAGGTCACAGAGAGCATTTCCCAGGACCAGGAGGTTCCCAAGGGAATTTATGTAAAAGACGCAGAGGCGGATTCCCCGGCGATGAAGGCGGGAATTCAGAGTGGCGATGTGATTACGCAGGTGGGGAAAACGAAGGTTTCGACGATCTCGGGATATCGTGCGGCTCTGATGGAGGCCCAGGTCGGCGAGGAACTTCGGCTCAGAGGGCAGCGGCAGGGCGCGTCAGGATATGTGGATGTGAATTTTACCGTGACGGTGGGAAGCCTGGAGTAGAGAGGTTTGTATAAGAAATCGTGATATGCGTGTGTTCATATAGAAAGTCGTAGTATGTGTGCGATTTTATAGATAATAGCTATAGAAAGAACGTTAAATAGGGCAGATGCGAGTTTATAGATGAAAATATAAAATAGATGTGGAAAGAGGAAGTCATGAGATATATCAATACATTACGTGAAGGTGAGACAATCAGAACGATTTATCTTTGTAAAGGGAAAAGAAGTGCGGAGACCCGCAACGGGAAACCGTATGATAACCTGATTCTTCAGGATAAGACGGGGAGTCTTGACGGCAAGGTCTGGGACCCAAATTCCAGCGGGATTGCGGATTATGACGAGAAGGATTTCATTGAGGTGTTCGGTGAAGTTATTAATTATAATGGGAATTTGCAGTTGAACATTAAACAGCTCAGAGTGGCGAATCCGGGAGAGTACAAACCCGCAGATTATATGCCTACCACTGAGAGAAGTGTGGAGGGTATGTATGCGGAGCTGCTGAAATATGTGGCACAGGTGAAGAATCCGTATTTGCAGCAGGTTCTCCAGTATTATTTTGTGAAGGACGAAGCATTTATCGCGCGCTTCAAGAGCCATTCGGCAGCAAAAAGCGTGCATCATGGATTTTCCGGAGGACTTTTGGAGCATACATTGAGCGTGGTGAAGCTCTGTGAATATTTTGTCGGGGCGTATTCTATTTTGAACCGGGATCTGCTGTTCACAGCGGCGATTTGTCATGATATCGGGAAAACGCAGGAGTTGTCCTCATTCCCGGACAATGACTATACAGATGACGGACAGCTTTTGGGACATATCGTGATCGGCGTGGAGATGGTGGACGATGCGATCAGGGAGATTGATGGTTTCCCGCGGAAGCTGGCAAGTGAGCTTAAGCATTGTATTATCGCGCATCACGGGGAGCTGGAATACGGTTCACCGAAAAAGCCGGCTCTGGCGGAGGCTCTGGCATTGAATTTTGCAGATTGCACGGACGCAAAGATGCAGACATTGACGGAGATCTTTAAGGAGAAGGCAAGTAATGACTGGCTGGGATATAACCGGCTGTTTGAGTCGAATTTGCGGAAAACGAGTCTTTAAATTAAAGAGAATGGTATGGCTGGACAGGCGGCAGAGTGAGTTCTTTCGCCTGTTCATTTTATGAAATGAGGAAGAACAGGATTTCAGGCGATTGTGAGGAGTGGAAAAATGTTGGATAAAAATGAGACTGCGGTAGTCGAAATCATAGATATGAGTGTGAGCGGCGAGGGGATTGGCAAGGTCGACGGCTATACATTATTTATCAAGGACGCTGTGATCGGCGATCTGGTGGAAGTGAAGGTCACGAAAGCGAAAAAGAATTATGGTTATGCCAGAATGATGAAGATTTTGAAGGCATCTCCTGACCGGGTAGAGCCAGTCTGCCCGGTGGCGCGGCAATGCGGTGGCTGCCAGATTCAGGCGTTATCGTATGAAAAGCAGCTTGAATTTAAGGTGAAAAAGGTGAGAGGAAATTTGATCCGCATCGGCGGTTTTGGTGCGGAAATGATCGATCGTATTATGGAGCCGGTTGCCGGTATGAAGGAGCCATATCATTACAGGAATAAGGCACAGTATCCGGTGGGAAAGGACAGAGAGGGGAATCTGACCGCAGGATTTTACGCGGGACGCACGCATCAGATCATTTCCAATCTGGATTGTGCGCTGGGAGCGGAAGTGAATCGGGAAATTCTGGAGATGATTCTTGAATTTATGAAGAAATACAAAGTCTCGGCCTATAATGAGGAAACTGGGGAAGGACTGGTGCGCCATGTGTTGATCCGTGTGGGATTTACGACGAAAGAGATCATGGTTTGTCTGGTGGTGAACGGGAATCGGGTTCCGCATGAGGAGGAACTGGCGGAGGAGCTTTGCAGGGTGCCGGGAATGACCAGCATTACCTATAGTATCAATCGGGAAAATACGAATGTGATTATGGGGAAGGAAATCCGGGTTATTTGGGGGCAGGAATATATTACCGATTATATTGGAAATGTGAAATATCAGATATCTCCGCTTTCTTTCTACCAGGTGAATCCGGTGCAGACGGAGGTGCTGTATGGGAAGGCGCTTGAGTATGCAGGCCTCACGGGCAAAGAGATCGTCTGGGACGTGTATTGTGGGATTGGGACGATTTCACTTTTCCTGGCACAGAGGGCGAAGCAGGTGTATGGGGTGGAGATTGTGCCCCAGGCGATTGAGGACGCAAAAAGAAATGCCGGACTTAATGGGATTTCGAATGCGGAATTTTATGTGGGAAAGGCGGAGGAGGTTCTGCCGGGATATTATGAGAGGTATGAGAAGGAGCACCCCGGTGAACATGCCAGAGCTGATGTGATCGTGGTGGACCCGCCGAGAAAAGGGTGTGAGGAGAGTGTGCTGGAGACGATGGTGAGAATGCAGCCGGAGCGGATTGTGTACGTGAGCTGTGATTCGGCTACGCTGGCGCGGGATTTGAAGTATTTGTGTGATGGTGGGTATGAGATACGGAAGTGGGGGGCGGTGGATATGTTTCCGGAGACGGTGCATGTGGAAACTATCGCGCTCCTTCAGAAGAGCAACCGAAAATGCGTGAGCAATGAGCCAAAGTCGGAGCTTGCTCCAGACCTTGGCGAATGCCGCGACACCGCACGAAGCTTGCAAAGCTTTGGGCGGAAACCTGATACTTATGTGAAATTAAGTTTGAACATGGAAGATTATTACAGGATTATGGATGCAGAAGGGGGCGCGAAAATTGAATGATTTTTCAAAACAAATGGAAATGGTATTGTATAATTCAGAAGATGAAGATGTATCAATAAATGCATATATTAAGGATGAAAGTCTGTGGGTTACTCAAAAAGCAATGTCAGAGCTTTTTGGTGTAGATAAGTCTGGAATTAGCAGACATTTGAAAAATATTTTTAGTACTGGTGAATTGGACGAGAAAGTGGTTGTTGCAAAAATTGCAACAACCACTCAGCATGGTGCAATCAAAGGAAAAACACAGACATCTGAGACTAAATATTATAACCTTGATGTGATTATATCGGTTGGATATAGAGTAAATTCAAAAAAGGCCACTCAATTCAGAATATGGGCGACAAAAATCCTGAAAGAATATATGCAAAAAGGTTTTGTACTGGATGACGAAAGATTGAAGCAAGGGGAAACTGCTTTTGGTAAAGATTATTTCAGGGAACTTTTAGAAAGAGTTCGTTCTATTCGAGCGAGTGAGCGAAGGATCTGGCAGCAGATAACAGATATATTTGCAGAGTGTAGTATTGATTATGCTAGAAATTCGGAGACAGCATATCATTTTTATGCCACAATACAGAACAGATTTCATTATGCCATTACAAATCATACAGCTGCAGAAATTGTATATGAATCGGCCGATCATGAGAAAGAGCATATGGGTTTGACAACATGGAAAAATGCTCCTGATGGGAGAGTGTTAAAATCAGATGTTATAATTGCAAAGAATTATCTTAATGAAAAACAGATTCGCCAGTTGGAGCGTGCTGTTACAGGATACTTTGATTATATTGAAGATTTGATTGAGCGAGAGAATGTTTTTACTATGGACGAATTTGAAAAAAGCGTTAATGCATTTCTTGAATTCAGACAATATAAAATTCTCAGAGACAATGGAAAAATATCGCATAAACAAGCACTTGAAAAGGCTTATGGTGAGTATGAAATTTTTAATAGAACCCAGCCGATTGAATCCGATTTTGATAAGGCAGTAAAAAGGTTGAAAAAGAATAGTAGAGGATATCCATTTTTTTAGGCATCACAAACAGACCATCTTGCGGTGGTTATTTAAAAATTGAATATGTAGCAAAGTTAAGGTTTATTCAGCAACTGACTTGATTTTATAACCATGAAACTGAGCCATTAAAATTGCCTGTTCAATTGTAATTTCACGATTGACAGGAAGAACATCACTTTTTCGGTAAAGTTGTGCATTATAGGGTTCCTTATTTTTCAGCATGTTGTATAATGCTGTTAGAAGCATTCTTGCTATTGCAATGATTGCTTTCTTGTGGCCGCGGCGCTTTCTTAAACGAAGATAGCGGTTGCGGATTTCAGGGTGCTTTTCACTTTTAACCACAGAGTTGGCACATTGAACCAAAAGTGGTTTGATATAGCATCCGGCTTTGGAAACCCGGACAGATTTTTTCTTCCCTGCACTTTCATTGTTGGTCGGCGTAAGTCCAGCCCATGAGCATAAGTGTTTCGCCGAAGGAAAAGCCTCCATATTCACGCCGATTTCAGAAATGATTCCGATAGCGGTAAATTTATTTTTGAATGATGGAGCGGTTAGGATTAGGTCGAGTTCTTGCTGATAGGGACTGGCGAGCGCAAGAATCAGTTCTTCTAGCTCTGCTTTCCGGGATTCCAAATCTTCAAAATGCTTTTTGATAATCTTTAATTTACCAGCCTGTTCCGGTGTGATAAAACCATCAATGGCGAGCTCCAGTTCAGGAAGCTTTTTCTTCATGGAGCCATGAATTAAAGGTCCAATATCAAAAGAAGTATCTTCAGGATTTTCAAGAATCTTATCCAGAATTCGTTGTGAACTTTTACCAAAAGTGTCCGAGACAACGGAAGCCAACTGAATGTTGGAGACCGTGAGACAGTTTTGAAAACGGTTCTTCTCACTGGACATAAAGCAGGTCAGTTTGAAACGATAGCGCATCAGGTCACGAAGTTGTCTGATATCAACAGAGGGAATGAAGCTACCGGCAACAAGATCATGCTTGAAGAGGTCAGCAATCCATTTTGCGTCTTTCTTGTCAGTTTTTTTACCACGGATAGCCTTAACATATTTGGGATGAGCAAGTACAATTGTACAGCTTTTTTCGAGCACATTGTAAACTGGAATCCAGTATTTGCCAGTAGATTCCATGCAGACATCCTTACAATGATTGTCAAGCAGCCACTGTAACAATTCCTTCAACCCTTGTGTGAAGGTTGAGAAACGATGGCGCTTGTAGGTGGTAACACCTTGTTTGTTAGTGGAAGCGATACAGGCAACAACAAAAGTCTTGTGAACATCGATACCACAACAAATTTGATACACAATTTTTAAAGCCATAGGGCCACCTTTCAGAACCATAGGTTCGATAGAATTATAGGGAGTAAACAGCATTGACTGAATGCTTAGGATTAAAACGAGAGTTGTTTTAACAAAGATAAGGTTACGTGCTCGAGGCACACTTATTTGTACTTGAAAAAGCATTCTACACATATAAAAATACGGTCACCCAATAGTTCGGACAGCCCACTCACCTCCCCGTGATTTGTAGTGTACTGAGTATCCCTATGGAAACTATTATAAAAAGAAAGCTGCGAGAGTCCAACGTTTTTTCATCACGTTTTGTGCCTTGAGCAGCGCGAAAGGAATGGATATAAAAATGATAGAAACAAACGAAGAGAAGTGAAAGAACCGTAAATTGGTCAGACAGTCTCTGACCAATTTGTACAAAGCAACAAATCAGGTTGAACAGTCATTCCGTGATAATAAAGACATAACGAAAATTATTGTAGAAATACGTCAAAAGCTAGATGATAGCTTGATGGTTAGAGTAGTTCGGATATATCGGGACAAATTCTTTGCTCATTTAGATAAAAAGAGTGCTATGTCTTATATCAGAATGGATTCATCTTCAGCAATGAAACACATAGTTGTCCTTTATCAAATCCAGGATGATATATTCAGATTACATTCTTGATTGCTGCAGGGATTATAGTTGGTTCATTCACTAATAGGATGGATATTCGGTTGCTCAACGAAAAGACAGTCGAGACGGTCACTCTGCTGACGAGAAAAGCCCAGTAAATCAAAGGTTTCTGCCGATTAAAAGAAAAAATGTTGCTGTGTCTCACGTGAAAAATGTTTGGTGAGACGGCTTGTTTTCCGGGGTGGGGTTCAAAGATAATTTGCTGAAATGGAGTTTCGCTAAATTGTATGGGTTTCGCTAAAAGGTATAGCTGAGAATAGAATGCAGGTTGCCATTGGGAGTACAGCGGTATGATGCAGCAAGGGACCGGCCTGCCGAGGGGGATAGTATTATCCATGGGAAGCAGGCAAGAAGGGAAGAAATCGATTTGTTTCTTGCGGAATTGGATAAGTTGAAAACTGTCACGGAATTCCATGAGGATGTCTGGTTTTAGTGGAAAGAGCCCATTCTCTATGGTATACTTGCAATACGGCGAAAAGACAAATATGAAGTTATCAACTTGAGAAAGGAGTAGCATTATGGAAGAATTAAAATCTATTATGGAGAAGTTTGTTGCGTCTGGTTGGGATTTAATAGCTGTTCCGGCACAACAATGGTTAGACGGAAAAGGTGATAAAGATACTTTAATATCAGCAATCGAACAGGCAAACAAAGAATGTGGAAGCTGCGGTTGTGATTTAGACCCACTATATAAAAGAGCTTTAGAGCTGATTTAGTAGCACTGTCAATCCCAGTCTGCTAATTGACAAATAAAGCAAAAGACAATGAGGTGGTATGAGGTGAAACGCTGCATTGCAGTAACCGGAATAGTCGGATAAAAATAATGAAAATCAGGAGGTTTTTATGGCTATTTCGGAAAGAAAGACCTATCCCCGGACGGGAGATAAAGAAACGATTTATTTGAATAGTGTGGTCACAAATCCCAATATCAGTGTAGGTGAATACACGATGTATAATGATTTTGTGAATGACCCGACACAGTTTGAGAAGAATAATGTGCTGTACCATTATCCGATTAATCATGACAAGCTGATGATCGGAAAGTTCTGTTCCATTGCCTGTGGCGCTAAGTTTATATTCAACAGCGCCAACCACACACTTTCTTCCCTATCGACCTATCCGTTTCCGCTCTTTTTTGAAGAGTGGGGACTCATGCGGGAAGAAGTTACAGATTCCTGGGATAATAAAGGCGATATTGTGATTGGTAATGATGTGTGGATTGGCTACGAGGCTGTCATCATGGCAGGAGTTACGATTGGTGACGGAGCGATTATTGGGACGGGAGCGGTTGTGACAAAGGATGTTCCGCCTTATGCGATCGTAGGCGGAGTGCCAGCCAGGATGATCAGGAAGCGTTTTCCTGATAAGATAATCTCAGAACTGTTGGAAATCAGATGGTGGGACTGGCCAAGGGAAAGGATTGCTGAAAATATCAGTGCAATTAAGCGAGGCTGTGTTCATGAATTGAAGTAATAATTTTATAAGGATGGAATCCTCATTGCCGGAGATGCCTGGCAGTGAGGATTTCTTTCAAATGTACATGGAAGAACAGTGTTTGCATTGAGTGAATAGGGGAGAAAAACAGGTATGGAGAATCAAAAAATATATGCGATGAGTTTTGGAAAAATATACCCGTTACTGGTGGCAAAAGCGGAAAAGAAAGGCAGGACTTTAGAAGAAGTAGAAGAGATAGTCTGCTGGCTGACAGGATATGATAAAGAGGGAATCGCATATGCAGCAGACAACTCCGTCACATATGGGGACTTTTTTCTGAATGCCCCCAAATTGAATCCGAACAGAAAATTGATCAAAGGCTCAGTGTGCGGTGTGCGTGTAGAAACAATTGAAGAACCGTTGCTGCAGGAAATCCGGTATTTGGATAAGCTGATTGATGAACTGGCGAAGGGAAAAGCAATGGATAAAATTTTGCGGGGTTAAGGGAGAAGGTGAAACAATGTGGGAATGTCCAAAGTGCGGACGTACATTCAAAAAGACGAATCAGGATCACTATTGCGGTCCGGCTCCGGCTACTATAGAGGAATATATAGAACGCCAGACAGAAGAGGCTCAGCCGTATCTGCGGCAGATCAATAGTGCGTTGAAAGCTGCATTGCCTGACGCAGTGCAAAAAATATCGTGGAGTATGCCGACTTACTGGAAAAAACGGAATCTGATTCAGTTTGCCGCTTTCAAAAAGCATATCGGATTGTATCCGGGGCCTGAAGCTGTAGAAGCCTTTGCGGATATGCTTAAGGAATATAAAACCAGTAAGGGAGCTATACAGCTTCCCTACGATAAGCCATTGCCGCTTGGATTAATAGCGGAGATTGCCAGGTGGTGTGAGAAAGGAAACGGATGATTATGAATGCGGACAGCTTGCTTTTCTTTGATAAACATATGGATGCGGTGCCTTTATATGAGGCTTTGGAAAATCGAATCCTGAAAGAGATAGAAAATGTGCAGATAAAGGTTCAAAAGAGCCAGATTTCATTTTATAACAAACACTTATTTGCCTGTGTTTCTTTTGCAAGAGTAAGGAAAAAGAGGGATTGTCCGGCAAGTTATATTGTTGTGACATTTGGATTAGATCATAAACTGGAATCTTCAAGGGTAGAAATCGCAACAGAGCCATATCCGAACCGCTGGACACACCATCTTCTGGTAGCGGATACAGAAGAGATTGATGATGACCTGATGGCATGGATCAGGGAGGCCGCAGTTTTCTCCAACACAAAGTGATTCGTATACCAATTCGCAGAGCTGGGCTTTTGCACGCAGTGTGATGTCAGGAAAACGTGCAAAACTGCAAGGTATAATTGGTAGCTTTATTTTCCCGTCAGAAGTATACTTGCCTTATCAAAAACGAATGAGGTGATGAGGATGAAATTAGGAAACAGTCTGTTCCACGCACGGAAAAAATGCGGGCTTTCCCAGGAGGCAGTTGCCGAGAAGCTGGGGGTGAGCAGGCAGACGATTTCAAAATGGGAAACGGATGAAACGCTGCCGGATATCCGTCAGTCCAAGCAGATGGCTCTGCTTTATAACGTGTCGCTAGACGAGCTGATCGAATTTGATGTGGATGTGAAGGAAATCCAACAGATCATTGACCGGACAAGCGAAGAACTTGAGGAAAAAATTGATTGGACAAGCGCCTGGGGCAAAAAATATCCTATTCTGCTGAACTACCAGAAGGAGGTCAATGCGGCAAACTATGCGGCGCGGTTAGGCATTATGATCGATGAGTTGAAGATGGAATATGGGTACAGTGAACTGGATGCCTTTCTGGTTTTGAAGGATATTCTGGCGAAGGTTTGGAAATCCAGAAAAGAGCAATCTTAGAAGAAGCATGGTTCCCTACTGCCTGGAGCAGATGGTAAATGGGATTGTTGATCAGTTCCGCTCCATTCAGGAGAGGACAGAGGGGCTTTCCCCTTTTGAAAAGCTGGAATATCTTGGAAATATGACTCTGACGTTTCTGTTTGACCATTATGCCGTGTCGAGAACGTCTGTCCTTTCGGATATGGTTTGCCCAAAGGAGGACGATAATACACACAGAACATACCAGGCATATCTGCCGTTGGTGGCGGCCTGCCGTCCGGACTGGAACATGGAAACAGCGAAACGGAAAACCTTCTGTCTGATTAACACAATGCAGCATGCATTTCTGAGGCACAAGGTGCTCCTTTTGGAGATGGGAATTGATCTGACAGTTCCTGTAGAACGGGGAAAATTTCATACACAGATCCTGCATGATATTTTGGAGGTATAACGGATGAAAATTACAGTGGTCAACGGGACGGAAAAGCATGGCGTTACCTGGCGGCTAAAAGAACTCTTTTTAGAGCCATTCAGAAGCAAGGCTGAAATTATAGAATACGATTTACCCAGGGACTGTCCTGCTTTTTGTATGGGGTGCGTGAATTGCGTTTTGAAGGGAGAGAACTTCTGTAAGGATGCTGCATGTATACAAAAAATTGAAAGTTCCTTATTGGAAGCGGATTTGATCGTAATGACCTCGCCCGCCTATGTCATGCATGCGACAGGGGCAATGAAAGCTTTTCTTGATCATTTTGCGTACCGCTGGATGCCGCACCGGCCAGCGCCGCAGATGTTTCAAAAGCGTGCTGTTGTTATCACACAATGTCTCGGGGCGGGAGCAAAATCTGCAGCAAAGGATATTCGGCACAGCCTATCGTGGTGGGGAATTTCTGAGATTCGTATATTTGCAGAATCTCTCATGGAGAATATTGCATGGGAAAAGCTGTCGGAAAAACGAAAAAGGAAGCTGACAGGAAAAATGCAGGCGTTGTCAAAGAAATTAGCCGGTATTGATTACATGGAGCCTGCGAGGACTGGAATAGTTACAAAAGTAAAATTCTATTTCTGCCGCATGATGCAGAAATCATTATATAAAGAAAATCCGGAGTATTTGGATGCAAAGTATTGGTCGCAGCAGGGGTGGATTGAAAAGTCCAGACCGTGGAAAATGTGAAAGGTATTGATATAGGCATTTATACAACAAATTTTGAAAGCGAATTTATTTCATTAACAGATATCGCAAAGTATCGAAATGAAGATGACCCAAGATTTGTGATTCAAAACTGGATGCGTAATCGAAATACGATAGAATTTTTGGGGGTTTGGGAAGAATTGCATAATCCCGATTTTAACCGTGTGCAATTCGAGGCGGTTAAAAATGAGGTGGGGTTAAATCGTTTCGTAATGACACCGACTAAGTGGATTACACAGATGAATGCAATCGGTATTACTTCAAAGGCAGGACGTTATGGAGGGACATATGCTCATAGTGATATTGCCATGTCTTTTGCAACTTGGATTTCACCTGAATTCCAGTTGTATATTATGAAGGATTATAGGAGATTAAAGACGGATGAGAATAGTCGATTATCTCTGAATTGGAATTTGAATAGGGAGATTTCCAAATTAAATTACAGAATACATACGGATGCAATAAAAGAAAATCTAATCCCGCCAGAATTAACATCTGTCCAGATGGCTTATACATATGCTAATGAAGCAGATATGTTGAATGTTGTTTTGTTTGGAAAAACAGCAAAGCAGTGGAAAGATGAAAATCCTATGGTAAAGGGGAATATGCGAGATGCAGCAACATTAAACCAGTTATTAGTGCTTGCAAATTTAGAAAGTTATAATGCTGTTTTAATAAATCAGGGCAAGAATCAAAAAGAACGAATGGAATTACTTCGGCAGTTGACGGTACAGCAGTTACAAACATTGGAAAATATAAGATTAAATAATTTGCCCAAATTAGGAGTGGATTCGTAGTAAGATAATAGTTCTGAAATTCATATTGTGTAATCAAGAAAGAGTAGTAGAGGAGACGGTAATGAGAGGAAAAACAATTCGACAATTTTTAATTGATGGAGAAGCAGATGGAAGATAGGCAAGCGAGCTTTCTAATTGGACAGAAAAAACTATAATACAACTCATTATAACCTTGATATTTCCGGCATCGGGCAACGGAACGTTTAAAAGAGTATATGATAAAAGGCTTTACAATGGATGATGAGCTGTTAAAAAATTTAGGTGGAGGAAGTTACTGGAAAGAGTTATTAGACCGTATTCGGGATATTCGTTCATCTGAGAAAGGAATGTATCGGCAGGTACTTGACCTTTATGCTACTAGTGTGGATTATAATCCGAAAAGTAATGAGTCGATTGCATTTTTCAAAATGGTACAAAATTGATAATGTTTTAAAAACTACAGGTGAGAAGGTGTTGCAGGGGGCTGTTGTGTTTACATAGTAGCCCCGACACATGTGGAGAGTGTCGCATTGATGTCACGGGTGGAGAAATAAAGAACTGAAAAAGCGTAGAAAACAAGGGATTTCCGGGAGTTGGGACTGTTTGGATGGCAGTTTCAATTCCCGGATTTTTTGCGCTTTGGAAGTCTGCGGAAACTGGTCAACTGCAAAAAATAGTGGAGAGCCCCGTGGACGGGTTGGATATCAGGTATGTTGTAGAGGCAGGATTGATAAAAGGGATGTCGAATTGATAGGAATGTTGAAATTGAAAAAGAGGGTTGAATAGAAATTTTTAATACGGTAAAGTTTACAAAAGCGGACATAAAAAGCGAGGAAAATTTGCACTTATTCTTGTATGCTTATACCCAAGGAGGTCAGTAGATGGAATGGTTAAAAAAACTCGGAGCAGCCATTGATTACATAGAAGAAAATTTAGACAAGGAAATATCCTACGATGAAGCAGCCCGCATTGCTTGTTGTTCAACATATTATTTTCAGCGGATTTTTTCTTATGTATCGGGAGTGTCACTATCAGAATATATACGCCGCCGCAGAATGACACAGGCTGCCTTTGAGCTGCAAAGAACGGATGCCAAGGTTATAGATGTTGCTTATAAATATGGATATTCATCTCCAACATCATTTAATCGTGCTTTCCAAAGCGTACATGGAATAGCACCTATAGCGGCGAAAAATTTGGGTTGTACTTTGTGTGCGTATCCATCAATTCAATTTTCTATAAAAGTTTCGGGGGGTAGTGCTATGTCATATCATATTGAAAGAAAAAAAGATGTTCGTATTGTGGGAATTAGAATGCCTCTTGTTGAGGATGCAGAAGAAAATATGCAGAATGTTCCCGCTTTTTGGAGGCAGGCTCTAAAGGAAGATTATATCTCAAAGATTTCCGCTCTATCAAACGGAAATCCAGAGGGAATATTGGGAGTTAGCGTTTACAATAATCCCAAAGATATTTATTACTATATTGCTACTGCCAGTGATAAACCTATTCCCCAAGGTATGGTTGAATATACAATCCCAGAAGTTATGTGGGTAATTTTTGAAAACGATGGAATATTCAAAGAAGATGTGCAAAGCGTCTTTCGTAGATTTTTAACGGAGTTTTTGCCGTTTTCTGGTTATGAATATGCAGGACTACCCGATGTCGAAGTATATCCATTCTGCAAAGGACAACCACTAAGAGGTCATTCCGAAGTATGGATCGCAATCAAAAAAGTTAAGGACAACCATTGAGAGGTCATTCTGAAGTATGGGTTGCAAACAAAAAAGTAAAGGAGAACTAAAGATGTATCATTTAAGATTAAAGGGTGAGCATTATCAAATGGGCGTAAAGAGAGGAAACATTTTCAAAAAAGCCCATATTTCATTTCCGCTTCAGTTGGATGATTTTCAGCTTGAACACGGAATCCAAAGTGAAAAGATATTAAGAACCTTTTTCCCCGAAGTATGCGAAGAAATAAGAGGTGTAAGCGACACAATAGGCGTGGATTATTTGCATTTTGTTTCTTGGATGCTATGTATGGGGTGCTGTATGTATAACTTAGAGAAAAATGCTCCTACAGAGATACGAGGTTGTACTGCTTTTGCATATTCGCAAAATGGCAGAGTGCTTTATGGAAGAAATAACGATTTACCGCCCTATTTGCGGGATGGCAGCAACAGCGAAATCTATGCGCCTAAGAACGGAAACAGATTTAATATTACTACATCTTCTTTCATTAACGGAGAAGAAGGACTGAATGAACACGGACTTGCTGTTGCAATGACATTTGTGATGACCGAACTTGAAAAGATACGGGCAGGTTTTAATTCATGTTTTATTGTGCGGTATTTGCTTGAAAAGGCAAATGACACAGAACAGGCTATCTCGCGGCTTTGTGATTTGCCCATAGCCTCTAACTGTAATATTTTACTTGCAGACAAAAGCGGAAAAATGGTGGTAGTTGAGTGTACGCCGTCTATAAAACAAATTCGAGAAGCGGAAATTTTTGAGAATGGCAGTATTGTTTGTACCGTCAACAGTTTTACATCCGATGTGATGAAATCGTATGATGATGCACATGGAAATGATTATAACTCCCACAAGCGGTACAAGGTCGTAATAGATAGTTTTTCTTCAGAACTCATAAAAGAGGAATACATTGAAACCACCAAGCGACTCTTAAAAGGTGAATATGGATTTATGTGCCAATATGATGATGAGCCAGATTTTGAAACAGTTTGGAGTTCAATATTTGACTTAGAAAGTTTGGTAATTTATCGCGCAGAGGGAGACCCCAGAAAAAAGAAATTTGTTACAGATAGACGACTGCATGACCTTATAAGACGGAAATAATATTAAGAGTTCTTAAAGTGGAAGGCTGTGTTTGCACAGGAGGCACTTTGCCAAATATATCTCCATTTTATCGAGTACGCAGGGAATGTGTTGCCGGAATTACTTTATGAGATTAGTGGATGTCGATCCGGAATTATAAATCCTCATCGTGCAGGGCAGAGCATCATATATCAAAATTCCATTGACATAAAAAAGTTGATTTCGTATAATAATAGTAGAAGATGCAGCGCGCTGTATCTAGTGGGCTAACACTCAAATCCGAAATGCTTACCGGACAGATGTGCCGGTGGTTGGCAGGCAACGCAAAAACCTGAAACGCTTACTGGACGAATGTGCCAGCTGTTGGCGGACAACACAAAAATTAGCCATAAAAGAGAGTTGGTAATGCTACGGTATTATGACTCTCTTTTTTAGTCTAATAAGGAGAAAGACATGAAGCATACATATACAAAAAAAGAAGCCTTACGGATTATAATTGCAACTGCAAAAGAATACGCTAAAATGCTGGAAGGTTTGAACTATTTATTCATATACCGCAATCGACACAGTAATGAAATTGAACATTTTGAGGCAGTATTTCTTCCAAGGAATTATCAACATTTGACGGGAATTGAGTTTTTAGATGTGAAGGGCAATTTGCGGAAGAATTCTGTATTCTTTTATCATAAATGCCTTGATAATAGTCTTACAGAAGATGAAATTCGATTTAAAGAGGATGGTACGACGCCGTTGAAATTAGTGTTGGACGGCAAATTGAAGGAGACATAAACGGCGAATTATTTTTCTGATTTTTATCCCGTTGACTGCGCAGTGCAACCTGCAAATGCATTCTTCTATCAAAAACGCGGCACGCTGTTGGCAACAGGGAGACTGCTCTGAAATACAAAGAGCTGTGGAATCCATTGTGGGATCCACAGCCCATGTAAAATTCGTAATCTTTCAAATATTATCAGCCAGGGCAGGCAGATACACCAGGGCGGTGGCCACGGTTACTGCGTCTACCTTCCGCATCAGACTGCGGAGCCTTTCTTCGTTCCAGAAGATATCGGAGAAATCAGATAATTCGCACCCGATATCATGGTTGGGGATGCACAGGTAATTCCCATATTTATGCCGCCCGGCAAGGATGTGGAAGTAAGTCCCTCTCCCGCTGATTTCTGCTTCGTACTGGCCGGGAAGTTTCCGCAGCAGCGTAAGTTTTCCAGTCCAGCATTCTTTCCGTGAACCGTGCCTGAGAATACAGGTGTATTCCATAAACAGTACCCCTCCTTCCTTAGCCGAGGTTCTGGCTGCTGACGGAAGCCAGGATGACCTCTGTATCAATGACCTTCTTTTCCATCTGTGCCCCAAGTGTCAGCGCGTTGGTCATCAGGTTATCAACAAGCCTGGGACTGCCCTGGGAGTGGCTGTGGACAGCACACAGGGCTGCATGGTCAATAATGGAGGAAGCTCCGCCAGCACAGGCGATCTTGTGGAGGACATACTGCCCGACTTCCGAATCGGAGAGCCCGGAGAAGTTATAGTGGACGGTAACACGCTGCCGCAGTGCCTCATGGACGGGCTTTTTGAGCGTATTGTTCAGATGGGGCTCCCCACAGAGTATGAGAGTAAAGCAGTTGAGGGAATCATAGCCGTAATTCATGAGCATCTTGATATCCTCCAGAATGCCGGTAGAGAGATACTGTGCCTCATCGATGGCAAGGAGGAGGGGCTGCTTCTTTTCACGGTAGAGATAGAGGACCTGCTCCTGGATCGCCCGGAACATGCCGGGTTTGCCGCCTTTGGGTTCTATACCAAGCGTAGAACAGAACTGGCGGTAGAACTCCATGACACTGACGGTAGAGAGGCAGAGATACTCCATGTGGTAAAGATTCGGGTTCAGGCTTTTGGCAAAACAGCGCAGTGCGAAGGACTTGCCCATGCCGGGGCGTGCGGTGAACAGCCCGATGCCCCTGGTATCCTTGAGGTAGTCCAGCCGTGAGAGCATCTCCGAGATGTCTTTCGAGAGGAAACGGTCCTTCTCAGAGGCCATCTGTTTGTCAAAAGGGTTGAAGGCCAGCCCATAGTAAGTGCGGAACATCAGCAGGCACCTCCTATCTTTGAATAATCAATAGAAGGGGTGTTGTTACGTTTTGTCCTGCAGTTTTCATTTTTATCTGTCGGCCGGATGGGATAATGCTCCCCCTCATAAAGGATGTAGGCAGAGGACATATCGTCGGGAAGGAAGCGGATCTCAACTTTGGATGAGATGAACTGCATGGGGACGTCATAGGAGACCTTGTCGATGGAGACAGTGGAATCCTTATTCACCTTCCTGTTGATGCGGTTTAAGAAACATTCCTCCAGCCATTCCCTGGACTTTGGCATCTGTATGGCACAGCGCGTCTTCTGGTAACGTTCCATGGGGGTACAGCCGATGCCGGAATGCATGGAAGTATTGTAGGTGCGGATATAGTCCCGCAGGAGGGAATTGAACTGTGCCAGGGACGTGATGGAATCCATGTCCAGCGTATAAAGCCAGGTCTCCTTGAATGTCCTGAACTGGCGTTCGATCTTGGCCTTGCTGGCGCCGTCCCGCACTTTTGTATGAAGGAGGACCGTGCCGATGGAGCCGCAGATCAGGGAGAGCTGTTCATTTGAGTAGCTGCAGCCATTGTCGACATAGAGTTTCGCCGGAATGCCGTGGGAGGCAACTGCGTTTTTTAAAACTTTCTGGAAGTTATAGGCGTTATCGTTATAAAAAAGGCCGCCGCCCACCAGGAAACGCGAGTGGTCATCAATGATCATAATGCAGTAAACCCTCCTGCGCTGCCCGCCTTCCGTGATATAAGGGAGGTAACAGGTATCCGCCTGCCACATTTTCCCAAAGGCATCTTCCTCAAAAGCTTTCCTGTCCCTCATAGATGGATTGCGCGCCGACTTCAGGTCATGCTTTTTCACGAAGCGCTGGACGGCGCAGACGCTGACAGAGGCGGGGATAAAAGCTTCCTCCACAAGATGGCGGTGGATCTGGGTTGCGTTTAAGCGTGGGAAAGCCTCTTTCAGCCGGTAGATCTCTTCAATGGCCGTGTCCGGCAAGGCGCGTGTGGAGCCTTTGTCGGAACGTTCCCGGGGCATGAGCGCGTCAATGCCGCCATTCTGGTAAAGAGAGGCCCACTTGCTGAGGGTCTTGGGGCTGTACTGGAATACAGAGCCGTCAGGCAGGGTGAGGGGTTTTTCCGTTACCCGCTGGTAATAGGCGTTTCTGGACGCATCCGGATAAAGGCCATGGATGACCGGTGCAATGAGTGCGAGCCGGAACTGTGCCATAGCAGATGCGTCTGAAAAGTTTTTGGTGTTGTAATGCATAAAAAAATCCTCCTTTACTGTTTTCTATCAGCATATAGGAAGAACAGCCTGGAGACCATCCCTGTGTTATGTGGTGTCTGGGAAACGGTTCAGGGGCCGAACTGCTGTTGGCAGTAAGCCGCCGGATTTCTGTGGGACTGGAGGAAGGAGACAGAGAAGCGGCGGACAAAACCGGATGCAAAGCCGGAATAAGCGGGCATCCGAAAAAGGCCTTTCAGGAAAGAGAGGCCGGAGGACTCCCTGGAAGAGAGAAGGCCCAGCCACTCTTCCTTCTGCTTTTTGAACAGGGAAAGCCAATGGTAGAGCTGGTTTTGGTTAATACAGAAGCGTGCGCAGATTTTTTCTACGGAAGCAAGCCGAAGGAAATATTCCGCCAGGACACGGAGGATAAAGAAAAGGCCGTAGGAGGAATAAGGGATGATGAAATCCGGAAGGATGGCATGGGTATGGCCGCAGGAACAGACAAGGCGCAGGATACAGAGGCTGTGCCAGACAGGCTTTCCACCAACGAAATCAGCCAGGGAACGTTCATAATAGGCATGGACGGAACAAGCTCCCTTTGCCCCACAACAGGGGCAGGTCTGTAGTTCAGGCCGGAAACCGTCCATGAAGGAGTCAAAAAGCTTTTTTGATGAAGATTTTATACGAATTAACTTGCAAAACAGGGAATTATTTCTTATCATAATAAATGTCAGTGATGCCAAAGCCTCATGAGTGGGACATGATCCCGTATATGGCAGGTATGCTGGTGTATGAGAGAAAGAACGAACTGTAGGAGGGGCTGTTCTTTCTCTTTTTTGTTCCATAAAAACTATACTGGAATAGAGCAGGATGGTCAAGATAAAAGTGTGCTGTTTTTTACTGCACGCTGACATAGATAATAATTAAATGTTGAGATTTTAATTTGCTGTATTTGTGCAGGAGACAGGAACTTTAATTTGCTGGCTGACAAAATTAGAAGCATTACCGAAACTGGTTCAATTTTTGCGATTTTCAAAAATGACTGCATTGTATAATGGAATAAAACCAAAGTTGGCTGTTGATCGGGTTGCGGGAACAACAAATTATTGCCTGGGTTTTATAAAAGATGGAGACTATTTTGTTCCAAGTTCCTGTTTGCTCGAGGATATTCGTAAGCTTGGAGATAATCCATCACAGATATTAGCGATTATGTCAAAAAAGGCAAATCAATCAGAACCTATTTATAAAGAGATACGTTATGTGGCCAAAGGAGTTCCTTTGAATAAGTTAAATTTGTCAGATGAATTGAGTAACCTGATTTCATTAGAAAAATATGTTGAAAAATGACTTGTAGGTGGTGCTCTCGTGTGGCTGGTAAGGGAGGTGATTTGCAAATGCTTTTGGAAACAAAGGATTTATTGCTGAAAAAAGCAGAATTTGAGGATTGGAAAGCAATGTACCGGAATGTGTGGTCCAGGCCGGAGACTGCAAAATATATGGCATGGCGTGTGACAACCAGCGAAGAAGATGCCAGAGTGCGGATACAGAAGACCATAAAATATCAGGAAAACCACGATACCTATTTGGTTTATGAGAAGAAATCCGGTCAGGCGATAGGGTTTGCGGGTGTGGAGGAAATCGCGCCGCATATTTATCAGGATGCGAGTGTAGCACTTGGACCTGAATATGTGGGAAAAGGATTTGGAAAGCAGATTTTACGGTTGCTTCTGGAATACTGCAGGTCGCTGGGAGGAAAGGAATTTTATTATTCCACACGTGCAAATAATGAGGCTTCAAAAGCTCTGGCATTGTCCTGTGGCTTTATATATCGGTGTGCAGAGAAGAAGACGGATTTGCGTAATGGAGAACCTTATGAAGTGGAAACCTATCATAAAGAAATGTGAGGCTGACACATCTATGATTTTTCAATCACTGATGCGCCAGCCTCTTCTTAGTTTCCATGTGTATCTGAAATAAAGTTCAATAGAGTTTCCTACGAATATCTTTGATGACTTCCAGGAGGCCTTTCAGGATTGGTACGGAAATTTTTCGCCAAATTTCACAGAGCAAATTTATATTGCATTTAGAAATAAAATATGATAGTATTACTATCAGAAAATAACATCTATGGAAATCGCTGGAAGAAAGGGAAAGGAGGAGACGATGGAAGCTACATCGAAATGGCAGCAGAATGCCATGCTTCGTTCTGCCAAAATACTGGCAGCAGCCTTGAAGCTGTTCTGCGAAAAAGGAATTGAGGATACGTCTGTGGAAGATGTGGCCAGGGAGGCAGGAGTCGGGCCTGCAACGATTTACCGGTACTTTGCAACGAAGGCAGAACTGGCGATTCAGAGCGGAATTGCTTATTGGCAGAAGGTTTCGGGGAACTATCTGGGAAAGCTGGAAGAGAAGGAATACCGTGAAGGCAGCGGGAAAGAGCAGCTGGAGCAGATTTTTGATATTTTTCTCAGAGTGTTCACAGAGGAATTCGATTTTCTGAAATTTCTGCAGGAGTTTGACGTGTTTGTGCAGAAGTATCAGATTTCCCATCAGCGTCTGGCGGAGTATGAAAATACGATTCTTGATTTAAAATCATATGTGATAGACGCGCTGGAAAAGGGACTTGATGACGGAAGCCTGAAGTTTGCCTACAGCGCGGACGAAATTTATTTTTCTATTATGCATACTATGCTGAGTCTGATGCAGAAGCTGGCCCTAGGGGGAAAGATCTTATCTTCAGACGAGTGTGTTGAGCTGGCATTGCAGGTAAAAATCGCGGGAGAGCTGCTGGTGAAGGGGCTGTCTGCATAAATGTCTTGGACGAAATTTTGCATCAGCGCTGCCCTTTTTTAGGAACTGTACTGATGTCCGCAAAAATGTTTTGAAAGAATTCCAAGAAAAAGTTTATGGGCGCTTTTAATGAAAAGGAAATTGAAAATAGAAACGGGGGTTTTATGATGAAGAAACTAACGACAGGAAAGATTTGGCTTTTTGCTACGGGACAGTTTGGGTGGGCATTATTGTCCGGGATTATTTCCAACTGGCTGGTATATTTTTATCAGCCGGATAAGGCGGCGATTGCCCAGGGACAGACTGTATTTATTCCCCAGGGGCTGGTAGTTCTTGGGATATTTACGGTGATTGGAGGAATTACGGCATTCGGACGTATTTTTGATGCGGTGACGGATCCGCTGATCGCTTCCTGGTCTGACCGCTGTACTTCCAGAGATGGAAGGCGTATCCCATTTATGAAATTTGCGGCGCTGCCGCTTAGTTTGGCTACAGTGCTGGTATTCTGGTCGCCTGTATCGAAAACGAGTTTTGTAAATGCGGTATTTCTGTTTGTCATGGTCATGCTGTATTACTTTTCCATTACTGCGTATTGTACGCCCTACAATGCGTTGATCCCGGAACTTGGGCATGACCAGAAGGAACGTCTCAATATTTCCACAGTGATTTCTTTTACGTTCATTGCAGGTACGGCGGTGGCTTACCTGGCTCCGACGATCTGGGGAATGTTGATTCCGTCCTTTGGACGTGTAAACGCCATACGGGTGACATTTACAGTGATGGCGGTGATCGCTTTTGTGTGTATGGAAGTGCCGGTACTGACCATTAAAGAAAAGGAATATGTGAATACGGTTCCTACCAGCGACGGGGCTTTCGGGTCGCTTGCGGCTACCTTCCGCAATAAGGAATTTTGTAAATTTGTAGGCTCTGATATTTTTTACTGGATCGCGATTACCATGTTCCAGACAGGACTGCCCTTTTTTACCACAAGTCTTTTGAAACTGCCGGAGTCTATGACAACGATTTATTTTGTGGGAATGACGGCACTCTCTCTGATTTTTTATGTGCCGATCAATAAGCTGACTCCAAAATTTGGAAAGAAAAAGCTGATCCTTGTAGCCTTTGGGATTTTCTGTATGGCCTATCTGTACACAGGCTGTCTGGGGAAAATAACCCTGATCTCTCCTTCTGTGCAGGGGCTGATTCTGACTGCTGCGGCAGCGCTTCCTATGGCAATTTTCGGTATTCTGCCCCAGGCGGTGGTCGCGGATATTGCCCAGAGCGATGCTCTTGAGACAGGAAAAAACAGGGAAGGAATGTTTTACGCGGCCCGTACATTCGCATTTAAGATGGGACAGAGCGTGTCTATGCTGATCTTTACAGCCGTTTCTACAATAGGGACCGGTACAGGCGTGGGATACCGTATTGCGGCATTTGGTGCGGCGGCATTTTGCTTTGCCGGAGCGGTACTTTTCCTGTTCTATAATGAAAGGAAAATTGATGGGATCATCGCGAAAAAATAATGACTGGCGACGGAAAAGGGGAATGGCAGGTGATTGATCATGCAGAAAGATTTAGTTTTTAAAGAAGAAAGCTACCTGGAAATGATGGAAAACGTGGCAGAGCCGTTTCTGAAGGAAAGGTCCAAGGAGTTCTTTTTGAAGCGGGAGAAGGGTAGAGAGCTTTACTGTATCAAATATCAGGTGGAGAATCCAAAAGGAGTTGTGCTGATTTCTCACGGTTTTACAGAATCTGCGGAAAAATATAAAGAAATATGTTACTATTTTGTAAAAGAGAATTACCATGTGTACATTCCGGAGCATTGCGGCCACGGAAAAAGCTATCGTCTCACGAAAGATTTCTCCCTGGTTCATGTGGACCATTATGAGAGATATGTGAGAGATTTGCTTTTTGTTGCAATGCTGGCGAAAAAAGAGAATCAGAATCTTCCTTTGTTTCTCTACGCACATTCTATGGGAGGGGGAATCGGGGCGGCTGTGGCTGCTCGAAAACCGGAGCTTTTTGCGAAAATGATCCTGACCTCTCCCATGATTCGGCCGCTTACCGGAAAGATTCCCTGGGGCGTTGCCAGAGCGATCTCAGCAGGACTATGCTTTGTCGGCAGAGAAATGGCTTATGTTAGTGGTCAGCCATATGCTGGGAAGGAGACCTTTGAGGACAGTTGCTCTCTGTCCAGGGCGCGGTTTGATTATTACCAGGAAAAAAGGGATAGTAAGAGAGAACTTCAGACATGTGCGGCCAGTTTTGGGTGGCTTCGGGAGTCCGGAAAATTGAATGCCTATCTGCGAAAAGAAGCGGTAAAAAATATCCATTCTCCGGTAATCTTATTCCAGGCTGAGCAGGAAACTATGGTTTCTAAAAAAGTACAGAGTCGTTTTATAGATGCATTGAAATCCAGAGGGGTAAATGCAGAATTGATTTCTGTGGAGAATGCCAGGCATGAGATTTTCAACGCGGAATTTCCGGTTTTGGAAAAATACTGGGAGCAGGTGTTTGAATTTCTTGATACATAAGAATCCCGTTTACAATAGATTGCAAAGAAAGGAATGCTGATATGGAGGGAAAGACAACCATTAAGTACCTGCAGAATTATATAAAACAAAAAGATTACCATCCTGAATTATTAAAAGATTACTTTTTAAAGTTGTCCGAAGAGGTGGGAGAACTTTCCCGGGCGATAAGAAAGGGACTGAAAGCAGCTAATAATGAAGAAATCAAAGGAACGATAGATGAAGAACTCTGGGATGTGATTTACTACGCTATAGCTATAGCAAATTTATATAATATCGATTTGGAACAAGTCATAAAGTCTAAGGAAGCGATAAATCTTAAAAAATATCATTCAGCTGTAGTGTTTGAAGAAAACAGATAGATGGGAGGCCATTTCCAAATGAGGCAGAATTGGACCCGGTGCTGGGAAGAAAGGTGGTTCCGTTGTCACGAAAAAATCATAAGATAATTGATGGGCAATTGCTCCAGACAGATAAAAAGTATACTCATCTGAAATTAAAGCAGAAAGATAAAATTGCGGAATGGATGTATTTGGAAACCCTGGCATATTATGAGAAAAATTATGTATTCCCAGACGATAAACATCTGGACGAAGTGGTGTTTAAAGTCTATGGCAGGATAGAAGATGCTGATATTTGGATTCCTTATGGCGAAGTTCTGCGTCATTACAGAAAAAAGCGGCGAGACATCAACAAACGTGTGAGGAAAACTCTGAATCAGCATGAAGATAGAGAGCCGGATCCGGTATGTTTTATGAATATGTGTATGATATATGATGAGAAAGGGAATGTACTTGCACTGGATAAGGAAAATGATAGCTATACCGGAACCACTTTCCCAGGCGGTCATGTAGAGAAAGGTGAAGTATTCCAGGAATCTATTATCCGGGAAATCCGGGAAGAGACCGGGCTGGAGATTAAAAATCCGCAGTTATGCGGCATGTATCATTGGATAAGGTCGGGAGTACATAATGTGTTATTTTTGTATAAGACAAATGAGTTTAGCGGGTTCTTGAAAAGCTCTGAAGAAGGGCAGGTTTACTGGATTTCTTTGGAAGGGTTTAAACAAAAGGAGCTTGCTACCGGCATGGAATACGTTTTACAGATTCTGGAGTCGTCACGGACAAATGAGTGTTATATGCATCTGGAAAAGGGAAAATATGTGGGAACTTTATATTAAATGTTGTATTAACCGGCAGGAAAAATCTGCCGGTTTTTTCCTGCTGCGAGTGAGAATAGGGATGGTGTGGTATAAAAAACGAGTGGATGCATTTCCCTCGAATTTGTGATATCCTATAATAAAATACAACGATAACATATGATTTTCAGGAAAGGTGAGGTATTGATTATGAGCAAGGCATTAGTGGCATATTTCAGTGCCAGCGGAGTGACTGCGAAACTGGCCAGCCGGCTTGCAGAGGTGATCGGAGCAGATCTGCATGAGATTTGTCCAGAGGTTCCTTATACAGAAGCGGATTTGAACTGGATGGACAAAAAGAGCCGCAGCAGTGTGGAAATGAATGATAAGTCTTTCCGGCCGGCGGTAGCGAACAAAGTGGAGAACATGGAACAGTATGATGTGATTTTCACAGCTTTCCCGATCTGGTGGTACGTCGCTCCGACCATTGTGAATTCGTTTTTGGAGCAGTATGACCTTACTGGGAAAACGATTATTCCTCTGGCAACTTCGGGCAGCAGCGGAATGGGGAATACGAACAAAGAACTGGCAGTTTCCTGTCCGGGAGCAGAGTTAAAAGAAGGTAAACGATTCCCAGCGGATGCCGGTGAGGAAGAACTGAAGGTTTGGGCAGAGAAATATGGTATCTGATAAGTCTCACACAGATGGTACTACATTTTCCTGCGCGATCTTTATAAAATCTCTGGCGTAGGAGGCCAGATAGGCTCCCTTCCTGTAAGCGATGGTCAAGGTGCTGAAGATACCGCCCTCGCCAACGGAAAAACAGAGGGGAGCCCTGTCAAACACCATATTTTTCACATAGGTTTCCGGAACAAAACACGCGCCAAGCCCCTGCTGGGAAAGGAGAATGCAAGCCTGCGAGTTCCGCGTATGAAAGGGGACAGGAGGCTGGATCTGATAAGCTTCAAATAACTCCAGAGCTATTTTCCCTGTGGTTTGGTCGGAAAAATGCAAAATAAATGGTTCCTGCGCAAATAACCGCAGATCCATCCAGGGGTATCTGCAGCCTTCCTTCTCTATTCCACATGCAGCCAGAGGATGATCCGGAGAAACAACAAGCAGGATTTCTTCCTTTAGCAGCACCTCATACGTCAGCTTTGGATGTGGCCGGGCCTCGTTAAATATGGCGAAATCCAGCTGATCATCCAGCAGAAGACGCTCCTGTATCGCATAGGTCTCCTCCAGAAAATTCACCTTCACGCCGGGATATTTCTGATGGAATAAGGGCAGAATCCGGGGGATCATACAGGAGCTGCGCATCAGCGGAAAGGCAATGTTCAATTCTCCTTCATTATAGGAATGCAAATCTGCCAGTTCCCGCTCCCAATCCTGGTTGAGTTCCAGGATTTTTTTCGCATAGTCCATATACCGCCGCCCGAGATAAGTAGGAACATAGCAGTTCCCGCTCCGGCTGAACAGCTTCCCGTCTAATTCTAATTCCAGCTTTTGCAGATGTTTGCTTAAGGTAGGCTGTGAAATATACAGCTCCTGGGCCGCTCTGGTCAGATTCTTGTGTTTTGCAATACATAAGATATAGTTTAACTCCTGAATATTCACGTCTCCCGCTTCCCTTCTTCTTTGCAGCAATTATGCACAAATGGAATAATTTGTATGAAAAATAGAAATTGGACTTTCTTTTCTTCTCATTTTACAATGAATCTTAAGAAGAATCAACTTCATAAGAAAAATATTACATAGGAGAAGGAGAGTTAAAAAATGAGTCGTTTTCTTGAAAAGTATTTCAAACTGTCAGAATTTAACACAAATGTAAAAACGGAACTTCTGGCAGGCCTTACCACGTTTGTCACAATGGCGTATGTGCTGGCAACGATCCCGAATATTCTGGGAGGAGCCGGACTGGACAAGCATGTCATGCTCACAGTTATGGTCATGCTGATCATTCTGACAAGCTGTGCCATGGCATTTTATACCAACCGTCCGTTTGCGCTGGCTCCGGGGCTTGGCAGCGTAGGCATTGTTGCTTCCATGATTGCCAATGAAGGTATTTCCGCACCTATTACGGCAGGGGTAATCTTTTGGAGCGGTGTTCTGTTTATCCTGATTTCGTTCCTGGGACTTCGCGAAGCGGTAGTGCGGGTGATCCCGGTCAGTCTTAAGCACGCTGTGAGCGCGGGAATCGGACTTTTTATCGCCCTTTTGGGTGCGAAAAGCTGCGGCTTGATTGTTGCAAACGCAGATAAGAATACACTGGCGTTCGGACAATTAACTTCTGCACCTGTTCTCGTATGTGTCATTGGATTCATTATCCTGTTGATCGTAAAAGTGCGCAACATCCCGGGTGGATTGATTCTGACGATCCTGCTCACTACCGTGATCGGAATTCCGTTCGGCGTTACAAAAATACCGGAAACGATCTTCTCACTTCCTGCTAATATCGGAAGCCAGTTTTTGAAAATTGATTTTCTCGGAGCACTGGATTTTGCGTATATTCCGTTTTTGATTGCGCTGTTTGTACCGGACTTTTTCTCAACCTTTGGAACGGTCCTCGGAGTAGGTGCGAAGGCCGGATATCTTGATAAAGACGGAAACCTGCCGGGTATTGACAAGTGTTTTAAAGTCGATGCGGTTTCTACAAGCTTTGGTGCACTGTTCGGTATGCCGAGCATGACAACGTATCTGGAATCCTCAGCCGGCGTGGAGGCCGGTGGAAAAACTGGACTGACTGTGGTGTTTACGAGTATTTTCTTCGCCCTTTCGCTCTTTATTGCGCCGATCGCACTCATTATTCCTTCCGCGGCTACGGCTCCGGTATTGATTTATATCGGAATCAATATGCTAAGCAGTATGCGAAATGTTGATTATACGGATATCACGGAAGCAGTTCCGGCGTTTGTATGTGTAACGTTTACGATTTTTGCCAACAATATTGCCAACGGAATCTGCGCGGCGCTGCCGGTTTATCTGATTATGAAGATTGCTTCCGGCAATATCAAGAAGATTTCACCGGTCATGTATGTGTTGGTGGCTGTCTGTATGCTGTATTTCTACACGATTATTTAAGGAATTTTTATGATGGAACATGTATCTTTACTGATAAAAAATGTGTATGTATTTAATTCATATTTAAAACAATTTATACTTGCAGATGTGTTTGTGCTGGATGGAAAATTTTACTACATAGACCGGGAACGGTCCACCGTATTTACTGCTGACAGAACACTGGATGCAGATGGCCTTTACATGCTGCCCGGGCTGATTGATATTCATATGCATATCGAAAGCTCTATGATGACCCCGGGGCCGTTTGGGAGGTACCTGGCGTCATGCGGAGTAACAACGGTGGTATCGGAGCCGCATGAAATGGCAAACGTGAGAGGGATGCGGGGTATCCTGGAAATGATCCGGACAGGGGAGGATGCACCTTTGGATATTTATTATGGTATTCCAAGCAGTGTCCCTTCTACCAGTGAAGAGCTGGAGACGACTGGCGGAGCCATTCGTTTTGAAGAAATGAAGCATCTGATGGCTGAAAAGGACGTGATCTGTGTAGGCGAAGTCATGAATTACCGCCAGGTCATTCGTGAAAATAATCTGGATATTACCCGGTTTTTGGAATATCTGCATCAGGAGCATCCGGGGTATGTAATGGAAGGCCATTGCCCTTCTCTGGTGGGACTGGATCTGGCAAAGTTTCTTTATCTTGGCATTAATGGAGATCATACCGAGCATACGCTGGAGGAGGTCAGACAGCGGATAGAAAACGGAATGTTCATGGAAATACAGGCTAAGATGCTGAAAAGTGAAGTGCTGAGCTATATTAAGGAGCATCAGCTTTATGAATATTGCTGTTTTGTTACCGATGATACGATGGCTGACGTGCTCTATGAGGAGGGGCAGCTGAACGGCGTAGTGGAAAAAGCGATGCAAAAAGGGTTTCCGGTAGAGCAGGCAATTTATTGTGCCACATATACTCCCAGTCAGCGTATGCATTTATACGATCGCGGAGTGATCGCGCCGGGCAAGCTCGCCGATTTCATGTTGGTAAAGGATCCTTCCAGGTTGTCGCCAGAGGTCGTTTATAAAAACGGGCAGGAAATATTCTGTCGGGGGGAAAGCACCGGCCAGGTATATGTGAAAGATTCCTTCCCGGAGGATTTCTATCAAAGTGTTCAGCTGCCTGCGCTGACGGAGGAGGATTTTCAGATGCCGGTATCGCGTTTCCTCCCGGCGGGAAGTCCTGTGCCCTCGCAGGTGACGGTGCGAGCCATTGAAGTGCACGCGGATCGGACACAGACAACGGAAAAGCTGGTGCAGATGCCCGTTAGGAATGGCTGCATCGACTGGAAAGGCAGCGGATGCCTTCTGGCAATGGTTCTGGAACGTCATGGGAAGAATGGAAATATCGGCTATGGTTTTCTTATAGGAACGTGTCTTACAGAAGGAACGGCTGCGACGACCTGGTTTCATGATCATCACAATCTTTTTGTGGTTGGGGATGATGAAAAGGATATGTTGTTTGCAGTCAGAAGGATTCAGCAGATGCAGGGAGGATTTCTTACCGTGAAAGATGGAGTGATCTTATCGGAACTCGCATTGCCGGTGTGCGGCATCCTTTCCGACCGGCCGCTTAAGGAAATCAGCGCACAGCTTTGCCAGGTACGCGAAAGCCTGATTCATTTAGGGTATCAGCATGGCAATCCGATTATGTCGTTGGGAACGCTGGGGCTTCCGGTCAGTCCTGCTCTAAAGCTGACGGATCATGGATTGGTCGATGTCCGTAGGGGAGCAGTGGTAAGTCTGGTGGTATAGTTTTGAATGATTGAGTAGTAGAGCGGTCCGCCCGAAAGTCTTCGGAGAGCGGACCGTTTTTGATGCCATGTATACCTAAGTGAAGGTCTAGTGGACTTTCATCTTGTTTTTGGGCGATAATTAAGTTGTGCTCCCGGGCTTTTGGAGGTAAAATGGACATAGATTTTTAGATAATACTGATTTGGAGAACGATATGAAGAGAAATAATTTTAACATCATCCACTTGCCAAAGGCACAGTGGGAGGGCACGGTGATACCGATGCGGTATACGACAGAGGAATTTTATGATGTAAAGCTGGAGACAGAGGAGACTGGATATCGTGTAACGCTCTGCAAAAGCAGGTTTGAAACGCCGGTTTCCCACTATCCGGAGGAATATGATTTCCCGGATAAATTATATCAGCCCCATTGGGAAAAAGCGTCTGCATGGGGAATTGTGTCGGAGGAGGACAAAGAGGCAGAGCTGCTTGCCTGTATCGAGACCTGCCCGGAGGAGTGGAGCAATCGGCTGATGGTAACAGAGCTGTGGGTGCATGAGAGCCTCAGAAGGCAGGGGATCGCACATGAGCTGATGTCAATTGCAAAAGAACAGGCCGCTTCTGAGAACCGAAGAGCGATCATTCTGGAGACCCAGTCATGCAATGTAGGGGCCATTCGTTTTTATCAGCAGGAAGGCTTTGAACTGATCGGTTTTGACAGTTGCTGCTACTCCAATCGTGATCTGGAACGGAAAGAAGTCCGCATTAATATGGGATATTTTCTGAAATAGCGGACGAAATGAAAGCTGCGGTGTCAGTGGGATTGAGGGGATCTTTTTTTAGGACAGTAATACCCACGCCATTCTAAGCTTGGCAGGTTGTGCCATAATGTGCGAAGAGCTAAAATCTCCTTATAAAATCTAAAAACTATGGTGGTGCAGAAAGGAAAAATCATGAGAATACTTAGCGTTACGGCTCAGAAACCGAACAGTACAGGAAGCGGTGTCTATCTGACGGAATTAATGAAAGGGTTTGAAAAGCTGGGGCATGAGCAAGCGGCAGTTGTGGGAGTTGCGCGCAGGGATACGGTGCAGCTGCCGGGAAATGCAGCGGCCTATCCTGTTTATTACGGAACTGAAGAACTCCCTTATCCGGTGGCCGGTATGTCAGATGAAATGCCGTATGACAGTACCCGGTATTCGGATATGACCGAAGAGATGACGAGGCAATTCAGGGAAGCGTTTGGAGCGGCGGTCCGGCAGGCGGTCAGCGAGTTTAAGCCAGATGTGATCTTGTGCCACCACCTGTATTTCCTGACGGCGCTCGTGCGCAAGTGGTGCCCCAAGGTGCGCGTGTTTGGGGTATGCCACGGCTCTGATTTGCGTCAGTTTAAGAAAAACCCATGGCAGAGGGAGTGGATTAAAGCGCAGATTTGTCAGCTTGACGGGATTTTCGCTCTGCATAAGGAGCAAAAGGAAGAAATTATTCGCTGTTTTGGCTGTGAGGAGAAATATGTCTATGTAATCGGTACCGGGTACAACAACAGTATATTTTATATCGACGAAGGTGTGAAAAAGGACAGAAAGGCGCAGGAAGCAGTGCCTACCGAAGAAACTGTGGATAACGATGAAATAGAAGCGGAAGAGGAACTGTGTCTGATATTTGCCGGGAAGGTTTCGGAGAAAAAAGGAATTAAGAGTCTACTAAAGGCGATGGACTACCTGAAAGGGGAGCAGATTCGGCTTGTGCTTGCAGGTGGCTATGCCACAGATGCAGAGTTTGAAGAACTCTGCAAATTGGCGGAGAAATGTCCTTGCAAGGTGGAATTTCCCGGACGCATGCCGCAGCAGGAACTGGCGCAGCTTATGAATGCAAGTGATCTGTTCGTACTTCCTTCCTTTTATGAAGGACTTCCGCTGGTTTTGGTGGAGGCGATGGCCTGCGGCCTCAGGGCAGTGTGCACCGAGCTTCCGGGAATCCGTCCCTGGCTTGTGGAAAAAGGACTGGCGGAAAGTGTAGTATTTGTTAAGCCGCCTGAGATGAGAAATGAAGATGAGCCTGTGGAGGAAGCACTTCCGGATTTTGAAAAACGTTTGGCTCAAGCGGTGATAGAAGCGAAAGAGGCAGCACTTCCCAATCAGGAGAAGCTGCGTGAGGTGTCCTGGGACGGTGTCTGCCGGAGAGTGTTGGAATTGATGCTAAACATGGAAAAATAAGTATATTCAAGAGCATCCCGCATGGCCATTCGGCCGTTACATAAGGTATTTTTTTAGATACAGAAAAGTTTTTCGGTTGAAACGCAGAGGGGGATATAGTAAGATATTTCTGGTATATTTATGATATCAAAGTTACGGGAGCGCGAAGTAATTCATAGATCATACCCCAGGAGCATCCCGTGTGGCCATGCGGTCATTTCATAAGGTATACCCCGAGGGCATCCCGTATGGCCATTCGGCCATTTCATAAGGTATGATACCAAGGAGAGGATTTTTTCCTCGCAAAAGAAAAATATAATCTGGAAATACATAGGAAAAAACAGGAGGAGTTTCAGATGAAGGACATAATAATTTCAGATGCAGTGAAGT
Organism: Roseburia hominis; assembly: GCA_040702975.1. NCBI lineage: Bacteria > Bacillati > Bacillota > Clostridia > Lachnospirales > Lachnospiraceae > Roseburia > Roseburia hominis. The sequence continues at coordinate 1,140,309 of CP159990.1, forward strand.
ACATTGGAGCGGACGATAAGACTTTGGATCTATTTGAAAGCCAGTATATCATTCCTAATGGAGTTTCTTATAATTCATATGTGATCTTAGATGAGAAGATTGCAGTCATGGACACGATTGATGCGAGAAAGACTGAGGAATGGAAGGCAAATCTTGTGGAGGCGCTTGCGGGACGTACACCGGATTATCTTATCATTTCGCACCTGGAGCCGGACCATTCGGCTAATATCCAGATGTTTGCCGAGATGTATCCGGAGGCGAAACTGGTCGCAAGTGCGAAGGCGATTGCCATGCTGCCGCAGTTCTTTGGCGCAGATTTCACCGGAAGAACGATTGCGGTAAAAGAAGGGGAGACCCTGTCACTTGGAAGCCATACGCTCCAGTTTTTTATGGCGCCGATGGTACACTGGCCGGAGGTAATGGTGGAGTATGAGCAGACAGAGAAGATTCTGTTCTCTGCCGATGGATTTGGTAAATTCGGAGCGCTGGACGCAGAGGAAGACTGGGCATGCGAGGCGAGAAGATACTATTTTAATATCGTAGGAAAATATGGCGCGCAGGTGCAGGCTCTGCTTGAGAAAGTGGCTGCATTGGATATTCAGACAATCTGTCCTCTGCATGGACCGATCCTGAAAGAGAATCTGGGATATTACATAGAGAAATATCAGACCTGGAGCAGTTATCAGGCAGAAGACGACGGGGTGCTCATTGCTTATGTATCTATTCACGGCAATACGGCGAAGGCGGCTGAAAAGATGAAGGAGATTCTGGAGGCGAAGGGAGCAAAGAAGGTTGCGATCACGGACCTTTCCAGAGATGACATGGCGGAGGCCATTGAAGATGCGTTCCGGTACGACAAGCTGGTTCTGGCGGCAGCGTCTTATGATGGAGGGGTTTTCTTCTGTATGGATACCTTCCTGCGCAAGCTGGCGCACAAGAATTTCCAGAATAAGAAGATCGGCATGATCGAGAACGGAAGCTGGGCACCGAGTGCGGCGCGTACCATGAAAGGGATTGTGGAAGGCATGAAGAATGTGACGCTTTGCGAGAAGGTGGTTACGATCAAATCAGTAATGAAGGACGCAGACGTAGCTGAGATGGAAACACTGGCGGACGAAATTCTTGGTTAGTCCCGCAGGAGATACGTGATGGATAGAAAAGAGAGCATATTGAGGAAGACCTGGGTGGTCTGCCTGCTTGCAATGGTCTGCTGTCTGCTTTGGGGAAGTGCGTTTCCCTGCGTAAAGGTAGGGTATCGCCTGTTTGAAGTAGGGGAGGCGGATACGGCGGCTCAGATCCTGTTCGCAGGTATCCGGTTTATGATAGCGGGCGTGTTGGTGGTCATCTTTGGATCCCTGATGAAGGGGAAGTTCCTGAGACCGAGGCGGGCATCACTTCCTAAGATTGGGAAAATCTGTCTTTTGCAGACAGTTATACAGTATTTTTTCTTTTATGTAGGGCTGGCACATACCACAGGTGTGCGTGGGGCAATCGTAGAAGCATCGAACGTATTTCTGGCGATTTTGGTATCCAGCCTGTTTTTCCGTATGGAAAAACTGGACGGAAAGAAGATGACAGGCTGTCTGATTGGATTTGCAGGGGTGGTACTCATTAATTTAAGCGGCGGAAACGTAGATATGCGGTTCAACCTGCTGGGAGACGGATTTGTGTTTATCTCAGCATTTGCTTACGCACTTTCCTCCGTGCTGATCAAGCGATACTCGGAGACGGAGGATCCGGTAATGATCAGCGGTTATCAGTTCCTCGCAGGCGGACTTATAATGACCGCGGGAGCATTTTTAGCAGGCGGGCGGCTGGGAGCATTCACGCCGGCGGGCGGAGCACTGCTTCTGTATATGGCATTTATCTCCGCTGCCGCCTACACGATATGGGGAATTCTTCTGAAATACAATCCGGTATCGAAGGTAACGGTATTCGGGTTCTCGAATCCGGTGTTCGGAGTGCTGCTTTCTGCGCTGATTCTGGGCGAGGGAAGCGCCTTTGGCTGGCAGGGGATAGTCTCGCTTGTGTTGGTCTCCGTTGGAATATTTGTGGTCAATTATGGCGGAAATGTAGAGCAAAAGGAAGCGTAAAAGAAGGAATGCCTGTCGATAAGAATTTGCCTGAAAATTGCCCGAAAATTTGTCGGAAAATGATGGTTCAGACTTGACAGGAAAATGAGAAAGTGTTATATTTTTATCAAGCAATGGAAAGGGAGTAGCTGAACAGCCAAAATGGCTGGATTTGAAACCGTCAATCGATACCGAGAGGTATCCGTATCAAATGAGATAGCAAGACTTTTATTGTGGCAGATGTCATAATAGAAGTCTTTTTCTATTATATTAAGAATTTCGTTATCTGTATTATAAAAACGGAAATAATCGGAGATGTCTGCCGCATAAACTTGCTGAAGAAAGTGAGGAGACAAGATGAGTGATGAAATGATGAGACAGGAAATGCAGGAAGCTATTGAAGCGGGAGAGCGCGCACTTCGAAGCCTTGAGATGGCAAGGGACAAATTGAACAGCGCGAGGAGTTGGGGAATCGTGGATCTGTTTGGAGGAGGTTTGATCACAGATATGATCAAGCATACCAGGATGAACGATGCGGCAGATTATATGGAAGCTGCCAAGCAGGATCTGCTGATATTCCAGAGGGAATTAAAAGATGTGAATGTACCCATGGATTTACGAATGGAAGTAGGCGGATTTCTTTCTTTTGCGGATTTCTTTTTTGATGGCCTGGTGGCAGACTACCTGGTGCAGTCGAAGATCGCAGATGCCAGAGCGCAGGTGGCTGATGCCATCAATATGGTGGAGATACTTCTTCGTGATTTGAGAGCAGTCGAGATATAGGCGGAAAGGAGGAACAGTATGGGCTGCTTGGGAAATGCATTATGGTTCGTTTTTGGCGGTGCACTTAGCGGATTGAGCTGGTGCCTGGCGGGGTGTTTATGGTGCATCACGGTCGTGGGTCTGCCGATTGGAATGCAGTGTTTTAAGTTTGCGGCGCTTAGTTTTTTCCCGTTTGGCAAGGAGGTGCAGTATGGCGGCGGAGCCGGTTCCTTTTTGCTAAATGTAATCTGGCTGGTGGTCTCGGGACTGCCGCTGGCGTTGGAGCATCTTGCGATTGGGGCGACGCTTTGCGTTACGATTATCGGAATCCCGTTTGGGCTGCAGCAGTTCAAACTGGCAAAGTTGGCGCTTATGCCGTTTGGGGCATCGGTGTATTAGACAGTGTAATGGGAAAGGCAGCTGCTGCGGAAGAATCCCGCGGCGGCTGTCGAAAAAAAGATTCTTGGGAAAACAAAAAGCTTGGAAACTTAATGTTTCCAAGCCTTTTGATGAGATGCGGAAGATGGGACTTGAACCCACACGCCCTTGCGAGCACTAGAACCTGAATCTAGCTCGTCTGCCATTCCGACACTTCCGCGTCAACGATATTTATATTACCACAACATTTTATATTTTGCAATAGCTAATTTGAAAAAAACTTAATTTTAAAAAATGAATTTCTAAATAATTCGTACTATGTTTTATTGATATAGCATGAATTATTTTTTTGTGCTAGAATAACCATATGATGTTGGGGGTAAAAGATATTTTGACCCCTATGATATACGGAGCACGCCCGATGAGTGAGGATATGGTGGAGGTTGTATGCAGAAATTAAAGAAGCTCCCGATAGGGATTGAGAATTTTGCAGAGATGCAAACGGAAGACTTTTACCTTGTGGATAAGACTGCTTTTATAAAAGAACTACTCGAAAATTGGGGAAAAGTGAATTTGTTTACTCGGCCGAGACGTTTTGGCAAGTCTATGAATATGAGTATGCTAAAAACCTTTTTTGAAATCGGTTGTGATGCAAGGCTATTCGAAGGACTTGAAATCAGCCGGGAGGAAGAGCTGTGCAGGGACTACATGGGGAAATATCCGGTTATTTCCATTACTTTAAAAGGTGTGGAAGGCCTGACATTTGACAGTGCTTGTGGTTCTCTGCGTGATTTGATTGGAAAAGAAGCGATGCGGTTCTCGTTTCTGGAGACAAGCGGGAAACTTACTGAGATGCACAAAGCTATGTATCGCGCACTGATCAATGTAGATTTAAATGGGAGATTTACCATGTCGTCCGATGCGCTTGCCGCAAGCCTTAAGACATTGTCATTATTACTTGCCGTGCATTATGGACAAAAGGTGATTCTTCTGATTGATGAATATGATGTTCCTCTGGATAAGGCAGACCAGCACGGATATTATGAGCAAATGGTCAGTCTTCTTCGGAAATTTTTTGGCAATGCTTTGAAGACGAACGAGGATCTGCAATTTGCTGTGATGACGGGATGTCTGCGTGTTTCCAAGGAAAGTATTTTTACAGGTCTGAATAATTTGAAAATAGCTTCTATTACAAATGCCGGTTTTGATACTTATTTTGGTTTTACTGACCGTGAAGTCAGAGACATGCTGGAATACTATGGCTTTGCAGATGTTTATGAATCTGTAAAGGAATGGTATGACGGGTATCTGATTGGCCGGGAGAATATTTATTGTCCATGGGACGTTGTGAATTATTGCCAGGAACTGAAGGTGCTTCGTGAGAGTGAGCCGGGTGCTTATATGGTTCCGAAAAATTATTGGGTAAATACAAGTGGAAATGCAATCATAAAAACGCTTTTGACTCAGGCTTCCGGGAGGACGCGGATAGAATTAGAACAGTTGATGGCAGGTGAAATCCTGGAAAAAAGAGTGGAAGAAAACTTAACGTATCATGATCTATATGACAGTATCGACCATATCTGGAGCGTACTATTTGCTACGGGCTATCTCACCTGTGAAGGGATTACAGAAGACGGATTTTATCGGCTCCGTATTCCCAACCGGGAGATTCGGAATATTTTTGTGATGCAGATTATGAAATGGTTCGAGGAAGAGGTGAGGACGGAGCCTGCAAAGCTCGATGCGCTGTGCGAGGCGGCCCTTGCAGGAGATGTGAAAGGTTTCGAGGACGGTCTGAATGGATTTCTGAAGAGGACGATCAGTATCCGGGATACGTTTGTAAAATCAAAAAAAGAGAATTTTTACCATGGAATTCTGTTGGGACTGCTTGGTCACAGAGAGGATTGGTTCATAAAATCCAACGCAGAATCCGGTGATGGATATAGTGATATTCTGCTTCTGGATGAAGAGTCGGAGACTGGTATCGTGATAGAAATTAAGTATGCCGAAAGTGGCGGACTTAAGAATGCGTGTCGCGATGCGTTGAGACAGATTGAGGAGAAGCACTATGAAGTGTTCCTGCAAACGGAAGGCATGGAGAAAATCTTAAAGTATGGGATTGCATTTTTCAGAAAAAAATGTATGATCATGCGTGGAGAATAAGAAAAAACATGGGAGATATGCAGATGCTTTGCTGATCTCCGGAATAAAGAGAAGATAGGACAGGGTTATTGTGTAGAGTGATGATTTGAAATCACATTTATACAATAGCCCTCTTTTTAGTGCCGGTATATAAGTAGTATAGCGCGATAATATACGTAAAAATTTTACAAGAAATGGTTGATGAAGGGGAAAATGTCATGTGATATCATTAAGTCAAAATGAGGAATTTTGGAGAAATTTCTAAGTAAGAAAGGTAGGGCTATAAAATGAAGGGTATTATTTTTGATTTGGATGGAGTGATTTGTTTCACAGACAAATATCACTATATTGCATGGAAAAAGCTGGCAGATAAAGAGGGAATCTATTTTGATGAGACGATCAACAATAGACTGCGTGGCGTATCCAGAATGGAGAGTCTGGAAATCATTCTGGAGAGAGCCAAAAAGAGCTATACCGAAGAAGAAAAGGTTGCTATGGCTGAAGAGAAGAATGCAATCTATGTAGAATTGTTAAAAGAGATGACAGAGGCCGATTTGTCAGAGGAAGTGAAGGAAACCTTGCAGAAATTGCGGGAATGCGGGCTGAAGCTGGCAATTGGATCCAGCAGCAAAAATGCAAAAATAATTCTAAGGCAGTTGGGGCTGGAAGATTTCTTCGATGCCATCTCTGACGGAACGAACATTACAAAATCAAAACCGGACCCGGAAGTATTCTTGAAAGCAGCCGGTTTTATCGGAGAAGATCCGGCAGATTGTTTAGTCGTTGAAGATGCAAAGGCGGGTATTGAAGCGGCCACTGCAGGCGGATTTAAGAGTGCAGGGCTTGGGGAAGCCACAGAGCATCCGGAGGTGACTTATAAGCTGACGAGTTTTCGGGATTTATTAGAAATATGTCAATAATAAAAACGGACGATATGATATTTCTTGAATGGAAAAAAGACGTTTAGGGGGAATTATAGTGACTATACTGAATTACCACGATTTACAAGCGAATCATACATACATTTTTTCCCATACCGATCAAGAGAATTTTGTGAGTTTAGAGCATTCTGCAAATATCGAGGACCTTTCAAGTGCAAAGATAAACGGCATAGCTTATGTTTCGTTAGAGGAAATCAAAGATATACAAGGAAATCCGTTACACATTTTGTGGGTAAGCAATGGAACTTTGCGTATCAGTCTTATTATGGAACGTGGATTTGATGTGGGAGAAGTGTTTTGCCGTGAAGAAAAAATTAGTTGGGTAAGAGGCAAAGAGAGGTGTCTTTCCGATATTAGTGTGGATCTAAATCAGGAGAATGGCTGGGAAAAAGGATTTTTTGCCGCTGTGACCACACTTGGACCACAGCTTTTTGGTACTCCGGATGAGATTCGTACCGTTCACGGAACAGGAGCTTATTCGCCCTTTGATTTGGAAAGTCTTGTAATCATATACGATAAAAAAGAAATCAGTGTTTCAGCGGAAGGATTTTCGAAAGGATTTCGGGGAGAGGTGGAATATAAGAAGAAGGTAACGATGCGAACCCGGATGAATTCCATGGTATTCCTCAGAGAAGAGACCACGACTAATTTGACAGACAGGACTTTGCCGATTGATGACGGATATCATATACAGCTTGCCGGCGATTTCATGGCGGAGGGCGGTTCTTATGTCCTTCCGGTCGCAACAGACCAGATGCTTCTTAGGGACAGTGTACCGAAAGAGGTGAGTCCAAAGGAAATCTATGATTTTAATACGGAACTGGACCCCATACGCTGCTATCAGTATGTGCCGGAGCGGGTGACAGGAGTTGAAGGAATCGGTGACTTTAAAGAGTATAAACAAATTCAGGAGAACAAAGACAATCTGACCTGTGAGATGCTCGTGAATAAAAAGGGAAACAAAGCTGTGGTTGTGGTGAGGCCGCTTGACGTATTTCCGCGTTCACTGCTGGCAAAGCGTAATATCGCAGGAGATGACGCTATGTACGCCATCGAGGTCTGCAAGACCCGTCCAAACTCCATAAGACAGAAAGCGATTGATGGAGAGTTGATGTATTTAGAGGCCCATGCTTCGATGCAGTCTATGGTTGCCATCGGCATACTAAAAGAAGAACTAATACGAGAGATGGTTACCTGTATTGAAACCCGGCACCCGCGAGAATAGATGTTTTCAATTGCTTTTTGCAATTTTCTAAAGAAGTATAATGTTTGAGGGAAAATTTGTACAGTGGAAAAGTATGTTTAGAGAGTGGTGAAAAAATGCGTAGTAGGGTAGATAATGCAAGAAATAACCTGATTATGAAATTTGTATTAGTTCTTGTAATTGTGCTTTTGCTATACACGTTATTTGTTTCGTATAGTGTGTATAGAAAAGTGTTAGATAATAATTATAAGAGTCTGGAGACTGCTATCGAAACAACTGCGGATACTATATCACAGACGTTAGACATGACCCGCGGTATCACCTATGCCCTTTCTGGCAGTGAGTCTGTTGTAAACTGGCGAAGTGATAAGGAGTATTTCGTGGGAAATGACAAGTGGGCATCGTTGAACCGGCAAAAGTTAAATGAAGAGATGCAGCAAGTACTCGCCTATAATAACACCTGGAAATTCAATTTGTTTGATTATATTACGATATATGAGAATGACAGGCTATTGGCGATTTCATACACCAAACAGTTTAGCACACAGCAGATTATCAATGATACAAGCAAGATTCAAAAAGAGCTGAGCGTAGATGAGAAGTATACGCAGATTCTGCCGCCCAAGGATGGCAACAGTTCCATCTATACTACGCTTAGAATACAGGCTGATTTTCAATCAGATGATAGCCTGTATGTGATTGGAGTCACAGGGACTGAAGGTTTTGATAAGAAACTGAAATGCCTGGTGAATCACAAGGGAACAGCAGCTTATGTGATGCGCACAGACGGAACGGTATTTGCCGCCAGCGATGAAGAAAAGTTGGGAAAAAACCTGGGAGACACGATTGTATCGACCGGGAAGGGCCTTGAGGAAACGAACATTGGAGGAAGGAACTACCAAATCATCAAATGGAAGATTAATAATGAATTCTATTTGGTATACCTGCTTCCAAAAGTTGAAATGATGAAGCAGACTCTTGTAGATATGAGAATGCTGCTGCTTTTATCGATCATCACTGCAATCGTACTGATTATACCTGCGACAATCGTGATCGTAAATATGACAACAATTTTTAAAGATCTGATTGACGCCATGAGACGGGTCGGCGACAAAGATTACGAAGTGCGATTACACCATTATAGCAATGCTGCGTACGACGAAGTAGCGGTTAACTTTAATTCCATGGTGGAGAAGCTAAAGGAGCTCATTCAGATTACCTATGAGTCTAAGATTTTATTAAAGGAGATGGAAATCAAATCCTTGCAGCAACAGATGAATCCCCACTTCCTTTTTAATATTCTGCTTACAATTCAAATCAAGGCAAAGATGTCGGGAGATGAGACGGTTTATAAAATGATTTCTTCGTTATCGTCACTACTCCGTGCGGGAATCTATGGAGACAAGCGGACGATAATTACCATCAGGGAAGAGATGAAATATGTAAAATATTATCTTAGCCTTCAACAGGAACGCTATGAAGAGCGGTTAAAGTATCAAATCGAAGTAGAAGATGAGTCCATTTTGGACTGTGAGATTCCAAGATTGGTTGTGGAACCAATGGTGGAAAACACAATTGTTCATGGCGTTGAGGCGGTAGACGGCAATTTGGAGGTAAATGTAAGGCTGCGTTATGACGGAGATCATATTTTAATCACGGTAAAGGATAATGGAGTAGGATTTAACGTAGAAGAGTTAAATATGAAAAAATCTAAAACGATAGATGGCGAAGTACGGCATGAAAAAACGGGTATAAGCAATACACACCAGAGAATCCGGTTAATGTATGGCGAGCCCTATGGAATTCAAATTTTCAGCCAGCCGATGAAGGGCACTGAGGTATTAATTTGTATACCTAAGAATAGTTCTAAGAGGGATGAGAAATGTTAAAAGTACTGATTGTAGATGATGAAAGAAATATAAGAGAGGGCATTCAGTGTCTTGTTGATTGGGAAAGTTTGGGCTGCAAAGTGGTATATTCCTGTGGAAATGGGAGCTCGGCTTTAAGATACATACAAGACAATGATGTGAATATTGTAGTTACAGACATCAAAATGCCAGTTATAGACGGATTAGAACTCAGCCGCCAGATTGCAGAAAAATTTAGCCATACCAAGGTGATTATACTTACCGCTTATTCTGACTTCGAAATGGCAAGGAAAGCGCTTCGATATGGAGTGGAAGATTTTATAGTGAAAAATAATTTTATGGAGGAACTTCCTGCTGCGATTGAAAGAGTAGCGGAGCGCATTAAGGAAGAAGCGGAAAAGGAGGCAGGTTTTGCCCTGGCTGACGAGCGCAGAATGCGTGAATTACAGGGATTTCGTTATTGCATTTGTTCCTGTGAAATCGAAAGCATGGATACTTCTTCGAATTATAATTTAAAAGAGATGCTGAATAATATTTTGAAAATATCGTTGAAGGAGTGCCTTTTTGAGATTATTTCGCAGACAGAGAATTATATGCATATCATAATCAAGTATGAAGCGGCTTCCACGATTACAATTAATGCTATAGTAGATTATTTCAATAATATTCTTATTATGGTGGAAGAGTTTATGCGCATCAATCTCCGTGTGGGAATCAGCAGTGAATCCAACAACCCGGATTCTTATATCCATTTGCGGGAGGAGGCTGACGAGGCTTTATCCCGAATCATATCAAAAGACAGTGAACTTAATGTTTATATAGCAAATGATAAGGAAGAAAATACAGATTTGATTAACGTGGATCACTATAAGTCTGCTATCTGTGAAGTGATTTTCTCAGAAGATGTTTCGGAGCCGAAGCAGGTTCTAAAGGAATTTGGAGAGACCCTGTTAAGAAAGGATATCTGTTTTGAACAGTGCCAGCTATATGCTCTGGTGATTTATAGCGCCATGATTCATAAAGTCGTAAAATATCATCTGGATATTGAGCAGGATTTTAACCAGTTAGAAAGAGACGTGTACAAAAAGAACCAGAGTGCCAAGACTTTATATGGACTGATTGAGATTGGAAATGAAATTATAGATAATTTGCGCAGTCTTTGTCTTGGGAAAATGCATGTAAAAAATGAATTAGTGAAACGTGTAGATGATTGTATCAAGCAAAATTATAAAGCAGATCTGAGCCTGGACTTTATCAGCAATTGTCTGTACTTAAATGGCAGTTATGTCAGCAGGGCATATAAAAAGCTTACGGGGATTACGGTCACGGAAAAAATCAATCTGTTTCGCGTGGGAAAAGCCAAAGAACTGTTGAAATCGACCAACAAAAAAATTTACGAGATAGCAGATGAAGTGGGATTTAAGGATGCGGCTTATTTTAGCAATGTGTTTATTAAATATTGCGGGATGAACCCAAGTGAGTTTCGGAAAAACAGTTAGTTTTAATATGTGTTATTTTTTGTGGGTAGGCAAAAAACAGATAAATTATTTACAAAAAATACAGAAAAGTAAAAATTTTCCAAGAAATAGTTCATGATTTGGAGTGCGCCCTTGGAAAAAGTAATTTTTTTAAAGAAAACAGAAAATTGCTCTCATTAAAAAACGGTCAAAACCGAGGTAAAATAGCACTACAAGAGAAATTTCGAGGAGGAAAACAAAATGAAACGAAATTACAAAAAAGTTGCAGCTTCGCTTCTTGTAGCTGCAATGACAATGTCACTGATGGGCTGTGCAGAAAAGAAAGATTCAACAGACTCAGCAAGCTCAACAGGCTCTAAAAAGGAACCAATTGAGGTTTCTTACGCAACATTCATGGTTGGTTCTCACGCATCAGCAGAAGCGGAGACAGAAGTTATTGAAGAGTTCAACCGTCTTCACGAAGGTGAGATCAAAGTTGTGGTTGAGGAATTACCTTCTGACGATGCCTTCGTAGACAAGATGAAAACATTAGCTTCATCTAAAAACCTTCCGGATGTAATCATCGGAAAAAATGGTATCCGTGAGCTTGCAGTTGAGAATGGACAGGCAGTTAACTTAAAACCGTATTTGGATGAAGACAGCGAGTGGAAGAAATATGTCGGCGATGCAGCGATCAACTACAATACGGAAGACGATGGATCTGTTTATTCTGTTTCTAATCAGAGACAGGTTATCGGATATTTTTACAACAAAGAAATGTTCGAAAAAGCAGGTATTACACCGGCTAAAACCTGGGACGAGTGGATGGAGAATAACAAGAAATTAAAAGATGCCGGTTTTACACCGCTTGCTCTTATGACGGGTGAAAACTCATGGACAACTAATCTGTGGCTGGCAGCTATGATTGGAACAGATGGCGAAGAAGGCAATAAGTTCATGAACACCAAATACCCGGATACATATAGTACAGATTCTGTTGTGAAAGCAGCTGAAATGCTTCAGACCTGCTTAAAAGAGTATACGACCTCTGATGCGGTTGGCGCTATTTATGCAAATGCAGCAAATAACTTCGAGCAGGGAAATGCAGCAATGATCGCAAATGGTCCTTGGATGTGCCCGGACTTCTCCGATACTTCTAAAGCAATGGAAGGATTCGAGGATAAAGTAGGCGTGGCGCTGTATCCGGAAGATGGTCTGATTACACAGTTTGAGGTTGGTTACATTCTTTGTACAAATGGAAAATCTGAAGAAGAGCAAAAAGCAGCTTTAGAGTTCTTAAAATTTAAGACCGGCGCTTATGCACAGGAAGTATTCCTTGAGAAAGCAGGAGCTCTTCCGCTTACAGAGAACGTAGAAATCTCAGATGAGTACAAAGCGGCTAATCCGATTGTTGCAGAGCTTCTTGAGATCAGTGAAACTGCAAAATATGAATGTGGAGCCCTTGATAACAATGCTTTTGAGAGTGTTGTTGAGGAGACAGGCGTAAGATATCCGGAATTGGCATATGATGAGATTACACCGAAGGAGTTTGCGGACTACTTAACGAAGGCAGCAGGACAGAATAAGTAATCTGGCGCTTGCGAATCGAAAACAAATGGATACTATGTAATTAATAAAATAACACAAGCATTACTGCTGATTGCTTTGGCGATAATGCCTGTGTTATTTGCAAAAAAAAGAGATTGTAATTATAGGAGAGAGCCATGAAAAAAAATACAAAATGGGTTGTTCTTTTTCTTCTCCCGGGAGTGGCGCTGTTTGCCTTCGTTTTTCTGAGCACACTGGTAACACTTTTTGTTACTTCTTTTACTGATTGGGCAGTAGGTAAGGATATGACCTTCGTTGGTCTGAAAAACTATATTTACCTTTTTACTGAGGATGAGAACTTTATTCAAAGTGTGAAAAATACGATTATTTGGATTGTACTCCAGTCCGTGTTCCATGTATTTATTGGAGTTGTAGTAGCACTTCTGATTTCGAAGAAAAAATGGTATTCAAGCGCCATGCGAACCATTTTCTTTGTACCGAACATTATCTCAAGTGCAGCGCTCGGAATTTTGTTCCTCTGCATCATGAACCCACAGTTTGGTCTTGTGAATAATATAATAACCAAACTTACCGGATCTACATTTTCACATAACTGGTTTATGGACCCCAAGACGGCTTTCGTATCGGTCACTCTGACCTGGCTGCCATATGCAGGCCTTGTAACAATCTTAGTATTGGCGGAAATGTCATCTATCTCAGAGGATGTCTATGAGGCGGCCATGATTGATGGAGCAACAAAGCTGCAGACGGATATCTATATCGTACTTCCTTTAATGAGAAATATTATCGGAACATCTACTGTGCTCGCGGCAACGAGTATGCTTCAAAAGCTGGATATTATTATGATGACCACAAGCGGCGGACCGGGAAATAAGACCATGAACATGCCTATGTATCTTTATAAGACAGTATTTACGAATAATAATTATGGTCTTGCCAATGCCCAAGGCGTGCTTCTGATTTTGTTAGGGGCAGTAGTCCTGGTATTCATTCGAAAGATGTACAAAATGGATAAGGAGGATTAGAGCATGAAGAAAATAGTAAGTAAGCTTTTGACTGCAATTTTTCTTATTGTGATAGCAGGTATTTCTTTGGTGCCGATCATCTGGGTAGTGTCTTCTTCTTTCAAAAGCAACAGCGAGATTTTATCTGCAGTATCAGGATTTCAAACCGGACTTCACCTGGACAACTATACGAATGCTTTCAAACTGGCACCAATCACGATTTTTTATAAAAACAGTATCTTTATAGCAATCGTTGCAACTATTTTGAATCTTATTATCTGTACTATGGCAGCATATGTAGTTGTAAGATGCCGCTTCAAAGCAAAACCGTTGATCACCATGTTATTTTCTTTGGGTCTGATCATTCCGGGAGCGGCACTTATTCAGCCTTTGTATACTACCTTTACGGCGACACATTTATATAACACATTGACAGGCTTGATTCTTGTATATACAGCGCTTGGTATGCCGACCACTTTTTATGTCATGGTCAGTTATATAAAGACAATCCCCTATTCGCTTGAAGAGGCAGCCTATATTGATGGGTGCGGATTCTTCAGAACATTTGTACAGATTGTTCTTCCAATCACAAGACCTGCTTTTGCAACGGCTGGTGTGATTCAGTTTCTGTTAGCATGGAATGAATTCCAGTTTGCACTTACACTGACCGGTCAGACAGAGAAACGTACCTTGCCGATCGCCCTGTATTACTTCAAGAGCGCGTTCGCAAGCGATTACGGTGCAATGTTTGCAGCAACCGTCGTAGTAATTGCGCCGACGATTATCATCTTTATAATTATGCAGAAACAGGTTGTCGCAGGACTGGCAGCAGGATCTGTAAAGGGCTAGAAAAGGAATGGGCATATTTATGAGAGAATTAGACGCAAAGTGGAACCTGATAGAGCAATCCTATGATTCAGACTTAAGTAAGCATTACGAGGGCTTGTTTACGCAGGGAAATGGATATATTCATGTACGAGGCTCCTATGAGGAAGGCTTAATTGATTCAAAACAGGATAGAGAATATGACAGAAAACCGGCGAATGTCACTCTGGAAAAGCATGAGAAAGAGAAGACAAAATGGGGTACCTATATTCCCGGCGTTGTTGGAAAACATCCGTTACTCATGACGGAAATGATCAATTTGCCCTATATTTTTGAACTGAAATTTGTGATAAATGGGCAGAGGCTTGACATGGATGAAAGCGACATTACAAGTTATACCAGATGGTTAAGCCTGAAGGACGGCGTGCTGTATCGGGAAATGGAATATGCCGGGAGTGATGCGGTGCGGCTGGCATTTTGCTATTCCCGTTTTGTGAGCAAGAGCAGCAAGCATATAGCGATTCAACGTGTCGAGATAAAATGTCTGGCCGGCGAAGCTTCAATCGAAGTAGAAGGAGGCATGAATTCGGGCGTCAGGACGAACGGGTTTGAACACTATTTGGGAAGAGGGCTGGAGGCTGATGCAAATAAGGCTTTTGCGGAGATCAAAACAAATGGTGGAAATACAGTGAGTATGCTGTCACGGCTCTCTATAGTTAAAGGAGCCGCAGAAGTAAGCAGCGCGCTTACAGGGGCTGCAAACTCAAGTCGTGCTTACCAGAAGGGAACCGTAAATCTTGCTTGTGGAGAAGGCGTTGTGGTAGAAAAGCGAATTGCTTTTGCGACGGACAGGGACTTAAATGAGACAGGCAATCCTGCGGCAAGAGGTGAGCAGTATTTAGAAGAAGCCTGCAAAAAGAGCTATGAGCAGTTATACGCGGAGCATGAAGCAGCATGGAGCCAGGAGTGGCAGGCTGCGGATATCAAGGTAGAAGGAGATGAAAAGGTTCAGCAGGCGTCTCGCATGTCTATCTATCATTTACTTCGCTGCAAGCCGGCAGACGATTATCGAATTGCAATTTGTGCCAAGGGATATGCCGGAGAAGCATATTTCGGAAGATATTTCTGGGATACGGAAATGAGCATGCTGCCATTCTTTTTGCACACGGATGCAAAAGCAGCGAAAAACCTGATTCGTTTCCGCTACGAGACCTTGGATGGAGCCAGAAGAAACGCCGTAAATTATGGTTATACAGGAGCCAGATATCCATGGGAATCCTCCGTGGATGGCGAGGAAGAATGTGCAAATTGGCAGTATGCAGACCATGAGATTCATGTGACGGCGGATGTGGTATATGCAATGATGCATTATGTGAAAGCGACCGGAGATCTGGACTTTTTAAAGGACTTTGGCGCTGAGATCATGGTAGAGACCGCCAGATACTGGTGTCAGAGAGTGGATTGGGATAAAGATGGCGTTTGCCATCTGCTGGGAGTTATGGGACCGGACGAATATCTGCCGATGACGCGGGATAATACGTACACTAACAATATGGTGATATACAGTTTAAAAGAAACATTGCATACTCTGGATTGGATGAAAAACAGCCATAAAGAAAGCTATGATGCATTGGTTCAAAAGGTTTCCCTGAAGGATTCAGAGATGGCTGAATTTGTAAGAGTGGCAGGAGCGCTGATTAAAGGCTATGATGAAAAATCAGAAGTGATTTTACAGTCACAGGATTTTATGTCTTATGCAGATATTGATCTTAATGAAATATGGACTGACCGGAGCAAATATTTTGGACAACTTATTTCTCAAGAGAAGAATTATCGTTCCAAAGCACTAAAACAGGCGGATTTACTGGAACTTATTCTGTTGTTCCGTGATTCCTTCAGTGATAGGCAGCTGGAGGCAAATTACGACTATTACGAACCGATTACGACCCACGATTCCTCTCTGTCTGCGGCGGTACACGGTATCTTGTGCTCATGGATGGGCAGAGATGCTGCCGCTATGGAATTTTTAGACCGCGTGATCTCTATTGATATGGCACCGGAGAAAAAGGGGGCAGAGGCAGGAATTCACATAGCAAACTGTGGGGGGATCTGGCAGATGCTCATATATGGATTTGCCGGTCTAAAAAGCGCTATGTCTTCGGAAGAGCTGGCATTAGAACCACATCTTCCAAAAGAAATCAAAAGTATGGAGTTCCCACTAACCTGGCGTGGGAACGCGTACCGCATATTCGTAGACCACAGCGGATATGACATCAAAAAAATGTAAAGGAGGAGTGCGAAAGAGTTTGTGGCAAGGTATTGCACGCAAATTTGTGCGTGCACACATGGTTTTTGAAAAACTAAGAAAGGAAAGGTAGCCTAGATATGAAGAAATGGATTATGTTGGCCTTTACTCTGGTTCTGACATTGGCGGCGCTGCCAGCGTATCATGCGAAAGCAGCGGTTACCGGGCAGTACACGAACCCGTTAATGAATGGGGCCGATCCGACTATCGTCCGCGGAGATGACGGTTATTTCTACTCCGGATTCGGTACAGATAATAATATTTACATTAAAAGAAGCGAGACGCTTCTTGGACTTTCCACGGCAGATAGTCACCTTGTCTGGAAGAACCCGAGGTCGGGAGATCCGGACAATAATAAGAATTATTATGTATGGGGACCATATATTTACCGTATTGATGGTGCATGGTATATTTATTTTTCATCCAGTACGGAAAATGATTTTGGATATGGACATCCATCTTGCTATGTATTAGAGAATACATCATCAGATCCTTTTGAGGGAACATGGGAATTAAAAGGCGAGAATAGTAATGTAGATGACTTTGACGGCAATGAAAGCAAAAAGGCAGGACTTATGAATACGGAAAGCTATGGTCTTGCCTGTGGTATTGTAACGATTGCAGGAGAGAAATACTTTACTTATACCAAATATGAGTATTACAAAAACGAGCCTGGAAATACCAAATTCAATGAGTGCCCGACCATTGTCAAAATGGAAAACCCCTGGACTCTGACAGGTGAAGAGTGTACCGTAGCCCGGCCAGGCTATGATTGGGAGCTTCATGGAGATAATGTCGATGAGGGAGCAGCGGTAGTGGAACATGACGGAAAAGTCTATTTCGCATACTCTGCCAGCTCATTTACGAACGATAACTACTGTGTTGGTCTGTCTGTATGTGATTTAAATGCATGCGATGAAAATACTAAATTATCTGACTATGTAATGAATGAAGATAATTGGAAGAAATCAACCACACCGATTTTATCCAGGTCTGATGAGAACAGTTCATTTGGACCAGGTTCTCCACTGTTTGTAAAGTCGCCGGATGGAACGGAAGACTGGCTCATTTATCACGCCGGACCGATCGGAGGTCAGACATCTACTGACCGTCGTGTGCGTGCGCAGAAAATCAACTGGACGGATGACGGACAGATTAACCTGGGAATTCCGTCGAACCCGAATACCGTACTTGACCTTCCCTCCGGAGAAGTAAAGACAGATGTGTACGAAGCGGAAAATGCGGACTATGAGAATGTAACAAAGAAGCTTTTCAATAACACGGCAAAGGCGTCTGGTTCCGGATACATGAAATATGATCAGGGCAACGGTTATGTAGAATTTAACGTTAACATGAGCGAGGACGGGACTTATGCGCTTGCCTTCCGTTATAATAACATGGGAGAGAACGTAAAAGGTAAGGTCAGTGTAAACGGAAAAGATGCAGGAACTTTAGCATTTGGGAAAAATGGTAAGTACGACGTAGATTTGGATAGCTGCAAGCTCTACAATGTGTCCCTGAAGAAGGGCGATAATACCATACGTCTTACAGTAGATGAGAAGACGGAATTAGCTCTGGACGCAATGGTCGTAACGAAAACAGTCCTGTATGATGCAAAGGAAGCAGAACTTTCCAATGGGGCAAAACAGGAAGGCGATTATGTCGGAGGCATGTATGGGGATGATGCAACCATAACCTTTACTGTAGATGTTCCCGACAACGGATACTATGCAGTTGATCTGTGCTATGCGGATAATCACGCGCCAGAGTTGAAAAAATATGCAACCATTTACGTCAATGGGGAGAAAGCAGCCACATCTGCATTATTCCCGACAGGAGGCTGGGATGTAAGTGGAAATCGTATTGATAACCTTTATCTGAAAAAAGGAAAAAATACGATCGCATATGTAAATCACAAAGAAAATGGTGAAAATACGGCAGATGTAAATTATTACTCCATCGCGATTAGCGAGGCAGTGACCAATACATACTGTCCGGAAAAGGATTCCACTTTCACTGTAAATGCAGAGTCTGAGGCTATTTACGATGTAACCTTTACTTATGATAGCGAAAAAGCAGGAAGTGCAAATGTAATTGTAAATGGAGGAGATGGTAAAAAAGTATCTATCGCTTCCGGAGACAATCAGACCGCGACTGTAGCAGTAAAACTGAATGCAGGAGAAAATACATTAAAATTTGATGGAGCAACAGCTACCTCCATTTATTTGTCAAGAAGAACGCCCTGGAGTTATCAGGCAGAGAATGCAGAATTAAAGGGTGTACAACAGGTAAATGATCATCTTTACTACGATGGAACAGGATTCGTAGGCGGTTTTGAGTCGGCCGGCAATTCTGTGAAATTTACTACAAATGTAGCCTACAGCGGCACGCACACCGTAAATTTAAGGTACTCCAGCGTGGCGGATGAAGACAGAACCATCAGCTTATATATCAATGGGCAGAAGGTAAAACAGATTACACTTGAACCAACTGAAAGCTGGGATGAGTGGAAGGAAAACAAAGAAGAAGTATATTTAAGAGCTGGGAAAAATACGGTAGAATATCGCGTTGACGAAGAAGATACCGGGCGCTTAAATATAGATGAGATTATTGTAGATAAGTATGCGACCGGAGCAACTACAGCAGAGGTGGCAAAATTAATCTCCGGAGAGGTTTATGTGATCAAGGATAAGAATTCTTCCCTTTCCGCAGATATCGATGCGTACTCTCCGGATGCAGGACGTGAAATTCACTTATGGTATTACCTTGGAAACAATAACCAGAAATGGAAATTGGTAGATCTTGGAAATGGTTACTGGGCGTTCCAGGGAACTTACGGAAGCAAACGTTTCTCTGTAAAAGCGGATCAAATTGACGGTGAGGACTGCTACACGGCCGTAACTGCTGAAGTGGACGAGAAAGATCATGCACAGCAGTGGAAATTGGAACGTGTCGGAAATTACTACAAGTTCATCAACCGTAAGGCTTCTGAGGAGGCAGATCAGGAGATCGTACTTTCCGTATATAAAGACTCTAAAACGGCAGGCGCAAAATTATATTTAGCACCGTATGATAGTAAGGACAGCCAGTTGTTCAGCGTAGATGGCGGAACAAGATTAGAGAACACAGAAGTACAGGAAATTGAAAATGAGCAGTCAGCAGATGACTATGCTTCAAATGGCAGTCAGTATGAATTAGGTGATCCTATCATTCCGGAAGAATATGACCCGTCCGAGCCAGTTAAAGATGGAAATGCTCTCCGCTACGAAGCAGAAAATGCAGCATTGGAAAATGGAGCTGCAAAGGCAACCAATCATACTGGTTACTCAGGTGACGCATTCGTTGAAGGCATGTGGAACGGTGATGCATCTGTTACTTTCAAGATTAACGTTGAAACAGCAGGAAACTATACGTTAGCCTTAGGTTATTCCAACGGATATGCGGAAAATGAGAGCAATCGCGCAGCAGCGACTTATCTGAATGGAAACCTGGTAACTCCTACGCCGCTTCCGTCTACCGGATTTAATAACTGGGATTCCTGGGGAGAAAGCGAGTTCCAGCTTGACCTTCAGGCAGGCGTGAACACCATCGTATTCCGCAACCGCAAAGAAGACGCAGACGGTCTGCAGGGCGATGTAAACTACGATTATCTTGATGTAAGCAAGTATCCCAACACTGTAGCGGCTGATGAAACAGAATATGTGCCGCTTGAGGACAAGGCCGGGAAACGATATGAGGCAGAAAATGCGGAATTATCAGGTTCCGGCGTTGAATCAGAGCATAAAGGGTTCTCGGGTGACGGATACGTTGGTAAGATGTACAACGGCAACGCTAAGATCAGTTTCCAGGTGGCAGTTGAGGAAGCAGGAGAGTACACTGTACAATTACGCTATGCAAATGGTCATGGAGACGATGTAGAAGACAAATATGCAGCGGTATTTGTAAATGGAAAATATGTGGAAGCCCTTGAATTACCTAAGACTGGAAGCTGGGGTGAATGGAAAACAACGGAACCTATGAAACTGAAGCTGAATGCAGGCGTAAGTACCATCGCATTTGTAAATAGTTCCTATAATACCGGACATGCTGCAGACGTCAACTATGATTATATGGATTTGATCCTCAAGCAGGAAGCAGAGCCAGTAGAATATAAGGTGACAATTCAGAATGGTACAGCAACGCCGGATACGGCGCCGGAAGGAACAGAAGTTACGATTCAGGCGAATGAAGCGGAAGAGGGAATGATGTTTGATAAGTGGATCGTTGAGAGCGGCGAAGTAACGCTTGAAGATCCGGCAAGTGCAGAAACAACATTCGTAATGGGAACAAGCGATGTGGTTGTAAGTGCAACGTACAAAGAAATTCCTTCCTACGAAATTATTGAGGGAGAAAATCTTTCAGTAGTTATAGGCGAACCGGTAGTTTTCGTCTCCAATGCAGACTTTGGTAACTTCAAAGAAGTACAGATAGACGGCGAAACGCTTGAGGCTGATCAGTATGATGTTGAGGCATATGCAGTAGAAGACCGGACAGATTTAACAAAAGTCACATTAAAAGAAAGTTATGTTGAAGGTTTAAGTCTGGGAAATCATACGATCACGATTGTTTCTGAGGATGGTTTTGCATCAACAGACTTTACGATTAAAGGAAATACTTCCTATGAGATTATCGACGGAGAAAACCTGTCAGTAGCTAAAGGTGAAGCAGCGGTCTTTGTCTCTAATGCAGACATTAGTATCTTCAAGGAAGTGCAGGTAGACGGCGAAACGGTTGAGGCTGATCAGTATGACGTCGAAGATCAGGAAGGTTCAACAAAAGTCACATTAAAAGAAAGTTATGTTGAAGGTTTAGGTCTTGGAAAACATACGATCACGATTGTTTCTGAGGACGGCTTTGCATCAGCAGAATTTGAAGTATTACGGGCAGAAGTCGAGGCAACCATTAAAGTCAGTCCGGAAGCTGCAGAAGTAGAAAAAGGCGGTACATTCCAGTTCAATGCCGAGGTGACGGAATTAGATGATGAAAGTGTAACTTGGAGTATTGAAGGTGCGAAATCTGAAAATACAGTGATTTCAAGTGAAGGCTTACTGACTATCGGTGAGGATGAAACAGCAACAGAACTTACCGTGACGGCAACTGCAAATGGAGATAACACATTATCTGCCGCAGCAAAAGTTACGATTAAAGAAGCAGCCGAACCGGAAGAGCCTTCTGAACCAAGCGAACCGGAAGAACCTTCTGAGCCGACAAAACCGGGAGATGAGACTAAGCCGGGAGAACCTTCTGAACCAACCAAACCAGGAGATAACACTAAGCCAGAAAAGCCTTCTGAACCAGGCAAACCAACAGATTATAACAAGCCGCAAACACCTTCTGGGTCAGGCAATACAACAAATAGTGTTCCTAAGACCGGAGATTCTAATGGTAATCTATGGGTGTATGTAATGATGATAGTAGCATCTGTCGGGGTTTTTGGTACAGTAGTGTACAAAAGAAGAAAAGAAAATGTACGGTTTTAAGTTCGTTAAATAGTCTCTTGTCTTAGAATAAGTTAGAAAGGGTGTCGCATTTGAGCGATGCCCTTTTTTCGTTGCCAAGCATACAAAAACCAATTCAGCCAAATTAATTGATTGTATACGTTGTATTAGTTATTCATGGTATGTGTCCGGAAAAAAATTTAGCAGGATTTTAAAAAAGGGTATTGCGAAATCTTCCTTATTATGTTATATTATCAAATAGTTTTAATATCAAAATATTTTAAAATAAAATAATAAGAAATTAAAATAAAATGCAGAACAAAGGCTGCACCAGGAGAAGAATATGGTAGGAAGAATATGCGGCACGGGTTCCTACGTGCCGGAACATTATTACGATAACAATGACATTGCGGCGATGGTGGAGACGAGTGACAAGTGGATCCGTGAGCGCACCGGGATCGCCCGCAGACATATTATTGAAGAAGATACGACGGTGAGCATGGCGGTGGAGGCGGCGAAGGCTGCCCTGGAAAATGGGAAGGTTTCCCCGAAGGAGCTGGATCTGATCCTGGTATCCACGATCACTTCTAACGTGATCATTCCCTGTACGGCATGTCAGGTGCAGAAGGAGCTTAGGGCATCAGGGGCTACCTGCTTTGACATCAGCGCGGCCTGTAGCGGGTTCGTATTTGCCTATCTGACGGCTCAGGCCTATATCGCAGCGGGGCTGTATCGGACGGTACTGGTCATCGGCAGTGAAAGTCTTTCCAATATCATCAACTGGAAGGATAGAGGAAGCTGCATTTTATTCGGAGACGGCGCCGGGGCGGCAGTGGTGCGCTCAGAGGAAGGAAGTTTTCCGGTAACTGTCACTTATTCAGACGGAGAAAAAGGGGAGGTCTTAGCCTGCGAAAGCCGCCATCAAAAGCATTGGCGGGAAAAAGAACTGTCGGGCGAGACCTACGTCTCTATGGACGGCAAGGGCGTTTTCAAATTTGCGGTCAAAAAAGTACCGGAAATGATCGACGAATTATTGGAAAAAAACGGCTGCCCAAAGGAAGAGGTGGACTGGTTCATTCTCCACCAGGCAAACCAGCGGATTCTGGAATCGGTGGCAAGGCGCATGAAGGTGGACATCAGTAAATTTCCAATGAATATAGAGGAGTTTGGAAATACCTCTTCGGCGAGTATCCCGATCCTGTTAGACGAGATGAACCGAAGTGGAAGATTAAGGCACGGCCAGAAGGTAGTCCTTGCCGGATTTGGGGCAGGTCTCTCCTGGGGAGCGGTTCTGCTGGAGTGGTAATTACCACTTTAAGCGTTAGAAAGCCTGGCAGAACATACAGAGAGTATGCCGTAAGGATACCGGCGCTAAAAAGTGGATTACATAAATAAAATTGAACGATGGAAGGAGATCACAATCATGGTAGAGAAGGTAAAAGCAATCGTAGCAGAGGGATTAGGAATCACAGTAGAGAATATGACAGAGGAAACGACGTTTGAGTCTTTGGGAGCAGATTCCCTGGATCTTATGGATATGGTCATGTCCTTTGAAGATGAATTCCAAGTGGAAATCGATACGGAAGCGATCGGGGATCTTAAGACGATCGGCGACGTAGTACGTTATATTGAAGGACTTCAGAAATAGACAGGAAGAAAGAGGTTGTGACATGAAGACAGAAGTGACCAGGTTACTGGGAATTGAATATCCAATTATCCAGGGAGGAATGGCATGGGTCGCGGAGTATCATCTTGCGGCCGGCGTAGCCAGCGCCGGAGGGCTGGGGCTCATCGGAGCCGCGAGTGCCCCGGCAGGCTGGGTCCGCGAGCAGATTCGGGAGGCAAAGAAACTGACGGATAAGCCGTTCGGTGTGAATATCATGCTGATGAGTCCCTATGCGGACGAGGTAGCCAGGGTAATTGTGGAGGAAGGCGTGAAGGTCGTCACGACCGGAGCCGGAAATCCGGAGAAATACATGCAGATGTGGAAAGAGGCCGGCGTCAAGGTGATTCCGGTGGTGGCGTCGGTGGCGCTGGCGCGGAGAATGGAGCGCTGCGGTGCAGACGCACTTGTGGCGGAGGGCTGCGAGTCCGGCGGCCATATTGGAGAGAATACGACGATGGTCCTGGTCCCGCAGATCGTGGACGCAGTGAAGATCCCGGTCATTGCGGCAGGTGGGATTGCAGACGGGCGCGGCGTGGCGGCGGCATTTATGCTGGGCGCAAAAGCGGTGCAGATGGGAACGCATTTCGTGGCAACGAAAGAATCCATGGTCCATGAAAATTATAAGCAGGCCATTTTAAAAGCACGCGATATTGATTCCCGTGTGACCGGAAGAAGCACAGGACACCCGGTGCGCGCACTTCGCAATCAGATGACCAGGGAGTATTTGAAGCTGGAGCAGGAAGGAGCCTCCTTTGAGGAACTGGAGCATCTGACCCTGGGCGGACTTAGAAAAGCAGTGGTAGACGGCGACGTGACGCATGGAAGTGTGATGGCTGGACAGTGCGCCGCTATGGTGAAGGAAGAATTAAGCTGTAAGGAATTGATGGAGAGATTAGTAACACAGGCAAGCGCACTTTTGAAAGGAACGAGTAGCTATGAACCATAAGATCGCATTTATTTACCCCGGTCAGGGAGCACAGAAAACCGGAATGGGAAAAGACTTCTATGAGCGAAGTGATAAAGCCCGGGAAGTATTTGATGGAGCTTCCCGCATTTTAGGGCTGGATATGAAAGCGTTGTGTTTTGAGGAAAATGACAAACTGGACCTGACCGAGTACACCCAGGCGGCTCTGGTGACTACCTGCATTGCCATGACAAGAGTGGCTAAGGAAAAAGGACTGCGGCCGGACGTGACCGCGGGGCTTAGTCTGGGAGAATACTGCGCCATCTGGGCAGCAGGCGGTATGACCGGGGAAGATGCGATCCGCACCGTTCGCCTTCGCGGCATTCTGATGCAGAATACCGTCCCGGTGGGAGAAGGCGCCATGGCGGCGGTGCTTGGCATGGAAGCGGACAAAATCGATCAGGTCATTGCCGATATGGAAGGTGTGACGGTGGCAAATTATAACTGCCCCGGCCAGATCGTGATCACGGGAAAGACGAAGGCGGTGGAGCAGGCCGCCGATGCGCTTAAGTCATCTGGTGCAAGAAGGATCGCTATGCTGAACGTCAGCGGTCCGTTCCACTCTCCGTTGCTAAAAAAAGCGGGGGAGAAGCTGGCAGAGGAATTGGAACATGTAGAGCTTCATACCCTGCGGATTCCTTATGTGACCAACGTGACCGCTGATTATGTGCGGGAAATCGGGCAGACGAAGGAGCTGCTGGCGCGTCAGGTATCGTCTCCGGTGCGCTGGCAGGAGAGCATGGAACGCCTGATCGCGGACGGGGTAGATGCCTTTGTGGAGATCGGCCCGGGCCGGACGTTGGCGGGATTCCTAAAAAAGATAAACCGTGACGTGAAGGTGTATAATATCGGGACCTGGGAAGAGGTAGATAAGGTGGTAGAAGAATTATGTTAAATGGGAAAATTGCTGTAGTGACGGGCGCCTCCCGGGGAATCGGGAAAGCAATCGCCGAAAAACTGGCGGCTCTTGGCGCTATGGTTATCATAAATTATAACGGCTCTGCCCAAAAAGCAGAGGAAGTGGTAAATGAAATTACTGCGGGAGGAGGTCAGGCGGCGGCAATGCAGTGTAATGTGGCGGATTACGCGGCCTGCGAAGCATTTTTTAAAACAATCACAGAGACCTATGGAAGAATTGATATCCTGGTAAACAATGCAGGAATCACCCGGGACGGGCTTCTCATGCGAATGTCAGAGGAGGAATTTGCACAGGTGATCGACGTGAATTTAAAGGGAACCTTCCATTGTATCCGTTTTGCGTCCCGCCAGATGATGAAGCAAAGAAGCGGACGGATCATCAATATGTCGTCTGTCGTAGGGGTGGCAGGAAATGCAGGGCAGATCAATTACGCCGCTTCCAAGGCAGGCGTGATTGGAATGACCAAATCCGCAGCGAAAGAGTTGGCATCAAGGGGAATTACCGTAAATGCCATCGCTCCCGGATTTATCGAGACAGATATGACAAGCGCCCTGCCCGATAAGGTGAAGGAGGAGAGCAGGAGACAGATCCCGCTTGGAAGAATGGGAAAAGCGGAGGAGATCGCAGAGGCCGCGGCATTTCTTGCGTCCGATGCGGCAGGGTACATCACCGGGCAGGTACTCCACGTGGACGGCGGCATGGTGATGTAGAGGTAAATAGTTGCGGAACAAGAAACTGGATTGGAGTGTATACAATATGAAACGAAGAGTAGTAATAACAGGGCTTGGCGCCGTGACGCCTGTCGGAAACACGGTAGATGAGTTCTGGGACAGTATCAAGGCCGGAAAGGTCGGAATTGGAGAGATCACCAAATTTGACACGACGGATTATAAAGTGAAAATCGCGGCGGAGGTCAAAGGATTCGCAGCGAAGGAACGAATGGATTTCAAAGCGGCGAAGCGAATGGAGCCGTTTTCCCAGTATGCGGTTGCGGCAGCAAAGGAGGCGTGCGAGGACGCCGGATTTGACATTTCTGCAGAAGACCCTTATCGCTGCGGCGTGATCATTGGTTCCGGTATCGGAAGCCTCCAGCAGATCGAGAAGCAATACACTACGATCCTGGAAAAAGGGCCGGGGAGAGTAAATCCCCTGATGGTGCCGCTGATGATCTCGAATATGGCTGCGGGAAATGTATCGATTCAGCTTGGGCTTAAGGGAAAATGCACCAATGTAGTCACGGCCTGTGCGACCGGAACGAACTGTATCGGGGACGCGTACCGTGCGATTCAGTACGGTGATGCGGAGGTGATGTTTGCAGGCGGAACGGAAAGCTGTATCTGTCCGACGGGAATCGCCGGATTTACGGCACTCACGGCACTGACCACAAGCAATGACCCAGGGCGGGCTTCGATTCCGTTTGATAAGGACCGCGGCGGCTTCGTGTTAGGAGAAGGAGCGGGCGTTGTGGTTCTGGAGGAGCTGGAACATGCGAGACGAAGAGGCGCAAGGATCTATGCGGAGCTTTCCGGGTACGGTTCTACCGGAGATGCCTTTCATATTACTTCGCCGGCGGAAGACGGAAGCGGTGCGGCAAAAGCGATGGAGTACGCCATGAACGAGGCGGGGATCAGTCCCCGGGAAGTGCAATATATCAATGCACACGGAACCGGCACGCATCATAACGATCTGTTTGAGACCTATGCCATTAAGAAGGCCTTCGGCGATGCGGCATACGATGTGGTCATTAATTCGACGAAATCAATGATTGGTCATCTGCTGGGCGCTGCCGGAGCCGTGGAGTGTGTGGCCTGCGTGAAGTCGATCCAGGACGGATTCATTCATCAGACGGTGGGAACGGAAGTGGCAGATGAAGAGTGCGATCTTAATTACGCGATCGGTGCGCCTGTCGAGAAGGAAATCCGGTATGCAATGAGTAATTCGTTGGGATTTGGTGGGCACAATGCGACACTATTACTTAGGAAATATGAAGAATAGAGGGATAGTAAATGGAACTGGAGAATTTAGTAACCTTGATCCAGAAGGTCTCCGAGTCCGAGCTGACCGGATTCCAGTATGAGACAGATGAATTTACACTGAAGATTCAGAAGGAAAAAGCGGCCGCTCCGCTGGTGGGCAGTGCAGTGGTGCAGGCGGAAGGTATTTCACAAAAGATGGAAAATGCTCCGGCGGCTACGGAAAATGCCGGGAACAATCAAAGCGGGAAGAACGGGAATCTCGTAAAATCTCCGCTGGTAGGAACCTTTTATGCGGCACCTTCCGAGGAGGCCGAGCCGTTTGTGGCAGTGGGAGACACTGTGAAGAAAGGGCAGGTCATCGCGATTGTGGAGGCGATGAAGCTGATGAACGACATCGAAAGTGATGTCGACGGTACCGTGACGGAGGTTCTGGTGAAAAATGGCGAAGCGGTGGAGTATGGGCAGCCATTGTTCCGGGTTGAGTAAGTGGGAGTAAGGAAAATATGAAACATTTAGGAATAACAGAGATTAAAGAAATAATCCCTCACCGCCACCCCTTCCTGTTGGTGGATTATATCGAAGATTATGAGCCGGGAGAATATGCGGTAGGGTATAAATGTGTGACATACCGGGAGGATTTTTTTGCGGGGCATTTCCCGCAGGAGCCGGTGATGCCGGGGGTGCTGATCGTGGAGGCGCTTGCGCAGACAGGCGCGGTCGCGGTACTTACGCAGGAAGAATATAAAGGGAAATTGGGATACTTTGGTGGAATCAAGAATTGTAAATTCCGCAGGAAGGTGGTCCCGGGAGATAAATTGCGTCTGGAGACGAAGATTACCCGTCAGAAGGGACCGCTTGTCATCGGAGAGGCAGTCGCGACGGTGGATGGCGAAGTGGCGGTCCGGGCAGAATTATCATTGATGATTGGATAGGTGGAGTGCATGATTAAGAAAGTATTAATTGCCAACCGGGGAGAGATCGCGGTGCGGATTATTCGGGCGTGCAGAGAGATGGGAATTGAGACGGTGGCCGTCTATTCGGAGGCGGACCGTGAGGCGCTTCATACCCAGCTTGCCGATGAAGCGATCTGTATTGGCCCACCGCCCGCGAAAGAAAGTTATCTGGACATGGAACGAATCATCAGCGCGACGATCGTTTCCGGGGCGGACGCCATTCACCCGGGTTTTGGATTTTTGTCGGAGAACAGCAAATTTGCCCGGCTATGCGCCCAGTGCAATATTATTTTTATCGGGCCGGGGGCCGATATCATTCAGGCTCTGGGAAATAAATCGGAGGCAAGGGCGACCATGGAGGCGGCAGGGGTTCCCGTGATTCCGGGAAGCAAAAAGCCGCTGGCAGATGCATTGGAGGGCAGGCGGATCGCGGAAATGGTCGGCTATCCGGTCATCGTAAAAGCGGCCCTCGGGGGCGGCGGAAAGGGAATGCGCGTGGCCGAAGGGCCGGAAGAATTCGAACACGCATTTCAGACGGCGAGTAAGGAGGCTCTGGCGGCATTCGGAGACGGAACCATGTATCTGGAACATTTCGTGCAGCACCCGAAGCATATAGAATTCCAGATTCTGGCGGATAAGTACGGAAATGTAATCCAGCTTGGAGAGAGGGACTGTTCCATTCAGAGGAACCATCAGAAAATGATAGAAGAATCCCCCTGCGCAGTCATTTCCCCGAAGCTGCGCGCCAAGATGGGCGAAGCGGCGGTGAGAGCGGCAAAGGCGGCACATTATGAAAATGCAGGGACGATAGAATTTCTGCTGGAGAAGACGGGGAAGTTCTATTTTATGGAGATGAATACCCGGATACAGGTGGAGCACCCGGTCACAGAGTGGGTGACAGGAATTGATTTGATCAAAGAGCAGATTCGGATCGCGGACGGCCACAGACTGTCATACGCGCAGGAGGACGTGCAGATCAAGGGGCACGCGATCGAGTGTCGGATCAATGCGGAAAATCCGGTGAGGGGATTTCGTCCCTGTCCGGGAACGATCACGGATATATATCTGCCGGGAGGCAAGGGAGTACGGATTGATTCCGCCATTTACAGCGGCTACACGGTACCGCCTTACTATGATAATATGCTGGCGAAGCTGATCGTGTTTGCGAAAAGCCGCGCGGAGGCAATCATGAAGATGCGAAGTGTATTAGGCGAAGTGATTATTGAAGGAATCGATACGAACGTAGATTATCAATATGAGATACTGAACCACCCGGATTATCAGACGGGTGATTTTGATATTGAATTTATCGCAGACAAGGAGCAGGAACTGCTCCACGCGGTAAATGTAGGAGTAGAAAGGTAGGACCTGGATCGGCAGACAGAAGCGGGAGTGAAGAAGAATGAAATTAGCGAATATGTTCAAAAAGACCAACCGTAAAAATTATATTTCTCTGACCGGAGAGCAGGAGACTTATGCGCAGAAGGAAGAGGAAGGAGCCGAGGGCGTGGGGGCGGGAAATGAAATGCTTCCGGAGGTGCCGGAAGGTCTTCTCAGGAAATGTAACGCCTGCAAGGCGGCAATCCTGACGGACGATGTGAAAAAGGGGTATTATATTTGCCCGAAATGCCACAATTATTTTCGGGTCCACGCTATGCGCCGGATCGAGATGGTGGCGGACGCGGGGACTTTTGAGGAGTGGGATACAGGGCTTGCTTCCGGTAATCCGCTGCATTATAAAGGATACGAGGAGAAGCTGCATTCGCTCCGGGAAAAGACCGGGCTTGATGAGGCGGTCGTCACCGGCCAGGCTGAGGTAAGTGGAAATAAGGTCGTGCTTGCCGTGTGCGACGGGCGTTTTATGATGGCGAGCATGGGGTGGGTGGTAGGAGAAAAAATTACCCGCGCCGTGGAAAAAGCTACGGAAAAAAGGCTCCCGGTACTTATTTTTGCCTGCTCCGGCGGCGCCAGAATGCAGGAGGGGATTCATTCCCTGATGCAGATGGCAAAAACGGCGGCGGCTTTAAAACGTCATCACGATGCCGGTTGTCTTTACATCAGTGTGCTGACAGACCCGACGACCGGCGGCGTGACGGCCAGCTTTGCCATGTTAGGAGATGTGATCCTGGCAGAACCGGGGGCGCTGATCGGATTTGCGGGGCCTCGGGTCATTGAGCAGACGATCGGGCAGAAGCTGCCACAGGGATTTCAGAGGGCGGAATTCCTGTTGGAGCACGGTTTTGTGGACCGGATTGTGGAAAGAGAAAAGCTTAAGACGGTATTGTCGGAGATTCTTTGTATGTCGGCTGGGACTAAGGGGCCCAAAAAGGGCGAAAGCCGGGGAGTGAAGTGTTCGCAAGAGAATGACAGGCAGAAGGCAGAAGAAACTCAGGATTATGCGAAACTGAAGGGAGAACAGCTTGTAGCCGGCGGGAAAATGGAGTCTCATGTGGCGGACAGACAAAAGGTAAAGCAGGGCCAAAAGAGCCTGGCGGCGAATATATCTGTGAAAAAAGGAAAGAAGATCAAAGCACAGACACTGACGCTTTCTGCCTGGGAGCGGGTACAGAAATCCCGTCTTAAGGACCGTCCGGTGGGGAAAGACTATATAGAGGCATTATTTTCGGATTTTATCGAATTTCACGGGGACAGATATTTTGGAGATGACAAAGCGATCATAGGCGGAATCGCACGGTTTCACGGGCAGCCGGTGACCGTGATCGCGCAGGCGAAGGGGAAGTGTACCAAAGAGAATATTGAGCGTAACTTTGGAATGCCATCACCGGAAGGCTATCGAAAAGCGCTCAGGCTTATGAAGCAGGCGGAGAAATTTTCCCGCCCGGTCCTTTGTTTTGTGGACACTCCGGGGGCATTTTGCGGAATGGAAGCGGAAGAAAGAGGACAGGGCGAGGCCATTGCAAGAAACCTGTTCGAGATGTCTGCCCTAAAGGTTCCGGTGCTTTCGGTGGTAATTGGAGAAGGGGGAAGCGGCGGAGCGCTCGCCATGGCGGTGGCCGATGAGGTGTGGCTGCTTGAGAATTCTATTTACTCGATTCTGTCGCCGGAAGGATTTGCGAGCATTCTCTGGAAAGACGGAAGCCGTGCCAAAGAGGCGGCGAAGGTGATGAAGCTGACAGCCTCACATTTGAAGGAGGCCGGGATCGTGGAGAGGGTTCTGCCGGAGCCGGAGCATTTTACGGTGGATACCCTCGGCGAGGTGACGGGGCCGATGGAAGAATATATAGAAGGCTTTCTGCAAAAATATCTTGCAATGGACGAAGGGGAGTTGGTGCAGAAACGTTACGAACGTTTTAGGAGCATGTAGCAGTGGAAGGTGAGACAGGGCAAAACGGTGAGGAAAAACCCGGGAAAGGAAGGAAATGCCAGCAAAATTAGGGTCATGGAATATAGGAGAGCTTAGAGTAGAAAAACCGATTATACAGGGAGGAATGGGGATTGGGATCAGCCTGTCTTCTCTGGCGGGGGCGGTCGCAAAAGAAGGCGGCGTGGGGATCATTTCCGCGGCGCAGATTGGATTTCGGGAACCGGATTTTATGGAAAATACGCTGAAGGCAAATCTTCGCGCCATAGGTAAGGAACTTAAAAAAGCGCGGGAAATAGCGCCGGACGGGATTCTTGGTTTTAATATGATGGTGGCGATGCGCCATTATGGAGAATATGTTAAAGAAGCAGTCAAGGCCGGAGCCGATCTGATTATCTCCGGGGCGGGGCTTCCGACAGAGCTTCCGGCGTTTGTGGAGGGGGCGAAAACCAAGATCGCGCCTATCGTATCCTCCGTAAAGTCGGCAAAAACGATTTTGAAATACTGGGACAGAAAATACGGACGCACTGCGGATCTGGTGGTGATCGAGGGACCTAAGGCCGGCGGACATCTGGGCTTTACCAGGGAGCAGCTCACCTTATGGGACCAGGAGGATTATGGGCAGGAAATCCGGGGTATCATGCAGGTCGTCCGGGAATATGCGGAAAAATACGGCAGACAGATACCGGTAGCCCTGGCCGGAGGAATTTACGATGCGAGAGGCGTGGAAGAAGCCACGGAGCTTGGAGCCACGGCGGTTCAGGTTGCAAGCCGGTTCGTCACTACAGAAGAATGTGATGCGGATATCCGCTATAAAGAAGCATATTTGCAGGCCGGCCCGGAGGATATTCTGATCGTAAAAAGTCCGGTGGGAATGCCGGGACGCGCGATTCGCAACCCCTTCATCGAGCGTGTCATGACGGGAGAGCGGAAGGCGCCGGAAAGGTGCGTCAGGTGCTTAAGATCCTGTAATCCCGCCGAAACGCCGTACTGTATTACCGAGGCGCTGATTAATGCAGCTCAGGGAAATGTCGATGAGGCACTTTTGTTCTGTGGAGTCGAGGCGTATCGGGCGAAAAAAATAGAGACAGTGAAAGAAGTGATTGATTCTTTGACGGCCTGCTGTGTATAATAGAAGAAAGGAATCGGAAACGGTTTGGGATTTCTGAAATGTTTCTGCGATTTCACAGGAGATACATCAAAGAGGGAGAACACGCGTGGACAAATACGAAAGCATCAATAATTTATTCGTTCATCTGTTTAATGACATTCTGGAACTGGAGGAGAGGGCAGTCATTACGGAGGAATTCAAGGATCTGACCAATAATGATATGCATATTATAGAAGCAATCGGACTCGGCGAGGGGAATCATATGTCGGCGATAGCCCGGAGGTTGGGGATCACGGTGGGTTCTCTTACCACCTCCATGAACAGTCTGGTAAATAAAAAATATGTGGTTCGTGAGCGCAGCGAGATTGACCGCCGGGTAGTGAATATCCGTTTGAGCAGCAAGGGTGTGAAGGCGTATCACCATCACGCGAATTTTCATAAAGAGATGGTGGAGGCCGTGGTGGCGAGTATGCCGGAGGAGGAGATACCGGTGCTGGAGAAGGCGCTGGACGGGATCTATCGGTTTTTCAAATCTTATAAGAAATAATGGATTGAGGAGCAGACCTGGGTGGCCTGCTCCGTTTTATTTCATAGGAAAGTGCGAGAGCGCATTCTATTTTATAC
The DNA here is from genome assembly GCA_040702975.1 of Roseburia hominis. NCBI lineage: Bacteria > Bacillati > Bacillota > Clostridia > Lachnospirales > Lachnospiraceae > Roseburia > Roseburia hominis. The sequence goes on from CP159990.1 coordinate 1,173,848, forward strand.
ATGAATCTGAGACAGCACTTGTCCGATCGGTTCATGGATCACAAGGTTTGCGCCGACCTCCCGGGCAGCCTCATCTTTATTGATAACGACCAGGTATTTCCCGCGGAAATAGTCGATAAATCCGGCGGCCGGATAAACCACAAGAGAGGTCCCGCCGATGATCAGCATGTCAGCTTCGGCAATCGCGCGGACGCTCTTCTGAATGATCGTGCTATCAAGGCCCTCTTCATATAGGACGACATCCGGGCGCACGGTTCCGCCGCAGCTGCATTTGGGGATACCGTCTGCATGTTTAACATAAGCGGCATCGTAGGTCTCGCCGCAGCGCATACAGTAGTTCCGGTGAATGCTGCCGTGCAGCTCCAGTACATTCTTGCTTCCGGCAGCCTGATGCAGCCCGTCAATATTCTGCGTAATGACGGCCGCAAGCTTGCCTGCTGCTTCCAGCTCGGCCAGCTTCAGGTGGGCCGGATTCGGCTTAGCATCTAAAAACATCATTTTTTCTTTATAGAAATCATAAAATTCATCGGTATGTTTCATGAAAAAAGAATGACTTACAATTTGTTCAGGAGAGAATTTGTAATTTTGGCGGTACAGTCCGTCCGCACTTCGGAAATCCGGGATATTGCTCTCGGTGGAAACGCCGGCCCCGCCAAAGAAAACGATACGGTTGCTTTCATCAATCATTTGCTGTAATTTATCGATTGCATTCATGGGATATCCTCCTTATTATTTGTTACTATTGTTTTAGCATATTGCGGGGGCAAAGGAAAGAGAAAATCGTGAAGTCTGTGAAAAAAATCCTTGTTCTTCCTGCCCTGCGCGAGTATACTAAAATAGGTGAAATTTCTACGGTATGAGAATCATTGAAGGGAGAACAAAGGAAATGAAGGAGTTCAATTTGAAGAACCTGTTTATGGTGCTTTTGGGAAATACTATTTACGCATTAGGGGTAGTCGTATTTATCCTTCCCAGTGGTATGATTACAGGAGGAACGACGGGAATCGCGCTGGCGGTAGAGCATTTTTTCGGCCTTCCGGTCCATACGTTTGTTTTGATATTTAATACCGTCATGTTCGTGCTTGGCGCAGCGGTGCTGGGAAAAAAATTTGCACTTACTACATTGGTCAGCACATTCTATTATCCGATTATTCTTGGCGTGTTCGAGCGTTTTCCGGTACTGGAGACGATTACCAGTGACAGAATGCTCTCCACGATCTGCAGCGGTTTGATGATCGGATTTGCCATCGGGATCGTGATTCGTGCGGGTGCCTCTACCGGTGGTATGGATATTCCGCCGCTGGTGTTGAATAAAAAATTCGGTCTTCCGGTATCGGTTATGCTATATGTGTTTGATTTTACCATTCTGATCGCACAGATGTTGTTTTCCAATACGGAGCAGATCATATATGGTATTCTGCTGGTCATGATCTATACGGTCGTGCTGGATAAGGTTATGCTTCTGGGACTTTCTAAAACGCAGGTGAGCATCGTTTCTGAGAAATATGAGGAATTGAATCATTTGATTCAGGAAAAACTGGATAGAGGTACGACTCTGATCTATACGCAGACGGGGTACTTAAGAGAAGAGCAGAAGATGCTTATGACAGTGGTGAGTAACCGTGAACTGGTAAAGCTGAATCAGTTGGTTCAGGAGGTAGACCCCAATGCATTCATGATTATCGGCCATGTAAATGAGGTGAAAGGACGTGGCTTTACTACACAGAAAGAATACAGAAAAGAAACAGGCAAAAATGAGTAAGAGAAGGCAGAAAGATCATACGGCTTTGGAAGCCGCCGAGCAAGGAGGAGACGGGAAAAAACAGGGGAAGGTTGCGGGAAAATTCCGGAAATGGCGCCGCAGGATCTGTTTCCTTTTGATTCTTGCGCTCATGGGAGGCGGGTATTGGTATTACGCGTTTCAGTACCGTGCTCAGATTGAGCCGGAGACAGAACTTACCAGGACGAATACTGATCCGCTTTATACGATGGAACAGCATTTAAAGACCATGAAACGGAATAAAACGGTGTATAAATATGCGTGTGAGGGACGTGAGAAGGAGAAGGATTACGGGACCTATGTGGTTCCGGGTCTGAAAGCGACCAGGACCCTCCGGGCGAAGGAATCCGGGGAGGCCCAGGTTTGCACTTCCATGACCCCACAGGGCCTTGCCATCACGGAGGATTACGTGCTGATCAGTGCATACTGTAAGACGAAAGCGCACAATTCCGTGATTTATATGCTTGATAAAGAGACGGGCAGGTTCCTGAAGGAGATCGTGCTGAATACCCGGGCCCATGTGGGTGGGCTGGCTTATGATACAATGAATCAAAACCTGTGGGTGACCGGACAGGGCTCTACCTGGGCTCAGGCAAATGCCATCACGCTTGCGCACCTTGAAACATATGATTTTGATGAAGCATGTGAACCCCTGAAATTTGATATGTCTTATAATCTGTACCGCATGAAGCGGGCTTCTTTTATGACATACCATGACGGTGCGCTGTTTGTAGGATTTTTTACCCAGGACGACGCCAGTATCATTGAAAAATATCTGATCAACGCGGACGGGACCCTGTATGAGAAAGCGGATATGAACCTGAAACGTACAGTCGGCGTGACCGACCCGGTGGCCTGTGCCGTCAGTATGCAGGTGATTTCCGGGAAAGTGCAGGGAATGGCATTTTATAATAATAAGATTCTTCTGACCCGGTCATACGGGATCATGCCTTCGGAAGTGCAGGTATTTAACTATTCGCGTTATGGAATCCTGTCCACGTCCGAGGCGTATAAGACTATACGCTTCCCGGAGAGGCTGGAGCAGATCTACCAGAATGGAAATGATATCTATGCTTTGTTTGAGTCGGCGGCGTATTCTTACCAGATGTCGTCGGTGAATCGGATTGACAGGGTGATTAAACTTAATGGGTCGCGGCTGGTGTATTAGGTGAAACCAAAATAAGGTCCACTGGACCTTATTTCAGGTATGCATGGCAACGAAAAGAGAGATGAACGTATGCGAATACGATAGCATCTCTCTTTATTTTGGATATACAACATTCTCATATAAAAAATGTGAACTACAGAGGTTAGCTGCACATTCCACAACCAAGTGAGCAGCCCGTCGGGGTTCCCGCGCAGCCACCCATGGCGGTCTCTCTTAGTTCAAACGGAATACTCTTTCCGACCCGCAGCATTGCGTCGGACATCTCATCAAATGGAATTGGGTGAGTTACCCCTGCGAGAGCCAGCTCCGCGCAGGTGATCGCATTTGCCGCGCCAATCGAGTTACGCGCCTGACAGGGAGCTTCCACAAGTCCGGCGATGGGGTCGCATACCATTCCAAGAAGATTGGAGATGGCGATACTTGCTGCCTGAAGACACATCTGCGGAGTTCCGCCCATCATCTCGACGACCGCACTGGCAGCCATGGCAGAAGCAGCGCCCACCTCGGCCTGGCAGCCGGCCTCCGCTCCGGATACCGAAGCATTGCGCATCAGAAGATAGCCGATAGCCGAAGCATTTAACAAGGCGTCATAGAGCAGCTCGTCCGAATATAATTTCTCTTCCTGGAGGGCCAGAAGCACTCCAGGAATCACACCGGAAGAACCGGCAGTCGGAGCTGCCACGATAAGACCCATGGAAGCATTGACTTCCAGAACTGCCATACTGTAAGAAATCGCTTTATTTAACAAAGAGCCGCAAATGCTTCTTGATGTATTTCCGAAATCAGATACCTTCTTGGCTTCGCCGCCGATCAGTCCGCCGTTGGACTTTTTGGGGTGAGTAAGCGGTTCATTTACGGCAGCCTTCATGATGGAAAGCACCGTTTTTAGTTTCTCCATGATCTCCTTATCGGTCAAAGTACCGCAGGTGATTTCACGCTCTTTCATGACCTGTGAGATCGTCATCTGCTTCTTCTCGCATAATTCCAATAATTCCTGTCCATTTCTAAAATCCACTGCCTTCACCTCCTATACCTGAACCAGCATGATCTCATGCACGTTTGGATTCCTCTTGATCTCGGCAAGAATACTTTCGGGAATCAATTCATCGGATTCCACTACGGTATACGCCGTCGCACCCTTGTCCTCACGGAACAGGCGCATGAATGCGATATTTACATTCTGGTTGCTGAGACACTGACTGATATGCGCAACGATTCCCGGGGTATCGTTCTGCTTGATGATAAGGGTACTGTATTCTCCGGTAAATTCCACGTCGATATTACCGATCCGCACGATCTTGATCTTGCCGCCCCCGATCGATTCTCCCCGCACCGTCAACTCATAGCCGTTCACGCCCGTCATGGCGATGTCCGCGGTATTTGGGTGATCCGTAATCGTTTTTTCGTCGATCACAAACTCGTATTCCACGCCAAATTCTTTTGCCAGTTCAAATGCGTCCCGAATGCGCGCGTCGTCCGTACCAAATCCAAGAATACCGCCCAAAAGAGCCCGGTCCGTACCATGGCCGTGATACGTTTTTGCAAAGGAGCCATAGAGGGTGAATACGACCTTGCAGATCGGCTCCTTACAAAGCCTGCGCGCCATCAGCGCCATGGAGCAGGCTCCGGCCGTGTGGGAACTTGACGGCCCGATCATATTCGGTCCGATGACATCAAAAATACTTAAAAAGTTCATATTTTCTTCCTCCCATTTTTCATACTATAAATATAACATATAAAATACAGGAAAAAAAGGTAGGATAATAAAGTATTTACTATATTTTGCAATCAATTTTATAGTTCATCGGGATTATTTATACCTTGTGAAACGGCCGAATGGCCATACGGGATGCCCTTGGGTATACCTTGTGAAACGGCCGAATGGCCATACGGGATGCCCTTGGGTATAAATTATGGACATCAATATTATTCGGATTCTATATGTTTAAAATAAATCTGTTTTATTTCAGGAGAATCCCCTGATTCTTTGATTAAAATGTAATTCCCGCGCCCATATTCGGATACACTGCCGAATAGAGCATATCCATAAGAAATATACTTGCCAAAAGCACGCCAAGTCCGTGCCTTGTCCACGTCGGCATCTCCCCTATTTTCCTGTCAAGCCAGGGTGCAGCCACATAGACGATAAAACAACCGCCCACGCCAAAAATCAGAAGCCCCGCCAGGCAGACCCGCCCCTGAATCTGGAACATCATATCACTATAATCCCACCAGCTCGCATGAAAAACGGTTTCCAGAAAAACAGCCGTACCATATTCCACCGTTCCACAGAGCAGCATAATCGCACCAAACAACTTGCCGGGCTGCAACTTTAAACGGTTCAGAACCAAAAGAATCAATACCCCGCCGCTCCCATAAATCGGAAGCCACGGCCCAAACATAGTTCCGCGGTTCACAAATGAATGATCCATTACCACATGCAGAAGCACCTCCCAGCTCCAGCCCACAAACGAAAATACAAAAAACTGAAGCAAAAGAGAACACCCCGAATATCCACACCTCAGCACGCCGTCTTCCCGCACCTCGTCACTTTCGTCCACATATCTATTCCAAACATTAATATTCGTCCCATTCTGAATACCCAAAGCCAAAAATCTCATAAGTCCAACCTCCTCGCACAGTATTCCAAACTACAAAGCCAAGACTCCTGATCATAACACCTAACCAAACGCAGCACCAAAAGCCCTTCGCTTTAACTACCCTCATTCTACCCATCAAAACCTAAGAACCCCACCAATACTCCATGAAGATTTTCTAAAGATTCCGGTCAGAATTCTTAAGATTTTTAAGAAACTAACTCCATATCCAGCAGAAAACTAAAAATTCAACCAATACTCAGCAGAAGAGAGGGAGGGGGCGGAGGGGTGGCTGGCAGGGAGGCTCAGACGCTCCGGGCTCTGCGACTAGTGCACGTATATGTAAGTGTCCGGGGTAGTCGGTCATTGGACCTCCTGCCCCGGGCACTAACATATACGGCACGGATTCTCCGAGCCCTCCGCTTAACCTTCGCCTTCCCTGCCAGCCACCCCTCCGCCCCCTCCCTCTCTTCTGCGTCCCCCCTTTTTTTCAAAAAAATCTCTTGCTAATCCCCCAAACATATGCTAAAATAATCATGTTATTCATCAGGAGGTGTAAAAATGGAGATCTTAAAAACAGTATTATTAATTTTATTTGCAATAGATTGTATCGCATTGACAATAATCGTATTACTTCAGGAAGGTAAGTCCGCAGGTCTTGGAACCATCGCTGGCGGAGCCGACAGCTATTGGGGACAGAATAAAGGACGCTCAATGGAAGGTGCGCTTGTAAAGTCCACCAAGTTTCTGGCCGTACTTTTCATCGTATTAGCAGCAGCATTGAATCTGAAAGTATTTGCATAACGCATGATTGTATGAAAATGAGGAACACTCTATATTATATATAGGGTGTTCTTTTTTGCCTTACGCAGTATGTCTGAACGGAGGCTCAGTGAATTTTCATCTTCATTATTAAGCGCACAACTCATTGCTTCCAAAGTATACGGAAGCAGTTAACGGGAGATTAAATATGGACGAACTATTTGAAAAACGTAAAAAAATCATATATGAATTTATCTGTGATTCCTGCTATGTTCCCATGAAGTTCAAAGAACTCGCGATCGTTCTGCAGGTTCCGAGAGAGGAAAAGAACGAACTTCGTAAGATCATGGACGATTTGGAGCGCGAAGGAAAGGTCCACGTCACTCAGAAAGGAAAGTATGTCAAAGGAGAAGCCAGGCAGCTTCGGGGCATTTTCCAGGCCAATGCAAGAGGCTTTGGGTTCGTTACCGTAGAGGGAGAAGCGGAGGATATCTTCATCTCAGAGGAGGACTTAGGCGGAGCCATGCAGGGCGATGAGGTGGAAGTGATCCTCACCGGCTCCCCATCAGGAAGACGACGGGAAGGGAAGATCGCAAGGATACTTACCCGCGGCACCAGGCAGTTGGTGGGATATTATCAGAGCCGGAAGAATTACGGGTTTGTCGTACCTGATAACGCCCGGTTTCTTCAGGATATCTTCGTCCCGGCGGAGCAGTCAAAGGGTGCGGTCACGGGGCATAAGGTCGTAGTGGAGCTGACCTCTTACGGGAATGAAAATAAGAAACCGGAAGGAAAGATTGTGGAGATTCTGGGTCATGTAAATGATCCGGGAGTCGACATTTTGTCGATTGTAAAAGGCTACGACCTTCCGACCGAATTCCCGGAGAAGGTGCTAAATCAGGCTGAGAGAGTGGCAAAGCCGGTAAGCATGGCGGACATGGCCGGCAGAAAGGATATCCGCGCCTGGCAGACGGTCACCATTGACGGGGAGGACGCCAAAGATCTGGACGATGCGATTACGTTGACCAGAGAACAGGACGATTATATCCTCGGTGTGCACATTGCGGACGTGACCAATTATGTGCAGGAGAACAGTGCGCTTGACCGGGAGGCCCTAAAGCGCGGGACCAGCGTTTACCTTGCGGACCGCGTGATTCCCATGCTTCCCCATATTCTGTCTAACGGAATGTGTTCGCTGAATGCAGGGGAAGACAGGCTGGCTCTCAGCTGTATCATGCGCATTGATGCAAATGGAAATGTAAAAGATCATCAGATTGCCGAGACGGTGGTCCGGGTGGACGAGCGCATGAGCTATACCAGCGTCAAAAGGATTCTCGCCGAGCATGATCCCGAGGAGATGCGGCGTTATGAAAAGCTGGTGCCGATGTTTGAACTCATGGAAGAATTATCGGCCATTCTGCGGGCAAAACGGCATAAAAGAGGAGCAATCGATTTTGATTTCCCGGAGGCGAAGCTGGTATTGGACGAAGAAGGAGGTCCGCTGGAGATTAAAGCCTACGATAGAAATGTGGCGACCCGTATTATTGAGGATTTTATGCTTCTGGCAAATGAAACGGTGGCAGAAGAATATTTCTGGCAGGAGATTCCGTTTGTATACCGGGTTCATGAAGCCCCCGACGAAGAGAAGATGAAGAAACTCGTCACATTTATACAGAATTTTGGCTACACGATTCATGTGCCGAAAGGGCAGGAGATTCGCCCGAAGGAAGTGCAGAAGCTTCTGGACAAGATAGAGGGAAGCCAGGAGGAGGCCATGATTTCCAGGCTGACCTTACGTTCTATGAAGCAGGCGAAATATACGCCGGATAACGACGGACATTTTGGGCTTGCAACCCGTTACTATACACATTTTACCTCGCCGATCAGGCGGTATCCCGATCTGCAGATTCACCGGATCATCAAGGATAATCTGCGGGGGCGTCTTGGTGAAAAGCGGCGGGAGCATTACGCCCGAATCCTGCCTGAAGTCACCAAACAGGCAAGCAGTCTTGAACGCAGGGCGGACGAGGCCGAACGCGAGACGGTCAAACTGAAAAAAGTGCAGTATATGAGGCAGTTTTACGGGGAAGAGTTCGAGGGAGTCATCTCGGGAATTACCAAGTGGGGAATCTATGTGGAGCTTTCCAATACGGTGGAAGGTCTGGTGCATGTGGCAAATATGATGGACGATCACTATGATTACGATGAGGTCCGGTATCAGATGATTGGCGCCCACACTCACAGAACGTATAAGCTGGGGCAGAAGGTCAGGGTGCGGGTGATTGGCTGCGATACATTAAGCCGCACGATAGATTTTGAATTGATATCATAGAAAATGGAGGCATTGATATGGCAAAGACGCAGGGCAAATTAATTGCGAACAACAAAAAAGCATACCATGATTTCTTTATACTAGACACATACGAAGCAGGCATTTCGCTGGCAGGCACAGAGGTAAAGTCTTTGCGTATGGGAAAATGCAGTATTAAAGAGTCTTTTATTCGTATCGAAAATGGAGAAGTGTATATCTATGGTATGCACATCAGCCCATATGAAAAGGGGAATATTTTTAATAAAGATCCGCTCAGGGTGCGTAAGCTCCTGCTTCATAAAGCTGAGATCAACAAACTTCTCGGTAAGACCAAGGAAAAAGGAATGGCGGTCGTGCCGCTTAAGGTGTATTTCAGCGGAAGCCTGGTCAAGGTAGAGATTGGGCTTGCAAAAGGGAAGAAGCTCTATGACAAACGTGATGACATCGCGAAGAAAGATCAGAAACGCGAGGCTGAGCGTGAGTTTAAGGTGCGGAATTTTGGATAAACGAAGGAGGAAAGAACAATGAAAAACTATCACTATCCAGAGACAAAAAAGACCGAATATACGGAGGAATATTTCGGGCATAAGCTGGAAGATCCCTATCGGTGGCTGCGGGAAGCGAAGAGCCCGGAGGTGCTTTCCTGGGTGCAGAGTCAGAATGAATTTACAGATGCATGGTTCGACGCCAGGGAGCTGGAAGATAAGATTGCGGAGTTGAAAAGCCAGAAGACCAAACCTGTCTATATGATGATCAACCCGTGGAAGGACAGGCTGGCAGCGACGGTGGTCGAGGACGGAGATTACAAGATCGTCTCCATGGATCAGCAGATGCAGGATGAAAAACTTGTGTTAAAGCGGAATGATATTCCGTTATTTTTACCCTTTGAGTTAAAGGCCTGCCCGGCAAATCAGGACCTGATTCTTGTGTCCGGTATTCGGGAAGGGGAAGCCAGAATGACTCTTATGGTGATCGACTGCGTATCCCGAAAAATCCTGAATCAGATCACAGACGTATTTTATGGTATCTGGTCCGGGCAGAAAGAAATCGTTTATTATGCAGCGACCGAGACCGATGTGGAGGCGCAGACTACCCTTACAAAAGTGTATGCCTATCACGCACCCTCCGATACGACCAGATGTATATACGAGGGCGATAAGAGAACCATCATTGGCAATCCGGCGATCAGTTCGGATAATAAATATTGTGTGATCGATATGATGCAGGATTACTCGCACTCCCGTTTTCTTGTGTACGCAGAAGATGATGACACCATTTCCTTTGTCAATGAGAGCGATGCACTGCAAATGACGTACATAGATACGATCAAAGATGTCCACTATTTTATTTCCAGGGAAGATGCGCCAAATGGACGGGTGCTTGCCGTAGAGCAGGGGCAGGACATCAGCAGTGCGAAGGTAGTGTGCCCGGAGCAAAATAAAGTTATTGAAAATGGTTTTGTGTTTGAGGAGACACTGCACCTTTTGTATATGAAAGATGTTTGTTCGGAGCTGGTCCGCATCAACGAGGGTAAAGAAGAGGTGGTCGTGCTCCCGGATACGATGGGAACTTTGGAGTACATAGGTAAGGCAAAGGAACAGGTCTATCTTAAATTTGAGACATTTCTGGATAAGCCGGTTGTTTTAGGGCTGAACCATGAGGGGATAGATGTGATCTGGCGCACGTCGGAGGAGACGCATACTGATCTTGTTGTGGAGCAGAGAAGGGCAGCTTCCGTGGAAGACGGAAAGATGATTCCCTACTTTATCGTATATAAAAAAGGAATTCCATTAGACGGGAACAATCCGCTTTGGATGTACGCCTATGGAGGATACAATTCGTCTGAGCGCCCGGCGTCAAAGGAACACGTGGCGAATCTGGATATTGCTGCATGGGCCCAAAGAGGAGGAGTGTTCGTGCTTGGCTCTATCCGTGGCGGCAGTGAATATGGCGTCGCATGGCATGAAGAAGGCATGATGGATAAGAAAAAGAACTGTTACTACGACTTTATCGGAATCGCAGAGCAGTTGATTCGGGACGGCTGGACAAAGCCGGAGAAATTTGTGATTTCAGGTCTGTCCAACGGCGGCCTTTTGATGTCTGCGCTTGTGACGATGCGGCCGGACCTGTTCGGGTGCGTCATCGATTCGGTTCCACATACGGATATGATTCATTTTGTGGAAGACGACCGGGGACCGATGTATATCACAGAATACGGCAATCCAAAGGAAAGTAAAGAAATGTTCGAGTATATGCTGAGCTATTCTCCGTATCACAATGTGAGGGAGGTTTCTTATCCCGCAATCTACATTCAGACGGGCGAGTGTGATAATAATGTACCGCCGTATCATGGGAAGAAATTCGCTGCGAGGATGCAGGAGCTTAATCAGAGTGATAACCCGGTGCTGCTCCGTGTGCTGGCAAAAGGCGCGCATGACAGAGGAGCGGGAGAGGTTTATTGGAAAACAATCTCCGAGATGCAGTTGTTTGCTGAAAAAGCGCTTAGTATAGATGGAGAGAAATAATTTGAAACACATTTTAATTGTCGATGATGATATGCATATTGGAAATATGCTGGAAGAGACGCTCGGGAAAGAAGGCTACTGCATTTCCCGAGCGTACTCCGGGACGGAGGCCATTCTGGTTCTCGATCGGATGCGGCCGGACCTTATTTTGCTGGATCTGATGCTGCCGGGGCTTGCGGGAGAAGAGGTGCTGGGACAGATTAGAGGGATTCCTGTCATCATCATCAGCGCCAAAGCTGAAGTGGATCATAAAGTAGAATTGCTGCTGGGCGGTGCGGTAGATTATGTCACGAAGCCTTTTGACATGAAGGAACTGCTGGCCCGCATCGCCGTGCAGCTTCGCACCTCGCCGGCTTCCAGGCAGAGCCGGACACTGACCTTTGCAGATATCGCACTGGATATGGACAGGTACCGGGTAACGCTTAAAGGTCGGGAAATCAGACTGACACGGACAGAATTTGCCATTTTAAAACTACTGATGCAAAATCCTTCACAGGTACTTACCAAATCCCAGCTATTGTATCAGATTAGTGCGGATACGCCGGACTGTACGGAGAGTTCCCTGAAAACGCACATCAGTCATTTGCGGGGAAAGCTACGTGAGGCAGGAGGGAAGGATTACATTGAGGCTGTGTGGGGAATCGGATTTAAGATGAGAGAAGAAGCGTCCTTGTGATGAGAAATCTCAACCATTTCTCAACGGTTTTCTTAACCATTTTGCTAGTAAAAATATTGTAGAATGTCAGCATCAAGAAAAAAGGAGGTTACATTCTATGGAGTATGTTCTCAAAACGAACGCTTTGGGCAAGACGTATGGACATTTTAAAGCGCTCGGCGGACTGTCTATGAATGTTCCCAAGGGATCAATCTATGGATTTGTTGGGAAGAATGGTGCTGGCAAGACAACTTTAATTCGCCTGATTTGCGGGCTTCAGGAGCCCACGTCAGGCGATTATATCTTGTACGGAAAGAAAAATACGGATAAGGATATCGCAAGATCCCGCCGCAGAATGGGAGCAGTTGTGGAGACTCCGTCTGTCTATCTGGATATGACGGCGGCGGATAATCTGAAACAACAATACCGTATTCTGGGGCTTCCCTCTTTTGATGGTCTGGAGAATATTTTGAAACTGGTGGGACTGGAAGATACCGGAAAGAAGAAGGCGAAGCATTTTTCTCTTGGTATGCGTCAGAGGTTGGGAATCGCCATAGCGCTGGTCGGAGACCCGGATTTTCTGGTGCTGGATGAGCCGGTGAACGGGCTGGACCCGCAGGGAATCATCGAGATGCGGGAACTGATCTTAAAACTTAATCGCGAGAGACAGATCACCGTTTTGATATCCAGTCACATTCTGGACGAATTATCCAGGCTTGCCACATATTACGGATTTATTGATAACGGGCATATCGTAAAAGAGATGAGTGCGTCTGAGCTGGAAAATGCCTGCCGCAAGTGCGTTCGTATGGAAGTGAGCGATACGAAGGTTCTGGCCCGCGTGTTGGACAGAAACCATACAGAGTATCAGATTTATTCTGATACGGTGGCGGACGTATTTGCCAAAGTTAAGGTTTCCCAAATGGCGGCAGAACTGGCAAAAGACAATTGTGAGATTCTCTCTATGCAGGAGCGGGACGAAAGTCTGGAGAGCTTCTATGTGAGTCTTGTGGGAGGTGGAAAGAATGAGTAAGCTGTTAAGAGCGGATTTCGCAAGACTTTGGAAGACAAAGGCATTCTGGGCCGGTATGGCATTTACCTTTGGGATGGGGGTTACCGCTACGATGACGAAGTATCGCGACATGATGACGATTAAGGATTATCACCCGCATATTGATAATGTACTTTTTTCGAATTGTATCTTTATGCCGATTGTCGCAGCGGTCTTTATTGGTCTGTTCGTTGGGACGGAGTATAGTGACGGTACGATTCGCAACAAGATTATTGTCGGGAGAACCAGGCTTTCCATCTATTTCTCCAATTTCGTCGTATGTATGGCGGCACTGCTCATGATGCATCTTGCCAATATCGGGGTAATAGTAGTGATTGGGTTCCCGCTTGTGGGGAATCTGGAAATGCCGGTATCAACGCTTTTATTTCTGGGGCTTTTGAGCATTATAACGCTGGCGGCTATTTGTGCGCTGTTCCTGCTTATGAGCATGTTGATCCACAGCAAGGCAAGCAACTGTGTCGCGGCCATTCTTATTTCGCTCCTCCTGCTCGTGAGTGCGATGATGATTTGGTCGAGCCTGGCTGAGCCGGAGTATACGGATGAATATACGGTCTCTTATACGGATGACGAGGGAGAAAACAGGGAAGAGCACGTTGAGAGCCGGAAGAATCCGCGTTATCTTACCGGGACGAAGAGAAAAGTCTATGAATTCTTGTGGGATTTTCTCCCGGGATGCCAGATGAGGCAGATATCGACTCAGAATCCGGAACATCCGGAGCGGTTACCGTGGTATTCGCTTTCTATTATCATTGTGACGACTGCCTGCGGAACAGTCTTTTTCCGCAGAAAGAATATAAAATAAATCCGGTATTTTTACGAGGAGGAGTCAGTTATGTTGAGGTGGTCATTGGCCGTGATCGTTATATTGGTCCTGGTGATTCTTATATTGCTCGGGAAAATATATCTGATGAGGAAATCGGCAGAGGAGATTGAAGAAGCTTTTGCAGACAGGCTGATGACCGATACCAACACTTTGATTGATATTTCCGGCAGCGATAAATATATGAGGAAGCTGGCGTCGGCAATCAATGTGGAACTCCGAAGGCTGCGAAGAGAGCGCCAGCGTTTTCAGCAGGGAGATGGGGAATTGAAAAATGCAGTCACGAATATTTCGCATGATCTGCGAACTCCCCTGACGGCAATCTGCGGGTATCTGGATATGCTTGAGCAGGAAGAAAAATCAGAGGAAGCGTCCCGGTACGTTTCGATTATCCGGAACCGGACGGAGGCGCTTACGCAGCTTACGGAGGAACTGTTCCGCTATTCGGTGGTCACCTCGACGCAGGAGGACACGATCAGGGAACCGGTCATCTTAAATGAGGTTCTGGAGGAGAGTGTGGCCGTGTTCTATGCGGCCTTAAAAGAGCGGGAAATCACGCCGAATATCTGTCTTCCCGATGCGAAGGTGGTGCGGGAGCTTGACCGGTCTGCCCTGGCGCGCGTGTTCGCCAATCTCATAAATAATGCAATGAAGTACAGTGATGGAGATTTGGATATCATTTTGTCGGAAAATGGAGAGATTACGTTTTCCAACATGGCTTTAGGGCTGAATGAGGTTCAGGTGGGCAGGCTGTTCGACCGGTTTTATACGGTGGAGGCGGCCAGAAAATCGACGGGACTGGGGCTTGCGATTGCACGGACTTTGGTGGAACAGATGGAGGGAACGATTGTTGCGGGATATGAGGAGGGGAGACTTCGCATCTGTGTACGGTTTCCGGAGAAGACTCAGGGAAAGCGGTAAATGACGAGCAGGTTACTTGATAAAAAGGAGAAAAGCTGTACTGCCGGAGGGAAATACTAATGGCAGTACAGCTTTTTTATATATTAAATATGATGAAGGGGGGTTGTATATCTAAAGATTATTTTAAGGAAGCAATAAACTCAACTTCGCATAACACATTCTTCGGAAGCTGTTTTACAGCTACGCAGGAACGTGCCGGGTTTCCTGTGAAATATTTGGCATAGATCTCGTTAAATTTCGCGAAATCTCCCATATCAGCGAGGAAACAGGTTGTTTTAATAACATCGGTAAATGCGATGCCCTGATCAGCAAGGACTGCAGAGATGTTCTTCATTACCTGCTCAGCCTGCTCTTCGATCGTTGTTCCGACAACTTCGCCACTTACTGCATCTAACGGAATCTGTCCGGAAGAGAAGAGGAAGTCGCCAACTACTATTGCCTGTGAGTAAGGTCCGATTGCTGCCGGAGCCTTGTCTGTGCTAACTACTTTTAACATAATGATTCTCCTTTTCGTATGTATTTATGGTTTATAATGAATCTTTGCCATCCCAAACGATGGATTTGTAACGTCCCGGGTCAGTGTCGCCCTCTGTAGAGAATAACAGTACCTGGGAATTTTCATCTAACTTCAGTGCTTCTCTTAATTCTTTGTAATCGTCATTGGTCATCAGGTTGTAGAGAAGTCCCATTGTTACAGCTCCGGATTCGCCTGCCGTAACCGGAGTGTCGCCTTTGATCGGTGCTGCAAGTACACGCATTCCTTTTGCTGTTACCCAGTCAGGACAGGATACGAAGGTATCTACGTGATTGCGTAAGATATCCCAGGAGATAGTACTCGGCTCGCCGCATGCAAGACCGTTCATCAGTGTGAGCATATCGCCGTCTACAGTACGGATCTCGCCGTCTCCGGCAGAAGCGCTCTTATAGAGACATGCAGCGACAGAGGACTCTACGATAACAACGGTCGGCTCATTTCCGGCGTAACGGTTTGCGAAATATCCCTGCACTGCTCCGGCAAGAGAACCTACGCCGGCCTGGATGAAGATGTGTGTCGGTCTTTCGCAGCCATACTCGCCTAACTGCTCGTCAGCTTCATAAGCCATGGTTCCGTAACCCTGCATAATCCAGGTCGGAATCTCCTCATAGCCATCCCATGCAGTATCCTGAACGATAACGCCATTTGGCGTCGCATCTGCTTCCGCAGCAGCCTTACGTACACAGTCATCGTAGTTCAGATCCTCGATAGTTGCTTTCGCATTCTCTCTTAAAACGTGATCCAGACGAGTCTGTGTCGTTCCGATCGGCATATAGATTACACAGTTCTGTTTTAATCTGTTTGCTGCCCATGCAACTCCGCGTCCATGGTTGCCGTCTGTTGCTGTAAAGAATGTTACCGGTCCTAATTCCTCTCTCAGTTTCTCTGAGGTCAGGACGGCATAAGGAAGTTCGCTTACGTCCTTGTCCAATTTGCTGGCAATGTACTTGGCAATGGCATAAGAGCCGCCCAGTACCTTGAAGGCGTTCAGCTCAAAACGATAAGATTCGTCCTTGATGAAGACGTTCTTAAGGCCAAGATGAGCCGCCATCTTATCCAGCTTCACAAGAGGTGTCCGGCAGTACTGCGGAAAACTCTCGTGGAAGGCGCGTACTTTTTTGGACTCTTCCGGGGAAAGATAACGAAGATTCTTGTCTTCTGTTTTCGGAAGCGTGTTTTTGACCCATTTGATCTGTTCCATGTCAATTTCTCCTCTCAAATATAAGTGTGTCGAAAAAAATAAGAGTTTATCGGCCTTTCGCAAAAGGTCGACAAACTCTTGTCTATCTATAGAGTACATGGAAAAATTGAATTTGTCAATACAAAATATGTTGACAAATGGAAAAAATTTTTGTACCATTAATCCAGAAGCTAGAAAACCGAAGTGAGAAGTTTGGCAACCTTTTAAGAAAGGCTGTCAGACTTTTTTGCTTTTATACGGAAAGAGAGTGGTATGAGATGCGCGTATTGATTAAAGGAGCAGGAGACCTGGCTACAGGAATTGCATGTAGGCTCGGGAGTTTGACAGTTAAATAATGGAAAAAGTACTTGCAGGCCCCATAAAGCCTGTATTTTTTTGTCAAATCTTATTCGTTTTGTTGTGGCTATTTGTAGCTATATGTGGTATAATAAGGATTAGGAGGTGTTTGCCATGAAACTTACAGTAAGCAAATCGAAAAATTCTGCATCCTTTTATGTACAGAAAACAATCCGAAAACCAGATGGCCGTGTGACCACTGTCACAGTTGAAAAACTTGGCAACCTGACAGAAGTCACCGCAAAAGCCGGTGGTAAGGATCCCTATGTATGGGCACAGGAGTATGTCAATGAATTAAATCGCAAAGAGTATGATGAGAACAAAGAAATCCTTATCAGCTATTCTCCTTCAAAGCTCCTGAAGAAAAATGAACAGAAGCTTTTTAACTGCGGTTATCTCTTCCTGCAGAACATTTATTATAGTTTGGGGCTGGACAAAATATGCAGGGATATTTCCTCCCGTCATTCTTTTGCTTATGATTTGAATGATGTCCTTTCGAAGCTTATTTATACAAGAATTCTTTATCCATCTTCAAAACTGTCCTCCAACAGACAGGCCACGAAATTTATTGAGCAGCCCACATTCGAACTGCATGACATCTACAGGACCCTTTCTGTCCTTTCGGAAGAAAATGATCTTATACAGGCACAGCTTTATAAAAACAGCCAGAAGGTCTGCGAACGCAGGAAAGATGTCCTTTATTATGACTGTACGAATTACTTCTTTGAGATTGAAGAGGCAGATGATCTGCGCCGCTATGGAAAATCCAAACAGCACCAGCCCCTCCCTATCGTTGGTATGGGACTGTTCATGGATCACGACGGCATTCCGCTGGCCTTCGATATTTATCCCGGAAACAAAAATGAACAGCCCACTTTGAAACCACTGGAGCAAAAAGTACTCCGCGATTACGGACTTGACCAGATCATCGTCTGTACAGATGCAGGGCTTTCTTCCAAGACAAACCGGAAGTTCAATGACAGAAAGATTAATGGTGTACAGCTCCGTAGTTTTATTACCATACAATCCATAAAACAGCTGCCTGACTATCTCAAGGATTTTGCACTTGATCCAGACGGATGGCACCTGCCAGGTTCTGATGAAACCTTTAATCTCAACGAGATCGATGAAGCAAAGAATTATAAAAACATTTTTTATAAGGATCGCTGGATCAAAGAGGACCTCTCCCAACGGAAGATCAAAAAAGGAGCCCAGCCATTAGAACAACATCTGGTCGTTTCTTTTTCTCCAAAATATAAAGCTTATCAGAGGAAGATCCGGAACGGGCAGGTCGAGCGTGCACAGCAGCTTATTAATGATGGGAAGTATAAACAGCGTCCCAAGAACCAGAATGACCCGCACAGATTTATCTCCAGAGAGAAAGCAACCAAAGATGGAGAAGTCTGCTCAGAAGAGATCGTGTATCTTAATACAGATGCAATCCGGGAAGAAGAACGTTATGATGGTTTCTATGCTGTATGCACGAACCTGGATGATATGAGTGTAGAAGAGATCGTAAGAATCAACAAGAAGCGCTGGGAGATTGAAGAATGTTTCCGGGTCATGAAAACGGAATTCAGGGCCCGCCCCGTATACCTTCAGACAGAAGACCATATCCGTGCCCATTTCATCACTTGTTTTATAGCACTTGTTATCTACAGGATTCTGGAAAAGGAACTCAAAGAAGCCTATACATGTGAGGAAATCATAGATACTTTAAAGAACATGATGATGGCCCGCCCCGGTGAGAAACTGGGGTACACACCCGTTTATACAAGGACGGATCTGACGGACAGACTACACGAAACAGCCGGATTCCGTACCGATTATCAAATCATAACTGATGTAAATATGAGGAAAATAATACGAGCCTCAAAGAAGAAAAAGTAATAATATATAGCTACATTTTGAACAACAAAAAAATCCGTAGAAAGCTTGATTTTACAGCAATCTACGGATTTTTACTGTCAAAGATGGGAATTTGTCAATACAAAATATGTTGACAAATGGAAAAAATTTTTGTACCATTAATCCAGAAGCTAGAAAACCGAAGTGAGAAGTTTGGCAACCTTTTAAGAAAGGCTGTCAGACTTTTTTGCTTTTATACGGAAAGAGAGTGGTATGAGATGCGCGTATTGATTAAAGGAGCAGGAGACCTGGCTACAGGAATTGCATGTAGGCTGCATACGTGCGGTTTTCAGATTATCATGACGGAGATCAAGGTTCCGCTCACTGTCCGCAGGACAGTGGCATTTTCCAGGGCAGTCTATGAAGAGACGGCGGTCGTGGAGGGAATTACAGGAAGACTTGCGCATGGACCGGAAGAGATTGAAGAGATACTTGGAAAGAGACAGATTGCGGTTATCGTTGATCCGGATGTGAAATATATGGGGGCGTATCGCCCGGACGTTGTGGTGGATGCAATTCTTGCAAAACGGAATCTGGGTACGTCCATTTCGGATGCGGAGCTTGTGATTGGAGTCGGCCCGGGATTTACGGCAGGAGAGGACTGCCATCTGGTCGTGGAGACGAAGCGGGGACATTATCTTGGAAGAGTGATTCACGAGGGAAGTGCAATACCGAACACAGGGATTCCCGGTGAGATCGGCGGCTATTCGATCGAGCGTCTGGTCAAGGCGACCGGAGACGGCATGTTCACTCCGCTGGTGTCGATCGGAGACCTTGTAGAAAAGGGGCAGATCATCGCATACAGTGGGAACAGTCCGGTATACGCCCTGATGCCCGGTATGGTAAGAGGAATGCTTCAGCCGGGCGTGCATGTGACTACAGGGTTAAAGTGCGGCGATATCGATGCACGGTGCGTGAAGGAGCATTGCTATACGGTTTCCGACAAGGCGCGGGCAATCGGCGGCGGCGTGCTGGAAGCGATTCTTTTTCATCAGGCACAGGCAGAAAGCAAAAATATGTATAAAATGGTACGCGGAGAGCTGAAACAGGAAGAGATTTTTTATAATATTATAAGCAGGTACGGGGGAATGAGCGCATGTGAATCGGCGCGGTAATCGCCGACGCAGGCAAAGTACAGGTAAATAAGCAAAAGAGGAAGCAGACAGGGCGGATACGAACGGAAGGGTAACAGAAGAGGTATTTGAGTAAGAAGAAGGGAGTAAGCTAGATGACCGATTTTTATCATATCGTAGAAGAGATGAATCCGAATCGTCTTAATATGGCGCTGACGGTACTGGAGGGCGAGGCACTTGGACAGAAGGCGCTGGCAAGTGACGGAAGTTTGGTATGGGAATCTGTGCAGGGAGGATTCTTTTCCGAACACAGAGAAGAAATTGCGGCACTGACAGACAACTGCCTGAAGGAGTTTGAAGGAACCCGCGTGTTCTGTGAACTTTTGGGAAGCGAGAAGAAGCTGGTAATCTGCGGGGGCGGACATGTGTCCATTCCGGTGATCCAGATGGGCCGGATGACAGGCTTCCATGTGACTGTACTGGAGGATCGGCCGAAATTTGCGGACAATGCAAGACGTGCGGGAGCTAATGAAGTGATTTGCGAGTCCTTTGAAGAAGGACTTAAGAGGATAGAGGGCGATCTGGAAACCTATTTTGTGATCGTGACAAGAGGACACCGCTATGATCAGGCATGCCTGGAAAGCATTGCGAAAAAGCAGCATGCCTATATTGGAATGATCGGAAGTAAGAAGAGGGTCGCTGTTGTGAAAGAGAGCGTACTGGAGCATGGCGCCAATCCGGATGTGATAGCAAAGGTCTATACGCCGATCGGACTTCGCATCGGGGCCGAGACTCCGGAAGAGATCGCGGTCGCAATCATGGCGGAAATCATTGAGGTCAAAAATAAATGCCGGCGCTCAGGCGGATACCCGAAGGAGATTCTAAAGGGGATCCTGAATGAAGAGACGGAAAAGGAACCGAAGATTCTTGCGACCATTGTCGCAAAGAAGGGTGCCGCGCCGCGCGGAACCGGGACCAAGATGCTGGTATTGCCGGACGGGACCTGCATCGGAACAATCGGAGGCGGCTGTGTGGAGGCGGAGATTTTAAGACAGGCGCTTGTGATGATTCGGGAGGGCGAGAGAAGACCCAGGTTATGCAATGTGGATCTTACCGGAAGATTTGCCGAAGAGGATGGGATGGTATGCGGCGGTATCATTGATGTTTTGCTGGAAATAGTGTAGGATTGTTGGATTCAAGAATAGAATTATAATTTTTATACAAATTATAGAAAAAATCTTGACATAATATAGAAAAATGTTATAATAATAACAACAGGAAACGAGAAATAAGGAATGAACTTCAAAGGAGTTTGTCGACCTTTCACAAAGGCCGATGGCTCCTTTTTTTACTCCACGGAAAGCCGAATATATAGCATCTTGAGGTATTAGCAGAGTTTGGCAACCTTCGAATAAAGGTTGTTGGGCTCTGCTTTTTTTAGGAAATATTTTATCACAGGAGGGAAAGAAAGATGGCAGCAACAATACTCAAAGGGTCATATCTTATGACTCCGGAAGGCCTGAAACGGGACTATGGTCTCCGAATGGAAGACGGCAGGATCACCCAGGTCGCTCCCAATGAAGAACTGAGGTCGGAAGACGGTGACCAGGTGGTGGACGCAGGAGGGCAGATTATTCTTCCGGGATTTGTCAATGGTCACAATCACATGTATGGATTTTTGTCCCATGGAATTACGGCAGATGCGATGGTGACAGAATTCGAGAGCTTTCTGGACGACTTCTGGTGGCCTTACGTGGAGGACAGATTGAATCATGAGCTTGTGGAGGCTACGACCAGGTGGGCGTGTGTGGAGATGATCGAAAGCGGGGTTACCTCATTTGTAGATATCCTGGAAGGGCCGAATTCCATACCGGGCGCGCTGGAGGTAGAACGGAAGGTCGTGGAAGAGGCAGGGCTTCGCGGGTTCCTTTCTTTTGAAGCATGTGAGAGAAAGAGTCCGGAGAATGCTAAGCTTGGTCTTGAGGAAAATATCAATTTTGTGAAGGAACACAATAAGGTCGGCGCTCTCGTACAGGGAATCAACAGCATCCATACCTTGTTCACCTGCTCCAAGGACTTCGTGAAGAAGGCAAAACAGATGTCAGACGAAAATCACTGTATGACGCATATGCATTTGAGCGAGAGCGTGTTCGAACCGAACTGGTGTCAGAAAGAATATGGGAAAACTCCAGTCGAGATTTACGAAGAGCTGGGATATTTAGATGAGAATGTACTTGCTTCCCAGGTGGTACAGGTATCTGACAGGGAACTTGATATTCTTGCCGCGCACGGCGTAAAAGCAGTATCCATGCCGATATCCAACTGTGAAGTCGGCGGCGGTTTTGCTCCGATCACGAAGATGATGGACAGGGGCATGACAGTAGGACTTGGAACGGACGGCTATGTGAATAACTTCTTCGAAGTCATGAGAGGCGCCTTCCTGATGCATAAGGCAAACCAGCAGGATCCGCAGGTTATGCCGGCAGAATTGGTGTATAAGATGGCGACGTCCATGGGAGCGAAGGCAGTAGGACTTGAAGAAGCGGGCGCGCTGAAAGAAGGCGGCCTTGCGGATGTGATCACAGTAAGCCTCGACCAGCCGACACCTGTCAATGAACGGAACGTATATGACCAGCTTGTGCTGTTCACGAACCCGGAGAATGTAAAACATGTATTTGTAAACGGGAAACAGCTGAAAAAAGATGGTCAGATCGTAACGATAGATAAGGAGGCGACAAAGAAACGCCTTCAGGAAGTAACGGAAAAGTTCTGGAATGTAAAAGAAAGGGGATAGTGATGGCAGAAGTAAGAAGAGAAGAATTTCGTGAGATTCACTGCTCTAAGCCGAGGATCGACGGCGTGGAGAAGGTGACAGGCAAGTCTCTTTATGCAGGCGATATGTATAAAGAGGGAATGCTTTACGCAGGGGTATTAAGAAGCCCATACTCCAGCGCTAAAGTGGTGAAGATTGACGCTGCAAAGGCAAGAGCCATTGAGGGTGTCGAAGCAGTTGTAACGTTTGAGGACATCAGGAAGAAGAGAAGCTGGGCAGGCTACATGTATCTGACGGATCACATTCGGTATGTCGGCGATTGCGTAGCTATGGTGGCAGCTAAGTCTAAATCACTGGTGGACGATGCACTTGCAGCAATCGAAGTGGAGTATGAAGAGCTTCCGGGTGTGTATACGATCGACGATGCATTAAAGGAAGGGGCTCCGCTGGTACATGAGGAATATAAGAATAATATCTTTACAGATTCCCATTATCCGATCAGAAAGGGAGATGTAGAGGCGGGATTTGCCAAGGCTGAGGTCATTCTCGAGAGAGAGTATCGCACACAGTACATAGAGCATTCCTATATTGAGCCAGAAGCTGCTCTGGCATTTCCGGATCCGAACAGTGGACTCATGACAGTCTATGCATCTGCGCAGAACCCGTTCTTCACAAGAAGGTATGTTGCAGATATCATCGGAATACCGCTCAATAAGGTCCGTATGGTTCAGGCGGTACTGGGAGGTTCCTTCGGCGGAAAAGAAGAGGGAGTCGGACTGGTTGCAGCACGTGCCGCATATTTGTCATACATCACCGGCAAGCCGGTTAAGCTGGTATTTACCAGAGAGGATTCTTTCCTGGAAAGCGCAAAGCGGCATCCGTTCCGGCTGCGCTATAAGATCGGAGCTATGAAGAATGGTAAGATCGTTGCATTTGAAGGGGAACAGGTTGACAACTGCGGTGCCTATAATAACCAGACGCAGTTCATGAACTCCAGAGCAAGTATTCATTCTTCCGGCCCTTATGATATTGAGAATATTAAGACGGATACATATGGCGTGTTTACAAATAACATCCACTCCGGAGCCATGAGAGGTTACAGCTCACCTTCTCTGATCTTCGGACAGGAGCAGCTGATTGAGGAGCTTGCCGAAGAGCTGGGAATGGATGAAGTAGAGCTTAGAAGAATCAACTGTTTAAAGGATGGCTCTCTTACCACAACGGGCGTGCCTGTAGAACATGTGATTTTGCAGAAGATCATGGACGAGACAGTAGAAGAGACCGATTATGTAAGAAAACATGCCGAATACAAGAAACAGACGGATCCACATAAGAGAAAAGGAATCGGAATGGCAATCTGCTACCGCGGATGCGGACTTGGCGCAGAGTCACCGGACGCGTCAGGCTGTCTGATCATTGCCAATGAAGATGGAAGTGTCAGCATCACATCAGGACTTGCTGAGAACGGACAGGGACTGAAAACAGCCTATGCACAGATCGCGGCGGAGACGCTCGGCGTGCATTATGAGGATGTGCAGTTCCCGCAGATCGACTCCTTTGCCATTGCGGACAGTGGAATGACGGTTGCATCAAGAGGAACCGTTATGGGTGCACAGTCCGTGAGAAAGGCAGCGGAGAAGTTAAAGAAGGTCATGATCAAAAATGCGATCATTCTGCATTCTCTTCCGTTGGAAGAAGCAGGATTTTCCTATGATGATATCACAGAAGAGGATATCGAACTTAAGGATGCGAAGTTCTACCTTAAGAAGCATCCGGAAGTGTCCGTAGATTATAAAGCCGTAACGGGAAGTGCAATCTGGGCGGGACTTCAGATGGCAGCTTATGAATGGTACAGACCGGAAGGACTTGATCAGGATCATCATACAGGACAGGGCAAAGCATTCCCAACCTTCTCCTATGGTTGTGTGATCGCAGAGATCGAAGTAGATATGAGAACGGGATATGTGGATGTACAGAAGGTAACAGCCAGCCATGACGTGGGAACGGCGATCAATCCGGCACTCATCAGGGGCCAGATCTACGGCGGTATTGTTATGGGTCAGGGCTACGGCATTATGGAAGACGTGGCGCCAAGCCGTGGACGGATGAAGACACGGAACTTCGATTCCTACATCCTTCCGACAGCAGTGGATGCACCTGAGATGAAGATCAATATCTATGAATCCGACGATCCGGCGGGAACCTACGGAGCGAAGAGCGTTGGAGAACCTGCGACGGAAGCAGTGGGAGCAGCGATTGCCAATGCGGTATACAATGCGACCGGAAGAAGAGTCAGGGAAAACCCGTGTGATCTTGAGACAGTATTACTTGGAAAGAAATTAAGATAGGAGGGAAGCACAGATGTTTAAATATAATTATTATAGGGCAAAGAGCTTGGAGGAAATCTGTGAGACCCTCGTAAAATACAAAGATAAAGTCGGTATTGTTGCGGGCGGTACAGATATTATGGTGCAGATCCGTGAGAAGGATAAGAGATGGCAGGACATGGAGTGCATGCTGGACATCTCGGCACTGGAAGAAGAAATGAGATACATCAGAGAAGAGGGAAATGAGATACATATCGGCGCGCTTAGCACGCATACAGACCTTGAACGCTCTGATGTTGTGAAAAAGTATATTCCGTTTTTGGGAAAAGCGGCGTCTACAGTAGGTTCTCCGCAGATCCGTAACAGAGGAACCATCGGCGGAAGCATCTGTAATGCCTCACCGGCAGCGGATCCGCTTACTCCGCTGATTGCCCTGGATGCAAGAGTGGTCATCCATGGACCCAAAGGAGAACGCGAGGAGCTTCTTCGTGATTTCTATGTGGGCAAAGGCAAGGTAGATTTAAAAGAAGGAGAATTCCTTAAGGAATTCGTCGTAGAGAAGCTTCCGCAAAATGTAGTGACTGAGTTCGTAAAACTTGGACGAAGAAAAGCGCTGGCGATTTCAAGACTTAACGTATCTATCGCACTCGGATTTGATGCGGAGGGCGTGATCGATTACGCCAGAGTTGCACCGGGCTGTATCTTTGTGACTCCTGATCGGGTGGTAAAAGCAGAACAGCTTCTTGTGGGGAAGAAGCCGTCTGATGAACTTTGGAAGGAAGCAGGAAAGGCAGTATCCGAAGAAATGATAGCACGCACCGGAGTTCGGTGGTCCACAGAATACAAAAAACCGGCAGTAGAGGGAATCGTGGAAGAGGCCCTTGAGCAGATCGCAGAAAAGGCGGTGAGATAGCATGGAAAAAATCAAGGTGAATTTTACGTTAAATAAAGTGAAATCAACGGTAGAAGTATACCCGAATGAGAGACTTCTGGATGTCTTAAGAGATACTTTGCATCTGACCGGGACAAAGGAAGGGTGTGCAGTAGGAGAATGTGGAGCCTGCACGGTCATTCTGGACGGAAAAGCGGTAACTTCCTGTCTGGTTCCGATCGGAACAGTGGAGGGCAGAGAAGTCACCACGATCGAGGGTGTTGGCTGTGATGGAAAGCTTGATCCGGTACAGGAAGCGATTCTTGAGAATCATGCACTGCAGTGTGGTTTCTGCACTCCGGGATTTGTCATGAGCGCGAAGGCGTTATTGGATGAGAATCCGGATGCAACAAAAGAAGAGATTCGAAGAGCTATTTCCGGAAACTTATGCAGATGCACCGGCTATGAGCAGCTCACGATAGCCATCTATGAAGCGGCTCAGAAGCTGAAGGAAGTAAAAAAGGTACAAATTTAATTTCATATAAGAAAAGGAGAGAGCGTATGTTTGAAAAAGAGAAACTGACAGGAGCTGACATTAGTATTGATTTCTGCGGTTACAAGCTGCAGAGCCCGTTTATCCTCTCATCAGGACCTCTGACCTATGGTGCGGAAGGAATGATCAAGGGATTTAAGGCAGGCTGCGGAGCTGTCGTGACCAAAACGATTCGTAAATCGGCAGCGATCAATCCGGTGCACCACATGGGTACCGTGAACAATGATTCCCTCATCAACTGCGAGAAATGGGCAGACTCTGACAGACAGCAGTGGTATGAGAAGGAGATTCCGGAGACCGTAAAGGCAGGAGCGATCGTGATCGCAAGTGTGGGACACACTCTGGGAGAGGCAATGGAAATCGTGGAGGAAGTGGAAAAAGCAGGAGCTCATATCATTGAGCTGGTATCCTACACAGAGGACACCCTGCTTCCGATGCTGGACTACACAAAGGCACATGTAAAGATTCCGGTAATCTGTAAGCTGAGCGGAAACTGGCCGGATACAGTAGGCACAGCAAGAAAATGTCTGGAGCACGGCGCTGACGGACTGTGTGCTATCGACTCCATTGGACCGACACTGAAGATCGATATCGAGAAGGCTCGTCCGGAGCTTATGAGCGCTGACGGTTACGGCTGGATGACCGGTGCGGCAATGCGTCCGATTTCCATGCGCATCAACTCAGAGATTGCCCGCAATCATCCGGATCTTAAGAACCTTTACGCTTCCGGCGGTGTCATGAGTGCTGATAATGCAATCGAATACATGATGGCAGGCGCTATGGGTGCCGGTATCTGTACAGTAGGTATCTTAAAAGGTGTTGAATATGTAGAGAAGATGTGCTACGACCTTTCTAAGAGACTGAAAGAACTCGGATACAATTCTATCGAGGAAGTTAACCGCGCGGCTCTTAAGAACTTCCCGAAGAAAGAGTATGTCAGCAAGCTGGATTTCCATTTTGAGCCTTTCAAGGAAGACGGCAAGAAGAAATGTGTATCCTGTGGCAAATGTGTGGCTGCATGCTGTTACGATGCAAGAACACTGGAGTTCCCGGAGATGAAGGTCGATATGGACAAATGCCGTTCCTGTGGTCTGTGTCTTGATGTCTGTCCGACAGGAGCGCTCACAGGTAAGAGAGCACCGCAGACAGAGGAAGATCTTGAGTTGGAAAGAAAATCTATTGAATTCTATGAAACTGTAAAATAAGGAGGAAAAAAAGATGTTAAGCAAAGAAAGAGAAGAACAATTAGTAGCATTTTGTCAGAAGATGATTCAGGCTCAGAGCTACAGCGGCCATGAGGACAAAGTTGCAGAAGAAATGAAGAAGTTCTGTGATGAGACCGGATTTACAGATGTGCACGTTGATAAGTATGGTAACTGCATCTGCCACATCAAGGGTAAAAAGGACGGCCCGAAGATATTATTTGACGGACATATGGATACCGTTCCGGTTCCGGACGCAACCGCATGGGAGCATGATCCGTTTGGCGCAGAGATCATTGATGGAAAAATGTATGGACGTGGAACCTCTGATATGAAGGGTGCTCTTTCCGCTATGCTGGCAGCAGCGATCTTCTACGCAAAAGACTGCGACTATGATTTCCCGGGCGACATTTATGTAGCAGGCGTTGTACATGAGGAATGCTTTGAGGGTGTTGCAGCAAGAGAAATCAGTGCATATGTGAAACCGGATTATGTAATTATCGGTGAAGCAACCCAGCTTAACATTAAGATCGGACAGCGTGGACGTGGCGAACTTCAGGTAGAGACCTTTGGAGTTCCGGCTCATTCCGCAAGCCCGGAGGAAGGCGTTAATGCAGTATACAAGATGTGCAAGGTAATCGAGGCGATTCAGGGACTTGAGCCGACACATCACCCGGTACTCGGCGATGGTATCCTTGAACTTGTAGATATCAAATCTTCTCCGTATCCGGGAGCTTCTGTTGTACCGGATTACTGCCGTGCAACCTATGACAGACGACTGCTTGTAGGCGAGACGAAAGAAAGCGTTCTTGCACCGATTCAGGAACTCCTTGATAAGATGATGGCTGAGGATCCGTCTCTGAAGGCAAAGGTATCCTTCGTAGAGATGGAAGAAAGCTGCTACACAGGCAACAAGATCGCAAGCGAGAGATTCTTCCCGGGCTGGCTGTATGATGAGAACGATCAGTTCGTACAGGATGTATACAAAGAAATGAAGGCTCTTGGCTTTAATCCGACGATCACGAACTACAACTTCTGTACAAACGGAAGCCACTATGCAGGCGAGGCTGGCATCAAGACTCTTGGTATTGGACCGTCACTTGAGACACTGGCTCACAAGATCAACGAGTACATCGAGCTTGATCAGCTTGTTAAGGTTACAGAGTGTTACTATGGAGCAATGAAAGCATTATTAAAATAATAAAAAGAGGTTCATACTATGCAGTTATTTGATTTACATTGTGATTCCATCGTTAATTTTCGAAATGAAGGTTCAGATTTTTTGTGTGACAAGACGCAGTTCTCTCTGAAGGATTTATCAAAGTTTAAGAGACTTTGCCAGACGATGGCAGTGTTCATCCCGGACGAGATCAGGGGAGACGATGCTTTTCAGTATTTCTGCGATCACAGAGACTATCTGGATATGCTGATCGAAAAACAGCCGGATATGGCAGGACGTGCTTATACTGCAGAAGACATTGAACGTATTACGGCAGAAGGAAAATGTGCGGTGCTGCTTTCTGTGGAAAGCGGCGCGGCACTTGCCGGCCGTGTGGAAAATGTGGATTATCTTGCAAATAGTGGCGTGAAGATGATGACACTTGTGTGGAACGGCGTCAATGAACTGGGTTCCGGACACGCAACTGACCAGGGACTCACAGAGTTTGGAAGAAACGTGATTAAACGAATGGAAGAAAAGAAGATCATCGTGGATGTCTCTCATATCAATGACAGGGGATTTGACGAGGTATGCGAGATTGCAACGAAGCCATTTATCGCGACACATTCCAACCTGCGCAGCATCTGCTCACACAGGAGAAATCTCACAGAGGATCAGTTCCGGGAGATTATAAGAAGAAAAGGTCTGGTAGGCGTAAATCTGTTCTTGAATTTCCTGTCTGATGATCAGAACGGGGATTTGGACAGCTTGTACCGTCATGTAAGCCGTATGCTGGAGCTTGGCGGGGAAGATGTGATTGCCTGCGGAAGTGATTTTGACGGGGCAGATATTGATGCGTCACTTGACACACCGGCCAAATTTGCAGCGTCTGCAGATTATCTCATTGGAAGAGGCATATCAGAACAGGTGATTGATAAGATGTTCTTTACGAATGCGTTGGAGTTCTTCAGAAAGAATATCTAGGATAAATATAAGAGGATGAAAATATGCTGATTAAAAATGGAGTCATTATTGGTGGCAAGGAGCGGGTACGGCGTGACATTCGTCTGAAAGATGGAAAGATTGCCACGATTGCCGAAGAGCTAAGTGCCGAAGAGCAGGAAGAAGTCATTGATGCTGCGGGAGGATATATTCTTCCGGGAGGCGTCGATGCACATACGCATCTGGATATGCCTGCAGGCGAGTGTATGACTGCCGATGATTATCTGACAGGAACGAAGGCTGCAGTTATAGGCGGAACGACTACGGTGATGGATTTTGCTGAGTATGAGGAGGGAGAGTCGCTGAAGGACGCCCTTGCCTGCTGGCATAAGAAGGCGGCTGGAAAGGCGTATTGCGATTATAGTTTTCATATGACAGTATCCGGCTGGGATGAGCATATGAAGGCGCAGATAAAAGAAACAAAAGAACAGGGAATTACGTCTTTTAAGGCGTATACCGCTTATCAGGACGGAATCGGAGTGAATGACTCGCAGATGTTTCGGATCTTGCAGTGCATGAGGGAATTGGGGACCCTTTTGTGTGTACACTGTGAAAATGGAGCAATCCTGGAGGCTCTGCAGGCGGACCTGCGGGCAAAGGATGCGTCTGATCCGGGAAATCATCCGAAGTCAAGACCGAATCTGGTAGAGAAAGAGGCAGTGTCCCGAGTCATCGATATGGCGGCGATTGTCGGCGTTCCGGTGTACATTGTCCACGTAAGCACCAGGGAAGCGATCGAGGTCATTGAGCAGGCGAAGAAGCGGGGACAGGAGGTCTATGCGGAGACCTGTCCGCAGTATCTTCTGCTGGACGAGAGCAAATATGATCTTCCGGGCTTTGAAAGCGCAAAGTACGTATTATCACCGCCGCTTCGGACTGTGAAAGACCAGGAGGCACTCTGGAAGGCGCTTAAGGAGCATAGAGTGGACACCGTGTCCACGGACCATTGTTCTTTCCGATTTGAAGATCAGAAAAGCCTTGGAAAAGAAGATTTTACAAGAATCCCGAATGGGATGCCGGGAATTGAGAATCGTATGGAGTTAATACTCACTTACGGCAGCAGGCATGGTATGAGCCTGGAGGAGATTGTAGAGGTTACAGCGGAGAATCCGGCGAAAATATTTGGTCTTTATCCGGAAAAAGGGGTGATTCAGGAAGGCAGCGATGCAGATCTTATCGTGGTAAAAGAAGATTGTCCACATAAGATCAGCGCGGCCAACCAGCATGAAAATGTGGATTATACACCGTATGAAGGAGTAGAATCTACTTATCAGATCCAGCATGTTTTTGTGAAAGGAAAGCATGCGGTAGAAGAGGGTAAATGGCTTCTCGAAAAACCGGAAGGAAAGTTCCTTACCTGCAAATAGAAGGAAGCTGTTTAGAAATACAAATGATAGAGCCTTAAAATAGGGAATGATCGCAAAATCAAAATTTGTGAAGAACAGAAAAATGGCTTATCAGCCATGAAATATCTGTCATGGATAAGTTGTGGGAACGATCCATGGAAAAGGCTGCCTTTCACCGGCTTTAGTCAGTCTTTTAAGCATGTATGCAGAAGGAACGTGATAGAGACCTATCACTACATGTACACTGAATTAAGATATACCGCGCGGGATTCTGTGTGTAACAACGAAGTCGGGGGATGGGGACGGGAAGAAGCTCCCGGTCCATTATCTTTCGGAGGATAAAATGAAAACTAATACTTCAGCAGGTACTAATGTCAGTACCGCAATTTATGAATTGGACGGCAGACCGCCTTTTGCACAGGCATTTCCTTTAGGATTACAGCAGTTATTGGCAATGTTCGTTGGTAATATCGTACCGATGTTGTTAGTGTCAAGCAGTGCAGGACTCTCCACTGCTGAATCGACTCTTTTACTTCAGTGTTCCCTTCTTGGGGCAGGTGTGGCAACATTGATTCAGGTCTTTCCTATTAAATTGGGATTGATCAAGATTGGTTCAGGACTTCCCGTTATGATGGGACTTACTTATACATTCCTTCCAATCTGTATCTCTGTTTCCATCCAGTATGGTCTGGCAGCACTTTTCGGAGCACAGTTGATTGGAGGGATTGCATCTATTTTTATTGGTTTGGCACTGCCGAAGGTACGGAGATTCTTCCCGCCGATCGTTACCGGAACGATCATTGTTTCGATTGGTATTTCGTGTTTCCCAACGGCAGCTTACAATCTTGCAGGAGGACAGGGCGCAGCAGATATGGGAGCCTTACATAACTGGGTGATTGGAGTTGTTGTTATAGCTGTGATCATGATCTGTTCAGGATTCGGCAAAGGACTTGTCAATGCCGCAGCAATCCTGATCGGTATGGTCGCAGGATACATCGTTGCAGTTATCTGGGGAATTGTAGATTTCTCAGCAGTCTCTGAGGCAGCATGGTTCGCACTTCCGAGACCGATGGCATTCGGAATAGAATTCCACTGGGATTTTGCAATCGTATTCGTATTATTGTTCTTCATTAATGCGGTAGAGATGACTGGAGATTTCACTGTGTCTGCAACGGGTGGTCTTGGAAGACAGCCTAAAGATTCAGAGCTCAGAGGAGGTATCATCGGAAATGCAATAGCATGTATCTTCTCTTCATTTTTCAACTGTTTTGCGACAGGAACTTATAGCCAGTGTTCAGGAATTGTAGCGCTTACAAAAGTATGTAGCAGATATGTTATGGGTTGTGGAGCGGCAACTCTGGTCGTTTCAGCATTCTGCCCGAAACTTTCAGCAATTTTGTCCACGATTCCGAATTGCGTAATCGGAGGAGCGACAGTAGTTGTGTTCTCTATGATCGCAATGTCTGGTATGAGCCTGGTAGCAAGAAGCCGGTTCACAAGCAGGAGCATGCTTCTGTGTGGAACATCATTGGCATTAGGACTTGGTATCTCGTTTGCAAAGGACACACTTGCGGGTACCGGAGAATATGTTCAGATGTTCTTTGGAGAATCAAGTATCATTCTTGTAGCCGGAACTGCGCTGATTTTAAATATTCTTCTGCCGAAGGATAAGGTAGATCAGGAGGTTGAGCAGGAAATCATGGAGGAGATCCGTCAGACAGCAGAGTAGAAAAATGAAAAATCTAGGTTGAAGCATTTGTTGAAAATGGATCATCGTTACAGTAAATAAAAACTCCATCTGCATTCGTAAATGGAGCGGAACGCACGAAATCCGGGCACTGGTAATCAGTGCCCGGATTTGCACAATTTAGTGGACCTGAGGGGAATCGAACCCCTGTCCGAAAGCTCATCCATCAAAGCATCTCCCATCACAGTCATTATTTTAACATTCCCTCCACCGGACGCCTAATGACAGGCTGCCGGTCTTAGTAGCTTCATAAATTCTTCCATCTCCTCAAAGCTTTGGAGATAAAGTTCCTCATCTGGTCGAAGCCGGTTACTTAAGCAATGAGTGACTCAAGGCCGACTGCTGCAACTAGGCAGCTAACGCTAATCTATCGTCTGCGTTTATTTTTAAATACGGATTGTTACGCGGTCCCGCCCCGCGGATGGCTTCTCTAACTTCCAAACCCCCGTCGAAACCAGTACAAGCCCTGGTTTTATTTGTTTTTTTATTATATGTGATATTATATGCAAATGCAAGCCTTTTGCGAAGAAATTTTTGGAGTAAATTTTTGGAGAAATTTCTGGCAGTTCCTATCGTTCATTTTTAGCGACATCTACTATTTATTGTGATTTGTTATTTATCATGCTTCCAATAGTTATTTAAGTATGAGTTTAATCCCGATTTTTGAAAAAACAAAATTTAAATTTTTTTGCAAATTAAAAATATTCTCTTTTATTCGATTGGCTAACGTGCTATAATAGCATTTGGACGGGGTATTAGCGCAGTTGGGAGCGCGCAACATTCGCATTGTTGAGGCCACGGGTTCGAATCCCGTATACTCCACTAAAGCTTGCAGATCCGAACACTGATTACCGGTGTTCGGATTTTGTGTGTTTTGTTCCGATTATTATATCAGGCACAGTTTGAGTGACGGCCAGGAGGGTAAAATGTTTGCAATGAAATTACCTTACGCTATTCACATAAATGTCACATTTCTTTGTTACAATATTTAAAATCACAAAAAGTAGATAAGAGGAGTGGAAATTATGGAAAAATTGAAGATTCTTCTTGTGGACGATGAGGCCAGAATGCGCAAGTTGGTAAGGGATTTCCTGGAACGGGAAGGATATGCGGTACTGGAAGCCGGAGACGGTATGGAGGCGATGGATATCTTCTATGCTCAGAAGGACATTGCACTTATTATATTAGACGTTATGATGCCGAAGATGGACGGCTGGCAGACCTGCCGGGAGATTCGGAGAGATTCCAAAGTGCCGATCATCATGCTGACTGCCAGAAGTGAGGAGAAAGACGAGCTGCAGGGATTTGAACTGGGCGTGGATGAGTATATTTCCAAGCCTTTCAGTCCGAAGATCCTGGTAGCGAGAGTTTCGGCAATTCTGCGCCGGACGAATGCGCTGTCGCCGGACAACGTTCTTGTGGCGGGAAGCATCGAGATCGATAAAGCGGCGCATATGGTGAAAATCGATGGGACGGCTGTAGAGTTAAGCTACAAGGAATTTGAACTGCTTACTTATTTTGTGGAGAATCAGGGAATTGCCCTTTCCCGGGAGAAGATTCTGAATAATGTGTGGAATTATGACTATTTCGGCGATGCCCGTACCATAGATACCCACGTAAAAAAACTCCGCAGCAAGCTGGGAGACAGGGGGGATTATATCAAGACCGTCTGGGGCATGGGATATAAATTCGAGGTAACGGCATGAAATACTCGATAAAAAAACAGATGATGCTGGTCTTCGCCGGACTGGTGGTGGTGATCATGCTGGTTCTGTCCATATTGAACGTAGGATTTCTGGAGCGGTTCTATGTAGGAAAGCGCCAGGCTGAATTTACGAAGGTCTATGCCCTTATGAAAGTAGGGGTAGAGAGTGGAACGATCCTCGAGGAGCGCGCCGATGGGGAAATGGGCGTGCTGGTGGAGAAAAATAACATATCCATTCTTGTCATGGACGAGGAGTATAAACCGTTGTATATGAATAACCGGGACTGGGAGATTCTGGCGAATCAGTTGATGGGGTATTTGTTCAATAAGAATCAGGCGCAAATTTTGGAAGTAGAGAACAATTACAGCATAAATATATCGGTCGACCCGCAGAGTAACACGGAATACATTGAGATGTGGGGCAAGTTCGACAACGGAGAGGTATTCATTATGCGAAGCCCTCTGGAGAGCATTCGCTCTGCGATCCGTCTGTTCCGTCAGTTCATCGGCTGGGCAGGAATAATCGCCATTGCAATCGGTACGGTGATGGCCTGGTATCTGTCCAGAAAGCTGACGACGCCGATCCTGGAGCTGGCAGCCTTGTCGCAGAAGATGGCGAACCTGGAGTTCGATGTCAAATATACCAGTGGCGGGAACAATGAGATTGGAGTCCTGGGCGAGAGCTTTAACCAGATGTCTGAACGGCTGGAGCAGACCATTTCCGATCTGAAGCGTGCTAATTATGAGCTGCAAAAGGATATTGAGCAGAAAGAAAAGATTGAGACGATGCGGACGGAGTTCCTGGGCAATGTGTCTCATGAACTGAAAACGCCGATTGCACTCATTCAGGGGTATGCGGAAGGACTGAAAGAAGGGATAAGTGACGATCCCCAGAGCCGGGAATTCTATTGTGATGTCATTATGGACGAGGCGGCGAAGATGAATCAGATGGTGAAGAATCTGTTGACTTTGAACCAGCTGGAGTTCGGGGAGGACGACGTGCAATTTACCCGGTTTGATATCACAGCTCTGATTCGGGGCGTGATCCAAAGCTGCGAGATCCTCATTTCCCAGAAAGAGGCGAAGGTAATATTTCATCAGGAAGGTCCGGTCTATGTCTGGGCAGACGAGTTCAAGGCAGAGCAGGTGGTGCGGAATTATTTCAGCAATGCCCTGAACCATGTGGAGCAGGAAAAGGTGATTGAGATCAAGGTCGTTCCCGCGAACGATGTGGCGAGAATCAGTGTTTTTAATACCGGGAAGCCGATTCCGGAGGAAGATGTGGAACGGATCTGGGACAAATTTTACAAAGTGGACAAGGCGCATACCCGCGAATATGGGGGAAATGGAATCGGACTTTCGATTGTGAAAGCAATCATGGAATCCTTCCATAAGGGGTATGGAGTCAGAAATTATGATAATGGTGTGGAATTCTGGTTCGAAGTGGATATGAAATAAGGCGAAAGAGGCTGCGGCATTGTAAGTTGCAGCCTCTTTTAAAAAATGTTGCCTGTTTTGCGATAAATGTTTATAATGGGTACATGACTAGTAATAGACAAGGTATTATGAGAAATATTAATGATACACTGCACCAGGAGAGATATGCAGGTAGAAAGATTGTTTCATATAATTCCAACAGAGTGAGGATAAGAAAGATGATAGCAATTATTGATTATGACGCAGGTAATATCAGAAGTGTGGAAAAGGCCCTCCTGCATTTGGGCGAGACTCCGGTGATCACAAGGGACCGGGAGACGATCCTGAATGCAGATAAGGTGATCTTGCCGGGTGTGGGAGCATTCGGAGATGCCATGTGCAATTTGAAAAAATATGGACTGGATACGGTGATACATGAAGTGGCGGCAAAAGAGACTCCTCTTTTGGGAATTTGTCTGGGGCTTCAGCTTTTGTTTGAGAGAAGCGATGAGACGCCGGGCGTGGAAGGGTTGGGCGTATTAAAAGGCGAAATCCTTCGTATTCCGGACAAGGAGGGACTTAAGATTCCGCATATGGGCTGGAATTCTCTGCATTTGCAGAACGAGGGGAGATTGTTTGCGGGATTTGCGGACGAGCCTTATGTATACTTTGTGCATTCTTATTATTTGAAAGCGGCCGATGAGAGCATCGTCAAGGCTACTACGGAATACAGCGCACACATTCATGCGTCTGTGGAACAGGACAACGTATTTGGCTGCCAGTTCCATCCGGAGAAAAGCAGTGAGACGGGGCTTAAGATACTGGAAAATTTTGTAGCACTATAGGAGGAGACAAAAAGTGTTTACCAAGAGAATTATTCCCTGCCTGGACGTGAATAACGGAAGGGTGGTAAAAGGCGTGAATTTTGTGGATTTGAGGGATGCGGGGGACCCCGTGGAGATCGCGGCAGCGTATGACAAGGCCGGCGCGGATGAATTGGTCTTTCTTGATATTACTGCCTCCTCTGATGCAAGAAATACGGTGGTAGATATGGTGCGGAAGGTTGCTGAGACCGTATTTATTCCGTTTACGGTAGGCGGAGGAATTCGCACGGTGGACGATTTTAAGGCGCTTCTGCGGGAAGGAGCGGATAAGATCTCTGTCAATTCTGCGGCGATCCTGCGGCCGGAGCTGATCAGCGAGGCTGCAGATAAGTTCGGGAGCCAGTGTGTCGTATTGGCGATTGATGCCAAGCGGCGTCCGGACGGCGGCTGGAACATCTATAAGAACGGCGGCCGGGTGGATATGGGAATCGACGCTGTGGAATGGGCGATGAAGGCAGAAAAGTTGGGGGCGGGAGAGATCCTTCTTACCAGCATGGACTGCGATGGCACAAAAGCAGGATATGATCTGGAGCTAACCCGGACGATCGCGGAAAATGTTTCGATTCCTGTGATTGCTTCCGGCGGCGCAGGAACGTTGGAACATTTTTATGAGGCACTTAGTGAGAAGGGAAAGGCTGACGCAGCTTTGGCGGCTTCCCTGTTTCATTATAAAGAACTGGAGATTCGTGAGGTCAAGGAATACCTGCGTGGTAAAGGGGTATCTGTGCGGCTGTAAAAGTGGAGGCTGTTCAAAAAGTAAAACAGAAAGAGCTATGGGATAAGAGTGAGATTTGGGAATTTATCTAAACTGGAAAGAAATACGTTAGACTAAACAGAGAAGATATGGCAGGGAGGACGAGAAAGATGGCAGCAATTAATAATGACTGGCTGGAGGCATTGCAGGAGGAGTTTAAAAAACCGTATTACAGGAAGTTATTTCAAACCGTGAATAATGAGTATCGCACGCACCGCATCTATCCCCCGGCAGATGATATTTTCAATGCCTTTCATCTGACTCCGCTTCACGAGGTGAAGGTGGTGATCCTGGGGCAGGACCCTTATCATGGCGATGGGCAGGCGCATGGCCTGTGCTTTTCCGTAAAGCCGGAGGTGGAGATTCCACCATCGCTTGTCAATATTTACCAGGAGCTTCACGATGATCTGGGGTGCACGATCCCTACTCACGGGTATCTGACCAAGTGGGCAAAACAGGGGGTACTGCTTCTGAATACGGTTCTGACCGTGCGGGCGCATCAGGCGAATTCCCACCGCGGAATCGGTTGGGAGGAGTTCACGGATGCAGCGATACGGGCGCTGAATACGCAGGATCGTCCAATCGTGTTCATCCTCTGGGGGCGTCCGGCGCAGCTGAAAAAGCGAATGTTGACCAATCCGAACCACCTGATTCTGGAAGCACCGCACCCAAGTCCGCTCTCGGCTTACCGCGGTTTTTTTGGCAGCAGACCGTTCAGCCAGACGAATCAATTTCTGGAAGCACACGGGATTGCGCCGATCGACTGGCAGATCGATGAACTAAAATAGAAAAGGGGTAATTATGAAAAGAGAAGAAGTAGAATGTTGCGATGTGTTTCACATTCATACAGACCTGGTTCAAAAAGCAGCCGGGCATATGCCTGGGGAAGAGCAGGTGAAAGATCTGGCGGATTTTTTTAAAGTGTTTGCGGACACTACCAGAATTCGAATCCTCTGTGTTCTGCTCCAATCGGAGATGTGTGTGTGTGACCTGGCGGAGGTGCTTGGGATGACGCAGTCCGCGATCTCTCACCAGCTCAGGCTGCTCAAACAGATGAAATTAGTGAAGAACCGCAGGGAAGGAAAGACGGTATTCTACTCCCTGGCAGACGGGCATATTCAGACTATTATCAATCAGGGCATGGAGCACATTACGGAATAGCAGTATAGAAGAGTTGAAGGTATAGAGTATGAAAATCAGTAAATATGTACAAAAATATATGGGGCAGATGATTCCCGCAGTTTTGGTGGCAGTCATGATGGTTCTTACCGGCTGTGCCAACGCCGTGGAGGACGGGACGAAGCTGCTGGAGCAGGGAGATTACGTCGCTGCACAGGAGGAATTCCAGAAATCCATTGACGAAGAGAAGGATGTAAGTGAGGCATACCGAGGGCTGGGAATCTGCTATTTTGAACAGGAGGACTATGCCGGGGCGGCAAACGCATTTGGCATGGCCCTGGACTTAGGCGCAGAGGAGACGGCGACGATCTATAATATGCTGGGAGTCTGTGCAATGAAGACAGAGAATCCGGAAAAAGCGGTGTACTATTTTGAGAATGGCCAGAATTTTCCGGATGCGGGACAGGAGATTTTAAAGGAAATGTCCTTTAATCTGGTGTGCGCCTACGAGCAGGTGGGGGACTATGTCTCTGCGAGGGAAAAACTGGAAATTTATGTAGGGCTTTATCCCGATGATGCGAATGCAGCAAAAGAACTGGAATTTCTGAATACCCAGGCGGGCGACCTACATGAGTAGGTATCTGCCATGAGGTTCATGGCTGAAAATAGGAGAAATATATGGCGTTTTATGAGATGAAAGAAGAAAAAGAACGGGTCATCTTGGTGGGTGTGAGTATGGGAGACCAGGAGGATACGGAACAGTCACTTAACGAGCTGAAGGACCTGGTGAAAACTGCGGGAGCCAAGGAGGTAGGCAGAGTCATACAACGGCGGGAGATGATTCATCCCGCCACTTATGTTGGAAAAGGAAAAATTGAGGAGATTAAGGATCTTTTGTGGGAGCTCGACGCGACCGGAATCGTCTGCGATGATGAGCTTTCTCCTTCGCAGATGGCGAATCTGACGGAGCTTCTTGACACGAAGGTGATGGACAGAACCCTTGTGATCCTGGATATTTTCGCAGGGCGTGCGACTACAAGCGAAGGAAAGATCCAGGTGGAGCTGGCGCAGCTTAAATACCGGCAGACCCAGCTTACCGGTGCGGGAAAAGCGCTCTCCCGTCTGGGCGGCGGAATCGGAACCCGCGGACCCGGTGAGAAGAAGCTGGAGATGGACAGACGGCTTATTAAGAACCGGATCGCCCAGCTTAACAGGGAACTAAAAGATGTCAGGCGTCATCGGGAGCTTACGAGAGAGCAGCGGAGCCGGAATCACCTTCCGGTAGCGGCAATCGTGGGTTACACGAATGCCGGAAAATCTACGCTTCTCAACCATTTGACAGGAGCGGATGTGCTGGAGGAGGATCAGCTCTTTGCGACGCTTGACCCGACGACCAGAGGCTTACGTCTTCCGAGCGGACAGCAGATCCTGCTTACGGACACGGTCGGATTTATCAATAAGCTGCCGCATCATCTGGTGGAAGCCTTCAAAAGCACGCTGGAGGAGGCGAAATATGCGGATTTGATTCTTCATGTGGTCGACGCGTCGAATCCGCAGATGGACGAGCAGATGTATGTGGTGTACGACACCTTAAGAAGGCTTAATATTACCGAGAAACCGGTGATCACGGCATTTAACAAGATGGACAGACTGGACGATATCCCCCAGATCCGGGATTTTCAGGCGGACAGGATCGTCCAGATCTCGGCCCGCACGGGGGAAGGCCTTGATAAATTGATGGCTGAACTTACGGAGCTTTTGCGGGAGCAGAAGATTTATGTTGAGAGAGTCTATTCTTATCAGGACTCGGCAAAGGTACAGATGATCAGGACAAAAGGGGAGCTGCTTAGTGAAAGATACGAGGAAGACGGCATCCATGTCACGGCCTATGTACCGAAGGAGATTTACGGACAGATTTAAGTTGCCAGGCATACCTGAAGTAAGGTCCGGTGGACCTTACTTTGGGAGGAACACCCGGCGAAATGTTTGAAGCCAGGTGAGAATCTATGCCCTTGGGGCACAATACAGGTGGAGGATTATCTATGTCTCTGCAATTTATTTTTGGGCCTTCCGGTTCTGGGAAGTCCCACTATTTATATGAACATATTATCAAAGAATCTATGGAGTATCCCGACCGGAATTATATCGTACTGGTACCGGAGCAGTTTACCATGCAGACGCAAAAGGAACTGGTGATGCGCCACCCGAGGCACGGGATCATGAACATCGACGTGCTCAGCTTTGCGCGTCTGGCGCTACGCGTTCTGGAGGAGACCGGAGAGGGAGGAAGAGCGGTTCTGGATGATGAAGGGAAGAACCTGATCCTGCGGAAAATTGCGGGGCAGGTGGAGCCTTCCCTGCGCGTACTGAAAAGCAATATCAAGAAACCGGGATACATAAGCGAAGTAAAATCCGTGATTTCCGAGCTGACCCAGTACAGCATTACGCCGGAGGGTATGGACCTGATGGCCTACGCGGCGGGAAGTCAGGCGTATCTTGCCCTAAAGCTTAAGGATATTCAGACGGTTTATCAGGCGTTTGAAGATTACCTTTCTGACCGGTATATTACGAAGGA
The DNA here is from genome assembly GCA_040702975.1 of Roseburia hominis. NCBI lineage: Bacteria > Bacillati > Bacillota > Clostridia > Lachnospirales > Lachnospiraceae > Roseburia > Roseburia hominis. Next base: position 1,214,945 of record CP159990.1, read on the forward strand.
AGAGATACTGGACGTGCTATGCCGGGTGATCCCAAGGTCTCGTATGCTGAAAGATGCTGTGATTGCGCTTGACGGGTTTACCGGATTTACCCCAGTCCAGAATAAGGTGTTGGGGGAAATGCTCCGCTATTGCCGCAAGGTATTCGTGACGGTCACGATGGACGAACGGGAGGATCCCTATCATTTGAAGGACCCCTATCAGCTCTTTGCACTCAGTAAGCAGATGGTGACGTCCCTGGTAAAAATCGCCGGGGAGGAGCGGGCGCAGATTGAGGAGGCAGTATGCCTTTATGAGAAGCCAATCTATCGGTTTCGCAATCAGGAGGCTCTTGCGTTTCTGGAGTCGGAATTGTTCCGGTTCAGTGGAGAATGCTATAAGAAGAAACAGAACAGTATCCGTATTTACTGTGCGCGAAGTCCGAAGGAAGAGGTGGACTATGCAGCGCAGCGTATCCGGTCCCTGGTGAGACAAAAAGGCTGGCGGTACCGGGAGATCGCGGTGATCACCAGCGATATGAACGTGTACGGAGATGAAATCGAAAAGACGTTTGCCAGGTATGATATCCCGGTGTTTTTGGATTACAAGAGAAGTGTGCTCCTTAATTCCTTTGTGGAATACGTGCGCAGCGTGATCGCGCTGGCTGAGCAGAATTTCTCTTACGAGAGCGTTTTTCGGTTCCTGCGCACCGATCTTGTGGGATTCGAAGCCGGGGAAATCGATATTTTGGAAAATTACGTGCGTGCGCTGGGAATCCGGGGCTATAAGAGGTGGCAGGAAAAATGGATCCGCCGCGGGAAGTATACGACGGCGGAGGAACTGGAGTTATTGAATCATCTCAGGGTGCGGCTCATCGAGAAGGTTGACGATCTGATCTTTGTGCTGAAGCAGCGAAGGAAAACGGTGCGGGACGTGACGGAAGCCCTCTATCGATTTCTGGAAAAGGAAGAGCTGCAAAAGCAGATCAGGGACATGGAGAAAAGGTTTGCGGAAAACGGAGAGCTGGCTCTGGCAAAGGAATACGCCCAGATTTACCGGGTAGTGATAGAACTGTTTGACAAATTCGTGGGACTTCTTGGAGAGGAAGCGATCTCTCTGAAGGAATACGCCCAGCTTCTTGATGCCGGCATGGAAGAGGCGCGGGTAGGTGTGATTCCGCCCAGCCTTGATGAAGTGGTGGCGGGCGACGTGGAGCGAACGAGACTTAAGGACATCAAGGCCCTCCTGTTCCTTGGGGCCAATGACACGCTTATTCCGGGAAATACGCTGTCCGGGGGACTTTTGTCCGAACGTGACAGGGAGCGGTTTTCGGAGGAAGGCATTGCGCTGGCACCGGGGGCGAAGGAGAAGACCTATATTCAGAAATTCTATTTATATCTTCATATGACCAAGCCGACGCAGGAACTGGACATCAGCTACAGCAAGGTGTCCTCGGAAGGAAAATCCCTGCGCCCGGCTTACCTGGTGGGAGATCTGCGCAGAATGTTCCCTGAGATCCTGGTATTTGACATGGATCGGTATCCAATGGAAGTGATGGAGCTGGTGCCGGAGACGGGAATTGACTATATGATTGCGGGACTTCGCGCGCCGCAGAAGATGAAGTCTGCCCCCTGGCAGGAGTTATACCGCTGGTATATGGAGCAGAGTAAGTGGCACGAGGCAGTAAAACGGCTGGTCGAAGCGAGCTGCTATCAGAAGCCTGAGGACAATCTGACCCGAAAAACGGCGGAGAAGCTATACGGCGCCCGGACGATGAGTGTGTCGCGCATGGAACGCTTCGTGGCCTGCGCCTGCGCACATTTTCTGACGTATGGCCTTAAACTTACCGAGAGGGAGGAGTATGAGTTTGCCGCCCTTGATTTCGGAAATGTGTTCCATGCGGCGCTGGAAAAATATTCCGGAAAGGTGGAAGATGGCGGGAAGGGCTGGATAGGGCTTTCGGAGGAACTGAAAACACAATACATTGAGGAAAGCGTGGAGGAAAGTATCGTGGATTACAGTAATACCGTGATCCGCAGCTCCGCGAGAAACGCATATATGATTCCGCGCATGAAGCGAATAATGACCCGGACGGTGTGGGCCATGACCCGCCAGCTTGGAAAGGGGGCGTTCCGGCCGGAGGGGTACGAGGTCAGCTTTGGAAGCGGTAAAATTGACCGGATCGACGTGTGCGAGACGGAGGATTCGGTCTATGTGAAGATTATAGATTATAAAACAGGGACCAAGGCGTTTGACATGGCGGCATTTTACCATGGACTACAGATGCAGCTTGTGGTCTACATGGACGAGGCCCTGCGCCTGACCGAAAAACGTCACCCGGGAAAGGAAGCGGTCCCCGCGGGAATCTTCTATTACAGAATCAAGGACCCGGTGGTGGCAAAGGAAGTGGATCGGGCGAAGCTGGAGGAGGCCATCTTAAGCGAGCTGAGGCTGGACGGGCTGGTAAATGCTTCCGATGCGGTGATCAAACGGCTGGACGCGGATTTTACGGGTAGTTCCAGTGTGATTCCGGTCGGGAAGACGAAGAATGGGTATTCCAAAGCGTCTAAGGTGTTAACGCCGGAAGAGTTCGACCGGGTGCTGGAATTTGCAAAGGAGAAGCAGAGCGAGCTGACCGACCAGATGAGAAGCGGGGACGCTGCGGCCAGCCCCTACAATATGGGAAAACAGACCGGGTGTGAGCATTGTGAGTACCGGAATATCTGCGGATTCGACGAGCAGATCCCGGGCTGTGAATATCGGAAACTAAAGAAATATTCCAGGGAGGAAGTCCTGGAAAAAATCGCAGAAAAAGAGAAGGCGGGCGAATAGGATATGGCAATGACATGGACGAAGGAACAGCAGCAGGTCATTGATCTGAGAAAAAAGAATATTCTGGTATCGGCTGCGGCAGGCTCTGGTAAGACGGCGGTCCTGGTAGAGCGGATCATTACCCGTTTGACGAAGGATCAGCCGCCTCTTGACGTGGACCGCCTGCTGATCGTGACCTACACGGACGCTGCGGCTGCCGAGATGCGCGACCGAATCGGTGCGGCCATTGAACAGGCGCTGGAGAAGGAACCGGAAAATGTACATCTGAAAAAACAGTCTGCGCTGATTCATACGGCGAAGATCACCACAATCCATAGCTTCTGCCTTTCTGTCATGAAAGAATATTTTCACACCATTGATCTGGATCCGGGCTTTCGGGTCGGGGAGGAAGGGGAACTAAAGCTCCTTCGCCAGGACGTGATGCGGGAAATGCTGGAGGCAAGATATGCGTCGGGCGATGAAAACTTTCTGCGTTTTGTGGAGACGTTTGCCACGGGCCGGGAGGATACGAAGCTGGAGGAGATGATCGGGCGGCTGTATGAATATGCGGGCAGCTACCCTGAACCGGAAAAATGGCTGGAGGAATGCGCTGCGGCATATGAGCAGGGATTATCCGGGGATTCTCCCTATGTGCAGTCGATTCTTGCTTATATTCAGAATTGTCTTGCCGATGTGGGCGATATGATGGAAGAGGCGAGGGCGATCTGTCTGGAGCCGGACGGGCCTTATATGTATGAGAAGACGATAGAGGAGGATAAGGAGATTCTTGCCCCGCTGTTGGAATTTTGCAGGGGACTTAAGGGGGAAGACGGTGCTGTGCGCAGAGATGTTGGAAATGACTGTACAGACCCGGCGACAGATGCAGGTGAAGTGCGTGATTTGGCGGGGGGTGCTGAGAAAAAGGCACATTTGCCGGAGGAGAATCCGTATATAAGGTTGTACGATATTTTTAAAATAATTTCTTCCTGGCCGCGCCTTGCTTCCAACCGGGATAAGTCCGTAGATGCAGGGAAAGCTGCGCAGGTGAAGGCCCTTCGGGAGTCCTGGAAGAAGCTGATTGATGGGATTGGTGACGCTTATTTCTTCCAGGAGCCCCCGGAGATGGAAGCGGACCTGGAGCTATGCCGTCCGGTCATGAGAATGCTGGTAGAGCTGGTCGAAGAGTTCCAACAGGCTTTTGCAGACAAAAAGGCGGAGAAAAACCTGATTGATTTCCGGGATATGGAGCAGTTTGCCCTGAAGATCCTGACCCGGGAGGAGGACGGCCGTCTGGTGCCTTCGGAGACGGCGAAGGAGTACCAGGAGCAGTTTGAGGAAGTGATGATCGACGAGTACCAGGACAGCAACCTGATACAGGAAGCAATTCTCACCAGCGTCTCCAGAGCAGAGCGGGGAGAGTATAATTTATTCATGGTAGGAGATGTGAAGCAGAGCATCTATCGTTTCCGCCTTTCCCGTCCGGAGCTTTTCATGGAGAAATTCGATCGTTACAGCACCACGGACGGGAACCTAAGAAGAATTGACCTCCACAAGAATTTCCGGAGCCGCAGGGAGGTGCTGGACGCTGCAAACGCTGTGTTTGAGCAGATCATGACGCGGAAACTGGGAAAAATCGAATATGACGAGAATGCGGCGCTCTATGTGGGAGCGGATTACCCGGAGACGCCGGGGTGTGAGACGGAGATCCTGGTGGTGGATACCCAGGTGGACGAAGAGGGCGTCGGGAAGGACGTAAAAGAGACGGTGCGTGAGCTGGAAGCCCGCGCGGCGGCGGAGCGGATTCATGAATTGATGAAAACCAAACAGGTGTGGGACGGGAACAAGGGAGAATTCCGGCCGGTGCGTTATAGCGATATCGTGATCCTGACCCGGAGTCTGGCGGGCTGGACTGATGTATTTACCAGGATTCTTGGCCGCGAGGGGATTCCGGCGTTTGCCGGCTCCAGGGAGGGCTATTTCGGGACGCTGGAAATTGGCTGGATTCTGGATTATTTGCGGGTGCTGGATAATTACAGGCAGGATATCCCCCTGGCCGCGGTGCTGAAATCCCCCTTCGGCGGGTGCACCAATGAAGAACTGGCGCAGATTCGGGATGCATATCCGGAGGGTCCGTTCTATGAGGCGGTGCTTCGAGCGGCGCAGGAAGAGTCTGCACCGGTTCCGGAGGCAGTCACGCAGAAAATACAAAGCATTTTCAGAAAGTTAACCGGTTTTCGTGAAAAGGTATCCTATACCTCCATTCATGATCTTTTATGGGAAATCATGGACGAGACCGGTTACCGCAGCTATATTTCGGCCATGCCGGGAGGAGAGCAGAGGCTTGCAAACCTGGATATGCTGCTTACCCGTGCCAAATCCTACGAAGCCACCAGCTATAAAGGGCTGTTTCACTTCGTGCGCTATATCGAGCAATTAAAGAAATACGATGTGGATTTTGGAGAGGCGGGCATTTATGACGAGCAGACCAATGCGGTGCGGCTCATGAGCATTCACAAAAGTAAGGGACTGGAATTCCCGGTCGTCATCGTGGCGGGAATGGGAAAACAGTTCAATACGCAGGATATTCGTGCCAGTGTGGTCATACACCCGGAGCTGGGACTTGGAATTGATGCGGTGGATATCGAGAGGAGAACGAAGAGCCCGACGCTGATCAAAAAAGCGATTCAGATGGAGACGGAACTGGAAGATCTGGGAGAGGAGCTGCGTATCCTCTATGTTGCTATGACGAGAGCAAAGGAGAAGCTGATTCTTTTAGGGACCTTAAAAGGGGCCGAAGAGAAGCTGGAAGGATATGAAAGAAATAAAAAGCTGACGTTTTCCAGGCTGGCGGGAGCGCATACCTATTTTGACTGGGTTCTTCCCGCCTGGCAGAATCTGCCGCCAAATGTTCCGATCAAGTTCCGGCTTATGAAGCTGGAAGACCTGGTCGTCAGCGAATCGGAGCGGGAAATGGAGGAACTATTGGAAAAGAAGACATTTCTCCGTGCCGTGGAAGAGGGGGAGGATCTCCTCTCCCTGAGAGATGACTGGTTTGCACAGCGCCTGCGGGAGCAGTTTTCGTATCGGTATCCCTACGAGGGGGAGGAGCAGTACAAATTAAAATATACGGTATCTGAGCTGAAAAAACGTGCGGCCCTTCCGGATGAGGAGAATCAGGCCGGGCAGATGCTGGTGGAGGAAGAGGAGGTGATTCCTCTGATTCCTAAGTTTTTGCAGGAGGAGGAGCCTCTTACGGGAGCTTCCCGGGGAAGTGCTTACCATAAGCTGCTGGAGCTTTTGGATTTTGCAAAGGAATATGATGCAGAAGGGTTAAAAGAAGAGATGGCCACTCTGCGCCGGGAGAGATTTCTGGGGGAGGACATGGCGGAATGTATCCGGGTCCAGGATATTCTGCATTTCCTTCAGACGAGTTCCGGGCAGAGAATGCACCGGGCAGCGTGCGGCAGGAAACTGTATAAAGAGCAGCCCTTTGTATTTGGCGTGGACGCAAAGGAATTCTATCTGGGGGCGGACACCCGGGAGCTGGTGCTGATCCAGGGAATCATCGACGTGTATTTTGAGGAAGACGACGCTTTGGTGGTGCTGGATTACAAGACCGACAGGGTGCAAAAAGCACAGGAACTGGTCGATAAATATCAGGAGCAGCTGCATTTATACGGGCGTGCACTGGAACAGATGACAGGGAAAAGGGTGAAGGAGAAGATCATTTATTCCTTTACGCTGGCCGAAGAAATCAGTTTGTGAAAGGAATTGACATGGAGTTAAAAGTCACAATTTGTGTTTTATATTTTGCTGTGGTAAATCTGGCCGCTTTTGTCGCTTTTGGCATGGACAAAAGGAGGGCTCTGAGGCAAAAGTGGAGGATACCGGAGAGAACCCTTCTGGGGATAGCCGCAGCCGGAGGCGCGGTCGGTGCGCTGCTGGGAATGCACATTTTTCACCATAAAACGAGGAAACTGAAATTTTCTCTTGGGGTTCCGGTGTTTTTGGCGATGCACGTGTTGGTGATTTATATAGTATTTCGATAGAATTGTTTTGAGAATGCTCCGCTGGCCTGAGTGTAGTGTATTATGATGAATGTCAATGATGCACTATACCAAGGTTAGTGGGGCATTTACTTTGGCGCGAAATATATTTGAGTGACCTGTTGGATATTCATCCTGGCTGCCAGGCATACTTAAGTAAAGACCTGGCGGATATGAATTCGGTTTCGCCTTTAGGAAATCTTTCATTTTTCTTATTGCAATCTTTTATAATATTATATTGACAATTAATATTATACAGAATATAATATCATCAAGAAAACAATATTGCACAGGTTTTCTGCTTTCTTATATCGCACATAGAAACCCAAGGAACAGAGGTTAAGTGCTTGTAGCAATAAAAAATAATGTAGAAAAGGAGTGAGAACATGGTATTTAACACCGGAGCAGCGCTTCTTGATGCAATCGTACTTGCGGTCGTATCCCGGGAGAAGGAAGGAACGTATGGATATAAGATCACCCAGGACGTAAGGAAAGCCCTGGATGTGTCGGAATCCACCTTATATCCGGTATTGCGGCGCTTGCAAAAAGATGAATGCCTTGAAGTCTACGATATGCAGTTCGACGGACGGAACCGCCGTTACTACAAAGTGACGGAAAAAGGCATGGCACAGCTCAATCTGTATCAGATAGAGTGGAAGAACTATTCGAGAAAGATTACGGCAATGTTTGAGGGAGGTGTAACTGTATGAGCCGCATAGAATTTATGAATGAACTACGGGCACTGCTCTTGGAGTTGTCTGCAGAAGAACGGGAAGAGGCGATGCAGTATTATAATGATTATTTTGATGATGCCGGCATAGAGAATGAAGCGGCGATCATAGCTGAACTGGGAAGCCCGAGAAAGGTAGCGGATACCATCAAAGCCGGACTTGCAGGTGCCGACGATGAGAGCAGTGAATACCGGGAGACCGGATACAGGGATGTCCGTTTTGAGTACACGGAAACGCCTGCGACGCATGAGGAAGTCAAAGAGGCCCAAAAGGCAGAGCGGGAAGAAAAACAGAATCAATATCAGAACCAGTATCAGTACCACACAGATGAGCAGATGTATGATCAGGGAAGCTACCGCAGCACCGGGAAAAGCGATTCCGAAAAAGGCGGACCCTGGACCAGCAATACGCTGAAGATTATTCTCATCGTTTTGATCGTACTGATAGGCGCGCCGATCGTGATTCCGGTCGTATTCGGGATACTGGCGGCTGTTTTCGGAATCCTCGTTGCCGTCGCTGCCATTGCTGCCGGACTTCTCTTTGCAGGAATCGGCATCGTGATCGCAGGCATTGCCTGCATTGGCGCCGGAATATCCCAGATCTTCTATTCCCTTCCGGTGGCGTTTGCCCTGATGGGAGCAGGACTTCTGGCAGTGGTTCTGGGAGTACTTCTTACCGTCCTGACCTGGTGGCTCGCACTTAAGATCATACCGCCGGTATTTCGCTGGTTTGTGGAGCTTTGCCGGAAGCCCTTTCAGAAAAGGAGGAATCAGATGTGAAAAAAGGATGGAAAATATTTTGGATCGTGATCGCGGTGATCTCGGTCATGGGAATCACCTTCTGTGGAATCGCTCTTTGTATGGGAGTGAGTTTCCAAGACTTGAATTATCGATATTCCGGCAGCAGGCTGGCAAGACTGCTGGAACGGTGGCACGATGATGACATAGATGACTTGGACGATATCCTGGAAAATGATTGGGATAACATTTATGACGAAGAGTGGTTTGATGACGACTGGACAGATTCCGGACATCATCACCACGGCTCAGGAAAAACGAGCACTCTGTCCGAGTGCGATTTTAAAGACATTACCGAGTTAAAGCTGAGTCTCGGAAGATGTAAAGTAAATGTGAGAACAACGGATCAGAATTGTATCCATATTGATACCTCGAAACTCTATTATCCGGAGTACAACATGGAATTAAGCGTGAAGCACGAAGGAAACACGCTCAGCATAGTGACCCTGAAAGAAGGAGAAGTCTGGGACGTCATTACCGCCATCAAAAACCACGAAACCAACGGGCTCGCAGGTACCCTGGATATCTATATCCCGCAAAATCTCCATCTGACCCGGGCCGAACTGGAACTAGGCGGATGCGACGCTAATTTTACAGGACTTACCGCTGACGAAGTTACCATTCAAAGCGGAGCGACAGACTGCGATCTGGAAAATGTGATCTTCGGCACCCTAAACGCAGAAGTAGGAGCCGGCGATCTGGACCTTAGCGGCACCATCTCAGGCGATATCACCGCCAGATGCGGAGCCGGTGACATGGACCTGAAACTGACCGGAAAAGAAACCGATTACAACTATTCCCTGAAATGCGGAGCCGGTGAAATCGAAATAAACGGCCACGAATACGGCGGCCTTGCCAGTGCCAAAAAAATAGACCACGGCAGCAGCAAAACCATCGACATCGCCTGCGGAGCCGGCGATGTAACCATCGAATTCACCCACCACTAGACCATTTATAAGTATAGAGACCTCAGTGAAATTTTTTCATCGCATAAAAACAAAGATACTATTAAATACTTATAACAAACAGTGAGCAAAACCAACCAAATAACGATACACAGTTTTTTATCAAAAAGGAGGAACCACTATGGAACAAAAACGATTATACAGATCAAGAGAAAGCCGCATGCTCTGCGGCGTCTGCGGAGGAATTGCCGAATACTTTAACCTAGACCCCACCCTGGTGCGCCTTGCAGCAGTCCTCCTCATCTTCGTCAGCTTCGGGAACGCCCTCCTGGCCTACTTCATAGCCGCCATAATCATTCCTGACGCCGTGTAGAATAGATGAGCGCTTTACAGTTTCTGCAATAGTAATAGATTATGATAAAACCAAGAATAAAATTTGAAAAACATGAGTTATTCCGAAACTGTAATAGTCTTTACAGAAATCTAAGAATGAAATTAAAAAAAGAAGATATTCCAAATTGCCGAGATACTGTAACGGAAGCCGCAACATGCTTTAGACAACCAAAAACATGAAACCCGCTAATTCGTCAGTGTCCTCCCGGCGAAAAAGCGTCAGCCCCGCGAGAGAATATCTCTATGCAAAGCCGTAAAAAACGCCGGCACTTAGATGGCAGAAGCCGCCATACGCGGCGCCCTGGCATCTTAGTTGCCGAGCATGCCTAAAATAAGGTCCAGTGGACCTTATTTCGGTATCGCTGCGTTTTTTTCCGAGCGAGAGCGTGCTTTGCATAGAGATATTCTCTCGCGGGGCGTCCCTCTTTCACCAACACAACCTTGAATAACTTATCCCCCACCTGGCAATACTCCCACTAAAGACCATAATAATAGGAGTTGATAGAACATGTCACCAAAAAAAGAAAAGAAACTAACCCGTCAGGATATCACCCAGATGGAGGGAGAAGAAAAATTAAAATACGAAATCGCCGAGGAACTCGGCCTTCTCGATAAAGTCCTCGACACAGGCTGGCGTTCCCTCTCCTCTAAGGAGACCGGAAGAATCGGCGGACTTATTTCAAAAAAACGAAAAGAATTTGAAAAAAAGTAACAAGAATATTAACAACTATGAAGATTTTGCGACTCTGGTTGAAAAAACACATCAGGATTGATATAATTGCATGGCTAAGATGTTGCTATATGGACAGGAAAGTACCATGATGATAGACAGGTGAAGCTATGGATAAAAAAATGAATGTGTTAGATGTACAGCTGGATGACTACACTGCAAAAGATGCCATGAAAGCCGTCACTGGTTTTATGCAGACAGAACCGGTCAGTACAGTCGAGATTCTTACCGTAGATGTTCTCATGCGTGCCTCTGAGACGGAAGGAATAAAATCCAGCTTAGAAGAACTGGATCTGGTTCTTGCAGGAGATGAAGCTATTCTCGAAGCTGCGGAAGTGACGGAGAAGAAAAAACTCCAGGATGTCCAGAACCAGAGTTTTCTTAAAATGTTGTTCCACTATTTCCACAAGAGCCGGACCAGAGTGTTTGTGCTGGTAGATGCCAAAGAGGAGATTGATGCGGCCAGGGCATTTCTGGAAGAGAATTATAGAGGAATTGAGATCGCGGGAATCGAGGTGGTGCCGGACGATGAGTCGGCTGATGATATGATCATCAACCGGATCAATGGGGCGGAGGCAGACTGTGTCCTTGCAGGTCTTTCTTCACCGAAGCAGGAGAATTTTATCTGCCGTGTCCATGGCGTTCTAAACGCCAGATTATGGCTCGGAGTCGGCAAAGGCGGAACGCTTTCTTCGAAGAAGACCGGAGTTAAAGAACGCTTCCGTGATTTCTGGGAGCGCAAGATCCTCAAAAGAGAGGTAGAAAAAAAGCGAAAAGAAATATAATGCTACCTACAAGATATGGTGCGTGATTAATTATTGTAAACTATGTCTAGTTGTAAAACAGTATATTTTCAAAAAAAATCTGAGGAAATGCATAAAAATGTGCGATTTCCTCTTTATTTTTTTGGTGATTTGTATTAAAGTATAGGTTAAGTAAATATGCGTTTCCAGAATTTCGGGGGAAAGGTATTGTGGAAAATGTATAGCGATGGAGGAAAAGCGTATGATATCAAATCAGATACTGCAAAACACGATTGAAGGGTTAAAAGCAATTACCAGGATTGACCTGGGAGTAATGGATACTGACAGCAAAGTGCTGGCTACTACCTTTTCTGAGCCCGGAGATTATGAGAGTGCGGTCCTTTCTTTCGTAGAGTCGCCGGCAGAGAGCCAGGTCATACAGGGGTGTCAGTTCTTTAAGATTTATGATGAACATCAGTTGGAATATATTCTGATTGCCAGTGGCGGAAGCGAAGATGTGTACATGGTAGGAAAGATTGCAGCCTTCCAGATTCAGAACCTTTTGGTTGCCTATAAAGAGCGGTTTGACAAGGATAATTTCATCAAGAACCTGCTTCTTGACAACCTTCTGCTGGTAGATATTTATAACCGTGCTAAAAAATTACATATTGACACTGAGGTGAAACGTGTTATCTTTATAGTTGAGACTTCACACGAGAGGGACATTAGTGCGCTTGATAGTATGCGTTCCGTTCTCGGAAACAGAAGCCGCGATTTTATCACTGCGGTTGACGAGAAGAATATTATCGTAGTCAAGGAATTGGCGGAAGGAGACGGCTATCCGGAGATGGAGAAGACGGCTCAGGAGATTCTCGAACTTCTGAAATCCGAGGGGGAGGAGAACGTGCGTATTGCGTACGGTACCATTGTGGGCGATATCAAAGAGGTTTCCAAGTCCTACAAGGAGGCGAAGCTTGCCCTTGACGTAGGCAAGATATTCTTTGATGAGAAAGAAGTCATCGCATACAATACTCTTGGGATTGGCCGTCTGATCTACCAGCTTCCGATTCCTTTGTGCAAGATGTTTATTCGTGAGATTTTTGAGGGGAAATCACCGGACGAGTTTGACGAGGAGACACTTACCACGATCAACAAGTTCTTTGAGAACAGTCTGAATGTCTCCGAGACTTCCAGACAGCTCTATATTCATAGAAATACGCTTGTTTACCGTCTGGATAAATTACAGAAAAGCACGGGACTGGATCTGCGGGTATTTGAAGATGCCATTACCTTCAAGATTGCGCTTATGGTAGTAAAATATATGAAATACATGGAGACGCTGGAGTATTGATAATTAATTAGGAGGAGCATATGATAGAACTTAGAGAAGTGACGAAAGAATACTCAAAAGGGATAGCTGCGCTTAACGGTGTGAGCCTTAAGATCGAGCAGGGTGAATTCGTTTTCGTCGTAGGGGACAGTGGTTCGGGTAAATCTACTCTGATCCGGCTTCTGATGAAGGAGATTGATCCTACGTCCGGAACGATTATCGTGAACGGGCAGAATCTGAACCGTATGAGGCATCGCCAGATTCCCAAATATCGTAGGGGAATCGGCGTAGTGTTTCAGGATTTCCGTCTTTTGAAGGACCGGAATATTTATGAGAACATTGCATTTGCCCAGAGGGTCACGGAGAAATCCACCCGTGTCATCAAACAGAAAGTGCCGGCAGCGCTTTCTCTTGTGGGACTGGCACAGAAATATAAAGCATTTCCAAAGGAACTGTCCGGAGGGGAACAGCAGAGGGTAGCGATTGCCCGTGCGGTCGTGAATGAACCGGCGATTCTGCTGGCGGATGAGCCTACGGGAAACCTTGACCCGACGAATTCGTGGGAGATTATGAAACTTCTGGAAGAGGCGAACGAAAGAGGAACTACGGTACTGGTAGTTACTCACAACCAGGAAATTGTAAACGAGATGAAGAAACGCGTTATTACAATGAAGAAGGGTGTCATTGTCAGCGACGAACAAGAAGGTGGGTATAGAAATGAGAATTAGTACATTAGGATATTCTATGAAACAAGGGGTTAAGAATATCGGAAGAAACAAGATGTTCTCGCTTGCATCAGTTGCCACGATGGCGGCGTGTATCTTCGTGTTTGGCCTGTTTTTTTCGATTATCATGAACTTTCAGTATATCGTACATAAAGCAGAGGAAGGGGTAGCGATCACGATCTTCTTCAACGAAGACGCCACCCAGGCCGAGATCGATAATATTGAGAAGAGACTGAAGGAGCGTGACGATGTAACAAAGATCAATTATGTTTCGGCGGATAAGGCGTGGGAGACCTTCAAGGATGAATACTTTGGAGAGGCTAGTGAACTGGCAGAAGGATTTAAGAATGATAACCCACTTGCCGGTTCCGATAACTTTGAAGTTTTTATGAGCGACGTTTCCGCGCAGAAGGACGTGGTTTCATTTGCAGAGTCGCTTCCGGGCGTGCGAAAGGTGAAGAAATCTGATGTAGTTGCAAATACACTGACCAGTGTAAATAAACTGGTGATGTATGTTTCGATTGTTATTATTGCAATCCTGCTGGCAGTTTCGGTGTTCCTGATCAGCAATACCGTTACCATGGGCATTACGGTCAGAAGAGAAGAGATTGCGATCATGAAATATATCGGAGCCAAGGACAGTTTTGTGCGTGCTCCATTTATCATAGAAGGTCTTTTGATTGGATTAATAGGAGCGGTGCTTCCGCTTGTGGCCTTATATTTTATGTACACCAAAGCAATCGCTTATATTTTACAGAAATTTAGTCTTTTGAATAATATCCTGGACTTCCTCCCGGTGACAGAAGTGTACAGAACACTCCTTCCGGTAGGGATTCTTCTGGGAATCGGAATCGGTTTCCTTGGAAGCTTCTTTACGATCAGAAAACATCTGAGAGTGTAGGAGTAATAGATAGAGGCGTGCCGGGAATTGGTGATTTTAAAGCCCGGGCAAGCGGGCGAAGGAACAGGACGGCGAAAGAGCGAAAAGTTAGGGTGATATAAATGAAAAAAGGAAAAAAACTGCTGAGTATATTGATGATTGGAGTCCTTTGTATGGGAATGACCCTGAATGCAAAAGCGGACGACATCTCAGATGCTAAAAAGGAGCAGGAAAGATTGGAAGCGGAGAAAAAAGCGGCTGAGGCTGAGAAGGCGGATCTGTCCAATAAGTTAGATTCGATTATTGAGGATTTGCAGGAGACAGAGGACAACCTACATAAAAAGGAGCAGGAGATTAATGAGGCGGAGACCCAGCTTGTTGTGGCGAAAGCGCAGGAAGATGATCAATATAATGCCATGAAGCTCCGCATAAAATATATGTATGAGAACGGGAATACGGAGTTTTTTGAGATTCTTCTGGATTCTAAAAGTATCTCAGATCTCCTGAATAAAGCAGAATATATCAATAAGATTTCCCAGAAGGATCGGGAACTGCTGACGGAGTTCCAGAATATCCGTAAGGAGATCGAGGAGCGTGAGGCAGCTCTTAAGAAAGAATATGCAGAGCTGGAAGTGCTGCAGAATGAGTTGTCTGAGAAGCAGGCGAATGTGGAATCGCTTTTGAAAGAGAAGAACCTGGAGATTGACAATCTTTCCTCCGAGATCAGCAAAAATGCAGATAAGCTGAAGGAACTGATCGCGGCAGCCAAAGCGGCGGAGGAGAGAAGAAAGCAGGCTGAGAGCCAAAGTGCTTATCAGCCGAACGGCGGTAATAATCAGACGGTGATAACGGGAAATGGAACGTTATCGCATCCAATTCCGGGAGCTTACATTACCAGTGGATTCGGATACCGTGTGGCGCCGACTGCAGGAGCTACCAGCAGGCACGATGGCATCGATTATGGTGCAGGGACGGGGACGCCAATCTACGCGGCAGATTCCGGTACAGTGATTACGGCGCAGTATAATAGTGCCAGAGGGTATTATATTGTGATCAATCACGGAAACGGTATGCAGACCTGGTATCAGCACTGTAGTGCTATGTATGTAAGCGCAGGGCAGACAGTAAGCAGAGGCCAGAATATTGCGGCGGTAGGCTCAACGGGAATCGTGACCGGACCACATCTGCATTTTGAAGTGCATGTTGGCGGAGTACCGGTGAATCCGCTGAACTATCTGTAACATATAGCTGAATTTTTGGAAGTGGAGTATATGGAAGAACATCATAGCAACAAACAGTTTTGGCAGGGGGCGCTTGCGGGCGCCCTCGTTATGTTTCTGGTCGGAGCAGCCGTCTTTTTTGGAATGCGCCTGGGAAGCGGTAGTGCAGGGGGCGGTGAGAAAGAAAAGACGGAAGTAACTGCAGCAAATGATCAGAAACTGGAAAATTTAAAGAGATTAGTAGATGCAAAGTTTCTCTATGCAGACGAGATTGAAGAGGGGGCTATGCAGGAAGGGCTTTATAAAGGGTATATTGAAGCTCTGAATGACCCTTATTCCGTGTATTATGATGAGGAGCAGACGCAGAAGCTGATGGAGAGTACCCAGGGTGAGTATTCGGGAATCGGTGTGGTAATGTCCCAGAATATAGAGACGAAGACGATTACTGCTGTGCAGGTGTATAGCAATAGCCCTGCAAAAGAAGCCGGAGTAGAAGAGAATGATATCCTGTATCTGGTAAATGGAGAGAAAGTGGCAGGAAGGGATTTGGCGGATGTTGTGCAGGATATCCGTGGAGAAGAAGGGACCACTGTGGAGATCACGGTACTTCGGGGAGAGGAACTGAAGGAAGTGACGCTTGAGGTGGAGCGTCGCAAGATCGAAGTGGACACTGTGGCGTATGAGATGAAGGATGACCAGATAGGGTATATCCGGATCACGGAGTTTGATTTGGTCACTTATGCACAGTTTACTGCGGCTTTTGAGGAACTGGAGAAGGAAGGCATGAAGGGCCTTGTTGTGGATCTTCGGGCCAATCCCGGTGGAAATGTGGATACGGTCTGCCAGATTCTTGATTTGATTCTTCCTGAGGGGACGATCGTTTCCACCAAAGACCGGTCCGGGAAGGAAACGGTGATGGAATCAGATGAGGAGCATCAGTTCACGAAGCCGATAGCGGTTCTGGTCGATGGAAACAGTGCCAGTGCTTCCGAGATTTTTGCCGGAGCCGTGCAGGATTATGGACTTGGCCCCGTAGTCGGTACGACCACATATGGCAAGGGTATCGTACAGACGGTGTATGACCTGAAGGACGGAACCAGTCTGAAAATTACGACATCTGAGTATTTTACGCCAAATGGGCGTAATATACACGGAAAAGGGATTGAGCCGGATGTGGAGGCAGAGTATCAGAGAGATGAGAACGACCCGCAGGCGGATAACCAACTGGAGGCCGCGCTTAAAGCAGTACGGGATCAGTTTTAACAAATGAAAAATTTCGCAAATTTTGAGGGAATGCTTTTTGGGCATTCCCTTTTAAGTTTGGGTATGGTATATTGAAATCATGATAAAAAAGAAAGGATTCAAGGATATGAGACTGTTAATTCAAAACGGGCATGTGGTTGATCCGGCAACAAAGCTGGATGCTGTGTGCGATGTACTGGTGGAGGACGGACGTATTGCGAAGGTGGCCAGGCAGATTGAAGAGACGGCAGAGCAGGTCGTAGATGCTTCGGGTCTGTATGTGATGCCCGGCTTTATTGATCTTCACGTACATCTGAGAGTTCCGGGTCTGACCTATAAAGAGGATCTGTCGACAGGAGGCGCGGCGGCGGCCAGAGGCGGTGTGACGACAATCTGCGCGATGCCCAACACGAAACCGGTGACGGATACCAAAGAGATGATAGAGGAATTATACCGAAGAGCAAAGGAGGAATGCCCGGTCCATGTGATTCAGATCGGAGCAGTCACAAAGGGACAAAAAGGCGAGGAGCTGGCTGATATTTCAGGTATGGCTGCGGCGGGCTGTCACGCGATCAGCGAGGACGGCAAATCCGTGATGAATGCTTCTTTGTACCGCAAGGGAATGCAGGAGGCAAAGAAGGCGGGAATCTCTGTGTTTGCGCACTGTGAGGATATCACGATGGTGGAAAAGGGCGTGATGAATGCAGATGAAAAGGCGAGGGAGCTGGGACTTCGGGGCATCACCAACGCGGTTGAGGACGTGATCGTGGCAAGGGATATCCTGCTGGCAAAGGAGACGGGCGTAAGGCTTCATCTTTGCCATTGCTCCACGAAGGACAGTGTGGAGATGATCCGTCTTGCCAAGGAAGAAGGACTTCCTGTGACCGGAGAAGTCTGCCCGCACCATTTTACACTATGTACCGATGATATTCTGTCAGATGACGGGAATTATAAGATGAATCCGCCGATTCGTGCGAGAGAGGATATGGAAGCGCTTCGGGCAGGGCTTGCAGCAGATATCATGGATGTGATCTCGACAGACCATGCGCCTCATGCCAGGGAGGAGAAGGAAGGATCCATGAAGGACGCGGCATTTGGAATCGTAGGGCTTGAGACGAGTGCGGCGCTGACGTACACGGAGCTTGTGGATACAGGGCTTCTCACAGTCATGCAGATGGCCGAGAAGATGAGCTATAATCCGGCAAAGATTCTGGGACTTGCAGATAGGGGAAGCGTATCCGAGGGGAAGACTGCGGATCTGGTCCTTTTTGATCCCGCAAAAGAATATGCGATAGATAAGACAAAATTTGTATCCAAAGGGAAAAACACACCGTTTGACGGTTATCCGGTCAAAGGCGAAGTGGCTGTGACGATCGTAGACGGGAAGATTGTATTCCGGAGGGAATAGTTAAATCAGGGAGGAAGAGACATGATTAATAAACTGATAGCAAACATTAAAAAAACGGGTGCACCAATCGTAGTAGGGCTCGACCCTATGCTTTCTTATGTGCCGGAGCATGTGCAGAAAAAGGCTTTTGCCGAGTTCGGCGAGACGCTGGAGGGCGCAGGTGAGGCGATTTGGCAGTTCAATAAGGAGATCGTAGATAAGACCTACGATCTGATTCCGGCGGTGAAACCGCAGATTGCAATGTATGAGCAGTTTGGAATCCCGGGACTGATGGCATTTAAGAAGACGGTAGACTATTGCAAAGCGAAAGGCCTGGTAGTGATCGGAGATGTAAAGCGCGGGGATATCGGTTCAACTTCGGCAGCGTATGCCGTAGGACATCTGGGAAGAGTCCAGGTAGGCGAAAAGAGTTACGTTCCGTTCGACGAGGATTTTGCGACGGTGAATCCGTACCTGGGTTCTGATGGTGTAAAACCGTTCGTGGAAGTCTGCAAGGAAGAAAAGAAGGGGCTATTTATTCTTGTAAAGACCTCCAATCCGTCCAGCGGTGAATTCCAGGACAGATTAATAGACGGACGTCCGCTTTATGAATTAGTGGGCGAGAAGGTAGCGCAGTGGGGCGAAGACTGCATGGGTGAGAAGTACAGTTATATTGGCGCTGTTGTGGGAGCGACTTATCCGGAGATGGGAAAAGCACTCAGAAAGATCATGCCGAAAGCTTATATTCTGGTACCGGGCTACGGCGCGCAGGGCGGCAAAGGAAAGGATCTGGTACATTTCTTCAATGAAGACGGCCTGGGCGCGATCGTCAATTCTTCCCGCGGTATCATTGCGGCTTATAAGCAGGAGGCTTACGCAAAATACGGTGCTGAGAATTTTGGCGAAGCGTCAAGAGCAGCAGTGGAAGCGATGGCTTTGGACATTCGTGAGAGCCTGGAGCAAAGATAAAGAGAATCAGGAGAGTTGGCATGGCAGAGAAAAAGAGAGAGTTGGCAGTGGTAGTATCGCAGGAGAGGCTGGCAGAAGGAATTTTCAGTATGTGGCTTCAGACGGAGGCGGCAAGGAGTGCGCTTCCGGGACAGTTCATCTCTATGTATACGAATGACAGCAGTAAATTACTCCCGAGGCCGATCAGTATCTGTGAGATCGACAGGGAGAATATGCGTCTGCGCGTGGTATACCGCGTGACGGGCGAGAATACGGGAACCGAGCAATTTTCCCGAATGAAAGCGGGCGATACGCTTCCGATGATCGGACCTTTGGGAAATGGCTTCCCGCTGGAGGCCGGAAAAGGCAAACGCGCCTTTCTTATGGGCGGAGGAATCGGAGTTCCGCCGATTCTGGAACTGGCAAAGGAACTGGAATGCGAGGCAAAGCAGATTGTTGTGGGCTATCGGGATGCACAGACCTTTTTAAGAGAAGAATTCGAGCAGAACGGCAGGCTTTATATTTCCACCGAGGACGGAAGTGTGGGAACCAGTGGAAACGTGATGGACGCGATCCGGGAGAATGCTCTGGAAGCGGATATTATCTATGCGTGCGGCCCGATGCCGATGCTGCGGGCAATCAAGCAGTATGCCATGGAGCATGGAATAGAAGCGTGCTATATTTCTCTGGAGGAGAGAATGGCATGTGGAATCGGAGCCTGCCTGGGGTGTGTCTGCAAGACGAAGAAGAAGGACCACCACAGCAATGTGAACAATGCAAGAATCTGTAAAGACGGACCGGTATTTTTAGCTTCGGAGGTGGAGATCTGATGGATATGTGCGTGAATATAGCCGGAGTAGAGTGGAAGAATCCGGTGACAGTGGCATCGGGGACCTTTGGCTCCGGTGCAGAATTTGAGGCATTTGTAGATTTGAATAGGCTTGGCGCTGTGACAACGAAGGGCGTGGCGAATGTGCCGTGGGAAGGCAATCCGACTCCGCGTGTGGCAGAGGTGGCAAGCGGTATGATGAATGCAGTGGGCCTTCAGAATCCGGGAATCGATCTCTTCTGCAAGAGGGATATTCCGTTTCTTCGGAAGTACGATACGAAGATCATTGTCAATGTCTGCGGAAGGTCTAAGGAGGACTACTGCGAAGTCGTAGAGCGGTTGTCAGAAGAGGACGTGGATATGCTGGAGATCAACATTTCATGCCCGAATGTAAAAGAAGGCGGTATCGCTTTTGGACAGAATCCTGCGGCGGCGCAAGAGATCACGAAAGCGGTGAAGCGGTATGCGAAGCAGCCGGTCATCATGAAGCTGAGTCCGAACGTGACGGATATCGCGGAGATGGCGCGGGCAGTAGAGGCTGGCGGAGCAGACGCCATTTCCCTCATTAATACACTGACGGGAATGAAAATAGATATTAACCGCAGGCAGTTCGTGCTGGCAAATAAGACCGGCGGTGTGTCCGGACCTGCAATCCACCCGATCGCAGTGCGTATGGTCTACCAGGCAGCACATGCGGTGAAGGTGCCGATCATCGGAATGGGCGGTATTGCAAATGCGGCGGATGCCATCGAGATGATCCTGGCGGGAGCAAGTGCAGTTTCTGTCGGAACTGCCAATTTCCATAATCCGGCAGTTACCATGGAGATCGTGGACGGTATTTGGGCATATATGCAGAAATATGGATTTGAGCATGTGTCGGATATGGTTGGAATTGTAAAATAGAGTTATATGGAAGGGGCGGATAGTTTTTTGGAATTACCGCCCCTTTTGGATAGGATTTTGAAGGCAATTCCGGTCAAATTCCTGAATTGAAATTATGTAGTAGATATGATAGAATTGAAAGGAATTTAATAATTCTTTTCCTGATTTCGTTAGGGAAGGAGGCAGTGATGCAAGAATCACTAGACGGAAAAGAATTAGGAACGAAAGAACGAATACAGGAAATAGAGACTAAAAAATACGTCAGTGTGGAGGTTTTAGGGAATATGGAACAGTATAAGCAGGAATTTATTGAATTTATGGTAGAGAGTAAGGTGTTGAAGTTCGGAGATTTTACTCTGAAAAGCGGCAGAAAGTCTCCGTTTTTTATGAATGCGGGCGGATATGTGACAGGAACACAGCTCAGAAAGCTGGGAGAATACTACGCAAAGGCAATTCACGACAACTATGGTCTGGATTTTGATGTCCTGTTTGGACCGGCTTACAAGGGGATCCCGCTTGCCGTTGCGACGACGATGGCGATCAGTGAGCTTTACGGAAAGGATATCCGTTACTGCTCAAATAGAAAAGAAGTGAAGGATCACGGCGATACCGGAATTCTTCTTGGAAGTAAATTAAAGGACGGCGACCGGGTCGTGATCATTGAGGACGTGACAACGTCCGGCAAATCCATCGAGGAGACCTTCCCGATCCTGAAGGCACAGGCAGATGTCGAGATCAAGGGACTTATCGTATCTCTGAACCGTATGGAAGTGGGAAAGGGCGGCGAAAAGAGTGCGCTGGAAGAGATCAGGGATCTGTACGGATTTGAGACTGCGGCGATCGTAAGCATGGCAGAGGTGACAGAATGCCTTTACAACAAGCCGGTAAACGGAGAGATCGTGATCGATGATACGATCAAAGCAGCGATAGATGCATACTATGAACAGTATGGCGCAAAATAGAAGGAGGAAATTCTATGACAGAGAAAGCGTTTAAGACAATGGGAAATGCAGGGGCGGCGAATCTTGCGATCGGAATTACCCTGATCGTGGTGGGAATTGCTTCCGGTGTGGTTCTGATCATTAGCGGAGCCAGATTATTTAAAGAAAAAAGAGGACTTACATTTTAGGAAGGAAGCGCTTGATTGAAAGCAAAGAATAGAAAAAGATTTCGAATGCTGGGAAAGATCCTGTTTGTGCTATATATTGCATTTCTTCTGTATTTTTTGATATTTTCCGACTGGTACGGGCGAGGCAGGGTGATGGACGATTACCGTTACAACCTGGTGCTGTTCGCGGAGATCAGGCGGTTCTGGACATACCGTGATATGCTTGGCTGGGTATCGTTTGCAAATCTGTTTGGTAATGTCCTGATTTTTATGCCGTTCGGCTTTTTCATGCCGATGGCGAGTAAATACCGCAGTTTTTTTCTGACTACAGTTTATAGCTTTGCCCTTAGCATGCTGGTCGAGGTCTTTCAGCTCGTGTCGAAGGTGGGCAGCTTTGATGTAGATGACCTTTTGCTGAATACCATCGGCGGAATTGTGGGATATGTTAGTTTTGTGATTTGTAATGCGATAAGGAGATGGCATGATGAGAATCGGGCGGGAAAAGGAAGCCGCACGCGAGCGGGAAAGAGATCGTGAGCGCAGAAAAAGAGGCAGCCGGAAATATGGCCAGGCGAAATTAAAGCATGCCCGCAAGGGGATTATGTCCTGCGTTCTGGCTGTGAGCGTATTTCTGATCTTTTTATTCCTGATTTTGACGGCATTTTTCAGTAAGGGACAGTCTGCGGCTATCATAGGCAGTTTAGGTTTGCTTACGACCGTTCTGGCGTTTTTTGGAGTGACACTGGGCCTTAAAGGAATGCGGGAGAGGGATAAGAACTACCTGACCTGCAAGATTGGTCTGGGAATCAATGGCTTTATTATTTTGTGCCTGGCGGCCGTATTTATAAGGGGGTTGATATAGATGGAAGAACGATATTATCTGACGTTAGAGAGGATTATGAAGATTCTGTGTGAAGAGACGATTAAAGAGCCTTACCGTGCGTACTTCCGGCATGTAGCAGATTTTCTTCTCAGAATTCATGATATTCGTGACAGTTATCACACAAAGGTGAGAAATGAAGCAGATGAAGAATGGCTGGCTAAAGAGCTGGAGATGCTCTATCACGATGTTCTGCCCGAACATTACGAAAACTCCTATGCCAATCCGGCCTATGCGGTCAAGGTGCTTGGCGAAGAGCTGGGGGCATTCCTTGGCGCGCTCTACGCAGAGCTTCGAGGCGGGATTGCCTATGTGTTTGAAGAGCGGGACGAATATGTGGTGATTGGAAATGAACTATTTATTGAGATTTATAACCGGTTCGAAGAGGAGGAAGAACCCTCTTTAAAGAGTCTGAAAGAGATTTTTTACTGGTATGCAAGTGATTATTGTGATGTGCTTGCGGCTGACAGGATTCGGGAACAGGTCGATCCGAAAGCGCAGCCGTTCCTGCTTCATATGATCATGGACAGTGATCTGACGGATTTTCGCTATCTGTACCGATACGGGGAGTATGTGGGGGAGAATGAGCGAAGAACGGCAGAATATCTGAATGCGCTTCCGCAGGAGGTCATTGATCAGATGGCGGATACCTATACGGAAGGATTCCGGGTAGGTTTTGTGAATACAGGAAAGGATCTGTCGAAAAAATCTTCCGTAAATATCCGTTATGTCCTGGGATTTGAGCGTGTGGTAAGAAAGGCCGTTCAGAATTTCAGAGAGCTGGGACTTGAACCGACGATTTACCGTGCGGCAGCGAGTGTGATCACAAGGCCGCGCGTGGGAAAGAATGGTTTCTTCGGGGCGCAGGTAAATAAACAGTACGATTATGACCATAAAGACGATATTGGTCTGGTGCTCGATAAGCAGTTCATGGAAAGAAAGCTGGAAGTGATGCGCACCGTTTTTGAGCAGAATAAGGAATTGGCAGGGAAGTTCGCTGGCCCGGCGGTGATGGAGGTGTTCGGCGAGAAGCCATTTGCGCCGGTGTCTAAGCCGGAGGCAATAAAACTTACGAAGGAGCAGGAGGAGCTTCTGCTCATGATGAATTCCCGGGCAGGGCAGCTCACGAACCAGTACATCAAGGGGGAAGAGAGAAGTTTCACCATTATTTCTTGGCCTCTGCCGGAAATCGGGGAACGATACGAAGAGATTTTCCATGAGATTATACGGATCAATACCTTAGATGCCAAGGTCTATGAGAAGGTGCAGCAGACGCTTATAGATGCGCTGGATCAGGGAGAGTATGTGCACATTCTTGGAACGAATGGAAATAAAACGGATCTGAGGGTGCAGCTTTATCCGCTTGCTGATCCGCAGAGGGAAACTTGTTTTGAAAATTGTGTGGCAGATGTGAATATTCCGGTGGGCGAAGTATTTACTTCTCCGGTATTGGAGGGGACGAATGGAACGCTGTTCGTGAGCAAGGTATATCTGAATGAATTGCAGTACCGGAATCTGGAGATCAAGTTCGAGGAGGGACGCACCACCACATATTCCTGTACGAACTTTGAATCGGAGGAAGAGAACCGGAAATATATTCAGGACAATATACTGAATAACCACCCGTCTCTGCCGCTTGGCGAGTTCGCCATCGGAACCAATACGACGGCTTATGTGGCGGCGAAGAAATATGAGATCGCGGATAAATTACCGATTCTGATCGCGGAGAAGATGGGACCGCATTTTGCAGTGGGCGATACCTGTTATAGCTGGGCGGAGGATAACCAGGTCTTCAATCCGAACGGGAAGGAGATCGTGGCGAAGGAAAACAGTGCCAGCGCCTTAAGGAAGGAAAATCCGGAGAAGGCCTATTTCCAGTGCCATACGGATATCACGATCCCCTATGAAGAATTGGGAGAGATCAGCGTGTATACGGGAAGCGGAGAAAAGATCGAACTGATCCGGGACGGCAGATTCGTACTGCCGGGAACGGAGATCCTGAACCAGCCATTAGATGAGGCAGAGTAACTGGCGGGCTTAGATAACTATAAAAAGAAAATTTGATGGAACAGAATGGGGAATAGAGCGTCCTGAATCCGAATCGTTTTAAAATGTTTTAAAACATATTGGGAAGAAACTCATCTTTCGGTTGACAGCCGGAAACAGGATTAGTAAAATATCTTATGTTAAAGTGGTAGTAATAAAATACACATAGAAGAAAGGGAGAAAGTTATGCCAAAAGTAGGAATTGTAATGGGCAGCGACTCTGATATGAAGATCATGAGCAAGGCTGCTGACATGCTGGAAAAGTTCGGTATTGACTACGAGATGACGATCATTTCCGCACATCGTGAGCCGGACGTGTTCTTCGAGTACGCGAAGACTGCGGAGGAGAAAGGGTTCAAGGTTATCATTGCAGGGGCAGGTATGGCAGCGCATCTGCCGGGAATGTGTGCAGCGATTTTCCCGATGCCAGTAATCGGTATCCCGCTTTCAAGTAAGAATCTGGAGGGTGTGGACGCACTGTATTCTATCGTACAGATGCCGCCAGGAATCCCGGTAGCGACCGTTGCGATCGACGGCGGAGCCAATGCGGCAATTCTTGCGGCAAGAATTCTGGCTATCTCTGATCCCGAGCTGCTTGAAAAATTGAAAGCATATACGGTCGAGATGAAGGAGACTGTTCAGAAGAAGGCAGAGAAACTCGATAAATTAGGGCACAAAGGCTATTTGGAGCAGATGTAGAGAGCTGTGATGGCTTGGCCTATAAGGAGGATATGAGATGGATTACAAGAATGCGGGTGTAGATATTGAAGCTGGTTACAGATCAGTAGAGCTGATGAAGAAGCATATTCAGCAGACCATGAGAGAAGAGGTTCTCGGAGGAATCGGCGGATTTTCCGGAGCATTTTCTATGGAGAAGTTTAAAAATATGGAAAAACCGACTCTGGTTTCCGGTACGGACGGAGTAGGAACCAAACTGAAACTGGCGTTTCTTCTGGATCGCCATGATACCATCGGTATCGACTGTGTCGCAATGTGTGTCAATGACATCGCATGTGCAGGCGGGGAGCCGCTGTTCTTCCTTGACTATATTGCCTGTGGAAAGAATGAGCCGGAGAAGATCGCGACCATCGTGAGCGGCGTGGCAGAAGGCTGTAAGCAGGCGGGCTGTGCATTGATCGGTGGAGAGACCGCGGAGATGCCGGGGTTCTATCCGACAGACGAGTATGATTTGGCCGGATTTGCAGTAGGTATCGTAGACGAGAAAGACCTGATCACAGGAAAAGATCTGAAACCGGGCGATGTCCTTATTGGTATGGCATCTTCCGGCGTACATAGCAACGGATTCTCTCTGGTGAGAAAAGTATTTAACATGAAGCCGGAAGTGCTGAATGAAGAATATGACTGTCTGGGAGCGAGACTCGGAGACGTTCTTCTGGCACCGACCAAGATTTATGTGAAAGCTCTGCGCAGCGTAAAAGAGGCCGGAGTGAAGATCAAAGCCTGCAGCCATATTACCGGCGGCGGGTTCTATGAGAATGTACCGCGTATGATGATTGAGGGAACTCATGCGGTGATTAAAAAGGACAGTTATCCGGTACCGCCGATCTTCCGTATGCTTGCCGATGACGGCGATGTGGAGGAGAGCGTAATGTACAACACCTTTAACATGGGTATCGGTATGATCGTTGCTGTTGATGAGAAAGAGGTAGACGCTGCAATGCAGGCAATGCGTGAGGCAGGAGAAGAGCCTTATGTGGTCGGCTATGTAGAGGCAGGAGAAAAAGGAGTAACCGTATGTTAAGGATTGCAGTTCTGGTATCCGGCGGAGGAACGAACCTGCAGGCGATCATCGATGCGGTGGAGAACGGCATGATTACGAATACCGAGATCGTCGGCGTGATCAGCAATAATAAAAATGCGTTTGCGCTTCAGAGGGCGGAAAATCATGGTATTTTTGCCCAGTGCATCTCGCCGAAGGATTTTGAGAGCAGAGAAGAGTTCAACCGGGTGTTCCTGGAGAAACTGAATGAATTGCATGCTGATCTGGTAGTTCTGGCAGGATTTTTGGTCGTGATTCCGGAAGCTATGATCAGAGAGTACAGGAACCGGATCATCAATATCCACCCGTCACTCATTCCGTCTTTCTGCGGGACAGGCTATTACGGGCTTAAGGTGCATGAGGCGGCCCTTGCGCGCGGCGTGAAGGTCGTAGGAGCAACGGTGCATTTTGTAGATGAAGGGACGGATACCGGACCGATCATTTTGCAGAAAGCGGTCGAGGTGGAGGACGGCGATACGCCCGAGGTACTCCAGCGACGCGTGATGGAGCAGGCGGAATGGAAGATTCTGCCCAGAGCCATTGATCTGATCGCCAACGGAAAAGTGGAAGTTCAGGGCAAAAAAGTGAGGATCAGCAAGTAAATTTATCATAAAGGAAAGCGGCAAAAGGTATTTTGACGCGCATGATACATAAACGTACAGAAGGAGGTCGCTATGAAGGTATTGATCGTAGGCGGTGGCGGAAGAGAGCACGCAATCGCATATTGTGTGGCAAAGAGCAGCAAGGTGGAAAAGATGTACTGTGCACCGGGAAACGCAGGAATCGCAGAATTTGCAGAGTGCGTTCCGATTGGCGCGATGGAATTTGAAAAGCTGGTTGCTTTTGCGAAAGAAAATGAGATTGACCTGGCAATCGTGGGAATGGACGACCCGCTGGTAGGCGGACTGGTAGATAAGTTTGAGGCGGCGGGAATCCGTGCGTTTGGACCGAGAAAGAATGCGGCGATTCTGGAGGGAAGTAAAGCATTTTCCAAGGATCTGATGAAAAAATACGATATCCCGACTGCGGCCTATGAGAACTTTGAAAATGCCGAAGAGGCCCTTGCTTATCTGGAAACAGCAAAATTCCCGATTGTGCTTAAGGCGGACGGCCTGGCTCTGGGAAAAGGCGTGCTGATCTGCAATACTCTGGAAGAGGCAAAAGAGGGCGTGCAGACGATCATGCTTGATAAAAAATTCGGCGATTCCGGAAATACCATGGTCGTAGAAGAGTTTATGACCGGACGTGAGGTTTCCGTACTTTCATTCGTTGATGGAAAGACGATAAAGACCATGACCAGCGCACAGGATCACAAACGTGCGAAAGATGGCGATCAGGGACTTAACACCGGCGGAATGGGAACATTTTCACCGAGCCCGTTCTATACCGACGAAGTAGATGCGTTTTGTAAGAAATATATTTACCAGAAGACCGTAGATGCGATGCGAGGAGAGGGCAGAGAGTTCAAGGGAATCATTTTCTTCGGACTGATGCTGACGCCGGACGGACCGAAGGTTCTGGAGTACAATGCCAGATTTGGCGATCCGGAAGCGCAGGTCGTTCTGCCGAGAATGAAGAATGATCTGATCGATGTGATTGAGGCATGTATCGACGGAACCCTGGATCAGGTGGACTTAGAGTTCGAGGACAATGCGGCTGTCTGCGTCGTGCTGGCGTCCGACGGATATCCGCTTTCTTATGAGAAGGGACTTCCAATCAGCGGACTTGACGAGTTCAAAAAGCATGACGGATACTATTGTTTCCATGCCGGAACCAAATTCGACGGCGATACGATCGTGACAAATGGCGGACGTGTGCTTGGAATTACGGCAAAGGGAAGTGATCTTAAGGAGGCGCGTGCGAATGCGTACAAGGCTACCGAATGGGTAGAGTTCGCAAATAAATATATGCGTCACGATATCGGAAAGGCGATCGACGAGGCGTAGGGTAGGCGACCATGGCCTAAAACAGAATAAAGTAATTACCCGCAGGAATGCATGTTAGATGGGAAAATATGCATCTTGCGGGTTTTTTGTTGTGGTGAAATAAGGGGAATGGTATGATGGACAAAAGAAATATGCTGAAAATAAAGAAAAGGCGAAAAAAGTGAGAGAGTAATAATTGGAATTTCCGGAAGGGAAATGGATTGGGATATGAAGGAAACTGTAGGAGGGAAGGAAATCTGGGAATGAAGTTGAGATTGATTCGCATTTCAGAAGGAGAAGAGGAAATCGTGATCCGCTATCGGGAAATGAACAGCCATCTCCAGTCGATTGTAGCATTGGCGCGGGGAGCAGAGCCGAAAATCAGGGCCGTATGGGAAGGTCGGGAGATTTTTCTTTTGCCGGAAGAGGTGTATTATTTTGAAAATGTGGACGGCGTTACCTATGCATATCTGGTCGACAAGGTGGTGCGGGTAGGAGAAAGCCTTAGAGAAATTACTCTGACCTATGAAGACAGGGGATTTTTCCGGTGCTCAAAATCTATGGTGCTGAATATCCACAGGATCAGCTACCTGAAAAGCGAGCCGGGCAATCGAATCCGTGCGACCATGGAAAACAAAGAACAGGTGATGATTTCAAGAAAATATGCCAAAGAGCTGAGAAAGGTTCTGAAAGGAGGAGCAGATGAGGAGGAAAGGTAGGCCCCGAAACAGGTTCTGGAAATATTTGTCTCTGGAGATTGCAATAGAATATAAGGCGTGTCTGTATACTTTTTGTATCCTGGTATTTTACTGCGCATATCGGCTGTTAAACGGCGTGTTCGAGGCGCAGATCCTGCACCTTTGTGAAATGTTCGTATCGGCATATGTGATAGGCTATTTTCAAGTATATGTGCTTGGAAATTTTGATGAATCGGATAAGCTGGGAGGAAAGGAGTGTGCATGTATTGCTGTCTGTACACTGCTGTATGCAGGGGTGTCCGTATTTTTCAAATGGTTTGACCGGAATTTGTATGTGACGGCAGGCTTTTGTGGATTTTTGGTCTTATGTTATTTGTGTGTGCTAGTTATTAACAGGTTGAAACGGGCTATTGATACCGAGAATTTGAACAGTATGCTTGTAAGGTTTAAGCAAGGGGAGAGGGAACGGCTGGCCGAGGAAAGGAGAGAAGATGAAGACGGAAAATACAGTGATTGAGATTCGAAATTTGACGAAATTTTACGGGAAACACCGGGGAGTACAGAATGTTTCCATGAAGGTCGAAAAGGGAGATATCTTCGGGTTTTTGGGACCTAATGGGGCGGGTAAATCGACGACGATCAGGAGTATGCTGGGACTGCTTCGTTTTCAGAAGGGGGAGATCCGCCTGCTGGGAAAAGATGCGGTAAAAGAGAATAAGGAAATCCTGCGTGAAGTCGGATATATGCCCTCTGAGGCGATGTTCTACCCGAATATGAAGGTGAAGGAGGTCATTCGGTTCGCGGCTCAGGCCAGGGGACTTCACTGTGAGAAGGAGGCGGACCGGATCTGTGAAATGCTGGAAGTCGACCGGGAGAAGAAGGTGCGGGAGCTGTCGCTTGGCAACCGGAAAAAAGTGAGTATCGTGTGTGCAATGCAGCACAAACCGAGGCTTCTTGTCTTAGATGAACCGACTTCGGGGCTTGATCCTTTGATGCAGGAAGTATTTTTTAAACTGATCCTGGAATATAACCGGCAAGGGACCACATGCTTTCTTTCGTCGCATGTGCTTTCGGAAGTGAAACGGTATTGCCGTAATGCGGCGATCATCAGGGAAGGGGTGGTGATTCGCCAGGATACGGTGGAGAATCTGACACGGACGAATGTGCGCAAGGTGAAAGTGCGGCATGATGGAAAGGAAGAGCGGTTCGTGTATACAGGAGAGATGGGAGAACTGCTTCAGCGTCTTGGAAAAATGAATGTGGAGGACCTGTTGATAGAGGAACCTTCTTTGGACGAGGTGTTTATGCATTATTATGACTCCAAAGAGGAAGAGGGCGGTGTGATGTCTGCGGAAAAAGGAGGAGAGCATGGTAATATTTAAGCATGAATTAAAAATGAATTTAAAATCGCTTTTGATATGGTCGGTTTGTGTGGGATTTACCTGTTTTGGCTGTCTGATTTTGTTTGGCAGTCTGGAAGAGTCCATAGAAGAAATGGCGGGGGCCTATTCGAATATGGGAGCCCTGTCGACGGCGATCGGATTGGATAAAATCAGTATTGCGACGATAGAAGGATTCTATGCGACGGAGATTGGGCTGATTTTTGCCATAGGAGGCGCGATGTTTGCTGCGATGACAGCGGTGGTGATGCTGGCAAAAGAGGAGGAGGGGCATACCGCGGAATTCTTGTATACGCTGCCGCTGGGAAGAGGGAGAGTGGCAGTGGAAAAGTATGCGGCAATGCTCGCGCTGGTTCTGCTTTTTAATGGGATTTGTATTTTGTGGTCGGTGGCGGGATTTGTGCTTGCAGGCGACCTGCCGCCCGGGAAGGAATTCGGACTATATCATGCGGCTCAGCTTCTGATGCAGCTGGAGGTGGGAAGTGTCTGTTTTTTGATTTCCGCAGTCAGCCGGAAGAAACAGGTGGGAGCGGCTCTGGGGTTTGCCGTCTTCCTGTACGTGATGGATTTGGTATGCAGGCTGATACCGGATATGGAAAATCTGAAATATGTGACACCATACTATTTTTCTAATGCGGCGGACATTTTTACGGAAAAGGCGGTGGACCAGGTGATGGCGGGGATTGGGGCCGTTGTCCTGGTCGTTTCGGCAGTAGCGGCGTTTGGAATATATACAAGAAGAGATCTTATGGCTTAGAAAATGTCCAAATATGGGCAAGATGATTTCCGAAAATGGACAAATATATTTCCAAAAATGGAAATATAGGTTGACAAAGTGAGACGGAAAGTATAAAATATATCCATAAAAGGAAAGAAGGGAAAATATGGATATTAATGATCTTAAAAAGCTGAAACTGGAAAAAGGGATTACCAATCAGGATATTGCAGAATTATCCGGAATTCCACTAAGCACTATAAATAAGATTTTTTCAGGTGCAACAAAGAACCCGCGTTACGCCACACTTCTGGCGATCGAGCAGGTTCTCACTATAAAAGAGAAGATTCCGTTCACTTATGATCTTATCAAGGAAGAGCCCATGCTGATAAGAGAGAGTCCGGTTCCCTATATGTATCATGCGAGGACGTACCAGAATGAAGATATTGAGAAACTGGAGGAGGTGCGGGCGGAGCTGATCAACGGATATCTCTATATGCTGGCCGCACCAAGCAGAAGACACCAAAGGATACTGACTAAATTACTTTTTCAAATTGAAGGACATATTCAAAAAAATAATGGCAAGTGCCAGGTCTATCCCGCACCGTTTGACGTGCGGATTTTTGGAGATAACAGCACGGTCGTTCAGCCGGATCTTTCGGTGATCTGTAAGACGGAGATGCTGACCGACAAGGGGTGTACGGGCGCGCCCGACTGGTTGATCGAGATCGCGTCGGAGAGCAATGCTTCCCACGATTATGTGACGAAGATGATGCAGTATCAGAAGGCAGGAGTGCGGGAATATTGGATCGTGGACCCTCGGGAAGATGTGGTCTATGTATACAATTTTGAAAATCCCGCGAAGACGGGAAAATATACGTTTGACGATGAGATACCGAGCGGCGTCCTGGAAGGATTGCGGATTAAGATAGAAGTGTAGGAGGAAAGAATATGGCGAAGATCAGACCATTTTGTGGAGTGCGTCCGGCAGGTGAGCTCGCAGAGCAGATTGCGGCACTTCCGTATGATGTATACAGCAGCAGTGAGGCAAGAGAAATCGTGGAAAAGAATCCCCTGTCGTTCCTGAAGATCGACAGAGCGGAGACACAGTTCCCGAAGGGAACAGACATGTATTCCGAGCAGGTATATGATCGTGCCAGAGATACGCTTTATGGTATGAAAGAGAGCGGGGAGTTTGTCCAAGATGAGGGACCCTGCTATTATATTTACGCGCTGACGATGGAGGGAAGAACACAGACGGGACTAGTGTGCTGTGTGTCGATTGATGATTATTTGAACGATGTTGTGAAAAAGCATGAGAATACCCGTGAGGAGAAAGAACTTGACCGTATTCGTCACGTAGACGCGTGCGGTGCGCATACCGGACCGATCTTCCTTACCTATCGCTCTAATTCTGCGACCCGGCAAATGATCGCGAAAGCCCTGGAAAGTCCGGCATTGTATGACTTTGTAAGTGAAGATGGAATCCGGCATCAGGTGTGGAAGGTGGAGGACTCCAGGTGGCAGGAGGAGATGACGGAGCTGTTTTGCAGCATGGATAGCCTCTATGTGGCAGACGGGCATCACCGTGCAGCATCTGCCGTTAAAGTGGGCTTAAAGAGAAGAGCGGAGAATCCGGGATATACAGGAGAAGAGGAATTCAATTATTTTCTGTCTGTTCTTTTCCCGGCAGAGGAGTTAAGGATTTTTGATTATAACCGAATTGTACATAAAGTCGACCAGGAGCTGCTGCAAAAACTGCCGGAGATTTTGCAGGAAAAATTTCAGGTAGCATCTACAGGTGAGGAGATCGCGAGACCGCATGCAAAAGGCGAGATGGGAATGTATGTGGACGGTACCTGGTATCTGGTTACCGCAAAAGATGAGATAAGGTCTGAGGATCCGGTGGAAGGACTGGACGTATCTATTTTACAGAATGAAGTACTCAGGCCTCTTTTCGGTATTGAGGATCTGAGGACGGACCCCAGAATGCAGTTCGTGGGTGGAATCCGGGGACTTAAGTCTCTTGAGAATGCAGTGGATCAGGACCATAGCGCCGTAGCGTTTGCGATGTATCCCACATCTATGGAGGAATTGTTAAGCGTTGCCGATTGCGGAAAACTGATGCCCCCGAAATCGACATGGTTCGAGCCAAAGCTGCGAAGCGGTCTTTTCATTCATGAATTTTAGAGGAATCCTAAGAACTTCTTCAGAAGTTATGAAGATTTCATGAATTTCTTGACAAACTGAAATTTGAATACTATTATAGTCAGTAGTTGAGGAAAAGGCAGTGAGAAAGAGGAGTATGTATCAAGGTCCGAAGAAGAGAGAGCCGCTCAGGGGCTGAGAGGCGGCTTACGGGAAACGGGTACAGAAGGTAGCTTTTGAGCCGGGTATCTGAACAGGGCGGGTGACGAAGCGTTGCCATAACATTAGGATACCACGGAGTGGTTTACGTTATAGAACTATAAGTGCCATGAGTTTGAAAAGGCCAGATGTTGACAGACTATAAGGCAGGCAGTGAGAGAGCAACCGTTAGGAAGGCTCTTGGATAGATCTCATGGAATAAAGGTGGTACCACGTAAATTTACGCCCTTTACGTATTGTAAGGGGCGTCTTTTTTATTTCATAGGAAAGTGTGCTGCATTTTTCATTTATATTTACGTGTCACAAATCAAAAGAGAGTATAATTTGAGGAGGAAACGATGAGCAAGAATCTGGAAAAAACGTATAATCCAAAAGAAATTGAACCGAAACTTTATGAAAGATGGTGTGAGAAGAAATATTTTCACGCAGAGGTAGACCGAGACAGGAAACCATTTACCACTGTGATGCCGCCTCCGAACATTACCGGAAAGCTGCATATGGGGCATGCGCTTGATAACACCTTGCAGGATATCCTGATCCGCTATAAGAGAATGCAGGGATATAATGCACTCTGGATTCCGGGAACCGACCATGCGGCGATTTCCACCGAGGTCAAGGTCACCAATCAGCTCAAGGCAGAAGGCATTGACAAAAAGGAGCTTGGACGTGAGGGATTCCTTGAGAGGACCTGGCAGTGGAAGGAAGAGTACGCAGGAACGATTGAGAAGCAGCTTGAGAAGCTGGGGGTATCCTGCGACTGGGACAGAGAACGTTTCACTATGGACGAGGGCTGCTCGAAAGCGGTGGAAGAAGTGTTTATCCGCTTATATGAAAAAGGATACATTTATAAAGGCTCCCGTATCATCAACTGGTGTCCGGTATGTAAGACCTCCCTTTCCGATGCAGAGGTCGAGCATGAGGAGCAGGCAGGCCATTTCTGGCACATTAAGTACCCGATTATCGGGACGGACAAGTTTCTGGAGATTGCGACCACACGTCCGGAGACGATGCTGGGAGACACGGCCATCGCTGTGCACCCGGACGATGAGCGTTATACGGACATCGTAGGAAAGAAGGCGCTGCTTCCTCTGGTGGGAAGAGAGATTCCGATCGTGGCAGATGCTTATGTAGATAAAGAGTTCGGAACCGGTGCAGTAAAGATTACCCCGGCCCATGACCCGAATGACTTTGAAGTTGGAAAGCGTCACAATCTGCCGGAAATCAACATTATGAATGACGATGCTACCATCGTGGAAGGCTATGGCAAATATTCAGGCATGGAGCGCTACGAGGCAAGAGGGGCCATCGTAGAAGACTTAAAGGAGCAGGGCTACCTGGTTCGCATTGAAGAACATAGCCACAACGTAGGAACACATGACCGTTGCCACACCACCGTGGAACCGCTGATCAAGCAGCAGTGGTTCGTGAAGATGGACGAACTGGCAAAGCCGGCAATCGAGGCACTAAGGAAGGGCGAACTAAGATTTGTGCCGGAGCGTTTTGATAAGATATATCTGCACTGGCTGGAGAATATCCGCGACTGGTGTATTTCCCGTCAGATCTGGTGGGGACACCGGATTCCGGCATACTACTGTGACGAGTGCGGAAAGTTTGTAGTGGCAAGAGAGATGCCGGAGGTTTGCCCGCACTGTGGCTGCAAACATTTTACGCAGGACGAGGACACTCTGGATACCTGGTTCAGTTCCGCATTGTGGCCGTTCTCTACGCTTGGCTGGCCGGATCAGACCGAAGATCTGGATTATTTCTATCCGACAGATGTGTTGGTGACCGGATACGATATCATTTTCTTCTGGGTAATCCGTATGGTATTTTCCGGATATGCCCACACCGGCAAATCTCCGTTCCATACCGTACTGATCCACGGACTGGTGAGAGATTCCCAGGGCCGTAAGATGAGCAAATCTCTGGGAAATGGAATCGATCCGCTGGAGATCATCGACGAGTACGGAGCAGATGCGTTGCGTCTGACCCTGGTGACCGGTAATGCACCCGGAAATGATATGCGTTTCTACAATGAACGTGTAGAGGCAAGCCGGAATTTTGCAAACAAAGTATGGAATGCTTCCCGGTTTATCCTGATGAATATGGAGGATAAGGTAATCTCCAGACCGGACGAAAAAGATCTGGAACTGGCAGATAAGTGGATTCTCTCCAAGGTAAATACGCTTGCCAAAGACGTAACTGACAATATGGAGAAATTCGAGCTGGGAATTGCCGTACAGAAGGTGTATGATTTTATATGGGACGAATTCTGTGACTGGTATATTGAGCTGGTAAAATACAGGATCTACCATGCAAATGACAATTATAAGAGCGCGAATGCCGCACTTTGGACGCTTAGGACAGTTCTGGGGAATGCGCTTAAGATGCTGCACCCGTTCATGCCGTTCGTGACAGAGGAAATCTACGGTGCACTGGTACCGGAGGAAGAGTCACTGATGATGTCCGACTGGCCGCAGTATACGGAAGATTGGAACTATCCTGAGGCCGAGACGATCACGGACCATATGAAGGAAGTGATCCGTGGAGTCAGAAATGCCTGTGCTGAGATGAATGTACCGCCGAGCCGGAAGGCAAAAGTGTATGTGGTTACCGAGCGCGAGGATTTGCAGAAGGGGCTTGGTGTGCTTGCGCAGTCTGCGTGTCCGCTGATGAGCGCTTCGGAACTGGAGGTACAGGCAGATAAGAGCGGAATTGCCGGGGACGCGGTATCAATCGTAGTGCCGGACGCTTCCGTTTACGTTCCGCTGGAGGAGCTGATCGACTTCGAGCAGGAGATTGAGCGTCTGACAAAAGAGGAAGAAAAGCTGAAAAAAGAACTTGCACGTTCCCGGGGAATGCTGAGCAACGAAAAATTCTTAAGCAAGGCGCCGCAGGCTAAGGTGGAAGAAGAAAAAGCAAAACTGGAAAAATATGAACAGATGATGGCGCAGGTGAAAGACCGCCTTGCAAATTTGAGAAAGTAGTTATAGTATTAGGATTACGGGAGCACGAAATGCGGAGCAATTAGATAGCATAATGCAGGGTTACAGAACGATTGAGTAGTGTGAAATACGAGCAAAATTGGCATGTACCGGGATATTATATCCCGGTACATGTGAAAGTGAAAGAAATATAGCAAGATTCAGGCATAATTGAGAAGCAGATACGCAGTATAGTAAGGTGAAAAGGTTTCAGATAGTAGAGGTTGGCTTCATGAAAAAAATTCCGAAAATCCATTTGAAAAAACCGGACTTTAAAGGCGGTTTTGAAAAATTAAAAAATATAAAATTTACCGATGTTAAAGCGTACTGGAAGATGCGTCATGAGAGACGTGAGAAGATCATAGAAAAGCGCAGGAACAGTGCGTTTGCTAAAAAGATGGCGCCATATTATCAGATTATGAACAAGGTCTCTTTGCCACTTACAGCGATTTGGGCAATTCTGATCAATTATATTATCGAGGCGTTATCCCGGCATTCGCCGGTGGCGGCGTGGCAGTATATGACGGAGAGGCCGCTGGTATTTTTCTATAATGTCTTTATGATCTTTATGACATTTTCTGTTGTATACCTGGTGCGCCGGAGGGTGTTTACCCGAATTATTATCAGTGTTGTGTGGCTGGCTCTGGGCGTATGTAATGGAGTCATGCTGCTCAAACGTGTGACGCCGTTTAATGCGCAGGACCTTAAGACATTTAAAGAGGGCTTGTCGCTGTTTACCAACTATTTCTCCGTGACGGAGCTTGTGATGATGGGAATCGGCGTACCGGCTGTCATCATCTGGGCGATTGCCATGTGGAGGCGCGGCGGACAGTTCCAGGGGAAGATGCACCGTCTGATCGCACTTGTAGGTGTGGCGCTTAGCTTTGGAGCCTATACGATACTGACGAACCTCGCAATAGAGAATCGTGTTGTGTCCACCTATTTTGGAAATATTGCGTTTGCCTATGAGGATTACGGGCTGCCCTATTGTTTTGCAGCCAGTCTTTTTAATACGGGAATTTCTCAGCCGAATGATTACAATGAGGCGACCATAGACAAGATCAGCAAGGACGGAGAGATCACTGAGAGCAAGGCAGATACGGACCAGATGCCGAACGTGGTATTCGTTCAGCTGGAGTCGTTTTTCGATACGACAGAGTTTGAGGCGCTAAAGACTTCCGAGGACCCGCTCCCGAATTTGAGGAAGATGTTCAAAGAATATTCTTCCGGGTACTTTAAAGTACCCTCTGTGGGCGCGGGAACGGCAAATACGGAGTTTGAGGTGCTTACGGGAATGAATCTGCGCTATTTTGGGCCGGGAGAATATCCTTATAAGACGGTTCTTAAGAACCAGACGGCAGAGAGTGCCGCGACGGCGTTTGCAGCGTTTGGTTACGGAACACATGCGCTGCACAATAATGGCGGTAATTTTTACAGCCGTGCCAAGGTATTTAACAATATTGGCTTTGACACCTTTACCAGTAAGGAATTCATGAATATTCTGCAAACGACGGAAAATGGGTGGGCGAAAGATGACATTTTGCTGACGCATATTAACGATGCACTGGATTCTACCGAGCAGCAGGATTTCATTTTCACGATCAGTGTGCAGGGACATGGAAATTATCCGGAGACGAAGCTGATTGAGAATCCGCGGATCACGGCGACAGGGCTCACGGACGATGCGAAAAATAATGCCTGGGAATACTATGTGAATCAGGTGTATGAGATGGACGAGTTCGCCGGCAACCTGGTGAAGCTCATGGAAGAAAGAGGAGAACCGGCGGTAGTCGTATTTTACGGCGACCATCTTCCCACGATGGGACTTGAGGCCAGAGATCTGAAGAGCCGTTATCTTTATAACACTAACTATGTGATCTGGGATAATATAGGGCTTAAGAAACAGGACAGAAATATTCCGGCTTATCAGATCATGGCAGATGTGATGGAACGGCTGGGACTTCATTCCGGCACGGTATTCAATTATCATCAGTCGCGGAGACAGACGAAGGATTATCTGCTGGATCTGGAATTACTACAGTATGATATCCTTTATGGAAAACAGTTTGTGTATGATGGGGAGCCGCCGATCACGGAGGGTCACATGGAAATGGGAATCCGTGATGTGACGCTCACGGACATTCATGCGAATCTTGACGAGACTTACAGCCTGTACGGAACGAATTTTACAAAATGGAGTAAGGTTTATATAAACGGGGAGAAGCAAAAGGGCACCTTCCTTAACAATACCCGTATTGAGCTTTCGGAGAGCAAGCTGGAAGACGGCGATGTGATCACGGTAAGCCAGGTGGGATCAAGCAATACCATTTTCCGCACATCGAAAGAGTACGTGTATCTGGACGGAGAGATTCAGGAGTATACTGATGAATTAAAGGAAGCGCTGGAGAATCCCAAGACGCCTGAGGAGGAGACAGAGGGCGAAGGTGAGGACTTAGGGGAAGACAGCCAGGAGACAGAAGGAACCACGGACGGACGTGACGATACGAAAGAGCAGTAGAATTGAGGGAGAACATTGCAGTATGAGGAAGCAGTCCGCTATATAGAGGACATACCGAAATTTACGGAAAAGCACACATTTGAACACACAAGAGAATTTATGAGAAGGTTGGGGAATCCCTGCCGCACGAAGAAGGTCCTTCATGTGGCGGGAACCAACGGAAAGGGAAGCGTCTGCGCATATATGCAGGCGATTCTTCTTTGTTGCTCTGCATGCCTAAGTGAACGTCCAGTGGACGTTCATCTCGGCAGCCAAGCATACCTAAGTGAAGGTCCGGTGGACCTTCATCTCGGCGGCCAGACAGATTCAAGTGGGGGAGTTGGTCTATTTACCTCTCCGCATTTGGTGAAGCTTAATGAGCGTATCCGAATCAACGGTACGGAGATTTCAGATGAAGATTTTTTGAAGGTATTTGAGAAAGTTCTAAGTGTAGTACATGAGATGGAAGCAGACGGAATCGCACACCCGTCCTATTTCGAGTTTCTCTATGGCATGGGAATGACCGCCTTTGAACGGGCCGGCGTGGAGTATGTGATTTTGGAGACAGGGCTTGGCGGAAGGCTTGATGCGACGAATTCCTTTGAGACACCGCTGGTTTCCGTGATCACGTCCATAGGACTTGACCACACGGCGATTCTCGGGGATACGATATCCCAGATTGCGGCAGAAAAAGCCGGGATTATCCGGCGCGGAGTTCCAGTCATTTATGACGGAAGTGTGCCCGAAGCTGCGGCTGTCATTCGACAAACGGCGGAGAAAGTGGGCGCACCTTGTAGAGAAGTCGCAAATTGCGCGTTCAAAATTCTGGAAATTACGGAGAAAGATATTGCTTTTTCTCTGGTGAATGAGTATGATAATAATACCGTGTGGAGGGTAAGAGGGACGGGCGTTTATCAAGCGATGAACGCCACGCTTGCCATCACGGCGATGAAAGAGATATTTGGACATGCCCGGGAAGGGGAAATTTCCGGCAGAATAGACGACGTAAGATGGAGCAAAGCACTCTCTGAGGTGACCTGGCCCGGAAGAATGGAGGAAGTGCTGCCCGGGGTGATCCTGGACGGAGCTCACAATCTTGCTGCCGTTCGCAAATTTGTAGAGAGTGTGAGAGCACAGGACGCGCTAAGCACAGCAGAAGGGCAGGAGAGGACTGGAAATGCCACGGACGCCAAAAAGAGAGTGATCTTGTTTTCCGCGGTTGCGGAGAAGGATTACCGCCACATGATAGAGGAGCTGCTTACGGGCGTGCCTGCCGATGCCTATGTGGTGACGGGAATCCAGGATAAAAGAGGAGCCGGAATCAGTGATCTGGCCGCAGTATTTGCACGGTATACCAAAAGTCCAATCTATCCGGTGGCAGATCTTTCGCAGGCGTTTGATAGAGCGATGGAAGAAAAGGGAGAGGACGGAAGACTGTATTGTCTCGGTTCTTTGTATCTGATTGGAGAGTTAAAAGCGTTAATAGGAGGCAGACATGCTTGATTTTGAAGAAGAACTTAAAAAGTTCAAGCCAAGTTTGGAAGTAGAAGATATTGAGAAGGCAGTGTATGAGGAAGATCTGACCGATATGACGGATATTTTCCGCGAGATGCTGGAGAAAACGAAATAGGGTGCGGCAGAAACAGCAGCCGTTTTAGATAGATAAGGGAGAGTTCAATGGAGTATACGGAAAAACTCGCGTACCAGTCGAATTACTGGTATAATGACGGGCTGAAGAAGGCGAATATCCGGGATTTATCCGGCGCGATCGTATCCCTTCGGAAGAGCCTGCAATTTAACAGGGAGAATGTTATGGCGAGGAACCTTCTGGGACTTGTGTACTACGGACGGGGAGAAGTCGTGGAAGCGCTGGTGGAATGGATCATCAGCAAGAATTTCAAGTCCTATGAGAATATTGCCAATTACTATATCAAAAAGGTGCAGGAGACGCCGAGTGAATTAGAGACGATCAACCAGGCAATACATAAGTATAATCAGTGTCTGGTATATTGTCGGCAGAACGGGGAGGATCTGGCGATTATCCAGCTTAAGAAGGTTATCACGGCGCACCCCGGTTTTTTGAAAGCGCATCAGCTTCTGGCGCTTTTGTATTTGCAGACGGAGCAGTACGCAAAGGCGAGACAGATCTTGAGGCGCGCCCATAAGATGGACATCACCAATGAGATCACGCTGAACTATATGCATGAGCTTAGTAAGCTCCGAAGCCAGAAAGTGGCGAAGCTAAAGGAAGAAAAAGGGCAGCATACGGTCAGCTATACCCTGGGAAATGAGACGATTATCCAGCCGGTATCCGCAAGTCTTAAGGACAATGCGGCGATGCTGACGATCGTCAATATCGCGATCGGTATCGCGGTAGGCGCCGCCGTTGTGTGGTTTCTGATCGCACCGGCCGTGAGTCAGAAGGAGTCGCAGGTGGCGAATAAGAGCGTGATTGCTCTA
Organism: Roseburia hominis; assembly: GCA_040702975.1. Classification (NCBI taxonomy): domain Bacteria; kingdom Bacillati; phylum Bacillota; class Clostridia; order Lachnospirales; family Lachnospiraceae; genus Roseburia; species Roseburia hominis. Next base: position 1,256,381 of record CP159990.1, read on the forward strand.
AGCGAGCAGCTTGCCGCCAGGGATACGCAGATTGATGCGCTGAAAAAAGAACTGGAAGGGTACCGTTCCACGAGTGACGAGGCGGAAAGCGCGATTCAGACAGCGGGTTCCATTCAGGAGAGCTATGAAGCCCTTCTTAAGGTTTCCCAACAGTTTGACGGGGGCAACACCAGCAATGCGGACATGCTGGAGGGACTCCTTACCGTGAATCCGGAAGCGCTGGGAGAGCAGGCGAAGGCGATTTATGACGAGATAGCCGGCGAGTTGTTCCCGGTGATGTGTAAACGTCTTTACGCCCAGGCGAAGGAAAGTATGTCAGAGAATGATTATGCGGCCGCCGTGACGGCTCTTGAGAAAGTCGTGCGAATGGACGAGGGCTATGAGGAAGGAGAAGCATTGAAGCTGTTGGCTGATGCTTACGCAGGGAAAAATGATGCGGAGAATGCCAAGGCGACGTATGAGAAGGTCGTGCAGAATTACGCCGGAACGCAGGCGGCGGCAGACGCCCAGAAAGCATTGAGCGGTGTGAACCCTGCCGGAGATCAGAAAAGTGGAGATGAGCAAGGCCAGGATAACGGCGACCGGGGAAACGATGAGGAAAACCAGGAATAGGCGGCTGTAAAAGGGCTTCCGGGAATACAAGAATATGAAAAAGGTGAATCATGATACGAATGAGAAGGATATGCAGAATATGCATGTCCTTTTTTATTTCATAGGAAAGTGCTTAGCATTTTCCTATAAAATAAAACGCACTTCGTGCGACAATGTACAGCTGCGGGAAGGAAATTGCTGCTACGCAGCCCGCTCGCGCACGAAGAATGTGCGTGCGCACATTCTATTTTGTTGCCAAGCATACCTGAGTGAACGTCCGGTGGACCTTCATCTCGGTTGCCAAGCATACCTAAGTGAAGGTCCGGTGGACCTTCATCTCGGTATTCAAAAAATATATACCCAGAATAAGGAGGAGTTACAGATGGATTATCAGGTGGAGGAGAATTGTTTGACCATATTTCTCCCAAAAGAGGTGGATCATCACAACGCGGAGGACATACGCAGGGAGGCAGATAAAGTGATTGAGCAGAAGCACATCAAGCATGTAATCTTCGATTTTCATAGTACGGATTTTATGGACAGTTCAGGAATCGGGGTGATTATGGGAAGGTACAGGCAGATTTATCTGCTGGGCGGCGATGTGTGGGCGGTCCACGCCAGCGAGCGAATGAAAAGAATCCTGAATATGTCAGGGGTAACCAAAATCATGCAGGTATATGAGGAGGAGTAAAACGATGGAACACGCAAACGAAATGGAACTGATTTTTGACAGTAATTCCGAAAATGAAAGTTTTGCCAGAGTGACGGTGGCGGCGTTCATGACGCAGCTCAACCCGCTTCTGGAAGAGGTTTCTGATGTGAAGACCGCCGTGTCGGAGGCGGTGACGAATGCGATTATCCACGGCTATGACGGGAAGGAAGGGAAAATCCGTATCCGGTGCCGTATGGAGAAAAGTGTGCTGTACATAGAGGTGGAGGATCAGGGCAAAGGCATTGAAGATGTGGCGAGGGCGATGGAGCCGCTTTATACCACAAGGCCGGAGCTGGACCGGTCCGGAATGGGATTTGCCTTCATGGAAGCCTTTATGGACGAGGTAGCGGTAGAATCTGCACCTGGGGAAGGAACCTGCGTGAAGATGAAGAAAAACATTGGAGAAAGGTAGGAATATGGACCATACAATCGCTTTAATCAGGAAATCTCACCAGGGGGACGAAGAAGCGAGGGCACAATTAGTAGAGGAGAACACCGGACTCATCTGGTGTATTGTAAAACGATTTTATGGAAGAGGAACGGAAGCAGAGGATTTATTTCAGATCGGCAGCATTGGCCTTCTGAAGGCAATCGATAAATTTGACCTTTCCTATGATGTTAAATTTTCTACCTATGCGGTTCCGATGATATCCGGGGAAATCAAGCGGTTTCTGCGCGACGACGGAATGATCAAAGTCAGTCGTTCGCTCAAAGAATTGTCCTATAAGGCCTATCTGGCAAGGGAATCCCTGCAGGAAAAGCTGGGGCGCGAGCCTGATGTGGAGGAATTGGCGGAGCATTTGGGCGTGGAAAAGGAGGAGCTTGCCATGGCGTTGGACGCAAGCGGCGAGGTGGAATCCCTGCATAAGCCGGTGTACCAAAAAGATGGCAATACGATTCCGCTTATGGAAAAACTGGCGGAGGAAGATAAACGGGAGGAGGAAGTGCTGAATCACTTGTTTTTGACGCAGCTTCTGGGAGAGCTGGAAAAAGAGGAGCGACAGCTTCTCTACCTGCGGTATTTCGCCAATAAGACGCAGACCGAGATTGGGAAGGAAATGGGACTTTCGCAGGTACAGGTGTCGCGCATGGAAAAAAGAATACTGAAATCATTGCGGGAAAAGGCAGATATAGGGTATAAATGAAAAAGTTTTTCACTCTGGAAGATTTATCCATAATTGACACCGGCTTTGGCTGGTGTTATACTGTTTTATGTTAGCTCAAACTAACTAAATATAAATTATTGGAGTCAGAATATGCATAGAAGTAGATTGTGGATCGTCGGTTTCGTACTGGTATTTTTGCTTAGCGGTTGTAAAACGAATGGCGCGGCTGAAAGCCCAAATAGCGATAGGTCCCAGAAGGAAGAGAACACGGGAAATCATGTATCCGAAGAGGACAGTGCTAAGGAGAAGGCGGAGCGAGAAATATTTGCGATGGACACCTATATGACGGTGACCGCTTTCGGGACAGATGCGCAGGCGGCAGTCGATGCGGCGGCAGCGGAGATCGAGCGGCTGGATTTGCTTTTATCCACCGGAAACGGAGAGAGCGAGGTAGCTACACTGAACCAGACAGGTGCCGGGACGCTGACAAAAGATACGGCGGTTCTGATGGAGCGGTCGATGGAGCTTTATGACGCTACGGGAGGTATGTTTGACATTGCCGTCTACCCGGTCATGGAAGAGTGGGGATTTACAACGGAAGAATACCGGGTCCCTGAAGCAGAGGAACTGGAAAACTTACTTCCGCTCATCGATGCCTCAAAGATTCAATATGATGAAGAAAAGGCCAGGGTCACGTTTATGCAACCGGGCATGAAGATCGATTTCGGCGGAATCGCTAAGGGCTATACCTCCGGAAGGGTGGCGGATATCCTGCGTGAGTATGGAATTCAAAGCGCAATGATCAATCTGGGAGGAAATGTGCAGGTGATGGGCACAAAAACAGATGGAAGTAAATGGAGGATTGCGATTCAAAGCCCGGACAACGAAGAGGAATATATCGGAGTGCTTGAAGGGGCAGATCTGGCGGTAATCACCTCAGGCGGCTACGAACGATATTTTGAGCAGGACGGAAAAACCTATCATCACATCATTGATCCAAGGACCGGGTATCCGGCGGAAAATGGTCTGAAATCGGTGACCATCGTAAGTCCGGACGGTACTTTGGCGGACGGACTATCGACCTCGCTTTTTATCATGGGACCGGAAAAAGCGGTAGCGTTTTGGCGGAAACATGCGGAAGAATTTGATGCGGTTCTGGTAGATGATGAAGGCCACATCTCCGTAACCGAAGGGATTGCGGATAGCTTTACATCAGATTTTGAGGTTCAGGTGATACGAAAGGAAGGCTAGTGTATGGAGTTTCTGAGAAAAATATCTGCCTTTGCCCCGACGCTTGCGGCCGTTCTGGTAACGGCGTGTATCGGAGCAAGTCTTTCGGGATATGAAACGCCGGTCTATTAGGTGCAGGCTTCGGAACCGGAGAGGGAGGAGCGAATAGAAGAACAAAACACAGAGCCGGAGGGCAGTTTTGATTTGGAAAACGGCATTTATAAAGGAACAGGAAATGGATTTGCCGGGAAAATCACAGTGGCGGTTGAAATCAAGGATAAAAAGATTGTATCGATCGAAGTGTTGTCTGTGGAAGGCGATGATGCAGCATTTTTTAATCGTGCGAAGAGCGTGATCGATAAGATGATCGCCGCGCAGAGCCTGGAGGTAGACGTGGTCTCCGGCGCGACTTATAGTTCTACAGCAATCATCGCGGCGTGTCAGGAAGCCCTGAAAAGTGCAGAGAAATAAAGGGGGCAATAGATAAAAATGAAAGAATTTTGGGTCAGGCTGATCAGTGTAGCAGCGATTGTGATTGCCCTGCTGGGATATAATAGTGTTCTGGAACTTAGGGCGAAGGAGGACGAAATCGCAAGGCTTGACGCCCGTCTTAAGACAGCGGAGCTTACTGGAAATCTGGCAAAGGAAGGGGAAGGAGAGGTTTCCTATCGCGACGGAACTTTTACCGGAGAGGCCCAGGGATTTGGAGGGCCGATCTCGGTCGAGGTACGCATCGAGAGTGGAAGGATCGAGGAGATACAGGTCGTATCCGCCAAGCAGGAAGACGGGGCTTATCTGGCAACAGCAAAAGATGTGATTCCTGTCATATTGGAAAAGCAATCGGCCGAGGTGGACGCCATAAGCGGAGCGACATTTAGTTCGACCGGAATCCGTGATGCCGTTGCAGAGGCGCTGGGAACGGCGATTCAGTAGGTGGAGGGCAAAATGAACATCAGAAATCTGACACGAAAAGAAAAAAAGAGTCTACATACTTGGGTCCGGAGGGTGGTACAGCTTTTGTTTTTTACATTTCTGCCATCAGTGTATACGGCGGCATTTTCCGGGGTAAAACAGATTTTTACCCAGATAGGGGCAGGACAAAAAAACGGGCTTACGGCATTTACTATAGTTTTGATTGTCATATGTATTTATACGATGATATTTGGCAGATTTTTCTGCGGATTTGCCTGCGCATTCGGAAGCCTGGGAGACTGGGCAAATACCGCGTTTACGACGTTGTGTAAGAAATGTGGGAAAAAGCCACCCAGGATCAGAAAAAAAATCCAGGAAAAGCTGTTGTATTTGAAATATGGGATTTTAACAATCATCGTATTGCTCTGTTTTGCCGGGGTTTATTCCCGGACAAAGATGCATTTACCTCTGCAACAAAAAATAAAACAAGAACCGGAACACTTGCGGGCGGTTCTTATCATACAAAGAGCGATGGAACCGAGGTCACCGGCATTACCTTCCCGGTCAAAGTGGGAGAAGGCGTAGACTTGTCGGCGTATAAAGAGGTCAAGGACTCTGACAGTGTGGATATTACGGTAACGAACCGCGGACAGACAAGCACGACCACTTATGTGGGAAAAGATGCATTGTTTGAAAACGAGAGCTATGCGTACTATGTTCTTGACGAGGTACCGGCATATTATAAAGAGGTGACGGCAAATGGCGGAAGCCTTTCCTTTGGACCTGTCGTTGGAGAAAAGAAGCAGGTATCTGCATCGGCGGAACTGGAGACACAGTCCAGTTATGGTGATTATCAGCTGGGGTTGGACGGAATTTCATGTAGTACAGAGAAGGTATATGGCGTAATCATCAGTACAAAGGAAGGAAACGATTATGGTCTTCGCCATCTGGAGAATATCTGGAGAGGTACAGAACTGGCATGGTGTACCGGATTTACAGACAAGGTGCATAATTGCCCGGTGTCCTCTGCACACTATGAAAAGATGATGGGACAGACTATTAATAAGATTACTTATTACACAGCCGATGGCATTTATGAAATTCCGGTGAATCTGTATGTTCCGAAGAAGTTTAATTATGCGCTGGAAGTGACGGATGCGCCGGTTACTGCCGGTTCTACAACGGTAGAGGTAAGTGGTCTTCCAAAAGACTATCAGGCAAAATACGAGGTAGAAGGCCTGGAGACGTCTGTGAAAGACGGCGTGCTTTCTTATGAAAATGCAAAAATGGGGAAATATACTTTGACTATAAAAGATGAATCCGGTATTTATGCACCGATCAGTACAACATTTGAATTGTTTACAGAAGCTATGCCGGCAAAATACAATATGGACGATAAGAACCCGGCCCTGGTCATAAATGATGGAGCAAGTGCAGAGGAATTTGCAGATTTCCTCAGCAAGATTGAGGTGGTCTCAGTAAACGGTCAGAGTTATTCGGCGTCCGGTAAACGTGCGACGGTACTCATTGATGAGGACGGCACATTGAAGACAGATGCAGAGCCTTTCAAGGAAGACGGCACTTATACGATCTGTGTCTCCGCAACCGGTTATAAAGATCTGGAATTTGTATATAGTAAGAGTGAGGTGGATACGACAGCTCTGGAGCAGGCGATTAAGAAGGCCGGCGAACTGAAAGAGACGGAGTTTACAAAAGAAACCTGGAAGGCTTTGGAGGGTGCACTTGAAAATGCAAATGTCGTTCTGGAGGAAGCAAAATCTCAGGAGGCAGTTGATGCGGCTACAGAGGAACTTCTGGCAGCAATTAAAGAACTTAAAAAAGCGGAACAGACGAATGCGGGAAATATAGGAAACAACGGTAATGCAGAGACTAACAACAATACCGGAAACAGTAGTAATCCTGCCGACAAGAAGCCGTCGGCAAATGCACAGAATTCCAAAAATCCACAGACCGGCGACCCGGCGAATCTGTTAGGTCTTATGGCAATGGCTCTGGCCTCAGCAGGTGTAGGCAGTTTTGCCTTTAAGAAAAAAAGAGAAAACAAGTAAAATCTGACTAAATATAATGATTTTCGCTGACTGGGAGTTGATTTGATACAGAAGGCCGCAGATGTACATAAAATGTGTATGTCTGCGGTCTTTTTGCGGTTGCTGGGCATATCTGAAATGAGATTCAGTGGACTGTGTTTTGGTTGCTTGGCATACCTGAAATAGGTCCGGTGGTTTTTTGTTTCGGCTGCGGGGCATACCTGAAATAAGATTCATCAGACCTACATCTTGGCTATAGTTTATCTTGACTATTGCGCATATTTTTTTAGAAACGCAGCCATACTACTAATGCAACGTTTTAGATTTTACGGAGCGTTATTACCAGTGCAGTATGCTCATTCATTTTCATACCATGCATGGCATGAAATGCAGACGGCACACTGCACATTCAGAAAGGAAGGTGCTACGGCATGAATAAAGCAAAAAGACGGATACGTGCCTGTCTGATCACGGCCATACTTGCAGCCGTATTTATCGGAATCGTGTATTATTATTATCATGTAAAAGATACAGGAAGTATGACAGAAGGAACCCTGGTCGCATTGGGCCATGGCATGTGGGAAAGGCTGATGGGCTATGTCGGCCGGTAATGAGATTCTGTACGTAAAAGGGGAGAAAAATACGGAGGTGCAGAAAACTGATGTCACTCTGGGCGATATCCTGTCCATGGAGTGCAGCAATCAGAATATCCTGAACAAAGTGAAGTCCCTGCGCATTTTAAAAATACAGGAAAACGGGCAGCACCGGTTCGTCATATCTGTCCTGAAAATCATCGAATGTATCCATAAAGAATATCCTCAGCTTGATATTCAAAATGAAGGAGAGTCCGATCTGATCGTCACATATGAGAAGCGGCAAAAACCAAACATGGTTCTGCACTGGGCGAAAGTAGCGCTCATTTTGCTGATTACCTTCTTTGGCGCGGCATTTTCCATCATGACGTTCAATAATGATGTGTCGGTCACGAAGATGTTCGGGCAGATTTATGAGCTGGTTATGGGAAACAAGTCAGATGGATTTACCATTTTGGAGCTTACCTATTCGATTGGACTTGTCATCGGGATCCTGACCTTCTTCAATCACTTTGGACGGAAGCGGTTCTCCGTAGATCCGACTCCGATGGAGGTGGAAATGCGGCTTTATGAAAATGATATTCAAACGACACTGATAGAGAGCTATTCCAGAAAGGAGCAGGAGATCGATGTGGGTCAGACAAATAGTTCTGGGAATTCTGGGACTTAGCTTCGGCGCAGGGGTGGCAGCGGGACTGTTTTCCTTCCTGATCGGCCTGGGCGTGGTATCGGATTTTGCCGACCGAACGCATACGGGGGAGCACATTCTGCTTTATGAGGACAGCATTGCGCTGGGAGGAATTCTGGGAAATCTGTTCTGGGTCTACCGGGTGCATATTCCGGGAGCAGGTTGGTGTCTTCCGGTGTTTGGAATCTTTGCGGGAATCTTTGTGGGCTGCTGGTCCATGGCACTGGCAGATGTTTTAAATGTATTTCCGATTTTTATCAGGCGGACAAAGTTCCTGAAAGGCATTCCGTATCTGATATTGGGAATGGCGCTGGGAAAAGGGTTTGGGTCCATTTTGTACTTTTACCACAGATGGTAAAGACGTGACAGGAATTTAGCAAGAACAAATACCCTTGTGGTGTAAAAAACAGATAAGGCGGGACAAAAATATGGCGAAGACAAATATTTCGCCGGGCGCGGAAAAGGAAACGTCCGGGGAGAAGAAACAGAGACAGCAGCAGGCGTATGAGGCCTATGTAAAAGAAAAAACACCGGTCCGCAAATTGGGGCCGGATATGATCAAAGCATTTATCACAGGCGGAATCATCTGTACAATCGGGCAGGGCATTCTGAATTATTGTGATAAATTAGGGCTTGATAAGGATACCAGCGGTGGCTGGTGCTCGATGATCCTGGTTCTTTTGAGCGTTTTGCTGACAGGAATCGGTATTTACCCAAAGATTGCCGACTGGGGCGGGGCCGGAGCGCTGGTGCCGATCACGGGATTTGCCAATTCGGTGGCGGCTCCGGCTATAGAGTATAAAAAAGAAGGACATGTATTTGGAATCGGGTGCAAAATATTTACCATAGCGGGGCCGGTCATTTTGTATGGAATTTTTACAAGCTGGCTTTTGGGACTGGTCTATTGGATCGGAAAGAGCATAGGAATCATTCCATAGCATAATAGAGCACCTGTGCAGGAGGAAAAAAATGAGTATAGATCATGAAAAAGAGGCAAAAGACGTACCTATTGGATTTGGACTTGGCCTGGCGATGAATGAGTCGGCGATGAAGCATTATGGCGAGATGACGGAAGAAGAGCGAAGCGGGTGGCTTACAAAGGCCGGGCAGGTCGACTCCAAGGAAGAAATGCAGCGCCTGGTAGAGCAGCTCGGACAGGCATTTCGGGAGGAGGATTAGCAAATGAAACCGGAGGTGGCAGTATGAATCTGACAAAAGGAACACAAAGTATTTCGTTTGGGGAGTGCCCGTATCTTATGAGCAGCGGCTCGGTGGTGGGAAAAAAAGAGAGCGAGGGACCACTGGGAAATAAATTCGATATCGCGTCGGACGACGATCTGTTCGGAGAAGATACCTGGGAGGCGGCAGAGGGTACGATGCAGAAGCTGGCCTGCATGCTGGCTCTCAAGAAAGCCGGAGAACACGCGGAAAATGTAAGGTATCTGTTCGGCGGAGACCTGCTTCGCCAGGGAATCGCGACTTCCATGGGTGTGGAAGAACTGCAGATCCCGATGTTCGGTCTGTTCGGAGCCTGTTCTACCTCAGGCGAGGCGCTTGCATTAGCGGCGATGACGGTGGCGGCAGGCTATGGGGACCGGATACTGGCGGTCACTTCCAGCCATTTTGCAAGTGCCGAAAAAGAATTCCGTTTTCCGCTGGGATACGCCAATCAAAGACCCGCGTCTTCGAGCTGGACGGTGACGGGAAGCGGTGCATTTCTGGTGGGAAATCAGAAAAGTGCCGTCCGCATCAGTGGGGTGACGATCGGGAAAATCGTAGACTATGGGCTTAAGGACTCGCAGAATATGGGGGCGTGCATGGCGCCGGCGGCGTGCGACACGATTCTTCAGAATCTGGAAGATTTCGGGCGGAAGGAAAGCGATTATGACCGGATCATCACGGGAGATCTGGGGTATGTGGGGCAGTCGATCCTATTCGACCTCGTGCGGAAGAGAGGGAAGGATATCAAAGAAAATCATATGGACTGCGGTATGATGATCTTCGACCAGAAAACGCAGAACACGAATGCCGGGGGAAGCGGCTGTGGGTGCGCGGCGTCCACCCTGTCGGCACATATTCTGCCAAAACTGATTTCCGGCGAGTGGAAACGGATCCTGTTCGTGCCCACCGGAGCTTTGATGTCGACCGTGAGTTACAACGAAGGCGAAAGCGTCCCCGGCATCGCGCATGCCATTGTACTGGAGCATTGTAATTGATAAGAGCAGGGCACGGATAAAAAGACAGAGGTGCAAATGACCAGTTGTAAGTCAAATAGCCATGCAGACATGGCTGCTTGGCCCACTGCTCACGGAAATAAAGGGGAACATCTTAAATGACAGATAGATGCGAGGAGGAGAAAGATGGATTATATCAATGCATTTTGGGTAGGAGGACTTGTGTGCGCGTTAGTGCAGATTCTTCTGGATCGGACAAAAATGATGCCGGGAAGGGTGATGGTGCTGCTGGTAGTGACCGGGTGTGTGCTGGGGTTTGTCAATATTTTCAAACCTATCCAGGAATTTGCCGGGGCCGGAATCAGTGTACCGCTTCTGGGATTCGGCAATACCCTTTGGAAAGGAGTCAAGGAAGCGGTAGATAAAGAAGGGTTCCTCGGAATCTTTATGGGCGGTTTTAAGGCAAGTGCGGTGGGAATCAGCGCGGCCCTGATATTCGGATATCTCGCTTCGCTGGTGTTCGAGCCGAAGATGAAGAAATAAAAAATCATTGTGCAAACAGATGAGGAATGCTATAATATGAGCACTTGGCTAGGTGTTTCCGAGCCTGGTGATCAGGGAACAGTAAAGCATGAATGGCAAGAAAGACAATGCTATCAGAGGGAACGGAAGGAATCCCCGGGTAGCGCCTGTATTTTTCATGAAGAGGAAAGCACAATGATTTTGACAACATTATGTTATATTGAAAATGAAGATTCCTACCTGATGCTCCATAGAGTCAAAAAGGAAAAAGATGTCAATAAGGACAAATGGATTGGGATAGGAGGAAAGTTCGAGCCGGACGAAAGCCCGGAGGAATGTCTTCTTCGCGAGGCGGCAGAAGAGACGGGGCTTCGTCTTACCTCCTTTCAGATGCGTGGTGTTCTGACCTTTTCCTGCTGCCCGGCGGCGCATGAGAAGAAGGAAGAAGCGTGGGATCTGGAGTATATTTTCCTGTACACTGCAGACGGTTATGAGGGCGAGATCAGGGAATGTTCGGAAGGTACGCTGGAATGGGTGAAAAAATCAGAGATTGAATCTCTCAATATCTGGGAAGGCGACAAGATCTTTTTCCGGCTGATTCGGGAGAATGCGCCGTTCTTCTCCCTGAAACTGAGTTATGAGGGGGACGAGCTCATCTACGCGGCGCTGGACGGCAGACAGATCGTGCCGGCAGAGCAGCCGGGCACATCTGAGTTGCCAGGCATACTTAAGTGAAGGTCTGGCGGAGCTTTATCTCGATTGCCAAGCATACCTGAGTTCTGGTAGACCTTTATCCCGGTAAATGTCCGATGGAGGTTCATATGAGCAGTCGGGCACACTTGAAATAAGGTCGGTAACACATATCGCAATGAGAGAATACATATGAGGAGAAGAAATTTATGGAATATTTGAATATTATAATTCCTTTTGTAGGCGGTCTGGGAATGTTTATTTATGGAATGCAGATCATGGCACAGGGGCTGGAGCATGCCGCCGGCAATAAGATGAAAACGCTGCTTGAGGCGCTGACAAAGAATAAATTTCTGGGCGTGCTTCTGGGAGCATTTATCACCGCGGTGATCCAAAGCTCATCGGCGACGACCGTCATGGTGGTCGGATTCGTAAATGCAGGCATCATGAATCTGCAGCAGGCGATGGGCGTGATCATGGGCGCTAACGTGGGTACGACTATCACCGGCTGGCTGGTCTCCAGTGTGGAATGGGCCAAATTTTTAAGCCCGGCGACCCTTGCGCCGATTGCGATCATGCTCGGTGTGATCATCATGCTGACCGGTAAACGACGTTCAACAAAGGACATTTCCAGTATTATCGTGGGATTCGGTCTTTTGTTCGTCGGAATCACGACCATGTCTTCTGCGGTGGCGCCGCTTAAGGACTCTGAAGCATTTTGCAGTATTTTTGTGAAACTGGGACATAATCCGATTCTGGGGATTCTTGCCGGAGCGGTGGTCACGGCGATCATTCAGAGTTCTTCCGCGTCGGTCGGAATCCTGCAGAGTCTTGCCGCTGCGGGACTGGTGCCTTTTGGGGCGGCGATTTATATCATCATGGGCCAGAATATCGGAACCTGTGTGACGGCCATTCTCTCCAGTATGGGTGCAAAGAAGAATGCAAAGACGGCGGCACTTATGCATCTTCTCTTTAATATTATCGGAACGGTGATCTTTAGTGTGATTGCCATTGCGTACCTTACCGTGTCGGATCCGGCATGGGAACATGCAAGCATCAATCAGACACAGATCAGTATGGTGCATACGGTATTCAACATCGTTACGACGCTGCTTCTTTTCCCGGCGTCCGGACTTATTATCAAGCTGGCCAAGATTATTGGACGGGTAGAAGACGAGACACAGGACGAGGGAGCGATCCTTCTCGACGAACGTATGCTGGAGACGCCGGGTATCGCCCTGCAGTCCCTGATTTCCGAGATTGTGCGTATGGGCCATATCGTGGCAAGATCTTTGGATACAGCGCAGAGAGTGCTGTTCTCACAAAAAGAAGAAGAGATACAGGCTTTGAAGGAAGACGAAGAGAAGGTGGACCGCTTAAGTGCAGGTATCACCGAATATGCGATCAAGCTTTCCGCCTTGCAGATCAGTCAGCGTGAGCATGAGTCCGTTTCAAGAATGCTTCAGGTGGTTTCCGATATGGAACGTATCAGTGATTACTGCGAAAATATTTCCGAATTTGCAGAAAGCATGATCGACCGGAAAATCGTATTTTCCGAAATTGGCGAGGAGCATTTAAGACATATGATGGAAGTGTGCAGCGGCAGCTATCTGTATGCACTGGAAGCATTTGAATCCAACGATCATGAAAGTGCACTTAAGACCGTGGAAAAAGAAACAGAGGCTGACGGACTGGAGATTTCCCTCCGTTCACAGCACATTGCGCGCCTTACCAATAATCAGTGCAATACGGAAGCCGGAATCGTGTTCCTGGATACACTTGTATACATGGAACGTATTTCCGACCATGCGAGAAATATTGCGGAGGAAGTATTGGAGCAGGGAAGATAAGAGGACTTGGCGTTAAAAAATCAGGAATAGGAGAACTGGATATCCGCTTATAGGGGGGAGGTCCGGTTCTTTTAAATTTATGGAAAATTCCATAGACTTTACACAGTTTAAGTTTACAAAATAGAACGACTATAATATAATAAATGTAAATATTTTCAGAATTTTTAACATGACAGGAGGCGGTCTATTATGAAGAAACATACGATTATCACAATCGGCAGACAGTTTGGGAGTGGCGGGCATGAAGTGGGGAAGCGCCTGTCAGACAGACTGGATATTCCACTTTACGACCGCAACCTGATTCAGATGGCGGCGAAAGAGCTGAAAGTAGAGACAGCAGAAGCTGAGAAAATGGACGAGTCCCTTCTGGGCCACCTGTTATCAGGGATGAAGGGGGCCGGCGACTATGTCAATTACGTAAGCGCCATGAAAGAAGAACCCCTAAGTGACCGCATGTTTCAGGTACAGTCCGAACTGATTCGGGGACTCGCACGCCGGGGTCCCTGTATCATCATAGGAAGATGCGCAGACTACATACTACAGGAATTCCCCTGCATCAACGCTTTCATTTACGCAGAAATCCGGGACAGAATCGAAAGAATCCAGAAAATCTACAACCTGAACGAAGAACAGGCGTGGGAAAAAATTAAAAATGTAGACAAAGAAAGAAAATACTACTACGAAGCCCACACCGGCAGCACCTGGGGCAGCATCGAGTCCCACCAAATGCTGTTCAACGTAAGCCTGTTACCAATGGAAGACGCCGTAGACGTACTAACCGCCATGTACCGTGCAAGGCGGTAAAATATTTAGATGCTTTTGTGAAGACCGTTCCCCACACAACCCCAAAAAATGGCTCTCCAGGAAGAGCCAGCCCCGCGCGCTACACTAGTTATGCAGGACCGTAAAAAACGCCGGCACTAGATGGCAGCAGCCGCTTTTGCGGCGCCCTGGCATCGTACGTACCGCTGCGTTTTTTTCCGAGCGAGAGCGTGTCCTGCATAACTAGTGTAGCGCGCGGGGGCGTCCCTTCCGCCAAAATCTTAAAGAATTCTTAAACAATCTTAATCCTTTACCAACATTTTCCCGCCTCTAATATGATACAATAATACCAAAGTGCGAATGAGAGGAGGTCCTCAATGGAAAATGTAATTGAAGTACGTAATTTATATAAATTCTACCGCGTAGGCGACAGCATCGTCCGGGCCCTTAACGGAGTCAGCTTTGATATCCACCAGGGCGAATTCTGTGCCATTGTCGGCACATCCGGTTCCGGCAAGTCCACACTTCTGAATATGCTTGCCGGCCTGGAGAAACCCACAAAAGGTGAGATCCTCATTGGAGGAGAGCACATAGAAAACAAAAAAGAAGATGAATTGGTAAAGTTTCGCCGTGAGAACGTCGGGTTTATTTTCCAGTCCTTTCATTTGATCAGTACGCTGAATGCCTTGGAGAATGTGGCGCTTCCGCTGAGCTTCCGGGGAGAAAAGAAGGCGGTACGGCTGAAAAAAGCGGAGAAGATGCTGGATCTGGTGAATCTGAAAAAGCATAAGAAGCATCTTCCAAATCAGATGTCCGGCGGACAGCAGCAGAGAGTCGGGGTGGCAAGGGCGCTGGTAGTGGAGCCAAAAATCATTTTTGCGGACGAACCGACCGGGAATCTGGATTCCCACACCTCGGAGGAAGTAATGCATCTGATGCAGGATGTGGTAAGAAAGCAGAAAAAAACACTGGTAATGGTTACCCATGATAATCATCTGGCCACGTACGCGGACCGGGTGTTCCATATAATAGACGGAGAAATTGTGCGGATTGAGGAGAATCCGGGAAAGGAAGTAGGAGAACATGAGGAGGATTAAACAATTTGGAGCGATGATGGTATGTCTGGCGATGGTGCTGACATGCGTTCCGGCGTTACCGACAAATGCGGAGGGGGAGAATGCTCCAAAGGTGGTGGAAGCAGACCCTTCCCAGTCTGAAGGAGAACAGAAAACAGTGCGAATGAGCGTGCAGGCGGCGACAAAGGATATAATCAGCTATAAACATTCCGAGTCGAAAAGCATCAAATTGATCGTAAAGAATACGGGTGAGGCAGAGCTGAAAAATATCAAAGTTGCGCCACCTGTCAGCGAAGATATTGATGTGTGGCCATTTGAGATTGCGAATAAGGATTATACATACACCATTGAAAAACTTGCCAAAGGGGAAGAAAAAACCATTGAATTTGCACTCACCGCAAGAGAAAATGTTTGCAGCAAATACTATAAGCTGGTTTTTACGTGCAGTGCGGAGACGGAAGAAAACGATGGCATGAAACTGACTGGTGACTATGGTATTTACGTAAAAACGGTGGCAAAGCCTAAAGATAGTGGCAAAAATGAACAGAATACACCGAACCAGAATAATAATCAGGACTCTCAGAATAACAATCAAAATACTGACGGGCAAGATCAGATCGGGGCAGATTCACTGGGAGGCGTAGATGCCGGCGGCGTGATGAATGCAGATCCTGTTTCAACTGGAGGTGGAGATAGCTCTACCGCTGTTCCGAGAGTGATCGTGACCGGATTCTCCACAGAACCGGGGGAAGTAAAGGCAGGAACGAATTTCAAACTGATTATTCACCTGAAGAATACATCAAAGAAAACAACAGTTTCCAATATGCTTTTTGATTTAAGTTCACCGACTGAGGGAACCGATGAGACGGCTTCTCCGGCATTCCTTCCGTCGTCCGGTTCCAGTTCCATTTACCTGGAGAAGATCAAGGCGGGCGGCACACAGGATATTTCCATCGAACTGAATGCCAAGGCAGATTTGGCGCAGAAGCCATATAGTGTAGACCTTTCTATGAAATACGAAGACGGCCAGGGCGGGCAATTCGAGAGCACTTCTGCGGTTTCGATACCTGTAAAACAGGAAGTAAGATATGAGTTCAGCGAGTTTGAGATCAGTCCGCAGTCCATTTCTGTGGGTGAAGAGGCAAATATTATGTGCCAGCTCTACAATCTGGGACGTGTAAAGCTGTACAATGTGAAAGCTAAATTTGAGGGACAAGGAATTAAAGCTGAAGAGGTGTTTCTCGGCAATATCGAATCCGGAGCAACGGCCAGTATCGACGGTATGCTGCTCGGCGAGGAAGAATCCGGTGGAATGGTGCCGATGAAGATGACGCTTAGCTATGAGGACGAATCCGGAAATGTGACGACCTCCGAGGAAGAATTCCAGTTAGAAGTGATGGCGGCGACGGAGGATATGCCGATGGAGGCTATACCGATGGAGGAGGAAGCACCGGGGCTTCCCATTATCCCGATCGTGGCAGCAGTGCTGATCATCGCGGCGGTCGTGGCAGGTATTATCATTTATAACAAGAAGAAAAAACGCAGATTGATGGAAGAGGAGGAAGGATTAGTCGATGAATTTGACAGACTTACTGAGGATGAGCCTCGGGAACCTTAGGAGACGAAAACTAAGAACGTTTCTGACGGTGCTTGGCGTTATCATCGGTACGGCGTCAATCGTCGTTATGATCTCTCTGGGACTGGGTATGCAGGAATCCATGTATGCAGATCTGGAGCAGTCCGGCGGCCTTACCATGCTTACGGTCACAGGACAGATGGCGGGAGGTGGAGGATATTATTACTCAGATGATGAGGAACAGTCCACCAAATATATTACAGATGACTCGATCAAAGAGTTTGCGGCCGTTGACCATGTTACCTTAAGTGCTCCCGTCTATCAGATGAGCGCCTACCTCCTGAAAGGGAAATATTTCTGCTATTTAGATTTGGTAGGGACTACCAGAGAGGCAATGGAAGCCCAGAAGATTACCCTAAAGGAAGGCGGAAAGTTTCCTGAGGAGAACACAAATCAGCTGGAGCTGGTATACGGAAACGGAATTATCACGCAATTCTATGAGGAAAAGACCGGAAAAGGCTACTGGGATAGTGGTGAATTGCCGGATATTGATCTGGAAAATGATTCCATGTTTCTGGTGCTTGATACGGAATCCTACGATAATGTCCGTTACAATAATGGAATGGGCGATTCCGGTGATGGCAGCGGCGGTGCAAAACGGATTGCCAAGAAGCGGGTTGTTAAGGCCAGTGGTGTGGTAGAAGGGGATATGAATTCTTACAATCCGTGGTTCTACAGCGGTTATTGTGATATCAACGTGTTGAAAACTATATTGAAAAAAGAATTTACCGGAAGAGTTATGCCCGGACAGCCGTCTACCAAAACCGGAAAACCCTTTAATTTCTTTGCATATTCTTCGGCAAAGGTCAAAGTAGACGATTTGGACCATGTGGAAGAAGTGTCCGAACAGATCCGCTCTATGGGATATAACGTGGAGAGTAATGTGGAATACATGGAAGCCATGCAGAAACAGTTTGCCATGGTGCAGGCAGTTCTCGGCGGCATCGGTGCAGTGTCCCTGTTCGTTGCGGCAATCGGAATCGCCAATACGATGATGATGTCCATTTATGAACGTACAAAAGAAATCGGCGTATTTAAAGTATTAGGCTGCAGTTTGAAGAATATCAAGCAGCTGTTCCTATTGGAGGCTGGTTTTATCGGTTTCATGGGAGGCGTGATTGGTAACGTGCTGAGCTATGGGATCTCGACAGTGATCAATATTGTTGCGGGAAATGCCGGAGAGTCCATGGGGCTTAGCCAGGGAATCTCGTATATTCCGCTCTGGCTGGTGGCGGTTTCCATGGGATTTGCCGTGCTGGTCGGAATGGTGGCAGGATATTTCCCGGCGGTACGGGCGATGAAGCTGAGTGCGCTGGAAGCGATCAGGAATTCGTAGAATGCAGTTCATATATAACTATATTCATAAGAATAGGTTGGTGGACAACTGGTGAAAACTATAGAATAACTATAGTCGATTTATAAAGTGAAATAATAACAAAAAATCTCAGCGGTTGCTCGTCTGAGATTTTTTGTTGTCATGATTGAATCGATTTTAAAATGATTTTTATAAAACTTTATCGCATCTTTTCTACTCTTCGATCACCTGAATCTCCAGATAATCAAACTCGATGGAATCCACAAAATTGTCCTGGTAGAACCGCGCCTTGGAATGCCGTTTGAACTCATGAATCGTATTTTCTAACCAAATCGGTTTACTTAAATCAAACTGATAACATACCTCGTCAAGAGCGTGGAAAATCTTGTGAGTACGCGTATCATCACTGTCATCACAAATGGTAGTATCCCGAAGCATGCGATTGTCCTTAAATTCTTTTGCCCACAGTCGAAACATGAAAATAATCTCCTTGTATTTCAAATTCGTAAATCAAGTATAACATTCGATAAATGAGATGTAAATATGCAAAAAATGTAGTAAGATTTTAATGAAAGGTTTCCATGAAGAATGGTACTTAGATTATGCAAGGGGACTTGCAGATACGTAAGACTTCAATAAATAATTCCCATGAAGGATTTAGGAAAGATGCATATTTGCTGGAAAAATTTCAGAATATGATGAATAGAAATAGAATAATAGAAAAATAAGGAAATGCGGGACATGTTACAAGAAGAAATAAGTAGGATAATACAATTGAATCGAAGGAAGATAGTGCTTTTGGGAGCCATTTTGGTTCTTACAGTATTTGCCGGGCTTTTAGTGTACAAACGAATGGAAAAAAACGGGACAAAAGCCAGCTTTTTTGCTATGCTCCTTGGTGAGGAACAGGAACAGGAGCGCAAGGCGGATCAGGAAGTGTCCGGGAAAAAGAGAAGGGGCAGTGCAGGTGGGGAGGAAAGGAAGGCGGACACGGAAAGTACAGAAGAAATGGCTCTGACTGAAGAACAGAAAAAGGAAATTGAAGCGGTGGAGGCCTCTATTGTTCCCGGGCAGTACCCAATCATGGGGGCAAGCAGTATTACCAGGCAGCAGATGGTCGATTATTTTAAAGAAAGTGGCGAAGCTTATCCGGCAGAGATTCTAGGCCAGGGCGGCGCTGCGGACATAGAAACATTTTGTCAGATTTATTATGAGGAAGCGGTAAAGGAAGGCGTTCGGCCTGAGGTTGCGTTTGCACAGACGATGAAAGAAACCGGCTGGCTGCAATATGGAGGAGATGCAAAAATTGAGCAGTATAATTTTGCCGGGCTTGGCACCACCGGAGGCGGCGTGCCGGGAAACAGTTATCCGGATGTGCGAACCGGAGTCCGCGCGCAGATCCAGCATCTCAAGGCGTATGCCACAGATACGGCGCTGGAAGGAGAATGCGTGGACGATCGTTACCAGTATGTGGCGAAGGGCAGCGCCCCTTATGTAGAATGGCTCGGACAGAAAGAAAATCCGAAAGGGTGCGGCTGGGCGACAGGGGAGAATTATGGATATGATATCGTGGAGATGATACGGGATATGCGGAGGTGAGCTTTGGCGCAGGATTTTCTTGAAAATGGTTAAATTAGCTTTAAAATAACAAAATTATATAGTAACATCATAATATCAAGGTACCCTATGTAAAATGGAAGGAGTGTTTTATGCGTGAGGATAATATTGCGATGCTGCAGGAAACCTTGCAGATTATGAGGAAAGGCAGTTATAGCGTGAACGGAAAAACGGTAAAGCTTAAGTTGTCGGAAAAAGAAATGGAGGCGGTACACGTATTGCTTCCTGAGATTATCCGCGATGAGAACGGCAAATTGCTCGAGGATACGGTGGTTGTTGCCGCGCTTACCTGTGCAGCGCCTATGGTGCGCCGTGGGAAAGAAGGACTCAGTGAGTCGGAATATCAGAAGCTGGTCTATACCAGAATCATGGGTATGCATGAGAAAGGCTTATTCCGTAGAATTGATTTTGCTGTGCTGGACAGAACAAAGGAACAGTATAACTTCAAGGAGTTTTACCGGAATTTTTCCTTTGACAACTTTTTCGGAGAGGAGAATTAGAGGAAGACGTGTCGCCGGGATTAAAACTGTATACTGCGATAGTCTTTGCGCTATTCGTCAGTGTGCGCTGAAAAATCTCAAAGGATAGACTGTATAGTTTATGAGGTGATTATTATGATAACGATTGATAATTTTGATTTACCTGATTTTGAATTATATGATATTAATTTAGTCCAAAAAGAAGTTGATGGCGGAACAATTTCTATTGAACAAATTGATACTATTAGTGATTTCCCAGATGCTAAATCTATCGTTATTTCTGGTCTAAAGCAAGATACGTTTGATTATTTTGTAAAAACTTATGGTAAGCAATTTCAAGCAATAACATTTTGGGAGAATAAATCGGTTTCAGATTTGTCAGCTTTATCGGAGCTATATGAAATTGAGTACATTAGTTATTTCTACAATCAAAAAGCAAGTGAACTATGGAATATGAGCAATAATAAGAGGCTTGTTGGATTAAGTCTTACTGATTTCAGGAAGATTCATTCATTGGTGGGCATTGAAAAAGCTCGTAATCTTACAAATATTTAAATGAATTTGATAGTTCATTAAGGAAATGTAGGGAGATAACTTCCGGCTTAATAGAATGATAATTTGCGAATCATCGTGAAAAATGGCATCAAATTAGAAAATGAAGTAAAAAATGAAGTTGGGTTAAGTGAGTGCGGGATTATTCAGCGATACTGGATTACACTGCAACTTAAATTTTTAAGAGGTGAACCGAATGACAAAGGTGGAATTTGTAAGAATTAAGTCAGAATTGTGTGGATATGGTTTGGGTAAAGGAACAAAGTATTCTTTTGTTGATGCTGAGGAAATCATAAAAGAACGTATTGAAAATGGTTGGTCTTTTGAAGGCTATATTCCAATTGAAACAAGAGGTACCGGCGATATTGAAACAATGTCGCTCATATTTCAGATGGAAGAATAATCGATAATTCTCATTTCCTAAGAATTGAAATAAAAAGGAAATGTGAATCGGTCTTTGCGGAGGTGTTCGTTAAAATGACAGTTAAAAAAGCACGAAAATTAAGGGATATGCTTTTAATTGTTGGAGCTATTATGATGTTGCTGGCGTATTTTTATGAACCTATGTTTATAGTGGGGGTTATTGTGGCATTTTCCTGCCTTATTCCACATTTTGTTTTTAACAAATGCCCTCATTGTGGAAGACAATTAGGCCGAAACGAGGGGGAGTTTTGCCAGTATTGCGGAGAACGTATCGAGGAGATGAACTCATTTTGATTTGTGTATACCTTTCCAAATGATAGAAGCCATTGCTATGTGGGGAAATTGTTACAAGAAATTGAGAACCTGACCAAAGATGAGAAAGTACATGATATTTTTATATCGGCAAACCATACCGGATTATATGAAAAGTATGGATGTGAATTTTATCAGATGATGAACGATATACACGGCGGGCCTTCATGAGTTTATAGGAAACAAATAAATTAAAACAATTTGTAGTTGCAGTGCAGGTAGCGTTGGATAAGGCGCAACTTCTATTTGATAGTTTAATGCAGAAATATTTTGGCTGAAAGGAGGAAAACGATGAATAAAAACCAAAACTGGAAGATGGAATTGGAGCGCCGTATACTCGGCTGAAAATCAGTGGTGTTGAAATCCGTATGCGTGAATTAGGACGGAAACTTAACTTAAGCAGAATTCACCCGTATAAATTCAGAAGAACAATGGCAACCAGAGCTATTGATAAAGGAATGCCTATAGAACAGGTGCAGAAAATTCTTGGGCATTCACAGATTGATACGACAATGCAGTACGCTATTGTAAATCAAACAAATGTCAAAACTTCTCATCAGAAGTATATTGTTTGATTCAGTTTTTGGAATTTAATGGAGGGTATGGCATGGGATTTTTTTCGATTGATGCGACAGATTTTGAATGGATTGACGGAAGCAAAGATGATCCGGAGGATTTATGCTTGCACGGTCATGCGATTGCTTATATTGGAACGCACAAACTTGAATATGATGCAACAATCAGCGCAACAGCGCTATATTTGCTTAAGACATTGACAGAAGATCATATCATTGATACCGATAATCAAATGTTGCCTTGCTGTGGATTTAGTATATATCCTTATCCTGATGATTCGTTAGATAATGTTATAATTTGCGGATGTCCGAATGGAATTGACTGGACAGTACTGCATGATGGGAACACTATCATATTGGAATTAGATGATGGCACAAGAGAGCGCATTTCACTTGATGATTACAAGAATGAGGTTTTCCGGTTTGCAGATAAAATTGAGATGTTTTACAAGTCATGCACTCCTAAAAAACTGCCTGAAGATAAGCTTGATCGCGATGGTTATATTGCTTTTTGGAAGGAATGGCATAGAAGAAGAAACGCGTAAAGGACGGGATTTTATGAGGTGTTCAATGGATAAGAAACTATCAGAAATGAGTTTAAAAGAGTTATGGCAACTGTTTCCTATCTTTTTGACAGAATACCAGCCTTGCTGGAAAGAATGGTATTCAGAGGAAGAAATATTTTTGAAAAAGGTAATACCGCAAGGTGCAAGAATAAGTCATATAGGGAGTACAGCAATTGGTTCTATTTGGGCAAAACCGATTATTGATATTCTTGTGGAAGTACCAAAGGAATCCAAGTTATCGAATTATAAGGATTTGATTGTAAATAGTGGCTATATTTGTATGGCCCAAAATACAAAAGGTGTTTCTTTCAACAAGGGTTATACAGAAAATGGATTTGCTGAGAGGGTATTTCATTTGCATTTAAAATACACCGGAGATAACAATGAATTGTATTTTAGAGATTATCTTATTGAACATCCCGATGTTGCAAGTGAATACGAGAAAATGAAATTGAAATTATGGAAAAAATATGAGCATAACAGAGATGGATATACAAATGCTAAAACTGAATTCATTCAAAAGTACACAGAAAAGGCGAGGGCTTTGTATGGGAATAGGTATTAGAAGGGCTCATGCTATCACAAAAGTTTGGGTTTTGTATGAAAGGTGATAATCAATGAACAATAAAGATAAGAAGGAGAAAAAAGGCATGAAAAAATTATTGGTAGTCGTAGATATGCAGAACGATTTCGTAGACGGCAGTCTGGGCACAAAGGAAGCACAGGAAATTGTGGCGAATGTAGTAGATAAGATCAAGGACGCCCGGGAAGAGGAGACGGACATTATATTTACCCGGGATACACATCAGGAGAATTATCTGAGCACGCAGGAAGGCAGAAAACTGCCCGTGGTACATTGTGTGGAGGGCACGCACGGTTGGGAGATCATCGGCGTGCTGAAACCTTATGTAACAAAGGTGCTGGACAAACCTACCTTTGGCAGCACGGTCCTTGCGCATTTTGCTTCTCGCAGGGAATATACGGATATCGAGCTTGTGGGTCTGTGCACGGATATCTGCGTGGTGTCCAATGCACTGCTTTTAAAAGCGGCACTTCCGGAGGCAAACATCAGTGTAGATGCTTCCTGCTGCGCCGGGGTAACGCCGGAAAGTCATGAGGCAGCGCTTACGACCATGCAGATGTGCCAGATTGATATTGTGCGTTAGAGGAAGCAGTTTTGCTTTTATTAATGAAAATCAGAGGTGCAGTATGGCGAGACAGGTAACGAATATAGAAGTTCTGATAATATAAATGTATAATCTAAGAAATGTTTTATGTAAGTTTAAGGAGGAAAACATCATGAAATTAATATACCCTGCGGTTTTTTATCCGTTTTCTGATGGCAGTGGAGGGTATGTGGTTGAATTCCCGGATTTGCCCGGCTGTGTTACGGAAGGAAAAAACTTAGAAGAGGCATTTGAAATGGCAACGGATGCGGCAAGCGGTTGGGTACTTGATGAATTGGAAGAGGGGAATCTGGCCCCCGTACCGTCAAAGTATGAAAATGTAGTTCCCAGAGAACACGGACAGGTTAATATGGTGTTGTTGGATATGGAGGCTTACGCGGAGAAGTATGGAGAAAAAGCGGTGAGAAAAAATGTAACTATTCCAGCGTGGCTCAATACATTCGCGGAAAAACAGAAAATTAATTTTTCACAAGTGTTGCAGGAGGCATTGTTATCTTTGGCAGCAAAAAATAGACAATAAGGAGAAAGGTATTCTTTAGGATACCTTTTCTTATTGTCAGGCATACCTAAGTGAACGTCCAGTGGACGTTCATCCCGGTGATATTTGTGCGTATCTGCCACTCGAGCAAAATTGCATATGAATATTAAAATACTATAAAGAACCCTCGCGCTTTATAGCTTTTTCTCTCGTTCAATGTTATACTAAATGCAGAATAAAGAAAAGGAGAGAAACACATGCAGTCAGCAATGAAGTATTATGACGATGTAGATAGTTGGAAGACCGTCATGTTCCTTTATAATTCAGCGCTGAAAGAGATAGGAACCAAACTGGAGATTCTGAACGATGAATTCCAGCATGTACACAGTTATAATCCGATAGAACATATAAAAACCCGGGTAAAAAGCCCGGAAAGCATCGTTAAAAAATTAAAACGGCAGGGCAGGGAAAGTACCATAGAGAACATGGTACGCTATGTCAACGACATAGCCGGAGTCAGACTAATCTGCTCCTTCACCTCCGATATCTACCGCCTCGCCGAGATGATAGGAAACCAAAGCGACCTGAAGGTTCTGGCCATTAAAGACTATATCAAGAACCCAAAAGAAAGTGGATATAAAAGCTATCATATGTTGGTTTCCGTCCCCATTTTTCTGACAGACAGCGTAGTTGACACCAAGGTAGAGATTCAGATCCGTACCATCGCAATGGATTTCTGGGCCAGCCTGGAACACAAGATCTATTACAAATTCGAAGGCCCGGCTCCGGACTATATCAGCAAAGAACTCCGCGAATGCGCCGAGATGGTATCCGCCCTGGACGAGAAAATGCTATCCCTCAACGAGGCAATCCTGGCCTGTCTCAAGCAGCCAGTAGAAGCACAGCCCCTGTCTGTACCCGATCCTATGTTGAAAGAACAGTAATACCGAATTTGGAAAAAGCACCGAAGGGTGCTTTTTCTATATTGTAAAGCATATAAAACATTTTTTGTGATATTTTCAAGCCCAGATGCGTTCATATATTGAAAGGCCTTTTACCAAACAGAATAGGAGGGATATTGTGGAGGACAGAGAATATGGGCGGATCGTCTGTCAATATCTGGATATCGTTTACAGAACAGCACTAAACTGCTGCAAAAATCCATATGATGCCGAGGACGTAGTCCAGAACACATTCTTAAAACTGCTGAACAGCAATGTCGCATTTACAGACGATGTCCATATTCGGAAATGGCTGATCCGCGTAGCGGTAAACGAAGCCAATTCAATGTGGCGGTCATTCTGGAAAAAACGAGTATCTTCTCTGGAAGAACTGTCAAAAGAGCCGGAATTTGAAATCCCCGAGAACAGCGAACTGTACTACGCTGTACAGAAACTGCCGCCCCGCTATAAGGAAGTGGTACATCTGTACTATTATGAAGAATACAGCGTAAAAGAAATCGCAGAAATCCTCCACATATCGGAAACCACTATTCAGACCCGTCTGATGCGGGCACGTAAAAAATTAAAACAACAACTCAAGGAGGCGTGGCTATGAAAAACGAAATAGAAAATAAAGAATATTATCAGCGAACCTTTAACGAAATACATGCTTCTGAGGAACTGTTGGGAAAGGTGAAAACTATGAAAAAAGAAGAAATCAAGAAAAAAGTCATCAAAATGCGTTATGCCGTCGCCGCAGCGGCAGCAGTCCTTTTGCTTTCCAGCAACCTGGTCGCATACGCCGCCACAGGGAGCACCTGGATCCATGCTTTGATCACAATTAACGGCGAACAAAAAAACGTAGACCTTGAAGAGAAAACCGATGAAGATGGAAACAAGTATTTTGAAGGAAAAATCGAGGACGAAGATGCAAGCGCAGTAGTACGATACGACGGCGAAGAAGCAGACATACCCGAAAATATGCAGTTCGACTCTCCAGAAGTTATAGAAAAAGATGGAAAAGTATATTTCGTAGTAAATACAGACATTTCTATCGACATCACCGAAGACATCAAAGACCAAAAATGCGAAGGCACTTTTGAGCAGGAGGGAAAGACTTACAAATACGAAATAACAGGCACGGTAGAATCCCACTCCGTCAATATCTCCGAAGCCGAATAGCCCTAAATTGCAACAAAACAATGCTTACAGCAAAGAACAAACTCAGGCAGAAAATTCAAAAAACGATAAATCTCTACAGTTTCAATCACATGCCGGTCAAGGCTGAAAAGAAACTTTACAAAAAAGTAAATCCTTACAATTTCATTAGGATTCTCTTCCGACTTGAAGCGCCAGCAAGGGAGCGCGGGGAAGGAATTACGCAGGTTAAGCGGCGAGACCGGAGAATCCATGCCGTAGATGTTAGTGCCCGGGGCAGGAGGTCCAATGACCGACTACCCCGGACACTTACATATACGTGCATTAGTCGCAGGTCTCAAAGCGTCGGAGTAATTCCTTCCCCGCGCTCCCTTGCGTCCCCTCAAGCCAAAATCCCCCTCGTCACATTTTACAAACACTTAACATCCCCCCTCTTTCAGATTTAACACCGTCCTTGTAATCTATCTCTTGTACCAAGCAAATAAAAAATCTTCGGCTTATTAAAAAATCTTTTCTCGTAATCAGCCCTACATATCAAACCAACGGCCAGATTACCAGCTTAGCAGAAAACCAAACCATAAACCGAAGAAAAGCAAAGGGAGGAAATAACTAACATGAAATTAAAAACCGTAAAAAAAGCATTCGCACTTACCCTTGCCGCCGTTATGGCAGCAACTCTGTTAACAGCCTGCGGAGGTGGTGAAGACACGTCTGGTGATGACAGCGCAAATAAAGATTCTGGCGCCACGACCGAATTCGACGCTTCAAACGACATCACCGTAGTATCCCGTGAGGACGGCTCCGGCACCAGAGGCGCTTTCATTGAATTGTTCGGAATCGAAGAAAAAGATGAAAGTGGTGAGAAGGTTGACAGAACAACGGTCGATGCCAACATCACCAACAGCACGGAGGTCATGATGTCCAGTGTGGCCGGTAACGAATACGCCATTGGCTATGCTTCCTTAGGTTCTCTCTCCGACACGGTAAAAGCGGTGAAGATCGACGGAGCCGAGCCGACGGAAGATAATATCAAATCCGGAACCTACAAGGTATTCCGTCCGTTTAACATTGCGACTAAAGGCGATCCCTCCGATATCACTCAGGATTTCATCAATTTCATCTTAAGCGAAGAAGGCCAGAAGGTGGTATCTGATAACGGCTATATTGCACTTGATGGGGCTAAAGCATTTGAGTCAAACGGCGCGACAGGCAAAGTGGTAGTGGCAGGTTCTTCCTCAGTCACTCCGGTCATGGAAAAACTCAAAGAGGCATATGAGGCAGTCAACAAAGATGCTGAAATTGAGATTAATACGAGCGACTCTACTACGGGAATGACGTCCACTATGACAGGCATCTGCGACATCGGAATGGCGTCGCGTGAACTCAAAGAAGAGGAAGCAAAAGAACTTACTGCGACCGTGATTGCGAACGATGGAATTGCAGTGATCGTAAATAAGAGCAATCCGGTGGAAGATCTGACCAGTGAGCAGGTAAAGGCAATCTTTGTAGGAGAGAGCACCGCCTGGGAAGAACTCCAGTAATAGGCAACTTAAAAATTGAGGTATTTCATTATGAAAGCATGGAGTGAAAAAATCATGCGGGGCGTATTTTTTATTGCTGCCTGTACATCGGTACTGGCGGTTGCGCTCATTTGCATTTTCTTATTTGCGAACGGGATTCCGGCCATGAAGGAAATTGGATTTTTGAATTTTCTGAGAGGGACCACATGGCGCCCGGGAAATGATATTTACGGTATATTTCCCATGATTCTGGGCAGCATTTATGTGACAGCCGGAGCCGTATTAATCGGAGTTCCGATCGCAATTCTGACCGCTGTTTTTATGGCAAAATACTGTCCAAAACGGATCTACCCGGTTCTCAAAGCGGCAACAGAATTACTGGCAGGTATCCCTTCTGTAATCTACGGCTTTTTCGGCTTGGTTGTCATGGTCCCGGCAATACGGAGTATCGGGGTGGCTTTAAGAAGAGCGGGGATTTTGGAAAAAGCAGGGGACGGGAACAGCATTTTGACGGCGTCTCTTCTGCTGGCAATGATGATTCTTCCTACCATTATCGGGGTGACAGAGTCTGCTATCCGCGCCGTACCGTCCCACTATTATGAAGGGGCCCTGGCCCTCGGCGCGACGCATGAGCAGAGCATTTTTAAAGTAGTGCTCCCGGCTGCCCGGTCAGGGCTTGTGGCAGGGACCGTACTTGGAATCGGCCGTGCCATAGGGGAGACCATGGCGGTAATCATGATCGCGGGAAATCAGCCGCGAATGCCGGAGAGCATTTTTGGAGGAATACGCACCATGACGGCCAACATCGTAATTGAGATGGGCTATGCGACGGGACTTCACAGGGAGGCGCTGATCGCGACGGCAGTGGTCCTGTTCGTGTTCATTCTGCTGATCAATTTTTGCGTAGCGATGCTGAACAGGAGGTCTGAGCATGAGTAAAAAAATGAAACAGAGGCTGATTTCATACCGTAACGCGCCGTTATCCGCTTTGCTGGCATTTCTTGTGCTTCTTGCGGCGGCGCTTACCTTTACCGTATTACTTTTTCTGATCGGTTATATCCTGATTAAAGGGGTGCCGCACATTACGGCAGATTTGTTTTCACCCACCTATACTTCGGAAAATGTGTCGCTGGTTCCGGCGCTTATCAATACCGTAATCATGACACTGATGGCGCTGGCGATCGCAGTTCCTTTGGGAATCTTTTCCGCAGTTTTCCTTGTGGAGTACGCGAAGAAAGGAAACAGGTTCGTGGGAATTATTCGGCTTACGACAGAGACCCTGCAGGGAATTCCTTCAATCGTATACGGACTTTTCGGACTGTTGTTCTTCGTTACTACCTTAAAATGGGGCATGTCCCTGCTTGCGGGAGCATTTACCCTGTCGATCATGATTCTTCCGCTGATCATGCGGACGACGGAGGAAGCCCTGAAATCGGTGCCGGATACCTACCGGGAAGGGAGCTTTGGCCTGGGTGCCGGGAAGCTTCGGACAATCTTCCGTATCGTTCTTCCAGCAGCGGTCCCGGGAATACTGGCGGGCGTGATTCTTGCGGTCGGGCGTGTGGTTGGTGAGACGGCGGCGCTGATGTACACCTCGGGAACGGTTGCGAAGGTGCCGGACAATCTGATGGGGGCGGGCAGAACGCTGGCGTTACATATGTATACTCTTGCAACTGAAGGCCTGCACACGGATAAGGCCTATGCGACTGCGGTGATTCTTCTGGTTCTGGTGATCGGGATTAACCTGCTGTCGACCCTGGTGGCGAAAAAGATTACGAAAGGAAATGGAAATGGCGAAAATTAGTGTAAAGAACCTGGATTTATTTTATGGAGATTTCAAGGCGCTTAAGAAAGTGGATCTGGATATTGAGGCCAATAAGATCACCGCATTTATCGGGCCCAGCGGCTGCGGAAAGTCCACGCTTTTAAAATCCCTGAATCGTATGAATGACCTGGTGGAGGGGTGCCGGATCGAAGGAGATATCCTTCTGGACGGCGAAGATATTTACGGAAATATGGACGTGAATCATCTGCGGAAACGGGTGGGAATGGTATTTCAAAAACCGAATCCATTTCCTATGAGCATATATGACAATATTGCCTATGGCCCGAGGACGCACGGAATCCGGTCCAAGGCAAAGTTAGATGATATCGTGGAGAAATCCCTGCGCGATGCGGCAATCTGGGAGGAGACCAAGGACAGACTGAAAAAAAGCGCCCTCGGCATGTCCGGCGGGCAGCAGCAGAGATTATGTATTGCCCGTGCGCTGGCGGTGCAGCCGGAAGTGCTCCTGATGGACGAACCGACCTCCGCGCTGGACCCGATCTCTACGTCGAAGATAGAAGACCTTGCGATGGAGCTGAAAAAAGAATATACTATTGTCATGGTAACGCATAATATGCAGCAGGCCGTGCGGGTATCTGACAATACGGCGTTTTTCCTTCTGGGTGAGGTCATTGAGTACAATGATACGGAGAAATTATTCTCCATTCCGTCCGATAAGCGGACAGAGGATTATATTACAGGGAGGTTTGGATAGAATGCGGAACCGATTTGACAGACAGCTTATAGAACTGAATCAACTGCTCATTCATATGGGTGAACTTTGCGAGACGGCTATCGAGGAAGTGGCGGCAGCTCTGGAGGAAAGGGATGTGCAGCGGGCACGCTCCGTGATCAGGGCAGATGAAGAGATTGATCACATGGAGAAGGATATTGAATCGCTTTGTCTGAAGCTCCTTTTGCAGCAGCAGCCGGTGGCAAAGGATCTGCGGCAAATCTCGGCCGCGCTTAAGATGATCACTGATATGGAACGGATTGGGGATCAGACGGCAGACATTGCAGATATTGTGACGGCGGACACGATTCCGGAGGGGCAGAGTCTTACGGATATAGGCCGTATGGCTGAAGCGGCAGCGAGAATGGTGAGGGACAGTGTTTCCGCGTATGTGCAGAAGGATCTGGAACTGGCGAGAAGGGTCATGGAAGCCGATGATGAGGTGGATGCGCAGTTTGATATAGTAAAGTGTGAGCTGGTGACACAGATTTCCCAGAGTCAGGGGAATGGCGGAGATGAGATGATGGACCTTTTGATGATCGCAAAATACCTGGAAAGGATTGGAGACCACGCGACCAATATCGCGGAGTGGGTGGAATTTTCCATCACGGGGACTCATGCGGGTGAGGTCCATGCCTAAAATCAGGCATTATCATAGCGTCTGGGAATATTTATGCCGTTATAAAAGCGGAGGAAAATGGAGAACGATATGATTTATTGTGTGGAAGATGACGGAAATATCCGGGAATTGGTTGTCTATACTCTGGAGACCACGGGGTACCACGCCCGCGGCTTCGGGGAAGGGGCAGCATTATTTGAAGCTCTGGCAGAGGAAGTGCCGGAGCTTGTTCTGCTTGATATCATGCTGCCGGGAATGGACGGCATGGAGATCTTAAAGAAAATGAAGGAGTCGGCGCGGACGCGCCATATTCCGGTGATCATGCTGACAGCAAAGGGGACGGAATATGATAAGGTCATGGGGCTTGACGCAGGGGCAGACGACTATGTGACGAAGCCCTTTGGCATGATGGAACTGATATCCCGTGTCCGTGCGGTGCTGCGAAGAAGTACGAAGGATTCCGGGGACGATATTTACCGCTTTGGAGAGCTTCTGATGGACGTGAAAAAGCATATAGTGACTGTAGAAGGGAGTGAGATTTCCCTGACGCTCAAGGAATTTGAATTGCTCAGACACCTGATGGAGAACCGAGGAATCGTGCTGACCCGTGACCGCCTTCTGGAAGAGATCTGGGGGTATGATTTTGACGGGGAGACCCGGACGGTAGATGTCCATGTGCGGACGCTCAGACAGAAACTGGGAAGTGCGGGAGAGCGGATCGAGACGGTGCGCGGGGTCGGGTACCGGATAGGAGATAAGGAATGAGGAAGAGGATTCAAAAAAATCTGCTGATGATCGTATCACTGGCACTGCTATTATCCTATCTTATCATGACGGTATTTATTTACCGGCAGA
This sequence comes from Roseburia hominis, assembly GCA_040702975.1. Lineage (NCBI taxonomy): Bacteria > Bacillati > Bacillota > Clostridia > Lachnospirales > Lachnospiraceae > Roseburia > Roseburia hominis. The sequence goes on from CP159990.1 coordinate 1,288,126, forward strand.
CGCTTCTGATCATGCGGGAAGAACTGGAGCAGGAGGCCGGTTATATTCAGGCGGCAGTTATGATTTCCGGGGAAGAGTATCTGCGGGAAATGGACGATGTCCAGAAGGATACCAGGATCACACAGATAGGTTCTGATGGGCGGGTTTTATATGATTCTGTGCAGGATGATGCCACGCTGGAAAATCACAGCTCCCGGAATGAAGTGCAGGAGGCGTTTAAAAACGGAACCGGGCAGGATATCCGTATGTCGGATACGGTGGGACGGGAGATGTTCTATTATGCCGTGCTTCTTCCGGACGGTACGGTGCTCAGAGTGTCCAAGGGAATGAGCACGGTCTGGCATACAGCTTTTCGGATTCTGCCGTTTATGGCGGGAACAGGGGTATTCCTTGCCGTGATTTCATGGATTCTGGCACGTTTGCAGGTGTCACGCCTGATTCGCCCAATCAATGCACTGGATCTGGAACATCCGCTGCAAACGGAGGTCTATGAGGAGCTTTCCCCCCTTTTGGAGCGGATTGACCGCCAGAATAAGGAAAAAGAGAAGATAGAGCAGATGCGGAGGGAATTTTCAGCGAACGTTTCTCATGAATTAAAGACGCCGCTCACCTCCATATCCGGGTATGCGGAGATTATGATGAACGGTCTGGTCAAAAAGGAAGACGTCCCGCAGTTCTCTGCAAGAATCTATCATGAGGCCAGCCGTATGATCGCTTTGGTGGGCGACATTATCAAGCTGTCCCGTCTTGATGAAGGAAGCATCGAGCTGGAGAAGGAGGAGGTAGATCTCTATCAGCTCACGCGGGAAATCGTGAGCCGGCTGGCTCTGGAGGCGGGCAAGCGCGGCGTGCGTATGGAAGTCGTAGGGGAGCCTGTCGTGATCCGGGGAATCCGCCAGATTCTGGACGAGATGATTTACAATTTATGTGAGAATGCAGTGAAATACAATGTGGAAAACGGAACAGTGAGCATCTGGGTCGGGAAAACGCTTTCGGGCAGCAAGGTGATCGTAAAGGATACCGGAATCGGAATTCCAAAGGAGCATATAGAGCGGATCTTCGAGAGGTTCTACCGGGTGGATAAGAGTCATTCCAGGGAAAGCGGGGGGACCGGCCTTGGGCTTTCTATTGTAAAACACGGGGCAATTCTTCATGGAGCCAGGATTGAGGTAGAAAGCGACAGCGGAAAAGGGACGAAAATGGAGTTGATTTTCCCTTAAGATGTGTTAAAAAAATGACGAAAATGCCTGAAAATAAAGGATAAAAGCGCAAATGATTGGTTTGACTTTTCCATTGGTTTTGTCTATAATGAATAGGGAAAGGAAGAAGGGATTTGCGTATGTGGGATATTGAGAAGGCAATTTTGATTACGAATAATGATCGTGTGTATGAGAAGTATAAAGAGATATTGACTGTAGTGTTGGTGGATTCTTATGAAGAGGTTTTGATAAAGGCCCGGGATATGGTGTATGACAGACATATTCTGCTTACGCATCCGCAGGCGTCCAGCTTGAAGCCGAATCAGACACCTTATCGTTCGGTCGTTGTTTATCCGAAAGGAGAGGAGGATAATACCAATGATATCCTCCTGATCGAGAAATGTCTGGAGACTTATTATCAGTGGCAGGAGATAGCTCCCACGCCTCGCAGATATGAGGACAGAGTTGCTTATGATTTTAAGACCATTGATTTATCTGTTATCGACAATATCATTCCCAGAATTTCTTAAAATCAATGACAAGGATGTGGAGGGATATGACCGAAGAGTCCACAAAGGCCTATATTAAAGGGCTGTCCAGGCGCGACTATATCCAGAAGGTCCATGATCTGATCAAGGAGGAAGGACTGGAAGCGATTTCGATTCGCCGGATAGCCAAAGAACTCGGCTGCTCGTCTGCCAGCTTATACCGGCATTTTGAGAGTCTCTCGGAACTGCTTTATTATGCAGAGCTGAGAACGCTTACGGATTACATTGTAAGGCTGAATGAGGCAGAGAAGAAGTGGGAGAACATATGGGATCTTTACGTTGGAGTATGGGACTGCTACAGCAGGGAGGCATTTGCACACCCGGAGGCGTATAATCTGTTGTTTTTTGAGTATACGAACGAGAAGCTGAAGAATTCTATTAAGGAATACTATGAGATGTTTCCGGAGGATATTAAGGAGACGAATCAGATTTTTTTTGAAATGCTCAAATGCGCCGATTTCATGGGAAGAGATTATCAGATGTGCCTGAGGTGTGTTCAGGCAAAGGTGCTCAAAAGTGAGGACGCCACCCGGCTGAACCGGCTGGCCTGTCTTTTGTTCAAGGGCTATTTTAAGGGAGTTCTTGATGACGGGATCAGACCGGAAGAGATTGACGAACGTGTAAAACTGTTTGTTGAGGATCTGGAGTTGGTAGTACGCGCACTGGCGATTGATTTGCAGGGTTATGAAGGATACCACAGAGTGTAGAGGCGATTGTGGTGTCAGATGTCAGGAAAAAAGAGGCTTTGGGCCTCTTTTTTCTTGTGCTGCCAGGCATACCAGAGTAAAGGTCCGGTGGACCTACAGGAGTTGCATCTTGCACAATTTTACTATATAAACTGATAATACATTACCAAGACAAAGTGAAAAAGCGCTATAGAAAATTTCTATATTGCGACAATATTTATAAAAAACCTTGCATGTTATCGCGATTAGTTGTATAATGTGAAATATAGAAACGGGATACGGCCTAGCCGATATTTTTTTTGGTGGCTTGTTATCGCGATTACAAAAATTTTATAAAAGGAGGGAACTTGTATGAAATTGGAACTCGGTAAAATTGAGATCAAAGATATCCAATTTGCAGACAGAACTTACATTGAGGATCATGTGCTTTATGTAAACAAAGAAGAAGTAGAAGCCATGGTACTGGAAGATGATAAGCTGCTTGAATGTCATCTGGATATTGCAAGACCGGGCGAGAAAACAAGAATCACACCGGTCAAGGATGTTATTGAGCCGCGTGTAAAGGTTAGCGGAGGCGGGGAGATCTTCCCGGGAATTTTAGGAAAGGTAACACCTCCGGTCGGCGAGGGAAGAACCCACGCACTGGACGGCTGCTGTGTAGTGACCGTTGGACGGATCGTTGGATTCCAGGAAGGTGTTATCGATATGAGCGGTGTGGCAGCAGATTACTGCCCGTTCTCAAAGACCGTGAATCTGTGTGTTGTCATTGAGCCACAGGAGGGTCTTGAGACACACGTATATGAGAAAGCAGGACGTATGGCCGGCCTTAAAGTAGCTGCATATCTTGGGGAGGCAGGAAAGAATGTAGAGCCTGATGTGCTTGAGACCTATGAGACCAAACCGATTTTCGAGCAGGCAGCCGAGTATCCGGACCTTCCGAAGGTTGGATATGTACATATGCTGCAGTCTCAGGGACTTCTGCATGACACCTATTATTATGGAGTAGATGCAAAGCAGTTTGTACCGACCCTCATGTACCCGACAGAGATCATGGACGGCGCGATCGTTTCCGGTAACTGTGTGGCTCCGTGTGATAAGGTTACGACCTATCATCATCTGCACAATCCGGTTATTGATGAGTGCTACAAGCGTCACGGAAAAGAGATCAACTTCATGGGCGTGATCCTGACAAATGAGAATGTATTCCTTGCTGATAAGGAACGTCATTCCGACATGGTAGCAAAGCTGGCTGAGTGGATGGGACTTGACGGTGTTCTGATCACAGAAGAAGGATACGGCAACCCGGATACAGACCTTATGATGAATTGCCGCAAGGTAGAGAGAAAGGGAACCAAGGTGGTTCTGATCACAGATGAGTTCCCGGGCAAAGACGGTAAATCTCAGTCATTAGCAGATACCTGTGACGAGGCAACTGCACTTGCATCCTGTGGACAGGGCAATATGACCCTTCAGTTCCCAGCTATGGACAAAGTCATCGGTATGCAGGATTACATTGAAAGCCAGATCGGCGGCTGGGCTGGCTGTATCAATGAGGACGGCTCATTCGAGGCCGAAATTCAGATCATTATCGCATCTACGATAGCGAACGGCTTTAACAAGCTGGCTGCTAGAGGATACTAGGAAAGGGGGATTAGAAAGTTATGGCAAAATATAAAATCGTTCATTACCTCAACCAGTTCTTCGGCGGAATCGGTGGAGAGGATAAAGCAGATTTTGAACCGGAAGTTCGCGAAGAAATCATCGGACCGGGAGCTGCAATGGCTTCAGCTTTAGGGGAAGATTATGAGATCGTTGCTACAGTGATCTGTGGTGACAACTATTTCGGTGAGAACCTGGACAAAGCAACGGATACCATTGTTGAGATGGTTAAGAAATATGAGCCGGACGTATTCGTGGCCGGACCGGCGTTCAATGCAGGACGTTACGGTGTTGCCTGTGGTACGATCTGTAAAGCAGTAGAAGAGAGAATGGGAATTCCGGTACTTACCGGTATGTATATCGAGAACCCGGGCGCTGATATGTTCAAGAAGGACATCATCACGGTTTCCACTGGAAACTCCGCTGCGACCCTTCGGAAATCGATGCCGAAGATTGTGAATCTGATTAAGAAGATGGCGACAGGCGAGGAAATCTTAGGACCTTCTATTGAAGGATACTTAGAGAGAGGCATCCGTGTAAATTATTTCGCGGAAGAAAGAGGCGCAACCCGTGGTATGGATATGTTGATCAAGAAGATGGCAGGGGAACCATTTGAGACCGACCTTCCGATGCCGAAGTTTGACCGTGTACCGCCTGCTGAGCCGATCAAAGACATCAAAACAGCGAAACTGGCAATTGTGACTTCCGGTGGTATCGTTCCGCAGGGGAATCCGGATCACATCGAGTCCTCCAATGCGACCAAGTTTGGCTTCTATTCCATCGAAGGTATGGACAGAATGTCGGCAGATGATTTCATGACTGTTCATGGTGGATATGACAGACAGTTCGTACTGAAAGATCCGAACCTGGTAGTACCGCTTGACGTTCTTCGCAAGCTGGAAAAATCGGGCGAGTTCGGCGAACTTTTGAATTACTTTGCAGCTACGACAGGAACCGGAACAGCGACAGGATCTGCTGCCAAATTCGGCGATGAGATCGGTAAGAAATTTATCGAGGAAGGCGTAGATGGCGTTCTCCTCGTCAGCACATGAGGTACCTGTACACGTTGCGGTGCAACGATGGTAAAAGGTATTGAAAAATACGGTATCCCGGTAGTACATCTTGCTACGGTAGTGCCGATTTCCAGGACGATCGGTGCGAACAGGATTATTCCGGCGGTTGGTATTCCTTATCCGCTGGGCGACCCGACTCAGAATGCAGAGGATTCTTATAAGATTCGTGAGAAACTGGTCAGAAGAGCACTTAAGGTACTTCAGACTCCGGTTTCAGAACAGACTGTATTTGAGAAAGATTTCTAAGAATTTACAAGGTATGTCACGACGAGGGAAATGCTTGAGAGGCGTTTGCTTAAGTAAAATTGATACATTTAACAGCACATCTAAGCGCGGTTTCGGCAAGACCGCACTTGGATGTGCGTAAGAGAAGTTGAAAACTGTTCATGACCGCGGAAGTTGCATTGGGAGTGCAGTGCGGCAAAAGAACAGAATTCATTAATTATTAAAGGACAGGAATAAGATTTTGTCAATGGAAAATTGCAATAAAAATTGATAACTTTTTATCAAATCTTGTAAAATTCTGTGTAATCAGACAATAGATTTATTCTCTGACCGGGAAATGAGAGAGAAGGATTCCCTCTTAGGAAGGAGAGTGTTTTATGAGTAGTAATAACGGACAGGCTCAATTTAAGTCACGTTTTGGTTATATCATGGTTGCGGCAGGTGCCGCGATCGGATTAGGAAACATCTGGAAATTTCCCTACCTTGCATATAGAGGCGGCGGTGGTATTTTCCTCGTTACGTATATCATTATTATTGCATTGATGGCGCATCCGATGGTTGAGATGGAGACTGCAATCGGTCGTCACGGCAAATCCGATACGGTAAGCGTATTTGAGAAAATCAACAAAAAATGGGGCTTCGTAGGCTGGATCGCAAATATCTGTACACTGGGAATTAATATGTTCTATGTAGTTGTCGGCGGCTGGGTAATGAAGTACGCGGTGCAGTTCATCATAAGTGGTGATTTTGGCGAAGATACCAATGCATTCTTTAACGGATTTATCAGCAAACCGGTAGAACCATTGATCTGGGCATTCATTGTATTGTTCATCACTTCGTTCCTGCTGCTTTTCGGTATCACCGAGATTGTAGAGCGTGTGACCAAAGTCATCATGCCTGCATTATTTGTAATCCTGATCTTCTGTGCGATTTACGCGTGTGCGACCCTTCCGGGTGCGGTAGAAGGTCTGAAATATTATCTGGTTCCGGATTTTAGTCATTTCAGTTTCAAGGTGTTCGCTGATGCGGCAACGCAGGTACTGTTCTCTGTTGGTATCGGCTGGGGAATCTTTACCACATTGGGCGCCAGCCTTCCGGATGCGAATAATTTAAAGAGCGATGCGCTTATGGTAAGTATCATGGATACTCTGGCAGCTCTTCTTGCTGGTTTTGTAGTAATTCCTACCGCTTTTGGTGCAGGTATGGAAGTATCCAAAGGACCGGCCCTGCTGTTTGACGTTATGGCAGAAATTTACGGAAGCCTTCCGGGCGGAAGACTCATTGGTTCCGTATTCTTCGTCGGCGTTATGTTTGCAGTATTTTCTTCCCTGTTCACATTCTTTGAGATTTCAATGAAGACATTCGAGATCAAATTGAATATGGGACGTAAAAAAGGTGTTATTGCTGTTTCCATCATCATTTTAATAGGAAATATTCTGGTATCTCTTGGATTTGGACCGCTTTCAGGTTTCAAGATTCCGTGGCCGAGCTTTACCGGAATGGAAATGTATGGCTTGTATGACTGGCTCGATTGCTTTACCGGCTATCTGCTGCTTCCTCTTGGCTGTCTGCTCACCTGTATCTTTGTGTCAAAGATCTGGGGCTGGGACGGTTACGAGAAAGAATTATTCCAGAATGGCCGCGACGGCAAGCTCCGCACTTTTGATAAAGTGCTGGTCGTAGCTGTCATTCCGGTCTTCATGGTAATCGTTCTTTTGAACGTATTTGGTTTCCTTGGATAAGAAACGAAAAATCTGTGGAACATCGTATGTTTTTGTGACATTCACTATTTAATTACATAACCCTCTACATCCGAGAAGGAGACTCTGCTTATCTGGCGAGCCTCCTTCTCATTTTACTCAACTCTTCTTCGTATCTGTGATTGGCAGATACTGGTTCTGGGCTCTCCACTGCCTGGGCGAGAGATTGTAAATATTCTTAAACGCCCGGGAAAAGTGAAGCGGGTTGGAGTATCCCACGGCATTCCCGATGTCTCCTATGGTAAGCTGTGTCAGCTTGAGCAGCTCCGCCGCCTTGACCATGCGGTAATCCATCAGAAATTCCTGGGGAGATTTGCCGATGGTATCCCGGAAAATCTTACCGAAGTAGCTCCGGTTCAGTCCGCAGACTGCAGCGATGTCCTCCACACTGATCTCATTTTGAAAATTTTCTTCAATGAAAGTCAGCGCTTCCTTGACGTAGAAATCCCGCAGATGGCCGCCCTGTTTCAGGCGGATAGACGCAGAGGAGCGGGACAGGTAGTCCAGGAACAGATAGAGATGTCCGATCAGGTGAATTGGGGACTCCTCCGAGTTCCGGACAATGTACAGCATCTCATTCATCATATTCAATCGAAGCTCCTTGGAGTGGGCGTGGTAGATCGGGTTATCCTTCGAAATGCCGCTTAGTTCAATCATTTCTTTTACGCGCAGACCATCGAACTCCAGCCAGGTATACTCCCAGGGGAGCTGCTTGTCCGCGACATAGGTGGAAATCTGGCCGGGGAACAGCATGAATCCCTGACCGCTTTTGACCTGGTAGGTCTTCGTCTCTCCCTTGGAATCGTCAGCCATTAATGAACCGGTACCGGAAATCACATAATGAAACAGGTAATGGTTTCTGGCGGCCGGGCCATAGAGGTGGGAAGGCTCGCATTGCTGCCAGCCGAATTGGTAAAGTCCTAAATCCACGAAATTCTCATTAGGAAAAACGGAAAACAGAAGATTATCACTCATTTCTCATACCTCCTTACCTTATAGTTCCAGAGAAAGAATACTGTCTGGATATTTTATTGGTGATATTATATACCAAAATGCTAGATGACTTCAAGTTATATAACAAAAAATAGCATTTTGATATAAAAACAAAAAAATGCTGCTATTTTAAGACGCATAGAGGCATGTTATAATCTTTTCAGCGAAGGAAACCTGGTGTTCTAATTTATCGGAAAGGAGCAAATTGAGAGATGCAAAGGAAAGGTAAAATTGGAATCAGCGTGCTGCTTATCGCAGCAATGCTGACAGCGATGACACTGACAGCCTGCGGCAGCAAGGATGACAGTGGCAAGACAGTCATTGAACTGGTTCAGTACAAACCGGAGGCGGTCGATGCCTTCGAGGCGATTGAAGAAAAGTTCAATGCGACACATGACGATATCCAGCTTAAGATCGAATCCCCGAATGATGCGATGACGATCTTAAAGACCCGGTTTATCCGCGAGGACGCGCCGGACATTATCGGAATCGGTGGAGATGTAAACTTCTCCTCTTTCATTGATTCAGATATGCTGATGGATATCTCAGATTTTGAAGGACTTGCTGATATCAAACAGTCTTATAAGGATATCGACAAAGCCCTTGAATATGTTCCGGAGGAAGGTGTATACGCAGTACCGTATGTGGCAAATGCCGCAGGTATCCTGTACAACCGGGAGATGTTCAAAGAACACGGATGGGAGATCCCGGAGACCTGGGACGAGTTCATTTCCCTGTGTGACGAGATTCAGGCAGAAGGCATTATGCCTCTGTATTTTGGATTTAAAGATGTATGGACGACCCTGGCGCCGTGGAATGCGATGGCAGTAGGTATCGCAGATGCAGATGTATGCCGCCAGGTAAACAAAGGCGAGACCACTTTCACGGAAGAATACCGCGAGGTGGCCCAGAAGATGCTTGAGCTTCTGCCTTATGGCCCGGACGATCCGTTTGCTTACGATTACAACGGTGCATGTACCGCATTTGCAAATGGAGAATCCGCAATGTACACCATCGGTAGCTATGCAGTACCGCAGATCATGTCCGTAAACCCGGATATGGATATTGATTCCTTCGTGTTCCCTGTAAATGACAAAGAAGAGGATAACATCCTGAACTCAGGTATTGACCTTCAGTTTTGCGTTATGAATGACTGCGAAAACAAAGAGGCAGCGTACGAAGTATTAAGTTTCCTATTGAAGGACGAGAGTATTCAGGAATATCTGGACAATCAGAATGCTGTACCGTGTAAGGAAGGCGATTTCCAATTACCGTCCATGCTTGACGGTATGAAGAAGTATATCGATGAGGACAGGATGGCAGATTATCAGGATCACTACTATCCGGCAGAGATGTCAGTTGACGCGCAGATTCAGACCTTCCTTATGAAGAAGGACGTAGACGCGTTCCTGACTAAGTTCGATAAGGACTGGATCCGTTATAACCGTGACATCATCCGTAAAGTAGAAGATTATGAGGCCGAACATTAGAGAAAGGGGATTTAAGACATGGATAAAGCAGGAATGACTGGTAGAAAGAAAACATTTCTATTAATAACAATCCCGATCATGATACTGTTCTTCTGTTTTAATACCCTGCCGCTGATTCAGGGTGTGATCTACAGTTTCACGAACTTCAAGGGATACGGGAGTTACGACTGGGTCGGACTTCGGAACTATATTGACCTGTTCCAGGACGGCCGTGTAGGAGGCTCATATCTGTTCACATTTAAACTGGCTGTATGTGCGACCATCGTTGTAAACGTGATCAGCCTTCTTCTGGCACTGGGACTTAACAGCAAGATTAAATTCAAAAGTGCGCTGCGTGGAGCATACTTTATCCCGAATATTCTGGGCGCATTGGTTGTAGGTTACATTTTCAACTACTTCTTTACTTACATTCTTCCGGTTTGGGGACAGATGATTGGAAGCAAGACTCTTGGTTCCAGTATGCTGTCCAATGAGAAGCTGGCCTGGATTGCAGTAGTTATTGTCTGTGCATGGCAGTCCATTGCTATGAACACGATCATTTACATCTCCGGCCTTCAGACCGTTCCGGAGGACGTATACGAGGCAGGCTCCATCGACGGAGCTACCGGTTGGAAGCAGTTCAGACACTTAACCTTCCCGCTGATCTTCTCATTCTTTACCATCAACATGGTGCTTTGTATCAAGAACTTCCTGATGGTATTCGATCAGATCATGGCTTTGACAAAAGGCGGTCCGGCTCAGTCGACCGAGTCTATCTCATACCTGATCTATCAGAATGGTATGGGCGGCGGCCAGTTCGGTTTCCAGAGTGCCAACGCAGTCGTATTCTTCGTGGTGATCGTAGTGATCTCCGGACTGCAGCTTGGAGCATCAAGTAAGAAGGAGGAACAGTTATAATGAAAACGAAAGTAAAAGAAAGAGTCAATTGGCCAATTACGATCCTGCTCATTGTGGGACTTATAACTGTAGCATTCCCTCTGTATATGACGATCGTAATCGCATTTAAGCAGCCCAGCGAAATGACCAACAGCATCGCAGGTATCCTGTCTCTTCCGAAGAGCTGGAGTATTGCAAACTTCGCTGAGGCGATGAGAGTTACCGATTTCTGGCGTTCACTTGGAAACAGCTTTATCATTACGATTCTTACCGTCGTGGTTTCCATCGTGATTCACTCTCTGGCCGGTTATGCGATTGGCCGTAATAAAGCGAAGAGCAAATTCTACAGCTTTGTGTATCTGTACATTGTAAGTGGTATGTTCGTACCATTCGCGATTCTGATGATGCCTCTGGTAAAACAGACTGCGATGATCGGACTTGCTAACTGGGTTGGTGTAATCGTACTTTACGTTGTATTCTATATGCCGATGAACGTACTTCTTTACTCAGGCTATCTGGTAAATATTCCGATGGCTCTTGAGGAGGCGGCTTATGTAGACGGCGCTACGACCTGGCAGACATACTGGAAGATCATCTTCCCGATCATGAAGCCGATGCACGCTACCGTGGCAGTTCTTACCGCACTGGGAACCTGGAACGACGTTATGACACCGCTTGTTATTATGTCCGGTTCCGGAATGACCACCCTGCCGCTGGCACAGATGACATTCCAGACACAGTTCGGAACGAACTACAACCTGGCATTCGCTTCTTACCTTCTGGCACTTTTGCCGATCCTGATCTTCTATCTGGTTTGTCAGAAGCAGATCCTGAACGGCGTTGTAAATGGTGCTGTAAAATAGGAGCAACCGACCTTTCATCGATACGATACACAGCCGTCCGGCAGGATTTGCCGGGCGGCCACTTTAGAATAGGAGTTTAATACAGAGCTAAAGGAGAGACGACATGAGTATTATTTTTGATAACGAGAAGAGAACCTTTACTTTGCATACGAAAGATACGACGTATCAGATGCAGGTAGATGCGTATGGTTTTTTACTGCATCTCTATTATGGAAACCGCGCACAGGGCTGTATGGATTATCTCCTCACCTACCATGACAGGGGATTTTCCGGGAATCCCTATGATGTGGGAAGGGACAGGACCTATTCAATGGACGCGCTGCCGCAGGAATTCCCCTGCTACGGCAACGGGGATTACAGAAGCAGCGCTCTGGTGGTACAGAATGAAAATGGAACATATAGCTGCGACTTAAGATATAAGACTTATGAGATAAAAAATGGGAAATATTCTCTTCCGGGGCTTCCGGCGGTGTATGCCTCTGAGGAGGAGGCGCAGACTTTGGAGGTCGTTCTGGAGGATCCGGCGATCGGCATGGAGGCGGTGCTGTATTATGGAGTGCTGGAACAGGAGAATATCATTACCAGAAGTGTGAAACTGGTAAATACAGGAAGCCAGAAAGTGTATCTGGAAAAGGTGCAGTCGGCGTGCCTGGATTTTCTGAGCGGCAAATTTGATGTGATCAATTTCTACGGCCGCCATGCGATGGAGCGTAATTTTCAGAGAACACCGGTGTCGCACAGCAATATGGTGATCGGAAGCCGCCGCGGTACGTCCAGTCACCAGTACAGCCCTGTCCTGATTCTTGCGGAGCACCGGGCGACGGAAAAACAGGGGAGCTGCTACGCAATGAATTTTGTATACAGCGGCGGTTTTAAAGGCGAGGTGGAGATGGACCAGTTCCATCAGACCAGGGCGATGATTGGAATTCAGGACGAGACGTTTTGCTACCCGCTGGAGCCACAGGAGGTCTTCTACGCACCGGAGGCGATCCTGACCTACACCAACCGGGGGCTGAATCATTTGTCACAAAATATGCACACCTGTATCCGGAAACATATCTGCCGGGGCAGATACCGTGATGAAGTGCGCCCGGTCCTGGTAAATAGCTGGGAAGCGTCGTATTTCCAGTTTGACGGGGAGTCCTTGTGCCGTCTTGCCGCACATGCGTCCGAAGTGGGAATCGAGATGCTGGTCATGGACGACGGCTGGTTCGGAAGGCGTGATGACGACAACAGTGGTCTTGGCGACTGGTATGTGAATGAAAAGAAGCTGGGCATGAGTCTTTCGGAGCTGAGTCGGCGTATTCATTCCCTGGGGCTGGGGTTCGGTATCTGGGTGGAGCCGGAGATGGTAAATGAGGACAGTGACCTTTACCGGGAGCACCCGGACTGGGCGTTCACCATACCGGGAAGAAAGCCTGTGCGGGCCCGCAATCAGTTGGTACTGGATTTTTCACGTAAGGAGGTCGTGGATCACATCTACGATCAGATCTGTAAGGTGCTCGATCAGGGCGAGATCGAGTATTTGAAATGGGATATGAACCGGAGCATTTCCGATGTCTATTCCGCAGTGACCAGGGACCAGGGCAAGGTTCTGTATGACTATGTGCTGGGACTTTATGATTTCCTGGAGCGGCTGCATAACCAGTACCCGGATATGCTGATCGAGGGCTGCAGCGGAGGCGGCGGAAGATTTGACGCAGGTATGATGTATTATACGCCGCAGATCTGGTGCAGCGATAATACGGACGCCATCGACCGGGTGCGGATTCAGTACGGCTCTTCCTTCGGTTTTCCGATCGCGGCGGTGGGATCTCACGTATCGGCCGTACCGAATCATCAGACCGGAAGGACGACGCCGATCGGAACCAGAGGAATCGTTGCCATGGCAGGAACTTTTGGCTATGAGCTGGATCTTGGAAAGCTGACGTTTGAGGAGAAGGAAGAGATCCGCCGTCAGGTGCAGGCTTATCACCGGTTCGCACCGCTCATCATGAACGGCGACTATTACCGGCTTACCAATCCCTTCGAGGAGGAAGTGGGCGCGTGGGCCTTCGTCTCCAAAGCGAAGGACCAGGTGCTGTTAAATGTAGTCATGCTGGAGGTTCATGGAAATATGACCACCAACTATGTCAGACTTCAGGGGCTTGAGCCGGAGACGATGTATCGGGAAGAGGGAAGCGGGAAGGTGTATAGCGGAGCGGCGCTAATGGAAGTGGGTCTTCCGATCCTGATGGAATTCGGCGAGTATCAGTCGCGGCAGCTTTATTTCCAAGAGCAGCGAGCCGAGTAGCTATGCCTGCGTGGATATTTGACTTTGCAAGAGCCAAATAGCAGACGGAATTCGGCAGTCAGGCATATTTAAAAGACGGAATTGGGTAATCAGAAGTTTTATGGACCGGCAACGGGCATTTGCAGGAGTAAATGTTCGCTGCCGGTTGTTTTTTTATTGACATTTTTGTGGTAAACTTTCGTTGAGGTGAGAAAATGCAATACAGAATTTTGATCGTAGATGACGACAGAGAGCTTCTGAAAATGTTGAAGAGTTTTTTTGAAATCCGGAAGTATGCTGTCATGACAGCCGAAGATGGAATGAGCGCATTAAAGATGGCGGAAACTGCCCCGGACCTGATCCTGTTAGATGTGAATATGCCGCGGATCGACGGGCTGGAGGTTTGTAGGCGAATACGGGACAAGGTGTCCTGCCCGATCCTGTTTTTGACGGCCAGGGTGGAGGAGCAGGACAGGGTAAACGGCCTGATGTCCGGCGGCGATGATTATATCTTAAAACCATTTAGCTTAAAAGAGCTGGAGGCAAGGATCATGGCGCACCTAAAGCGGGAGGAGCGCCGCAGGATAAAATCCGAATATCGTTTTCAGGGGGAGCTTCTGATCGATTATGCTGCGAAGACCGTGCAGATCGGCGAGGATTATCTGGAACTTACGAAGCTGGAGTATGGAATCATTGAATTTTTATCCATGAATCCCGGACTTGTTTTCGATAAGGAGAGAATCTATGAAAAGGTCTGCGGCTATGATGCGGAGGGCGACAGCCGGGTTATCACCGAATTGGTGCGCAGGATACGAAAGAAAATGAGTGTGCATACGGAAAAGGAATATATAGAAACGGTATGGGGGTTGGGGTATAAATGGACAAGATAAGAAATCTTTCGGTCAGGAAAACGATTCTTCTGTATCTGGCAGTGGGTCTGGTGTGCGGATTTGTGTGCTCGGCTATCGTGGAGGAAGCAGCGTCCCGAGTGCAGGAACATGTCTGGTGGAAGTATGTGGACGAGGAGGAGTATTTTAAGGCGATAAGCGGAGAGTTTGATGAGGAGCTTAAGACGCCTTATTATAAAGCGGAGATTCCAAGGCCTTTCGCCTCAGATATGAGTAAAAGGGATCATCAGATTTCTGAAACCTGTGATTTTTTGCAGACGTATTCCGTGTTGATTTTGTCGATCAGTGCTTCCTGCGTGGCAGTCTTTCTTTTTTATCAGCACAAGCTGAGGCAGCCTCTCGAGGAACTTAACAGGGCGTCTAAGCGAATTGCCGAAAATGACCTGGATTTCCATGTCACCTATGAAAACCAGGACGAGATGGGGCGTCTGTGCCGGGAATTTGAGCGCATGCGCGGGCAGCTTGCCAAAAATCAGCAGGAATTGTGGCGGATCATAGAGGAGGAGCGGGAACTCAGGGCGGCCATCGCACATGATATACGTTCGCCGCTTTCTGTCCTGAAAGGGTATCAGGAGATGCTCACCAACTACCTGCCGGACGGGAGCATTGACATGGAAAAGGCGGTGGAAATGTTATCAGAGAGCAGGAAACAGATCGAGCGTATGGACAGTTTTGTGGAGACGATGCGGAAAATGAACAGTCTGAAGCAGAGGACGCTTCTTACGGGGCCGATCACGGCAGAGCAGATGAAACAGGATATTCAGGCAGAGCTTGTGATATTGAAGGCAGAGGCGGAAAGGGAAGTGTTCCTGGCGGTGCAGGGGGATCAGGAACTGTTCTGGGGAGATAAAGAAGTGATTCTGGAAGTGGCGGAGAATCTGTTATCCAATGCTTTGCGCTATGCAAAAGAGAGGATAGAGGTGCAGGTCGACGTCGCCTTTGGGGAACTCAAAATACGTGTGGTCGATGACGGCAGTGGATTTATGGAATCATCGGAGATGGTCACGAAGGCGTTTCATCAGCAGAACGCCAGGGACAGCCTGAAGCATGCAGGAATGGGAATGTACATCAGCAGGCTGTACTGCGAAAAGCATGGGGGAAAGCTGCTGATAGAAAATCAGGAGAGGGGCGGCGCTGCGGTGACCGCGGTATTTCGTCGGATTGTGTAAGCAATCCGACATTTTTATTTTGATTGATTTTTTGTTGTTATTTCGATTTTACACTATAATTATCAAAAGCAAAGGAGTGAAATTTATGAAAGCGATCGCAAGACGAGAGATCAAAAACTACCTGAAGAGACCGCTGTTCTGGCTGGGCGTAGTACTCGTAATTTTCGGCGTGTTTCAGCAGCTTGAACCGTACATGAGGATTCACTATGTGTCTTCTGAGAAGGAAATAGAGGAGCTGATTCAGGAGTATCCCGAGTATGTGCCTGATGCGGATATTTCCGATGGGTATGTGCCTACGGAGGAAAAAGAGCGAAAGGAAATTTGGGAGAGCGAGATCTGGAAGGTTCTCCTGACCGAATTTGAGATGAGTCAGCCGGAAGCAGAGAAGGTACTTGAAGAAATACAGGAACTGGATATTGAAGATGCCTGCGAATACCTGGAGACAAAATATCAGTATTACAATACAATTTACGCTTACGAGGATACCGCGTTCCATCAGGGAACAAAGGAGGAGATTAATTCCTATATCAAGGAAAAATTGGAGCATAAGAGATTTTCCTATTACTTTTCCAGAAAATTTGCAGATTTTGCGGGGCTTTATATGGGCTTTTTCGCCACTATTCTGCTTGCCGCACTATTCTGGCAGGATACCAGAAAAAATACGTATGAGCTTCTTCACACAAAGCCGGTCACTGCCGGGCAATATGTGGCCGGAAAAACCGCAGGGGGCTTTCTGGTGTGTCTTCTGGTCCTGGCGATCTTGAATTTACTTTTCTGGGGAGCCTTAAGCGTTATGACAGGAGGCAGCGGCTTTGAGGTAAAACTGACGGATTTCCTGGCTGCGACCGCCATGTACATTTTGCCCAATATGCTGATGATCGTATGTGTGCATGGCCTGATATCCCTGCTGTTTAAAAATCCGCTTCCGGCGGTCCCGCTTTTGATTCTCTACATGGTGTATTCGAATATGGGAAGCCGAAATACGGAGGGAATGTTCGGCTATTATGGAAGATGGCTGGCCATTATGGTGCGGTTCCCGGGACGTTTTTTTGACACCACACCGCCGCCGCTTGCGATGGTCAACCAGAGTTTTCTGATTCTGGCTTCTCTGGGGATTCTGGTTTTGTGTACACAGTTGTGGAAGAGGAGGCGCATGTGATGGGGAAGGAACAAAAAATCTGTTTGCCGGCATATAAAATCGCCTATTCTGTCTTTTTTGTCGCGGTTTTGACCGTGATACGCGGCGTGGGTTCAACGGCTGAGATCGGAGCGGCCCTGGAGCCGCCGGTTGCAATCCTGGCCGCCGTATTCTGCGCGGATACCTATGTGCAGGAGATTGCAAGCAAACGGTCGGAGGTGGAGAGGCTGTATCCGATGAAGAACAGACTGGCTTCGCTGCTTAAAAGGCTGTTCATACAGGAAGTGTATCTGCTGATTCTTTCTCTGGCAGGGTATGGCTTGTTCGCCCTGGTGCAAAGGCCAATTCCTTTTTACGGAAAGGCTGATGAGGAAAGAGACCTGTTTTTGGTCTATATTGCAGCGATAGGAATCACTTTGATTTTCTGGGCAATTTTCTCGATGACACTTTCCTGCCTGTTTCGTAATATGTGGGTCGGAATCGGAGGCAGTCTGATTCTTTGGATTACGACGAATTCCAAATTTGGCGAGGCGCTTTTGGGAAAATGGAATCTATTTTCCTATACGTTCGGAGATCTGGACTACCGTGGGAATGTAAGCTGGGTATGCGGGAAGATTGTCTGTGTAGGGATCAGTGTTATTTTGGCGGCAATGCTTCCGCGAATCATAAAGAAGAGAGGGTAAATATATGAGCATAAAAATAAGTGACCTGACTGTGACGTTTAAAAATGGAGTGACTGCAATCGACCATGCGGATTTGGAAATCCCAAAGGGAATCTTTGGGCTGCTTGGCGAAAATGGAGCCGGCAAGACCACGCTTATGCGGGTGCTGACGACGGTTCTTGCTCCTTCCGGGGGGACGATCCTTCTGGACGGACTTAGGTATCGGGAAGGAAATTATGAGGAGATACAGAGAAAAATCGGGTATCTCCCACAGGAAATCGATCTGTATCCGGGTCTGACCGTGCAGGAATGTCTGGAATATATGGGAGATTTGGCGGGAGTTCCGAAGGAGACCTGCAGGAAACGGATTGACTATTATCTGGAAAAAACGAGCCTTATGGAACATCGAAAAAAGAAGATGCGGCAGCTTTCAGGCGGTATGAAAAGAAGAGTAGGGCTTGTGCAGGCTCTTTTAAATGGGCCGGAGTTTCTGATCGTGGACGAACCCACGACCGGGCTTGACCCGGAGGAGCGGATTCGTATCCGCAATCTGCTGGTGGATTTTTCGGAGAATCGTACCGTGCTGTTCTCGACGCATGTGGTAGAGGATCTGGCCGCGACCTGCAACCTTCTGGCTGTGATGAAAAAGGGGAGATTTTTGTATTCCGGAAGTATGAGAGGGCTCCTTAATGAGGCAAAAGGCCATGTATGGAGATGTTGGGTTTCGAGTGAGGAGCAGGCGAGAGAGCTGGAACGGAAATATCACGTTTCATCAAAACAGTTTGTTGATGAAGGGCTGCAAGCTTAAAATGCTCTGTGACAGAAAGCCGGATCTGGAATGTGTGCCTTGTGAGGCAACGCTGGAGGACGCGTATATTTATGTTACCATGTATACCTAAGCGAAGGCGTTGCAAAATCATAAAGTTAGATGATTGGGCGATTCCTTCGCTCCATATGTAGAAAAATCTGGAAGAAATCCTTTGATTTGTGGATTTTTTCCGGATTTTTTTCAGACAAACGTGAGTTTTCAAACTTACCTTTTCCCCTGTGGGAGTTTGGGCATAGGGGGAAAGAAAGGGAGGCAAGGAATGGTATCCAAATAAAAATATCATTGAAGAATCAAAATGGAATAGCTATAATGTGGATATGAGAAATAGAAAAATCGTTAAGGAAAGAATCGAAGATGGTGCAAACGAAAAAGCAGCCTTGAACTCTTTGATAACTGCCCTTTCGTTTGCATCAATTTCGATTTTTCCTGGTTGAACAAAGCGCATCCGGGCGGCCGCTATATATGGGCTTTCAATTCTGACGCTCTTTGCAAAACAGTATATCGCATGCCTGTGCAGATGGAGAAAAATCCCTTTAAAATCATTTCCAGAGCACCACGAATAAGCCTCCATAGGAAGCTTTTTTGAAAATATTCAGTTGCAGGTGTTTAACATAATAGGTGTGGCTCAGGCCTTGTGTAATACCTGCCAGACGGCAGAGGAATGATGTTTCCACCGCAGGATGAGTATTTGCAGACATCCTTGTTATAGAGCAGTTTGATAATAGCGGGCGCATCAAGATCTTTAAGTCTGGAAATGTATTTCTTACAGCCAAGCAGATTGCGGCATAGTATAATCTTCTTGTTTTTATTCCGAGAAGAAAGCAGGCCGTAATGCCGAATCCGCACAAAACGTTTTGGAGGAACATGCATCAGAAATCTCCGGATGAATTCTTCCCCAGGAAGTGTAAGTTCCTTCCACTGGCCTTGATTTTTGTAATCCTTAACAGTAAACGTAACCGTGGAATCCGTCATACCCTTTATTCGGTAGTTGCTTATGGCAATCCTGTGAGTATATTTGCCAAGATATTTGATAACAGACTCCGCACCACGGAATGGCTTCTTGCAATAAGGAATCCATTCTTTGGCATAGCAGGTGTCCAAAAGTTCCATGAAGGCATAATGATTTTTGTAAGGTTCCGCTGTTCCATGGAACTCCAGCTTTCCATCCGTCCATAGCTGTTTTAGCCCGGCAAGATACTTGCCCCGAAAAACCCTGGAAATGACTTTGACAGGGAGAAAAAAATCCTCACCGTTATCTTTCCAGTGGTTCTTGGCATCCAGCCCTCCGCCTAACACGATGGTGTGGATATGGGGATGGAAATTCATCGCACTTCCCCAAGTGTGGAGAATACAGATATAACCGATGTCTGCCCCAAGGTATTTTTTATCTCTGGCAAGTTCGCTTAAAGTATCTGAAGCTGCATGATACAAGGCATTATAGAGTGACTTCTGGTTGCTGTAAATGACAGGATTTAATTCCTCAGGCACAGTGAAAACCACATGAAAGTATGGGGCGTCCAGTATATCCTCCCTGCGGGCATCTACCCACTTTTCCTTCGGAAACTCCTGACACATGGGACAACACCTGTCCCTGCAGGAATTATAATGGACGGAGATACAGCCGCAGTCCTCGCAAACACTTACATTAACACCAAATGCACCGGTTTTGCAATTCATGATGTGATAAGCTGCTTTTCGCTGTGCCGCAGACAGTTCATGAGTTTTCTCATAGTCAGAATAAAAGCGGTTAAACACATCCTGTATCGTGCAGTTTTCGCTCATGATTCACCGCCTTCCGGAGCATCAAAAGGGCTGCGGATACCAAGAAGAGTTTTGTTGCTTACATGAAGGTATATATCCGTAGAGCGGGGATCAACATGACCAAGAAGGGACTGGATATATTTGATATCCGTTCCACTTTCAAACAGGTGGCTTGCAAAACTATGGCGGCACGCATGGGAAGAAACACGGCGGGTAATACCGGCGCGTCTGGCACTTTCTTTAAAGAACTGGTTGATACTGTTCGGCTCAAGGTATCCACCGGTCCATGAGCTTGGGAAAAGAATGCCTTTCGGACGGCCGCACTGATACCAGTACTCTGTGAGAAGATCCAGATTTCTCCGGGAAAGGATCGTATACCGGTCGATCCTTCCCTTTGTCTCACGGACATGAATGGTCAAGTTGGTACGGGAAATATCATCATAGTGGAGATGGATCACCTCGGATACGCGCAATCCAGAGGAATACATGGTCGCAATGATGGCTTTATGCTTCAGGTTCGTTGTTGCATCAATGATGGCATTTATCTCCTGATGGGTAAGGACTGTTGGAAGATTACGTTCCCGCTTCATTGCAGGAATTTCATCATCGTCCCAGCGTATCTTCAATACTCTTTTGTAGAAGAACTTGATTGCTGAACGATAATGATTATGTGTTTCCGGCGATCTGCCTTCCAGACGTTTCATGGTAAGAAAGGCATCTGCATCCTCGAGTGTGAGGTCAGTAACAGGCTTATTGGTGCAGCGCAGGAAATAGCTGACATCACTGCAATACAGTTGAATGGTCCGTTCTCTAAGGTTGCGTTTTTCCGCAGCTTGGCGGATGGAATTAAAAATATCTTCGTACATTATAAAACCTCCATGAATAAGTAGTTGTTAATAGTGGCAGCTACCTATCAAGGAGGTGCATTGGCATCATAATTCCGATTGCGGAAGACACCAAAAAGTGCTATTGTATTCATAGGCAGTGGGAGTCTCCGTGTTTGATTGTTTTGTGTGGTAACTGAACAATACCGTATTACGGGAGATTTTTCCACTGCTTTTTATTTGTTGTTAAAGAAAAACTGCGCCCCAGCCTTGGCAGGCCATCGCGCAGCGATTTTGTTCAATCGGGATTTATGGGGGTGAAATAGTTGGATAAACAGAAAATACGGATCGACATAGAGGCATTGTCCTCAAAATATACTGTGCGAAGATTGTCTGTGGATGATTTAGAGCGTATCTATACCCTTTCCCTGGGCAATCCACTGTTTTTTCGATATTGTCCGCCTTTTGTTACAAGGGAGAGTATTCTTGCGGACATGAGAGCACTTCCACCTGGGATGACGCCTGACGATAAATACTATGTGGGATTCTTTCAAGATGACAAGCTGATTGCAGTCATGGATCTGATAACGAATTATCCTGACACGCATACCGTTTTTATCGGACTGTTTATGATGGAGAAGAGTGAACAGGGCCGTGGGATAGGGTCTGGTATTGTTAGCGAGTGTGCCCGCTATTTTAAAAGCGTTGGCGGTCACTATATCAGACTTGGGTTTGCAAAAGGAAATCCTCAAAGTGAAGCATTTTGGAGAAAAAACGGATTTGAACCTGTTGGGATAGAAACTGATAACGGAACATATATAGCCGTTGTCATGAGAAGAGTATTATAAAAGGTTCTTTGACAACTTCAGTTTTATCTATGAGCCCCTCTAAAAACGCTGTATTTTCAAGGCGTTTCGCCTGATTCGGGTTTCAAACTTATGTATTTTCCCTTGTTTTTGCCCTTACGAGCCGAAACAAGGGAAATATATTTATTTGAATATAAAACTTCTTTTTCAGCGAGTAATAAGCCCTCGGCGTTTGAGAGCGAAATACACCCCTCGCACAAATCTGACGATTTGTACTCAGGGTATTTCGCCCCTGCGGGGAGCTACCGGGGGTGCTTGCAGGAAATCTCTGCCGCTTTTGATACGGCGCTGTTCCGTCAGCAGAGCCGCCGAAACATGCTCAGACAGTTGCAGGAGCAAGGCAGACAGCAGAAACCACGTAGGAAATCCTTTGACAGAGACAGCCGATAGGCGAAGAAAAACCGCCGCTATGGTCTTACCCATACACGGCGGCGTACATATAGAGATTAACTTTCTTGTTTCTTTATAACGGTTATTTTCAAGTTTTCCGCTTCTATCAGCGTTTCCTGCTTGCATTTCGGACAGTAGAGCGGATAGTTTATCAATACAGTATCTTCTCGCAGCCTGTCATGGGTTTTGTTACCGCAAACGGGGCATAGTATCCATTCCTTTTTCATTATCAACTTACCTTCCATTTACCTTTTTGCGAAAGAACAAAAACGAGATTACACCCGGCACCACAATCCAAATCAACATAACACATAGCGTTACAGCCTCAAAGTTTTGAATTGTCCATGCACAAGCCAAATATAAAAGAACAATTGGCAGAGAGATATATCCTATTATTTTATGAGCAATGTTCCATGTTTCTTCGTCCTGCACTGTCCACGGTAAACGAAGTCCTGTATGTCTGCTGAATGGAAGCTTCGGAGAAATGATACCAGCGAACAAAATTACGCAGGAAACAAAAAGCATGGCAAACATTTTTTCTCCGTTTTCTGTGAATGTAATCACATCAAAAGCGGTTAAAATGGACACGAGTATTCCGATAATCAGAACTCCTATATCAAAAAGGGTCGTAATCCGCAGAACACCGATTTTCATATCGTTGGTTGTGACACTCGTCAATAGAGCAAGGTTGCGATATAAGACGATGACAGCAACAAATAAGCAAAGACTGACCAAAAGGATAGATATAATCTCATTTTTGGCTATTAAGGCGGTCAGCATAGCCAAAAATGAAAGCAGTAAAATCACGCCTCTTTTCTTGTTTGCCTGCAATAACAGCTTTTCCCTTTCCTTTTTTTGGGCAAGCTG
Source organism: Roseburia hominis (assembly GCA_040702975.1). Classification (NCBI taxonomy): domain Bacteria; kingdom Bacillati; phylum Bacillota; class Clostridia; order Lachnospirales; family Lachnospiraceae; genus Roseburia; species Roseburia hominis. The sequence goes on from CP159990.1 coordinate 1,311,184, forward strand.
CTCATTCAGTCTTGCCAGTTCTTTGGACAAATCTGTATTGGTATTGATGTCTTCCTCCGTACCGAGTAGTTGACTCACGGATACTTCGAGAAGCTCTGCTATGTGAATTAAAACATCTGCATCAGGAACAGATAAACCATTCTCCCATTTTGAAACAGTCTGTCTAACAACATTGAGCTTCACCGCTATTTCTTCTTGGCTTACTCCTTTTTTCTTGCGGTATTTTTTAATATTTTCATTTATCATATTGATACCATCCTTTCTTGGCTTGCTATCTGGAACAATTATAGCCGATGACCGTCTGTCGGGGCAAGCAACGGGAATTAACATTGTGCCAAAACAGCTTCAAAAATTGAATTATAAAAAGCAGAAGCGGTATTTCGATATACTGAAATCACCACCCGAAAGAGCAAAGTGACAGAGCTTTTACACTCTGCCTCTTTGTTTCTCTATGCGTATATGATTTCCTTTTCCACAATCTCCCTCGCACATGCCTGTATGTTATTGAGCCGACCAACCCATTCTAAAGCATCGTCAGCCTTTAGCTGTTCCGTGATACCCGGTGCCTGTTTCATTTGTTCTATGAGCCGCTCAAAGCGTTCCTGCGCCTGTTCGTTGATGTCGGCAAGATAAGTGTTGAGCTTGCCACTGGTCAGCAGCGTTGTGTAGGTCGCTTTTCTATGCTCTTTCAGGTAGCGTTTGTGCCGCTGTCCCCGTATCCCGATAGGCTTTTCTTCTTCGGGTGGTAGGGTAAGACATGGCTGATAGTAGTCGCCTTGCAGTTCGTACCAAAGCCCGTTGCTTTCGTCATAAATGTACTTGTCCATCTTGAAATCCTCCAGTATAATATATTTGCACATATGTCACAGTTTCCCGATTGCCACTTGCTGTTATAGCTTGTTATCAGTTTTTCCTTCCCTTATTTTTGCCCTTATGAGGTGGCGAGGGAAGCATAAACGCAAGTGAAATCGTATAAAGGGATAAGGCGGACACATTGCGATAAATCCTCTTTGTTTGGGGGCGTTTTGGAGGATTTTATTAAAGCCCTATGAGGGGCAGTAACCACTTATGAAATCGTGGTTTTCAAATTCAAATTTGTCTGGTGGAAACTTACGGAGGGTATGAAATGGTATATCAAATAATTGCAATATCCGTTATGGTTGCATTTTACGGAATTTATTTTATAAAGCTGTTTAATCAGCGAAAAAAAGGGATACAAACAAATCTATTAGGCAAGGGAAAACAGGGTTTTGTAAAATTTGTAGAAGTTGCATTGAAAGATGTAACATATCTTGTTCCATTAGTTGAAGTAATCAGTATTTTTACAAATACATATCTTGATTTTATATGGCTGAGAGTTGTAGGCATAACATTGGGAGTATGGGGTGTTATTATTTTTGCGGTATCAGTGTTTACAATGCATGATAATTGGCGAGCAGGTGTTCCCAAAGATGAAAATACGGAGCTTGTTACATCTGGAATATATGCTTTTAGTCGAAATCCTGCGTTCCTTGGATTTGATTTAATCTATATTGGGATACTCGCAATGTTTTATAATACGAGTTTGCTAATTGTTACCTTGTTGGCTGTTGTGCTTCTACATTTGCAAATAGTAAATGTAGAAGAGGATTTTTTAATAACAACATTTGGGGACGAGTATCTACAATACAGGGAAAAGGTTTGCCGTTATATTGGCAGAAAACGATAACATTCCGTTTGACGGGAAGAATCAAAAATCATCAAAGAGCCAGACGCAGGGCCGATGAACTTATGGGAAATGGAAAATTCGTGAGGTTAAAACCATGAGAATATTTGCATTAGAATTAAACAACGATATAAAAGGTATTGAACAAAGAAAAGAGTATATTGAGGCTCTTATTAAACGACTTCCAAAACCAGACCTTGTTGTACTTCCTGAACTGGCATTATGCAGCTATATGGCAAGTCAGGATATATGGCAATATGCTGATGATTGTGGTGTGAATACATCTGCATGGTCTGTTGCGATGGCTCAAAAATACAACACATACATTGGCACAGGATATTTAGACAAAGAGGCTGGTGACTACTTCAACCGCTATATGATTGTCGGCACGGAGGGCGTTTGCGGAGTTGTTTCCAAATCAGAAGGCGAATCTGCCGTTTTTAAGCGAGGCAGTTTCGGCAGCGTAATCGCTACACCGTTCGGAAAAGTCGGTGTTGGTATCTGCTTTGACTCCAGACGCAGACATTTTTACGATGAAGTGAAAAACGAAAAGCTGTCACTGATTTTGTTTCCTCATGGAGCGCCTGCTGATCCGAAGAAGCCCGAAAAAGAGCATAGGGAAAATGATACCCGATGTTTGATGTATGTTGATGCTTTTGGGGTTCCAGTCGTATATGTGAATAGCAAAGGAAGTCTGGAATATATGCCAGGGAAAATGGGAGCGATGATGAAAAGACACGGTTTCAAGATGAATGGTATGAGTAAAATTTACGCGCCAGACGCAATTGCGATTCATATGGGTACACCAGAGGTTGTTGCTTCGGAAGTCGTTATTTGCCCCAAACGACGAGTAAAGGATATTCGTTTCCACGGGGAGGACATATTACCGGGCAATTGGCTGTTTAAGCATTTGATTCTTGAACCCGATACAAAAGCAGGGATTATATCCTATGAAGTAAATCGATAGCTTCCTATTTATTGAAATGAATTAGGCATAAGTATTTGCTATATTAATTTTCTTTTACTATACTTTAATCAGAATATAGAAGGGGGCAAGGAAAGGTATCCAAATAAAAATATCATTGAAGAATCCAAATAAAATAGCTATAATGTGGATATGAGAAATAGAAAAATCGCAATTTTAGGCGACGAGAGAATTTATTTTAGAAGGAGAAGTAGAAATGGAAGAAAACCAGTCAGCTTTAACTATTATCACATATAAAGATAGAATGACCAGGCATTATCATGGCTTAAGTAAAAATAACGAAAAAGAAATTTTACAATTTTTATATAAAAATGGAATTCAATTTGGGAAAATACATATGCAGGAATCCCATGATATTGGTGACACAGATTATTATACCGGACATATTGATGGTTATGAAAATCTAATGCAATCAAAAGCATTCGAGCATCTTTATGGTGAGTGGACGATTATCGCATCTTACAACGATGTGGAAATTGTTATAGACAAACAATATCCAAACATTTGTCATGGTATATCTTTTCGATATCAAAAATCTGAAGATGGGCGTTTGGCTCCTATTTTTAAGAAGTTTGAGAAAAAATTCTGCTATAAAGATATTAGATTTTGGAGAGAGGATCGCTAAAATCCGGTTATTACAGAGTTCTTAGGACTTTCTTCCAATACTGATTTTACCGAAAGCGACCTTGAGAAGAGTATCCTTTCCAATTTGCAGAAATTCCTTATGGAGCTTGGGAAAGGGTACGCCTTTGTTGCGAGGCAGCAGCATATCACGATTGTTTTTAAATTTATATTCTAAAATTTTATCTAGCTCTGAATAGGAAAATCCTTCATTTTTTCTATAAATTTTTCCGAAGCTTTAGAGAATACCTGATATTTTTTCCATACGATACTCATACCTTCTTCCATTTTTGGAGAAAGAGGACGGAAGCAGAGCCTGCTGTTGCCGGAAGTATTGATGATTTTGTCAAATCCGAACGCATAGCCCAGGCCTTCCTCCACCATCAGAGAAGCATTAAAAAGCAGGTTGTAGGTCGCAACGATCTTCAATTCGGATAAATCCCGTTTTATCCAGGATTCGACGAAATATTGTCTTGAAATAATCAAAGGCTTATCCCATAGGTCCTCAGGGCAAATAGCCTCTTTTTCTGCCAGGGGAGAGTCTTTCCGCATCAGTACGCCCCAGGTATCTTTGTAGGGTAAAGGTATCGAATTGTATCTCTCATGGTCTACAGAACCAAACACAATTCCGAAATCAATCAGTCCTTTGTCTAATTGATCCAATACAAATTCGGCATTTCCGCTGGCAATATGATAATGGATGCCGGGGTGAGTTTTGTAAAGTTCTTTTGCTGCTCTGGCGATAAAACGGACCGCATCTGTTTCTCCTGTACCAATATAGACATCTCCCACAAGGACCTGGTCAGAGAGGGAGATTTCTCTTTCTGTTTTTCGCACCAGATTCAGGATTTCTTCTGCACGTTTTTTAAGGATCATCCCCTCGTCTGTGAGCGTGACTTTTCTGGAACCCTTTGATCCACGAATCAGGAGCTGTTTTCCTAATTCTTCCTCCATCGCTTTAAGTTGTGTGGAAAGTGTGGGTTGGGACAAGTGCAGGGACTTGGCTGCCCTTACAATGCTTTGTTCTCTTGCCACCGCAAGAAAATATTGGAGTACGCGCAATTCCATAGGGGTATTCCTCCTTTTCTAATCTGTTTAGTATAGAATAACACATGCTTGAATAGGTTTCAACTATTGAAATGGATTAGGCATAAGTATTTGCTATATTAATTTTCTTTTACTATACTTTAATCAGAATATAAAAGGAGGTTTCGCGATGGGAAAAAGATTGCTTTTGGTATTCTCTTTGCTCCTTGTTCTTGCATTGGCAAGCTGTAACGGAACGCAGTCTGTCCACCAAAAACCAAGTACAGAAGGCGTGGAAGCAGAAATGGACAGAGCTTTGACTGATATTACTCCTACAGAAAAAATTACAGAATTGGAAGAGGGGCTTTCGACCGTCCGGTATGAAGGCGATTACGTGTTTGAGGAGTTTCTTTCCGGCGGTGGAGCGTCTACCGATGGAGAAGTAATGGAGTTCTTGACAGAGAAAATATGGGGTAATTTGAATTTAGGATTTGAAGGTGAAATTTTTGGCTGCAGTACGATTACAGTACAAAATGCTGATGGAGAATTTCTATTCGGACGAAATTTTGACTGGAATTCCTGTGATGCAATGGTAGTTCTGTCTTATCCTGAAAATGCTTACGCTTCTATTTCCACAGTCAATATGGATTTTATACGTCAGGGAGCGGGGAGTATAGCAGGCTCGGCGCTAAATGCGGATGAAGTAAGGGCGATAGCTGCTTTGTATGCACCGTTAGACGGCATGAACGAAAAGGGGCTTGCGGTGTCTGTGAATATGATACAGGACTCGTCCACTATTGACCAGAACACAGAAAAACCGGATATTACGACAACAACGGCGATTCGTCTTCTGCTTGATAAGGCAGGAACGGTGGAGGAAGCACTGGAGCTGCTTGGACAGTATGATATGCATGCATCTATGGGCATGATGGTTCATTTCGCAATTGCGGATGCTTCCGGCAACAGTGTGGCAGTGGAATATATCGACAATGAGATGACGGTAACAGAAACGCCGGTGGTTACCAATTTTTATCTGGCCGAAGGTGAAAAGCACGGAATCGGTACGGAGCAGTCCCATGAACGGTACGAGACTCTGATGGATCGACTGAAAGAAAATGCGATTATGGATGAAACGGAAGTCAGAGATGCGCTGGATCGGGTGAGTAAGGACAACTTCGGCGAGTTTGAGTCTACGGAGTGGAGTATTGTGTTCCATTTAGACGAAGGAAAGGCTGACTACTATCATCGTGAAAATTATACCCGGGGATACACCTTTTCGATTGAGTAACGGAAAGAGGAACTCCTTTGAATTATGTAAAAGTGTTGACGGATTTAGGATTCCTATGCAGGGAAAAATCTTTGATTCCGTCGGAATGTGAGGTGACGTTATGAAAGAAATTTTACTTTCTGCCAGAGGAGTAAAGAAGGAATTCCCCGGCAGGAATGAGAAAGAACAGGTGTTAAAGAGTATTGATGTTGATATATATGAAGGCGATTTCACGGTCATTATGGGCTCCTCCGGTGCAGGAAAATCTACACTGTTGTATGCGTTAAGCGGTATGGATAGTATTACTGATGGGAAAGTGCTGTACCGGGGAGAGGAAATCAGCGGGTACAGGGAACGGCAGATGGCAAAGCTGCGCTCCCATGAATTTGGCTTTGTGTTCCAGCAGACTCACCTTGTCAGCAATTTGAGTCTTTTTGAAAATGTAGCGGTGGCAGGTTATCTGGATTCCCAAAAGACGGCAAAGGCAGTAAGGGAAAAGGCTGAAAAACTGCTGGAAAAAATGAATGTGACATCGGCAAGGGACAGACTTCCTTCGGAGGTTTCCGGTGGGGAAGCGCAGAGAGCCGCTATTGCAAGAGCGGTCATTAACAATCCCGGGCTTTTGTTTGCTGATGAGCCAACCGGGGCCTTAAACAAGCGGAATACCAAGGAGGTGCTGAACCTCCTGACAACCCTAAACGAAAGCGGCCAGAGCATTCTGATGGTGACGCATGATATCCATGCGGCGATCCGGGGCACCAGGATTCTTTATCTGGAGGACGGAAAAATTCTGGATGAAATGCGATTTCCGGTTTTTCAGGATACAGATGCAAAGAACCGGGAAAAGAAACTGAGCGAATGGCTGAGTGCGTTGGCATGGTAAGGCGGTGATGGAATGGAGATAAAAACACTTTGGCTGGCAGACAGCAGGCGGCATAAAGGAAGCCTGGCAGGAATCTTTGTCCTGATCTTTCTCGTATCCGTATCTCTTGTCTCTGTTATGACCATCTGGAAAAATTCCGGACAGTATGTAAAAGACGAGATGGAACGGCTCGGCTTTGGAACGATTACGGCCTGGGTATCCGGTATTTCCGATATTGAAATGCTGACGGAGGAAATAGATGAGGTTTCCGGTGTGGAGAAAACAGGCATACAGCCCATTATTTTTTCAGAATATGAAGTAAACGGGCAGGAATCCGACAGTGAAGGGCAGCTTATAACCTATGAGCCGGAACGATATGCTTACAAAATTTTCTCGAATGACCTGAAAGGGTATGGAGCGGAGGCGGTGATTCACCCGGGAGAAATCTGTGTTTCCCCTTCCCTTCATTCCATGTTTGGAGTGGAAATTGGAGATGAAATCAGTTTTCTGGTTTCCCGTAATGGAGGAAAAGTGACATTTACGGTAAAGGACTGGTTTGAAGATCCGTTTATAGGAAGTTCCATGATCGGCATGAAGTCTTTTCTGATCTGTAGCGAGGATTATGAAAGAATTACAGGGATGATTCGTAAGTCAGGGATAGATGCCCTTGCCCGTGATGGCTATATGGTACACATCTTTCAAAGTGGATCGGAGAGCGCGGCACAGCTTAATGCAGTTCTGAATCGTGATACTGCGCTTTTGCAGTATGCAGAGTTTACTCATTCAGACAGTGCAATCTTTGGTTTTATGATGACCCTGCAAAATGTATTTACCGGGCTTTTGCTGGCATTTGTCCTGATACTGATCGTTGTAGCCATGATTGTGATGGGGCACAGCATCAGCAGTTCTTTGGAACAGGACATGGAAGATATCGGAATTCTGAAGACCATCGGGTTTACAACGAAGAAATTGCAGAAGATACAGATGCAGTTATATTTGATTCCTGTTTTTCTTGGAATCATGTCAGGCGTTTTGGGTGCCATTCCTGTTTCTTTGGCAGTCAGCCGAATGACGATGACCACAACAGGGCTGCTGGTCCCGGCAGGGATACCGTTTGCCGTATGTTTTCCTACGCTGCTCCTGGTATTTGGCGTTCTGGCTGGGTTTGTCTGGCTGAGAACAGCGCAGCTTGAAAAAATCACACCGATGAAAGCCATCCGGGGTGCAGATGGGAGTAGTGGTATGGGAAAGAGCGGACGTTCCCCCATCCATCAGAGACATTTAAGCTTCTGGCTTGCACTTCGGCAGGTGGTTTCCGGAAAAAGGCGATATTTGGGAGCATGCTTTGTTGCGATACTTCTGGTGTTTTTTGCTTCCCTGATCGGGCGTATGGATTCGTGGCTTGGCTCGGACGGAAAGGGGTTAATGGACGCATTCAATCCGGCAGATTTGCATATTGCGGCACAACCAATGGGAGAAGCTACCAGTGAGGAGGTGGAACGGACGATAGAAGAATATACCAACATCACTGACCGGTATATGCTTGCGATGCCCAGCGTTTCCGTGGAGGGAACCGATTATACGGCCAATGTGATCACGCAGCCGGAGCGATTCCATATGTTGCAGGGGCAGTCCTGCATGGAAGCGGATGAAATTGTGCTGACAGAGTTTGTAGCTGCCGACCTGAATGTGGGAGTCGGAGATATGGTTTCGGTCAGTGCAGGGCGAGGAAATGCCAAGTACCGGGTTTCCGGCATCTATCAATGTGCCAATGATATGGGAGCGAATGTAGGGTTGAGCCGTGAGGGATACCAAAGGATTGGGCAGGAAACTGCTAATATGTGGTGTATACATTATTTCATTGAGGATATAGATGTGCAGCCGCAGGTTATGGAAGCACTGGATGCGGCTTACGGCGGGGATGTCTATCTCCATGAAAATTCCTGGCCGGGCCTTTATGGGATTCTCTCGGCAATGGAGCTTTTAATGTATTTCATGTATGGAACAGTGATAATCCTGATTTTCGTAATTACCGCATTGACCGGAAGTAAGCTGCTGGTGATGGAGCAGAAAGATATGGGTGTTTACCGTTCCTTTGGATTTACTGCTATGCAGCTTCGGATATCTTTTGCAATTCGGTTTGGAATAGTCTCTCTTCTGGGGGCTTTGATTGGAATGGCATGCAGTGCATTTTTTACAGACCCGTTGGTTGCGGCACTTCTTCGGAGCTTTGGGATCAGTAATTTTTCCTCGCATCCGAGCATAGGAAATGTCCTGTTTCCGGCCCTGGTGGTCATCACGGCTTTTACCGTGTTTGCATGGGGCGTTGCCGGAAAGATAAAAACAGGCAGGCTGGCATTCCTGCTCTCAAAATGAATAGAAAATTCCTATGCAAACATATTTGATATAAGTATTTGCTATTGTGAGCGATGGGGATTACAATAAAGTTAGAAGAAATGAAGAGCATTTTCAAAGAAAATATAAGGAGTAATTTGTAATGAAAAAACATATTTTTAGTGCGTTGAGTCTGGCTCTTGTGTTTGGAGTCATGCTGACAGGGTGCGGGAATTCTGCTGGGAAAGATTCGCCCAATACTACAGAAAGTGCGGCGGAGAATCCCGAAAGTGATGCACAGAGTGACAATGCAGCGGCAGTAACGGAACTGGTGGTACGGTTTGGCGATGAGGGAGAACCTTTTACCATGCATCTTTACGATAATGATACGGCAGCGGCTATTGCAAGGCATGTGGGGACCAGTGACTGGCGGCTCCCAATCTACCATTACGATGATTATGAGAATTGGGAAGTTATGCAGTATTACGATATCCCGAGTCGATATGAGATTCCATCTGCCCCGGAGCAGATTACTGAGGAAAAGGCCGGCACGGTTTATTATTCAGAACCGAACCGGGTTATCCTGTTTTATCAGGATGCAGAGGTTTCTGCTGAGTATACTCCTGTCGGATATTTTGATTATACGGATGAGTTTTTGAAGGCGGTGCAGGATAATCCGGTACTGGAAGGCTGGGGTAATAAAATCGTTCAGATTAGTGATGGTGAGTGAAAATGGAAGACAAGGGAATTAAGCTGGAACGACTGATAGAGTATGGTTCTAAGGAAGCAGTTATTCAGAACCTGAAAGATGCCGGGTGTGCCAAGGACATCATTGAATGCTGCATTGCCTGTATGGAACAGGGAAAGAAGAATGAACTGCTGAAAAGGCTGGAAGAACACAGAAAAGGCTTGTTGCACAAGGTGCATGAAGAAGAAAAACATATAGACTGCCTGGACTATCTGGTTTATCAGATCAGACGCTGTGAAAGTAAAAGCGAATAAAGGATATGGAGGAAGATAGCATGAAAGTGATTGAAAATCAAACATTTGATATGGAACGGGCGCTTTACGGAAGTGATGGCGTACTGGTGAGAAATTGCTCCTTTGACGGACCGGCAGACGGCGAGAGCGCATTTAAAGAAGGGAGGAATATTGAGACAGATCATTGCTTTTTTAATCTTCGTTATCCCTTCTGGCATGACCACGGCCTTAAGATTACCGATTCCGAGATGACGGAAATGTGCAGGGCAGCCCTGTGGTATTCGGATCATGTAGAGATTACAGGCAGCAAGCTGCATGGAATCAAGGCGCTGCGGGAATGCAGTGATGTCCTGATTCAAAACTGCGATATTATTTCACCGGAATTCGGCTGGTCAGTGAGGGGAATCCGCATGGAAGATACGACTGCAGTCAGTGAATATTTTATGATGCGCTCGGAGAATCTGACATTCAGAGGTGTAACTTTTAAGGGAAAATATTCCTTCCAGTACATAAAGAATGCGACCTTTGAAAACTGTGTATTTGATACGAAGGATGCGTTCTGGCATGGTGAAAACATAACGGTGAAGGATAGTGTGGTGAAAGGCGAATACCTGGCATGGTATTCCGATGGTTTGACGCTGGTGAATTGTAAGATTATCGGAACACAGCCTTTATGCTATTGCAAAAATCTCAAGCTGATTGACTGCGAAATGATTGATACTGACCTTGCATTTGAGAAATCCGAGGTGGAAGCGCGTATCACCACAAAGGTTGACAGCATCAAGAATCCGCGTTCCGGCCAGATTCAGGTGCCGGAGCTGGGAGAACTGATAATGGATGATCCGGATGCGAAAGGGCAGGTTTTGGTTGGCAGTGGTGCTGACGCAGGCGATACGATTAACGGGTAACCGGCATCGGATCAGGACTGTGAGCCGGGAAAAGCAATTTAGGAGACTGTTTATGAAAAAAATGATTTGTATGGCTCTGGTTTTTGCGCTGCTGTTTACAATAACAGCCTGTGGGAACAGCCGGGAGGAGCCAGATTCCGATAAAAAACAAAAAGTCAGTGAAAATGAACCTGTGCAGTCTGATGTGGAAGCAGAGGAGGTGGTGACAGAGATGAAGATGAAAATTCAGGTTGGAGATACTATTTTTACGGCAACGCTTGCGGAGAATTCTTCCGTAGATGCGTTGAAGGAGCTGATGGCAGACGGACCACTGACGCTCAATATGAGCGATTATGCCAATATGGAAAAAGGCGCGGATTTGGGCGTTACACTGCCGCAGAACAATGAACAGATGAACACGCAGGCCGGTGATATCATTCTGTATCAGGGCAGGACGTTTGTGATTTATTATGATACCAATTCATGGAGCCTGACGCCGATTGGAAAAATTGACAATGTAGATGCGGAAGAATTGAAAGCGGCACTCGGAACCGGCGATGTTACGGTGACGCTGTCGATGGAAAAACAGTAAGAGTTACGTGAAAAGTTAAAAGTGAAATTTGAAAAGGGTTTGCTATGACGGAACTCAAAAAGAATAGAAACAGGTGAAGGAGAGAGTGAAAATGAACATTTTAGTATTGAATGGAAGCCCCCGTGCAGAAGGAAATACGGCGGCGATGGTCAAAGCTTTTGCAGAAGGAGCCAGAGAGAACGGTCACACTATTACGGTAGTGGATGTATGCAGGAAAAAAATTGCAGGCTGCCTTGCCTGCGAATATTGCCATACAAAGGGAAATGGCAAGTGTGTCCAGCAGGACGATATGCAGGAGATTTATCCGATTCTGGAAGAAGCGGAGATGATCGTGCTGGCATCTCCTATTTATTATCATAGCTTCACAGGGCAGTTACAGTGCGCGATTAATCGTATCTATGCGCTGGATAAGCCGAAGAATCTGAAGAAAGCGGCCCTGATACTCAGCTCCGGCAGTGATCATGTATATTGCGGCGCTATTTATGAATATCAAAACTCCTTTTTGAATTATTTGAAGCTAGAGGATATGGGGATTTATTCAGCGTTCGGTAAGCAGAACAAATCTGAAGAAAAGATGAAAGAACTGAGAGAATTCGGACGAAGCCTGCAATAGAAACTTAAATAATTCATGGATAAGGAGAAGCATTATGGAATATCGAATTTTGCCGCACGGCGGTGAAAAAATCAGCGTAATAGGTCTTGGCAGCGGTAGTATTACCGGTACAGAGCAGGAAATGACAGAGGTAATTAATGCCGCTATTGAAAACGGAGTCAATTACTTTGATATGGCTCCTTCCGAGCAGGCGCCTTTTTTTGCTTATGCAAAAGCATTTGCCGGACGCAGGGAAAAGGTTATTACGCAGATGCACTTTGGTGCGGTTTATAATAGTGGGAAATATGGCTGGACGAGAGAATTGGATAAAATTAAGGAACAGTTTGAATGGGAACTGAAACTACTTAATACGGATTATACGGATATCGGGTTCATTCACTGCGTAGACGATACAGAGGATTTGGACGAAGTGATGCATGGCGGCTTGTGGGAGTATATGAAGGAACTGAAAAAGGAGGGAGCGATCAGGCATCTCGGGTTTTCTTCCCACAATCCGGAGACCGCACGCCGTATTTTGGATACCGGTCTTGTTGATCTGTTTATGTTCAGCATAAATCCCGCCTATGACTACCAAAAGGGTGAATATGGGATAGGCGAGGTTTCGGACCGGGCATCCCTTTACAGGGACTGCGAAAAGATGGGAGTCGGCATTTCTGTGATGAAGCCGTTTGCCGGAGGCCAGCTGCTGGATGCAAAGACTTCATTGTTCAAAAAGGCGCTGACACATATTCAGTGTTTCCAATATGCACTTGATCGCCCTGCTGTTATGACGGTTCTGCCCGGCGTTCGTAATATGGAGGATTTGCAGACTGTATTAAAATATGTGAGCGCTGCGCCGGAGGAAAAGGATTATTCGGTTATTGGGGAATTTACGCCGCAGAATGCTTATGGAGTGTGCGTGTACTGCAATCACTGTCAGCCCTGTCCTATGGGCTTAGATGTAGGGCTGATCAATAAATACTATGACCTAGCACTGGCGGGAGATGAAATGGCGAAGGGGCATTATTATAAATTGCCGGTTCATGCTGATGCCTGTGTGAAATGTGGGCATTGCGAATCACGCTGTCCTTTCCACGTAAAACAGGAAAGAAGAATGGAAGAAATCAGTCAATATTTTCAAAAGTAGATATTGATAGATTATAAGAGGGTTTGGGTTCCTTTTGGAAGGCCATTTATATATCAAAAATGGGCAAAATTGCTTCTTTTCGCGTACAATCCTCGTTAAAAATTTAATTAAATTGAAATCTGAAAAAAACGTGGTAAAGTATTGATAGGCAGAAAAGTATGGCACCCGGAACTAAAGTTCCGGAAGTGCCGAAGATGTGAAAATATATAGCATTTCAGGAGGAAAGAAAAATGGACAGAAACATGCAGGGCTTTGGTATGATGATCAAGCAGCTCAAAGAGAACCCGAAGACAATCGTATTTACAGAGGGGGCTGAGCCGAGAATTCTGGAGGCGGCTTCTCGTCTTCTGGCAAGTAATTTCCTGACCCCGGTTCTGGTAGGAAACGAGCAGGAAGTTTTAGAGGCGGCTGAGGAGTACGGATATAATATCCGCGGTGGCCAGATCATCGATCCGAATAATTTTGACAGAATGGAAGAGATGGTGGAATTATTCTGTGAGCTTCGTAAGAGTAAAGGTGTTACTCCGGAAGAGGCGAGAAAGATTTGTCAGCAGCCAAACTATTTTGGAACAATGCTTGTGAAGATGGGAATGGCAGATGCACTTTTGGGAGGCGCTACCTATTCGACAGCAGATACCGTGCGTCCGGCGCTGCAGGTAATCAAGACCAAACCGGGATTCAAAGTGGTGTCTTCCTGCTTCATCTTAGTACGTCCGTCTGCTACCGGTCAGAATGAAGTATTGGCTATGGGAGACTGTGCGATTAATATTGATCCTTCCGAGGACGAACTGGTCGAGATCGCATATGAGACGGCTGAGTGTGGTAAAAAGTTTGGTGTTGACCCGAAGGTTGCGTTCCTGAGCTATTCTACACTGGGATCAGGTAAAGGTGCAAGCGTTGATAAGATGCGTGGTGCTGCCGAGAAGGCAAAGGCATTGTATCCGGAGCTTCCGATCGAGGGTGAGTTACAGTTTGACGCTGCTGTATCTCCGCGTGTGGCAAGAACCAAATGCCCGGGCAGCAAGGTAGCAGGACAGGCAAACACCTTTATTTTCCCGGATATCAATGCGGGTAATATCGGATATAAGATTGCGCAGAGACTTGGTAACTTTGATGCTTACGGCCCGATCCTTCTGGGACTGAACGCACCGATCAATGATTTGTCTCGTGGCTGTAACGCAGAAGAGGTATATTCTATGGCGATTATTACGGCTGCTTTGGCTGACTAAAGAGGGGATTGTTTAAAAAGGGACGCCTCCGTGCGTCACCTTTGTACGCAGAACTCGCTCTCGCTCGGAAAAAAACGCAGCGGTGCTAAGATGCCAGACTGCCGCCTTGATGGGCGGCAGCTGCCATCTAAGAACCGGCGTTTTTTACGGTTCTGCATACAAAGGTGACGCGCGGAGGCTGTTTTTTTAAGACGGGAATTTGCGGTTGGGTATTTGCCTTGAAATGATGGGAGACTTATGATAGTATGAGTGTACGGAAATTTTGATAATGGTAGCAGGCAGTGTGATTGTGGCGGGAATTCCGCCTGTATAATGGAGGAATTGATAATGTGTAGAGAAGTGAAAGAGATTATAATGGATTTTGCAGACCGCGACTGGACGCTTGCGGAGAAGATTTTATTTGGGGTGGATTGCATTTTGCTGGGGGTGATTCTTGGACGTCTGTTGTTCCCGAGGAAGAAAGTGGTGATCAAAGGGAACCAGTATGGCTGCTGCAAGGAAGGCGACGCAGAGGAATAAGAAAAGATATAATTGACAATTTTAGGGACTATCATTATAATATAGGGCAAACAAGGGCGTTTTCACGGGGCTGAGAGCGCCTTTTTCCATTTATTCCAGTGGGGAGGCGGTCAAGGTAACCCGGCTCACAGGAATATGCGAACTTAAAAGTGAGTAGTATACCCATAGGGCATCCCGTATGGCCATTCGGCCGTTTCACAAGGTATACCCATAGGGCATCCCGTATGGCCATTCGGCCGTTTCACAAGGTTTAGTTAGGCACAGTGCAGCTAAAATGGGATTGCATGCCTACGGTAATTAAGATTTAGGAGGAATAACGAATATGAAACATAATTATACAAGAGAGGATATTCTTCGTATGGTCGAGGAGGATGATGTTGGATTTATCCGTCTTCAGTTCACGGACATTTTCGGAATGATGAAAAATGTGGCAATCACCACCAGTCAGCTTGAGCGGGCACTGAATAATGAGTGTATGTTCGACGGTTCGGCGATCGAAGGGTTTTCCAGAATCGAGAAGTCGGATATGTTCTTGCGGCCGGATCTTGGTACATTTGCCATTTTCCCGTGGCGCCCGCAGCAGGGCAAGGTGGCGCGGTTCATCTGCGATATTTATAAACCGGACGGTACTCCTTATGAATGCGACCCGAGACGCGTACTGCGGAAAATGACGGAGGAGGCGGCCGGGTACGGTTATTCCTTCGACGTGGGGCCCGAGTGCGAGTTCTTTTTATTTGATTGCGATGAAAATGGGGCTCCGACCACGCATTCTTCCGAGCGGGCGGGATATTTTGACGTAAGCCCGTTGGATTACGGGGAAAATGCAAGGCGCGATATGGTGCTCACGCTGGAAGATATGGGGTATGAGGTGGAGGCGTCCCACCACGAGATGGCGCCCGCCCAGCATGAGATTGATTTTAAATATGACGAGGCGCTTAAGGCGGCAGATGACATTATGACTTATAAGCTGGTGATTAAGACCATCGCCAAACGTCATGGCCTTCATGCGACCTTTATGCCGAAACCGATATTCGGAATCAATGGTTCCGGTATGCATCTGAATCTGTCCCTTTCCAGAGATTGTCGGAATATTTTCCGCGATACGGGGGATCCGAATGGACTGAGCAAGGAAGGGTATTATTTCATCGGCGGTCTGATGAAGCATATCAAAGCAATCACGCTGATCACGAACCCGCTGGTGAACTCTTATAAGCGTTTGATTCCGGGCTACGAGGCGCCGGTCTATATTGCGTGGTCTGCCAATAACCGGACGCCGCTGATCCGTATTCCGGAGACTGCCGGAGTGGGAGCAAGGGTCGAGCTCAGGAGTCCGGACGCCGCCTGCAACCCGTATTTGGCGTTGGCAGTCTGCCTGGCAGCGGGGCTTAAAGGAATTCGGGAAAAAATAGATCCGCCAGAGCCGATTAGCAGGAATATTTTTGAACTGAGCGGTGATGAAAAAGAGGAACTGGGAATTGAATCTCTGCCGGGCAGCCTTTTGGAGGCAGTTCACGAATTTGAAAAGGACACTTTTATACAGAATGTTCTGGGAGAAGAACTGAGTAAGAAGTTTATCACTGCGAAGAAGGAGGAATTTAGGCAGCACTGTGCCCAGGTGACCAGGTGGGAGCTTGACGAATATCTGCAGAGATATTAAAATATCCTGTTTTCGGGGAAAATTTTCCGGAAGGGATATGTAACTCGACGTTGGCAGATATTCGGAGGCTTGAATGAATGAGTAGTATTATTGTTGTATTCCCTAAACGGGAAAATGCAGCAAATATTCGCAATATACTGGTGCGTAACGGGGTAGATGTTCTGGCGGTGTGTACCACGGGTGCCCACGCAGTTCAATATGCAGAGGATCTTGATGAGGGAATCGTGATTTGTGGTTATAAATTGAAAGATATGTTATATACTGAATTGAGAGAATATCTGCCCGATACCTTTGAGATGCTGCTGGTCGCTTCTTTGGAGAAATGGAGAGGGGACGCGCTTCCGGGTGTGGTGGGTCTTGGTATGCCGATCAAGGTATATGACCTTATGAATACCGTGCAGATGCTGCTGGAGACCATGGAGCGCAGAAGGAAAAAGCGGAAGGCCCGGCTTAAAAACCGCAGTCCCGAGCAGCAAGCCCTGGTGAAAAGCGCCAAAGAGCTTCTGATGGACAGAAATCATATGACCGAGGAGGAGGCGCACCGCTACCTGCAAAAATGCAGTATGGACAGTGGAAATAATATGGTGGAAACTGCCCAAATGGTGCTCAGTATTATGGCAGAATAGGAGTTGTAAAGGCGGAGGTCTATGAAATTTACGAAAATGCATGGCATTGGAAATGACTATGTGTATGTAAATTGCATGAGAGAAACGATAGAAAATCCTTCGAAAATTGCAAAAGAGATCAGCGACAGGCATTTTGGAATCGGTTCAGACGGGCTGATTCTGATCGAACCGTCCGCTATTGCTGATTTTAAGATGGATATTTATAATGCAGACGGTTCCCGGGCGAAGATGTGTGGAAATGGAATACGCTGTCTGGGAAAATATGTTTATGAGTATGGACTTACGGGAAAGACACATTTGACCATCGAGACGCTCTCCGGTATCCGAAAGCTTGAACTTTGTGTGTCAGGCAGGGAGGTGGAGGCCGTCAGAGTGGATATGGGTACGCCCAGATTTAATTCGCATTGCATTCCCATACTGAGCGAGAAAGATCTGGTTCTCGATGAGGTCATCGAGATTCAGGGAGAGAGGTATCGCATGACGGGAATTTCCATGGGAAATCCGCACGCAGTCGTATTTGTGGAGGATACAGAGAATTTTCCGGTGGAAAGAGTGGGGCGGCTGTTCGAGTTCCACCCCAGATTCCCGGAGCGGATTAACACGGAGTTCTGTCAGGTGTTGGACCGCAGACACTTAAAGATGCGGGTATGGGAGCGGGGATCGGGCGAGACCCTCGCCTGCGGGACGGGGGCCTGCGCAGTTTTGGTGGCCGCGGTACTTAATGGCTTGACAGATGCCAAAGTACAAGTTAAATTATTAGGAGGAGATTTATCCGTAGCATGGGACCGCCAGCTTAACCGGGTATATATGACCGGACCGGCTGTAAAAGTATTTGACGGAGTTATTTAAGTTGCCAGGCATACTTAAGAAGAGGTTTGGTTAAGCGCATGTTGACAGTGGTTTGAGTGGAATGTCCGGTTGGTTAAAGAATACCGGCTGTTCAGAAAAGCGGTATCGGAAAGACTACGAATAACAATAAGTTATAGAAAAAGAACAGGAGAAGACGACGATGTATACAGTAAATGAAAATTATTTAAAATTACCGGGCAGCTATTTGTTTTCCAATATAGCTAAAAAGGTAGCGGCCTTTGCCGAGGCGAATCCGGAGGCTCCGATTATCCGTCTGGGGATCGGTGATGTGACGCAGCCGATCGCTCCGGCTATTATTGAGGCACTTCACAAGGCGGTCGATGAGATGGCGCACGCAGAGACCTTCCACGGTTATGCGCCGGATCTGGGCTATGAGTTTTTAAGAAGCGCGGTTGCGAAGAATGATTTTCAGGCAAGAGGTTGCGAGATCTCTGCGGACGAGATCTTTATTTCTGACGGAGCAAAGAGTGATTCCGGTAACATTCAGGAAATTTTTGGGCCGGATTGTAAAATTGCAGTGTGCGATCCTGTTTATCCGGTATATGTGGATACCAATGTCATGGCCGGACGAACCGGTACATACGATCCGAAGACGGAGACATGGAGTAATGTGATTTATATGCCGTGTACCGAGGAAAATCATTTTTCACCGGAATTGCCGAAAGAGACGCCGGATCTGATCTACCTCTGCTTCCCGAACAATCCGACAGGTGCGGCGATCACGAAGGACGAACTGCAGAGATGGGTAGATTACGCGAATAAAGCAGGCGCGGTAATTATTTATGATGCAGCTTATGAGGCGTATATTACCGAGGAAAATGTACCGCATAGCATCTTTGAGTGCGAAGGGGCAAGAACCTGTGCAATCGAGCTTAGAAGTTTTTCGAAAAATGCAGGATTTACCGGAGTGCGTCTGGGTGCGACTGTGATTCCGAAGGATTTGAAATGTGGAGATGTGATGCTTCATTCTTTGTGGGCGAGACGTCACGGAACCAAGTATAACGGGGCACCGTATATCGTACAGAGGGCGGGCGAGGCTGTTTATTCCGAGGCAGGAAAAGCGCAGACTTAAAGAACAGATCGCATATTACCAGAAGAATGCAAGAACGATTTACGAAGGCCTGAAGAGTGCAGGTTACAATGTGTCCGGTGCAGTGAATTCACCGTATATCTGGCTTAAGACTCCGGGACAGATGACTTCCTGGGAGTTCTTTGATTTCCTGCTTGAGAAGGCCAATGTAGTGGGAACTCCGGGGTCTGGATTTGGCCCGAGCGGGGAAGGATATTTCCGGCTGACGGCATTTGGAACCTATGAGAATTCCTTAGAGGCCATCAAGCGGATTCAGAATATTTAAGAGAAGAGTGCCTGGGACATGGTTGCTCGTGGTGATAAGAGGCGAAAAAATAGCTTTGAGGTGTGACCAGGCAGAGAAAAATTGAATAGGAAGATGGGAAAAGCCACAGGATTTGCAAAATGCAAGTTACTGTGGCTTTTCTTTGGTTTTGTGGCTAATAAAAACCACAAAACCTGTAAACACAAGTTTTGTGGTACCCACCAAATAAAAAATCGGAGTGACAGGATTTGAACCTGCGGCCTCTACGTCCCGAACGTAGCGCTCTACCAAGCTGAGCCACACTCCGATGTTATGTACCGGACATTCCTTAGAATATCCGGCTTTCCTTATTCAATTAAGGAGCTACGGATAGAGGACTCGAACCTCTACTAACAGAGTCAGAGTCTGCTGTGCTGCCATTACACCAATCCGCATTAGTGTTTTGCAGTTGTCCGCATCAACAGCGAACAATAGTATTATATCAAAACTCCGACAAAATGCAAGCCTTTTTTTGAAAAAAATTAAAGAAAGTCTTTTTGGTGATATGGATATATTTTTCTGATATTATTAATTGGAATGGGCATTGTGAGAGAATATTTTAACATTGCTTTTTAGATATGAAAGTGATAAGAATTGTGGTAAGATATTCACGAAAGCAATGAGCAGTGCCAAATCACAGGAAAAGCAATCGGCTGCTTGCAGACGAATTGTTTTTCCTGCGATTTGATAGGGCGAAAGCCCGTGAACGAACGGGCAAAGCTCGTGAGTTCGCACTGCGGACTATAGTATAATATGACCACTTGAAAATTCTAAACCAACAAATACTACAGGAGGATTACCCATATGGAACTTGTGAAGGGAAGACCGGAGGATACGATCGGCAGACTGCCCAGAGAGGTTGAGGTCTATGATCTGCTGGACAGTCTTGGAATAGAATATTACCGCACAGATCATGAAGAGGCGAATACGATGGAAGCGTGCAATGAGATAGACAGGATACTCGGAGCAACGATTTGCAAAAACTTATTCCTCTGCAACCGACAGAGGACACAGTTCTATCTATTGATGATGCCGGGCGAGAAGGTTTTTAAGACGAAAGATCTGTCAAAACAGATTGGTTCCTCGCGTTTGTCCTTTGCAGAGGCGGAATATATGGAAGAATTTCTGCATATCCACCCCGGAGCGGTGTCGGTGATGGGGTTGATGAATGATAAGGAGCACCATGTTCAGCTCCTGATTGATAAGCCGGTGGCAGAAAGCGAGACAGTCGGCTGTCACCCCTGTGTCAGCACTTCCAGTATGCGTATGAGAACGAAGGATATATTGGAAAAATTTCTTCCGGCGGTGCATCATGAGCCGATTATGGTAGATTTACCGGATTATGCAGAAAAAGAAGAGTAGAGGAGCGTTTAGGAAGGAAATGGAGAATAGTAGAAAAAGAATCAGAATATCATGGTTCCTGCTGGGCGTTCTGCCGTTTGTTATTTCTCTTGGAATACAGATCGTGGCAGTTATGGTGGGAAGTGAAGTGACCCGGGACATGGGAATGTATATGGTATTTTATCAGGTGCTTGCGATTCCGATATTTGGTCTGTGGTATTACCTTGGAGAAGGTAAAAAGCAAGGATTTCGCTCAACTAAAGAGGGATTAAGGCAAGGATTTGGCCTGCTTGTAGTCACAGCGCTTGCGCTGCAATTTGGAAGCAGCCTGTTCTTGATTTTCGCCCAGATCGTGATGCCGGGATTCATGCAGGAATATTTGGAACTGGTGGAGACCTCCGGGCTTGGGAGCCTCACATTTTCCATGATTTTTTATACGGTCATTTTGGCACCTATTGGAGAAGAACTAATCTTCCGGGGAGTGACTATGCGGTATTTTAAGGGAGCTTCCGGGAAATTCTGGATAGCCAATGTATTACAGGCGGCTCTTTTTGGTCTGTATCATATGAATGTGATCCAGGGCTTATATACCTTTATTCTAGGGCTTGCCATGGGATATGCGGTGAGAACTTACGGGACGGTGACGGCGGGAATCGTGATGCATATAGTGATCAACGGTTCCGGCTATCTTTTGATGAACGTACAGATTCCGGCGGTATTTACGCTGGCCCTGGAAGTGGCGGGTGCAGTTATTGCGGTATGGGGAATTTGTAAAATGAAAGAGAAAAAGAGGGCGGAAGAAGAGCGAGAAATGAGCGAAATGACTGGTGACGAATAGAGAACGGTTCCTTTATGGGCGGAGGCAGTGGAGATAGTATGAATATCAAGGATTTAGAGACGTTTGAAGCAGTTGTGGAAGAGCAAAGTATCACCAGGGCGTCAAAGAAATTATATATTACCCCTCAGGGAGTCAGCAAGATCATAAAAAATTTGGAAAAAGAATGCGGGTGTGTACTGTTCGTGCGTACAGCCCACGGTCAGGCGCTTACAGAGGCAGGAGAGCGTTTTGCAAAGTACGCGATGCGGGTGCGGGCGGAACATCATGCTATGCTCACTGATATGCTCCGTATCAGGCAAAAGGAACATGGGGTGGTAGATTTGATATCGGCATATGGAATTCTGAGACTTCTGACGCCGGACTGTATTCTGGATTTTAAGCGGAAATATCCGGACATTGAGTTTCACTATCGGGAATATCCTGACAGACAGGTAGAACGGCTGTTTCAGGAAAGAGAAGGCAATGTGGCATTTTCCATCGCCGATTTTGAAGAAGGGTGCTATGACGTGTCGGAAATAGAGACATTTCCAATTCGGCTTTTAGTAAATACAGACCACCCTTTAAGCCAAAGAAAATCGGTCACGATTGAAGATTTAAGAGGGGAACCATTATTTATCGAAAGCAGCCAGTTTAAAATTCATCATCTGATTGTAGAACGGTGTCGAGAAGCCGGGTTTAAACCGAATATCATTTTTGAAACAAGCGGATTCAGCCTGTGCCATAAAATGGTGAAAGCCGGGAAAGGTATTTCTGTCACAGTGGATTTTGTGTTTGACGATATGAAGGCTGACGGGTTGGTCATGATACCGTTTTCCGACGGGGAGTACCAGTGGAAGGCGTGTATGCTGACGCGGAAGGGGGAAAAGCCGGGCGAGGCAGTAGAACTTTTTGTCGCGCACGTCAGAGAATGGCTTTCCCTGATTCGGACAGGGGTTATCACCAGATAGTGAAGAATTGGAAACGAAATGTTGAAGGGATACCGTATTTTCTTTCTTTTTGTACAATTTAGAAAGAGAGAAAAACGGTATTTTTTGTATATTTTTTCGTAAATATAGAAAAAAAGTATATATAGAATATTTTTATAGAAAATCTCGATTTGTTGATGCAAGGGCTTAATGATAAAATAATATCATGAAAGAATTTCGTGTATGACAAAGGAGGAAATAACGATGAATATCAAACAGGAGATCAGCGTAAAGAAAGTAGTCAAAGATGCAGAGGATAATTTCAGAAATGGATATTTCTGTTGTGAGGCTCTGGTAGCCGCAATTCGCGATAACTTTGAACTCGATGTACCGAAGGAAGTAATTGCTATGGCATCTGGTATGGCAGTTGGTGCGGGAAAATCTGGCTGCATGTGTGGCGCGCTTAACGGTGGAATTCTTGCGCTTGGGCTGTTCTTTGGCCGTACTGAGCAGAATGGACCACAGGATCCGAAGGTCGTAAAATGTATGCAGCTTACGCATGAACTCCATGACTGGTTCAAGGAAGCAAATGGAAAACATTCCTGCTGCTGTCGTGTGTTGACAAAAGAATTTGATATGGGAAAAGGGGAACACAAACAGCAGTGTATCTACTTTACAGGACTTTGCGCAGGTAAGGTGGCTGAGATTGTAGTTCGCGAGCTGGGACTTACGAACCTCGATGAACAGACTTCTTAATATACGGATAGCGTTATATCCTACAGCTTGATTCGCATAAAAGATACAAAAGACAGGAGAATAAAGGAATGAAAGAGGTAATTAAAAAAGTCCCGCTGCCAATCTGCGGCGTGATGCTGGGCTTTGCGACACTGGGAAATCTGCTGCAGAGCTATTCGGAAGGAATCCGGTATGCCTGTGGAATCGTCTCAGCAATTTTACTGGTACTGTTTTTGCTGAAACTGATCATGTTCCCGAAGATGATAAAAGAGGATATGAAAAATCCAATCATGGCAAGTGTGTCTGGAACCTTTCCCATGGCACTCATGTTGCTGAGTACATACGTGAAGCCATTTATTGGGAAAGCTGCATTTTACATCTGGCTGTTCGCGATTGCACTTCATGTTGTATTGATTGTGTATTTTACCATACAGTTTATCTTAAAATTGCAGATGCCAAAAGTGTTCGCCAGCTATTATATTGTATATGTGGGAATCGCAGTGGCAGCAGTAACAGCTCCGGCTTATGAACAGCTTGGAATCGGAACAGCAGCCTTCTGGTTCGGGTTTGTGACATTAATCGGACTTCTTGTGCTGGTTACAATGCGTTATACAAAGTATAAGGAGGTGCCGGACCCGGCAAAACCGCTGATCTGTATCTATGCAGCTCCGACAAGTCTGTGTATCGTAGGTTATGTGCAGTCTGTCACTCCGAAGTCCAGAGGATTTCTGCTGGCGATGCTGGCTGTGGCTACGGTGCTTTATATTTTTGCTGTGGCAAAGGCAGTAGGGTATTTGAAGCTGCCGTTCTTCCCGAGCTATGCGTCCTTCACCTTCCCCTTTGCGATCAGTGCGGTTGCCACTAAACAGACGATGGCTTGTCTGATGAACATGGGACAGCCGATGCCGGTTTTGAAATATGTGGTATTGGTCGAGACGATTCTTGCAGTTTTGTTTGCAGTGTATACTTTGATTCGTTTTATGGGCTTCCTATTTGCAAAAAAATAAAAGGGCTATGGTAAAACTAGCTGAAAAAGTGGTTGTTTATGCAAAAATATTGTATAAATAACCACTTTTCTTTTTCACTGTACCATGGTAGAATAGGGAGAAATAAACGGAGAGAGCAAAAAGCCTGTCCGAGTATGTATAGCAGTCAGACAAATGCATGAAAGGCATTCGCCTGAGACACATGGAAACTGAAAATAATATGGATTGAGAGGAAGAAAATTATGAAAATGAAGAAATTAGGACTGGTACTTACAGCAATCGCGTGCATGGGAATGATCACTGCATGTGGTTCCAAGGATTCTGCAAAGGGGGATTCCAAAGGGGAGGAGAAAAAAACTCTGGTCATGGCGACCAATGCGGAGTTCCCGCCGTATGAGTATTATGAAGGAGACGAGATCGTAGGTATTGATGCTGAATTTGCAGCAGCGATCGCTGAGAAGCTGGGAATGGAACTTAAGATTGAGGATATGGCATTTAACTCCATCTTGTCTGCTGTCTCAAGTGGAAAAGCGGATCTCGGCGTTGCCGGAATGACGGTAGACGAGACCAGAAAGAAACAGGTTGATTTTAGTGATTCTTATTATACCGGCCGTCAGGTAATCATCGTAAAAGAGGACAGTGACATTGCAGGGCCGGACGGACTTGAAGGGAAGAAGATCGGTGTTCAGGAAGGGACAACGGGCGATATTTACACGACAGATGATTTCGGCGACGAGGCGATCGAGCGTTACAATAAGGGTATGGAAGCAGTGCAGGCACTTGCACAGGGCAAGATTGATGCAGTTGTCATTGATGACCAGCCGGCGCAGACCTTTGTCGAGCAGGTAGAAGGGCTTAAGGTTCTTGAGGCTGAATATGCGGAAGAGGATTATGCGATTGCGCTGAAAAAGGGCAATACGGAGCTTCTGGAAAAGGTCAATGCTGCCATCAAAGAGCTGAAGGAAGACGGAACATTTGACGAAATCGTAGCAAAATACATTAAGTAATTTTTGCAGATAGGCAGGTCCTGTAATGAGTTTAAAAGAACGTTTTTATATAAATTTTATTGAAGATAACAGATGGCATTACATTGTGGACGGTTTGAAGGTTACCCTTTTGGTAACCTTCTGTGCCGTTATGATTGGCGTGGTTCTGGGATTTTTGCTGGCAATCGTAAGGGCGACCTATGATAAGACAGGCAGGTTAAAGATAGCAAATGTACTTTGTAAGGTGTATATCACGATCATCCGTGGAACTCCGGTCGTTGTTCAGCTTCTTATTATATATTTTGTGATTTTTGGGAGCGTGAATATCAGCAAAGAAATTGTGGCGGTTCTGGCCTTTGGTATGAATTCCAGCGCGTATGTGGCGGAAATCTTCCGTTCGGGAATCATGTCCGTGGATAACGGGCAGTTTGAGGCAGGACGAAGCCTCGGATTTAATTATACGCAGACGATGGTTCATATTATTATGCCGCAGGCGTTTAAAAATGTCCTTCCGGCGCTGGGAAATGAGTTCATTGTGCTGTTAAAAGAGACCTCTGTTGCCGGATATATTGCCCTTCAGGATCTGACTAAGGGCGGCGATATTATCCGAAGCCGTACATTTGATGCATTTATGCCGCTTATAGCAGTTGCACTCATTTATCTTGTAATGGTTATGATATTTACGAAGCTGGTAGAGCTTTTGGAGAGGAGGCTGAGAAACAGTGATCATTAATGGAGAAGAATTGATTCGTGTGGAAGGCCTCCGCAAATCATTTGGCAGGTTTTATGCGCTGGATGGAATCGATGAGGTGATACGTAAAGGAGAGGTCGTGGTGATCGTAGGGCCGTCCGGCTCCGGGAAATCTACGTTTCTCAGATCGCTGAACCTTTTGGAGGTTCCGACGGAAGGCCACATTTATTTTGAAGGTGTGGACATTACCGATAAGTATGTGGATATTGACAAACACCGTCAGAAAATGGGAATGGTGTTCCAGCATTTCAACCTGTTCCCGCATAAGACGATTCTGGAAAATATTACGCTTGCTCCGATGAAGCTGCGAGGAAAGAGCAAAACCGAGGCCGAAGAGCGGGCAATGGAGCTTTTGAAACTGGTAGGACTGGAGGAAAAGGCGAATGCATATCCGTCCCAGCTTTCCGGTGGACAGAAGCAGAGAATCGCGATTGTTCGTTCGCTTGCCATGGATCCGGATGTGATGCTCTTTGACGAGCCGACCTCCGCTCTTGACCCGGAGATGGTAGGCGAGGTGCTGGAGCTTATGAAGCAGCTCGCGCGGGAAGGCATGACCATGGTCGTGGTGACTCACGAGATGGGATTTGCCAGAGAAGTGGGAAGCAGGGTTTTATTTGTGGATGAAGGAAGAGTTAAGGAACAGGCGCCGCCGGAGGAGTTTTTCTCAAATCCGAAGGATGAAAGATTGCGGGAATTCTTATCGAAGGTGTTGTAAAATGGATGCCTTTGGGTATACCTTGTGAAACGGCCGAATGGCCATACGGGATGCCCTTGGGTATACCTTGTGAAACGGCCGAATGGCCATGCGGGATGCCCTTGGGTAAAATTTTTAAGAACGATATTGGCAGGACCAAAAGCACTTTGGTCCTGCCTGTTTGTATTTGGAGTGATTTGATTTAGAAGGTCAGAAAGACGGTAATCTGGTGTCTGATAAAAGGTAAGGAAGCAACAGGGCAATAGAGTCTTTTTGTGATTGGATAAAGTCTTTTTTTATGTTATGATACATTATATATTATATGAAGGTTAAACTTATATACCCAACGGTAGGAGACAGGAAATGATAAACAGACGAAGACCATCTAAGCAGATTATAGCTTGCATTATGGTGATGATTTTTATTTTGCTTGCTTTTTTTTCATTTACCAGAGAGAATGAGCAGCGTATTATGGAACAAAATATGGGATATATCCAGGATAGTACGATTCAGATTGCGGGACAAATTGATCAGGTATTCTCGGACGGGTATGCAAACATTCGTATTATGAGTGCATTTGTAAGCCAGTCGTTGGACAGGCCGGAGGTAGATATCGATCTTGTACGTGAGCTTGCAGAAGATTCTGTTTTTGATTTCCTTGAATTTGCAGATAAGGATGGCATGGACCATAACATTACAGGCGGCGTGTCAGATGCAAGAGACAGGAAGTACTATCTGGATGGAATGAAGGGAAATGTCGGTCTGGAGGTTATTTTTAATTCCCGCGCGACCCACGAGACATTGCTTATGTTCTATTCGCCGGTTACCTTTGAGGGAGAGAACGTGGGT
Source organism: Roseburia hominis (assembly GCA_040702975.1). NCBI lineage: Bacteria > Bacillati > Bacillota > Clostridia > Lachnospirales > Lachnospiraceae > Roseburia > Roseburia hominis. The sequence goes on from CP159990.1 coordinate 1,338,542, forward strand.
GTGCTTATCGGGGTGTATCAGGCGAGCAACAAGCTGGCAAAGATGCTTGATATAACGTATTTTGGAGAATCGGCCAATCTGTATTTGTGCACACCGGAGGGAAGGGTGGCTGCAAGTAATCTGCCGCTGGATACCAATGAGGAACTCTATGTTACCGATTTGGCAGAGGGGAATGAGAAACTGTCCGACAGTATGTATCAGGCGATGCAAAGCGGTCAGAGTCTTAATTTTACTCTGGAAACGCAGAAGTCTGGCGGGTGCATGACGAAATTGAAATCAGATTGGTATTTGATTCAGGTATTTCCGGAAGCGGCGAATGTCACCATGGTTCAGGAAGCCAATAATGCGGGAATCCGGCTGGAGACGATGCTTCTTTTGATTTTTGGCGTGGTTCTGGTGGTTATGGTTCATTTTTATCGGAAAGAGCAGCAGACGATAGCGGAGGTGGCAGAGGAAAGAGGGGAATATAAGAATGCGGTACTGGCTGATGCCATCATTGTGTTTGAGGCGAATATGACCAGGAATCAGATACAGGAAGGAATCTGGAAGAATAGGGACGGAAGCAGAAGGCCGCTGGAAGAAGTCCTGGGGCTGGAGCTGCCCTGTGATTATGATACATATATCGTGCGCTGGGCGGACACTTATGTGGACGAGGGATCAAGAACTTTGTTTTTGGAATATACCGGAAGAGAGTATCTTAATAAACAATTTGAGCAGGGAAAAAGTGAGATTACATTCGAGTATTATGCCAGATCGCTGGAGGGAGAGAAAATTTTTGTGCGACGCAGTACCTATCTGGCGGTAGACAAGAAAAGCGGCGATATCATTGCATACAATAATGTAAAGGACATTACGGATCAGAAACAGAAAGAGAATCAGATGCATCGGTATGAGCAAATGTTGATCATGACTGCATCGGGAATGCATCAGGGGGCGTGGCAGGTTGATTTGAGCGATTTCTCGACGGTCTATCTGTCTTTTGAGGATAACCATATTACGCCATGGGAGAAAGAGGATTGGAGTGTATGGTTTGCCAGACAGGAGCGGTATATTCATCAGGATGATATAGAGAAGGTCAGAGAGAAGTTGTCGGCAGCAAATCTGCTTAAAATGCCTGTCGCCGAAAAATTCAGGTGCGATTTCAGAAGCAGGGAAAGGAACGAAAGTGGAATTCACAGGATGTATTCCGCCAGCGCATATAAGACGGAACTGGATGGGAAGCTGTACGTAAGTTTGATCACCATGGATAATACTGCGGCTATGGAAAATGAAATGAAGCAGAAGGCGTTAATCGAGGATGCACTGCTTAGAGCAGAGAATGCAAGTAAAGCAAAGACAAAGTTCCTGTTCAATATGTCTCATGATATCCGCACCCCGATGAATGCGATTATTGGGTTTACGACGCTTGCAATCAGACATGCGGACGATGCGGAACGAGTGCGCGGTTACCTTAAAAAAATTGCAGATTCCGGCAATCATTTACTGTCTTTAATTAACGACGTGCTTGATATGAGCCGGATTGAGAATGGTAAAGTGCAGTTGGAAGAGACAGAGTACAGTCTGTCCGAGGTGGTACAGGAATTACAAAATATGCTGCTTTTAGAAGTGCAGTCCCGAAATCTGAAATTATATATTGAGATGGAGGATGTGACAGATGATAAGGTCATCGGGGACAGACTTCGTTTGAAGCAGATTCTGCAGAACCTGCTCGGTAACGCCGTGAAATTTACAAATTCGGGAGGCAGAATCTGGGTTAAGGTTATGGAAAGACCGGGAAGAGACAAAACAATCTATGAATTTCGCGTAAAGGATACCGGAATCGGTATGAGCGAGGAATTTCTGAAGCGTGTTTTCGAGCCGTTTGAACGGGAACGTACATCGACTGTAAGTGGAGTTCAGGGTACCGGACTTGGTATGGCAATTACACGGAATCTTGTGGAGATGATGGAGGGAACGATTTCGGTCACCAGCAAGAAAGGGGAAGGAACTGAGTTTATTGTGCAGCTTCCTATGAAGCCTTTTATGGGCGAGCAGCAGGAAACGGTACATGTTGAGAAAGAGAATACTCATGAAATAAGTATGACCATGAAGGGGCGAAGAGTTCTTCTGGTCGAGGATAATGATCTGAATCGGGAAATTGCAGGAGAGATTCTGAGCGAGGCAGGTCTGTTAGTTGAGGAAGCCAATGACGGAAGTATTGCGGTCGAGAAACTTCTCGAACAGGGACCGGGTTATTATAGCCTTGTATTGATGGACGTTCAGATGCCGGTCATGGATGGCTATACTGCGACACGGACGATTCGCAGCTTTGATAATAAGGAGCTGGCCAGCATTCCGATCATTGCGATGACGGCGAATGCATTTGATGAAGATAAGAAGGAGGCATTTGCAAACGGTATGAATGCACATGTTGCCAAACCGATTGATGTGAAATTACTGTTAAAAGAGATGGAGGCAGTTATGGAATGATAGTATCTGCTATAGAATGTCTTATTTCAGGGAGAGAGACAGCTGCAGAGAGATAGATGATTTTAAAAATGATATCAGCAGGGCCAATGATCTATTGCCTGGAGGAAAAAGATAATGGAGAAGGCCTTCAGAGGATTTTCCTTAATACGAATGTACATCCCCAAATAATTCAAAATAATGAATTTGATGGCGCAGTTCTGATTATGGCAGAAGGGAAACGTTTATCGGAGGAAGGCTGGGAAGATTGTCTTTATGCTTCAGAAATGGCGCAAAAGTATGAAAAACAGGAATTACAGTTCATACCATATTATCTGTGGAATAACCGTGGGGAAGGTGAAATGACAGTTTGGGTCAGAAGCGAATCTAAAGTGGTATAAAAGCAGCTGGGTCTGGTAAAAAATAAGGAAGGCAGTGAAAGATCAATTTCCCTGCCTTTTTTTAATGGCTTTTTAGGGGAAATAAGATGATTCTCAACAAAAAAACTAAAAAATAGGTTAGTTGATTAGTTAGAGAATCAGATTATTTGATTAGAGATAGAAAAGAAAGGCTTATGTATATTGGCATGTGTTTTGACAGAAGCAAATAGCCATGGGTTGGATTGGAACTTTGCTGACCTGCATTGCGTAAAAGATATTTTGATAGTTCAATTTGCCTGATTTGGAAAAAATTATTCAACATTTTACCACTTTGACAAAGGAAAAGCATGGTTATATAATGCGGACAAGTCATTTTAGAGTATGCGAGTAACGTAGGGGGAATAGAGAGTATGAGATTTTATGGAATCAGAGAGAAAATGGAAGAAAAGGGCATCACACTTGGCATGTTGGCGGAAGGAACCAGGATTCCCTTGCCGGAATTGATTAAGGTAAGGGAGGGAGAAGAAGCACAGGTGAGTGTGGAAGAGAGGGAACGCCTGGAGAATTTACTGGAGCTTGAAAGCTTTGATGTTACGCCGAATGGAACGGAAAATATCATAAGGGAGAGCCCTGTGTATTTGGCGAGAAAGTCGGATTATACACTGGAGGATTATGATGCACTTCCTGATGATGTGCGGGCTGAGCTAATCGACGGGCAGTTTTTTGTGATGGACGCTCCGTTTCTGGAACATCAGGTGGTCAGTGGTGCGCTTTATTTTGCAATGCAGCAGTATATTAGAGAGAAGAAGGGGACATGTTTTGTGCTTACGGCACCGGTGGGAGTGCAGATCGACTGCGATGAGAAAACGGTGGTTCAGCCGGATATTCTTATTATTTGTGACCGTAAAAAGATGATAAAAAGAGGGATTATAGGTGCGCCGGATCTGATTGTGGAGATTTTATCTGAGTCTACCCGGAAAAAGGATATGGGTATTAAGCTGAGAAAATATAGGGATGCCGGAGTCAGGGAATATTGGATGGTGGACATCAGGCACCGTCAGGTTATCGTCTATTACTTTGAAAAGGACGAGAACCCAATCATTTATGGATTTGAAGTGAAAGTACCGGTCGGAATCTATGACGGTGAGCTGGAGATTGATTTTGAAGAAATCAAGGAGCGGTTGGAGCTGATTAGCGATTAGTGGAAGTAAGAAAACAGATTTTTGTCTGAGAAAAATTTCGCATTTAACTTTTTACGTCGCTTTTCTTACTATTTGGCGGCACTCCGGCTTAGATCCGGGCACCCTCCAATTCTAATAATTTTTCTTTGATATCCAGTCCGCCGGCGTAACCGACCAGACTGCCGTTTTTTCCGACGACACGGTGACAGGGAATCAGGATTATGATAGGATTCCGGTTGTTTGCCATGCCGACAGCGCGACAGGCTTTCGGATTCCCGACCATTTGCGCAATTTCAGAATAGCATCTGGTCTCCCCGTAAGGGATGGTTCTGAGAGCCCTCCATACCGCTTGTTGGAATGGGGTACCTTGTGGAGCAAGCGGCAGCGTGAATTCCTGACGCTTTCCTTCCAGATACTCGGTAATCTGAGAAATGGCCCGGGTTACAAGAGGCAGGCAGCATTTGGTTGTTTGGTCTGTCAACTGTATTCCGGGAGAAGAGCATACGGCGGGAGAGAGTATCTGATTCTTGGCATTTCCATCTGGTCTGCGGGCAAGAGTGAGGTGCGTGATGGAACTCTCGGTATACCCGAGAATCATAGTTCCAATGCATGTTTCAAATGTGTGATAAGAGATATTTTGTGTTTTCATGTAGTTTATCGTTTCCCTTCGCGGTGTTATATATAAGTAATATCATGAGTAGGAGAGCACTGTCAATATTTGGCAGTGTTCCTTTTTTGTTGCTATGCATACGACAAAAACGTCCAGTGGACGTTATTTAGTTGCCAAGCATACCTGAAATAAGGTCCAGTGAACCTTATTTTAGTCCTATGATCAGGAATGTTTTGAGAAAACCCGGGGAATGATAGATAGTATTGACAACACTAAACGCATTGATAGAAAGTCCGTTCAAAAAAGGGAAGAAGTTTCTTCTTATATAAAAAATTGTATTTACAAGTAAGTTGTACTTGCTGCGCTGATTGTGAAAGAAGGTGCAAAAAACTATGCAAATTAACCAAAAAATCTACTGAAATATGTAAGAAATGACAGATTGTTTGAGAAACGTTTGAAAGCACTTTCCAAGCACGGTGAAAGTATTGAATAAAAAAAACTGCCGTGTATACTTGGGATTACCAACGAAGGAGGATAAAAAGTATGAAAAAGAGAGTCGAAGAGCTGCGGGGAAAACTGATCGTATCCTGCCAGGCTCTGCCTGACGAACCACTTCATTCTTCGTTTATTATGGGAAGAATGGCGCTGGCCGCGAAAGAGGGTGGTGCAATGGGAATCAGGGCAAACACCCGGGAGGATATTCTTGCGATCAAGAGTCTGGTCGATCTGCCTGTCATTGGAATCGTGAAGCGCGATTATAAGGACAGTGCGGTCTACATTACCCCTACCATGCGGGAAGTGGCGGAACTGGTGGAAGCAAAACCAGAGATTATTGCAATGGATGCGACTGGGGCGTTAAGGCCGGGAGGAGTAGATCTTGATACATTTTTTGCACAGGTGAAAGAGAAATATCCTGACCAGCTATTGATGGCAGATTGCTCCACGGTAGAAGAAGCGCTTCATGCAGACGAACTGGGATTTGATTTTATAGGTACTACGATGGTGGGATATACTCCGCAGAGCAAAGGTATGCGGATCGCGGAAAATGATTTCGCGATACTGCGGAAGATCGTGGAGAACGTGAAGCATGAAGTGATTGCAGAGGGCAATATTAATACGCCCGAAAAAGCGAGACGGGTGATAGAATTAGGGGTCTTCAGCGTTGTAGTAGGCTCTATTATCACGAGGCCCCAGATCATTACCCGAACTTTTGCACAGGCACTGCAATAGCAGCGCGGAACACAAATTTAATACTCTAAGAAGAATAAAACAGTAAGAGTTTACGTGAAAAGCTAAGCGTGAAATTTGGAAACAGCAACAATATCAAAATCACAGGGAAAAGGAGAAATGAGTTATGAGAAATCTGGACAAGTATAAGGGAGTCATTCCGGCATTTTACGCATGTTACAATGAAGAGGGAAAGGTGAGCCCTGCTCGTGTGCAGGAACTGACTAGATATTTTGTGGAAAAAGGAGTAAAAGGAGTTTACGTCAACGGTTCTTCCGGTGAGTGTATCTATCAGAGCGTGGAGGAGCGTAAAATCGTTCTGGAAAATGTGATGGAAGCGGCGCAGGGGAAATTGACGGTAATCGCTCATGTGGCCTGCAATAATACGGAGGACAGCCGTGTGCTTGCAGCTCATGCTGAAAGCCTGGGAGTAGATGCCATTGCGTCGATTCCGCCGATTTATTTCCGCCTGCCGGAATATGCCATTGCGGATTACTGGAATGACATCAGTGACGCCGCACCGAAGACGGATTTTGTGATCTACAATATTCCTCAGCTGGCAGGGGTGGCGCTGACCATGAGCCTGTTTGAAGTGATGCGGAAGAACCCGAGGGTGATCGGCGTAAAGAACTCTTCCATGCCGGTTCAGGATATTCAGATGTTCAAGCAGGCAGCCGGAGAAGATTATATCATCTTTAACGGACCGGACGAACAGTTCATCAGCGGCCGTGTGATCGGTGCAGAGGGCGGAATCGGAGGAACTTATGGAGTCATGCCGGAACTGTTCCTTAAGATGGACGAATATGTAAAAGCAGGAAAGCTTGATCAGGCGAGAGAAATACAGTATGCGGTCGATGCGATCATTTACAAGATGTGCTCTGCTCATGGAAATATGTACGCGGTGGTCAAGGAAATTCTTAGAATCAATGAGAAACTGGATATCGGAAGCGTGAGACTTCCACTGGCTCCGCTTACCGCATCAGACAGGGAAATCGCGGCAGAGGCAGCACAGATGATCGTGGAGGCAAAGGAACAGTATCTGTAAAGAGGGAGAAAGAATATGCAGGGTTTTACGGTAATAGATTTAATTATTTTGATCGTATATCTGGCGGCAGTGTTGTTTGCGGGACTACATTTTGCCAAGAAGGATATGCAGGGTAAAGAGTATTTTAAGAGTGATGGGACTGTGCCGTGGTGGGTGACTTCCGTGTCGATTTTCGCTACATTGCTAAGTCCGATATCCTTCCTGTCACTGGCGGGAAATTCCTACGCGGGGACATGGATCATGTGGTTCGCTCAGCTTGGCATGCTGCTTGCGATTCCGCTTACGATCAAGTTTTTCCTGCCAATATACAGTGCACTTGATATTGATACGGCCTACCATTATCTGGAGCTTCGGTTCGGCAGCAAAGGGCTTCGGGTACTCGGGGCAGTCATGTTTATCATTTATCAGGTAGGGCGAATGTCGATCATCATGTATCTTCCATGTATGGTGCTCTCCAGCCTGACAGGACTTAATGTGAATCTGCTGATTGTCATTATGGGCGTGATCGCGATCATTTATTCATATACGGGCGGCCTTAAATCCGTACTTTGGACGGACTTTATTCAAGGCTCCGTACTCCTTATAGGAGTTACATTTGCACTGATTTATCTGCTGGCGAATATTAATGGAGGCGCGGGCGCAGTCTATGATGCGCTGACGGCAGGACACAAATTCCTGGCTGAGGATCAGCCCGTTTTCAATATTAATATTCTGAAGGACAGTGTATTTCTTCTGATCGTAGGCGCCGGATTCAATACTATGGGGTCCTACGTATCCAGCCAGGATATTGTACAGCGTTTTACCACGACGACAGATACGAAGAAGTTAAATAAAATGATGCTGACGAACGGAGCGCTTTCCATTTTCATTGCTACCGTATTTTACCTGATCGGGACAGGGCTTTCTGTATTCTATCAGCAGAATGCACTGCCGCCGGCAGCAGCGCAGGATCAGATTTTCGCGTCCTACATTGCATTTGAGCTTCCAGTCGGAATTACAGGTATTTTGTTGGCGGCAATCTACGCGGCGTCCCAGTCCACACTTTCGACAGGGTTGAATTCCGTGGCGGCAAGCTGGACGCTGGATATCCAGTCAAGGCTGACGAAAAAAGAACTGAGCTTTGAAAAGCAGACGAAGATTGGACAGTATGTGTCACTTATCGTGGGTGTTTTCGCAATTGTGGTATCCATGGTTCTGGCAAATGGAGGCGTAAAATCAGCTTACGAGTGGTTCAACGGATTTATGGGTCTGGTTCTCGGTATTTTGATCGGAACCTTCATTCTGGGAGCATTTACCAAAGTGGCAAATACTTTCGGAGCGACTCTTGCCTTCATCGCGGCATCAGTTGTGATGGTCAGCATCAAATATTTCATTCCGGCGGAAAGCGTGTCGATCTGGTCTTATTCCATCATCTCAATCACGGTATCGCTGGTAGTGGGTATTCCGGCGAGCCTGATCTGGCGGACGGTAAAAGGAGACAGGTCAGAACCGGCGCCGAATACGACAATTTATAAAAAGTAGCATTTTGACCATTGCTTTGGGGCGCAATGCATAGAGGCGGGCAGGATATGCCCGCTGCGTGCATATAGGCTGAAAGAGAAGCAATGTAAAAAGAAATTCAATGCAAAAAGAAAAACAATGCAAAAGGAGAAGCGTATGATTTATGGCAATATTTATAACTTAGAAGGGTATGCATTTCCCAATGAACAGCTTGGAGAATGTGTGGAATATGTGAAAACGCATGATATGCTCAGTCTGCCTACGGGGCGTTTGGAGATAGATGGAGAGCGTCTGTATGCCAATATCGCCGAGTATACGACGGTGTACGCAGATGAGAGATTCTGGGAAGCACACAAAGCCTATCTGGATGTGCATGTCATGCTTCATGGAAGTGAGAGGATCGACCTGGCTTTCCTTCAGGACATGGAGACAGGAGATTATGTGGAAAAAGAAGATTTTCTTCCGATGGAGGGAGAGATGAACGCGTCGGTCACGCTTCGGGAGGGAGATTTTCTGGTGTGTTTTCCGGAGGACGCACATAGGACCGGAGTAATGAGTGAGGCGTCTGAAAAGATTAAGAAAGCGATTTTCAAGGTTCGTATCTGATAATTAGCTGAAAAGTAAGAGGAAAAATGAAATATGCAGCATTATGTATGTATTGATATTGGCGGAACTGCTATCAAGTGTGGTATAATAAATGAAAATGGAGAATTCCTGGCAAAAGGACAGCGTGAAACAGAAGCGATGAAAGGAGGGACATCTATTCTGGCCAAGGCAGTCCAAATCGTGGAAGACTACAGGGAACAATATAAACTGAGTGGTATATGTATTTCAACAGCCGGAATGGTGGATGTAGAGACGGGGGAGATTTTCTATTCTGCGCCTCTGATCCCCGGCTATAAAGGAATTAATTTTAAGACCAGCCTGGAAGAAAGGTTTGGCATTCCCTGTGAAGTGGAAAATGATGTAAACTGTGCAGGTCTTGCAGAATATATCTCAGGAGCGGCCCGGGGAAGCCGGATTGTGCTTTGCCTGACTGTGGGAACCGGAATCGGAGGCTGTATTTTGATCGACGGCAAGGTATTTCGCGGCTCTTCAGGCAGTGCCAGCGAGGTGGGATATATGCAAATGGAAGACAGTGATTTCCAGACGCTTGGTGCAGCGAGCATTCTCTGCCGGAAGGTAGCAGAGTGCAAGAAAGAACAGTTGCAGGACTGGACTGGATATCGGGTCTTTGAGGCGGCACATAAAGGGGATGCTGTATGCATACAGGCAATTAACGAAATGACGGATATCCTTGGAAAAGGAATCGCGAATATCTGTTATGTGCTGAATCCTGGAACCGTCGTGATCGGCGGAGGGATTATGGCACAGGAAAAAGTGCTGATGCCGAAGATTCAGGCAGCGCTTGAAAAATATCTGATTCCTGAGATTTGTGCGAAGACTAGACTGAAAACGGCCGAATATGGAAATGATGCTGGAATGCTGGGGGCATTTTACCATTTTAAAACGATCCGTAATCAAAATGCGGAGCAATAATCGGGAATCCGGATGCTTTATAACTGAGTGACACGAAAGAATGCTGGATCAGGGGGGCATGCAGCAGGTAAAGGAAGAGGCCAGATGGAATATTATATTAAATCAGTAGTACCGATTATTGAATCAAATTATGAGAATTTTACAGCAGTGGAAAAAAGCATTGCAGATTTCTTTATCCACAATCAGGAAAAGGTAGATTTTTCTGCGAGATCCATAGGAGAGAGACTATTCGTATCGGAAGCCTCTCTTTCCCGATTTGCCAAGAAATGCGGCTATCGCGGCTATCGGGAATTTATCTATCAGTATGAGGAAATTTTTGTAGAAAAGAGAGATTCTGTTGCAGAGCATACCAGAATGGTGCTCAATGCGTACCAGGAGCTTTTGAATAAGACTTACAGTCTGATGAATGAGAACCAGATTATGCGGGTCTGCCGCTATCTGAGCAAGGCGTCGCGTGTATTCGTCTGCGGACGGGGCAGTTCCGGTCTTGCGGCAAGAGAGATGGAACTGCGTTTTATGCGGATCGGGCTGGACATCGATTCGATTCAGGACAGTGATCTTATGAAAATGCAGGCGGTATTTCAGAAGGAGACCTGTGTGGTGATAGGGCTTAGCATCAGCGGGGAGAAGGAAGAGGTCCTCTATATGCTCCGCGAGGCGCATCGCCAGAAGGCGAAGACCGTGCTGGTCACATCAAGGAACCGGGAAGAGTATGATGAGTATTGCGATGAGGTGATGCTGGTACCTTCTCTGGAATATTTGAATCACGGCAGTGTGATCTCTCCGCAGTTTCCGATCCTGTTAATGGTAGATTTAATCTATTCTTATTATGTGGAAAAAGATAAATATTTAAAAGAAACAATGCATGGGGATACCCTGAAGGCATTGAAAGGAGAGCGCTAAATGAGAATTTATAAGACGAAAGATTATAGTGAGATGAGTAGAAAAGCTGCGGGAATCCTTGCTTCGCAGATCATTATGAAACCAGATAGTACACTGGGCCTTGCAACGGGCTCCACCCCAATCGGTTTATATGATTGTCTGGTAGAGGGGTATGAAAAGGGAGATTTGGATTTCTCTCAGGTTACAACTGTGAACTTGGATGAGTACAAAGGACTTCCCAGAGAAAATGATCAGAGCTATTACTATTTCATGCATAAGCATCTTTTTGACCGTGTGAATGTAAAGCCGGAGAATGTTCATCTTCCGGATGGAACGAAAGAGGACAGTGAGGCAGAGTGTGCCGGCTATGAAGCGCTGATCCGCTCTACGGACGGTGTAGATATCCAGCTCTTAGGTCTGGGACATAACGGACATATCGGCTTCAACGAGCCGGCAGATGAGTTCAAAAAAGAGACACACTGCGTGACCCTTACAGAGCGCACGATCGAGGCGAATAAACGGTTCTTTGCATCAGCAGACGAAGTGCCGAAGCAGGCTTATACGATGGGAATCGGTACGATCATGCGTGCTAAGAAGATTCTGATCGTGGTAAGCGGAGAAGACAAGGCAGAGATCGTAAAGCAGGCATTCTTCGGACCTGTGACACCGAAGGTTCCGGCGTCTATTTTGCAGATGCACCCGGACGTAACACTGGTTGCAGATGAGGCGGCACTTTCCAAGATTCCGGAATAACAGAGGAATCCAAGTTTGAAGAACTAAGCAGCAGCCGGGATATCGGCGGCAGAATGGAGTTGTAGTATGATTGTAAAAAATGTCATGGTATTTACGGAAGAAAAAGAATTTGTTCCGGGATTTCTGGAGATCGCAGATGGCGTATTCCGGCAGGTCTGCCTGGGAAAAGAAACGGAGAACGCCGCATTTTCCCAGAAGGAACAGATTGTCGACGGACAGGGAGCTTATGCACTGCCAGGTATGATCGATCTGCATTTTCATGGCTGTATGGGGTATGATTTCTGTGATGGAACAAAAGAAGCGGTAGAAGCAATCGCTGCATATGAAGCGTCTATCGGTGTGACTGCAATCTCTCCGGCTACTATGACACTTCCCGTGGAGGTCCTTGAAGAGATTCTCGGCACAGCGGCTTCCTATCGCGAGGAGCAGAAAGCGGACAAGGAAACGAAGGTGGCGGATCTTGTGGGCGTTAACATGGAAGGCCCGTTTATCAGCACCAAGAAAAAGGGAGCCCAGGACGCGAGAAATATTATTCCCTGCGACGTAGGGGTCTACCGCAGATTCCAGAAGGCGGCAAAAGGTCTTGTGAAATTTATCGGTATCGCTCCGGAGGCATCAGATGCCGGGGAGTTTATCCGGGAAGTAAAAGAGGAAGTACAGGTTTCGCTGGCACACACCAACGCGGATTATAATACGGCGAAGGCGGCATTTGACGCGGGTGCTTCTCATGCGGTACATCTGTATAATGCGATGCCGGCTTTTACGCACCGGGAACCCGGCGTGGTGGGAGCTGTATCGGACAGTGACCATGTCATGGCGGAGATGATCTGTGACGGAGTGCATTTGCACCCGGCAGTGGTCAGGGCGACATTTAAGATGCTGGGAGAGGATAGGATCATTCTCATCAGTGACAGTATGCGTGCGGCAGGAATGCCAGATGGCAGATATACGCTGGGAGGACTTGATGTGGAGGTTACCGGAAACCGTGCGGTTCTGGTATCCGACGGTGCACTGGCAGGCTCTGTCACGACGCTTCCGGATTGTGTGCGGACAGTGGTCAAAAAAATGGGAATCCCGCTTGGCACGGCGGTGGCATGTGCCAGCATGAATCCTGCGAAAAGTCTCGGAATTTTCGATCAGTACGGTTCAATCAGAACAGGGAAAAAGGCAGATCTTGTACTCTGGGACAAGGAGCTGAATCTACAGATGGTCATCAAAGATGGTCAGATTATAACCTAAGTATACCTTGTGAAACGGCCGAATGGCCATACGGGATGCCCTTGGGTATAGAATAGGAAAAACGGTTTCCGATAGCAGCGGACTTTGCGAAAAGTGTTGCGAATGGAAATCGTTTTTTTCAATTGGTGCGCCCGGCGGCACACGTTTCTATTTTCGCATTTCCTGGATTTGGCGATACATCTCTACATCTTCTTTTGTGATTTTCAGGTTGGAAGCGAGAGTTTTTCCGTCCGGCAATGTCACCTGTAATTCCAGAATGGTCCCTTCCTGCAATCCGTTCTGGGAAACGGCTTTTAAAAAGGAGGGGAATTTTGGGTGACGGGTGGAAAATTCGCTCCACAAATTCTTAAGCTGTAATAACATCATTGGATTCATATGTCTTCACCTGCTTTCTGTATTTTGTAGTGCCTGCGCGTACAGTATAGCAGAATATGAAGCAAAAGGAAATAAAAAGTGGGAACACTCTCGCCTGTTGTATTTTGGGTAGAAATCGATTATACTAAAAGGGCAAAAATTGCCAGGAGATGAAAGAGAATGAGAGAAACATGTGAAAATATGCTCAGGACTTGGAAAAGTCTGTTTGGAGCGCTAATCAAGTGGATCATTTTATCCGTTGTGGTCGGCGGAATTATCGGCGTCATTGCCAGTGCATTTTCCTATGCGGTCGCCTATGCGACGCAGTTCAGAGAAGCGTATGCATGGGTATTGTTTGGAATGCCGCTTGGAGGTCTTTTGATCGTATTTTTGTATAAGATCACAGGACAGGAGAAGAATTCGGGTACGAATCTGGTACTTACGGTGGTGCGTTCCAGCCATGAAGATGTGCCGGGAAGGGTGGCTCCGCTGATTTTGATTGCCACGGTCATCACACATTTGTTCGGCGGTTCCTCAGGACGTGAGGGGCAGCTTTGCAGTTCGGCGCCAGCGTGGGAGACTGGTTCGGACAGAAGCTCCACCTGAATGAAAGCGATAAAAAGATTCTGATGCTTGCAAGTATGAGTGCCGCATTTTCCGCACTGTTCGGGACCCCTATGGCAGCGGCAATTTTCCCGATGGAGGTCATCAGTGTGGGAATCATGTATTACGCGGCTCTGGTGCCGTGTATGTTTTCGGCGTTTGTGGCACAATTTGTGGCGGTATTTTTCAAGGTACGGGTATTGGAGAACCCGTATCCGGTGGAGGAGGTGCCTGTCTTTTACAGTGTGGACGGGCTGAAATTTATTTTGCTGGCCGTATGCTTTGCGCTGGCCGGGACAGTGTTCTGCATTCTTTTACATAACAGCGAGCATTGGTTTAAGAAATGGATCGCAAATCCCTATCTGCGAATCGCAGCGGGGGCTGCTGCGGTGATTGCGCTTCGCTATCTTGTGGGAACAGACGCCTATCTGGGACTTGGCGACGGCGTTATTCACGGCAGCTTTGCGGAGGCGGCGGGGATTGAGATGTTCCTGCTTAAGATGATATTTACCTGTCTGACCCTTGGCTCAGGCTTTAAGGGCGGAGAGATTGTCCCCTCTTTGTTCATCGGGGCGACGCTTGGCTCTGCGCTTTCGGCAATATTTCACCTGCCGCCGGACATCTGTGCGGCCTGTGGTATGGTGGGGGTATTCTGTGCTGTGACCAACAGCCCGATCAGCTCGATGCTCATCGCATTTGAACTGTTTGGCTTTGCGGGAATGCCGTTTTTCTGTATTGTGATCGCCGTAAGCTATCTGCTATCGGGATATCAAAGCCTTTATAAGGAGCAGAAAATCGTATATTCCAAGACGGAGAACCGCTATATTAATAAGCAGACGGAATAGAAAAGGAGTAAACGGGGAAGATTAACAGCATCACAGGGAAAAAGTTATTTCTAAAAATACCCTTGAAAAATGCTTTTGACTATGATATTATTGGAAAATAATTTATTTATGTAAAGCGTTGAAAGAGACTCTTGCCTTTGGAACTTGACAGGAATATGGCGTCACCGACTGAGAGCGCCGTTTGAGGAATAAGGCGAAGGGAACACTCCGGAGCAGATTGGCTGAATGGGAGACAGGGTCTTTGAAGGCGACGCCTTAGAGGCGCAGTTTTTGGGATACCGGATACACGGCATCAGAGTAGACAGTTTCAGTAGGTCAATACGTCTTATGCACGTTACGCATATCAGAGAGGAACCCAAGTGCATAGTACACCGAAAGAAACCTTCGCTTAAGCAGGAGCGACGGCCGACTGGCAGGCTGAGGCAGTATGTCAGGAGTGGTGTTTTGTGGCGGAAGATCTCGCCGGTCGATGATGACTTAAGTCCGATGGCATGAGCGGTTCTGTTTCGTTCGACAAAGGCGTCGGTTTAGCAATCAGGGTATATTGTTGCAGGGTTCAATGCGGGTGGTACCGCGGATTTGATAAGTCCGTCCCGGAATACAGATTGTATTCCGGGGCTTTTTTTGTTTCATAGGAAAGTGCGAGAGCACATTCTATTTTGATAATTTTTCAAAAAAAGTCCCCGGAATGCACAAAACTAAATTTTAGGAGGATTGTGACATGGAATTTTTAACAGGTGTAAAAGAAAAAGAAACTTTAGAGATCAGCCAGTTATTAAAAGACGGAATGCCGGGAAGTACGGTGAAGGTAAACGGAGCCGTTCATGCAGTCCGCAACATGGGAACAGTCGCCTTCATCATTCTGCGGAAACGGGAGGGGCTGCTTCAATGTGTTTATGAAGAAGGTACGGCAGATTTTGACGTGAGAGAGATTCGGGAGGCGCAGAGCGTAGAAGTGTCCGGAATTCTGGAGAAGTCGGAAAGGGCGCCTCACGGCGTAGAAATCCGGCTTACCGGTATCCGGATCCTTGGCCAGCCGAAGGAAGCACTTCCGCTTGCAGTGTCCAAGTGGAAACTGAATACGTCCCTGGAGGCAAAGCTGAACTACCGCTCCATTTCCCTTAGAAATATAAAAGAGAGGGCCAAATTCCGGATTCAGGAAGGAATCGTAAGGGGCTTCCGTGAATTCTTGTATCAGCAGGGCTTTACGGAGATCCACACGCCGAAAATCGGGGAGAAGGGAGCAGAAGGCGGCTCCAACGTATTTAAGCTGGACTATTTTCACCGCCCGGCGGTTCTCGCCCAGAGCCCGCAGTTCTACAAACAGATGATGGTGGGCGTATTTGACAGAGTATTTGAGACCGGACCGGTGTTCCGCGCGGAGAAACACAACACCAAACGGCATTTGAACGAATATACCAGCCTGGATTTTGAGATGGGTTATATTGACGGCTTTGAAGATATTATGGCAATGGAAACCGCATTTCTCCAGTATATGATGGAACTTTTGAAGAAAGACTATACAAAGGAACTGGAGATTCTGGAACTTAAGCTTCCCGATGTGTCCCGGATTCCGGCGATCCGTTTTGATGAGGTGAAACGTCTGGTCTCGGAAAAATATGACCGGAAGATCCGCAATCCGTTTGACTTGGAGCCGGAGGAAGAGCAGCTGATCGGACAGTATGCGAAGGAAGAATGGGGCAGCGATTTCGTCTTCGTCACCTATTATCCTTCTAAGAAGCGTCCCTTCTATGCGATGGACGATCCGGAAGATGAGAGATTTACACTGAGTTTTGATTTATTGTTCCGCGGGCTGGAAATCACGACCGGCGGGCAGAGAATCCATGATTACGACATGCTGATCCAAAAGCTGGAAAAGCGCGGCATGTCTGCAGAGGGCATGGAGGCATATCTTGACACCTTCAAGCACGGAATGCCGCAGCATGGAGGCTTAGGAATCGGAATGGAACGTCTGACCATGCAGCTTTTAGGAGAGGAAAATGTCAGAGAGACCACATTGTTCCCGAGAGATTTAAGCAGGCTGACGCCGTAATGTGACAGTGCAGCATGAGTAAGAGAGGTAGAAAGATGGCAAATAAAATATCAGACGAGACGATTGAATATGTAGGAATTCTTGCAAAGCTGGAATTGTCTGCCGAAGAAAAGGCACAGGCAAAGTCGGATATGGAGACGATGCTGGATTATATAGATACGTTAAATGAACTGGATACCCGGGGGATCGAGCCGATGTCTCATGTATTTCCCGTCCACAATGTATTTCGTGAGGACGTAGTGGAAAATGGAGATCAGCATGAGGAAATGCTGGCGAATGCGCCACAGAAAAAGGAGCAGAGTTATCAGGTGCCGAGGACATTTGCGTAAGCTGCATCAAAGGGCGCTTTTGTAAGGAAGGTACCTAAGGATTCGGATAGAAGGAGTAGGATATGGATATTCTGAGTATGACAGCCGTGGAGCTTGGGAAGAAGATCCGGGCGAAGGAAATAACGGTAAGAGAGGCGGTCCAGGCTTGTTTTGACCGCACCACCGAGGTGGAGGATCAGGTAAATAGTTTTGTGACGCTGGAAAAAGAAGAAGCTTTTCGGCGTGCCGAAGCGGTGCAAAAAGGGATCGAGGAAGGAAGATTTACCGGATATCTTGCGGGCGTACCAGTGGCGGTTAAGGACAATTTGTGTACCAGAGGAGTGCTGACCACCTGCAGCTCTAAGATTTTGGAAAACTTTATTCCGACATATACGGCCGAAGCGGTGCGGAATCTTAATAAGGCTGGAGCGGTCGTGATCGGGAAAACGAATATGGACGAATTTGCCATGGGAAGTACCACGGAGACTTCCTACTATGGAGCGACGAAGAATCCGTGGAATCTGGCGCATGTTCCGGGTGGTTCCTCCGGCGGCTCCTGCGCGGCGGTGGCGGCAAGAGAGGTGCCCTACGCTTTAGGGTCAGACACGGGCGGCTCGATCCGCCAGCCAAGTGCGTACTGCGGCGTTGTGGGAATCAAACCGACATACGGAACGGTGTCCCGGTATGGCCTGATCGCGTATGGTTCCTCCCTGGATCAGATCGGACCGATCGCGAGAGATGTGACGGACTGTGCGGCAATTCTTGAGGCGATCGCCTCCCACGATGTAAAAGACAGTACGTCGGTTCTGCGGGAGGATACGGATTTTACCAGTGCATTAAAGTGTGATGTGAAGGGAATGCGGATTGGAATCCCCCAGGATTATTTTACAGAGGGGCTGGATCAGGAAATTCGTGACGCCATCTTTGCGGCCGCAGAATGTCTTAAGAGGCAGGGCGCAGTCGTGGAGAAATTTGACTTAGGGCTGGTGAAATATGCGATTCCGGCATACTACGTCATCGCTTCTGCCGAGGCGAGCTCGAACCTTTCCCGGTTTGACGGGGTAAAATACGGATACCGCACGAAAAATTATGAAGAATTGCATGGAATGTATAAAAAGACACGTTCCGAGGGATTTGGACCGGAGGTAAAGCGGCGGATCATGCTGGGTTCTTTCGTGTTAAGCTCAGGATATTATGACGCATACTATCTAAAAGCACTGCGGACCAAGGCGCTTATCAAGAAAGCGTTTGACGACGCATTTTCCAGATACGATATAATCCTGGCTCCAGCAGCGCCGCAGGTGGCGCCGAAGCTGGGAGCGTCGCTTAGTGATCCGCTTAAAATGTATCTCGGCGACATTTACACAGTCTCCGTAAACCTTGCGGGGCTTCCGGGAATCAGCATTCCGGTGGGAAGAACCTCCGGGGGCCTTCCAATCGGCATGCAGATGATCGCGAATTGTTTCCAGGAGAAGAAGCTGTTTACGGCGGCATATACGTATGAATGTCTGACTGAGAAAAAATGGGTGTCCCGGTGGCCGCATCTCAGGCGAAATGGGGAGGACATACCAGCAGGGGAAAAAGAAGGAAGGGAGGAGAAATAGATGGCGAAGCAATATGAGACGGTGATCGGACTTGAGGTCCATGTGGAGCTTGCGACGAAGACCAAGATTTTCTGCTCCTGCAGCACGGAGTTTGGCGGAGCGCCGAATACGCACACCTGTCCGGTATGTACCGGTATGCCGGGTTCTCTTCCGGTCCTCAACAAAAAGGTGGTAGGGTACGCGATGGCGGTGGGACTTGCGACGAACTGTAAGATCACGCAGGTTAGCAAATTCGACCGGAAGAATTATTTTTACCCGGATAACCCGCAGAACTATCAGATTTCCCAGCTTTATCTTCCGATTGCCCGTGATGGTTACGTGGAGATCGAGGTGGGGGATATCAAAAAGAAGGTGCGGATTCATGAGATGCACATGGAGGAAGACGCTGGTAAACTGGTTCATGATGAATGGGAGGACTGTTCTCTTGTAGATTATAACCGAAGCGGCGTTCCGCTTATAGAGATTGTCTCCGAGCCGGATATGCGCTCCGCCGATGAGGTGATCGCTTATTTGGAGAAGCTGCGTATGATTTGCCAGTATCTCGGCGCTTCTGATTGTAAATTGCAGGAAGGCTCCATGCGTGCAGACGTAAACCTTTCCGTGAGAGAGGTGGGGGCGAGTGAATTCGGAACCAGGACCGAGATGAAGAACCTGAACTCATTTAAAGCGATCGCCCGTGCAATCGAAGGAGAGAGGGAGCGTCAGATCGAGCTGATCGAAGAAGGGAAAAAGGTCGTTCAGGAGACCAGAAGATGGGACGACAACAAGGAATACTCCTATGCAATGCGTTCGAAGGAGGACGCCCAGGATTACCGGTATTTTCCGGAGCCGGATCTGGCGCCGATTGTCATCAGTGATGAATGGATAGAAGAAATAAAGTCCCGTCAGCCGGAGCTTCGCACAGAGAAGCTGATCCGGTACAGGAAAGAATTCGATATTCCGCAGTATGATGCCGAGATTCTCACAAGCTCCAAGAAAATGGCGGATATTTTCGAGGCGGCAACGGCCATCTGTAAGAAGCCGAAGAAGGTGTCTAACTGGCTGATGGTAGAGACCATGCGTCTTTTAAATGAAAAGGGGCAGGAGCCGGCCGATATTGCATTTTCGCCCGAGAATCTTGCGAAACTGGTAAATCTTGCCGATTCCGGGACGATCAATAGCTCTGTGGCAAAGGAAGTATTTGAAAAAATATTTTCAGAGGATATTGATCCGGAGAAATACGTGGAGGAAAATGGCCTTAGGACCGTAAATGATGAGAGTGCTCTTCGTGAATTGGCGCAAAAGGTGATAGGCAGTAATCCGAAGGCGGTGGCCGATTACAGGGGAGGGAAGGAGAAAGCCCTTGGCGCGCTGGTCGGACAGATCATGAAGGCCATGAAGGGAAAAGCAAATCCCGGTATGGCAAGCCAGGTTTTGAAGGAAATGCTGGACTTGTAAGGGAGAAGAAGTTTGGATTTGCGATTCTAATATTAGAAATAGTCTTATATACAGTTCTACTGTTGTGGAAGCTGCAAGTGGAAGCGGGAACTGTGATAAGGCTATTTCTTTATTTTGAGAAAACGGTGCTTGACAAATGAAAATGTGTAAATAGGGATTCAATAATGCAGAAAAATGTGTAAAAAGCATAGATTAAAGTTGGAAAAAATGTGTAAAAGAGCGATAATAATAGAAAGAAGCGCCAATGCTGATGCTTTGAAAGAAAAAAGAATTGATTTTCACGTCAACTCTTTAGAATATCTTTAGTTTTTCCCGACGCCTGCCTTAAGAATTTTCAGGTATTTTATTTATAGGTTAATCGGGGAAGGGTTAAAATAACAGAACGGAGAACCTCTCCGTTTAGAATAAAAGAGAGAAGGGGACAGATTACTATGGAAATGAATCATGTACTGATTGTAGAGGACGACAAGGAGATCCGCGAAGGAATTGAGATATACCTTCGCAGTCAGGGATATAAAGTTTTTCAGGCGGCAAATGGAATTGAGGGTCTCGACATCATAGAAAAAGAAGAGATTCACCTTGCCATCGTAGATGTGATGATGCCGCGCATGGACGGAATCACCATGACCATGAAGCTCCGTGAGAAATACGATTTTCCGGTCATCATGCTGTCGGCAAAATCCGAGGAGGTGGATAAGATCACGGGCCTTAATTTCGGCGCCGATGATTATGTGACGAAGCCATTTACCCCGATGGAGCTTCTGGCGAGGGTCAATTCCCACCTCAGAAGATACCGCCGTTTCGCGGAAAAATTAAACGGAAAAGAGGAGAATTCCAACATTCATGTGATCGGCGGCCTGGAGCTCAACGAGGATACGGTGGAGGTATCGGTGGACGGAGAACCGGTAAAACTGACGCCGATCGAATACAAGATCTTACTGTTGCTGATGAAGAGTCCGGGCAGAGTATTTTCCGCGGAGGAAATCTATGAACGTGTATGGAATGAACGCGCCATCAACACAGATACCATCATGGTTCATGTCCGCAATATCCGTGAAAAGATCGAGAGCTGTCCGAAAGAACCAAAATATTTAAAGGTGGTGTGGGGCGTTGGATACAAAATTGAAAAACAGGCGTAAGCTGGCGATATTTCTTATTATATGCACAATTCTGATTCCAACCTTCGTGGTGATATATCAATATCCATATGTTTATAACGATTCCCGGGAGATGAGCGAGCAGAATCAGGAAGGCTATCTGACATCGGAGAGCTTCATGGGCAGTTTTTTGCGCACGGCCTGTGTGATGTATCAGAATGAAGAAGGACAGGAGGCGGGGAAGAGGCTCCTAGATGGGTATCCCTTCTATAACAGGGATTATGACTGCTTAAGTCCCTATCTGGAATATCAGGTGCAGGATCAGGAGGAAAATATTCTGGACGGAAATACCAGCGATATGAAGAAGCAGAAAATGACGCTGGATAATCTGAAAACGCAAGCGTATTTTGGCGTGGCCCTGGAATTTGACAGTGAGGGGAAGGCGTCGATGGTCGAGGTGGTCGGAGAGCGGAAAGAGGAGCAGATCTTTACTCTGCGCGAGCTTTTGAATGACCCGGATTACTGGATCACGGAAGATAATGAGTACTACGAGGACAGAACTTTAGAAATCGACGGCACGCAGGTCTGGGCCAGTTCGATACTGCCGCCCAGAGACAGAACCTACTATTTTGTCATGACCAGGGAGGGACTTGAGCGGTGTCTGCAAAATGCCTATGTCGGAGGCATACGCTCCGATGAACTGGTCTATCTGGTCCTGGCGCTTTCGGCCTGCGTGGGACTTGTGGCTTTGCTGCTTCCGCATTTTAAGTCCCTGGGGACGGGGGAGGAGTGGATATTTCACGCCCCGCTGGAATTGGTGGTCATTTTGGGAAGTACCGGACTTGGCGCAATCTCGGGCTATTGTGATGAGCTTTTCATGAAAACGGATTCCTACACGACAGCCGGCGATTATCTGATATGGATTCTGTATTTTGGCCTTATGTACTGGGTATTTGTCTGTCTGAGACAGATTCACGCGTTGGGCTTTCGAAGATACTGTCAGGAGAGGACCTGGACCTGGCACGCGTATAAATGGCTGCGCGGCCGCTGGAGATCGATCTGGCTCTGGGCCAAAAGGCAGATTGACAAGGTATATCATGTGGTGGATACATTGGATTTTACGGAGAAAAGCAATCGTACTATTTTAAAAATCGTGCTGATTAACTTTGTGCTCCTGGTTTCCATCTGCATGTTCTGGTTTTACGGAATTATCGGGCTGGTTATCTATTCTGTCATTTTGTTCTTCATTTTACAGAGATATTATGGAGAACTTCGTGACAAATATACATTGATTCTAAATGCGACAGGCAGGATCGCGGAAGGGCATCTGGATACGGAGATCGGCAAGGATTTGGGAATCTTTACTTCATTTGGGACGGAGCTTGACAAGATCCAGCGTGGTTTCAAAAAGGCAGTGGACGAAGAGGTGAAGAGTCAGAAAATGAAGACGGAGCTGATCACGAATGTGAGCCACGATCTGAAAACTCCGCTGACTGCCATCATTACTTATGTGAATTTGTTAAAAGAGGAGGGCGACGAGGAGAAACGGCGTGCGTATGTCGGAGTCCTGGAGCAGAAATCGCTTCGCCTGAAAGCACTGATTGAGGATTTGTTTGAGATCAGCAAAGCCAGCAGTGACAATATCACGCTGAATTTGGTAAACCTTGATATCGTAGGTCTTTTTAAACAGGTGAGCTTTGAGATGGAAGATAAGCTTAGGGAAAACGGGCTCGTGATGCGGTTTTCCCACCCCGAAGAAAGAATCATTCTTCATCTTGACAGCCAGAAAACATATCGGATTTTTTCCAATCTGATTGGAAATATTTCCAAATACGCCCTGCCAAATACCCGCGTATATGCGGAAATCAAAGTGGCAGGCGGTGAGGTGGTCATTACTTTGAAAAATGTCTCTGCCACGGAACTGAATTTTGACCCGGAGGAAATTACAGACCGTTTTGTGCGTGGCGATTTATCGAGAAATACGGACGGCTCCGGACTGGGGCTTGCCATCGTTAAGAGTTTTGTAGAGCTGCAGGGAGGAACGTTCCGGATTGAGACGGAGGCAGATCTCTTTAAAGCGCAGATTCGGTGGCCGGTCAGGAACGCTATTTGATTTGAAAATTGTGAGAAGAAAGGGGACAGTGGCGAACAAAAAGTAACAATTGAAAGGTGAAAAAATAATATAGAAATTTAAGCGGGCTGAATAAGCCCGTTTTTTATTTTAGCTTTTTGAAAAAGGAAAAAATTTCTAAAATTACGAAAAATGAAATTGCTGAATAAAATAAAAAAGGGTTCATAAAAAAGAAAGGAATAGAAATCAGTCATAAATGCTTTTTTGAATACCGAAATTATCTGTACAAAAAGGAAAATAAAGAATAATAGACAAAATAATAACGCGAAATTTGTCGAATATGACAAAAAAGAAAATTTTCTTCATAATATATTGAAAAAAATTTTCAGAAGAAATATAATGACTACAACAAACAAATCAGCCTAATAGCAGAGGAGGAAAAGAAAATGAGACCAGAAGAACTGAAAGAAGCTCTCAAGGGAATATGCGCCATTGCGGTGACCCCGATGACAGAGGATCGTCAGGTGGATTACGAGGGAGTGAGAAGCCATATTCGTTTTCTGAAGAGTAAAGGCATTAACAGGGACAACAACTGTACGCTGGTTGTTGGCGGAAGTACCGGTGAGTGTGGAGCGCTTACCATCGCAGAGCGGAAAAAATTAATTGAGACAGCGGTTGACGAGGCCGGCGAGGAACTTCCGATCATTGCAGGATGTAATCACAGTAATATCGAGGATGTCAAAGACTTAATGAAGCATGCAGAAGGAGCGGGGGCTGCAGGTGTCATGGTTCTTTCCCCTTATTACTATGTACCCACAGATGATGCTGTGCTTAGATTTTATAAAGAGATATCCAAAGCAGCGAATATCGGCATTCTGTTATACAACAACCTGGAAGTTACACACAAGGATGTACCGTTGGAAGTAATGGAGCAGTTGATCGGGGATTCCAACGTGGTAGGTATCAAAGAGTGTACACCGAACTTTGCAAAGATGGAAAAAGTTGCTCGTAAGATCGGTGACAAGATTGCAGTTATCAATGGACACGGTGAATTCCTTGAGCCGTTTGCAGCAGTTGCCGGCACGGCAGGATTTATTTCCAGCACATCTAACTTCGCGCCGGAGATTGCGGTGGAAATGTGGAAGGCAAGAAGCGCCGGAGATTATGTCAAGGCAAAGAAGATTCGTGACAGATTGGCTCCGTATCTGGATCTTGCGGCAGCAGAGAGCGCAACAGGCGGCGAGCCCGTAGTTCTGGCAATCTTAAAGAGAGCAGCGACTCTGGTCGGCTCTAACTGTGGACCGGGACGTATTCCGCTTCCGGAGATCAGCGAAGAATTAGAGGCAAAGATCCAGAATATGTTAAAAGAGGTTGGACTTATCTAGGTATTTGGTAAAAGAGATAAAGTACATATAAATTCAATGCCGCAGCTTCAGGGGAAGTTGCGGCAGCACAAAAAGGAGGAGTGAACAGATGAAAAAGAAAATATTATCAGTAATTCTTTGTTTGGCGATGATTTTAGCATTAACCGCATGTGGTAATAAGTCTGAATCCAATACTAAGTCGGAGGGTAAAGATGATGAATCAGGCGGGCAGACACAGCTTACTTTGCTGAGGTTGGGGGATCTCACAAAGGCTGAACCGATTTTTGCACCGATAGTAGAGAGTTTTGAAAAAGATAACCCTGATACGAAGATCAAGTTTGAAGCAATGGCATGGGCAGAGGCAACAACAAAATTGAAACTTCTCGGAGCGCAGGGAGAATTGCCGGATGTTACATTTATCAATATCATTAATGGCTGGGATCTGGCATCGGCAGGCTATCTGATGGATCTTTCCGATTTGTTTGAAAAGGATGAGACCCTTAAAGCAGAACTGCCACAGGCAGTTGTGGATATTGCTACAACCGCAGACGGCTCTATGTATTGGATTCCATCTGCTACCGGTGCATTTAGCCTTTGGTACAACAAAGACATTTTTGAGCAGGCAGGCCTGGATCCGGATTCTCCGCCGCAGACGATAGAAGAGATGATTTCCTATGCAAAAACGATTACGGAAAAGACAGGAATCCCGGGACTTGGCTGGGGAATTAAGTCTTTGGAAGATTATGCGAATGTAATAGAAAGTTTTTATTCCAGCTATACAGGCGTAGATATCTGGAATGATGCAGAGAAATGCTTCACCTTTGAAAAGGATGAAAATAATAAGAAGCAGATGCTGGAAGTTCTTGAACTGGCAGCAGCTATTACAAATGACTATGGAATTACACAGAATAACCCGATTGAGTATAATCCATTTGCACTTAGAACAGTATTCCGTGACGGACAGTGTGGTATGTATCTTGATGGCGTTTGGGCTGTAAAGGAATTCCAGGAAGAATTAAATAAAGGAGAAGACAGCAAATTTGCAACAGCTCTGTTCCCGGCAGGACCGGCAGGCTCACATCCGATCATGGGCTGTGACGGCTGGTCAATCCCGGCAGAATGCAAGAATACAGAAGAAGCATGGAAGCTTGTGCAGCATCTGATGTCATCTGATAATCAGACACGGCATGCTTCCCAGTGGGGCCTTCTTCCTATTCTGGAGTCTGAAAAAGATAAAGAGGAATTTTCCGGCGACTATTGGAAGGCATTGGTAGAACAGGAGCAGACCGTATCAGCAAGACCGAAAGATAAAAATGTGGCGATGATTGAACAGGCTATCGCAGACGGAGCACAGGCAGCAGCTATGCGGACGAAGACTCCGGAAGAAGCAGTTGATTACATGATTCAGACCGTAAAAGCGAATTATGTAGAATAGTAGCAGCGTGATGGGCAGTTTATCTGCCCATCTTTGGCTTTAGGTATTGGAAAGGTGGTTGTAAATGAAAACAAAAATGAAAAAGAAAAAGAACGCTTTGCCTTACTTGTTTTTGGCACCTGCGATATTCGTTATTATTGCTATTTTTGCAATACCGCTGGTCAATCTGCTGTGGTATTCCTTTGCAAAAGTGGATCTGATCGGTAATTTCCGATCCTGGGCCGGATTTAGCAATTATAAATATTTATTTACGGAAGCATTTGCACAGACCATGGTGAGGACCCTGATATGGGTAGTGTTTGGAATAGCGGGAATCTTCGTGGTCGGTACGGCTTTGGCGCTCGCGCTGAATAAGCCGATTCCGGGAAGAGGCTTCTTTCGTGCAGTGGTTATCATCCCATGGGTCATTCCGCACGTATTTGCAGGGACGATGTGGAGTTGGGTGCTCAATTCAACGAATGGAATTGTAAATACGCTCCTTTTGGAGATCGGGCTGATTAAACAGCCTATCAGCTTTTTGGGACCGGATTTTGCGTTGGCAACAGTGATTTTTATTCGTATCTGGAAGGGAGTACCGTTCTGGGTCATGAGTCTGCTGTCAGCATTGCAGACAATTCCATTTGAAGTAGAAGAGGCAGCGAGGCTGGATGGCGCGGTGGGACTTAGATATTTTTGGCATATCACACTGCCGTTATTACGTCCGGTCATGATCATGAGTGGAACGATTTTGATGGCATGGTCCTTTACAATCTTTGATCTGATTTATGTAATTACCGGAGGCGGCCCGTTAAATGCGACAGAGCTTTTGAGTATCACAATTTACAAAAAGGCGTTTATCAATGCAGATTTGGGCGGCGCATCAGCAATCGCGATCTTTACGATGGTATTTGTATCTATTATCGCGTTCTTCCTTATGAAACATAATGCAAAGGAGGAAAATTGATGAATAAGAAGAGAAAACGGAAACAGCTTAAGGATTACATTATACGATATATTGTGATTATCATTTGGGTGATTATTGCACTTCTTCCTATTTATGTGGCGGTCATGACATCATTCACGCCATTTGAGAAACTGGGAGAGCGCATGTTGTTCCCGAAATATTTCAGGTGGCAGAATTATGTGGAGGTCGCAACACAGACTCCGATGTGGGAATATCTGAAGGCGTCCGTTATATACGCACTGGGAACCAGTGTTTTTACGATTGTGATCTCGATCCTTGGAGCGTATGCATTATCGCGATTCCGGTTTCGGCTTAAAGTGGGATTTCTGATGCTGATCGTGGCAATTCAGGTCATTCCGCAGATTGTCATTGTGACTCCACTCTATGGAATCTCAAATTCAACGGGATTATATGATACGTATATTATGGTCATCTTTGCGATGGTAGCGTCGGCAATCGCAAATCCGATCTTGCTGCTAAAGGGATTTTTCGACAGTATCACCAGTACCCTGGAGGAAGCGGCGGCGGTAGATGGCTGTACAAGGCTGGGGGCGCTTGTCAGGATTATTCTTCCGATTTCCATGCCGGCGATCACGACAGCCTTTGCCCTTTCGTTTTTTACAGGCTGGGACGCATATCTGTATCCGATGATTCTGACATCTTCTCCGGGGAAAGTTTCCATGACGGTGGGATTGTCACGAATGGTCGACATTGTAACGCCGTGGAACTGGGTAATGGCCGGAACCGTTGTTGCCATTATTCCGCCAATTTTGGTTTATTTGCTGGCACAGAAGTATTTGATCGGAGGATTGACAGCAGGAAGCGATAAATAAATGAAAATGATACATCAGGAGGAAAGAGATATGAGTGAAACGGGATTATTGAAGATAGGAGTAGGAAGATTTTTATATGGCGCAGGCGCTGTGCATGAGCTGCCGGGGGAGATTTTGCGCTATGGGGTGCGCGCAGTTCTGGTAGGCGGAAAGACGACCCTTCCTATGGTAAAGAACCTTGTTTTGGCCGGGATGGAGGAAAAAGGAATTGAAAGCGAATGGATATTGATGAACGAACCCAATTCCGTAGATTTCGCGGGAAGACTGGCGGAAATGGCAAAGGAAAAGGGAAGCCAGGTCATTGTTGCGATTGGCGGCGGAAAGTGTATGGATCTGTGTAAGGTGTTCTCTGACTTTGCCGGACTTCCGCTCATTACCGTTCCGACTTCCGTTGCGACCTGTGCCGGAACCTCAGCGGTAAGCATCATGTACACGAAAGAGGAAGGACGCTATGACTGCTCGATCCCGAAGGAAAAAGAGGTGGATTCTACGATTGCGGACCTGGATCTTATCGGAGCTTCACCGAGGAGATTGTTCGCGTCCGGCATCATGGATTCTATCGCAAAATTGCCGGAAATCGTAAACGGAAAAGAGAGCATGACCTATCCGGAAGTGTCTGTGTACAAGTATATGGCCTATAGTAATTCCATATTTATTTATGACTTTCTGACGGAAAATGGCGTGAAGATCTATGAGGATCCGAAGGCAGATGAGAGGCTTCTTCGGGACGTGACGCTGGTCAATCTTTTGATTACTTCGATGGTGAGTGGATTTTCCAGCGGCGCCGATCAGCTGGCGGTGGCTCACGGTCTATATGATGGTATGAGAAAATATTTTCCAAGGGAGTCCAAAGGGGCGCTTCACGGTGAAATTGTGGCGGTCGGCGTTTTGATGCAGATGCGTTTTAACGGGGACAGCGAGGAGGAATATCAGAAGATCCGCGGTATGATGGAGGCCATGCATATGCCGCTTACGATGAAGGAGCTTGGAGTAGAGCCGACGGAAGAGAACGTGAAATTGCTGAAGGAATATAATGCAATGAAAAATAATATGGTTTGTCAGGAGGATCTTAAGAAACTGGATAAGGCTTTCCAGGAGATTGTTTAGTTCTCAGACGTAAAAAAGACAGGAGCAAGGAGGAGAACTCATGGAAAATGAAATACTGAAAAGCATCAGGGGAGGCTTGATCGTATCCTGTCAGGCACTGAAAGAAGAGCCGCTTCACAGTTCCTACATCATGCAGAGAATGGCTGTTGCCGCGATGCAGGGCGGAGCAGTGGGGATTCGGGCCAACACTGTGGAGGATATCCAGGCGATTCGTGAAGAGGTCTCTCTTCCGGTCATCGGGATCATCAAACGGGTATATTCGGATTCAGAGGTCTATATCACGCCTACTATGAGGGAAGTGGAGGCGCTGATCGCGATCGGGACAGAAATCATTGCAATGGACAGTACGAGCCGTGTCCGGCCAAATGGAATCGACCTGGAAACATTTTTTAAAGCGGTCAGACAGCGGTATCCGGACCAGCTTTTTATGGCGGATTGTTCTACATTTGAAGAAGGAATGAAAGCTGCAGAGCTTGGATTTGACATTATTGGGACCACGCTGCATGGGTATACGGATTATACGAAGCGTACGACGCTTCCGAATCTTGATCTCATCAGACAGCTTGTGAAGAAGACGGGAAAGCCGGTGATCGCAGAGGGGGGGATCTGGACGCCGGATCAGTTAAAAGAGGCGATGGATGCCGGGGTTCTGGCTGCGGTCGTAGGGACTGCGATCACAAGACCACGGGAGATTACCCGCAGATTTGTAAGCGAAATTGAATTTGCAAATCTGTTAAAGGAGAAGCAGTAAGCCGTTATTCCGGTCATGTCTGGTCATGAGGAAAAAGGCGACAGCTGGCATAAAATGGAAAATTGATTGGACTATGGAACCGATAGGGGGTACAATGAGATTAATAGTAGTGGATATAGGTGGAACATCTATTAAATCGGCTGTCTGTGAGGAAGGACTGCTTGGGAAGAAGCAGGAGACGGATACGCAGGCGGCCAGAGGTGGAGACTTCGTTGTAAGCGAACTGATCCGGATCATTCATTCCCTGGGAGAAGCAGACGGGATTGGAGTGAGCACGGCGGGGCAGGTCGATGTGGTATCAGGTACGATACGCTATGCGAATGAGAATATTCCCGGTTATACCGGAACACGCCTGAAGGAGATCCTGGAGCGGGAATTTGAAGTCCCTGTCGTGATCGAGAATGATGTCAATGCGGCAGCTTTGGGAGAGGCTCATTATGGTGCGGCAAAAGGGATCGCAGATTTTTTATGCCTGACCTATGGAACTGGTGTAGGCGGAGCCATCATACAGGGAGGAGAGGTCTGGCGGGGAATCTCCGGTTCTGCAGGGGAATTTGGAAGTATGATCACTCATGGGGAATGCGTGACTGCTGGGAGACGGATCAGCGGCTGCTATGAAGAAGCTGCTTCTACGGCAGCGCTGGTAAGAAATGTCAGCCGTCGGTTTCCGCATCTTACAAGCGGCCGTCAGATATTTGAACGTCTGGAGCTTCCCGGGGTGCGGGAGGAAGTGGACGCCTGGCTTGAGGAAATCGTACACGGTCTTGTGACGATTATACATATCTTTAATCCGGGCTGTATTGTGCTTGGAGGCGGAGTGATGGGGCAGGCGTATGTTGCGGAGTCGGTAAAGGAACGGGTATATAGACGGATTATGCCATCTTTTGCGGAAGTCAGAATCATGCCCGCCGAGCTTGGAAATGCAGCAGGCCTTTGGGGCGTGGCGTATCTGATACAAAAACGGCTTTCCGATGCTCGTGCATAGAGAAATTCCGGCGATTTATGTAGGTGTCACGATCTGCTGCTTGCATAAAGAAAAGAACAGGAATCTACGAGGGAGGCCGAGTCTATGAAGCAGGAGAATTTTATTGTGCAGATACGTGCTGCATACCCCCATTTAACGAAAGCAGAGAAAAAGGTAGCTGATTATATACTGGCGCATGTGTCGGAGGTTTTGTATATGTCGATCACCGATCTGGCAGATGCCTGTAAGGTCGGTGAAACGACAGTGTTCCGATTTTGTAAAAGCATGAAACTTCAGGGGTATCAGCAGTTCAAGATTCAGTTGTCACTCGGTATTCAGGACGAAGAGAAGAACAGTGGGCAGGAGCCTCTTACGAAGGATGTGGCAAAAACAGATTCATTTTCTGTCATGACACAGAAGCTGCTCAACTCGAACGTGAATGTGCTGACCGAGACCAGTGCGCTTCTTGGAAATGAGAATATCTGCCGTCTTGTAGAAAGGCTGATCGATGCGGAACGAATCTTTTTCTTCGGCGTAGGGGCAAGTCAGATTGTAGCGATGATGGCGGCAAACCGTTTCTTGAGAATTGTGAATAAGGCGTACTGCTATACCGATTCTCATATGCAGACGATGGTGGCGTCAACGATGACCCAGCGCGATGTGGCTGTCGTGATCTCTTATTCAGGTTCTACCAAGGACTCCATTCTGCTCGCAAAACTGGCGAAGGATTCAGGTGCGTTTGTGGCGGGAATCACACGTTTTGCCAAATCGCCGTTAGTCAGCCATGCAGATGTGGTGATTCTTTGCGGATCGAATGAGGGACCGTTGGAGGGTGGCTCCATCAATGCACTTATGAGTCAGATGTTTATTCTGGAAGTGATGTATAC
Source organism: Roseburia hominis (assembly GCA_040702975.1). Lineage (NCBI taxonomy): Bacteria > Bacillati > Bacillota > Clostridia > Lachnospirales > Lachnospiraceae > Roseburia > Roseburia hominis. The sequence goes on from CP159990.1 coordinate 1,369,999, forward strand.
AGAGTATTATCGGAAGGTATATGATTCCAGTTATGAGAATAATCAAAAAACTTCACAATCGATTATTGATAAGATGTACTAAGCGGGCCGTGCATTGAGCGGAAAACACCTCAGGCATATGCGAATGACTTGGGGTGTTTTTTTAATGTAAAAAAACAGGCCTATTATGAGGAAGGAGGAAGAAAATGAGAATACTGGTATGTATAAAGCAGGTTCCGGGAACCACTTCGGTCGAGGTAGATGAAAAGACCGGAGTCTTAAAACGGGACGGCGTGGAAGCGAAAATGAACCCATTTGATTTATATGCGATTGAGCAGGCGCTGCTTATGCGGGAAACGTATGGCGGTACGGTAGATGTGATCACGATGGGACCGCCCCAGGCAGAGGCTGTATTAAATGAAGCTGTATATATGGGAGCGGACAGGGGAGTTCTCATCAGTGACCGCCGTTTCGCAGGAGCGGATGTAGTTGCGACCAGCTACACACTCTCGCAGGGAATCCGGAAGGCGGGAGAATATGATCTGATTCTATGCGGCAAGCAGACGACGGATGGGGACACAGCCCAGGTGGGCCCGGAGACGGCAGAGTTTCTTGGAATCGAACATATTGCAAATGTACTGCAGATTCTGGAAATGGAAGATGATAGTATCACCGTTCTGGAAAATCTGGAAACACAGGTGCGCAGATTAAAGCTAAAGCTGCCCTGCCTTCTTACGATTGAAAAAGATGCCAATACGCCCAGGCTTCCGTCTTTTAAAAGAAAACAGGAGAGAAAGGATCTGCGGCCTGAAATGATAAGCCTTGATCATTTTGCGGACAAGGATCCGAAGCATTATGGGCTAAATGGTTCGCCTACCCAGGTGGAGCGGGTATTTCCACCGGAAAAGAGTACAGACCGTATGTTGTATGAAGGCAGTGCCAGGGAATTGGAACGTGCGCTGCTGGAACTTCTAAAGAGCAGGAAATTCTTATAGGGAAGGAGAGAGGGCTAAATGGGATATTTGAAAATACATCAGGAGATGGTGACGGAGGAAATCGCCCGGAAGATGTGCGACGTTTGTCCTTTTGGTGCGATATCATACCAGGAAGGAAAGCTGGAAATCGGCGCAGGATGCAAGATGTGCCGAATCTGTGTGAAGAACGGCGTTCCCGGCGTGGTTACCTATGAGGAGGAAAAAAAGGAAGAGATCGACAAGTCGTTGTGGAAAGGAATCGCCGTTTTTGCAGAGCAGGAAGAGGGACGGATCCACCCGGTGGTGTATGAACTGCTGGGGAAAGCAGCAGAATTGGCGCAGAAGATTCAGCAGCCGGTCTATGCCGTTTTAGCCGGCTTTGGGGTGGAGAAGCTGGCCGAAGAATTGCTTCACTATGGGGCAGACCGGGTATTTTGCTATGATGCAGAGGAATTGGAAGAGTTTCGAATTCTTCCTTATGCAAAGGTGCTGGAAGATTTTGTGGAGCAGACACAGCCGTCGGTGATCATGGTGGGTGCGACGATGAAAGGGCGTTCTCTTGCACCGCGGGCGGCGGCACATTTCCGTACAGGGCTGACCGCTGACTGTACAGTGCTTGATATCAAGGAAAATACGGATCTGGTACAGATTCGACCGGCTTTCGGGGGAAATATCATGGCGCAGATCGTGACGCCGAATTCCAGACCGCAGTTTTGTACGGTGCGCTATAAAGTGTTTGCAGCTCCGGAAAGAAAGGAGGCGGCTTCGGGCAGCGTTGTCAGAATGGAGCTGGAAAAGGAGAAATATGCGACGTCGGTAGAAGTGGTCGAAAAGACGAAAAAGCCAAAGGAAATCGACATCGCGGAGGCAGAGATCATCGTTGCAGTCGGACGGGGAGTGAAAAGTCAGAATGATCTGGAGATGATAGGAGAGCTGGCAGAGCTTTTGGGCGCGCAGACGGCCTGTACCAGACCGCTGATCGAGGCGGGCTGGTTTGACGCCAGAAGACAGATCGGATTAAGCGGAAGAACCGTGAAACCGAAGCTGATTCTCACAATCGGGATTTCCGGTTCTGTGCAGTTTGCAGCCGGAATGAAAGGTTCGGACTGTATTGTTGCGATTAATGAAGATAAAAATGCGTCGATATTTGATGTGGCACATTACGGGTTTGTGGGAAATCTATATGAGATTGTTCCGCGGCTGATAGAAGAGATCAGAGGAGGTGCAGCCAGATGATCATGGATGAAAAAGTAACACTGAGTGAACAGCAGATTGCCTATCTGAAAGAACGGATTCCGAAAGAGCGGATTCAGGTGGGGGAAGAAATCGGGGAAGATTACAGTCATGACGAATTAGGCGGGGCCCACGGTTATCCCCACGTTCTGATTCAGGTGAAGACGACGGAGGAAATCTCCGAGATTATGAAATATGCATATGCACAGCAGATCCCTGTGGTCGTGCGCGGGGCAGGAACCGGGCTTGTCGGGGCAGCGGTGGCTCTTTGCGGAGGTATTATGCTGGAGACAACACAGATGAATCAGATTCTGGAGCTGGACGCGGCCAACCTTACGGTGACGGTGGAACCGGGAGTCCTTCTCATGGAGCTGGCTCAGTTCGCGGAGGAACATGGCTTTTTGTATCCCCCGGATCCGGGAGAAAAATCGGCGACGATCGGCGGAAATATCAGCACCAATGCGGGAGGAATGCGCGCTGTCAAATACGGTGTGACACGGGATTATGTCAGAGGACTGACGGTGGTGCTGCCTGATGGTGAGATCATCGAACTGGGCGGTAAAATCGTAAAAAACAGCTCCGGCTATGCGCTCAAGGACCTGATGATCGGTTCTGAAGGGACCTTGGGAATCATTACGAAAGCGATTCTGAAGCTGGTCCCGCTTCCGGAGAAAAGTGTGAGTCTATTAATTCCTTATCCGACGATGGAGGATGCAATAGGCGCGGTGCCGGAAATCATTCGACTAAAGGCTGCGCCTACGGCAATCGAGTTTATGGAAAGGGAGGTCATACTTTTTGCAGAAGATTTCCTCGGAAAGAAATTTCCGGATACCGGAAGCGTGGCATACCTGCTCCTGACCTTCGACGGGAATTCGGCAGAGCAGGTGGAAACGGAGTACGAAAAGGTTGCTCTCTATTGCCTGGAGCACGGCGCAAAGGATGTATTTCTGGTAGATACGCCGGAGAGGAAAGACTCGGTATGGTCTGCAAGGGGCGCCTTTTTGGAAGCAATCAAAGCCTCCACAACGGAAATGGACGAATGCGATGTGGTCGTGCCGCGGAATCACGTGGCAGATTTTATCCGTTACACGCATGAGCTTGCCAAAGAATTCGAGATACGAATTCCCAGCTTCGGACACGCAGGGGACGGGAATCTGCACGTCTACATCTGCCGCGATCACCTGGAGGAAAACGTATGGTCGCAGAAATTGAACGATATATTCGGGAAAATGTATAAAAAGGCGGAAGAATATGGCGGTGCGGTTTCTGGAGAACACGGAATCGGATACGCCAAGAAAGAATACCTGGAAGAACAGGCAGGACCTGAGCAGATCGCACTGATGCGGGGCATCAAAAAGGTGTTTGATCCGAAAGGGATCCTGAATCCGGGAAAAGTGATTTAGTACAGATAGTAATAAAAATGGTTTGTAGTATTGAATAAAGTGATTGTTATGATTTATCAGACCCCAGGGAGTGCAAGTATGCTCTTTGGGGTCTGAAATTTTTACTGTCACGCGTCAGCTAAAAATGTGTATGAGGTGGGATAATTATGATTTTATCCTACAAATTACTTGACAAAGCAAGGAACGTTCCCTATAATAACCGCACTTAAGGCGGAAAGGCAAGCGATTAACCAGAAAGTTAATCGTCGGGAAGGAGGGAAAACATGATAATAGATCAATTTGAGAGCATGGGAGTGGAGGTGATCTTCCTGTACATGCCGGCATGGGAAATGTTTTTCTCCATGCATGTGCTGGCCGCTCCCGAGCACCACCAGGAGAGGGGGCGCTGGGTATTTGAGGCAGAGCGTGAGCATCAGGAGTTGGTGGAGGAAATACGGAATCTGCGGCATGAGACAGATAACTGGAATCTGGTGATTGATTCTGACGAATGGAAAAACATGCGCTTTTTGGATATACCGGAAACGATGGAGCACCTTAGGCAGATGCATATCATCAGGTGGAATCAGATGGTCCGTTGTGATCGGGGAGAAATAACAGTTCCGGAGCGGGACAAAATATTATCAGTCATCAATCGGTATTATCAGAAGATCTATCGCCGTGAAGAGATTATTTTGTTTCCGTTCCTGAAGCGAATGATTCGGGCGGAGGCGGATAAGTGCCAAAATCAGGGGATTTGGAATTGGGCAGGAGGAATACACGAACGGCTCAAAATAGAAAAAGATCAGATTGTTTTCCTGAAAAACAGAGAATATGCATATCCCATGAGCAAGATTAAAACGATCTACGCCACGGTCAGTACATTTTTAAGCCCGCATCTTTGGAACTATGAGCGGGGAGGAAAAATGGAATTGGTAAAATCGGTGAGGGTAGAGAAAAAGGAGGATGCGATTCCGGCGGATTTCCTGAGGATCTGCAAGGCACTGGGCGATGAGATGAGACTTTGCATTCTGCGGGAAATCGTTCATGGAGTGGGGACAACAAAAGAGCTGGCAAACGAGCTTCAGGTCAGTGAAGCGGCTATTTCCAAACATCTGCGCCTCCTTTGGCAGGCGGGAATGGTGGAAAAACATCGGGAGGGAAACTATGTGAAGTATGAACTGGTAAAGGAAAGTATCGATTTTATTCCTTATCGTTTTTATGAAATGATGTTGTAGGAGCAAAAAAGGAGGCAATTCATGCTGCAGGTTATCAAATCCACATACCGCAAGAACAGGATTGGCATTTTGCGGGCAGTCCCCTGGTCTTTTATTGTGTCGCGGATTGTGACAGGGGTCACACAGATTGTATTTCCCTATTTTATTTATCACTATTATATGGAAGGGAATCTGAACCGGGAGTATTACCATTATACGAACGGAGCAGATTATATGACCTTTATTGTGCTGGGATCAGCGTTCAATGTGCTGGCAGTGGCAACGCTTATGAACGTGGGGAGAGCGCTGATCACGGAGCAGAGGGAGGGGACGCTGGAAGTCCTTCTGTTGTCACCTGCATCGAGGACAGAATATTTTCTGGGCTGCCTTGCAGAACAAACACAGAGAGCGCTCCTGGAATTTGGAGCCGTTCTTTTGACTGGGGTTTTATTTGGAGCGAACCTTAAGGCTCTTTTTACCTTCAGCGCTTTGTTGGTCATTCTTCTCGCCGTGTTCGCATTTTTCTGCATGGGACTTTCCCTGTCGGCGGTAATGCTGGAGACAAGGGATACCTACATCACGCAGAATACCCTGTTTTTTATTATGAGCCTGAGCTGCGGAATCGCATTTCCGATTCAATACCTTCCGGTCTGGGTGCAAAAATTCGCACAGATTTTGCCCCTCACTCCGGCAGTAGAACTGTTTCGGAGAGTGATCATTCACCGGGAAATGCTTGCGGGAAACGGAAAACTGATTTTGCAGGTGTTACTTTTATGCCTGCTCTACGCTGGACTTGGTATTTGGTGGTTCAGGAAGAAGGAGCGTGTCCTGGTCGAGAGCATTTTTGCATGAAATTTTGCATGAAGAAAAGAGAAAAGAAGGGAACAGCCAAAATGGAACAAGCAGAAAAAATCAAGAAAAAGCAGATGGCAGATAGTCAGAGGAAAATCATAGCCAGAAATCTGGTCAAAGATTATGAATTAAAAGAAAAAAGAGGGCTATTTCGCCCCAGAACGAGAAAAACGGTCCACGCCGTAAAAGGAGTTTCCCTGGAAATTCCACGAGGTAAGATCATCGGTCTTTTAGGAATTAACGGAGCCGGAAAAATGACGACGATCCGTATGCTTTCCTCCGTAATTGAGCCGACGGCCGGAACCCTTGAGATGGAAGGAATCGATGCAATCAAAGAGCATCGACGCGTCAAAGAGCGGATCAATGTGATCTCAGACGGCGAGAGGAATCTCTACTGGCGCCTTACCGCAGTAGAAAATCTGGAATATTTCGGAAGCCTTTACGGAATCAGCGGCGATACCTTAAAAAAACGAATCCGTAATCTCCTGAGAATCGTGGACCTCGAAGAAGCTGCGGACATTCCGGTAGAGCGCTATTCTAAAGGAATGAAGCAGAGACTCCAGATCGCGCGGGGACTTGTCAACGATCCGGCCTACATTTTTCTGGATGAGCCGACTCTTGGGCTTGACATTGTGATTGCCAAAGAAATCCGTGAACTGATTCGGCGTCTTGCAGCAGAGAAAGAGAAAGGGGTCCTCCTGACAACGCATTATATCAGTGAAGCCGAGGAACTTTGCGATTACATCTATGTCATAGACCACGGTAAGATCATTGCCCGGGGAACCAAGGAAGAATTGCAGACCTTATTTGCCCCACATGTCCGGGAAGCAAAGGCAAGGAGAGCACCCTTAGATTCCGATCCGGAAAATCCAAAAGAACCGGAAATTCCCCTGGAAGATATTCTGATGTACCTGGTAAATGAAGCAAAGGAGGAAGAAAAGTGAGAGAAATCCTATTAGTAATCTATGCAGAAATCCGCAAACAAAAACAACACAATTACCATTCCTATTTTGTATACTTTTCCCTGCTCATCTGGCCGATCCTGGGATTTTTAGAGGTTTACTATACCTATAAACCCTTTGAGCTTACAGGAAATATTGCCGGAATCGGAAATGCACAGACGCTTCTGGCATTTCTTGCTACCGGTTATATGGCCTATAATTGTTTCTGGTCTATGGTACAAAATGCCTGGTCCATGTCCTACGACGAAAGAACCGGCGGAACTCTGGAAATCGCGTTCCTCACCCCCGCAAACCGCCTTGCCTTAAACTACGGAAAAGCCCTGGGTGCGCTTATTCAGGAAGCCTGGATGTTCTGCTGCTTTTGCCTGTTCATCCTGTTCTACACCCGAAGCCTTAGCCTGGCCAACTGGTACCTCTTCCCGCTCATTTTCCTCCTGCTCGTCGCCTCCTCCACCATTTGGGGCGGAATGCTGAACGCAATCTTTCTCTTCTCCCGCGACGCCTCCATCATAATGGATCTCTTCGACACCCCCATGCTCCTCTTCTCTGGCACCCGAATCCCCCTAAACGCCTTCCCCCTCTGGGCCCGCCTCATCTCCCTGCTATTCCCCCTGACCTACTGCCTGAACCTAATTCGTCTAACCCTCCACATCCACCAACAACCAACCAGTCTCTTCCCCGACCTGATCAAACTCCTAATCTGCCTCACCACCATGATTGCCATAACCCAAATCCTCCTAAAGAAAGCCGAACAAACCAACCGCCAAACCGGAGAACTACTATTTTACTAACCCGTCTGCAACCCCGTTTCTCTAGCAGGAACATAATTTTGTACCCCTTATGAGCCAACAGCCGTAAAGCGTGGTATGTTCGTCAAAGACACACTTTACGGCGTCTCTCATACATCCCTCCAAAAAAATTATCGTCCTCATTTCCATTTGACATCCTCCCCAAACCATGCTATCATACCCGTTGAATAGTTCACAAAGTAAACTAATATACCAAATTCAGGAGTCCCTTATGAAAAAACTTAACGAAGACCTCTTGTCCGCATGGTTAAAACTAAGACTAACGATAAGCAATGAACGGATTGTATCGGACATGCCATATAACGAATCCCTGATTTGCAACATTTTGCTCAGAAACTATATCCGCAGCCCTAAGCAGTATCTGACGGCGACTGATCTATGCAAGGAGACGCGCATGCTCAAATCGCAGATGAACAGAACGCTGAAAAGTCTGGAAGAAAAGGGAATGATTGTCAGGGAACGCTCCACAGAAGACCGACGCCGGATTTACATTAAATTTAGTCCCGACAGCCCGGATATTTTTACCGAACAGCATCGGAAGAATCTGGAATTAGTTGACGCTATCGTAAAGAAAGTTGGCGTGGAAAAATCCCGGGAGATTCTGGAAAATTTCAAATTGATCGCCGAAGCGGCAGAAGAGATTATTAATTGCTAGAAAGAAAATAATAGGTAGAGAAAGGAAAACACAGTCATGATAAGAATACTGGTAGATTCATCATCCGACTACACATTGGCGGAGATCAAAGAAAAGAATATGGAACTCCTGCCCATCAGTATCGCCATCGGGGAAAAGACATACGTAGACGGCATCGACATGGGTAGAGACGAATTCTATGAAATTTTGGAAAGGAGCGGAGAATTTCCAAAGACCTCCCAGCCCTCCCCGCAGGAATTCCTGGATGTTTTCGAGGACGCAAAAGAAAAAGGTGACGAGCTGATCTGCATTCTGTTATCCTCCGGACTCAGCGGCACCCGCCAGACAGCAGTTATGGCTAAAAGCATGGTAGATTATGAACAGATTCATATTATCGATTCGCTTTCCGCTACTTATACGATTAAAGAGATGGCAGATTATGCATGTAAGCTCCGGGCGGACGGAAAAACTGCTAAGGAGATTGTGACCGCCGTGGAGGAGATGAAATCAAAAGTTAAAGTAGTGGCGGCTCTGGATACTCTGGAATATCTCGGAAGAGGCGGAAGAATCAGCAAAACTGTGGCGACGATTGGGGACATGGCCAACATTAAACCTATTATTACAGTCACAGAAAAAGGCGAGATCGGAATGCTTGGAAAATGTATTGGCAGAAATAAGGCTATCAGCTACATCATCAAGCATTTGCAGGAGCTTGAGATTGATCCTGATTTTCCGGTCTATGTCATTTATTCCTATGGCACGGACAACTGTCAGCGTTTTGAGACGAAACTGGAAAAAGAAGGCATTCAGATAGCGGACCGGCTTCAGATTGGTTCTACGATTGGAGCGCATATCGGCCCGGAAGCGTTTGGGATTATTTTTGTGGAACGTGTAAGCGGGAAGTAGTAAATATATATTTGGAAAATCCGACTAACCTAATTGTAGTTAGATTAGTCGGATTTTTCCAGTTCCTTGAGAAGATAAGTTTTGGATTTTTGATAATAAAATGTTGCTTATCTGCACCTACATGGATGCCATCTATGTATTTATCTGTAATAGGAATGGCATCGCTGATAAAAAAGATAGACTGCGACGTTGTTCTGCCAGTGTGGTAATAGCAGGATCGAATATCACGTTCTGGGAGATTTAAATAAAAGTCCAGGCGCTTTTTTTGTGCAGAATTACGATGATTCAGTTTTCCCATAGGGATTGCCCAATAAAGATTTTCGTTTTCAGATGATTTAATTAGGCAGACGATGGGGCGGTGTTTTGTATCATTCCATGTGCCGCACATTGTGAAGCGTATTTGGATAAGCAATGTTTCAGCGCCGTACATTGCGAAACGTATTTGAATAAACAGTGTTGAAGTCGCACACTGTAAAGCGTAATGAGCATTGCTCAATATTATTATACTCAAAATGTTCTTAAATAGCAGCCGATTCGAAAAAATTTCATATTAAATATCCCAGAAATGAAAAAACAGCTTACAACGTATGATCGGGGGAAACGTTGTAAACTGTTTTTCCAATAATTTCATTAAAGGAGAAATGAAAATAAAAAGTATCAAAATACTGAAAGCGTCTTAAATTGTGTATTCCTTTGATAGGGAACCGGACTCGCATCTCTGCGATACCGCCCTGTCAAGGAATGTTCTAAACTAGTAATATCTTCAAGCTGGTATTATAATACCATGGCAATCCCCCTAAGTAAATCCGCAAAAAAGACAAATGTTACAAAAATGGATATCAAAAATTGTACAAAATCACAATAAAATATCAATGTGCACAAAATTAACAATAAAATATTCGCGCGACTATGTAAAAATACCAGACAATGCATTTGAGTCTGAAATGAGGGTTATAGGATAGAAATTCTTATTTAAGTAGAGATTTATGAAAATCAAAGTTTAGAAAATTTTAATTTCCTACAAAGCGACATATCTTCCTTTTACCAGGGAGGGTGTGGTATAATGTGCACGAAGGCAATGAGCAGTGCCAAAGTGCAGAAAAAGCAATCGGCTGCTCGCAGACGAATTGCTTTTCCTGCACTTTGATAGGGCGAAAGCCCGTGAACGAACGAGCGAAGCTCGTGAGTTTGCACTGCGGGGTTCAACCCATCAATATACTAGCACGGGCAAAAGCCCATAAACGACACTATAGAGAGGTAAAACCGTGAGAGAATTCGTAGAACTTAAAGATGTACGCAAGATATACAAAATGGGAGAAATAGAGATTGCTGCCGCCGCCGGCATCAATTTCACAATCAAAAAAGGAGAATTTGCAGTAGTGGTAGGCGCCAGCGGCGCGGGCAAGACGACCGTTCTCAATATCTTAGGAGGCATGGACACAGCGACCAGTGGAGAAGTCTGGATTGACGGCGCCAATGTGGCGGGGTATAATGCCCGCCAACTCACCTCCTATCGAAGGGATGACATCGGATTCGTATTCCAGTTCTATAATCTGGTCCCGAATCTGACGGCCCTTGAAAATGTGGAACTGGCCCTGCAGATCTGCAAGGACCCGCTGGATGCGGAAGAGGTATTAAGAGAAGTAGGGCTTGGAGAGCGCCTCAAGAACTTTCCGGCGCAGCTCTCCGGCGGCGAGCAGCAGAGAGTTTCCATCGCCCGGGCTTTGGCGAAGAATCCCAAGCTGCTCCTGTGCGATGAGCCTACCGGAGCATTGGACTACAATACAGGAAAAGCTATTTTGAAGCTGCTGCAGGACACTTGCCGTATGAGAGGAATGACGGTCATTTTGATCACGCACAATTCGGCGATCGCGCCTATGGCGGACAGGGTCATTAAGATGAAGAATGGAAAAGTGGCTTCCATAGTAGAAAATCCAAACCCGGTTTCGGTGGAGACGATTGAGTGGTAGTGCCATGAAACGGCGATATTGTTATGGATAAGCAAGACGATACGACAGAAAAAGTATAACAGAATGGCAGGGGTCATATGAAGAAAAACGTGTTACGTAAAGACTTTTTTATGGAAATCCGAAAGACGATGGGGCGGTTCGTGTCCATATTTTTTATTGTAGCGCTGGGCGTGGCGTTTTATTCGGGAATACGCGCGTCGGAACCGAGTATGCGGATCTCGGGAGATTCCTATTTTGATAAAAGTAATTTGATGGATATCAAGGTCATGGGCAGTATGGGGCTGACGGATGATGATATCCGCGCGATTAATGAATTGGAGGGAATTGAAGAGACGGAAGGGGCATATAGTAAGGACGTACTATGCCCTGTGGGAGATACGGACAAAGTAGTCCATGTGATTTCGGTGCAGAACACATTTAACACAGTGGCGGTAAAAGAAGGCAGGCTTCCGGAAAAAGAAGGGGAATGCCTTCTGGACGAGGATTTTCTGGCCTATGCGGATTATAAAGTGGGAGATCAGATTATATTTCGCTCCGGTGATGAAACGCCGCTTACAGACAGCATGGTCACGGACACCTATACGGTGGTGGGAATCGGAAATAGTCCTTTGTACATATCTTTTGGACGTGGCAGCAGTATGATCGGAACCGGTGAAGTCAGCGGATTTGTGATGGTAGATGAAGCTTCCTTTGATATGGATGTATATACAGAAGCCTATGTAAGGGTCAGGGATACATTGGATGAGACGGCATTTACGGAGGAATATGATAAGCTTTCCGATGCCGCGGTGGAAGCATTGGAACAGATCAAGGAAGAACGCTGCATGGCAAGGAGAGATGAGATTCTCGAGGAGGCTAATAAGGAAATAGCGGATGCGGAAGAGACGGTAAATGAAGAATCCGGCAAGCTGGATGATGCGAAGAAAGAGCTGGAGGAAGCGAAGAGCACTGCGGCAAGAGAACTTTCTGCTGCCAGAAAGAAGCTGGCAGATGGGGAGGCGAAGCTGGCAAAATCACAGAAGCAGATTGCAGATGGTGAAGCACAGTTAGCATCAGCCAGAACTGAACTGAATGCACAGCAAAAAAAGGTGACTGCGGCAAGACAAGAATATGAAGAAGGGGTAGCCCAGCTTAACGCAAAGGAAAAGGAACTCCTGGAAGGCGAAAAGCAGTATCAGGAAGAATATGAGAAGAATATGCCGCTGATTCAGGAGAAAAAAGAGGAGATTGAAGCGGCAAAACCACAGCTGGAAGAGGGACTTGAACAGATCGAAGCAGGACTTACAGAGATTTTGTCCGGGCTTGATGCACTGTCGCAGCTTCAGGCGGGGATCAGTCAGGCGCAGACTGAGATACAACAAACGGAAACAGAAATTGCGGACGGCGATGCACGTTACAGTCAGTATGAAATGATTCCGGAGGATGAGAGGACTGAGGAGCAGAAGCGGTTTCTTACGACCTGGAAAGCACAGAAGGCGTTGCTTCGACTTAAGGCGACAATGTATCAGGCGGAAATTGATCGGGCTTTATCTGAGGCGGGATTTGCGTCAGTAGACGAGATGAACGCACAGATTGATAGTTTGCAAAAGAGCCGCCAGGAGCTGGAAGACAGTCAGAGTGAACTTCTGGCGCAGCAGGCGGAGTTGGAAGAAGGTGAGAGGCTCCTTCTTGAAAGTGAGCAAAAACTCGAAGAGACGGCGAAGGTCATAGAAGATGGAAAACGACAGATTGCGGACGGAAAAAAGACGTTGGCGACAGCAAAACAGCAGATCGACAGCGGACAGGCGCAGATAGACGCAGCCTGGGCACTTCTTGAAAAAGAGGAAAACACACTGGTCTCTGGAAAATCGGAGCTGGAGGAAGGACAGAAGGAGCTTGCCGAAGGGCGGGCAGAGTATGAGCAGGCAGCGGCAGAGGCGGCAGAGAAGATCGCGGATGGTGAGACGCAGATCGCGGACGGAGAAGAGGAATTAATAGAGGCTCGCCAGGAGATTGCTGACGCGAAAGCAGAGATTGAGAAGATAGAGAATCCCAAGTGGTACATACAGAGCAGAGGGGACGCTTTGACGGAATATAATGGCTACGGGGAGAATGCAGACCGAATGCGTTCGCTGGGGCAGGTATTTCCGGTGCTGTTTTTCCTGGTGGCAGCTCTGATTAGCCTGACGACGATGACACGTATGGTCGAGGAACAAAGGGTGCAGATCGGAACGTTAAAGGCGCTGGGCTATGGGAAATTCGCGATCGCTAAAAAATATCTGTACTACGCCCTTGCGGCAACACTGGGAGGCAGTGTGTTCGGCGCACTATTCGGAGAAAAAATATTTCCGTTCATTATTATTTATGCGTATAAGATCATGTATAAGCATATTCCGGATATCCTTGTGCCATACCATTTATCCTATGCGTTACAGGCTACGGTGATCGCGGTATTCTGTACTTCCTTTGCAACTATAGCTTCCTGCTATAAAGAGCTTGCGTCTCAGCCTGCGCAACTTATGCGGCCGCCGGCACCCAAACAGGGGAAACGGATCCTTTTGGAGCGGGCCGGCTGGTTCTGGAAGAGACTCAGTTTTATCTGGAAGTCCTCCATTCGGAATCTGGTGCGTTACAAAAAGCGGTTCTTTATGACGATTTTCGGAATCGGCGGCTGCATGGCTCTGATGCTGGTTGGATTTGGTCTTAAGGATTGTATTTACGAGATCGTGGAACTGCAATATGAGAAAGTCCAGTTTTATGACGCGTCCGTTTATTTTGAGGATAAGGCATCTAAGGAAGAAAAGGAGGAAATCCTGGATTATCTAAGTGGAAATTCAGCAGTGGAGGGTGCGATTCCGGTCAGAATGCAGAAAGTTGATCTGAAAGCCGGAAAGGAGAAACGGAGTGTGTACCTGACTGTTCCGAATGATGAAACGGAGATTGAGGATTTCTTAAGTTTTCACAGCAGAATCGGGGATGAGGTCTACTCTCTTAAGGAGGATCAGGTGATTCTGACAGAGAAGGCGTCTCAGCTTTTGAAGGTGGAGGCCGGAGATACCCTGACAATCTCGGACGAGGATCGCGGTGACCGGGAGGTCGTGATTGGAGCAGTCTGTGAGAACTATCTGGGCGGGTACCTTTATCTCTCCAACGAGGCGTATGAGGAGTTGTATGGCGCACCTCCAAGATACAACAGCATTTTGTATATGGTAAAAGCGGGAGAGGAAAAGGAAATCGAAGAGATAGGAACGACGCTCCTTTCCCATGATCAGGTGCTGAACGTAAGTTATACCAGCAGTATTGAGAGCCGTCTGGACGATATGTTAAAGAGCCTCAACCTGGTAATCGTGGTGCTGATCATTTCGGCCGGATTACTTGCGTTCGTCGTGCTCTATAATCTGAATAATATCAATATCACGGAGAGGCGGCGGGAGCTTGCCACGCTCAAGGTTCTGGGATTTTACGATATGGAAGTGGCCTCCTATGTTTATAGGGAAAATGTGCTGCTTACCATCATCGGAGCTGTTTTAGGAATGGGGCTTGGAAATTTACTGCATCGTTACGTAATCGTGACAGTCGAAGTGGAGGAGGCCATGTTCGGAAGAACCATTCACTGGCCCAGCTACTTATACAGCTTCCTGTTTACCGTGGCGTTTTCTGTATTTGTAAACCTGATCATGTTCTACAAGCTCAGGAAAATCGATATGGTGGAATCTTTGAAGAGCGTGGAGTAGGCGCCAGGGGAAGTTTATAAATTGTTTATAATTTTAAGAGAATTATTAGCACTCATATTAAATGAGTGCTAATTTTCTATTGACATTTGGAAATTTGGGTATTAAGATATTTCATAGACAAGATAAGAAGGTATCGGTCGGGCGTGAGACTGGAAGGTTTCGGACGTAAAAGACCGGAATTTTATGGCGCAGAAAGGGATACGCTTTACTCTAAGATACCTGCAAATATAAAAATATTTTAAGGAGTGAATCAAAATGGCAGCAAAAAAAGGAAGTCTTTCTATCAGCAGCGAAAACATTTTCCCGATTATTAAAAAATGGGTGTATTCAGACCACGACATTTTCGTGCGTGAGTTGGTTTCCAATGGTTGTGATGCGATTACTAAATTAAAGAAACTGGATATGATGGGCGAATACGAGATACCCGATGATTATATGGCTAAGATTCAGGTACTCGTGAACCCGGAAGAGAAGACCCTCAAATTCATCGACAATGGTCTTGGTATGACGGCGGAAGAAGTAGAGGAATATATTACGCAGATCGCATTCTCAGGGGCGACGGAATTCCTGGAGAAATATAAGGATAAGACGACGGACGATGAGATGATCGGACACTTTGGTCTGGGATTTTATTCTGCATTTATGGTTGCGGACGAAGTTCATATCGATACGCTTTCCTATAGAGAAGGTGCTTCTCCGGTACATTGGGTGAGCAACGGCGGAACCGAGTACGAGATGGAAGAGGGAAGTAAAGAGGGCGTCGGTACAGAGATTACCCTGTTCCTGAATGAGGACAGCGTGCAGTTCGCGAATGAATACCGCGTCCGCGAGGTCCTGGAAAAATATTGTTCCTTTATGCCGGTAGAGATTTTCCTTGCCAAGGAGAACGCCGAGCCGGAGTATGAGACGATTCCGGAGGAAGAGCTTCTGGATACGGACGAGGTCGTAGAACATATTCATGAAGACGCCAAGATGGAAGAAAAAGAGAATGAGAACGGCGAGAAGGAAATGGTAGAGGTTTCCCCGGCGTCTGACAAGGTGAAGATCATAAAGCGCCCGGTTTCCTTAAGCGACACAAAACCTCTTTGGACCAAGCACCCGAATGAATGCAGCAAGGAGGACTATATCGAGTTCTACCGCAAGGTATTTTTAGATTACAAGGAGCCGTTATTCTGGATTCATCTGAATATGGATTATCCATTCAACCTGAAAGGAATCCTGTATTTCCCGAAGATTAATACGGAGTACGATTCCATTGAAGGTACAATCAAGCTGTATAACAACCAGGTATTTATCGCGGACAATATTAAAGAGGTCATTCCGGAATTCTTGATGGTATTAAAGGGCGTGATCGACTGCCCGGATCTGCCGCTGAACGTATCAAGAAGCGCTTTACAGAATGATGGATTTGTACAGAAGGTGGCGGACTACATTTCCAAGAAGGTAGCGGATAAGCTGTCCGGTATGTGCAAGACGGATAAGGAAAACTACGAGAAATACTGGGACGATATCAGTCCGTTCATCAAGTTCGGCTGCCTGAAGGACGAGAAGTTCTGCGACAAGATGATGGATTATGTTCTGTTCAAGAATCTGGATCATAATTACCTGACTTTAAAAGAGTGCATCGAGAAAAACGGCGGCACGATCGTGGAGCCGAATGAGGACAAGGAAAAAGACGGGGAAGATGCAAATAAGGTGACAGAGGACACCAAGACTACCGTTTACTACGTGACCGACGAGCAGCAGCAGAGCCAGTATATCAATATGTTCAAGAAAGAGGGATTAGATGCGGTGATTCTTTCCCACAATATTGACTCTCCGTTTATCACACAGTTAGAGCAGAAGAACGAGCATGTACGGTTCCAGAGAATTGATGCGGATCTGACGGATCACTTTAAAGAAGAGGTTTCGGAGGAAGAGAAAGAGGCGTTCAAAGAAAAGACTGACAGCCTGATGGAGATTTTCCGGAAAGCTCTTGGAAATGACAAGCTGAACGTGAATGTGGAGAAGATGAAAGATGACAGCGTTGCCGCTATGATCACGCTGTCCGAGCAGTCACGCCGTATGCAGGAAATGATAAAGATGTACGGCATGGGCGGTATGGACGCATCAATGTTCGGAACGGATTCCACTCTGGTGCTGAATGCAAATCACCCGCTGGTACAGTATGTGGTGGAGAATAAGGAAGGTGAAAACACCGACATGATCTGCCATCAGCTCTATGATCTGGCTATGCTGGCGCATAAGCCGCTCAGCCCGGAAGAGATGACAGCGTTTGTAAAACGAAGCAATGATATTATGATGATGCTGACAAAATAATAAGAAATATAAAATGTTTAGTGAGGGTCTAAGAAAAAATGTGGACATTTTGAGGAAGATTCTATTGGAATTTAGATAGCGATAGTTGAAATAAGACCGCTCCGTCGGAAAGCCCGTGCCAAAAGGCATGGATTTCTGCGGGGCGGTCTTATTGGGTTGAAAATCAGGTGGCTTCCGGCTCCTTAGCTTCCCGAAAAGCTTTCGGAGATATGCCGGTATGTTCCCGGAACACTTTATTGAAATAGGAAGGCGTAGAAAATCCGACCAATTCGGAAATTTTGCTGATGTTTAAATCCGAAGTGATCAATAATTTTTTGGAGTTTTCGATCCGAACCTGCATGATTACCTTGTTCGGGGTGAGCCCGAATTCTTTCTTGAGACAGCGGATAATATGTACCGGATGAAAGCTAAAATAATCCGCGATGCTCTCCAACGTAATCTGCGTGTGATAGTTTTGAGAAATATATTCCATAATGTTAGCAGCCAGCAGCTCGGAGGAATTCTGCTGGGGCTGGAACACTTGCACGAAGCCGAGTAGCCGCAGAAAGAGAATCTGGCATTCCAGAGGAGTGGGGATGGCCTGCCCTCGAATCTCGGTCTGCTGGTATTTGTCAATATTGGCGGAAACAAGTTTGGAGAAGATGGACAAAAACTCGCTGCTGGCAAGTGGCGTCAGCTTTTTGTAGAGAGGGAGCGCCAAGGTGGCAGGCTTGTCCGTGTAATAGCTTCCGGGCTTTTGTGGCTTTTTCTCCAGGCGAAACTCGGGGGAGTAGTAGTACGTGCCGTCGGTTCGAAAATGCAGCCAGTAAAATTTGGTTTTTTCGGAAACGATCTTGTGCCCGAAATGGGCGGAGTCTGGCTTTAGAATCAGCAGATCGTTTTGTTTTAAGTGGTAGCTCTGCGTCCCATCTGTGATATAAAGCTCACCGTATTCAATGAAAATCAGGTCGAAGACACCGATATTTTCCCTCTTGCCGTGGGAGTCCCCCGGGCGGTAGAGTGCCATCCCGGCGACAATAAAATGAGGGTATGGAGGTGTCAAAAAATTCACATATTCCATATAGTATTACCTCCTTTTTGCTACAAAAATGTTTAAATGAATGTTTCGATAGCTAATAATTTGATATTATTTTATGTCATTTGATGTATATAAACAAGTGTTTATAAAAGAAATTTGGAAAAATGGTGAAATCGGAAGATGTTAATAATTTGCTAAAACTAAATGTTAATATTTTGCAATTTTCAGTCAGGAATCTCAATTTACAGTGCATGTTGAATTTTGTATAATATATCCAAGATATCGGACCGATAAAAGAAAAATTAAGAGAAAATGAGCAATGTATAGAAAAGGAGGATGTTTATGAAGAAATTAAATGTCAAAAGATTATTGTCGGCGGTGCTGGCAGTGGCTATGATTGCCACTCTGGTCACAGGGTGTGGGGGAAACACTAAGGAGACGAGCGAGAACAGCGATGGGAAGGAAGAAATTGTGGTTTGGGTTAGAAATACTACCGCGGCATGTGTTAAGGATGCGGCAGACAAATACAATGCAAGTCATTCAGACGTGGAAGTGAAGGTGGTCGAGCAGGTGAATACCCAGATGGCGGATCAGTTTTCACTAGCCCTTTCCGCACAGGAGGCTCCGGACATCGTGGCTATCGACTGTACAAAGGTACCGTATTTTATATCGGTAGGTGCGTTTGTCGATATCACTGACAAATACGAGGCGCTGGATTTCAAGGACACATTCGGAAAGGGAATGATGAAGTCTGGCCAGATGGGCGGAAAGACCTATGCAGTACCGTTCGCACCAGACGTATCGGTTCTTCTGTACAATAAGGATCACTACGAGGAAGCAGGTCTGGACCCGGAGACACCACCCACAACATGGGATGAACTGGTTGAGTACTCGCAGAAATTGACCAACGATGATCACTATGGATATGTATATGCGGGAGGACATTCCGGTGCTTACACATTTACCATCATGCCGTATGTGTGGAACAACGGAGGAGAATTCCTGACAGAGGACGGAAAGACCTGCAAACTGGATTCTGAAAATGCGATAGAAGCGGTACAGCTTTTCTATGACCTCACCAATACATATAAGGTGACACCGCCGAGCTCGGTGACCTATTCCTGGGGCGAGGCACAGGATGCGTTCCTTACCGGAAAAGCCAGCCAGATCGTGCTGGGCAGTGCGGCAGTGTATAATTTTGTAAACGGAACCAGCAATATGAACTGGGGAGCAGCCTTGATTCCGAAGGGACCCAAGGGAATGGAGTATGCTTCCTTCTCAGGCGGAGACTCCATCGGTATCACATCCCAGTGTAAAAACGTGGAAGCAGCGTGGGATTTCATCGAGTATTCTCTATCAGATGAAGTACAGGTTGACGAATTTGCAAAAGGCGGACTTCTGCCGGCGAGAAGTGACCAGTTTGACAATGAATATTTTGAGAGCACACCGCAGTATCAGGTGCTGAGAGAAGCGTTGGAGGTAGCACACACTCCGGTGGCAGTGAAATATGATGAAATGTATGATCCGCTGCTAACTACGATGCAGAACTGCCTGAACGGAAAAATCTCACCGGAAGATGCGGTAAAGAAAGTGAAAACAGATATCGAGGCGATTCTGAACTAACTTTTTGACAAAGGAGAATGTGAAGAGAATGAAACAGAGAAAAAAACTGAATCTCATATCATATTTGTTTGTACTTCCGGCTATGGTGCTGAATCTGGTGTTTTTTATCTATCCTTTCATTCAGACGGTAGTGATGTCTTTCTTTGACTGGCCGATGTTAGGAGAAAAGACGTTTGTTTTCTTGGATAACTATATCAACTTATTTCAGGATGGACAGTTTTGGAATTCTCTGTTCTTCACATTGAAATATGCGTTATTTGTGACACCATGCCTCTTTATTCTGGCATTTGTCCTGGCTACCTTGATCAACGGAAGCTTTGCGGGGGTAAATTTATTTCGGTCAATATACTACGCTCCAGTGGTTATTTCCATGACCTGCTGCAGCATGGTCTGGCTGTGGATCTATAACGATTTATACGGCGTGCTGAACTATATCATGCAGTTTTTGGGAATTATTGATGAGCCGGTTCTGTGGATGAATTCGGCAGAGACCTCACTTCCGGCGGTCATCTTTATGGTCACCTGGAAGATGGCGGGCTTCTCGATGCTGATTATTCTCGCGGCATTCCAGACGGTGGACGACCAGGTCTATGAGGCGGCAGCCGTTGACGGCGCGGGGAAGATTACACAGTTTATCCGAATCACACTGCCGATTATCCGTCCGCAGGTTGCGCTGGCTCTGATTATGTCGGTTATCGGATCGGTACTCGCATTTGAACAGTTCCTGATCATGACAAAAGGCGGCCCGGCACAGACGACCACGACGATTGTACACTATATTTACAATACATCATTTAAATACTTTAAGATGGGATATGGCTCCGCAATCACCATGGTATTGCTGGCTGTGTTGGGAGCTTTGAGTCTGGTGGAGTACAAGTTTTTAAATGATCCGACAATCAACTAGAGGAGGGGAAAGATGAGACCTGTTACGAAAAAAACATGGATTAATGCAGTGCTGGGTGTTGTTTTTATTCTCCCACTATATTGGACGATTGTGACATCACTGAAGGACAGAACGGAAATTTACGGCACACCGCCGAGCCTGTTTCCCAAAAAGCCGACACTTTCCAACTATATCCGAATTTTCACCTTGGAGGACGGACTGTATCTGGGATACTTTAAAAACACCGTGATCATAACAATCATAACGATCATCGTGATTGTCGTGGTGAGCGTGTTGGCGGGATATGGACTCTCAAAGCTGAAACTCAAAGGAAAAGGTCTGATGCTTGCCAGCATCATGGCAGCGATTATGATTCCGTTTCAGGCATTATTGAATCCGCTGTATTCGACCATGTCAAAGCTGGGCCTTTTAAATACGATGACGAGTATGGTTTTGATTTATGCGACCTTCCACTCTCCGTTCTGCATTTATATGATGAAAAATGCATTTGATATGATACCGGATAGTCTGCTGGAATCGGCAAAGCTGGATGGAGCCGGTTCGTTCAAAGTGTTCCTGAAAATATGCCTGCCGTTTACATGGTCATCCGTCGCCACAATCGCCGTTTATGCCGCGTACACGACATGGAATGACTATCTGATTGCTTTGGTGTTCGGCAACAGTGATGCAATTAAGACGTTTAATGTGGGGCTTACGAACCTGGCAATCAGCCAATACGGAACCGACTGGGGGCTTCTGACATCCAGCTCGATCGTAGGGCTGGTACCGATTTTGATCATGTTTGTATTTTTACAGAAGTATTTCATCAAGGGCATGTTGAGCGGTGCCTTAAAATAAAGAATGTTCGGAGGACGACTATGATAAAAAGAAACAACAAGGCTATGAAAACATTTCTGATTCCGGAGGTGAAGGCGGAGGGATGGCTGAAAAGACAGCTTCAGGTTCAGATGGATGGTCTTACCGGGTGCCTGCATGAAGTCTGGGACAGTGTGGGAAGCTATTCCGGGTGGCTTGGAGGAACAGGGGAAAATTGGGAGAGAGCGCCTTATTATCTGGACGGACTTTTGCCGATTGCCTGGTACCTGAAAGACGAGAAGCGTTGGAATCTGGCCATGCGCTTTATTGAATGGACACTGAACAGCCAGGATGAAGAGGGAAACTTCGGCCCGGAGGCGAGCAAGCATGATTATTGGTCGCGGTATGTGATGCTGAAAGTTCTGATACAGTATTACGAGATCAAGGAAGATGAGAGAGTCATTGAGTTTTTCGAGAATTACTTCAAGTATCTGTACAAGAAACTGCAACTTGTACCGGCAAAGCAGTGGTCCAGGGCCAGAGTCGGGGATTTGCTCTACTGTATTGAGTGGTATCTTGAAAAAAAGCCGAATGAAAATGTTTATTATCTGGTTGATATCTTGCGGGAACAGGCTCTGGACTGGGTGGACATCTTTGAAGAATTCCCGTTCGTGAGACCGGTGGGGTACTATTATAACTGGGAGAAGGAACTTGACCGTAATTCCAAGGATAATCTTGATGAGATGATCAACTATCATACACACCACATTGTGAATGTGACGATGGGATTTAAGTATCCGGCGATGCTGTCTTATTTTTACAGTGATAAGGATTATGAGGCGATTTCGATTAAGGGGATGAAAAGCGCGGAAAAGTATCACGGGGTGGCGACAGGTGCCGTCAATGGAGACGAGCATTTGAGCGGAAACGATCCGTCGCAGGGGGCGGAGCTATGCTCAATCGTGGAATATATGTTCAGCCTTCAGACGATGCTTGAGAGATTCGGCAATCCGTATTTTGGGGACAAATTGGAGCAGCTTGCCTACAACACACTCCCGGCGACGATTACCGAAGACTTCATGGCACACCAGTATTTGCAGCAGGCGAACCAGGTGCTGGTGAGTAAGGCACCGAGACAGTGGTTCAACAATAATGAGGAGGCAAACATGTTTGGCCTTGAGCCCAATTTTGGGTGCTGTACGGCGAACATGCATCAGGGATGGCCGAAGTTCGTGAAAAGCCTTTGGTATCTGGAAGGGGACAGGACGGTCGTATCCATGGTGTTTGCGCCGAGCAGCCTGAACACGAGGGTGGAAGGAAATGATGTGTACATACAAATGCGCACGGAATATCCGTTTAAAAATAAAATCGAGTACAAGATTGAGAAAGCCGAAAATCTCAGCATGAAGATCCGGGTGCCGGGCTGGTGCAAAGAATTTGAACTGAAAAAGAACGGCGAGTGGATTGCGGGTCAAAACTCCGGCTTCTATGTGGATGGCTTTGTGATGGTGGAAGGTCTGACAGGCGGGGACAATCTTGAATTCACTTTGCAGATGGAGATTCGCCGTTCCAAATGGTTTCGTGACAGTATGGCGATTGAGAGAGGTCCACTGGTTTATGCGCTGGATATGAAAGAGAACTGGCATGTTGTAAAGGAGGTCGCGGGAGTGAAGGACTATGAAGTGTACCCGGAAAGTCCTTGGAATTACGCGATTGGGGCGAACTGTGAGATTGAGGTGGAAGAGCAGGAGGTGGGAGCTATACCGTTCTCAAAGAAAACGCCACCTGTGATTCTGACCACGAAAGGCAGACGCCTGGAAGACTGGGGAATCGAAAGAAACAGCGCGGGACCTGTGCCTGCAAGTCCTGTGGTGACAAGTAGCGGGGAGGAAAAGATACAGTTGATTCCATATGGCTGTACGAAGCTTCGGGTCACACAATTTCCTTATTATAATTAAATTATTTCTATCGTATAGAAAAGCACCGACGGGGCAGTTCAAAATGGCTGTCCCGCCGACGCTTTGTCCGGTTATGAGGTTGTCCTTGCGGAGCTTGTGGTCCCTCCGATGTGAAGGAGATGACTGCCGGGGACTGTGGATGGCCGATACCTTAGCCGAGGATTTCAAAAGGGATCTCATACTTGACAAAGATTCTCTGTGCCATCTTATCCCACGCCTGTTCCAGCGATTTGTCCAGTGTAAAGAGATTCAAGGAGGTTCCCGTCGTGCAGGCAAGCTGTGTGCCGTCGTATTTAAAATTCAGATATAGACCCTGTACATCTCCCGCTGAGAAGGCAAGCTCTTCCCGAGCGATCAAACGTGCGATGTTCGGCGCAGCAAGCGACAGCACAATGTGAAATCCAAGAGGGGTGCGCTTCCCCCTGATGATGGAGAAGCAGAATTCCCGCTGCTCTTTCCACAGTGCATATTCCCGCTCAGGAACCGCAGGATCGTCCTGCGTTTGACGGTAGAATTCTTTTTTTAACCGTCCGTCGATCTGAAAGGTATTGAATGTCGTGATTTCCCCTTCTATGAATAAAAAAGAGTCAAATGCAGAGCTAAGTAAAAGCTGGTTCATGCATTTTTTGGTATCCAGTGAAAAAATAAGCATAAGTCCTCCTGATGACAAGCCAAAGATCATTGAAAAAATTCATATAGATTCCTGTGCTTTAGTATAGCACACCGGAAGATAAAATGCATTGTATTTTTCGGTGATTACAAAACGAAAAATGAGTTGTGTAATGAAGGCAAATCGGCTATACTTTTAGGTAGGCATAAAATGCATCACGCGGTTTTGGACATTGCGATATCGGGAGAGTGGTGCGTGGGTGCAAGGCTTAAGCGAAAGGAACAGTGGAATGTGATGAAGCACGTACACGTGGACAAAGAACGTCTTGAAGATATCAAACGAAAAAAGATGTTTATCGTTATAGCAGCCGTCATTGTTGTATTGACTGTGATTCTGTGCGTTGTATTAGGGCGGATGGCGGCCCTCGAGGTGGATACGAAGAAAGGTATCGAGAAGATCAGAGAACTGGAAAAAACGGATATCACGCCAATAGAGGGAGCAATCAGCCAGATTGAAGAAAAAGACAGGAAAGAAGAGGAGGACTGGAAGAATCGTCCCCTTTCTGAAAAATTTGCAAATGCGGTGATTCTGGGCGACTCTATTACCAGTGGCTTTTTGGATTATCAGGTGCTTGATTCGTCGACAGTAGTGGCGGAGCTGGGAGTACATTTGCATGAGCTTGACCCGCTGATTGAGACTACGGCAAACTTAAAGCCCAAAGTGTTATTTCTGGCGTTGGGGCTCAATGACGTTTCAGCGACCAAGGGAGATACAGGGCTGTTCATTGAGCGGTATGATGCGGTAATAAAGACCTTGCGGGAAAAACTTCCGGGGACGCAGATTTATGTAAATCTGATTCTACCGGTGAAAGAAAAGGCGATCGAGAAGTATCCGGATTATGCAAGGATAGCGGAGTATAATGAAGCGCTTTCAAAGTATTGTAAGGAGCAGAAGATACCGGTCATTGATAATAGTAGTCTGGTGAAGGACGAGTATTATGAGCCGGACGGAGAGCATGTGAAAAAGGAGTATTACCCCTTGTGGGCAGAACATATGGCGGAGGAAGCCGGAATATGACGGAGATAAAAGAGAAAAATAGGCGCAAACGTTCCGTAGATATCCTTAGTATCCTGCGTTATGGAATGCTGGCGGTTTTAGTGATCTATGTCGGGCTTTTGTTTTGGACGAGCGACGATAAAGACGCCGCGTTTGATACGGTGGCGTCCGAAATAGAAAAAGTAGTGGATACGGAAGCGATGAAGCGGGCGGGGAGCCAGGAACTCAAGCGCCTGTACGGATTAAATGAGAAAGATTACGACGGGGTCCTCCTGTATTACAATCAGGCGACCATGAATGTGGAAGAGGTATTTGTGGTGCGCGCAAAGACAAAGAAGGAGGCGCGTGAGGTACTGGACGCGGCGATTTCCCGCCGGGATATTCAGATTCAGAATTTTGAGGGATATGGAGCAGAGCAGGTGGATTTGCTAAAGAACGCAATCGTGAAGCAAAAAGGGCACTATGTACTGTTTGTCGTTTCGCCGGAAGCGGCAAAATACGAGAAGGCCTTTGAACGTGCTTTGTAGTAAGATGCCTGGAAGGAAGTAGGAACATGTTATTCAGCAGCGTTACGTTTTTATTTACATTTTTGCCAATTACATTACTGATTTATTATCTGGTGCCGCGGAAGGGAAAGAATGTGGTGCTTTTGATCTGTTCGCTCCTGTTCTATGCCTGGGGCGAGCCGGTATACCTGTTCCTGATGGTGATCTCTATTTTGTTTAACTATTTCAGTGGGATCGATATTGCCAGGAATGAGGGAAGGCCGGGGGCAAGGAGGCGAAGCCTTGTATTTACGGTCGTCGTGAATTTGTTGATTCTGGGATTCTTTAAATATTATGGATTTGTGCTGGAGAATCTGAATGCGGTACTGCCGTTCCACATTCCCTACAGAGAGCTGGCACTTCCGATTGGAATCTCCTTCTATACGTTCCAGACACTTTCTTATATAATAGATGTATATCGGGGTAAGGTCCCGGTGCAGGTAAATCCGATTGATTTCGGAGCATACGTCTCCATGTTTCCGCAGCTTATTGCGGGGCCGATCGTGCGGTATGCGGATGTGGAAAAACAGCTTAAGGACAGGCAGGAGACCTGGGAGAAGTTCGGCCAGGGCGTGATTTTCTTTATCATCGGGCTGGCAAAAAAGATTCTGCTTGCCAATACCATCGGGGCGATCCACACGGAGATTACGGGTATGGCAGATAAGTCGGTCCTGACCGCCTGGTTAGGGGCGCTGGCATTTACCTTCCAGATTTATTTTGATTTTAGTGGATATTCCGATATGGCGGTGGGATTGGGAAAAATGTTCGGGTTTGAGTTCATTCGGAATTTCAATTATCCTTACATTTCCCACAGTGTGACGGAATTCTGGAGGAGATGGCACATTTCTCTTGGTAGCTGGTTCCGGGAGTACGTGTATATCCCGCTGGGGGGAAATCGTGTTTCCGTGCCTCGCCATTTGCTGAACCTTCTGATTGTCTGGTTCCTGACGGGACTTTGGCACGGGGCAAGCTGGAATTTTGTGGCGTGGGGAATGTACTACGGACTGATACTGATCATTGAGAAATATGTGACCGGAAGGCTGCTTGCGAAGCTGCCGGAGATAGCCCAGATCGTGTATAATATGTTGCTTGTGATCATAGGCTGGGTATTCTTTTTCAGCCCAGGACTTTCGGAGGCCGTCACATATCTTGGCAATATGGTGGGAGCCGGTGCGGCTGGAATCGTGGACAGGGAAGCCTTCTATCTGATCACGACCCACTGGCTGTTGTGGGTGATGGTGATCGTGGGCAGTACGCCGGTCATGCATCGCTTGGTCAGAGTGCTGTGTTTCGACGAGGAACGCCCCAGGACCGCTGTTTGCAGCGTGCTTTATATGGGAATATTTTTACTGAGCATTGCATATCTGGTAACGGAAACTTATAATCCATTTTTATATTTTAGATTTTAAAGGAATAGTATGGAAGCAGATAACGAGAGACGAAAGAGAAAAAAGACAGAGAAAGGCAAGAGAAAAAGGTCAGATAGAAAAGCGGTGGCTCTAAAGGGGCAGAAGCGCATTTATGTGACGATGACGGGTGTATTTTTGCTGGTTATGGTGATTTTTTGTGCTTTGAATCTGCTGCATAAGGACCAGGCATTTTCAGAGAAGGAGAACCGGGTATTGTCCCAGCGTCCGCAGGTCACTTTTGGAAATATTTCAAACGGACGGTTCATGGAGCAGTATGAGAGCTACCGGGCCGATCAGATGACCGGGCGGAATCTCTGGGTGCAGGTGAAGACTTTTGCGGACAGCGTTGGCGGGAAAAAGGAGGAGAACGGCATATTTAACGGAAAAGACAGCTATCTCCTGGAGGATATTGCCGTGCCGGACGAAGAGAATCTGAAGGAGAATCTGGAAGCGATGCAGAATTTCCGCAGCGCGTATGGCGAGGTGCCTATGCACGTGATACTTGTGCCCAATGCGGCAAATATTTTGAAAAATAAACTTCCTATGCTGGCTGTGACGGCAGATCAGAGTAAGCTGATCGAGGGCGTGCATGCCAAGTTGGGGGCGGAGTTTGATTGGATCGACGCACAGAAGGCGCTTAAGGCACAGAAGGATCTGGCAATTTATTATCGGACGGATCATCACTGGACGACGCTGGGGGCTTATGAGGTGTTCAAAGCCGCGAAAGAGCAGCTTGGACTGGCCGAGAAAGAGGAAATTCCGATGAAGGCCTACGGGGTGTCCAATACGTTTAACGGGACACTTTCGGCGGTGAGCGGGTATCAGACAGGTTATAAAGAAGCAATCTACATTTACCTTCCCGAAGGGGAGAACGTGCCGCAGATCGTGGTAAATTATGTGGAGGAGCAGAAGAAGACGGCGTCGCTTTATGATTCCGAAAAGCTCGGCGAGCGAGACCAGTACGCGGTGTTCCTTGGTGGAAATCATGCGGTCGTGGACATCAAATCCACGCTGGAGGGCGGTGAGAGGCTTCTGGTAATCAAGGATTCTTATGCGAATTGTTTTATCCCGTTCCTTGCACCATATTATAGGGAGATCGTGGTGGTAGACCCCAGATATTATACTGGGGATCTGGATCAGATCATGGTGGAAAAAAAGATTGACAGGGTATTATTTCTCTATAGCGGGAATACATTTTTTGAAGACAGGGTGTTGTCCGGCGTGCTTAATACAGCGGGCGATATTATGGAAAATATGGAGAATGACTCCGAAAGCGGCGAGGGGAATTCCGCTGAAAGTGGTGAAGAGAATTCCTCTGAAAGCGGTGGGGAAGATGCCGGAAACCAGGAAGAGAGCAAAGAGTAGGTTGAGAGTGTGGCAAATAAAATAGAAGAACAGTTTCAAAATAAACAGACAGGCGGCCAGGTCCGCCTGAACAAATTTATAAGCGAGGCAGGAATCTGTTCCCGCAGGGAGGCGGATCGGCTGATCGCAGAAGGGCGCGTCACGGTGGACGGGGTGAAGGCGCAGCCTGGAATGAAGGTGGAACCATATCAGGAGGTGCGTGTGGGCCGCAAGGTGATTGCACGCCGGGAGAAGATGGTCGTGCTTGCCGTCAATAAGCCCCGTGGTATTGTGTGTACGGAGGAGAGAAGAGAGCGGGACAGTATCGTGCGTTTCCTAAACTATCCGACCAGGATCACATACGTAGGAAGGCTTGACAAGGATTCAGAGGGGCTGCTTCTGATGACGAATAACGGGGATATCATCAATAAAATGATGCGCGCCGGAAATCGTCATGAAAAGGAGTACAAGGTGACGGTGGATAAGCTGGTTACAGAGGAATTTCTTCGGAACATGTCTAAGGGAGTTCCGATTCTGGATACCGTGACAAGACCGTGTAAAACGGAGAAAATCGGGAAATATAAGTTCAGGATCATTCTGACCCAGGGGCTGAACCGCCAGATTCGCCGTATGTGTGAGGCGTTGGGATATCAGGTGAAGTCTCTTCTGCGTGTGCGGGTGATGAATATTGAATTGGGGGATCTAAAGCCGGGAGAATACAGAAATCTGACGGACCAGGAGTTGAATGAATTGTACAACGGTATTAAAGATTCCTCGAATGAAACATTGTATAAGAAGATAGAGGATACGAAACGGTAAAAGGAGTAAAATGGTAAGAGTCACGTGAAAAGTTCAGAGTGAAATTTCCAAGAAATAAATGATAGAAAGTAAATGATAGGATATAAATAATAGAAGAGCAGGAATGACGGATATGGACAAGAAACAAAGAATGCAGGAATTGGTAGACCTTCTGAACAAGGCGGGAAGAGCCTATTATCAGGAGTCTCATGAGATTATGAGCAATTATGAATATGATGCGCTTTACGACGAACTGAAGGCGCTGGAAGAGGAACTGGGAATCGTGCTGGCTTCAAGTCCCACGGTGAATGTGGGGTATGAGGTGTTAAGTGAGCTCCCCAAAGAGCGGCATGAATCGCCGATGCTTTCCCTGGATAAGACCAAAGAGGCAGCAAGGCTTGCCGAGTTCGTGGGGAATCAAAAGGCAGTGATCTCCTGGAAAATGGACGGTCTGACCATCGTTCTGACCTATCGTGACGGGAGTCTTTTTAAGGCAGTCACCCGGGGAAATGGCGAAGTGGGCGAGGTTATTACCAATAATGCCAGAGTATTTAAAAATGTTCCGCTGCACATTTCCTATAAAGGAGAACTAATCCTGCGCGGGGAGGCTGTGATCAGTTACGAGGATTTTGAGAGGATCAACGCCACCATAGAAGATGTAGATGCGAAATACAAGAATCCGAGAAATCTTTGCAGCGGTTCCGTGCGCCAGCTTAACAATGAGATCACGGCCCAAAGAAATGTAAAGTTTTACGCATTTACTCTGGTAAAAGCGGACGGGGTCGATTTTCAAAATTCCAGATTGTGCCAGCTTGACTGGCTTTCTTCCCAGGGCTTCGACGTGGTGGAGCATTATCTGGTGACCCGGGAAGATTTGGAACAAAGAGTGACGTATTTTGCAGAAAAGATAGAGGAAAATGATTTTCCATCGGACGGCCTGGTCCTGGTCTATGATGATATCGCTTATGGACGTTCCCTTGGACGTACCGCAAAGTTCCCGCGGGATTCATTTGCGTTTAAATGGGCGGACGAGGTGAGACAGACACACCTCCTGGAAATCGAATGGAGCCCGTCAAGGACGGGGCTGATTAATCCGGTGGCGATCTTTGAACCTGTGGAGCTGGAAGGGACCACAGTGAGCCGTGCAAGTGTCCACAACCTAAGTATTATGGAGGAACTGGGGCTGGGAATCGGAGATACGATAGAGGTCTACAAGGCTAATATGATCATTCCTCAGATTGCCCGGAACCTGACCCGAAGCGGAAAGATTGAGATACCGAAGGTCTGTCCGGTATGCGGCGGGGATACCCAGGTGCGCCAGCAAAATGACGCTCGCTCGCTATACTGCACGAATCCGGATTGTCAGGCGAAACGGGTGAAGGCATTTGCGCTTTTCGCCAGCAGGGACGCTCTGAATATTGACGGCCTTTCCGAGGCAACGCTGGAAAAACTGATCGCGAAGGGCCTCATTCACAAGTACGCCGATATGTTCCATCTGGACCGTTATCAGGAAGAGATTCAGGAGATGGAGGGATTTGGCGAGAAATCCTACGTGAATCTGATAGAAAGTGTGAGGGCGGCCCGCACCACCACGCTGCCCCGTGTGATCTATGCGCTGGGGATCGCGGGGGTAGGACTTGCTAACGCGAAACTGATTTGTCGCCATTTTGACCAGGATACGGAGAAGCTCTTAAATGCCACCGAGGAGGAGGTCGCAGAGATTCAGGGTGTTGGACCGGTGATCGCCAAGGCGTTTACCGAGTATTTTGCCGTGCCGAAGAAGCGGCAGGAGTTCCTGGAGCTCATGGAAGAGCTTACGATTCCAAAAGAAGAACAAAAGGCAGAGCAGACGCTTGCGGGAGTGAATTTCGTGATCACCGGAAGCGTGGAGCATTTTGCGAACCGGGCGGAAGTGAAGGAACTGATCGAGAATCTGGGCGGCAAGGTGACCGGGTCTGTGACCGGGAAAACGAATTATCTGATAAATAATGACGTGAATTCCACTTCTTCAAAGAATAAAAAGGCCAGGGAATTGGGCGTGGAGATTCTCTCGGAAGAGGACTTTATGGAGAGGTTTGGGATTTCACCTACGATATAAGGCGAACACTTGGCGAGGTGGTACGTGAGCTTAGTGTCCATGGTAAAGTTTTATCTGTATGTGAATATCCCAGAATTTAGAAAAAGACTAAAAGTTATATAAACTTTTAAGGCTTCTACTGGACAAAGAACCAGGGATACAGGTATAGTAGGAGGAGAGAATGAAAAGTTCAGGTGAATGTATCACGTATATATAGATAGAGGAAATAAGTGAAATTCATAGAGGCAACTTGAAAAACAGGAGGTTACGCTTAATGTCAGGTTATGACGATTTGAATGATAAGAATAAATTAGAGCCTGTGAACACAGACGATAAGAAGCAGGATAAAAAGGACGAATATGAAAAGATCTGTTTTATCTGCCGCCGCCCGGAGAGTAAGGCGGGCAAGATGATCGATCTTCCTACGAATATCTGCGTCTGCTCCGATTGTATGCAGAAGAGCTTTGACGCCATGAATAACGGTGGATTTGATTATAGTCAGTTCATGAATATGGGAATGCCGCCGATGATGAATTTTGGCGATATGGAGGAGCAGATTCCCAAAAAGCAGAGAATCAAGAAGAAAAAGCCCCAGGAGAAAAGCCAGCCGATCATCAATATCCGGGATATACCGGCTCCCCACAAGATCAAGGCGAGGCTGGACGAATATGTGGTGGGACAGGAGCATGCGAAGAAAGCCATGGCAGTGGCGGTCTATAACCATTATAAAAGAGTGGCGACGGATACCATGGACGAGATCGAGATTGAGAAATCCAATATGCTCATGATCGGACCTACCGGCTCCGGGAAGACCTATCTGGTCAAGACTCTGGCGCGGCTTCTGGACGTGCCGCTTGCGATCACGGACGCGACTTCTCTTACGGAAGCGGGCTACATAGGAGACGACATCGAGAGCGTTGTCTCGAAACTGCTGGCCGCGGCGGATAATGATGTGGACAAGGCGGAGCAGGGAATCATTTTCATTGATGAGATCGACAAGATCGCCAAGAAGAAGAATACCAGCCAGAGAGATGTGAGTGGTGAGTCCGTACAGCAGGGAATGTTAAAGCTCCTCGAGGGAAGCGAGGTGGAAGTACCGGTGGGGGCGAACAGCAAGAACGCGATGGTTCCCCTTACCACGGTAAATACAAGAAATATTCTGTTTATCTGCGGAGGCGCGTTCCCGGATCTGGAGCAGATCATAAAAGAGAGATTGACGAAGAATGCCTCCATGGGATTTGGGGCGGACCTAAAGGATAAATACGATCATGACAAGACGGTGCTGGAGAAGGTGACCACGGAGGATTTGCGGAATTTTGGTATGATTCCGGAGTTCCTGGGACGTCTCCCGGTCGTATTTACCCTGCAGGGACTGAATGAAGAGATGTTGGTACAGATTTTAAGAGAGCCGAAGAATGCGATCCTGAAGCAGTACCAGAAACTTTTGGCGCTTGACGAGGTGAAGCTGGAATTTGACGAGGATTCCCTTCATGCGATTGCAAAGCGGGCAATGGAGAAGGACACCGGAGCCAGAGCGCTCCGCGCGATCATCGAGGAATTCATGCTGGATATCATGTATGAGATCCCGAAAGATGACAGCATCGGCCAGGTGACCATCACGCAGGCGTATATCGAAGGGACCGGCGGACCGATCATTCGTCTCAGAGGCCAGGAAATTCCAATGCTTGAGAGTGCGCAAGGAGTATAGATGGAGCAGAAACCTCATATACTTAGGGGAAAAAGTATATGAGGTTTTTTTATGCCTGATCTTAAGGAGTGTAAGGAACGGATTCTGTCGGAGGATATCCGGGATTTTATTGTGGGGAGAGATGCGTCCCTCTGGCAGGGGCTGTTGGAAACGGAGGTATGCCGCCAGGAGCTGGAATACGCATTTCAGATTGTCTACGCAACAGAAGAAGAGGTTGGGATGCCGCTGTATGAGCTTCCCTATTCTGCCGTGCCGCTTGTGTTTGCACCAACGGATATGGAGGCTCTTGCTCAGGCGGGGATATCTCAGGTGCAGAGCCTGCCGGGGCTTGAACTGACAGGGGAAGGGGTCATGGTGGCCTTTGTGGATACGGGAATTCATTATGAAGATCCGGTGTTCCGCAATCTGGACGGCAGCAGCCGCATTTTCCGCATTTGGGACCAGACCGAGCAGAGCGGGACACCGCCGGAAGGACTGCTATATGGAAGTGAATATACAAGAGAAATGCTTGACGCGGCGCTGCGTGCAGAAAATCCGCAGGAGATCGTTCCATCAAGGGATACAGACGGACACGGGACATTCGTGGCAAGTGTGGCCTGCGGCGGGGGGAGCCCGGAAAATCGTTTTATTGGGGCTGCGCCGGAGGCGGATATTGTGGTCGTAAAGTTAAAAGAAGCGAAACAGTATCTGCGGGACTATTATTTTATTTCCCAGGGCCAGGTCTGTTTTCAGGAAAATGATATCATGGCCGCGCTTTACTATCTGCGTCAGATTGTAAGGAAGGAGAAACGGCCGATGGTGATCTGTATGGCTCTCGGGAGCAGCTTCGGAGGGCACAGCGGGGCCACGCCACTTGCCGCCTATATGGAGGTCATGGCCAATACGACGATGATCTCATTTACGGTAGGGACGGGAAATGAGGCGGACAAACGGCATCATTACCTGGGGGAGATTCGTGATGAGAGTGGGGAAGAATTTGAACTGAGTGTGGGAGACGGCGTGGACGGTTTTTCGATGGAACTGTGGACCGAGATTCCCAATATTTTTTCTATTTCTATCATATCTCCCACGGGGGACAGAAGCGGCAGGATTCCGGTGAGGGAGCGCACGGGGACTTATGATTTCGTGTTTGAACAGACGGAGGTGCTGGTAAGCTATAAGATTCTAGTTCAGAGTACCAACTCCGAGGTGATTTTCCTGCGTTTTGAAAATCCACAGTCCGGGATATGGCGGCTGCGGGCTGAACCGGTGCAATTGGAGGACGGGAGGTTCCATGTATGGCTGATGCAGCAGGACTTGATGAGGGGAGAGGCGTATTTTCTGCGCCCCAGCCCGGAATATACGATTATGGAGCCGGGAAATGTTTCCTCTGCGGCGGCTTCGGCATTTTATAACGGGGCGGATAATAGTATTGCAGCAAGTTCGGGAAGAGGGTATACTAGACTTAATAGGATCAAACCGGATTTTGCCGCGCCGGGGGTGGGCGTGTTGGGAGTGAATCTGCGCGGACAGTTTGTGACGCGTTCCGGCTCCAGTATCTCGGCCGCCATTACAGCCGGAGCGGAAGCGCTTTTGGCAGAATGGCTTGCCCGGCAGGGAGTGTACCTGGATTCCGTGCAGTTCAAGAACCTGTTGATTTTGGGAGCTGCAAGAAGAACAGACCGCATGTATCCCAATCGGGAATGGGGAAACGGAGAATTGAATCTGTACCAGACCTTTGAGGTAATCCGGCGGTTTTAGACAGAAAGGAGAACGAAAGATGGGAGATTTTTTTGATAACCTGGGAAAGAGATTTACAGAGACGGTAGATGATCTCGGGAAGAAGGCAGAAGATACGTTGGAGGTGCAGAAGCTGAAGAGTAATGTGCGGACGTTAAAACGTAGGAATGAACGGGATTTGATCGAGATTGGCAAAATGGTATATGGAAAATTCAGGGAGGGGCAGATCGATGACCTGGAATATGTTCCTTTCTGCGAAGAGATTGAAAAACGCGATGAGCTGATCAGAGGGAAGGAACAGGAGATTTCACGGATACAAGGGGTATAGCCTATGATTACATTGAGTTTGCTGATTGTATCGGTGATCTTCGGTATGGATCAGGGAATGAAGTATTATGTGGAGAAGCATGTAAAAGACGGAAAGGATCAGGGATTTTTCCGGCAGAGAGGGATTCTCAGGAAAGTGCATAATCGCGGAATGATGATGAATTACCTGGAGCAGCATCCTCTTTTGGTCCAGCTTGCTTCCGTATTTGCGATGGGAATTCTTCTGATCTGGCAGGCTCTGACGCTTAAAAAGAGAGGGCATATCTGGGAGAAGCTGGGAATCGCGTTCATGACCGGCGGCGCCTTAAGCAATACCTTTGACCGGGTGAAGCGCGGGTATGTGGTAGATTTCCTGGCTGTGAAGGCGAAACAGAAAAAGCTGACGGATATGACTTTCAATGTGGGAGATTTTGCTATATTTGGCGGGGCCATTCTGACTGCTGCGGGAGTGGTGCGCTCTTGTTTGGGAGAAGGAGAAGAACGGGAATAGAAGAATGAAAGAAAGAATACTTGTCGTAGAAGATGACAGGGTGATGAGCGCGGGATTGTGTCTGAACTTGCGGGAAGCAGGGTATGAGCCATATCCCGTGTTTACTGTGGCCGAGGCAAAGCAGGCCTGCTTTGGAGGTGAGATGGGGGAGAACTATGCCCTCGTCATACTGGACGTGGGTCTGCCGGATGGGAGCGGGCTGGAATTGGCGAAAGAGATAAGAGGGGCATGTGGGATTCCTCTTATAATGCTGACGGCCTGTGATCTGGATACGGACGTGATGCGCGGGTTTGAAGCCGGGGCCGATGATTATATCACAAAGCCCTTTCATGTAGGGGTACTCCTCTGCAGGATTCGGGCTCTGCTAAGAAGGAGTGCGGATAGCGGGAGTAAGAAGGAGAGTAGGGAGCAGGTGAAGGCCGACCTGTTGTCCGTGGGAAATCTGGAAATTGATTATCACGGGTACCAGGTGAAGAAGAGAGGGAAAATCGTGAACCTTACCCCTACGGAATTCGACCTTCTCTTTCGCCTCAGCCGAAATCCGGGGAGGGTGATCACCCGGAAAATGCTGCTTGATGAGGTGTGGGACGTGAAAGGAAATTATGTAGATGAACATGCTCTGACTGTGCAGATGAGCCGTCTGAAGCAGAAGATCGCAGATGAGGAATTCTCCTATATTAAAACGGTGTACGGCATGGGATATCAGTGGATTGGGGAAGAAGATGAGTGATTTTTCGGGAAAAGAGTGGTTCTGTTTTGGGCTGATGCTTGTGGGGGCCTGCATGGTGTTCTGCGTGGCTGTCTGGTTCTGTATGAGGAGGAAATACGTTCGTTTTACGGAAAAAATGGAAGAAGTCATTGAGCAGATCATGAGGAGAAATGCGGAGAACTTTCGTTGTCAGCCATACCTGAGCGAACACCCGGAGGGACGTCATCTCGGTGGGCAAAATAGTGTAGAGGGAAGGACGGAAAAGCACCCGTCCCTTGATTTGCATAGCAGTGGCGTGCACGATATGGTAAATGAAGATACCCTGCCATCAAGACTTATCTGGCAGATTGTGCAGCTTGATAAGTGGTGTCAGTATGCCAGGGAGAGTGCACTATCTCAAAAGCAAGAGATTCAGCAGATGGTATCCGACATTTCCCACCAGCTTAAGACGCCGATCGCTAATATTATGATGTATCAGGATATGCTGGCGATGCACAGTCTTTCAAAAGAAAAAGAAGATGCGTGCATTTGTATTTTACAGCAAGAGGTGAGGAAGCTGGATTTTCTGGTACAGGCTCTGATGAAGATGTCCCGCCTGGAAAGCGCGATGATCGTTCTGGAGCAGAAAAGAGCAGACCTGTGCCAATGCGTGGCACAGGCGCTGGCCGGAATCACCAGGAGGGCCGGCGAGAAGCTGTTGGCAGTACGGACGGAATGCCCGGAAGAATGTATGGCTTGCATAGACCGGAAATGGACTGTGGAGGCGATTGAAAATGTGCTGGATAATGCCGTGAAATATTCCGGGGACGGCAAAAGCATAGAAATATCCATTACGGAGCTGGAGATGTATGCGAGACTGGATATCCGTGACGAAGGGCCCGGAATAGCGGAGGAACAATTTGAAAAAATATTCCGGCGATTTTACCGCGCACCGGAGGTACATGATGCGGAAGGCGTTGGAATCGGACTGTATCTGACAAGAGAGATTTTGTCCAGGCAGGGCGGTTATATAAAAGTAGAGTCTAAGGTCGGTGAGGGAAGTTGTTTTTCTCTGTATTTTTTAAAAGAATAGAATGCAACCGAGACAAACGATTGATGTGTGTTTGTCCCGGTTGTTTTTTTATACAGCGTATTTCTAAAGACTTCATAAAGAGGATTTTCAGGGAATTTTCTATTTTCTGAGAGAATTTTGAGACATTTTCCTGTTATCCTGTTACCAGACAGTAAGAAAAAATGTATTTGCAAAAGAGGGTAAAAGGACGCCGTATCGATCCGGCGGGTTTGCCTGTTACGGAAAACGATGAGGAAAGGACAGAAGGAAAATGGCAATATTAGAGACCAGAAATCTAAAAAAATATTATGGTAAGGAGCCAAATCTGGTGCGTGCGTTAGATGGCGTGGATCTGGATATAGAGGAAGGGGAATTCGTAGCAATCGTAGGCACCAGCGGAAGCGGGAAATCGACGCTGCTCCATATGCTGGGTGGTCTTGATTATCCTACAGAAGGGAAGGTGACCGTAAGAGGCAAGGATATTTCGGGCCTGGACGATGATAAGCTGACGATATTCAGAAGACGCCAGATCGGTTTCATTTTTCAGAATTATAACCTGGTTCCGATGCTGAATGTGTATGAGAATCTGGTGCTTCCGCTGGAGCTTGACGGAAGAAAAAGAGATGAGGAGTATCTGGCGAGGGTAATTGAAATGCTGGGCCTTGAGGAAAAATTAAAGAGTTTGCCGTCCCAGCTCTCAGGAGGACAGCAGCAGAGGGTTGCGATCGGGCGGGCACTTGCCGCGAAACCCAGCATCATTCTGGCTGACGAGCCGACCGGAAATCTGGATTCCCGGACCAGTCAGGACGTGCTTGGTCTTCTTAAGATGACCGGGCGCACCTTTGATCAGACGATTGTGATGATCACTCACAATGAGGAAATCGCCCAGCTTGCAGATCGGAGGATCCATATAGAGGATGGAAGAATCGTGGCCGGGCAGCAGGTGCGGGATAAAAATGCAGAAGTCAGGAGGAATCGGGTATGAAACTTGAGGCAAATGCCAACCGAAACGTCATTATGCATCTGGCAAAAAGCAGTGTAAAGAACAATAGAATGCGAAATTTTTTCGCAATATTTGCAATCGTGCTTTCCGTCAGTCTGATGACGGTCATGAGTCTTTTTACGCTGGGAATCGAGACGGCAGAAATACGGCAGGTATCGCAGATGCAGCAGGTGATTTATGAGCAGATCGAGGAGAAACGGGCGGCTAAGATGGCAGAGGAGGAGTCGGTAGGATTTTTGATGCTGATGAAAAGCGGTGCGGGGATTGAAGTGGGAAACAAGATTTTAAGCCCGCTCTATTATGCATGGAGCCCGCTTAAGGGGGAAACAGGAACGATAAAAACTTCTTCCGTTAAAGAAGGTGGACGTATGCCAGAAAGCTATCGGGAGGTGGCAGTGACAGAAGAGTATTGCTCTGTTGCGGGAATTCCAGCAAAAATCGGGACTTCTTTTTCGATCACTTCGATTGATGGCGTGACAGAGGAATTTGTGATCACTGGTTTTATTGCCGGAGAGTGGTCCTCTTCCAGTGTCTACCCGGTGATATTTTCGGAGAGTTATGCGAGGGAAGGGCATATGCTAAAAGAAGTGCCATTCAGTGCTCTTGTCAATTTAAAAGACGGAGATCAGATGCGCCAGGACGAATTTAAACAGAACATCGTAGAACTGGGCGCGAAATACGGGGTAGAGCGGAAGTATGTAAATGAGAATAATTATTTTACCGGGACGCTTAAAGGAGATGCACTGAAACAGCAGGAGAGAATGGTCATGGCAGGAGTGGACGCCGGAATCTTATTTGCAAGTATTCTGGTGATTTACAGCGTGTTTTATCTGTCCGTCATCGGAAGAATCCGCCAGTTCGGCCAGCTTCGGACTCTGGGCATGACGCGCGGGCAGATTCGGAGAATGGTGAGCCGGGAGGGTATGATCCTTGGCAGTATCGGAATTCCGGCAGGGCTTCTTATCGGCGGCGTGGTCGGTTATTTCCTGAAGCCGGAGGGCTGGGACTTAAGGAATACTCTGGCGGTCATGGGAGCGGTGGCCGTGGCAGATATCGTGACGATTTGGCTTTCCCTATTAAAACCGGCGTCGATGGCGGCGAAGATTTCACCGATCGAGGCAGCAAAATATGCAGGGAATTTGGGCAGGAGAACGAAGGAAGAAAAGCGAAGCAGCAAACTTAAGCGGAGCCTTACTCCGGCGGGTCTTGCCAGGATTAGTGCGGCAAGGAACCGGAAAAAGACATTTCTTACCATGTGTTCTCTTGGAATTGGCGGAATTCTTTTTATGATTGCAGCTACATTTGTAGTCTCTTTGAATCAGGAAGAGTATTCCCGGCAGAGTGGCTTCCGACATGGCGAGTATGTCATATATTTGTCGCAGAATGCCAAGGAGACGACAGAGCACGGGCAAGCGGGGCTTCAGAGAAATAATCCGCTTAATGAGGAATTTAAGAAGCGGCTTCTGGAGATAGACGGCGTGAGAGAAGTGTTCGCTTACCAGAATATGGAGGTATCCTGGGAGAGTCACGGTGAACTGGAAAAGGACGAAATAAGTGGTTTTGATGAAGAACTATTTAAACGGATTCAGAAAAAATATGCAGATTCCACAGAAAATCTGCAGCAATTAAAATATGAAGATATGGTAAAAAATGATCAAATTTTTGTTTTGGGTAATAGCACGGTGGAAGAGGTATTTGGCTGGAAATTTAAGATTGGAGATGAAGTAACGTTCACCTTTGATAATGGGGAAACGATCATCGAAAGGGAGTGTAAGGTGGCTGGATTCATTAAAAATGGTGATTTTCTGCACGATGAGATCGTGTTAAACCACTGGTTCTATGTGCCGCAGGCACTGTTAGATGAAGTGAGTGAGGGCCTGAACTTAAATAGCCAAATGGTAGTGAGTACAGATGAAAAAAAGGAAAAGACGATTACGCCGGTCATCACGGAATTAGTGGAAGAAAATCCGAACCTGATTCTGGATACCTTGAAAGAGAGGCGGGAGAGGGATAAAAAGAGTTTCCAGATGATGTATATGGTGGTGCTTGGACTTAGTCTGTTCGTGATCGGGTTCAGCTTCCTGAACCTGATCAATACACTGATTACCAATATTGTTACCCGCAAGCAGGAATTTGCGATGCTGGAATCTGTAGGCATGACCCGCAGGCAGCTGGGACATATGGTGAGTCTGGAAGGAATCCTGCTTTCTGCCGGAAATGCTCTTATTACCCTGGCACTGGGAAGTGCGGCCGGGTATGGAGGTGTCATGCTGATGCACAATCTTTCCGCAACCTATATGCATTTCCATTTTCCACTCTGGTTTTATCTGGGATATCTGTTCGTGTTGGTGCTGGTACCGCTTACGGTCTCAGGCGGAGTGCTCAGAAATTTTGAAAAACAGGCGTTGACGGAAAGGCTGCGGATTGAAGATTAGGGGATTGAGATATGTTTCACAAAACCTTTTGATATGTAAAAATTTCTTTTATTAAGTTAAAGTTTCTTCAAGTGATAGATAGGATTTTGCTATAAAGCTATACCGAAATTATTTTCCTGTACATCTTGCAAGTGCAAAGATTACCTGTTAAAATAGTATACATGTATGCGGAAAGAAAATGTACAATAGTTTAAACTTCGGTCTAATGCAAAAAAACTGTCAACCACGCAGTTTTTGGGAATGTTTCTTATATTTTCAAATATGCTTTTGAAATGAAAAGATTGACGCATAAAAAAATTGTTGTTACAATACTTTCCATATAACAAAGAAAAACAGGAGGTACTGACAGATGCTAAAAGGATTTAAGAACGCCGCAGAATTGGATTTCACATTGGAAGAGAATAAGCAGAAAATGGAAGAAGCCTTTCGTCAGCTAGACGCAGAGAAGGGATCCGTTTACCCACTGATCATCGGAGGAGAGAGAATCGAGACAGAGAAGAAGATCGCTTCTTTATCTCCGGCTACAAAGGAAGTGTTGGGATATGCATGCTCTTGCAGCCAGGAATTAGCGGAGAAAGCAATTTTGGCAGCAAACGAGGCATTTAAAAAGTGGAGCATTACTCCGGTTGAGGAGAGAATCCGCTGCCTGAGAAAGCTGGCTGCCCTGCTCGATGAGAATCGTTTCATCATCGACGCATGGAATGTAGAAGAAAGCGGAAAGAACTGGGGAGAAGCTGACGGAGAATTGTGCGAGCAGCTTGATTTCATCAATTCCTATGTGATGCATATGGCAGAACTGGATAAGGGACTGGAACTGGTGCCGACAGACGAATACACCAAGTGTATCTATATCCCGATTGGCGTTGGCGTGGCGGTTCCGCCGTGGAACTTCCCGCTGTCACTTTTAGGCGGTATGGTCGCAGCAGCAGTCGTAACAGGAAATGCGATCGTTTGTAAACCGTCATCTGACACGCCGATTGTTGCATATAAATTTGTAGAGCTTTGCGAGAAAGCAGGCATTCCGGCAGGCGTTGTAAACTATATTCCGGGTTCCGGTTCAGAAATCGGCGACTACATCGTAGAGCACCCGCTGACAAGATTTATCAACTTCACCGGATCTAAAGCAGTAGGCTGCCGTATTAATGAGCACGCAGCTAAGATTGCCGATGGTCAGAAATGGATCAAGAGAGTGGTAGCTGAGATGGGCGGAAAGAATGCGATCATCGTTGATTCTTCTGCAAATATCAAGAAAGCAGCACAGGGAATCGTAAATTCCGCATTTACCTTCCAGGGACAGAAATGCTCCGCATGCTCCAGAGCAATCGTTATGAGTGACGTGTATGACGAGCTTGTAGATGCAGTGGTAGAATGTGCAAAAGAGCTTCATGAGAATCAGGGGTCCGGTAGAAGCAATGCACCGATGGGACCGGTCATCAACCAGGGAGCATACAACAGCATCACTAAGTACATTGAGGTTGCACGCGGCGAAGGAAATATCGTTTATGGCGGTACATACAGCGACGCAGAAGGCTACTATATCGCACCTACCGTAGTTCGTGATATCACAAGAGATGCACGTATTGCCAACGAAGAAATCTTCGGACCGGTACTTGCAGTGATCAAAGTGGAGTCCTTCGATGAGGCTCTTGATATCGCAAACCAGACCGAATACGGCCTGACCGGTTCTGTTTACAGCGCAAACCGTGAAAATATCATGAAGGCTAAAGTAGGCTTCCATGTAGGGAATCTGTATTTCAACAGAAAATCAACAGCGGCTGTTGTCCTTCAGCACCCGTTCGGCGGCTTCAATATGTCCGGTACAGATGCCAAGACAGGAACAAGCGATTACCTGACCAACTTCCTGAACCTGAAGTCTATCACAGAGGATCTGTCAGAGTAAGCATTTATAAATAAAACCTATAAACGGGTCATTGGTACAGAATTATCAATTAACAAAAACAGAGGAATTCCTAAGGGGGATTCCTCTGTT
Source organism: Roseburia hominis (assembly GCA_040702975.1). NCBI lineage: Bacteria > Bacillati > Bacillota > Clostridia > Lachnospirales > Lachnospiraceae > Roseburia > Roseburia hominis. The sequence goes on from CP159990.1 coordinate 1,412,518, forward strand.
TTTAATAATATGTTCGGCAGCATTCTTGCTGCCACACCTGACTTTACTATTTAGTATGTTTCATTGTCAACTATTGAAGTGCCAAAGCACTACAAGTTATTATCCGGAGCCTGACCGTCATGTGCCGGCCATTTGCATTCAGTGAGTTCCATGTTGGTAAAAGTGGCCAGAAAAGAGGAGTCTTCCGGGCTGCAGGCATAGATACCAAATGCAATTTCTCCATTTCCCTCTAATAGGTGGCAGATCCGAATCTGACGGTAGGTAACACCATCTTCCGAGCATTCGATGCGGAAATCATCTTCCCGCCGACTCAAACGATACCACATAGATTTTATATTGGCATCAATTTCCGTTGTGGCCCAGTCAGAATAACCGTGATTAGTTACTACGCTTCCAAGATGCTGGAATTGGTCATTTTCATATTCGATAGAACCTTTGATCCAGTTTTCGCTGTCCAGATAAACGACAACACCACACTGATCAAAACGATGTTGACTGGCAAATTCCGTTTTAACAATAAAAGAAAAAAATGGATCGCTGGTTTTCATCTGGAGTACGGGAGCATTGTCATTGCGGAAATGGTAATAGGTTCTTTGCCACAAATCCGTATTCGGCTTTGTGGTAATCTCGATTTTCTCCGGGGAAATCCGGTAGTTTTCCGGTTCTCTTGTCCATTGCAATTTTGTGACATCGAATTTCATTTTGCATTCCTCCAAAGATTTCAAAATTTCATTCATGGTTAAAACCCTTTCAAGAGTATTGGTTGCATTTTTTCTGTTTACAGGTATAATCCCATCTTTGACAGTAAAAATCCGTAGATTGCTGTAAAATCAAGCTTTCTACGGATTTTTTTGTTGTTCAAAATGTAGCTATATATTATTACTTTTTCTTCTTTGAGGCTCGTATTATTTTCCTCATATTTACATCAGTTATGATTTGATAATCGGTACGGAATCCGGCTGTTTCGTGTAGTCTGTCCGTCAGATCCGTCCTTGTATAAACGGGTGTGTACCCCAGTTTCTCACCGGGGCGGGCCATCATCATGTTCTTTAAAGTATCTATGATTTCCTCACATGTATAGGCTTCTTTGAGTTCCTTTTCCAGAATCCTGTAGATAACAAGTGCTATAAAACAAGTGATGAAATGGGCACGGATATGGTCTTCTGTCTGAAGGTATACGGGGCGGGCCCTGAATTCCGTTTTCATGACCCGGAAACATTCTTCAATCTCCCAGCGCTTCTTGTTGATTCTTACGATCTCTTCTACACTCATATCATCCAGGTTCGTGCATACAGCATAGAAACCATCATAACGTTCTTCTTCCCGGATTGCATCTGTATTAAGATACACGATCTCTTCTGAGCAGACTTCTCCATCTTTGGTTGCTTTCTCTCTGGAGATAAATCTGTGCGGGTCATTCTGGTTCTTGGGACGCTGTTTATACTTCCCATCATTAATAAGCTGCTGTGCACGCTCGACCTGCCCGTTCCGGATCTTCCTCTGATAAGCTTTATATTTTGGAGAAAAAGAAACGACCAGATGTTGTTCTAATGGCTGGGCTCCTTTTTTGATCTTCCGTTGGGAGAGGTCCTCTTTGATCCAGCGATCCTTATAAAAAATGTTTTTATAATTCTTTGCTTCATCGATCTCGTTGAGATTAAAGGTTTCATCAGAACCTGGCAGGTGCCATCCGTCTGGATCAAGTGCAAAATCCTTGAGATAGTCAGGCAGCTGTTTTATGGATTGTATGGTAATAAAACTACGGAGCTGTACACCATTAATCTTTCTGTCATTGAACTTCCGGTTTGTCTTGGAAGAAAGCCCTGCATCTGTACAGACGATGATCTGGTCAAGTCCGTAATCGCGGAGTACTTTTTGCTCCAGTGGTTTCAAAGTGGGCTGTTCATTTTTGTTTCCGGGATAAATATCGAAGGCCAGCGGAATGCCGTCGTGATCCATGAACAGTCCCATACCAACGATAGGGAGGGGCTGGTGCTGTTTGGATTTTCCATAGCGGCGCAGATCATCTGCCTCTTCAATCTCAAAGAAGTAATTCGTACAGTCATAATAAAGGACATCTTTCCTGCGTTCGCAGACCTTCTGGCTGTTTTTATAAAGCTGTGCCTGTATAAGATCATTTTCTTCCGAAAGGACAGAAAGGGTCCTGTAGATGTCATGCAGTTCGAATGTGGGCTGCTCAATAAATTTCGTGGCCTGTCTGTTGGAGGACAGTTTTGAAGATGGATAAAGAATTCTTGTATAAATAAGCTTCGAAAGGACATCATTCAAATCATAAGCAAAAGAATGACGGGAGGAAATATCCCTGCATATTTTGTCCAGCCCCAAACTATAATAAATGTTCTGCAGGAAGAGATAACCGCAGTTAAAAAGCTTCTGTTCATTTTTCTTCAGGAGCTTTGAAGGAGAATAGCTGATAAGGATTTCTTTGTTCTCATCATACTCTTTGCGATTTAATTCATTGACATACTCCTGTGCCCATACATAGGGATCCTTACCACCGGCTTTTGCGGTGACTTCTGTCAGGTTGCCAAGTTTTTCAACTGTGACAGTGGTCACACGGCCATCTGGTTTTCGGATTGTTTTCTGTACATAAAAGGATGCAGAATTTTTCGATTTGCTTACTGTAAGTTTCATGGCAAACACCTCCTAATCCTTATTATACCACATATAGCTACAAATAGCCACAACAAAACGAATAAGATTTGACAAAAAAATACAGGCTTTATGGGGCCTGCAAGTACTTTTTCCATTATTTAACTGTCAAACTCCCGAGATAAACGACAACACCACACTGATCAAAACGATGTTGACTGGCAAATTCCGTTTTAACAATAAAAGAAAAAAATGGATCGCTGGTTTTCATCTGGAGTACGGGAGCATTGTCATTGCGGAAATGGTAATAGGTTCTTTGCCACAAATCCGTATTCGGCTTTGTGGTAATCTCGATTTTCTCCGGGGAAATCCGGTAGTTTTCCGGTTCTCTTGTCCATTGCAATTTTGTGACATCGAATTTCATTTTGCATTCCTCCAAAGATTTCAAAATTTCATTCATGGTTAAAACCCTTTCAAGAGTATTGGTTGCATTTTTTCTGTTTACAGGTATAATTATATATCACAAGAGTAATAGTGCAAGTACAATATGTGGAATCCGCGTAGAAGAAATCAAAGACCCATTGATGCAGAAGATCAGATATTTGGATAAATTAATTGATGTGTTGGCTAAAGGGAAGCCAATGGATAAAATATTGCGAGTATAATGGCAATATATGAGGTTTCAGTTTCATGAGATGGAAAAATCAAAAGTTGCGAAGGTATTTGTTATGTTGAAAAAAGTAAATCATATTTTGAATATAGTAATTAGTTCACTCATCGGAGTTTTCATTGGACATGCTATATATGTATTCTGGGATTACAAAACACATCCTGATTTGTATGCTATGCTGTCAGCGCCATGGTACACGAGCATTTTAGTTTATCTCAGATTTACGACTGCTCTTTTGGCAGCGGTTATTATTATAAAGCTGATGATTCGGAGGAAGCTAAAGTAGATTCCAGTTTTACAAACTGGAAAATCAAGAGTTACGGAGGGGCTTATTCAAGTGGATTATGAAATAATACGGCTAATAGACAGGCCAGAAATGAAAGAACAGGCTGCACAATGGTTTCATGAAAAATGGGGGATTCCGTTGGAAGCATATATAGAAAGTATGGAAGAGTGTCTAACAAAAAGAGAACCAGTTCCCCAATGGTACATAGCAATGGAGGGAAGTAGAATTATTGGTGGCTTGGGGGTCATTGAAAACGATTTTCATGATAGAAAAGACCTTGCCCCCAATGTTTGTGCAGTTTATACGGAAGAAGACAAACGGTGTAATGGAATCGCTGGTGCTTTATTAAATTATGTATGTGCTGACATGAAAGAAAAAGGAATTGTTACCTTATATCTTATAACAGACCACACCTCTTTTTATGAGCGTTATGGATGGGAGTTTTTATGCACGGTACAGGGCGATGATGAAACTGATATGTCAAGAATGTATATTCACAGAGGTTGATAACTTCTAGCTTTTCGGAGAGTTGGAATCAACAGAAGATTTGAAGTTTTACGAACTGGGAAATCGAAATTTTGGAGGAGGGTACTCTTGATGAATAACATTTATGATAACAAAGAATTTTACGATGCTTATGCACAAATGTCACGGAGCAAAGATGGTTTGAAAGCGGCTGGAGAATGGTATCAACTTCAGGCCCTCTTTCCGCCTTTGGAAGGAAAATCTGTGCTTGACCTTGGTTGTGGCTATGGATGGCACAGCAAATATGCCGCCGACGAAGGGGCGCTATCCGTTTTGGGCTTGGATTTGAGTGAACGCATGATCGGAGAAGCCCGAAAGCGTAACTCTGCGGATAATGTTACTTATAAAGTATGCGGTGTGGAAGAATACGAGTATCCGGAGGCCAGCTATGATTTTGTGATTTCTAATCTGGTGTTGCATTACATCGCAGATTTAGATCCCATTTTTGAAAAAGTGTTCCAAACGCTGAGGCCGGGTGGTATTTTTTTGTTTAATATTGAGCACCCGGTCTTTACAGCCGGCGTCAATGAAGATTGGCTTTATGGTGAAGATGGTACACCCACGGTATGGCCTATAGATAACTATTTTTATCCGGGGGAACGGCAAACCTTGTTTCTGGGGCAGCATGTTACCAAACAACATCATACCTTAACACAAATATTGATGGGTGTGATCCATACCGGATTTATCCTTGAGCACATCGAGGAAGCAAAGCCTTCGAAAGAAATGATGAATATGGCTGGGATGAAAGATGAAATGCGAAGACCTATGATGCTATTGGTCAGGGTAAGGAAGCAGTAAGACAAACTCTAGTTTGAGAGGGAATTGAATATGAATAAGGAATGGTCTGAACTTAATAAAACAATGCAGGCACAAATAAAAAAGAAAGATACTTATAAGATGGGTATTGATACTTTACTTAGTTTACGAAGTCAGTTAATGCAAACCTTAGTATCTTTCAAAGAGGAATTATGCAGAGAAGCTTTTAACTCAATCCCCTTCATAAACGCTGATGGTTATCATAGTAAGACGATTGCTTATTCTATTTGGCATATTTTTCGCATTGAAGATATAGTTGTGCATACAGTGATAAATGAAGATGAACAAGTTTTTTTTGCAGGCAATTATCAAGAGCGTATCAACTCACCCATCATTACAACAGGAAATGAACTCATTAAACAGCAGATTGCAGACTTTTCAAAACAGCTTAATCTGGAAGAATTATATTCATATATTTTTGAAGTACGTGAAAGCACTGAGAAAATGCTTGAACGGTTATCTTATGACGAATTAAAAAGAAAAATACCAGAAGAAAGAAAAGGATACTTAGAATCGTTGAATGTAGTAAACGACAATGAAAAAGCAATTTGGCTGATTGATTATTGGTGTAATAAAGATATTCGTGGACTAATTCAAATGCCGTTTTCAAGACATTGGATTATGCACACAGAAGCCTGTCTGCGTATAAAGAACAAGATACATTCATAAGCAAAAGTTCCAGTTTTACGAATTGGGAAATCATCGAGCTGTTTGACTCGATGATGCCTTTCTCGAAAATAGATATAATTGAAGTTAAGGTTGCGGAAATCTTTGCGTAAATAGTATTATGTAGTTATTATAATTAGAAAGGTTCAAAGAGTGTTTTATGAAGAAATATAAGGCTATTGAGCGATAGCAATGGCTATTGCAAATACAAATTCTATGCTATAGCCATTGCATCCTAAAGAGATTTTAGGAGGGAGCATATGAGCTATGTAAATGCAGATGATGTTTTGCCAGAACATTTGGTAAAGGAAATTCAAAGATATATTGATGGACAGCTTATCTACATTTCAAGAAAAGACGAAAATTCAAAGTCTTGGGGAGAAAAAAGCGGTATCAGAGATAAAATGGCAGAACGTAATCGTGAAATAGTTGAACTTTACTATTCGGGTGAAACTGTTGCTAATTTGTGCGATTTATTTTTCCTTTCGGAAAAAAGAATCCGAGGGATAATACGCAAATATGAAACCTCAACGCAGGAAGAGAACGGAGGATTCAAAGATGAATAGAGAAAATAAGCGTAAATTGTACGAAAAAGGCTATTATAAAACGCATCCATGTAATGAGACCTTTGTCTGTAAGAATTGTGGCAGGATTGTTGTACCGGAAGGAGCAGGAAGCGATCATAGGAATCATTGCCCAAACTGTCTGTACAGTCTGCATGTAGACAATAAGCCAGGCGATAGGGAATCAGATTGTGGCGGACACATGGAACCTGTGTCTGTGTGGGTACGAAAAAATGGTGAGTGGGCGATTATTCATAGATGCAAAATGTGTGGAGCATTAAGTTCCAATCGAGTTGCAGCTGATGATAATCCTATGAAATTGATTTCCATTGCAATGAGACCTATAGGACATCCGCCTTTCCCAATCGAAAGAATTGAGGAAATGACGAGAATGATGGGTGGGGAAGGTAGTCTGTAAGTCACATATGGAAAATGAAGAAAAGAGCGCATTTCACTGTTGAAATGACTCAAGATGCCATTGCCAACCCCACAAAAATAGAGCAAGAGGATGATAAGATATTTATTGTTCGTGCTAAGAAAATTTTTAAAGCGAAATTAGAAGTCAGAGATGATGCCGCCATTTTGATTCATTGGATAGAATACAATAAAGTTCAGTTCTTTGGTTAAAAGGTATTTTGAAGATTTTACACAT